>CBDCTQ010000015.1:0-107290 GCA_965222105.1 Saprospiraceae bacterium | reverse complement strand
TCAGATAATTGGCCAGAATCGCATTGCCCGACACATAAGCCAAAAATCCCAACGTTCCAGCTATGATCGCCGAAGTTCCGGTAGCCAGTCCGTCTAACCCGTCGGTCAGATTGGCTCCGTTCGACACCGCCGTCACTACAAAGATGACAAAGGGCACAAACAACAACCAAACGTACTTCCTGGCATTGGCCTCTCCCACAAAGGGCATCAGTTTGGCATAGTCCAGTTCTTCCCTTTTTAAAAAAGGAACATTGGTCATCGTCGTTTTTACATCCCATACTTCGATGGTGTCTCCCTGCCGAATGACCTCATACTGCCGTAAAAATTCCTCATCCGTAAATTCACTGGCCTGGTCTTCCTTCAACTGCACGAAGATGTCGGGACTCCACAGCATCGTCAATGCTACGACTGTCCCCAATCCAACCTGCCCCATGATCTTAAACTTGCCGCTCAAACCCTTTTTGTCTTTTTTGAAGACCTTGATGTAATCGTCCAGAAACCCCACAATGCCCATCCAGGTGGTGGTGACCATCATCAACAATATGTACACATTGTCGAGCCTGGCTACGAGCAGACAGGGCACAATGACCGCCATGATGATGATGACGCCCCCCATCGTAGGGGTACCTTGCTTTTCTTTTTGGCCGGCGAGCCCCAGGTCCCGGACATTTTCACCTATTTGCAACTTTTGCAAATAGCGTATGATCCGACCCCCAAACACCATAGAAATGAGCAATGAAATAATGATGGCGAGGGCTGCTCTAAAGGACAAATAGTCGAACAGCCGGATGATCGCAGTCGGCACGTTCATGTATTGGTCCAAAAAT
Organism: Saprospiraceae bacterium; assembly: GCA_965222105.1. Lineage (GTDB taxonomy): Bacteria > Bacteroidota > Bacteroidia > Chitinophagales > Saprospiraceae > CALGLS01. The sequence continues at coordinate 106,463 of CBDCTQ010000015.1, read as the reverse complement.
TTTACTAACCAATAGAGCATCAGGGTCGGTTTTCTCCTGGTTGCCCGGATCCATTACGTCGGAAACGGGTCGATGTGATTGTCTTGTTATGTGTTAAGTGGGAGAAGTGTTTTGCAAATAACTTGCTTTGCTGCTGTATCCTGTTCTATTCCTTTAGGTCATTTGCCAACACTTCCTCCCAAAAGGAGGAATAGGCTGCTTAATAGCTGGTTGTGTTTCGTTTTATGCTATCCCTCCACCTGCTGTAATAGAGGCAGGTATCTTTAATTCATAGTACGTCTAATTCTCCAATTCGGACTTATCCTGAAAAAACAGCAGCAGCAGGTCACAGACCCGCCGCTAACTGTCGAGAATCTGAGAATGATAATTGTTTTTTATTTTCCTATTCAAAATCAGGTCAACACTTCTTTCAATACGGCTTTATCGTCGAAAGGGTGCTTGAACCCATTTATTTCCTGATATTTTTCATGTCCTTTGCCCGCCACCAGTATGATGTCTCCTTTCGAGGCCAGCCGGGCGGCAGTTTTGATGGCCTCCCTGCGGTTGGTGATGGCCAACACTGTATTTTTATGGCTGACCGGAACGCCTTTTTCCATCTCTTCAATGATGGCAACGGGGTTTTCCGTACGCGGATTGTCGGAAGTCAAAATGACCTGATGGCTGTATTGGCAGGCGATCTTAGCCATGAGAGGTCTTTTGGCTTTGTCGCGGTCGCCACCACATCCCACCACGGTGATTAGTTTTTCCTCCTTTTGGCGGAGGTGTTCAATAGTGGTCAACACTTTTTCCAGTGCATCGGGGGTGTGGGCATAGTCGACAATGGCCATTTTCCCGGAAGGGCTGATCTGAAAATCGAATCTTCCTTCTGCCGTTTCCAGATTGCTCAACACGGTGAGTACTTCTTCGGGGTGCGCTTCCAGCAAAAGGGCAGCGGCATATACGGCCATGATGTTGTAGGCATTGAACTGGCCGATAAGTCGGCAAAAAAGGTCGGTACCACCTATGTCGAGATGTAATCCCGAAAGGGCATTCTCAATGATCTTGCCTTTAAAGTCAGCCTGTCTTTTCAAGCCGTAGGTAAAGCGGTTGGCCCGGGTATTTTGCAGCATGACGGCTCCGTTGCGGTCGTCGGCATTGGTCAGTGCAAAACTATTGTTGGGCAACCCATCAAAAAACGTCTTTTTTGCCTTCAGGTAGGCTTTAAACGTTTTGTGATAGTCGAGGTGGTCGTGTGTTAAATTGGTGAAAACGGCTCCGGTGAAATGGATGCCGGCAATGCGCTGTTGGTCTACGGCGTGCGAACTCACTTCCATGAACACATATGTACAGCCGGCGTTGGTCATTTGGTGCAACAAATCATTGAGGGCCACGGCATCGGGGGTGGTAAATGCTGCTGGGATGGTCTCGGTGCCGATTTTATTTTCAACGGTAGAGATCAGCCCCGTTTTGTATCCCAACTGTGTAAACAACTTGTAAAGCAGTGTAGCGGTCGTCGTCTTGCCATTGGTGCCGGTGATGCCCACCAGTTGGACTTTCCGCGACGGGTGATCGTAAAACCCGGAGGCCAGCAAGGCCAACGCCTCTGCAGAATTTTCCACAAGGGCATAACAAACGTTTTGCGAAAGCACCTCCGGCAATTCTTCGCACACCACCGCTACCGCCCCGGTGGTTACAGCCTGTCCGATGTAGTCGTGTCCGTCAGAATGTTGTCCTTTGATGGCCACGAAGAGGGTTCCCGGTTTCACTTTGCGGGAGTCGAAAACCACTGCTGCCACTTCATCGGGTGGATTGCCGCGGAGGGCAATGGCGTTGATATTTGTCAGCAGGTTACCCAAAAATGCCCGTTTGTTTTAGAAAAGCAGTGTTTCATAGTGTGTAAAAAAGTGTTTCATACATGAGGGGGTTACCGCAGGGTTAGTCTGATGGTTTGTCCCTGAACCCTGGTCCCTGGAATAATGGATTGCTTACGAACTTTGCCCACGCCGTTGACGGCGACCTGAAGTCCGAGATTTTCCAAAACAAATAAGGCATCTTTGAGTCCCATGCCAACGACATTGGGCACTGTTTTATCGGCCATCTTCCGGCTCAGTATCCTGAGCGTATCGGATTCGGCTTCCAGAACGCCCCAATGCCCTTCGGGTGTGTAATTTTCGTATGGGAGGTTGAGCTGCTCCAAAACGCTGGTCAACTCGCCGCCCTGAGCCACCTGGTAAGCCGGCAGGTGTTTGCTGGCCAACGGTGGTTTTGGTTTTTCATTCAAAGGCCGGTGCAACTCTATTTTTTGAGCAAAGCACTTATCGGCAATTTCCCGGAATATCGGCCCGGCCACCTCTCCTCCGTAAATACCATGTTGGGTAGGATCGGTTACCACCACCACGCAGGAATAAACCGGCCTGTCGGCGGGAAAATACCCCGCGAAAGAAGCACGGTGTTTGATGTTTTTGCGGGGGCTGAACTTTCGGTAGTCGATCTGGGCGGTGCCCGTTTTACCGGCAAACCGGTATCTGTTGGTTTTCAAATCGTGGGCGGTGCCGTTTTCGACAACGGACTCCAGCATCATCCTGATCCTTTCGATGGTACGTTTGGAGGCGATTTCCCGGTCAACGACGGTCGGTTTTATTTTGTGGACGGTCATGCCGAAATGTTGTATTTCCGAAACGAGGTAGGGCTTCATCATTCGCCCGTTGTTTGCAATGGCATTGAAAAACGTCAATAATTGTAGCGGTGTCAACATTACCTCGTAGCCGATCGACATCCAGGGCAGGGTAATACCGCTCCATTTGTCGTCTTTGCTGTAAGCCTTTTTGATGTAGGGCTTAGCCTCTCCTTCTATCTCGATGTTTACCGGCAGGTGCAACTTCATTTCTTTAAGTCGCTTAATGAACTGCCGGGCCTGTCCTTTATCATCATTCCCATAATATTTGGTGACGAGCTTGGCGATGCCCACGTTCGACGAAATTTCGAACGCACGAAGTACCGAAGTCGTATCGATATTGAAACTTTCGCGACTGGCATCGACCATTTCCTCTTCATAGAATATGGCCTTGCCTTTTTCGATGTCGATCGAGTCGTAAAGGTTAACATGCCCGTCTTCCAGCAAGGCCATCATGGAGGCCACTTTGAAAGTGGAACCCGGCTCGTAGGCTTCCCCGACGGCGTAGTTGTAAATTTCAAAATACCCCTCATCGGTTTTGCCCAGGTTGGCGATGGCTTTGATGGCTCCGGTACGGACCTCCATCAGAATAGCGGTGCCGCTTTCTGCCTGATGGTGGTTGAGCCCCCGCAACAAAGCCTGATGCACGATGTCCTGCAGATTAATGTCGATGGTAGTGACGATGTCGTCTCCTTTTCTGGGTTCGATCTCCGTCAAACTATCCAGGGGTATCCACACGTCGCCGGGGGCGCGAAACATGGCTTTGGAGCCATCGTCGCCGGCCAGTTCTTCGTTGAAGTACCCTTCGAGCCCAACGGGGTTGCGACCTTCTTTGATGTAGCCGATGGTGCGGAAGCCCAGCCCTTTGAAAGGCTTGTACCGCTTGGGGCGGGGCTCTACTTTGAGGCCACCTCTGAACTGGCCTTTGTTGAAGAGGGGGAAACTGCGGATCAACTCCGTTTCCAGATAGGATGCAGACCGTTTGATGAGCAGATTCCGCTCACCGCCTTCTTTTCGCTCCAGCAAATGTTCCCGCATACCACCCACCGTAAAACTATTGTCGACAAAAGTGGAAAGACAGTAAGCCAACGAGTCGAGGTTGTTGTAGAAGTCTTCCTCCTTCATTCCGGTGGAATTCAAATCAAATCGTATTTCAAAGAACGGTAGTGAGGTGGCAAGCAAGCTGCCATCCTCGGTGAGTATGTTCCCTCTTTCCGCCGCTACGGGTTTGTAGTCGACGTAGAGTTCTTGTCCTTTTTCGCGCCACTTGTCCCCTTCGGTAAGGCTTATTTTAACCGCTTTGACAAAAACCACCACGGCGATCAGCACGATGAAGAAGAGTACCAGATAGACCCTTCTCAATACCTCGTTTCTAATGTCTACGGCCACTATTTTTCGGATTTACCGGGGTTGGTGATCTTTATTATTTTCGGTTTTCCCCTCATGGGTTTCAATCCCAGGGGTGCTACTGCCTCCGTCACTTCCGATTGCATGGTGCTGTGCATCAAACTGGATTTGAGGGACATATATTCCCAGCGGAGTTCTCTTACTTCGCTTTGCAATTGCTGGATCTGTCGGATCTTTTTTTCAGAGTAATAGGCATTGGCGATGTAAAAAATGACCAGGAAAACCAGAAAAAGAACAAAGGGGAAATTTTTGAATACCCACTCTGAACTTATTTGCCCCAGGGCCAGATAATCGGTGAATTTTTTCCTTTTTGCCATTTGTTATGTTCATCCGGATTTACAGTCTGTTTATTTTAGTTCTTGTCGCCCTGTTAGTTGACCTATTCTCATTCTGGCGCTCTTCGATCTTGGGTTGATTTTTTGTTCTTCTTCCGCCGGAATCATTGCCTTTTTCGCAATCAACTTGAAAGGTCGATGGATATTGCCAAAAAAATCTTTTTCCACCTTGCCTTCCGTATTGCCCGTTCTCAAAAAGTTTTTCACGATCCGGTCTTCCAGGGAGTGGTAGCTTATCACGACCAATCGTCCATTCGGTTGTAGCAATTCGAGCGAGTCGAGCAACAGTTCTTTTAATGCCCCCATTTCGTCGTTCACCTCAATGCGCAATGCCTGAAAAACCTGGGCGAGGTATCGCTGGCGGTTTCCCCGAACGGTGTGGTCGAGGATGGCCAGCAAGTCGCCGGTGGTCCGAATTGGTTTGGATGCTCTACGGTCGACGATTGCTTTTGCCAGCGTTCTGGCGTTTCTCACTTCGCCGTAATTGCCCAATAGGTTTTGCAGTTGGTCTGCTTCGTAGGTATTGAGAATATCGGCAGCCGTAAGTGTGGTTTGCTGATCCATCCGCATGTCCAGTTGCGCCTCAAAGCGATGGGAAAACCCTCGCTGGGGCTGGTCAAACTGGTGGGAGGATACTCCCAGGTCGGCGAGAATGCCGTCGACATGGGTGATCCCATTTAGCCGCAAGGCCCGTCGAATGAACCGAAAGTTGTAGTGTAGAAAAGTAAAGTTTTCCTGTGCTACGATGTTCCGGATCGCGTCTTCGTCCTGGTCAAAACTATATAAATGCCCGTTGGCAGTTATTTTTTGTAAAATGGCTTTGGAGTGCCCGCCGCCTCCGAAAGTGGCATCGACGTAGATGCCGTCTTTTGTGGTGATCAACCCTTCGATACTTTCGCGGAGCAATACGGGGTCGTGGTAACTCATCGAACTGGGTTTAGGGCTAACCGGTTTTGTCGTCGTCGTTTTTTTTGTTCTCTGGATAGTTGAACCGGGCAGAGACCTCTTCGGCCAGGTCGGAGATGCCGTCCACTTCTTCCGGATCGAGGGACATTTCGGCGTTGTAGCGGTCCTTGTCCCAGATTTCGATGTAGTTGTTGACGGCAAACAGGACGATGTTTTTGGTCAGGCCGGCATGTTCCATCAACCCTTTGTTCAACAGTATCCGGTCAGAGCCATCGGGTTTGGCTTCGGAAGCACCCCGGTAGACAAATCGGATGAACTGCCGGTTTTTCTTCACATAGGGATTGAGCAGGTTGACCTGGGCGACCATCTCGTCCCATACATTTTTTGGATATAGATTCAAACAACGTTCAATGCCGCGGTTGACGACAAATTCGACGCCTCTTTCAAACTGGTTCAGCAGTTGAGTAGGAACCCGGAATCGGCCCTTTGAGTCCAATTTACAATCATATTCTCCGATTAATGGCGACATTCCTTACCTTTATACCTGCAATTATGCTCAAAATTATTGAATTTTCCCACGAATCTACACAAATTCCCACCAAAAAGTCAAAAAAAGTTTTCCACAATGGGCCTTATCATGGAAAATCGGCTCAATATCCAGTGTTTTCGCGGGTTTTCACGAAATGAGCTTAGGTAGTTCCCTTTTCCGGCAGCGTTCTGTCGGATACCATTTGGAACAAGGGGCAAAGTTATGGAAATTAAATAAATTTATCAATTATCATGCCTTCATTTTCAGAGCATAAGACATGAAAAAACTATTCCATTTCATTTGCAAAACGCCTAAGATGGCTTCGTGGACGATGCTCATATTCATTTTGGAAGTTCCTTCTACCCGGTCCACAAAAGTAATGGGTACTTCCCTGATCTTGAATCCAAGTGAGCGGGAGGCAAATTTCATTTCGATCTGGAAGGCATAACCCGACAGTCGAATCTTGTCGAGATCGAGGGTTTCCAATACCCGTCGGCGGTAACAAATAAATCCAGCTGTGGGGTCTTTTACCGGCATCCATGTTATCATGCGCACATAAAGAGAGGCCCCGTAGGAAAGAAAGATGCGGTCGAAGGGCCAGTTTTCCACTTTACCACCTTTCACATACCGGGAACCCACGGCAATGTCGGCTCCCTGTTTTGCGCAAGCATCGTGCAATCGCAGCAAATCATTGGGATTGTGTGAAAAATCGGCGTCCATTTCGTAAAGATAATCGTAACCTCTTTGCAGGCCCCATTTGAACCCGTGGATGTAGGCGGTGCCCAGTCCGAGCTTGCCGGTTCGTTCTTCTATATATAAGGTGTCGGGAAATTCTTTTTGCAGGTCTTTTACGATCTGAGCAGTGCCGTCGGGGGAGCCGTCATCCACCACCAGGATGTGAAATGGCCGGGCCAGTCCGAACACCGCCCGGATGATGTTGGCGATATTTTCCTTTTCGTTGTAGGTCGGAATGATGACTAAGTTTGTGGTCACGTCTCGCTATCAGTTTTTATTCAGGACCAAAGATAGGCTAAAACTTATTTTAATATGGGTTTCCATTAAAATAGTTAACCCAGGTCGTGCTATGCTCCAACCTGGGTTAAACGAAAAGGTAGAGATAATGTTGGGAGATGTAGGTATTAATTGGACGGCTCCGCAACAATTGCTTTCAGTGCCACATGACTGTCTTGTTTTTCCAAATGGACCAGATACAGGCCTGTGGGCAGTGAGTTCGTGTAAATGTGCTGTTGCAAATCAACCAACCGAAACCCTTGCACGGACTGCCCCAGTGCATTGACCAGGGTCACCTCGGCTCCAAGCCATTCCGTATCGACCGCCAAAAGAAAGCCCTCCTGGTCGGTCAAGGTGAGCAATTTTGCAGAAGGGGCACTTTTGTCATTAAGTTCTTTGGAGGACGTCACCACCTCTTCCGTGCAATGCTCTGGTGAATCGACTGTTTTGGCCGACATGGCATAGGGTTCGAAGGAGTAAACATTTAAAGTGTCCAGCAATACCTGTGTATCCCATACCGTAAGGTCAAACGGAAAAGAATACAACTGGGACGGCGGTACCTGCTCAAAACATTCGGTCATACCGGGAAGTGCCGCCAGGTCGGTAATTTCTACAAAACTGTTGTCGTAATTCAGGAAGTAACTGCCGCTGTTGGCTTCTGTTTCCAGGTGGATCCCGTCCAGTCCATATGGATAAGTATTGACATCGTAACGGCCGATGTTATCTGAATCACTCACAGAACTGATCTTGTGCATCCCTTCCATAGCGGTGTTGAGTTCTGTGGCGGACGCATCCAGTTCGAGCAAGGCGGGCATGTAGTGGAAGGTATTATCCCAAGAGTTAAAATCGGTACCACATGCGATGACAAACCGGTCGTCTTCCACATGCAAAAAATCTTCCGCCAGCATATGTATTGGCATATTTTCAACGGCAAAATGGTCGGTAAAGAATCCCGTTCCTTTTTTGAAATTGCCGTCGCCATCGGTGATGAACAAATAACTCAATGGCAGACTCAAACTACCTCCATTCGGTTCGGGCGGCTCGCCAAAAAGAAGGAGGAATACAAACACCTGGTTGCCCAGAAATGCCAGATCGCCACCGGGCAATTCCATGATCCCCGACATGGCTCCATAACCACCAGCAACCAACATAATACCCCAGGGGTCGATGATGGTTCCATCAAAAAATCCATCTGTCGACTGAAATCTTTTGGTCCAAAGCAACTCACCGGCAGCATCCAGTTTTCCATAATAGGTGAATTCGTCGCAACCCAGGCTGAACACGAAGCCGCCATCGGAGGTAGGTGCCACATCGCGCTGCACCATGCCTTCGTTGTACAAGACCAAAGCCGAAGTGTTGCAGGTTCCGCCCGGTCCTTTGATGCGTTTGTTCCATTGTAGATCCAGGTTTTCATCCAATTTTACCAAATACGTCACCATTGAACCTGGTAGGTTGGCATCAACTGTCAGGCTGCTGATGCCCGACAGGATGTACCCTCCATCAGGGGTGGGTTGTATTCGTTGTGGGATGTCAAATTTTCCCGCTCCAAAGCGTTTGGTCTGATGAATAACGGCCTCCTCCATTCCATCGCCCGGACTAAAGTGGATGATGGCATAGTCGAGATTTTCGCCAACAGGCTGATTAAATTCCATCCGCATATTGACGCCCGCCAGCCACAAATAACTACCGTCTTCCAATTCCAGTATGTCGGCCCCATAGGAGGTTTTCCAGAAGACTTGTCCTATATTGCTGACCAACCGGTGGTCGAGCCGGTAAGACCATTCCGGGTTGCGGTCGGCGTCGGTTTTGACAATAAAAGCCCTCGAATAAATATTGTCGCCCCAGGTGCCGGTGAAGATGTAGCCCCCATCGGTGGTGGGATGCATATCACCCGTACGCCTCAGCGCGGATGGGTTTACTTCTTCTTCAAAGGTTAGATGATAGATTGATTCCTGTGCCAGAGAAGCGCAGACTAACAAAAGCAGAGAACAGATGGTGATAGTTAGCTTTTTCATTGTTGGAGGAGATTTTAAAGTTATAAAAAAAATTGTCCACGGGAATATTTTTTTCAAACTGGATAAAAATTTGGAAACAAGCCAATCTTTCAACCGAATTTCGGGTAAATGACCCGGTTTATGTGGTGAATTAAGCAAATAAGCAAAAGTAGTTTGCACCAAATCCTTTTATTAGGTATACCCCGATGGCCCCCCTTACCCTAAGCCAACAGACGTTTTTATTTATAAAAAAAGGAACGGCCTTCCACGAAGGAAGGCCGTTCCTTTTTTATTGACTCCAGGATACATTCTTACTCCTGCACCATTTCTACTCCTGCACCACTTGGCTGACCACCTCAAAGACCTCTTCGGCATTGGGTTTGGAGAAATAATCACCATCCGAACCGAAGGGCGGCCGGTGCGCTTTGGCAGTAAGGGTAGTTGGTGTAGCGTCGAGGTAGAAATAGCCCTTTTGCACTTCCAGTACCTGTCGCATCATAAAGGCGGTGGCGCCGCCCGGCACATCTTCGTCCATGAAGACGATGCGGTTGGTCTTTTTCAGGGAATCCAGGATGAGGTGTCGCCGGTCGAAGGGCAGCAGAGTCTGTGCATCGATCAGTTCTACGGATATCCCTTTTTTTTCCAACAATGCTATTCCGGCCTGCGCAATACGCACGCAGGAGCCATAGGTGACCAGGGTCACATCGGTTCCTTCCCGGAGTACTTCGGGTTCGCCCAGGGGTACGGTGAAGTCGGCAATGTTGTCGGGCAGCCGTTCTTTGAGGCGATAACCGTTGAGGCATTCTATGACGAGTCCGGGGTCTTTCGATTGCAGCAGGGTGTTGTACATACCAGCGGCCTGGGTCATGTTGCGGGGTACGCAAAGATGCATGCCGCGCAGGGAGTGAATAAGCATGCCGAGAGGGGAACCGGCGTGCCAGATGCCTTCGAGGCGGTGGCCACGGGTGCGGATGATGGCAGGAGCCAGTTGGATGCCGTTGGTGCGGTAGTGGAGGGTGGCCAGGTCGTCGGTGAGGGGTTCCAGGCCATAGACGAGGTAGTCGAGGTATTGGATTTCGGCGATGGGCCGAAGGCCGCGCACCGCCATGCCGATGGCTTGCCCCATGATGGTCCATTCGCGGATGCCGGTGTCGAACACCCGCTCTTCACCGTATTTGGCTTGTATGCCTGCAAACCCCTGGTTGACATCGCCGATGTATCCGACGTCTTCACCGAATGCAAACACGTTGTTGTATTTTTCAAAAATCTGGTCGAAGAATGTGTTTAGTATTTCATAGCCGTTTTTCATGGGGGAATCGTCGGAAAACCGGGGCGGCACTTCCGGCACCAGGAGGGCACTGGAGGGGGTTTCGTTGTAGAGATTGGTCTGGTATTTTTTTGCAGCCAGTTGTTCTGCGTTTTCGATCCATTGTTCGAGGTCGGAAAGGTCGGTGCCGGAATCCTGAAGTTGGAACTTCGTTCGTTTGGCCAGTTGGACCACTTCGTGGAAGGCGGGGTTCATCAGTTGGTCGAGGGCTTTGGCATTTTCCGAAAGGTCGGTACCGGGCGTATGCTGCGCGATATGGGTATATATTGTTTTCACAATCCCGATTTCCTTTTTCACGGGTTCGAGAAAAGTATTCCAGGCGCGGTTTTTTGCTTCCTTTACTTCTTTTTTGGCGGCAGCCTCCAACTCATCGAGGGCATCGGCACCGGCAATACCTTGTTGGATGATCCAGGTTCGGAATTGGACATTGCAGTCGTAGGTGCGTTCCCATTGGAGGCGTTCTTTGGATTTGTAGCGTTCGTGCGATCCAGAGGTAGAGTGTCCCAATTGCTGGGTGAGGTCTTCGACGTGTATCAGGGCGGGAATATGCGTTTTGCGCGACCGGTTGATGGCTTTTTGGTAACATTGAATGAGGGCGGGGTAGTCCCAACCTTTCACTTGGTATACGTCGAGGCCATTTTCCTTTTTGTTGGCCTGGAAGCCTTCGAGCAGTTTGGATATGCTACCCTTGGTGGTTTGGTATTCTTTGGGTACGGAAATGCCGTAGCCGTCGTCCCAAACGGAAATGACCAGGGGCACCTGGAGGACGCCGGCAGCGTTGATGGTTTCCCAAAATACGCCCTCAGAGGTGCTGGCGTCACCGATGGTCAGAAAGCAAACTTCATTTCCCTTGTCGGAAAATCCATTGGTGTCGATCTTTTTATGGAGTTCGCGGTATTTTTTGGATGCGAATGCCAGTCCAAGACCCCGCGCCATTTGTCCGCCGGTGCTGGAAATATCAGCCGAGGAATTGTACTGTTGGAGGTGATCGATCCAATTGCCTTCCGGGTCGATGGTGGGGGTTGCGTAGTGGCTGTTCATTTGTCTGCCGCCGGAGAAGGGATCGTTTTCTGTGTCGGCATATAGTTGGGCGAAAAATTGTTCGAGGGTGGTAATCCCCAGGGCCATCATAAAGGTTTGATCGCGGTAGTAACCCGACCGCCAGTCGCCTTTTTGGAAGGCTTTGGCCATAGCGATTTGTGGTAGTTCTTTTCCATCGCCGATGATGCCGAATTTGGCTTTCCCGGTGAGTACCTCGCGGCGGGCAATAATGCTGGCTTCCCTGCTGAGGCAGCAGGTGTGGTAATCGGATAAAACTTCGTCAATAAATTTCTGTGAGTGGCTTTTTTTTTGATTGAGATGGCTTTCCAAAATGGACATATAATGGATTTAATAAATCGTCGAAAAGTATAGTGGCTGTTCAGGCTCGTGATTGGTGGTGCAAAAATATAAAAATTCCGGGCAATTTTTACAACCATTTTTAACTTATCATTAACGGAATATAGCGCGTATTTGCTTTATTTTTGGCATTAAATTCCCTACTTTTGCTACGGAATGATTGTTAAGTATTACACAAAAAATAATTTCGCCTTTTTACACTCCTTCGTTTCCCCTAATCTACTCTCCCTAAGGTCGTTACGATCAGGTGAAACGAAAGCAAAAGGCGAAGTAAATTTTTTGTTGTTGCTAAATTTCATGAATAAAAATAAATATTGAAATGAAAAAAATTATGTCTCTCTTGGTGGCTTTGGCTTTTTTGGCAGGCTCCGTCATTGCTCAGGACAAAGAAGCCCCTTCTGTCGATGGGCCAGTGATGACTTTTGAAACCACTGAAGTTGATTACGGCGTGGTAGAATACAATTCCGACCCCTACCGCCATTTTAATTTTACCAACACCGGCAATGCACCCCTTCAAATCACCCACGCCAAGGGCAGTTGTGGCTGTACCATACCGGAATATCCAAAAGAGCCCATTTTTCCGGGCGAAAGCGGCGTCATCAAAGTGAGATACGACACTAAAAGGGACAGCGGTAAGCCTTTCATCAAAAGAGTAACCGTGTCTACCAACGAAACCAGTGGCCAGGACCGCGTACTCACCATCAGAGGTACCGTTCTCAAGCGAACAGCTGAGCCTGCCGCCCTCCCCACCAGCCAGCCCAGTATCCTTTCACCGGAAGGATAGGCTGATCTCAATACCAATTTTAAAACAGAAAAACCCGGAGAGATGTTAGTTCACTCCGGGTTTTTTTTATTAGACATGAATGGCCTTTTACAAAAATACGCATAATCTAATTGTCGATTTATAAATCCGTTCAACTCCAGAAAGGCCCCTCAGCCCAAAAGAAAACCCTTGCTCACAGGAGCAAGGGTCTCTAACCCAAACAAATAAACACAAAAACTACTTTTAATAATAACGCAAAATTAAGGCGTTTTACAATATCTTACAAACAAAGTCCTTTTTTTGTGACCTTGATTTTTATTTTTTTATAAAAATGGAATTCACAAATTTGGCGCTTAACTATCTGTTTTTCAAAAATTTAGTACACTTCAAACCCTCAAAGCTATGTCACATTTTCGGAGGTAATCTACAAGAAAATGCAGGTTGAATTCCAGGTAGCTCTTCCCAAATAAATCATTCTACTGAGTTTATCCATTTCGTGCTTACCAACGTCTTACTCTGACAGCCCTCAATATAGAACAAAATTGCGAGAAATGTATGTTGTTACATCTTTTTTTTCAGGTAGAACAACAAAAACCCAACCCAAATCCATCATTCTATCAACTTTGCGCTAAAAAAAAGAAAATTTTACCGGATATTTAGGTCTTTAGGCTTCTTGTGCCGACAGGCTTGTCGGCATTACAATTCAATATACTAGCATGAGAACCTTTCTGTTCATCTTAGCTTTTCTTCTGACCGCGGCCCTGTGCTGGATGCTGAATAACCAGCTCCACATCGGCCCCAAACCCATCCCTCCCCTGGGCAAGTTGCTGAACCCCTTTACCGGATTCTGGCAAAACGGCGAAATGGGGATGCCGGAAGACCAGCAGCTTAGCGTTGCCCAACTTCAGGAAACCGGTCAACGTGGTATTCGACGACCGCCTGGTACCCCACATCTTTGCCTCTAACGACGCCGATGCCTATTTCGCCCAGGGCTACGTAACGGCCCAACACCGCCTGTGGCAAATGGACATGATCGCCCGGATTGCAGGGGGTCGCCTGGCAGAGATCATCCCCGGAGCATTGGACCGCGACAAACAACAACGGCGAAAAGGCATGGTCTATAGCGCCGCCAATACCCTCAAGGTCTGGCAGGAATCGGAAACTTCCTCTGCCAACCTTCAGGCATTCACCGACGGCGTCAACGCCTACATCAACACCCTGACCACAAAGGATTACCCACTGGAATACAAACTCCTCGATTACACCCCTCAGACGTGGACACCTCTCCAAACGAGCCTCGTTTTGAAATTTATGACCGAGGTACTCAGCATCCGCGAATACGATTTGGAAGCCACCAACTCACTGGCCCTCTTCGGCAAGGAAACATTCGACCTGCTCTACCCCGAACACAACCCCAAAGAAAGACCGGTGATCCCCCAAGAGGTGGAATGGAATTTTTAAAACAGACAAGCAGGGACACTTCCCTCCTCTCAATGCCTGCCTATCAGCTACCCCATCGCAACAACCCGCCCGAACCCTCCGGCATCGGAAGCAACAACTGGGCGATGTCGGGTACACGCACCGCCACCGGAAGCCCCATCCTCTGCAACGATCCGCACCTGTTTTTAACCCTCCCCTCCATCTGGTATGAAATACAGATCCATACACCCCAACAAAACGTTTACGGCGTCTCCCTCCCAGGGGTACCCGGCGTACTGATCGGCTTTAATGAACACATTGCCTGGGGCATGACCAATACCGAGCACGATGCCGTCGACTGGTACCGGATCGACTGGGCCGAAGCCGACAAAAATTCGTATTTCTATGATGGGACGATCAAACAGGTTGACCACGTCATTGAATCATTTTCCGTCAAGGGAAAAGGAATCGTTTACGACACCGTCAAATACACCCTCTGGGGACCGGTGGTATACGATTCGAAAAAAACCAGCAGGCAAGACCTGGCTATGCGGTGGACGGCCCACTTCGAACCCAGGGTGTCGGAACTGGACATCATCAACCAGATCAACAAGGCCAAAGACTACGAAGCATTTGCAGAAGCGCTGAAAGAATACGCCGCTCCTTCTCAAAACTTTGCCTTTGCCAGCCGACAGGGAGATATCGCCCTGCACGTTCAGGGTCGCTTCCCCATCAAAAAAAATCAACAGGGCCGTTTTATCCAGGATGGCAGCCAGTCGGCAAACGATTGGCAGGGCTTCATCCCGCCCGCCCATCAACCCTCGGTAAAAAATCCCAAACAGGGCTATGTGGCTTCGGCCAACCAGTATTCCACCTCCACGGATTATCCGTACTACTACAGCGGCCGGTTTTACGATTACCGGGGGCGGTGGTTGAACCAAAAGCTGGAAAAAATGAATCAGGTCACTCCTAATGATATGATGGCCCTCCAAAACAATGTGTTTTCGCTCAAAGCAAAAGAGGCACTGAGACCGATGCTGCCCCTGGTGGACCGCCAGGACCTCGACGAATGGGAAACCGATCTGCTCCTCCTACTCGACGACTGGAACTACCACTACGACATCGAAGCCAAAGCCCCTCTCGTCTTTGAGCTGTGGTCCGACCTGTTTTACAAAATGACGTGGGACGAATTTGCCGCCGACCCCGACAATTTGCTCTGGCCGGAATTCTGGCATACCATCGCCCTGCTCGAATCGGATCCGACCAACCAATTCTTCGACCAACAGGGTACTTCCAAAAAAGAAAAGGCAAAAGACATCGTTCATCAATCTTTTAAGGCCATGTGCCAGGCTGTCGCCGAAAAAGAAGACAACAACGAGCCCCTCACCTGGACGGCCAGCCAAAACGCCACCATCACTCACTGGAGCCGACTGCCCGCCTTCTCAGTAGACAATATCGAAGTAGGAGGCTGCCCGCAGGCCTTGAATGCCGTCAACCACCCGAAGGGTAAAGGTCCTTCCTGGCGGATGATCGTGGCGCTGGGAGAAGAGGTGGAGGCCTATGGCATCTACCCCGGCGGTCAGTCGGGCAACCCGGGCAGTGTGTACTACGACCATATGATCGCCCCCTGGGCGCGGGGAGAGTACTTCCGGCTGCACTTTGTTGGATCTGTCGGCGAATTGAATCAACATCAGTTGTACGCTTTGACGATGAGCAATTGAATACCAATACCTAAACCCATAATCTGCCATGCGATTTTTTCTAAGTTTTTTGTCCATAATCATTGGAGCGGCTTTCGCCCAAATTTATTTTCCCTGGTGGACCATGGCCATCGTATGCTTTCTGATCGGCGGGCTGGCAGGGATGAACGGTGTGAGTAGCTTCTTCACCGGCTTTTTGGCAGTGGCATTGCTATGGGGTGGCTTCGCGCTGTTCCTCGACATGAGCAACGACAGTATGCTCTCCGGCAAAATGGCACAGCTCCTGGGAGAAGGGATGACCAGCACCGCCTTGCTCCTGATATCGGCAGCGCTGGGCGGCCTCGTCGGGGGAATGGCTTGCATGACGGGAAGCCTGGGGCGGTGGATGTTTAGGTGATGGGAGGGGCGTATCGTGCTGCAAGTCAGATCATGAGGTTATCCTGGCATCCATCAATGGGAACGTCGCTTTGCAATTCAAATGGGCAGCCATTACAGCTTTGCGATAATCAAGCGGCGCATAGCGCCGCACCTCTTGGTACCAACCGAAACCGGATGCGGCCGTTGGCGCGTAGCGACAATTCCATTAAATAGACATTATGAACAAAAATTTTGTATGCAGCCTGAATGCCCCCTGCCTGCCGGCAGGCAGGTTTTTTGCCTACCCTGCGTCACATCCCTGTCTGGCCGCCAGGCGAGGCTCGCCTTCGTAGCTTGGGCTACGAGGCTCCCTGCCGGCCGGCAGGCGGGCGGGTGTTCCTTGGTTAGACAAAAAATTCCTATTCAGTTGCTATACAAAAAATCCATTCATAATGTCTAATAATTGAAAAAAATATGGACCACCACGAATCAGATATCTACGAACGAGCCAGAAAAAGAGTAAGCCAAAAGAAAGAGTTTTACAAACATGTAGCCATCTACCTGACATTTTGCGCTTTTTTCCTGGCCCTCAATCTGTTGAGGTTCAACGGAAAGTATTGGTTTTATTGGCCAGCCCTGGGTTGGGGCATTGGTCTGTTGATCCATTATTTCAACGTATTCGGATTGCCAGGTGGGATCGCCGGGGAGGACTGGGAATCGAAAGAACTGGAAAAGGAAATTGAACGCCAACGAAATTTGCAAACAGGCCCACCCCTGCCAGATGATGAACCCTACCCCGATGAATTAGACTTACCCGACGAAGAAGAGCGCCTGGAGTTAAAAGAATTCAAAAAATTGCGACGCGAGTGGGACGACAAGGATTTTGTATAGCCTCTCCCTTAAGACCCCTTTTTCTTTTTCTTCTTCACTGTTTTAGGTTTTGCAACAGCCGCCTTTTTCCGGGAAACCGTCTTCTTGACTGGTTTTTTCTCCACCACCACGGCTGCTTCCTCCAGGTGATCTGGGTCGGGAAGGCTGTTCTGCCTGAAATAAAAATACAGCCCCGCCACCGCCCCCAGCAGCAAGAGCAGCGAGGCGATCATCGAAATGGTCTCGCCCAGGTAGAAAGACCGCGGCTCGAAGCGCATCTCCAGGGTGTGGTTGCCGGCAGGCAGGCGAGCCCCTCTCAGCAAATAGTCGACTTTTATGATCTCGCCGGTATTGTCGCCGTCGATGTAGAGGTTCCATCCTTTGGAGGGCGGGTAGTAAATTTCGGAAAAAACGGCCAGTTGTTCCGATTGGGCGGAGTAGTCGTACACCATTTTATCGGGGTGGTAGCTGGTCAGTTTGATGGAGGCGGTGGGGTCGGGTTGGATGTTGAGGCCTTCGAGGGCTTGTGCATACTGTTGTTGGACTAGGGCTTCGGAGGCGGGTTGAAAGTTGGCCAGGGCGGCTATTTCTTCGTCAGCATTGGGTACGATTCGGTAGCTGTCGACCAACCAGGCGTTGCCCAGTGCTTCTTGTACGGGAATAGCGCGCGGGGTACCTCCCTGGTCCTGAATGATGTACTTGCCGTTGAGCATGCCGATGATGTGGAGGTTTTTGCCGGGGTTGCTCAGGTATTGTTCGACCACTTCCTGGTAGCGCATCAACTTGGCAGCGTGATAACCGCCCAGGCTTTTGTGGAAGTAGGAAGCGTCGACGGAGACGAAGGGGTTACCCCTGCTCATGTCGAGCACGCGGTAGTGTGGGTTGTCTTTTTCGTTGTTCAAAATCTGTTGATCGACCGGGCCGGGGGTTCTTTCCCGTGGGTTTTCTTTTTTGATCTCGTATTTGTCGGCGTAGATCACCCGTTTGGCGGCAGTCCAGCTATCTACCAGCACCAGCAGTCCAATGGCGCTTACCAACCAAATGGTTTTCAATTTTCCGTGAAGGTAAGCCCAGATCAATCCTGCCGATAACAATATAAATACAAGTGACCGCAGCGCATCGGCCCGCATCATGGCAGCCCGGTCGGCTTTGACCATGCTGATGATGTTGGCGGGAAGGCGGCCGTCTTTTTCGGCATTGCCAAAGTCGCCTCCCATGCTGATAAAAAGAGCCAGTAAACTCAAGCCCCCCGTGATACCCAGTGCGTAGTACATCGCTTTCCGCTTGGAGGCAGCAGACACTTTCTGCCGGGTCAGTTCCTGCAATCCCATCATGGCCAACACCGCCACGCAGAGTTGGGTGAGCCCTAAAGCCATCGACACGGCCCGGAACTTATTGAACATCGGAAAGTAATCGACCAGAAAATGGTTGAGGAAAAAACTGCCGCCCCAGGCGATGCTCAACGTAAAAAATGCAGATATAACCAGCCACCATTTGGCGGTGCCCGGCACCAGAAAGGCCCCCAGAAAAAAGAAAAACAGGATGACGGCTCCCAAATAAATAGCCGTACCCACGAAAAGCTGATCGCCCCAGTAAAAGAGGGATGCGATCTGAGAGCCAGCCGACTTTCGGGCCGCTTCGGCGCTGTATCCCTGCTGTGTCATCTGTTGGATCTGGCCGGGAGCTAGCTGTTGGTAGGTCTTGGTGAATTTCATGTTTTGGGATGCCCCACCTCCCATAAAGTTGTGGACCAACAAAGTCATAGACTCCCCGAGACCGTAGCTCCACTCCCAGATATAGCCTTTGTCGAGTCCGTCTCCTTTGTCGGCTTTGGAAGTCAGTTCGGACTTTCCCCGGATGGTTTCTTTGCTGTATTCCCAGGTGGTCCAAAGAAGAGAGGTATTCGATAATATGCCCAACAATCCACTTACAATGAGTACTCCCGCCGCTTTTGCGAAAGCCGGAAGGGCATTAGTTCGAAAGGCTTTCACTCCTTCGATGATCCCCAAAATACCCAACAACAAAAAGGCGTAGTAAGTGATCTGGAGGTGGTTGGCCAAAAATTCGATCGACAAAAGTATACCGAAGAGTACCGCCCCCAGCAGGTACCGCCCCCGAAAGGCCAGCACCGCCCCGGCAAACATCCCGGGCACCAAAGCTACCGCCACCATTTTGGTGGAGTGGCCCGCCTCGGCAATGTCGCAGTAATAGGTCGACAAACCAAAGGCAATGCTGCCAATGATGCCGATCCGCCAATCGACTCCCAGCACCACCAAAAAAAGATAACAGCAAGCCATCGCCAGCAGGATGACAAAGGGTACGTCAACGATGCCCTGAAAAAGCAACATGGCCTTGTAGACATACCGGTTGAGATTGCCCGTGTAAGAGCCCTTGATCTGAAAGGCCGGCATGCCCGAAAACTGGGAATTGGTCCACAGCGGCCAGTCGCCGGTCTCTTTGTGTACTTTGGTCGATTCGCCTTGCATGCCGTAGGCGCGTACATTATCCGATTGACCCAGGGCCTTGTTTTCCAACAGGTAGGGCGAATAAAAGGCAAATGAAATAACCAAAAACACCGCGTAGGCGATCAGGTGGGGGAGGAATTTTCCGAAAGGTGAATCTTTCATGTTTTGAATATGGTTGAGTGACAGCTAAGGTAAGGATTTTTGGATAATGTGGTAATTTTAGTTTTTTTTGCCAAGCAGCCAATGTCTATGCCCGATCCATCTCCTCTCTTCAGCATCATAACAGTGGTGTACAACAGTGCGCCCTTACTGGAAATGACCCTCAAGTCGGTAGTCGAACAGACCTATCCGCAGGTGGAGTACATTGTCGTCGACGGAGCCTCCACCGATGGCAGCCTGGCCCTTATCCAGCAATACGAAAGCGAACTCAGTCATTGGATCAGCGAACCCGACGAAGGGCTCTACCACGCCATGAATAAGGGACTCGGCCTGGCCACCGGGGATTTTGTCTGGTTCATCAATGCCGGCGACACTATTCCACACCGCGAGACATTGGCCCAAATGGCAGCAAAAATGAAACCAGATACCGACATCCTCTACGGCGAGGTGATGCTGGTCGACGACGAACGCCGTCCGCTGGGTACGCGCAGCGAAGGCACTACCCACCAGTTGCCGGAAAAACTGAAGTGGCAGTCGATGCGCTATGGCATGGTCGTATCTCACCAGGGTTTTTTGCCCAAAAGGGTGATAGCGCCGACCTTTATACCGAACAATCTGAGCGCCGACATCGATTGGGTCATCGAATGCCTGAAAAAAAGCAATAATACCACACACACCCAACTTATTGTGGCGCATTATCTGATGGGGGGACTGTCGCGGCACCGCCACCGCCAAAGCCTCAAAGACCGGTACCGGATTTTGCGCAAGCATTTCGGAACGATCCCAAATCTACTGGCACATGGGTGGATATTGGTGCGGGCAGCCTGGTACAAATGGATTAGAAAGAAAAAATATGTGTGAAATATTGAAATTTTAACTACCTTTAGGTGGCAAACGACCCAACGTTGACGTCCAACCAGCCGTTTTATTACATAAAGCCGTGACAACTTCCTCTATGAAAAAATCTCTTTTACCGCTATTGCTGTTTTTGAATGTGGCCATTTTGTTTGCACAAAACGAAACGGAGCAGCCCGTTTATAAAAATGAGATCGGTCTGAATCTGACGGCTTTCGCCAATCAGTTTTTCTCTTTCAATGACAATATCGCCAATCCCGGCCCCTATTTGTTCACTTACAAATTCATCAAGGGTCGGCAGGCCTTTCGGATGGGTTTGGGTTTTCAGTTCAGAGATGAAAAATCGGAAAGCGACAATGTAAATGTAGCAGACCTGGAAACCAATGGGATCGATTTTTCTCTGCGATTGGGGTTGGAAAAACAAACCAATGTCGGTCAGCGTTGGTTGTTTACCGCCGGAGGGGATTTCGTTGTCCGTTATTTCGACGTCAAATCCAATAGCCCTTCCAACTTCGGTTCCATCCAATTGGATGAAAATGAATGGTCAGTGGGCATTGGCCCGGTATTGGGCATCCATTTTCGGATGACACCCCGTATCAGCGTCGGAACAGAGGGAACTTTTTATCTTCAATACTTCTCCGGGAAGTCTAAAACGGATTTTGGAGGCTATGGCGGGAATGAGGACTCCACTTCCGGCTTCAACTTTAATATGAGAACACCCCTGGCCCTGTATTTTGGCATTAGATTATAATAAAAACTCCAGCATATGAAAAAGCTCCAACTTATTTATCTGGCGGGTATTTGCTGCTGCCTGTTGATCGCTTGCGCAAAAGACGATCCGAAGGCCAGTGAAGTGCAAGCCCCCACCCTTCCTGCTCAATTGTACGACTACTCAACGGCGGATCTGTCGATGCATCCCGAATTGGATTTCAATCCAAATAATGGTGACCAATTTAACCTGGAATCCATCGACGATGCCCGCGCCACCCTGGGTCGGGTATTGTTTTACGACACCAAGCTATCGGTCAACAATCGAATTTCCTGCGGAAGCTGCCACCATCAGCAACTGGGATTCGGTGATGTGGGCCGCTCCAGCACCGGCTTCAACAACCAGGTAACCCCCCGTAACTCGATGGCCTTGTCGAACCTGTTTTTTGCCAATCAATTTTTCTGGGACGTGCGCGTCAATACGCTGGAAGACCTGGTGCTCCAACCCATTCAAAACCACATCGAAATGGGGATGGAAAACCTCGACGTTCTGGAAGATAAACTCGCTGCCGCAGATTACTATCCGCCTCTTTTTGATGACGCCTTTGGGTCGGAAGACGTTACCCGAACGCGAATTAGTATGGCTGTAGCCGACTTTTTGCGCAGCATGATCAGCTTCAACGCCAAATACGACCAGGGGCGCGACAGCGACTTCAGTAATTACACCCCTATGGAAAAAATGGGAATGGACCTGTTTAGAGAAAACGGTTGTGAAGGCTGCCACAGCGAACCCACCTTCGCCAGCCGTTGGGGAAGTGGCGTCGCCAACATCGGGCTCGACCTGGAATATACCGACCAGGGGGCGGGAGCCGTACCCTCAGAACCCATTGACCCCAATGGAAGCGGTCCGGTTTTCTTTTTCGGAAACGGCAGCTTTAAAATACCTTCCCTTCGCAACATCGCCATGACCGCTCCATACATGCACGACGGCCGCTTCAACACCCTGGAAGAAGTGATCGACCACTACAATGAAGGCATCCAGGGCCACCCCAACCTCGACTGGCGTTTGCAAGACTTCGACTTCAATACCGGCATAGGTTCACCCAAACGCATGAACCTCGACGAATTGGAGAAAATGGCCCTGGTGGCCTTCCTCAAAACCCTTACCGACGATGACTTCCTGCACGATGCGCGGTTCAGCAACCCCTTTCAAGAGTGAGCTGACTACAACATTAGACATTATCCCATAAAAAATCCGGACCGCTGATGTTTCAATGGTCCGGATTTTTTTTTATACAACAATTTTCAACTTAGAAATAAATTGCCCAAAGCGAGCTGATGCTCCTCCTCAGAAGTTGTCTGCCAGTAAGGCAGCTCGCCCTTCATGGGGAGTGCATATCGGGAAAGGTATCATTTATTTTTCCCCTCACCCTTCCATTATTTTTTCGTCTTCTTCGCGATCATTTTGCTGAGAGACTTCCCGGTTTTGGCATAGCCTTCACCGATGCGGTCTTCATTGGAGTAGGTGCCACCGAAGCTATCACCGGGGGCGTGCTTGCTGGATATTTTCAGCTTGACTTTGTCCATATTTTCCGTTTCCACAAATTTGAGGACAGTGGATACCTTGGCGCCTTGATTCATGATGCCAACATTGTAGCCGGGATACATCCAAACGGTTTCTACTATGAGGGTATATTTGGCATCGGTATTTCCCACCTCGAAGCTGTATCCCTTGGTTCGGTTCATCAGTTCGAGGAACTTGGGTTCCCAGATAAGTTCACGGCTAGCGGCCCATTTTTTAGCCCAGGCGTCGCCTTTACCTTTCGACTTTTTGTTAAGCTCTTTGGTGCGCTCCCTGACGTATTTCTCCTCGGAGCGGTTGTCTTTGTACATCTTCATTTTGTCGTATTTGAAAACGACATTGACTTCTTTCTGCCCTTTCAAGAATTTGAAATCGCCCTTTTCTACTTTCATTTTCTGGGCGTTGGCGGCTACCGCCACCAGAAGGAGGGATAAAACTAAAAACTGTTTTAGAAATTTCATTTTTTACAATTGTTTGATTATGAGATATTTGATTGAGAATTTAAATCCTAATCAAAGGACTTTTAGCCCACAAAGATAGTCAAATATCATACTAGACGCCCTTTTTGCAGACTGGTTAAGATCACAGTAACATTTGGTATTGGCTCTCCCCCTTAATTGCACCGGCATCCTCCTCTTTTCGGTGCAATTATTGCAATCATCACATGACAGTATTTAACTATACGTAAGCGGTGGATTACAGTCAACCAAAAAGTCGGCTGTGGAGCGGGCCGAAAATGCAAACATGAATTCAACCACACTCACATATTTGTTAATTTTCATGGGGGTTGCCCTCTGTGGGTATGGCCAGCAGGCACCTGCCTTTTCGACAAATGTATTGCTCGACGACCTGGAAGCCAGTTTGCGCAACGGTCACAAAAAAAGCCTGCGGGATCTGGGTAGCTTGCTCAACCGACCCGGGACCGGCAAAAGGGCTCAACGCATTTTGCAACAGCATACTCTTTTTGCACCCGAAGAGATCGACCTGAGTAAAAAAACAACCAAAGAGGCATTTCTGCAATTTTATTACGACAATGAGTCGGGCATTCAGTTTTCGGAGCTCACCAACAGCTTTTATCTCAGCCCGCTGGAATCGCGGAAAGTTCGATTTGAAGTAAAACAATTAACTTTTCCCAATGTGAATGAGCAGTTGAGCCGTTTTCACGAAATGGCAGCTCATACCCACCAGGCCATTGCCGCCAATGACAGCCCGGCACTGATCGAGCAACTCCGGATTCTGGCCGATATGCCGATGGAGGAAGCCCGGCAATTTCTGATAGACGTGGCCGACCAACTCCGAAAGCCTTCCACCACCAGTTGGCCGCCGGAAGTGTACCAACAACTGAATTGGTCGCTGGCACATTGCTCCCGACTCAAAAGCCTCGAATCGGTGTTGGGATTGTTGACAGAAGACCGCATCCGAACGGAGGAAGCCCTTTCCAGTCTGGCCATGATCTCCAACATTGCTCTTCCGAAAAAAACGCCTAAGCGGATCGTCATCCGGGAATACAAATCGTACATCGACTCACTGGGTTCGCTCGACAAGATTCGGATGCACGGTTACTATAAATTATTCCATTTCCAGCCTTCCTTTTTCAACAATATGGTCGACTATTACGGCCGGGTGTTGTGTTTTGCCGGAGAGCGGCAATGGTTGATACACAATGCCGTTGATGACTTATTGAAAACCACCCACCCACGCGCACTGTTCTACCTGGCAGCGCTGGGTTTTAAAAACGAACATCAATTTCCATCGCATCGATACAATCTGGAAGGTGCCATCAATGTCATCAACCGAATAACACACCTGGAGGTCGGTGTTGAAAACGGATCGGGTCAGATCGGGTTTTCTAACAACAATTTTGCATCGTACCTCTGGCAGGTAAACTACCTGACCTATTGGGCCATTCATTATGAGGAATACGAATGGGATGCCAGCCGGGATAAGTTTGTCAACAAATTTCAGGCGCTGGAAAAAATACAACACTACGAACGCCTCTTCCGGCGCCTCAATTCGCGCAACGACTCGGTCGCAATGGCTTCCTTCAAACAACTCACCGAAGGCGAACCGGCCGAGATCGTGGCTCTGGCCAATAAGTACCGGCAGATGTTCCGCTCGTACAATCACAAATTACCTCCATTCAAATACAAATACCTCGAACAACTGGCCTTGCTCACTCAGTTTTGCCGCGAGCAAGGCATCCGCTACGAGCCCGACAACAAGCTGGAAAAACTCCTCGATAAACTACAATTGACCCAGCAGCATTCCGACCGGTATCATATGGAAAACACGATCGTCCAACAGCTCCAGCCCCACGACGTGACGCCGTTGGAATATTGGGCTTGTTTGAATCAGGACAACAAGGAGGTCAATTTTTCCATCGGCCGCATCCTCGACATTTACTACTCCCGGCATTGGCCCGATCTGCTGGCAGACGATGAGCAACTGCGCCTCTATCTGAAAAAGGCAAGCCTGCTGAAAGGGATCGGGGTGATCGGGGTGTGCAATAATTACCTCAACAAATTTGACCTGAACAACCCCGCCGTAAAAAAACGACTGAAGGCCATCAATCAGAACGAAACGGACCAGCAAATCATCGATCAGGTAGCACAACTGCTCCGTTTTAGCGAAAGCAGACTACCCTCTGCTACTGCTGATTTTCTGGACCGACCTCTCCGATACGACAAACGGGACATCAAAACCCTACCCCCTCCTACTGAGAATGAATTACAACAGCTGGTCGATCTCATCAAAAAGGAAGAAGACCACAACGTCATCAAAAAACTTTTTTTCTACCTCAGGCTTCATCCTTCCATTGATTATGTGCCCTACCTGTTTGACATCGCCACTGAGAACAGGGTGCTGGTCAAACGCCGGGGGATCGAACACACCATTGGCGACAACGTGACCCCCATTCTGGAAAGCATTTTCAACTATACTTTCCCCGCCGAGGATGAATCGAAACTCTTCGACATCCGGCCCTGGAAGACCCTTTGGGAAAAAGACAAAGACCATTTCAGGGAATGGCCCAAGCGGTTTTTTGAACAAAAGATGGCTTTCCTGGCGGAGCATCCCACCCTGTCGATCGAAGACATCAACCTCATCACCGAATCGCCCAACTACGACACCACTTATAAACAGTTTTGCCTCCAGGCACTCCAGAAAGTGCGTCCGGTGAAAGACATCCGGTCGTTGAGTATGACGTCCAAACTGTCGCTGCACACAGATCTGGATTATTTTCTCGATTTTGACTTTTCCTACAAGGAGCTCGACGACATCCCCAAATTGTTTGAGCTCGACGAGCCCAGGGTCATGCTCAACTACCTCATTGCAAAGGCCAGTAACTTCAAGACGGAGGACAAAGGGTCGTTTTATAACAATATGTTTCGACACAGTTGGTTTGCAACCTACATCAATAGTGGAGCAGCCGACCTGGCCGCGGTGATCTACATCCGGCAGGTGCTCGAAAAATACCTCAACAGCAGCAAGTACCTCAGCGAATACGAAGAACAGGTGACCACCCTCCATATCGCCCAATTGAAAACCATCGGCAAACCCTTGGAGGAGCGCCTGCTGGCCACCTTCGACCTTCAGGCAGATGTGGCGGCCAAGGCCAAAATCCAGGAGACCATTATTTCCAACATCTCCTATGAGGATATCAACTTGGTGGCCAAACATTTTGATGTTCTTTCCACGACGTTGGGCCCTGAGCCCTGGGCTTTCTTACACCGCGATTTTGGCATTCCGGTTTTTGATCTCACCGACAAAGAAGCCTATATCTCCTTTCGGAAAAACCTGAAGGAGATGACGGAGTACGAATTTTATTCCCATTATCTGACCGAATTCGGGATCGACTTTGTCGACAGTAAGGGGGCAATGAATTATGAAAAAATAGCCGCCATTCTCCGCTTCGACTCCGTCACCCCATTTGTAGGTGGCGGCGGCGGCAAGCGCGACCACTACACTTTTGGGATCATCAAACTACTGGAACTATCATTTGGTACCCGCCTCGGTTTTCACGAAAAACTCAACGAGAATCAATCGTTCTACACCTTCTCTACGGCAGAGCGAAGCACAGCGTGGATTGACTTCCTGGCGGGAAAAGGGCTGATCTCGATGCCGGTGGGCCAGGCTCCTTCGTTCAACAGGGTGGTGGAGTGAGTAAATGATTGCTGATGCGGTGATCACGCCTACGTCGTGATAGGTTTGCTTATT
Source organism: Saprospiraceae bacterium (assembly GCA_965222105.1). GTDB lineage: Bacteria > Bacteroidota > Bacteroidia > Chitinophagales > Saprospiraceae > CALGLS01. The sequence goes on along the minus strand of CBDCTQ010000015.1, from coordinate 79,810 downwards.
TGCCGATGCCTTCCACCATTCGTCGCAGCCCGCCTGCCAACCGGGCAGGTTTGCAACTGCAATGCACCATAGTAGCCTAAAATATCCAAAATATCCCGTATTTTTGCTCCGTTTGACGGCTGTGGTACCCTATAAACCATTGCTCCGTCTAAACGTTATAGCAGTTCTGCACGTTATAGCAGCGTAACGAATATCTGTTCTCATTTTTTCATCTATCAATCATTCTTATTCATATGAAACAGTTCATGAAAATAACAACCCTTCTGATCGCCTGTATGCTCCTGATCGGCATCGGTGAGGCAGAAGCTCAATATGGGAAGAAAAAGAAAAAAAAGAAGAAAAGCGACGACTCGGAGTACTTTGATGAAAGTGGGAGTTTTGCCCACAAAATATGGTATGGCGGCGGGTTTACATTGGGTTTTTCCGGCAATAGCAATACCAGTGTGTTCAATATAGGTATTTCCCCAATGGTAGGTTACAAAATATCGGAAATGTTTTCCATTGGCCCCAGAGCCATCTTGAGTTATACCACATTGAAAGTTTCTCAAAATGATCCCCGCGATCTGTCGATTGCCCGTGTATTCAGGGGCAACCTTGTTTCTTACGGCGGTGGTGTTTTCGCCAGGCTGAAACCTTTTCAAAGCATCTTTTTCCACACTGAATTTGAATTGCTCAATGAGCCCTTTCTCTATGCCGACGAAATTTATCCTTTTCTTTATAGCGTCAAAGAAACGGGTAATAAGCTGAACACCATCCGACAAACATCCAACAATTATTACATCGGTGCCGGATACCACAGCGGTGGCGGTGCGGGTGGTATTGGATACGAGGTGCTGCTGCTCTATAACATCCTGGAACCGGAAGACTCGGTCAACCTCCCGATCGATCTGCGGTTTGGGTTTACCTGGAACTTCTGATCTTCTTCTGACAAGAGCCGCTGGAGCTAAAATGTCACTTCGAGCCCCAGTAGATAGTTCGTTCCGGCTTGTGGATAAAACCCCTGATCCAACAAGGTGTTGCCGTTATAGACATATCGGTACGACCAGGCATTGGACTCGTAGAGATTGTCAAAGAGGTTGTTGACCAGGAGGGTCAGGCTCAGTTTTTCCGCAAAGGAGGGGGCCGTCCAGATATACCCCAATCGGAAATCGGAGTAGAAATAAGCATCCAGCTTATAGTTGGGATCCGAGCTGTTGTCGATGTATTGCTCCCCCACGTATTTTGCCTGAAGACTCAAATCCACCTGATGCGTATTGTCCGAGGTTTGAATCGGCCTCCAATTGATTCCTCCACCTGTCACTACATTGGGTGAAAATGCAATGTCAGTATCGGAGTGTTCGACGGCTTCCTGTCCCGTCCAGTTGAAATCCACATCATAAGTATCGAGATATTCGGTGAACGACCGGATCTTGTTTTGGCTGAAGCCGGCATTGCCGAACAGGCTCCACCTTTCGGAAAATTGCCATTGGCCATCGAGTTCCAATCCAAACCGGTAGCTGTCGGGTACGTTGCGGCGGGTGTACTCTCCTACATCGTTGATCTGCCCGGTGAGTACCAATTGGTCTCTGTATAACATATGGTACACGTTGGCACTAAAACGGCCGTTGGTGGTGCGAATGCGGTGGCCCAATTCGGTATTGAAGAGGGTTTCATGGCGGGGACGGTTGGCGGACGGGGCGAGGGTGTAGTCGTTGCGGTTGGGTTCGCGATTGGCAACCGAAAAGGAGAGATAAGTTTGATGCCGATCGGTCCAATCGTAAAGCATACCTAACTTTGGGTTGAAAAAATGGAGTTGGACGTCTTGCGTTACATTTTCACCTGCGTTATTGACGCCCAAAAACTCGTAGTCGACCAATCGGTACTGTAAATCCAACCAACCATGAAGCCGTGGGGTGAAGCCGTATTGCGCTTTCGCAAAAAGGTTGGCGTCGTACACGGTGGCATCGTTGTCGTAGTAGCGGCTGCCGATTTCCCGCTGGAGGATGTTGGTGGCCTCGATTACCTCTCCGAAGTGTTGTCCCTGATACCGGTTGGCGGCCCCTCCGAGGGTGAACTTCCAGTTGTCGGGGCGGCATTGTAAGGCAAATGTCAGGCCGTAAAAATCGTTGTCGAGCCAGCGACGACGGATCAGGTCGGTTTGGGTAATGGTCGTATCGGGGTCGGTCAGCACCACAGGCGACAAGCCGTAATCGGCAAATGACTGGAGGGCCTTGTATTGTTCAAAAAAGCCTTTTCCTTTGGTGTAGTGGAGGGCCAGATCGAGGTCGAAGCGGCTGGACAATTGGCGGTTGTACAATAGTTGAACGTGGGTTTGGGTGTAGTCATCTACCTCGTTGTCGTGAGGGGTTCCGGATTTTTCCATGCCTGCGGGGTTGAAGGTGCGGTGGGTGTCGAGCAGATCGGCGGGCACGCCATACCAGGCCTGGTAGGTGACTTCTTTGCCGGAAAAAAGGTTGAGTCGCAACGATTGATTTTCTCCCAGGTAGGCTGCCGACAAAAAGCCCGACTTCAGATCGGCTTCCGCCCGGTCGATGTACCCATCGGAATGGATGTAGGACAATCGGCCGTCAATTGTAAATTTATTGTTGAGCAGGCCGGATCCCAGTTGCAAATTTCCTTTCCAGGTGTTGAACGACCCGTAGGTAGCGCCCAGGGTAATGTAACGTTCTTGTTGGATGGTGCTGGTATTCAGGTTGATGGTGGCCCCAAATGCGCCGGCTCCGTTGGTGGAGGTACCCACGCCCCTTTGTATTTGTATCTGTTGGGTGGAGGAGAGAAAGTCGGGCAGGTCGACCCAGAATACGCCTTGCGATTCGGAGTCGTTGAGAGGTATGCCGTTGATGGTCACATTGATGCGGGTGGGGTCACTGCCGCGAATGCGGATACCGGTGTAGCCAATGCCCGCTCCGGCATCGGAGGTGACTACGGCCGAGGGCGTCCACTTCAACAATATGGGCACGTCTTGTCCGAGGTTAAACTCCTGGATGTCTGCCTTGTCGAGGTTGGAATAGGTGATGGGGGTATTTTCGTCGGCCCAGTTGCTCCATATTTCCACTTCGGGGGAGGTGACTGCCGTTTGGTGGAGTACGATGTCGAGAATGGTTTTACCGGACACTTCTATCGTTTCCCGCCAAGGGGAATATCCAATATAGGTAACTTCTATTTGATAAGGTCCTTTAGCTACATTGGTAAAAATAAAAAAGCCATCGGAATCGGAGTAGGCCCCCCTTTCGAGGTCGGTGAAAAGGATGGTGGCTCCCGGCAACGTGTTGCCATTCTGGTCGGATACGTTGCCCATTACGGCGTACTGTGCCACCGCAGTAGCCCCCCAAAAAAGGAAGCACAACAGCATTGAATATTTCATAAATCACGGTGATTTTTCTACCGGCCCTGGAGCTGGACCGGATGTACCAATTACCCGAAGAGCAGGCCGTAGGCCAACCTCATTCCCTGACCGGAATTACCCGGCTCACCAGAAAGGCACGAGCCCTCCCGCGAAGGTTCGATGGGTATGATCTCAGCAGCCGACACGCGGCAGCACCCCAATGAGCGGGGCAAAGATAGGAAAAAGACGGAAAGTTAATCCTTAATACACCGGCAACTAATACCCGACTGAAGATGCTGATCGCTGCTGACGGTGATCTGATAGCCCGATTCGATGCGGGTAAATTCGGCGACAGTCCATTTGCCTTCCTTGGTAGAAGAGGTCATGTATACACCTTTTTTACCTACCAAAAAGACCTTGTCGTTGGAATGCGATTTGTTGCCGGCAAATTTGAGTTGCAATGTATTTTTGGGAAGGACGCGGTGGGCCGGCGACCCTTCTTTGTACAGCAACCTGCCTTCCGGAAGGTTTTGAACGAGGTAGACCCATTCTTCGGCAGAGGGAATGTGCCAGCCTTCGGGACAGATGCCCTGGGCGTATTCCTCATCGGTGCCATTCATGGCCGTTTCATAGGTGTAGAGGCGGCCGTATTTGTTGCAGAAATCCTCGCTGTTGCGAAAACAGAAAGCGCCTTCGACGTCGTAGTTGAGATTTTGTGCCATGAAGGTTCTTTCGCCGACATTCATGGTTTGGTATTCTTTGCCGTCGCGGCCATCCCGCAGTGTAGCATTGGAATCGGTATCATCCCCGCCCGCAAACAGCAACACCAGCAGCACAAGTATAATCTTGTTCATAATTATTTGTTTTGGTCAACAAAGAGTATTTTACTGTTCGCGTCTATACTTCGGAACAGCGGCTTGTGGGAGGAGGAAGAATGCTAACACTGCGATTGGAAAATCGCGTTAAATGGGGAGTAGGTCTTGGGAACGAAGGGCAATTGAAGGTTCAGGCTTGTCGGGGATTTTGCCCTGTTGAAATGTAAAGACCAAATATACGTATTATTAAAATCAGAAACAACATTAAAATAAAGATTTATATGAAAATACCATAAATGGGGTAAGGGGATTTGCTGACATCGGTGTAGGCGCCGGGTAGGGGACCGGGCGATAGCATCGGGATTTTTATAGTGTCTGGAAGTAACACAGAAAAGCAAGTCTAGCAAGCGCTGGGCTGGCCATGTATCCGCCGCAACAAACCAGCGGGTCGAAGCGTTAAAATCGGGAATACGAGTGCGTTTTCACAGAAAAAAATTATGACATGATCCGTTTCTTCCCCTTCTTTTTCCTCACCGCTTGCCTGTTCGTTTTGGGATGCACCTATACCCAGAAGATCAAAGATGGCCGAACCGCTTACGACCGCATGCAATTTTCGGTGGCAACCGACATGCTTACCAAAGAATACAAAAAAGCCAAAAGCAGATTGGAAAAGGGAAAGCTGGCTTACCTCATCGGCGACTCCTACCGCAGGATGAACCAAAATGAAAAGTCGATCGAATGGTATAAAATCGCTTACGACAACCAGTACGGCATCGACGCCCTCAAATATTACGCTTTTGCCTTGAAGGCAAATGAACAGTACACCGAAGCCGCCGCAGCTTTTAAAAATCTAGGGCTGGAGATCGGTAGCCCCTATGAGTACCGGCGCGAGATCACCGCCTGCAATAAGGCCGTCGAATGGCAGGAAGCAAAAGATAAAAGCGGCTATACCACCCAACTGGCCGCCTTCAACACCGGCGACGCCGACTACGCCCCTACCCCATTTGGCGACGACCAACTGGTGTTTACCTCCGACCGCAACAGCAGCATCGGATCGGATACCTACAACTGGACGGGCAACGCCTTCTCCGACTTGTTTTTGGTCAATGTCAATTCCAGCAATGTGGAGCCTTTCGATATGGGAATCAACACCTCCAACAATGAAGGCACGGTGGCCTTCAACGAATCTTTTACCGAGATGTATTTCACTCGGTGCTACGACGACGAAGAGCGAAAAGACATTTATTGTAAACTGATGATGAGCCAAAAAGAAAATGATTCCTGGTCGGCAGCCACCCCCCTGAGCTTTGTGGAAGATAAAGTCAACTACGGCCACCCTACCCTCTCTGCCGATGGAAGTACGCTGTATTTCTCCTGCAACCACCCCGAAGGCTGGGGCGGATACGATATATACTACACCGAGCGGAGCCCCGACGGGTGGGACGCTCCCCTGCTCATGGGCCGAAGCATCAATACCGAGGGAGATGAAAAATTTCCTTTCGTCGACAACGACACCCTCTATTTTGCTTCCGACCATCACCTGGGTATGGGAGGACTCGACATTTTTAAAACCTATAAAGTGGAGGACGATGCCTGGGCCCCCGTACAGAATATACTGCCTCCCATTAACTCCGGTGCCGACGACTTTGCTTTTGTGGTCGATTACCGAATCCCTTCAGAAAGAGGGATCATCCAACAGGGCTACTTCTCCTCTTCCCGCGACAATGGCAAGGGTAACGACGACATCTATCGCTTCGAGCGACGAATGCCGCCACCCCCACCTCCAAAAGACACGACCATCGCCCCAGAGCCCATCGTTTACAAAATGATCCTCAATGGATATGTCCTCGAAAAAATTTACCGCCAACCCGGCAATCCCAACAGCGATGTGCTGGGCAGGAAACCCCTCGATCAGTCCACTGTCAATATTAACTTCAAGGGCAAAAAAGAATCCGTGACCGTTGGGCCCGACGGATTGTTCACCCTCGAACTGGAAGAAAATACCGATTACCACTTCCTGGCCAGCCACCCCGGCTACCTCAACAACACGGCCCGCTTTTCATCAAAAAAAATAGGGCACGACCCCAACAACCCCGTAACCACCTACGAAGTGGAAATAGTGTTGGATAAGATTTTCAAAAACAAAGAGATCACCCTGGAAAACATCTACTACGACTTCGACAAATGGAACATCCGCGACGATGCCAAGCCACCACTCAACAACCTGGCCAACGTCCTCCAACAAAATCCGGACATCCGCATCCAGCTTTCTTCTCATACCGACTGCCGGGGCAACGCCCGCTACAATCAGGACTTATCGCAAAAACGAGCCCAATCGGCTGTGGAATACCTCATCAGCCTGGGCATAGCAGAAGAACGCCTCTCCGCCAAGGGGTATGGCGAAGAGGCGTTGGCCAGGGAATGCATCTGTACCAAATGCTCGGAGGAGGAGCACCAGGTCAACCGCCGCACTACGTTTAAGGTGCTGGAGTAAGGAAGTCTCAACGGCAGAATAACCCCGTCTCAACCGCGCTTCACCACCTGCAAGGCTTGTGTCAGCAACTCGTGGTGGAACCGCACAAAATACACCCCATCGGGATGGTTGGCTATAGTGATCCGCCCCGTGTACATATTGTCAAATGGCGCCAACCTTGCCCGTTGCACTACCTTGCCGGCCCCATCAAGAACATCGAAATAGACAAATCCGCTGGCAGTTAGCCCTTCCACATCGATGCGGAAATAACCTTCTGTCGGATTTGGATACAACCGGATGGCATGGCCATATGCCGTCTCGACTACATCCGACAATGCTCCCACAACCACTTCCACCATTTGCTCACAGCCATACACATCCATAATCGTAACGGTATAATTGCCCGTCAGCAATCCCTCGAAAACAGGGCTGTCCTGAAAGGTTTCTCCATCCAAACTATACTGGTAAGGCGGATTGCCCGACCCCATGTCAATGGAAATAGAACCATCTGCACTGCTCGGAGAAGAGGCGTCTTCGCTGGTAATGGTATAAGCAAAGGTGCATACCGGTACCTCCACATCCACCTCCGCCACACAGCCGTTGGCATCGATCACGGCGATGCTATATTCACCTGCTGTCAGGTCGGAGAAGATCGGAAAATCCTGTGGATTCTGTCCATTCAACAAGTACTCAAACGGGCCAGACCCATTGCTCGTTGTAATGATGATGACACCATCCGCAGCACCGGGGGCCGACTCGACGACCACGTCGGTAGAAGCTGCCAGCATACACTGAAACTCGACGCAAAATTCATTGGTCTCCTGAAAACCAAAAGCCGGGTTGATGATCTCTGCCAAAACGGTTCCGTCATTGTCTACGATCTCGTAGCCGCCCGAAAACAATCCGTCGCCAAATGAATCGTACAGTTTGAATACATAACAGCCCAGCGGCAGACACCAGGACTCCTCAAATTGAGCCTGTTGCGAATAAGGCCCTCCGCTGTACAAAACATTCCCCGATTGATCTTCCAGGTCCCAGGTTGTTTCATTGGGGAAAAAATCCGTTTCCAATACCAGTGTGATGGTACGACCGTCGGTACTGGCCTGAAACTGCCGTTCCAACTGGTCGTTTTCCTGGTCTTCATCGACCATACCACTCGGATTATCGGTATACGCCAACAAGGTGTTTACACCGTTGGCCAATGGATCGAGCAAAACGGATACGGTATCCGATTCGCCAGCGGGGAGGTTGCCCGTCCAGTCAATCGAATTAACTACTCCGCCGTTGAACTGCCAGTAAATGGTCACCGAAGTGAGCGGCTCCACTCCCAGGTTGGAAAATACGATATCCGTCATCATCGCTGTATCGCAAATGATACCTTCGCCCATTCCCGGAAAATCCGTCACCCCTGCATCCCAGCGGGTGAGTTTTTTTACTTCGATGCGCAGGGTGTCGTTCAGGATGTTTTCGTCGCCTGCCAAGCCGGTAAAGAGTTTGAATTGATAGGCTTTGATCTCCTCCATGTCGACCGTATTGTCGAACACCACCAACACGGTACTATCGGGTTGGAGGGTGTCGGTAATCATTTTCGTTTCCACAAAACTGTTTTCAAATTCATACCCCACTTCAAAATTGGCCTGTGGCGCATATCCGAAATTTTTGTACACGACACTGACCGTTTCCGCATTGGTCAAATACCCTGAATTCAGCGGTGTCTCCAATTTAAAGGGCCCCACATCATTGGTATCTCTTCTGATCTGGAAAGTGGTGATCTTGGTCGTCCACAAATTGTTTTCTTTGGCATATTGACCGGCAAACCAGAAGGTGGTTTGATCGACCGGATCAACCGACATAGAAAAATAATCACCCCATCTGCTAAATGCATCGTGGTAACTCAATCCCGTGGCGGACTCAAATTCGGTAACGGTCATTTCTCCCAAGGGGTCACTCGAACGCCGACCAGTATACCGCAACGACAAAAAGCTGTCGTCACCTGTCACAGAATAACCCAGTGCAATGTTGCCACCACCATCTATCCCGATGGTCGGCATAAACCGGTGATCATCGTCGGGTGCAATGGTCCCTTCCTGATGAAGCGTCCACTCTCCTCCCGGCTCCCGGCGCAGCTCCATCCACCGCACACCTGCCTGGTTTTCTGCCGGATTGACATCGACGGAAAAACACATCACGATGGCTTCGTACACGCCAAAGTTCCGGTAGGTCACCCGGTTCATCACTACCTGTTGGAGTGCCGACAATGAGCTGCCGTCTCCCTGTGTGATGCAGTCGAAAATATTGCCGCTGCACAAATCCGTATCGAAAGGAGCGGTGGGCAACTCAACGGGCCCGTCGATGTAGGTATTGCCTTCATCATCCCAATCGACGTGTACTTCCCACACTTCGACTTTGTCGAAACCACCATCCCAGGCATCGTCGTACATACGCACTACGGGATGGCCCGATTCCGCCGGGTAAAACATAGACCCTTCGGTATTGGCGGGCGTAGCCACCTGAAAAACAAATACGCCGCTTTCGCTAAATTTGGGAATACCCACTATCTGAACACCTGCATTGGGATCACCTTCCAGCATTTTATCCCGTTCGAAAATATACACCGGAATGTGGTTGTCCATATCTCCGCCAGTGATGTACTCATTGGTGGTACAATAATAGGCATCGGGACCCAACCCGTATTTTGGATAGTCGGGAAGTCCCCAGGGGGACTGAAATTCGTATACAAACCAGGATCCCATGGGGTCTTCCGTAGTGGAGACGGCGATCAGCATGGTTGCAAAATCGAACCCGAGTTCGGTGAGCAGCCAACGCTCTGCGTCCTGATCCCAGACCACGACGGGGTCGCCCAGTCCGGTGATGTTAAACTGGGTCCAGAGGTCTCCCATAGTTGACACTTCCGTTACGGCATTGCCGTCTTTATCAAAAATCTGGTAGTAGCCCCCTTCGCTGGAGTTGGCCGTTTCAAAATAATAATCGGGACTGACATCGCCATTCACGTCGGGGACGCTGACAAAAAGAAGGTTTTCCTCGTCCATTCCCTCAAAATTGAGTAGGGGTTCTACATCGACTGTGGTACTGGTGGTCCGCAAAGAGGCCCGCAGAGGGTCCCCGTTTTCGGGAAGGGCGTCCCGATTGTTGATCGGCATGGGCACATTGTATTCAAAATTGGGGACGCGGGCCCGCCTTTCCATCTTCAGAAGGTCCCGTTTATTTCTCTTGACCACCGGAGTAGGTGCCACATCCCTCAAAGGAAGGGATTCTCCGCGAAAGACGAGTTCCGATTGATGAACTGATTGTTGGGCAATCTGTTGTTCATTCGACTCTGTTGATTGCTGCCCCCATAGGGATTGTGCCACAACAAGTACGGCCAACAATAGAAGGTTGGATCTTATTTGTAAATTCATGTGTTTTGGTTTTGTAAATGAAGAAGTGTTGGTATCCGTCAATAGTACCACCTTATTGAGAGTACGTATTCCGGACGCAGTTCGTTGGTTGATACCAAATGTATTACTTAACCCGAAACATGTGTGTGTTCAATGCTGCAACAATATACCAGTTTTTAACAGGACTTTATCTTTGGCGGGACGTATTATGCATTTTCGCTCCACAACTGACAAAAATCAGCGGTTCTACTTTCTGTTGATAATATCAATACTTTCGGGAAGCTCAAAGAATATCCAATCAACAAACTCACTCCACGACCACTCTTTCTCTTCCCACCGGATGGCCATTTAGCGAAAGCTCCAGTAGGTACACGCCTGTCGGCAAAACAGCGACATCCAGCGTGGTTTTTTGATAGAGGACATTTGGCAAGTCAACCTGCCGGACCGGTTGCCCTAAAATGGAAAAGAGACGAAGGGAAGCATTGGCGGATTGATGCAGCATCAATTCCACAACGAGCTGGCTCCTTACCGGATTGGGATAGCAGTCGAGCCGTCCAAAGGAAGCCACCTCTTCCACCCCATCGATGATGACCACCGTGCTGTCGACCCACACCTCCTCCACCCGGGTACAATTGTTGGCATCGGTTATGGTCAACATATAATAACCTGCCGGCAATCCCGAGACAATCGAATCGGTCTGAGAACCCGTATTTTGATCCCACTCAAAAGTATACGGCCAACTGCCTCCCGTCACTTCCGCCGTTGCCGTACCGTTTCCAATGGTGTTGGTGTCGGGCGTACTCGTCATCAATACGTCCAGATTGTTCTCCGGTTCTTCAATTTGAAAGACATCCGATACGACCTGACAGCCGTTGGCATCGATGACCGTACAAATATATTCCCCCGATGCCAACCCATCAATATTTTGCGTAAGCTCGCCATGGCTCCAATAAAAACTGTACGCCTCGGTACCTCCCTCCACGAACAGGAATATCGAACCTTCCATCCCTCCGCACTCCGTATTATGAGCTACCTCGCTGCCGGGCATCAGAATGTTCAACGGAACATCGGGCCCCTCCACGGTATAGCCTTGCGTTATAAAACTGCAATTGTTGACATCGGTCACCGTACACTGATACCAGCCCGCTTCCAGATTGTCGATGGCAGGAGTGATAGCACCGTTATTCCACAAAAAACTGAATCCTCCTGCCCCGCCAAAGGCCTGGATGGACAACTGCCCGTCCATATCTCCAAAACAGGCAATGTCTTGGTGGCCAATCAATTGCACCTGTATCGAACTTTGGGGTTCCCCAACCGGTATGGGCGGTACTGTCACGACGGAACAATCGTTCTGATCGGTAATTGTCAATACGTATTCGCCGGTCGCCAACTCGTCAATGGTGGCGCCGTCATCGCCATTGTTCCAGGCCAGGTTGTAGGGCGGCATTCCTCCCGATAGCGTCATGCTGATGCTCCCCGTTTCGTCGCCCTGACATTGATTGTCCACGATCGAATCTACCAAATAACTAATGGCGGATGGCTCTTCCACACTCACCGTAGCCGCCACCCCCACACAGCCGTAGTTGTCGGTAACGGTTACGTTGTACTCCCCTCCCGACAGGTTTTGATTGAGGCTGTCGGTTACGCCATTGCTCCAGTTGTACTGAAATGGATAGTTGCCGCCCATGACCTCAACGGCCAACTCCGCGTCAGCAGCGCCGAAACAGGACAGACCGGAGAGCAGATTCGCGGCCACCGCGATGGTATCGACTAGTTGGTCGATCATCAGGGCCGAATGCACCAAAAAACAACCGTTGGCATCCGTTATGGAGATGTTGTAGGTGCCTGTCGGCAAATCCTCTATGGCGGGACCACTGTTGCCGGTACTCCATTCGTAATTGTAAGGAGGGATCCCTCCCGCTGCCGTTACCTGCACCGATCCTATGGAGTCGACGCAGCCCACATCGGTGGTTTCAACATCTGCCAATTGGAGGGCCTCCGGTTCGGTCAATTCGATCAGATTGGTAGCTTGTGGGCACATATTGTTGTCGAGTACGGTGAGCAGATAAGAGCCGGAGGGCACGCCGGTCAAATCCTCATTGTTGGTGCCGTTGTTCCAGCCAAATGTGTAGGGAGGTGTCCCTCCGAGTACGGCCACATCTACACTTCCATCGTCAAAACCATTACAGGTGGGGGGTTCTACCGAAACCACTTCCAGAGTCAGGGTATCCGGCTCGGAGACTACGATCGGTGGCGTAAAAAATATACATCCATTCCCGGCACTTATCTCCGCCTGGTAGGTACCTGGCGGCAAATTTTGAAGGTCTTGTGTAGTAGCATTGTTATTCCACAGGTATTCATAGGGCATCCCATTGGGAGGTAGGCTGATGAAAATGCTTCCATCGTTGGCACCGGCGCAGGAAATGTCTTGTTGGAAGTCGATATTCGCTGCCAGTGGTTCCAGTGCAACGACTTCTACCACCGCCGATTCCGTCGTACAGCCATTGGCGTCCGTTACCGTCACAAAATATTCGCCTGCCGGCAAATTCTGAAGATCTTCGGTAACCGAGCCGGTACTCCACAGATAAGTATAAGGTGGCGTACCCCCTGCCATTTGAACATCGATGGCGCCATTGCCCACACCCGCACAGTATTCTTCCTGAATGATGACCGAATCAAAAAACAAAACGTCGGGCGCCATCAGCTCGTACAAAGTCGTTGTAATGGTACATCCCTGATTGTCCGTGATGGTAAGTTGATAGCTGCCTTCCGGCAAACCGGAAATAGCCTCGCTGGTGGCCCCATTGCTCCAAAGATATGTGTAGGGGGGCGTACCGCCGGAAACGGTCACATCGATGGCACCGTCAAATACCTGATTGCAGGATGGAGGAGTAATCTGACTAACGGTTACTTCCAGCTCAACGGGCGCCTCGATGATGATCTCTGCCAGTTCAGTCACACAATCATTGGCATCTGTAATACTGACCTTATAACTTCCTTCCGGCAAATCCGTCGCCTCACTGGTCAACGCACCATGATCCCATTCGTAGAGATAAGGAGCTGTACCACCTGTTACCGACACGGTGATGGTACCATCCGCAATCCCTGAACAACTGACATCGGTTGCCTCCTCTACCACCACCGTCAACGGATCAGGTGTGGCAACGGTAATCGCATCTGAAATATACGCGCAATCATTGTTGTCGATTATGGTCAACAAATAATCACCTGCAGGAAGCTGGTCGATGTCGGGTGTTACAGCGCCGTTTGACCACTGATAGGAATACGGCCCCGTTCCGCCGACCACATTGGCGTCGATGGTACCATCGGTAGAGCCAAAACAGGAAACGGAGTGCAGGGCGGCTACCTCAATCGTCAACGCCGCCGGTTGCGGTATTTGCAGATTATCCAATATCGTTTCGCAGCCGCTCTCTGTGATGGTCACCGCATAGGTTCCAGCCGGTACGCCCGATAGGTCTTGCGAGGTAGAGCCATCACTCCAAAGGTAGGTAGGGGAGCCGCCCGTTACTCCGATGAAAATACCGCCGTCGGTACCTCCCTCACAGGAAACGGGCTGTATCTGCACCGCTGTATCGACCACCACTCCGGGGCCATTGACGATGATGATGGGTATATACACCTGGCAATCGTCGGCGGCGCTATCGAATACAGTGATTTGATAAGCCCCTTGCGATAATCCTTCCAGGGTAAACTCGTTATCAGCATTGGTCGCCTCTCCCGATTGGGGCCCATCCCAATGGTAGGTATAGGGCGGCTGTCCGTCAACCGGACTGAGGGTGATCGAACCGTTGTCGCCATTACAGAAATCAACGTCCGTTATCTCACTAATCCCAACTCCGGTAATGCTCGGCAGGGTGGTGATGACCGCCGTATCCGTTCCGACGCATCCTTTGGCATCGGTCACCTGAAGCACATAGCTTTCCGGCCCGGGCGGAGTAGCCGGATAGACGGTGTAGGAAGTAGCGGTGCTGCCATCGTCCCATAGGTAGGTGTAGAGGCCGCTGCTGCCACCGGAGGCCGATCCCGTCAGGGTGGTGAGTTCGTTGGCACAAATGGTGATTTCTGCTGCCGTTATTGTGGCCGTAGGTGCTTCATCGACCGTCACCAGTACCGGTAATTCAGTAGGGCATCCGTTGACGGTTTCGGTTCGAATGTAATATACCGTACTGGCACCGGGTTGTACTATTGACGAGGATAACAAATTGTTTACATCAGTAGGAAAGCCATGGTGGTAACTAATGTTGGCAACCGTATTGTCGGCATCAATGAGGCTGATACCGGCGAGGTCGAAGGACGTCCCTTCACAAATCTCCGGCTGGTCATTGGTACCCACATTAGGGCCGGGATCCACTGCTACAACAATCATTTCCCGTAGAGATCCACAATTGTCGATAAGCGAGTCTTTGACCCAAAAATTCGTATTTTGCGAAAGCGGTGGTGTGGTAAATACATCGCCGACAAAAAGGACATTGTCCGAATCATCCAACCAGTACCATTCGCCAACCGGCGAGGTATTTACCGAAAGGGCAGCCGTTTGGCCAATGCAAACCAATTGGTCGGACACCTGGGGGGCGGGCAATTGTTCCATCAAAATGCCATCACAATTGTCGTCGATCATGTTGCAGGGTATTTCGAGGGCTGTGGGGGAAATGGCAGCATCGGTATCGTTGCAATCTGCGCTGTTGGCGACGTAGCCAGAGGGAGGAATGTCGGAACAAACCACTATGGGGCTGTGGGCGTCGCCGAAACCGTCGTCGTCCTGGTCAGAAAAATAGGTGTTGCCGCCACCAGAAGCATGTGTTGCCCCGTAAAATTGGAGGTCATCGATCGCTATATCTCCTCTGATGCCATCGCCGCCCGTAGCTACAAAGCGCAATGTAGCCAGCTTGTTATTGTATACCGAAAGGTCGACATAGTACTGCACCCATTGGTCGCCCTGATCGCCCGACCTGCTCCACAGCGAGGCCCAGTTGGTACCTCCATCGGTGCTGATCTGCAATTGGAGCTCGCCGATGTGGATGCCATAAAGATGGGCGTAAAAAGAAAAATGACAAGTACTCCCCTCAGCTTCTATCGACAAACATTGGGATTGCAGCACCGCCTGCTTGCCATCGCGGCAGGCGGAGCCGGAAGCCTCGGTATACAGGTAATTGCCGCCAAGGCTGACATCATCGGTGGGTCCGGTACCCGACGATCCGGTACCTTCCCGGTCGATGATCCAGTCGAAGTCGTCGTCAGATGCATTGAACCAGGTTCCTGCAACGGTGCAATCGACACCACAGGTAGTTGGGCAGGTGGGCTGGGCGTCGAAACTTTCCGACAAGGTAACCGGAGGAGAAGCACAATCGGTGGTGGCGGTGAGGGCGCAACTGTTGGCGGAAAAACCTCCATTGGCGCAGGCTTCGCGGAGATATACGTCGAAGGTAGTCAGGTCGTCGAGGCCGCTGATGGTATATGGTTGGGCAGCGGGGCAGGGCAAGGTGATCAGCGTGCCTTCGTTGGCCGTCGCTCCTGTGCCGGGGATAAACCCCATAGGGCCGTACTCCAACAAGGTGTTGACGCAATTGCTTCCGGGCAGCCAGCTAATGGTGATGGAGGTGTCGGTGAGGAGGTCTGCCATTGGTTGGGCGGGAGGCAAACAGGTCATTTGCTCGAATACCAGTTCGGCAAAGTGAACGAAACCAATATCGGAGGCGGCATCGTCGCATATCTGGAGTATCCAGGTGCCGTTGGGGTTGGAGCCGTCGTTGAAGCCGGCCAAATCGCCTTCCGGCAAATAATCTCCGATAAAGGGTGCCGTACCCAATGCGATGGGCGTACAGGCATTTCTGCTGAAGCTGGTGTAATTGGAGCAGGTCGGATCGGAGGGGTCGCCGTAGTGGTCGGCTCCGCCGCCATTGTCGGTCGACAGTTCTACTTCCATACCGGAAGGGGCGCGGAGGTAGATGTCGAGGTCGTTGTCCCAGGTGTGTTCGACGATGAGGCGGACTTCTGTCAGCACGACATCAACGCCCAATTGTGTGCCGCTCACGCCCGAAACCGTTATGGGGTATAGACTGGAAGCGGTGCAACTGTTGTCGAGGATGGGAGCGTTCCACTCGCAGGGGCTATTCTGAGCGCCGACAAAGGAGAGGGTGCCTGCCAGGCAGAGAATAGCCAGGGCGACTTGCTTTAGGTCGATTCTTGATGCTGTTTTATTCAAAAGTTAGTAATTTGGGCGAATCAATAGTATGTATATCATTTCCCGAAAAGGGGCATTTGGCAACAGCGTTAGTATGATTTGATGTATCGAAGGTAGGGAAAAATCGGAAGGTGGCAAAATTTAACCGCGTGCCCATGAAGGGTTATCGCCTACATGGCAGGTATGGAGCATGCAGTGAAGGCACTGTCCTTCATTGGCGCAGCGCAGCGGAGTCCGCCGCATCAAGTCCGGGGCAGGCTTTCATTGTGGACGGTACAATAGACATAATAGACCTTATGAACAAAAATTTTGTATGCAGCCTGTCTGGCGCCAGCCAGGCCTGAATGCCCCCTGCCTGCCAACAGGAAGGTTTTTTGCCTACCCTGCCCCGAATCGAGTTCGGGACAAGCTGTCACATCCCTGTCTGGCCGCCAGGCGAGGCTCGTCCCGATAGCTATCGGGACTCTTCAGTTGCTATACAAAAAATCCATTCATAATGTCTATTATCAAACCTGCCCCTTGTACACCGCCAGACAACTGCTGATCTTATCCAGCAGGTCTTCGGGGCCGAATGGCTTGCCTACGTGTTCATTCATGCCAAAGAGTTTGGCTTTTTCCTTTTCGGTGAGGAAGGCAGAAGCGGTCAGGGCGATGATGGGTACGTCCCGTTTGCGGGGGTCGGTATTTTTGCGGATCTCGGCAGTGGTGCGGTAGCCGTCCATTTCGGGCATTTGGATGTCCATCAACACCAGGTCGAAATACGATTTTTCAAAGGCTTCCAGTGCCAGCAATCCGTGGTCGGCGGTGACCACCTCCATGTTCAGCTTCCGCAACATTTTGGCTACAACCAACTGGTTGATCTGATTGTCTTCCACCAGCAGGATTTTATGACCTGCCAGGTGGTCGTAATTTCGGTCTTCCGGCGCTTCGGTATTTTCTTTGGCTGCCTGGCTCAGCTCCACCACCTTATAGGGGAGTAAGACCACAAAGCTGGTGCCATGCCCTTCCTGGCTCGACACCTCTATCATTCCGTTTTGCAGGTCGACCAACCGCTTGGTGATGGCCAGGCCGAGGCCGGTGGTTTCGTATCCTTCAAAAATATCGGCATTTTCTTCGGCAAATTTGCGGAACATCTCATTGAGCTTGTCGGGGAGGATGCCACCGCCGGTGTCTTCGACGGAAAGTTGCAACATGGCATCGCGGTTTTTCAATTCCTTCAACCGGATGTCGACCGACACAATTCCCTCTTCGGTATACTTAATGGCGTTGCTTACCAGGTTGGTGATGATCTGGTTGAGGCGGGTGGGGTCGCCCATGAGGTTGTCGGGTATTTTTTTGTCGGTTTGCCAAACGAAGGCCAGCCCCTTGTCTTCGGCGGGCAGTTGGAAACGGGATTCCAGTTCTGCAAACATTTTATGGGGCTGAAAGATGCGGCTTTCCAGGTTGAGTTTGCCAGCCTCGATTTTGGAGAAATCCAGGACGTCATTGATGAACACCACCAGGTTGTTGGCAGAAAACTGAAGGGTTCTGAGGTGTTCGATCTGGTCGGCCCGGGGGTTTTCCTCGAGCAGCAAGTGCGTCAATCCGATGATGATGTTCATCGGCGTGCGCATTTCGTGGCTCATAGTAGCCAAAAACCGGTCGCGGGCAAAGGAGGACCGTTCGATGGACTCCCGTTCGGCCATTTCGGTGACGAGTTTCTGGTTGAGGGTATCCAGGCTGACGTTTTTCTCTTCGAGCTGGGCGTTTTGTTGGTCGATCTCCGTTTTTTGTCGCTGAATCTTTTGGTTTTGAACGGTCAGTAGCTGGTTGTCCTGTTTTTTGCGTTTGTAGCTGTTCCACAGTACGGCCAGCAGCAATCCTCCCAGTCCGATCAGTGCAAAAAGGAAGTAGCGCAGTTGGGTGTCGTAGGCTTGTTTGTTTTCGAGGACGGCGATTTTCTGCTTTTGTTTTTCTGCTTCAAATTCCGACTCATATTTAGTGGTCAGTTCGAGTAGGGCGGTCGATTTTTCTTTGTTGAAAAGTATGTCGCGGTGGTTGGCGTAGGCCATCTGATTGTCGTATGCTTCCGCAAAAAGGCCCAATTTGTGATAGGCTTCTGCGATGGCTTTGTACAGGTTTTGGGTTCCGGGTTCGGGGCCTATTTCCTCCAGGACGGCGGTACTGGCGGCCAGATATTCGGTGGCCTTTTCAGGGTTGTCCATGTGGGCGTAGATCATGCCGAAGTTTTTGAGCGACTCCGCCTGGTCGATTTTATTGTTGAGAGAATTGCGGAGATCGTGGGCAATTTCGTTGCTCTCCAGTGCTTCGTCAAAGGATTGTTGGGCGAAGAGGGTGAGTGCGATGTTGTTGTAGTCGGTAGCAATGCGCGATTCGTTTTCGAGGGTACGGTCAAATTCGAGCGACATGCGGTAGTAGGCCAGGGCTCCGTCGTAGTCGGAGACTTCTTTCATAATCCGGCCGAGGTAGCTGGCCAGATCGGCGGCCTTTTCGATTTGTTTGAGTTCGATGTATCCGGTCATCGAACGGTCGTAATGGTCTTTGGCTTTGCCTATGAACCCCTTGAGCAGGTATACGTCGCCGAGATTTTTATTGGTTTGGGCAGCACCGGCTTTATCGTTTAGCTTTTGACGCAAGTCGAGGGCCTTATTGAGGTTGTCCAGTGCGCTTTGTTCGTCTTCCTGAAGGTAAAAAATGTGGCCCATGTGGTTTCTGGAAGTGGCTATGCCCGCCACGTCACTGATCTCGTCGCGGATATCCAATGCCATGACAAAATGCTTCATGGCGCTGGTATAATCGTTCTTGGCCTGGTAGATCAAGCCCAGATTGTCGAGGGCCTGGGCTTCCTGGTCTCTTTGTCGTAGTTTTTTGGCCAATTCAAGTGCCTTTTGGGCAAACCCGATGGCTTCCGACCGGTTGCCCTCCAGCAAATAGGCCGCAGACAGCTCGTTGAAGCTCTGCAATTGTTCGACCCCTTGCTGGTTTTCCACTTTGGCGAGTAATTGCTCAATATTATCGGAGGTTTCGGCTTTCGCCAAAAAGGAAAAGAGGACAAAGAGAAGCAGTATTGAATTTCTCATAATTCAGAAAGGTATGTTCGAGGTCAATAATACATAACAATTTCAAATATATCATCAAATCAAATTTAGTGCCGAGCCTATTTCATCGATTAGGACAGCACGGGGGTTTTGCCTATATTTACCCGTATTCACCACCAATCCTCCTTCAAAATGAAACGAATACTGCTTTTAACTTGGGTGCTATTGCCTGTCATGGCCCTTGCTCAACCCACCGGATATCTGGGAAAACGCGCTTCCATCTATGTAAAATTTTCGAGTGGCCCTGCTCTGTGGGGCCCTACCAAAAACGATAAAGGCATTCTGGCCTACGACGCTTCCACAAGGGATCTGGGACTGAACACCGAATGGGAGTTTGGGTTGTCGTATGCCGTAGAGCGCTACAAGAGCCTGACACTGATAAATGGATATTACCGGACCGGGTTGGGTATCACTGCCTTTCTCCCCAACTTTGGGCAAGGGGAGGTGCAATTTAATTATAATGACAGCAGCTTGAGCAAATCGGAAGGAAGCTGTACCCTGTTGTTTTCACTGAGAGCGCGATCGGTGGGGATATTGTACAATGTTTTCAGACAGCGAAAAGGCGCATTGGCTCCTATGGGCAATTTGTTTTACCTCGGTTTTAAAAGGACTTTCGTCAAAATCGCTCTTGAAGAAAGCCGATCTCCCGAACTAACCGATTTTATTTTTGATCCAACTACCGGCTTCAATTCGCTAATGATAGGCTGGAACAACAACCAGGTCTTTTTTGACCGGGTTATTTTAAAAACGGGTATCCGGCTGAATGTACCGCTGCACATCCGCATGATCCGGTATAATGTGGAAAGTATAAACATACATCCGGACTATGATACCAACCGCAATAGTGCCATCCTTGAGGTAAGCTCGCTGGAACGGTTGTTCCGGCATGAGCTCGCCCGATTTGAGCTCGGACTTGGACTTTTATTGTTTTGATCATTTTCTAACATTCAAAATATGAAATACGCGCACCTGGTTTGTTTTACAATGCTGTTTTTGCTGAATGCCGGCTACGCACAATCACCGGATTTGCTGAAAGCAGAGGGGGAAATCCCTAAAGAATTCATCACTCCCAGCACGGATAAATACAAAAAGCAATTGACGGATCTGACCGACCAAAAGTCCAAACGTCGCGACAAAAAAAACAAAAAGCTGTTTCTGTTGCAGTCCAATTTTGCCATCGACGATATCTTGCAAAGCGGCCTGGTATTGTTCAATGATCCGGCCACCGTTTACGTAAACAAGGTGCTGGAAAATTTGCCGGTGAGCAACACCAAACTCCAGCGAAAGTCGCCGCGGGCTTATATCCTCAATACCAGCGCCGTCAACGCCTTTGCCACCGATCAAGGCATTATTTTCGTGACTCTGGGACTGCTGGCCAACCTGGAAAATGAAGCCCAACTGGCTTTTATTCTGGCACACGAACTGGCACATGTCAAACACAGCCACGCCATCGACAAGTTCATCAAGTCGAAAGACATCGACCGCGACAGCCGGTCAAAATACAACGTGGATGAACTGAGCATGGACCGGTCGCTATTTCAAAAATCCCTGTACTCCAGAACCCTCGAAGAAGAAGCCGATGCCGATGGTCTTGAACTTTTTCTGAAAAGTGACTACGACCCACAGGCCATCCTCAAGACATTTAAAATACTGTACTACTCTTATCTGCCCTTTGAAGATCATCCATTCGACCAGACCTTTTTTGAAGATGCGCATTACCGTTTTCCCGACGAGGTGTGGCTGGAAGAAACCCGGCCCATTGGCGCTATGGAAGAAGACGAAGAGCAGGAAAAACGATCATCGCATCCCTCCGGCATCAAACGCATGAACAAACTTCAGTCGAAGGTAGAGGGAAAAAGCAGCGAAGGCAAAAAGATATTTTTGCTGCCGGAGTCAGCGTTTAAAACCATTCAGGCAAAAGCCAGATACCAAATCCCGTTTATCGAACTTTACCGGGAAGATTTTCCTTCGGCCATTTACACCAGCTTTCTCCTTTTGCAGAAATATCCCGATGACCTCGAGCTCAAAAAACTAATCGGCAAAGCCCTGTACATGGAAGCCAAATACCAGCGCTACGAAGCCACCAACAGCGACCACGAACGCCGGCGCTACAACCGAAAAATAGCCAAAGCAAGCGAAGGTGAAGTGTCGCAGGTATACCAATTGATGACCAAACTCAAAAGCGAAGAGCTCTGCGTGTTGGCCATGAAGTACAACTGGCCACTCTACCAACAAAACAAATCAGACCCGGAACTGAAACACCTCATCGACGATCTGTTCGCCGAATTCGCCGCTCATTTCGACGATCTGCACAGCAGCTTTGAACAGAAGGCGCCACCCCCTCCCACTACTAAATCGGCAACACCCGACACCACCCAGTCCGAACCGTCAAAACCACTGTCGAAAATCGATAAAATAGAACAACAACAAAAGAGCAAACCCAAAGAATACTGGCGGTACGCTTTTGTAAATGAAATCACCAACAATGATTTTACATCAGCTCACGAAAAAGGATTGGAAGTGCAGAAAGAAAGAGAGGAAAAAGAAGAATACTATATGAGCCGGGAAGGAGAACGGGAATATGTCAAACGTCAGAAAAAGGAACAGAAAAAAGGCAAAAGCCTGGGCATCAGCAAAGTGGTGGTGGTCAATCCCTTTTACCTTTCTCTCGACGACCGCAAACGCGATGGAACGGTCCAATTCATACGGTCAGAAGAAAAACAAGCTGCTTTCCGCAATTCGATCAAACGATTGGCCAAATTGTCAAAACTCAAAACCGAAGTACTCGATGTCACCGATCTTTCTACCGGCGAAGTAGACAAATTCAACGACATCGCCGAAATCAATCAATACATCAACCAGCAAATAGACCACTACGACCTGACGCTCACCCCCGGCTACAACCAAAACCAGATAGATGCCATCGCAGAAAAATACGGTACCGAATATTTTTTGTGGACGGGAGTGGTTTCGCTCCGTCAAAAAAGCGGTAGCTGGGGCCTTGTAGCCGCCTCGGTGATCATGCCTTATTTCCTGCCATTCACCCTAACCAATGCCATCAAACCCAACTACGATATGATGTACTACGCCATTTTGTACGATGTGACCACCGGCAGACGCAGTATCCTGAAAATGGACTATTTCGATAAGCGCGACAGCAAGGCCATCCTCCATGCACACATCTACGACGTTTTTCATCAGATCAAGTCAAAATAATACGAATCATTTAATAACAAACGACCACAGATGCAATACAAACGACTAGGAAAATCCGGCCTTCAGGTCAGTGTACTTTCTCTTGGTTCCTGGCTGACATTTGGCAAACAAATCGGCGATGGCGTTGCCGAAAAACTCATGGAAATGGCCTACGACCACGGCGTCAACTTCTTTGACAATGCCGAAATTTACGCCCGCGGCAAATCCGAGATCGTCATGGGGAAGATCCTTAAAAAGATGAAATGGGACCGCAGCTCTTTCCTCGTATCCAGCAAAGTGTTCTTCGGCGACGGCGGTAAAAAACCCAACCAAACGGGACTGAACCGCAAACACGTGTTCGAAGCCTGCGATGCGGCCCTCAAGCGGTTGCAGGTCGACTACCTCGACCTCTACTTCTGCCACCGCCCCGATAAAAATACACCCATCGAAGAAACCGTCTGGGCCATGAACCACCTCATCCAGCAAGGCAAAATACTGTACTGGGGCACCAGCGAATGGTCGGCTCAGGAGATCATGGAAGCCCACATGGTGGCCCGCGACCTCCGCCTGATCGGCCCCACTATGGAACAACCCCAGTACAATATGCTCGAACGACAAAAGGTGGAGGTAGAATACAGTCAGGTGTACAAAACCGTCGGACTGGGCACCACCATATGGTCGCCCCTGGCTTCGGGTGTGCTGACCAATAAGTACATCGACAAATTTCCGAAAGGGACCCGCCTCAGCATGGACGGGCTGGAATGGTTGCGCGAACGCTCCCTCACCCCCGAACGGCTCAACATTGTTAGAAAACTAAATGACCTGGCCGAAGACCTCAACACTTCCCTGGCCAAACTCGCCATCGCCTGGTGCGCCAAAAACCCCAATGTGAGTACCGTCATCCTGGGTGCTTCCAAAACCAAACACCTGAAAGAAACCCTGGAATCGTTGGAAGTGATACCGCTCATCACGCCGGAGGTAGAAGAAAAGATAGAAGATATTTTGAACAACAAACCAAATCACCCGATGTTTTAAAAAGATGCACCTACGCTGTCATTTTTCCCAACAAGGTGTTTACCAAATGGCTTACCGGAATGGTTCGCCTATTGGGATGGTTGGTTTTTGTCTTTGCCTGCTTATTACCGTCGGCTGCACTTCCCCTACTCCCTCCGGGCCCTCCCCCCAACTCAACCCCTTTCCCGGGTCGGCCTACAGCTACGTGGTAGCCTACCGAATGGACGGCGAAAATGCCAACATCATAGAAAAGGGGGAACTGTCACAACACGTGGTGGGCCAGGGGGTACGGCTCAGCGAGACGCAGGCAATCGAATTACTCAATATTTACAACAATACGGCCACGTATGGCGGTGATTTCTTCCGCTGTTTTGAGCCACATCTCGGATTTGTACTTTACGATACGGAGGGGGTGCCGGTAGCGCACTCCACCGTTTGTTTTTTATGCAATTGGATGCGGACGGAGCCGGATATCGGAATGTTTGTATTTAGTTCAACTGGACGAAAGAAGTTAATGACACTGGAAGGAGATGTTTTCAGGTATTCCGGTCAGTTTTAATCAGAAGTAAAGATCACCTATCCGCCACAAACCGCAATGCAGTTGTCATCAATTTCCCATTGTTCCAGCACCGCCTCCTCTTTGAAATGGCGGTATTCGGGATCGGCAGGCCAGGGTGGCATTTCTTTATAGTCGATGACATGGTGGATATCGTTGGCGTGGAATTCAAGATCAAAATAAGTGATCAAATTGAACGGTGCGATGCCCCCGTCGTGATGGCAGGAGGAACAATTGTCGTAAACGATGGGCGCAATGTGCTCGCTCCAGGTGTACTCCTGGGCCTGCAGCGGTTGGAGGAAGACAATTGCCAGGCTAAGAAGAAGTTGTGACCGGGTGGTCATATTGGTGGATTTTCCCACTAATATACGGAAACATCTTGGAGCTTTACAGAGTGATGTCTAACAGCTTTTATGTGTGTGTCTGATAGCGACCCTAAACACCTCAATACCCATCATTCTGCTTTAGCTCCGGATTGGCCAAGAGGTCAGAAGCCGGTATGGGAAAAATGTCGCGGAACTTATCCGTCGTTTGTCCTTCCTGCACATTGCCTTTCCAGGGCCAGATGCCGTTTTCGGTATAGCGGTTGTAGCGTATAAGATCGACTCTCCGGGTAGCTTCCCAATACAGCTCACGTACGCGCTCGTCGAGGATGAAATCGAGGGAGAGGTCTGACTCGGTGATGTCGCCGCTGTTGTTGCCGTAGGCTCTCTGTCGCAATTCGTTGATGAGGCTGACGGCTTCGCCCATGCTGCCGCCGGATCCTCCCCGCAACACCGCTTCTGCGTACATGAGGTAGGCGTCGGCGAGACGAAACATAGGGTAGTCGGTGTCCACGTGAGTGGGATCAGAGCCGTCGATACCGTCGGGGGATTTATTGACATATTTCGGAACGGCGTACCCTTGTTCAAATTCGCCAATGTCGTCGATTTCGAGCGATTGTCCATCCGTATAAAAAATGGCACGGCTGTCGATGTCTCCACTTGTATCGGGAAATTTTTCTACCATGGCGCTGGTGGTACGCATGCCTGCCCAGGGCCCGCTTATGCCATAGTCTGCGTCGACCATAGAACCACCGATGGCACCATGCACCAAAAAGGTGGTTCCTCCCCAATTTTGTGAAAACTGTCCGTCTGAGATGATGGGGAAAATGATTTCATCGGAGGTGTGGTTTTCAGTCATGAACAAATGTTGGTATACGGGTTCGAGGGAATAACCGGCGCTCATTACTTTTTGGCAGGCGGTGATGCATTCGGTGTAGCGGGCTTCGTTGATATACACTTCAGCGTTGAGGAATAATTTTGCTTGCAACATCCAGTTTGCCGCCTGATCGGCTCTTGCATATTCATTTGTCTGCGGGGTTGCCATTTCAGATTCGATCTCGTTCAATTCTCCGATGATAAAGTCAAATATTTCGCGGGGTGTATTTTGCAGAGGGAAATCAGCTGTTATTTCAGTGACAATCGGAACATTGCGGAACAAGTCGAGTGAATGCCAGTAAGCCAATGCTCTTAAAAAGCGTGCCTCTGCCCGATAGCGATTGATCGCATCTACATCTGCTCCGGTGATGCCATTAGTTGCAAGTACATCCGGGGCAGACTGTCTGATAAAGTCGTTGGCAATAGATACAATCAAGGCTATGCGATAATACAATACTCGTACAAACTGATTTTCCGATGACCAACTGTGCTCGTGAAGGTCCCGTATACCTGCATCGGTCCATGCAATGACGGCTTCGTCGGTGGTGAGTTCCTGGGCTTTCCAATATACGCGGATGTAACTGGTAAACCCTTCATCATTGACGATGGTGATGTCGGGATCGCCATTGGGTCCATTCTGTCCGGTGAGTACAAATGCGCCATACAGTTTGGCGAGATAGGAACGATAGGCTGCAGCGTCTTTGAATACTTCGAATTCCGTCAAGGCATCTTCCGGTTCAACATCCAGATTGGTACAAGCAAACTGGCCCAGGGTCATTATGAGAACAAATAATATATATGATTTTTTCACGATCGGATTGTTTAATGGTTTAAAATGAAGCACTGAGGCCAAACAGATAGGTTTGGGAAACAGGGTATATATTGTTGTCGATACCGTTGTTGAACTGGGGCAGCTCCGGATCGAGGCCGGAATAACCGGTAATGGTCAACAGGTTTTGGACGGTTGCGAATATCCTCAAATTGCGGAGAAAGTCGATGTTTTTAAAAGAATACCCCAGTGATATATTGTCCAGTTTGAGAAAGGAAGCATTTTCGATGTAATAGTCGGATTTTAACTGGCGCTCTTTGAAGTTGGTTTCAAATGAAGAAGTAGATGTATTGTTGGGAACGCGATCCGACAGGCGGTCGAAATAGCCGGTACTGGAAGCCACATTGTTGTATACGTAATTGCCGAGGTTGGCCCGGAGGGTAAACGCCAGGTCGAAATTTTTATACGTGGTGTTGGAGGTTAAACCGAACATAAACTTGGGAGCCGGCGTCTCTTGAATAACTAAATCTCTTTCGTTGATGATTCCGTCACCATCTACGTCGACATACAGGTCAATAGGATTACCATCTGCTACGGGATTGCCATTGGCATCCAGTTTATGTTGGTAAGTAAAAAAAGCATAAGCCGGATCACCTACTTTCAGGCGCTGAATGGTCTGCCCAACATCTCCGCTAATGCCCCCTTCTTCGTATCCTTGAAAGTCAGGGTTATCGACTGAATTATCCAGCTTGGTGATTTTATTTATGTTATAGGAAGCTGTAAAACTGAGTTCCCAGTCCAACGCATCGCGATCGATAATGTATGATTGAAGGCCCAGCTCAACTCCGGAATTTTCCATTTCTCCAATATTGGTAAATATCCGATCACTTAAATTGGTAAATGCCGCCGTAGCAACTTCAAATAATAAATCCACAGTTTTCTTTTGGTACCAATCCAGGGTGCCCGTCAGTCGATTGTTGAGAATACCAAAATCCAATCCAATGTTGAAACTAGTTGTAGACTCCCATTTGATGTTGGGGTCTACCCCGTCTCCTCTCAACATAGCTACGTACTCGTCGCCAAATTGGTATCGGGCATCATTCTGCCCATATCGGTAATAAATGGCATATAGGTAATCGCCAATACCTTCATTGCCGGTTATACCATAGCCGATTCGCAATTTCAAATCAGTAAAAGTCTTGTTAAGTCCTGCTGCAAAATCCTCTTGTAATATTCTCCATGCAATGGCTCCGGCCGGAAACCATCCCCACCGGTTACTGGGGCCAAAGCGGGTGGAGCCGTCCCGCCGCAGAGAGAGGGTCAGCAAATATTTTTCATCAAAGTTGTAATTCAGTCGCGTGAAAAAGGAGATAAGGCGATTGTACGTCACAACAGAATCCAGCTCTGGTTGGCCCATTCTTTCAAAGCCATATTCATTATCAGCAGCCACAATGGTATCTGCTTCAATCCATTTATTTTCCCTGTCAAAGTCCTGCCAAGAGTATCCCAGCACGTAATTGATCTTACTTCTCGCAATTTGTTTTTCGTACGTCAGATAGGTTTCCAGCAACTTAGAAATATGCCGTTCGTCTTCGGTTCTGAGGTTACCCATTCTTTCAAAATTTTCACCGTCTTTCAAAAGAGGATCCCGCACTCTGAACTTTTCCCCATCCGTATAGTCATAGCTGCCAATAGCGGTCAATGATACTCCTTCAATACCTGGAATCCTGTACTTTAAGTCAAGTGAATTGATGGTTCGTACACTTTTAGCCTCTTCATTGGTCAAATCCAGCGTAGAAACGGGGTTATTGGTTACGAGTGGATCATTCCATTGAAAATATCCCCCATAAATACTTTCGGCGTCCAGAACCGATTGTGTCGGATCAAAATTGAGTGCGGCCTGCAATACATTAGGCGCAAAATTATTTTTGACCCAGGCTGTTTTATTGCGTAATGAAATTTCCAGATCATCATTCAACGCCTTTGTAGACAAGTTGACCAAAATGGTATTTATTTGATTCTTCGAGGTCTTGAGCACCCCATTGTTGGTTCGGTGATTGAAAGATGCGAGATAGTTAAACTTGTTTTTAGCTCCTGAAAAAGAAAGATTATGTTGTGTACCGGTAGCGTTTTGGGTAACCTCTTTCACCCAATCGGTATCGGCATCACCCAGGTCATTAATCAATTGTGGGGCCTTACTATCAATGGCCCTTCGAAATTGGTCGCTGCCAAAAATGTCAGGTGTATTTCCCAGTCGTGCTATTGAATAGGTTCCTTTGTAGTTGACAGACAATTTGTCTTTTCCTTTTTTGGTGGTTATCACAATTACTCCGCTAGCCCCCCTCGACCCGTAAATAGCTGTAGCGGATGCATCTTTAAGGATGACCATACTTTCAATATCATCTGGGTTAATAAAATTTCGAATGTTGCGGGCACTGGCATTGTCTTTATTATCCAATGGCACTCCATCTATCACCACCAGCGGCTCCTGGAGCCCTCTTAAAGAGGTCTCTCCTCTCAATCGAAACCGCGTTTTTCCACCCGGTGCTCCATCCGTACTAATCTGCAATCCGGACACTTTACCGACCAGCAACTGCTCAGGTGAAGTGATGACCCCCCTGTTAAATTCTTCTTCACCAACTTTGGTTACAGACCCCGTCAAATCGTCTTTTTTAACCGCTCCATATCCAACTACCACAACCTCATTTAACAAAGCCTCCTCTGTGCCCAGGGCCACATCCAATGTCCGGTCAGTCTCAATGGTAAATGATTGTGATGAATACCCCGTAAAGGAGAACTCAACAATCGCTCCTTTTGGCACCCGAAGGGTGTAGCTGCCATCAATGTCCGACACGGTACCCGTAGTACCTTCACCATTGGTCACCAGAATATTTACTCCCGGCAAACCAAATCCGTCGATGGCATCGGTTACTTTCCCGCTGACAGTAAGAGTTTGTGTAAGACCCATGTTGGAAAATGCAAAAAGGAGCCCAACAGTCAACAGGCGATTTAATGTAGACCTTATCATTTCCATAAAATGAAATTTTGTGGTTGAGGAAGTAGGTGGTGGTATATGAATAATGATAACAGACCTCCCGAAAAAGGTTTCCGGAAGGTCTGCCATTAGTTAAGATTAAGGGAATTAAAGTTGTTCGAACGTAGTCATGTAATTATCGCCTTCGTCGCTGGTAGTGAGCGTGATCTTATAGGTGGCATCTGTATTTACAATGATATTGGTGTTTGTACCATCATTGGTAAAGTCGGAAACATCACCTGTCATATTGATGGTCTCCCAGTTGAGTTCCTCGGTCCACAGATCGTTGGTGCGGAGCTTAAAATTACCTCCGGCAGTCAAATCAATAGAAGCCAATTCCCAGGTATAAGTACCACCGCTTTCGCCTATATAATCAAAATCGGTATCAGAGTCCCATCCGGTAGGAGTAGCATCGCCGATAATGCCCCATTGATGATTAGCAGGATCAAAAGTAATGACGGGAGCATCGCCGGTACGAGTCAATGCAACAGTCCATCCGTCGTCAGGAGACCAATTGATATCAACTGTATAAATGCCTTCGTCTGCGGCTGCAAGAGGAATGTTAGGTGCCCCGGCCTGGAGGTTATCAGTACTACCTCCAAAATTAGTGAACAACATATAAGCATTGTCCTCCTCAAATCCAGCATTTGGATCAATTCTACGATCGATGTTCCAGTGGCAGTTAAAGCGAATTTTCCATTCGCCTTCCCTAAATACCTGCTCGGTAATTTGCCAGCTTCCACCGGTCGCATCAACAGATCCGGGCAGAAAAATGTCACCCCAGTCAGAACCTTCCGGGGAATTGCCAATAATAGAAGGCATGTCAGCTTTGAAAATAACCATTTCGCCAGTAAGCTGGTCGTAAGTTACTTTGTACAATCCTTCACTTACCGCGAAGGCTGCTCCATTTTCTGTAATGGTAACCAACGTATATTCGTTGGTAGTACAATTTTGTTCCTCTGCCAGCTCCGTTACAGCGGTGCCGCCATAGGTAGCCGTAATTTCCTTTGACGTTACCTCTACCATGTTATAGTTTCCGGCAGTCAAATAAATGTAGTTGGCAACAAAGCCAGTTCTGGATTGCGAACCGAAAGCGTCGTCCTCCACAACTTCTGATCTTAAAATAGCAGAAGCAACAGGATCGGTATCAGCTACAGCCAGATACATCCCATCTTGTACATTAATACCTTCCACATCGGGGATATCTACTTCGTCGTCTTTACAGGAAGTGACCAACATCAACGTGCAGGCCAGCAGTAATAGGCTAAAACCATAATTAAACTTGTTGAATTTCATTGTAAATTTTGTTTAGTAGAAAAAATGAGTGATTTAATTCAAAATCTTAAAACGGTGACAAAATTATAAAAATTTAAATTGAATTTAAACTTGAGGCTCGCTCGAAAAATAACTTGTCGTTGTCTTTGATAAAAATTACAAATAAGCGATTGATAATGAGCGATTTGTGATTTTTTCAAAGACACCAAAAAGACAATTTATTTTTTGAGCTTTACTGAATTAACATTTATCCTAATAGCTCCTACTAACTCCGGTTTATCAGCTTCCGGGTCCAACTGCTCTTGCTGGTCGTCAGGCGAACGAAATAACACCCTGCGCCCACATCGTCCAGCCCGGCAGAAAACTGTATCCGGCGAGAAGCCCCCTGGTATAGTTCCCTGACCGGTTTTCCAAGCACATCGAATACGACGACGCTCACTTCCTCCGCATCCGTCAATTCTATAACGACATTAAATGCACCAGAAGTTGGGTTGGGAAAACAGTCAAACCGTTGTATACCTATAGCTTCGTTTACATTGACAAAAGGTGGTTCGACCTGTTCGGTGATGTAAATGCGGTATTCTCCGGGCTCTAGACTTATGAGTTGGTTGGGGTCGGTGATATTCAGGCTGTCGCCGGAAAAATAATCGTACCACCAGCCCGTTTCTGGAAAATTGGGGTCAATGCTGCCGGACAATACATCAAAATTTCCCAGCACCACTACTTTCATATCGTTTGGATCGATCAAAGTGATGCTTTTAAGTTTGTCGTCCAAATTGTATTCATAGTAATCGGTTCGAAAAACCGGGTAGTTCTTTTTCAAATGTATCAGCGCCCGCCAGGTGTAGTAGATGTCGCGCCGCCCGGGAGTAGCCCAATAATCCCACCGGATCGGCTTGGGCGACAGCCGACAATCCGGATCTATCGTTCCATCCTCACAAGTGTTGATCGAGTAGCCGTAGCCCAACTCTCCAAACTGCCAAAACATCTTCGGCCCGGGCAGGGTAAAGAAAAAAGCACCTGCTAATTCCTGTCTCTTCAGCGCGGTCTGGAATTGTTGAACATCGTAGTCGGTACTGCTATTGCCCCATTGAAGGTTCTTGTACATCAGGCGTTCTTCGTCGTGGCTTTCCAGATAACCTACCAGGTGGGGATCGTCGAAATCGCGCCACGGAACCTTGTAGTCGATCACCGACAAATCGCTCTCCCACCCCATGGTGGCTTCATTGAATTCGTGTACGCCGTTGCCCCAGAGCATCATGCCGTAGTCAGACAATTCGCGTTCTTCCTCCGCTTCCGCAAAATGCTCGAGGATCACATAAAAATCGGGGTCTTGCGCCCAGATGACGTCGGCTATTCGTTGAAGCAGGCTGATGCGGGACGCGTCGTAGTTGCTCCAAATACCTACATCGGTGGTGGTGTTTTGGGTAAATCCTTTCGACAGATCGAATCGAAAGCCGTCGACGTGGTATTCGTCTATCCAGTACAACATCACCTGGTCGAGCCAGGCCTGAGTGGCAGTTGATTCGTGGTTCATATCGTACCCCACATTGAAGGGATGCTTAGCGTCGGGATTGAGCCAGGGGTTATCGGCGGTGGGTTTAAATTCCGCCTGATCCCAGTATAATTGTGCAAGGGGACTTTGGCTGAATACATGGTTGTACACCACATCCAATATCACGGCGATGCCTCTTTCGTGGCAAGCATCGATCAGCATTTTAAATGCCTCCGGAGTGCCGTAATATTTGTCGAGTGCCATGTGGAACGACGGATTGTACCCCCAGGAATTATTGCCCTCAAATTCGCTGACCGGCATCAGCTCAATGGCATTGACCCCCAGTTCATCCAGGTAGCTGAGGGTGTCCATCAGGGTTTGAAAGTTGTGGGCATGCAAAAAATCGCGTAGCAACAGCTCGTAGATAACCAGGTCTTGCTTGTCCGGCCGTTCGTAATCATCGTGTTGCCAGTTGAAGGGCGTATCCTGGGTTTTGAATGCAGTGACGATGCCCGTCGTTTTCCCGAAAGGGTAAGGTTTCAGGTTTGGAAATGTATTACTATCTATTTCAGCATCATTGAATGGGTCGAGCACTTTTTCGGAATAAGGGTCGGCAATCCGGATATCACCGTCAACGTAATACTGGAAGGCGTATTCCCCGGCGGGGTCGAGGTTTTCAATGTCGAGCCACCAGGTTGTGCCATCAGCACTGCGTTTCATAAAATAGTCGGGATGGGGAATCCAGTCATTGAAATCGCCTAACACATAAACGTACGATTTATACGGTGCCCATAGCTGGAGCCGGATGGCGTTGGCATCTATTTGATTAATTCCGTTGATGGTGCCAACGGGAGGATTTTCTACAACGACAGTTCCATTGATGATGTAGTGGAAAGAATCCACTTCTATTTCCGTTCCCATTTCGGCAGTTACCACCACGGTATGCGCCCCTCCCTGGGTGATAGCCAGTTGATGACTGAATTCCGTCACAGCGCCACCTGATTGGGCAATAAGGTTGCCATTGTCTTCAATCCGGAAATCGGCTGGCTGAGTCGTGTACGCCTGAACGGCAATTTCCGACCCTACGGTGGTGATGATCCCATCATCAACGGGCAAGGTCATCGCCAATAGAAAATTAGAGTTGGAATCGTAGATGGGTACGAATATGTCCTGCCCATCGGCGGTTTTGCCTTCCAGGCTGCCATCTTCATTGCGAAACACAAAAGCCAGATGGGTGACCACCTCTCCCATCGGAATGCCGAAAAAATCCCGGATGTTGATCGTTTTTGTGTGCATATTGTTGCCTTCGTAGGTCATCAGGCCGTTCTCGTCGTAAGTCCCCCACTCTCCCTGGACGTATTGCCAACTCCCGGGGCCGCCCGATTGGGTGATCACACCGGCGTGCATAAATACGGGTTGTATTCCGGCGAGTTGGCCGGTGCCCTGGGAAGCATCGTAGGTGATGGTCACATCATCGTCGACGGTGGCAAATATGGGGTCGAGTGTCACAATTTGGGCTTGAAGCCAAAACAAGTTTCCCGAAAGGTAAAGGAGGGTTACCAGCAAATATTTTTTGATTTTCATAATTTGTTTATCGTGATTATTTCTCTAACAAAAATTTTACAGGGATCGCCAATCGTTTTGCCCATGACTTTTCGGAGTGGTCTGCTCCTTCGAATTTTAAAGACTGATAGGCAATTTTAAGCTCGGTATTCGGTTCGATCAGACCATCAATTCGCTCCTGATGGTGTTCGTACAAAGTATCCAATGTAGCAGTACCGTAGTCAAAATACAATCGCTTGCCACTTAGTTTTGGCAATTTGGCGTTGAGATAACATGCAAATGCCAAGGGGACGACATCGTTTTGCTCAAAACTTCCCACCCAATGCGTTGACAGACAGGCCGCCCCGCCAAACACTTCCGGGTATTCTGCCAGTGCATACATGGATATCAAGCCCCCCATGCTCGACCCCATGATGAACTGATTTTCGCTGCCGGGGCGTAGGGTATACCTGGCTTCGATGACCGGTTGTAACTCCTCTACAATAAAGCGGAGATAATTGTCCGAGCTCAGTTTTTTATTCAACAGTGGTTTTTCATTTCTATCTGCCTCAAACAACTTCTGCTGCCACTCTTTGGGCAATGCTTCAAAGGGCTTTTGCGGATAATAATCCGACCACCTTTCACCGGCCACATTCCAAATACCCACTACAATGCAGGGTTCGATCTTGCCCTGGTCGATCAGGCGCCCCAACACCCGGTCTACTTCCCAGGCCTGCCCATTCCAGGTAGTGGTCGAGTCGTACAACATTTGCCCGTCGTGCATATAGATCACCGGGTAAGACCGTTGGATAGAGTAGCCCTCGGGCAACCATATATCAACGTGGCGGGGCGAGACGTATTTCGATGAAAAGGAAGCCAGCCTTTCCACTCGCCCTGAACTCACCTCCGGAATTTTTTCGGACGGCGCACATTGCATCAAAAAGCTCAACAATATGATTACAAAAGCGGATTTTGTCATTTTATGGTGATATTGATCGCTTTTATTCGATTTCCAGTACGAGGGCCGTTCTGGGCGGCACCAGGATGGAAGTGGAAAGGATAAATTGGCGATTGGTCAAAACTTCGGTCGCTTTGTGGTGTCCACTCAGTAATTCAGCAAAGCGTTCCAGGTCCACTTCTATGGGTTGATCGTTTTTGTTAAATAGTACCATGACGGTTTCTTTGTCGTCGAACCGAAAGTAGGCATAAATGCCCTTTTTCGGCGCGAACTGGATTAGCCTGCCCTGGTGAATGACCGTTTTATTTTTACGCCAATTCAATAGCTTTTTGGTGAAAGCCTGCGCTTCCTTTTGTTGATCGGAAAGTCCTTTTCCTGTAAAGGCATTGACGGGATCGCCCGCCCATCCTCCTGGAAAATCGGTGCGGATGATGCCGTGGTCGCCGGGGAAACTATCGTTTTGCATCAACACTTCCGTGCCATAATAAAACTGCGGAATGCCCCGGATAGTGGCGAAGTAAACCATCCCCATTTTGAACAGATCGAAGTCGTTGTCTACTTGTGTAAAAAAGCGATCCATATCGTGGTTGTCGGGGAATACTACCAGTTGGTTGGGATCGGCATAGAGAAAATCGTTGGCCAGCGCTTCATAGACTTTTATCCATCCGCTGTTCCAGTTTTCCTTTTCCGTAAGGCTCTTCACCAGGGCATCCTGCAACGGAAAATCCATCAGGCTGGGCAGACAGGAAGTGTAACCATCGTGGTTGACCTTCTCCGCTTGCCAGTAGGATACGATGGCCGGATTGATCGACCACTCCTCTCCTACTATATTAAAACCGGGATACTCGGCGGTGACCGCACAGGTCCATTCCGACATAAAATCTTTGTCGGGGTAGGGATAGGTGTCCATCCGGATGCCCGAAATGCCGGCATATTCAATCCACCAAATGGCGTTTTGAATGAGGTAGCTGGCCATCCATTTGTTGCGCTGATTGAGGTCGGGCATGGTGGGCACAAACCATCCGTCGGAAAACGCCTTTTTGTCGTATTCGGAAGCGTGGATGTCCTGGATGGTGGTACGTTTGTGAGAAGTGATCTCGTACTTGTCCTGAAAATTCAACCAATCGGATGTTGGTGGGTCCAGGACGAACCAGTGATGCGAACCGCTGTGGTTGACGATCATATCCATGATCACCTTCAGTCCCTTTTCGTTGGCCTTCCGGCAAAATTGTCGGTAGGATTCGTTGGTGCCAAAACGCTGGTCCACTTTGTAAAAATCGGTGGCAGCGTAGCCGTGATAGGACCATTTGGGCATATCGTTTTCCAGCACCGGGTTGAGCCAAATGGCGGTAAAGCCCAGGTCGGCGATGTAGTCGAGGTGGTTCTCGATACCTTGCAGGTCGCCTCCGTGCCGGCCAAACTTAGGGGTTCGATCAGCGGTTTCTTTCATGCCGGCAACGTCGTCGTTGGTAGGGTCGGCGTTGGCGAAGCGGTCGGGGGTGATGAGATAGAGTACGTCGGAGGTGTCGAAGCCTTTCCGCTGTGCGCTGCCGGGTGTTCGTTGCAACAGGTCGAAGTAGTGGGTATGTACCTGCCGACCATTTTGGTAGAACACAATGGGGATCTTGCCGGGCTCTGCGTGGGGTTCAATGGCAATGTCCAGGAAAAGGTAGTTGGGATTTTTTACGTAAGTAGTTTGTTGGAGGACGACGCCCTTCGAGTCGATCTGCGGTTGGAGGTACGCGATGCTGTCGCCGTATACCAGCAGTTGGAGGTGGTTCCATTGCATATCTGTCCACCAGTTGGGAGGTTCCACCCGGTGGATGATTTGAGCTTGTGCCACAAGGGCTGTCAAGAGTATAAAAAGGGTTGTTCTTAATTTCATCTTTTGGAATGAAGAACAAAGTTACTGCTTTTTTGAGATATGGTTTTGCAACTGCCTGCCACGGTTTAATTCTACTGCACGGAGCATTTCGAAGGCCGCTCCGTTAGGTAGCCTGTCCCGGCCCTCGGGACAATACCTGCCTCTTGGAGCGGAATCTTTGTAGAGAACATCAAAGAAAAGCCAATAGTATTCACCGCAGCGAGTACCAAAAACTCCACAGCAGGTTCAGGGGATTTTCCATATCGCAGACCGATTCGGAGCGTTGCATAATTCCGGGGTCAAACCGTCCGTATTTTTTCTGTACGCGCACCAATTGATCGAGACAGACCATACCGCGTCCGGTGACCAGCCGGAGCTGCATAACAAAGCGTTTACAGTCCATTGGTTGGTATCCCAGATTTTTAGCGGAAGCGATGGTTTTATCGATCAGCGCCAAATATTCTTGTCTGATCTTGTTGATGTCGTCGGTGTGGGTGACCAGTGTTTGCACGCCGTTGAGGTGGTCTTTGCGGAGGTCAAACAGGTCGCTGGTCAGTTGGATAAGACTGCCGAGGTGGTAGATCATTTCGGATTCACCGGGTCGCCAGGCATGGTCGAGGATGCTCCGGTAGATGGCGAAGGAGTGGCCGCCTTTGTCGTAGGTGATCTTTCGGATGGTGGTTTCTGACAGCCCCCCCCCTACTTGTTTTTTGCTGGCTTCCTGGGCGAGGGCGAGTTGGTCCATGCATTGTTGGAAAATCTCGGGTCGGGGAAGGAGCGGTCTTAGTTGGTGGTAGACGTAGATACCCAATTTGGCGATGATGCCGTAATCGCCGCGGGCCTCCTGTTGGATCATTTCGTTGACCTGGTGACGATCGAAGTCGTACTCGTCGTAGAGGTCGTCGTAGAGAGGGGTGGCTGCGCCGAGGTAGATGGCGGCTTTTCGTTCGCGCCTACTTAGCCGTTTCCCGCGAAGGGTACTGAACCAGAGTACGATCACACTGCTCAACAACAAATGGTAATAGATGCGGTGGTAGTAGGAGGGGTCGAAAGGGAGGTTGGCAGTGGCATAGACCTTTTTTATCTCCCGGCGCAGGCGGGGTTTGTTGTAGTACCTGTTGACGATGTAGACCCAAAAGCCCATGCGGATCAGTTCGTAGAAGAAGAGGATGGTGCGTTGGAGCATGTGGGCGGTTTTGTGGGTGCAAGATGGGGATTTTTTGGGAGATGGAGACCAGGATCATTGTAACCCTTTCGGAAAATGCCTCAAAAAATCCCACACCCTAAATGGCATATCCGCCTTTTTTGTACCTTTGCCCAAAATTCCAAATCAGCACCAACAGATGGGAAATATTGTCGCCATAGTAGGCCGACCCAACGTGGGGAAATCAACCTTGTACAACCGCCTCATCGGCGAACGCCAGGCCATCATCGACGATACCAGCGGCGTGACCCGCGACCGCAAATACGGCACCTGTGAATGGAACGGAAAAAAATTTACCGTCATCGACACGGGAGGCTTTGTGGAAGGATCGAAAGACATTTTTGAGTCGGCCATCCGGTCGCAGGTAAAAATCGCCATCGAGGAGGCGGAAGTACTTGTATTTATGGTGGATGTGATGACCGGCATTACCGACCTCGACGAGGAAGTAGCCGATATGCTGCGCCGCACCAATAAGAAAGTATTTCTGGTGGTCAATAAGGTGGACAACAACGCCCGCCTGCTAGAAGCCAATGAATTTTGGAGCATGGGATTTGAAGATACCTACTTCCTCTCGTCGCTGACCGGATCGGGTACGGGAGAGCTGCTGGACATGGTCACCGAACACATCGAAAATTACGAACCCCTGGAAACAGAGCTGCCCAAATTCGCCATTTTGGGGCAACCCAACGTGGGAAAATCATCACTTGTAAACGCCTTGTTGGGAGAAGAACGCAACATCGTGACCGACATAGCCGGCACCACCCGCGACAGCATCCATACCCACTACAACAAGTTTGGCAAAGAATTCCTCCTGATCGACACTGCCGGCATCCGCAAAAAGTCGAAGGTACACGAAAACCTGGAATTCTACTCTGTGATGCGCGCCATCAAAGCCATGGAGGAGGCAGACGTTTGCCTGATCATGATCGACGCACAAGACGGGATCGAGGCCCAGGACATGAGCATTTTCACCCTTGCGGTAAAACGCAATAAGGGGATCGTCATTTTGGTAAACAAATGGGACCTTACGGAAAAAGAAACCAACACGGCCCGCGATTTTGAAGCCGACCTGAAAAAACGGCTGGCGCCGTTCAACGATGTGCCCATCGTGTTTGTTTCCGCTCTCCACAAACAGCGCATTTTTAAAGCCATTGAGATTGCCCTGGAAGTACACCAAAACCGCCAGCGCAAGATCAAAACATCCGAACTCAACGAGGTGATGGGCGAAGCCATGAGCAAATACCCGCCCCCTTCACACCGCGGCAAATTCATCAAGATAAAATACGTGACCCAACTGCCGGTGTATTATCCTGCCTTCGCCTTCTTTTGCAACTACCCCAAACACGTCAAGGAAAATTACCGGAACTACCTGGAAAACCAACTGCGGAAAAATTTTGATTTTACGGGCGTACCCATTTCTGTTTTTTTCCGGAAGAAGTAAGTACCGTTTTAGGGCATTTCAGAGAAGAAACAGCTTCAAATTGTTTTGAGTGCGTGACAAAATCGCTGCGGCCTTTACCACAAAGACACGAAGACACAAAGATTCACAGAGAAAATCTTTGTGTGGCTCTGTGTCTTGGAGCCTTTGTGGTGAGAGGTTCCGCTAATACGTCACACACTCAATTGTTTTTTGACAAAAAATCAGGATTCGTTTGACTGCAAGCAAGCGATGCCATTTGTTTTGGTTCTCATACCAATGCTGTGTTAAATAGTCAAATGAAAATGAAAACAACGTTTCCTAACGTCATTTTTACTTTTCTTTTCATTCGACCACAGTATTTGTCCAACTACGTTTATTTTTTAATTTTGGTTTTGTTAAAAAACAGCACATCCATGAAACTAAACCTCGACATCGCCACACCCAGCAAACCCGAATGGGTAGCTGCCGTGATGGCCGACTTTCCCGCCTTCCTACAGGACCACGCCGACTGCGAACGCAAAGCCTCTGCTATGGCCATGAGCTTTGTGGCCAAATTCCCCGACCGGACCGAGATCATCCCCGAATTGATCGAGATCGGCATCGAAGAGCTCCAGCATTTCCAGCAGGTGTATCAATTGATGGAAAACCGCGGCATCCGCCTACCGGCATCTATGGGAGAAGACCCCTATGTAAAGGCCCTCATCAAGCGTTGCCATTCGGGCCGGGAAGAGCGATTCCTCGATCGCTTACTGATTGCCTCTGTAGTGGAAACGCGGGGGGCGGAGCGGTTCCGGCTGGTATCAGAAGCACAAGACGACCCGGAGATGCACCGGTTTTACAAGGTATTATGGGCCTCGGAGGCCAAACACGGACACGTATTCGTTAAGATGGCGCTAAACTATTTTGATCCGGAGCAGGTATACTCGCGCCTCGACTGGTGGGTGGCACAGGAGTCGGAGGTGATCGAGGGGCTGGAGATCCGGGCGGCTTTGCATTGAGGGAAGCATTAGGGTACCGGTAGACAGGCAGGGCCGTTACACTTTAACATTAAAAAAAGTTTTAATATATTTGAGCCGGTACTACCGGCTGTGCTGACGCCCAGGTACTGGCTTTTTGAGGGGCAGTATGGTGGAAAGTACAATGCCAGTAGCGTGCAAAAGATAGTTCACCGGGCGGTAAAGAAGGCGGGGATAATGTCGCGGCCTATGGTGCATACGCTACGGCATTTGTTCCTGGCTGACCGCCAGGCAGACGCGCCCCATCTGGTGGCAAAAGGGGTGAATCTGACAATTGTGCAAGATTTGTTGGGTCATGCATTGAGCAAGAGTGAAAGAGAAGGTTAACTGTACAACCCCTGGTCTAAATTAGTTTAAAAAACAGTTTAAAATAGATCTACATCGTGACGCGAACTTTGGGTTCATTGAACTGTCCGATCTTTTAGTAGTAGCAGTATGCTGGCAACATGTATAGCGGCATCTTGTGCCAATTCCTTATCACCTTACGCATACTGCTAAACTGAATTTCGTATTTTTATTTCACTTTTTTGCTTATTTTTTGCATTTCTTTGCAATGTACGATTCCTTAGTATTGTAGGCAACCAAGAACAAAAAATTGAACGAAAGGCTAGGAGAAAGCAAATATAATTTTGTAGGGGAAAAGCGAGGAGCACAAATGATATCGTGCTGATTTTACATTTAGTGCTCTCTTGAAGAGTACTGCAAGCCTAAAAGAGTATGATAGTTGTACAAATTCATTTTGAAATTGTATTGTTATGTCGGAAATATTTCCGGTAGCGATTGGTTGCCCTGGTATAGTAATGCTTATTCATAACAAAAATATTACAGACCCAGTCTGTTTCCTGCAATTGTTTTGGAGATAAGGAAAATAGCTTTAGGGAGAAAATCTCCGAATCTATTGTAAAACCGCCTGCTGAGGGCGTGAGTGTTCAACTGAAAACTTAAATCTAAAAATAAATAACATGAGAAAAGCTATTTTACTACACCTCTTCATTTTACTATTTGCTTGCGGTAAGTCAGATAAAAAAAGCGCAACAGACAATAACCAAAATGCAACAGGGACAGAAACCACGACCGACAAAAAGCCTGAAAAACAAGAGGGGTCAAGTATGGAATCCATAGACATGAAATCGCTTTTCAGACTGAGTCCCTTATCAGTTTTTGAAAATTCGACCGATGGTCTCACCTCAGCTCAAAAAGAAGCTCTAATTAAAGTTGGCAAATCCGAATCTTGGGAAGTCACAGAGGAAACCAATTCCAGAATGGCATTGAATAGCTCTTCAAATGATGCAGTGGAACTTCATTATTTCAAAAACAAAAATTCCTCAGGTGGCACTTTAGGTATCACAACGATAAATGGACAAACATCCAACCTACAACTGTGGAAGTATTCCAATAGTAAACTTGAAAAAGAGAACAATACAATAAAAACAAGTGCAAATGATTTTGTCAGCGAAAAGGATAAATTGCCAGACTCTTTTCAGCCACAGTTGCAATATAGCTTCATTGATGACGAAAAGATAGAAGTGTCTCTGTATACATGGATGGTAAATGAGTTTGAAAAACGTAAAGTCATCAATAAAGTATTTTTAAAGTGGGATGGAGATGAATTCACCAAAGAGGTTGTGAAAGATGAGCTGACCAACGAAACCACCAAACTTAATATGCTCGACAACCCCACCTACGACCTTTCCAAACTTAAGCATAACACCCGTCCGCCTTCCTGCCGACCAATGTCATTAAGATTGGAAAATAAATATGAATTAAAAAATTAAAAAAATTGAGAAATTCGACAATTAAAAATCAGTCAAGGATCATTTTATTTTCTATGCTTCTTTGTTGCACAAGTGCTTACGCTCAAATTGATTTTGAAGATCAGCTTATTCTTGGTTATAGTTCAAGAACAAGCGGAGCTGTTTCTGCTATTGCTACGGACTTAGATGCTGACGGGGACTTAGATGTTCTTACGGCTTCTTTGCAGGACGGCAAAATAGCCTGGTATGAAAATTTAGATGGTTCAGGGGAATTTGGTCGTCAAAATGTTATAACAAACGATATTCCTGGAGTTATTTCTTTACAAGCTAATGACTTGGATGGAGATGGAGACATAGACGTAGTCGCTGGCTCTTTTGTAACGGATGATGTGAGTTGGTTTGAAAACATAGATGGTTTAGGGACTTTTGGAAGCAAGCAAACAATAACTACAAATACAGCAGGAGTT
The DNA here is from genome assembly GCA_965222105.1 of Saprospiraceae bacterium. Lineage (GTDB taxonomy): Bacteria > Bacteroidota > Bacteroidia > Chitinophagales > Saprospiraceae > CALGLS01. The sequence goes on along the minus strand of CBDCTQ010000015.1, from coordinate 37,737 downwards.
CAATCAATACATTCTATTGATTTAGATGGTGATGGAGACATAGATATACTTTCTGCCTCTATAAGTGATGATAAAATAGCCTGGTATGAAAATCTCGATGGCGCTGGAAATTTTGGTGTTCAACAAATTATTAATGACGGAGCTGAAGGAGCTCAATCAGTGTTTGCCAATGATATTGACGGTGATGGAGATATTGATGTACTTTCTGCTTCTCCTGGTGATGATGAAATAGTTTGGTATGAAAACATGGATGGACAGGGAAATTTTGGCTTTGGACAAATTCTATCTTTCAATGCAGCAAGATGGGTTTCAGCAGGAGACTTAGACAGTGATGGGGATATGGATATTCTAGCCGCTGGTGGGAGCGAAGTTGTTTGGTTCCAAAATATGGATGGGCTCGGTTCTTTTGCTTCACAACAAAGTGTTGCGGCCTTCTTCAATGAGGTACTAACAGTTTCTATTGCTGATCTTGATGGTGATGGTGATATGGATATACTTGCAACTGCCGAAAATAATGATGAAGTTATTTGGTATGAAAACGAAGATGGCCTAGGGAGTTTTGGTACCGAACAGATTATTACCAGCATTGCAGACCAAGTCAAATCTGCAAGTGCAGCTGATATAGACGGTGACGGAGATATTGATGTAATTTCTGCTTCTCATGATGATAGCAAAATAGCTTGGTATGAAAATACAGACGGTCAAGGCGCTTTTAGTCCACATAAAGTAATCAATTCAGATGCATCGGGTATCAGCAGTGTTTTTGTGGCTGATATAGATGGTGATAGTGATATGGATATTATTTCTGCTTCAGCTGGGGGGGGTAATCGAGTAGCATGGTATGAAAATCTCGATGGTCAGGGGAGTTACAGCAAGCAAAAGACATTTTCTACCTATGCAGATTGGGCTACATCGGTACATGCTTCTGATTTGGACGGTGACGGTGATATGGATGTTCTTTTTTCTAGTTTTGAAAACGATAAAATAGCTTGGTTTGAAAACCTGGATGGTCAAGGAACTTTTGGTCTTGAGCAAATTATTACAACGGATGTAAGCTTCGCCATTGATGTATATGTTAGTGATCTTGATGGTGATGGTGATATGGATGTCCTTTCTGCTTCTGAAAATGATAACAAAATAGCTTGGTATGAAAACACAAATGGTCAAGGGCTTTTTGGTCTTCCACAAGTTATTACAACAAGTGCAGAAAAAGCAGTATCTGTACATGCTGAAGACCTTGACGGTGATGGCGATATGGACGTTATTTCTGCCTCTCGCGATGATGATAAGATAGCTTGGTACGAAAATACGGATGGACTAGGGAGTTTTGGACCTCAACAGGTTGTTACAACAACTGCTGACGGAGCAAATGTAACTCTGTCTGAAGACATAGATGGTGATGGCGATATGGATATTATTTCGGCTTCTTTTGGTGATGATAAAATAGCCTGGTACGAAAATACAGATGGACAAGGAAGTTTTGGGCCTGAACAAATCATTACAACTTTGGCAGATGGAGTACACTCGGCCTATGTAGTAGATCTCGATAACGATGGTGATATTGATGTCCTCTCTGCCGCTGCATTAGGTAAGAAAATAGCTTGGCACGAAAATACAGACGGACAAGGTGTTTTTGCAGAAGAACAAATAATAAAGACCTACTTAAATACCGGGACAACCGTTATTGCAGGTGATCTCAATGCAGATGGTCATATGGATGTTATATCTTCATCATCTGTTGATCATGAGCTTTTTTGGCATAAAAATATAGGACTTACATCTAACGAAATAACAGGAATAATTAGACTTGATACTAATGCTAATGGTTGTGATGTTTCAGATTTTTTGGTTGCTCAACAAATGGTGATAACAGAGGGTGCGATAGGCACTACGGCTACCTTCTCCCTAAGCAATGGTCTTTATCAATTGTTTCCTGGAGAGGGGGAATTTGCAACCACGGTTAGCCCCTCAATACCCGATTATTTTGATGTAAATCCAAATCCTCATATATCTAACTTTGTAGGTGTTGGGATAATTGATGTGGCTGACTTTTGTTTGGAACCAAATCAATCAATCAATGATTTAACTATTGCAATCTATCCTACTAGCGAGGCAAGAGCGGGCTTTAATGCGACGTACCAATTAGTTTATAACAACGTGGGGACAAACCAATTAAGCGGAGACATTACATTTACTTTTGACGAGAACAAAGTTGATTTCTTGACGGCTAGTGAGCCTGTTGCATCTCAAACAAGTAATACACTTGTATTGAATTATACCAATCTATCTCCATTTGAAACAAGAATCATTAATCTCGAATTTTATATCTCTGGTGACCTGAATGATGTACTAAATTTCACATCTTCTGTTACTCCTATAGTTGGAGACAATACCGAGGAAAATAATACATTTGAGCTCGATCAGGTTGTGATTGGTTCCTTTGACCCAAATGATATTAGAGTGCTTGAAGGTGAAACTATTACGATAGATGAAATAGACAACTATCTGCATTATATTATCCGTTTTCAAAATGTTGGAACTGCTTCTGCTATAAATGTTAAAATAAGCAATGTTTTAGATCCAAATTTGGATTGGACGACTCTTCAGTTAGAAAGCAGTAGTCATTCCAATCGAGTAGAGGTAATTGACAACAATCAAGCCTTCTTTATTTTTGATGAAATACACCTACCAGATAGTACAACTAATGAACCTGCTTCTCATGGTTTTATTAGTTATAAAATAAAGCCAAAAGCTAACTTGGCGGTAGGAGAAGTAATTTCAAATAAGGCAGATATCTTTTTCGACTTTAATTTACCCGTCCAAACAAATACAGTGACTACCGAAATTGTAGAGCCCTCTTCAATAGGCAAAGTTACCGCTCCCGGTTTTTTAATTTTCCCTTCCCCAGTTGCAGATGTTTTATTTATTAGATCAACCAATAAGGTAGTTTTTATGAAAATATATAATTGCTTAGGGCACATGGTTTTATGTGTAGATCAAAAAGGCGCTGTTAACGTTTCGAATCTCAATCAAGGGCTTTATTCTTGCTTAATTAAAGACGATAAAGGCAATACAGAGGTTTTAAAGTTCGTAAAGCAATAAGAAAAAAATATAAACATTGAAAAAATCAGAGACAAAAAAGAGTCCAGCGTTTTTAGAGAATGTTTATGAGTTAAATGAAGGGACAGAACTCATAGATGCGCTTCAACTAAGTTTGAAAAAAATCAATGAAATTGATATCGCTCAATTAAACAGAATTGGTTTGAAAACTTATGCAAAAGATAAATGGACCATTCATACAATATTACAACATCTCATAGATTGGGAAAGAATATGGTGTTTCAGAGCTGTAATTTTTGCTCGTGGAGAAGGGACTATTCCTGTTGCACATGACCAGGAAATAATGGGCAAAAATTCGAATGCCGATGAATTATCAATTGAGCAGTTGGTAGATGAACTTCGGGTTGTACGCCGGTCAACGATGATGATGTTTGAATCGTTCAACAAGAAAATATTGGAAAAAAACTGTGTGTTTTTTGAATATGAAATGCCTCTTTTTGCCATTGGACTGACGATCACTGCACATCAAATACATCATTTTAATATCATAAATGAACGATATATTCCTTTGGATAAATAAGTGATAAAATCCATTATCATAATACGAGATTTTAAACCATATACTTAAATTGATCCTAACTAAAAATACTGTAAGCAATGAAAATACATGGTATTGCAACGACATTACTTCTGCTTCTTTTTTGGATAAGTGGAAATAGCCAAATAAACGAATCGCCACCGTTTCAAGAACCTGGAAAATGTTATGCTAAATGTTATATCGGTGATGTTTATGAGGAATATGAAGAATCGTTACCGGTGTACATCGGAGAAAATGAACCAGAGAATGATCCAAATTTAGATAAAGTTGAGTTGATAGTTGACCAGGGAAGGAGATGGATCGAAAAGAAAGATAGTTATGGCCGAACCACTTATTGTTTGATTGAAGAAAAGTCAGAGAAAACAACGGAGGAATTGATAATTGTAAAAGACACTTCACAAACAAAGGACTTTGTAATTGAATATTTTGCGAAAAAAAGACTCATTAAAAAAGGAGGTGTGGAGTGGCGGGAGGTTGTCTGTGGAAAAAAAGTAAAACCGGAATTAATAGTTAAAATTCAAGAAAAATTAATAGAGCAGGGATTTGACGATCTAATACCTAACGGAAAAATGGATAAGCAAACTAAAGGAATGCTGGTTGACTATCAGAAAAGAAACGGGCTGCCAGTTGGAAATTTAGACGTGGAGACAATGGATAATTTAGGGGTTAATTATTGAGATAAAAAGCAGGATTTTAAGTAGTGTCAAAATGGAAACAGCAATAGGCATAAAAACAGAAATATGGAATAATATCATTGAGTACCTGACCAACAATGATTGGGAAATTGCGTACAAGTACGACAATTTTGATGCGGGAATAGACCACGACTTTCTCATTTTAAAAAAAGGGGAAGAAGAAATTTTGTTTGGCTGGGACAATTGGTTTGAAGGAGAGATACAAGCCAAGCCGGAAAGGCTAAAAGAAATTGAGCAAAGGCACAGCATTAGATTCAAAAAGGGAGAGGCTGAAAACCTAAACCCCAAGGTTGTTGAATTGCATAGAGGATGGCGTAAAATGAAATTTTGGAAAAAGAAATGAAGGCTGGAGTTGGATGGAGGAATTTCCCAAAGCCTATGTCGGAGCTTTACCAGAAAGACACGAACCTGCCTGTCTAGCCGCCGGACAGGCTAGCCAGATAGATCCGGCGGCCAGACGGGGACACAAAGATTCACACCTGCCTGTCTACCGCCAGGTAGATATGTCACGCACTCGTTCGAAATGATAGCCATGAAAAATCTAAACAGAATGGGAATGATAACATTAGTCCTACTGATAGCAGGCAATTTCATTGCCTATAACCATGTATATAAATTTACTCATTTTAGTGAATCCGGAAAAGACAAAACGAAAAAACCAGAGGAATTAAGCATTACTGAAAAATTGAACGCGTTATTTATGGGAGTCAACATTCCTAAGCCACAAAATGAAACAACTCCAGAAGGAATATATGAGACTTTTACCCTAAAAAGCCATGAAGATTTGGAAGCATGGTATATTGAAATTCCTGAAGACAAGGGAAAAGTAATTTTGTTTCATGGATATTCAAGTTCCAAGTCAAGCTTGTTGGAATATTCAGAAGAGTTCAACAAAAAAGGATACTCAACTCTATTAGTTGACTTTATGGGAAGTGGAGGGTCAACGGGAAATACAACAACAATTGGATATGAAGAAAGTCACGATGTAAAAGTCGCATACGAATTCATGAGGAAACGAGGCCCCAATGAAAAAATCATACTATTTGGTTGTTCAATGGGGGCGGTTTCTATCATGAAGTCCCTAAGAGATCACACTTTAAAACCAGATAAAATAATATTAGAATGTCCATTTGGCAGCTTCAAAAACACTACGAAAAAAAGGTTTCAAGCGATGAACCTGCCCTCTTTTCCGTTTACGGATTTATTGCTAATTCATGGTGGAATTCAGTTGGGGTTTAATCCTTATAAACACAATCCAATTGAATATGCCAAAAAAATCAAAGTACCAACCTTGTTGCTATTTGGAGCGAAGGATGATCGAGTTTCAAAAGAGTCAATAGAGAAAATCTATGAAAATTTACAAGGGCAAAAAAAACTTGGAATATTAGAGAAGTCAGAGCACGGTACCTTCTTAGATGATGATAGGAAAAAATGGCACAGATTGATAGATGAATTTTTAACGGTTGACTAAATAAAAGGAAGTGGCAATAGAATTCCAGATTGTTTGCTGACAGCGAAACTTATCTTCCAATATTTTGCGTTTAAAAAAGGAAAATTTTCATTAACAAAACTCGCAGAGGAAATACTTAATGATGAGCCAGACTTTTCAATTTCAGAATTAGAACATGTTTATAGCAGACTTTACAATATAGAAGGTATTTCCTACTACGAGGATAATATTCAATCAATAGAAGATATAAACTCTGAGGCGAACAACCAAATCGATTTTACTGAATATATAGAAAAGAAATAATGGCATAGCCACTGTCCGTCCCGATAGCGATCGGGGGGGTAACCTATACATTTCTTAGTGTTGGGCACTATGAGAAAAAAAATAAAAATGGAATTATATAGATATTAAAGTTGTTTAACATGCATGGATTATAACAAAAAATCAAATAAAGTTAGGGAATTGGGGGATGCAGAAAAATTCGATGAAGCAAAAGTCAATATTGATGATGTTTTCCGATGCTTTATCAGGATTGTAGGCTCTTCTTTGTGTTTTCTTATGATGTATGTCAATGCTACTCAGTCCCAAGTCCTACGGGACAGCTTCCAGTTCATCCCCGACCGCTTGACTCCACATGAATGCTACGACATGGCTATAGACGAACAGGGCCTATGGTGGGTTGGGACCGAACGTTGGGGGCTGATGCAGTTCGACGGTACTTCCTATACGTTTGTAAGAATCATAGATGAAGAAGGGCAGGAAATACATGCATACACTATATTTAGAGTCTTAAAAAGTAAGGCATTGGATAAAACGCTTTTATTAGGAACCAGGGGTAATGGGATCATCGAATACAATTATGAAACAGGTGTGGGCATAAGCAACCAGCGAAACCCACTGGACTCCAATACCATCTTAGGAAACCACGTCCTTGATTTTATAGAAGAGGAGAACGGGGACTATTGGATATGTACGGATTGTTTTGCGTTGAGTTATTTTGATCGGAAAAAAGGCGTTTTCAAAAATTATCAACCCCCATTGCCTTATGCAGATATAACTTCCCATGCTAAGGCTGGCTATCTGGGCATGATGGTCCGATGCCCTATTAATAAAGACCATCTTTGGATTGCTTCCCGTTTTGGCCTGTACCGTTTTGACAAAATCACCCGTACTTTCACCTTTTTCCCTTTTGAAAAAGAATATAAGTACCATGGATCAACTCGGACATTGGCCCTTTTTGCCGATGAGCAGGAAAAAATCCTATGGGTCGGGAAGTTCAACGACGGTCTCTGGCGCTACGATCCATCGACTGGGCAGCCTATTTCTGAAGGAGTGAAATGGGGCAAGAGGGAAGACTATAACTTCAATTTTGTGGGTAGCATCTACCCGTTTGATGAAAATACTATTTTGGTTGGCAGTTGGCAGAATTTTATTGCAGAGTTTAACCGCCAATCGGGCGAGTTTAGGGATGTTTTTGATAAAAAAGATGGTCTTCCACATAATTGGTTTGAAGTGAAAAAATTCCACCCGGACGAACGGGACAACTTATGGCTCGTCAGCAGACATGGGGTTTATCGATTTGCCCCAAAAGTGATGCTGTCCGAATACCTGCCTTGGGAAAACTGGTTGGGGCATCCCTTCCGCCGAAGAATAAATGGGCAATGGCCTCCTTCTAAAAACAACTGGGTGGCCTCTGATTGCTTTTCCGCTTCGGGCAAGCAGTTATTTATAGGCACAAATAAAGGGGATGGTCTTTTGGTCTATGAAATACCACAGGATAGTTTTTGGCTTGTACGCTACAAATCCGGCCCTACTTATGAGGAGAAAGATGTTAGAATGGGCGCACTTTGTGAAGACCACAACGGAAAGCTCTGGATCGGTACGGAAAAAGGCTTGGCCTATCTTGATAAAGCTACAAAGACCATTCATTCCTTTGTCGGCGGGAACAACTTGGTCAGCGGAAGTTTTATCAGCGCCCTTGCACATCAGACTCCTTATTTGTACATAGGGGTCAGCAACAGCGGAATCTTTCGGTTGGACGTAGAACGACAGGAACTTGTCCCGTTTCTACCAAATGGCAAGATTAAGCTGCTCCCGGACTTCTACATTTCTAAATTGTATTTTGACCAAAAGGAACAGCTATGGATTGGTACTGGTTCAGGGCTGTTCATTTATGATACCAGGGAGATGCGGTTTTTACCACTAACCGAGGAGGTTGGGGGAGGAAAATGGCTTTCACATCTAAGGGTGAATGATATAGAAGGACTGCCCAATGGGGATATTTACCTTACTACAAGTGGTAATGGCTTGGTCAGCTACCATCCTGCCAAAAAATTGTGGCGCAATCACAAAAGTGAAAAGTACAACGAAAATTTCTTGGGAAAAATAGCTTTAAGTGCCAACCAAAAATTGATCATTGGTGGCCGGAATTGGATTTCCGAATTTGACCCAAGCCTGCCCTATGAAGAATACCCTAAAATGCGCTCTATCAAAACGCACGTCGGTTCTGGCCGAAACATCATCACCTTTCCCGATGGACGGATTTGGGGCGGCAGTAACCGGGGGGTGACCTCCTATTGGTTCCCCCCTTTGGATGGCCAATTTGCTAACATGCCCGTTTACCTGAAAAATATTACCGTTTCAGGAAAACAAAAATATTCGGCTTCCCAACTTTCCACCAAGAAAAAAATCGAACTCAGCTATCAGGAGAACACCCTTGCAATAGAACCAGGGGCATTGAACTTTGCCGTTAGGGCTTCCAACAATTTTGTGCAAAAACTGGAAGGCGTGGACAAGGACTGGAAGTCGGTTGACCCAGAAAATCTGATCACCTACGCCAACCTCGCCCCCGGCCATTACCGCTATCGGTACAAGGCCAGTGACCAAACAGGCCGTTGGATCGAAAAGCCCGCCTACCTTGACATCATCATCCACCCCCCTTGGTGGCGCAGCAACATTGCCTATACCGTTTATGCCCTGCTGTTCCTCGCTGCCCTTGCTTTCGCCCGCCGCCAGATCATACAACGGGAGCAGCTCAAAGGCCAACTGGAACTGGAACAGATGGAAAAGAAAAAGGCACAGGAGATAGACCAGTTGCGGGCACGGTTCTTCGCCAACATCTCCCACGAGTTCCGCACCCCACTCACGTTGATCAAAGCACCACTGGAAGATTTGCTGACCAGCCGGGCAGACGATGCCGAATGGCTTACCTTCTACGGCATGCACGAAAACGCCAAGCGATTGCTGCACCTCGTCAACCAGTTGTTGGAACTGTCCCGTTTGGAGGCGGGCGTCCTACAGTTGAAAAACGAACCGGGCGACATCAACGCCTTTATGCGTCAGTTGACGGGCAACTTCCAGTCGCTCGCCGAGCAGAAAAAACTGGACTTCCGGGTCAATGTCCCACAGGAGGAGCTATGGCTGGAATACGATAGCGACAAATTGGAAAAGATCATCCTCAACCTGCTGTCCAATGCGGTGAAGTTTTCACCTGAAAACGGATGGGTAATTTTTAAAGCCGGATTTTCTGATAGACTGGTGGTTGAGATCGGCAACAACGGCGACCCTATCCCCGCCGGAGAGCAGCCCAGGATATTCGAGCGCTTCTACCAAGCGGGCGACACCCGCCACCAGGGGGCGGGCATTGGACTGGCACTGGCAAGGGAGTTCGTGGAACTGTACAATGGGACTATCTCCGTAAAGAGCGATGCCGAAAACGGTACTTGGTTCAGGGTAGAACTGCCATTGGAAGTTGCTGAAAACGAGGTAGTTGCACAAATTGATTTTATTGAAATGCCAACCGTGGAAAGGGACAATACAATCGTCGCCCCCATACATATAGCTGAAAAATCAGGTTCTTCGATCGGCGTTCCCTTAAGCAACAAAAAAGGAAAAGAACGGCCCCTCCTCCTGCTCGTCGAAGACCACGAAGAGGTCCGCACCTACATCCGCTCCAAGCTCGCCCCGCACTTCCGCATCACCGAGGCCGCCGACGGCCAACAGGGCTGGGAGGCCGCCACAAAACACTTGCCCGACCTCATCATCTCCGACCTGATGATGCCCGTCATGGACGGTGTCACCTTTTGTAAAAAAACAAAGACGGACGTCCGTACCGACCACATCCCGTTTATCATGCTCACCGCCAAAGCGGACATCGAGAGCCGCCTGCAAGGGCTAATCACAGGGGCGGACGAGTACCTCGCCAAGCCGTTCAACAGTCAGGAACTCTTGGTACGCAGCCAAAATTTGATCGCCCAAAGAAAAAGGCTGCAAGAACGCTTTCAACAGGGTTCCGGGTTTTTGAAAAACAGCATCGAGGTCAACAGCGTGGAGGAAAGATTTTTACAAAAAGCCATAGCCGTAGTGGAGGAGAACATGGACAATGTCGATTTCAAAATAGATGGATTCGCTGCCCAGCTCCACCTCAGCAGGGTGCATCTGCACCGGAAATTAAAGGCCATCACGGGCATGAATGCCACGGAGTTTGTCCGCAACCTGCGGCTGGAACGAGCGGCACAGCTGTTGGATCAAGACGCCGATTCGGTGGCACAGGTTGCCTACCGGGTGGGGTTCAACAACCTGTCCTACTTTGCGAAATGCTTTCGGGAAAAGTATGGAAGGGCGCCTTCGAGGTTTAAAAAATACTGAAAATCAGGCTTATGTAACATAATTGTTACGATTGGTAACATAAGCGTTAGCCCCAAATAACGGGTTGTCTGCATCTTTGAAGGGTCTATTGAAAGATGGAATTCATACAATTACCATAACGATGAAAATAAATCCTTCCATCTATTTTTCATCGCTACTTAAACTTCTTTAAAACCAAAAATCATGAAAAACAACCTCCCCGTTTTTTTGTTGACCCTGGCCGTCTGCTGCATTATCAGCACAACGGTTTTTACCCAAAACTATATTGGTGTCTGGCGTTCGGGCTCTGCTCACCAGATGATCCTTCCCTACGGAACCACTGATACTTATTTTAAGAATTACAAGCAGGCAGAACAGAGAGGATATGCCAACATATCGAACGTGGAAGTAAATTATAAGAACGGAGTGTACGTATGCGGAGTTTGGGAAAAGCCGCAACGGAGAACACCGGCCTCTTATTTCAGGGTGGGTACGTGGTCGCAAATCCAGTCCGACATCAGGGAAGCAGCCCAAAAAAACATGTACCTGAAAGACATTGAAGTTTTTTACAACCCTCCGGACGGCGAATATTTCCATGCTGTTTTTGCATACGGATCGAAAAGGCAAGAACTGCACAAAGCATCCGGCTGGAACAGCTTTGTCCGCACCTGGCAAAACGTGAGTGCCCGGAACATGCGGCTGACCAGTGTCGAATATTACAATAACAAGTTCTATGGGGTTTTTGAAAAGGGCACCCAGGGATACTATTTGTTCAACCTGACCGGCTGGAGCGCCTTCACCAAAAAATGGGAAGAATTGGGCAAGAAAAATTACCGTTTGGTTGACATCGAAACCTATATCTCCAACTCTGGAAAACGCCACTACGTCGGGGTCTGGCTGCCAGGACGGGATGGGTATTACCTATGGAACGTACAGGGATATCACAATTTTGCCAAAAAGTTTAACGAATTGAAGAAAGCAGGTGGCTGGAAGCTGGTTGACCTGGAAATAGTTTATTGAGGGAAATAACTGTTCCGTCCATCATAAAAAATGGACTCTGTTCGATGGTTTGGGCAGAGGTAAAGTTAGCGGGGCACTTGAAGCCTTTCCTAGCCCGATAAGAATGAGGGGCAGGTGACCCGCTAACAATTAACGCTCAAGCTGCCGAGAACTAATTATTTCACGCCAGGAGCCCTAGTGCATAAGAGCTGGATAGATAAGGCAGGCGTAATGATGTGGGATGTGGTGAACGGAATTGCTAACTGGCCCATGCATGATTGGTTTTAAGTTCCGTTCTATTTTTATCATTGGAGGGGGGTAATTCCTTCACTTACTTTCGTTCGACAGCGTTTTAATACCAAGGTCGTGGGGAATTGCGCATACAACGTTTCTGCTACCTGGTGAAGTGAAATTTTATAGGTATTGTCAGCTAAGACTTGTATATCATCAACCGTAGCAAAAGGCAGATTTGTAGAATAAGGATTTGCAAGGTCGGGAACATGGTATTTTGGTTGCCACCCATTTGCCTGTTTGAAGCTAATGAAATCACCTTTTATAATATCGGGTGGGGCTCCAGCACCGGTAAACTGCACTGTCCCATCATCATTTTTTTCTACTTGAACGGTACCCAATTCCAGTATATCATAACCGGGCTTGCCATGGAGATAAGCGACAACGGCACCTTGTTGATCCAATACATTTTTGCGGAAGCTACAATCTCTTATGGAAGCCAGCACAGGTTGATTAAAGGCAAGAGGTGCCTGGCCATTCCAGGCAATCCACAGGAAAGTACAAGTGTCGAAAACAACCTGTTGAAAGTTGTCAATACGTAAGCCCGAAACCAGGTTTTCTGCCAAAGTGAACTGAAAACTGCAACCCTGGAACAAAACCGGGCGGTGGCAATTCAGATGGGTATCAATACTTTCAATACGCGGAGTATTAGCATTATCCGATTGCTGTTGATAAAGATTAAAGGCACATCCCGTAAATACAGCCTGTATATTAGCGGATGATTTTCCCCATCCCAGTGTGCCCAGTGAAAGGGTCGATTCTACAAAGAGCCCGTGGCAAGCAAAATGGCCATAGGCATGATGTAGATTGAACAAACGCTGGGTTCCTCCGACATTACAGCCGATAATGGTAGGTGGATAACCAAGTCCCTCTCCCTTGCTCACACAATCGATCCAGTATTGTTGTCCAAAAAAGGAAGAATCGACAATTGAAATTGCCTTGCTCTGGTGTTGCCCCAACAATATGCCTGCTTTTCCCAGATAGGAACCAATAAAACGTCGGATCAAGTGGTTCTCACTGTTTTGGGTGCATTTATTTCCACTCGTTCCGATGGAAACGCCACCTGCGAAATAGCGTGCATTCACATTGTCAATAATGACCCCACTGCTTCCGGTACCGGGGTGTCGGTCTATAGCGATGGCAACATGGTCTTCTGTAACGCCCTCATCTACCCAGACGTCATCGCGGTGAAGTAACGAAAAAGCGTTATTGTTCATCCAGTTTTCAATACCACGATTTTGACCTTCAATTACCAAATTGGAAACTGCGGCAGAGCGTACTGCTTGTATCTCGATGGCCGGAGCATCGCTAAAGGTACACTCCAAAACCGTAAAAGAGTCTTCTGCCCCCTGACCACCCAAAGCAGGCCGGGTACCAGTGAGCTGCACACTATAGTTAAGACCAACCAGTAAACCATTATTCGTCTTGCTTTTGGCGTCGTCTATACATTGTTGTTTTCGGTTGGGATTTTGTACATAGTCAAACAAGTCTTCTGGGGTGATGCCGGGCAGTGGATGCAAGCGTAGTGGCTCCTCCAATATCCATTTACCGCAAGGGATATAGACCGTGCAGTATTTTTTCTTTTTTAATGCCTTGTCTATGGCCTTTTGGATATCCCGGCCACGACCGGTTCCGTCGGGGCCTTTCTTTTTGACGGTGATGGTGCCGGGAAATGGTTTCATGCTTTTTGGTTTTTTGTAAGAGACTTTTAGATTATTTAGATGGAAATGTATGTATCTCTCACTTTTATTAACCTGGCGAAGCCCTGCATGGGTAAACAAGTACCATTTCATTAAGTGCCGTGTATCCGGCACCGCTTGAACTTAGTGTTGTGGCAGTTTTATGCAGCTTGTCTGCCAGAATTAGGCGGGTAGGGAATCATTCCTTACACCCGAATGGCTGAAACCAGAGCCTGGAAATTGCTGACCTGGTATAACTTCGTTGGGATCGCCAATTTGCACCGAATCTAAATCGTCAGGGGTTGTGACAACACCAGGGTGTATACTATCGCCAATGAATTGATTGCACGTTGCTGCACCTAGTAATGCGCCAAAGTTTGTTTCTGTATCTGTCCACCTTTGCAAGCCAAAATCTCTCCCTCGTACCCGCCTAGTCCCAACCTGATAATCGTGGGATCCAACTCCATATCCTACGCTTGTGACTATGGGCTCTTCCGCTTCTACCCAATTGACTAGGTTGTAATATGTGCCGACTTCTGCTGAACTATTGGTTTTATCAACCCCAGGATGTATCAAAATAGGCAATGGTACAACATCGGCGGGAGCATCATTTTTCCTTTAGGGCTGTTTTGGCTTCATTTGGTTTTTTGGTTTTTTGGTTTTTTGGTTTTTTGGTTTTTTGGTTTTTTGGTTTTTTGGTTTTTTGGTTTTTTGGTTTTTTGGTTTTTTGGTTTTTTGGTTTTTTGGTTTTTTGGTTTTTTGGTTTTTTGGTTTTTTGGTTTTTTGGTTTTTTGGTTTTTTGGTTTTTTGGTTTTTTGGTTTTTTGGTTTTTTGGTTTTCCCAAATCCTGGTAAATGGTGTTTTATAAAACAAAAAAATATACCACAAAGATCAGTCGTCTGACATCATTAATGCTAACACTTATGTTACTAAAAGTAATACTTATGTAACATTGCTGTGTTTTGAGCCATTCAAACACCCAAAAAACACCCTACCCCCCCCCACCCCCCTCACTCCTTCCGCGACAACACCGGCTCCAGTATCTCCACCCGGATCGCTTCGATCTGCTCTTCCAGCTCCGGGGTCATGATCTTTTGTATGGCGGGTTTTTCTTCAAAGGTTTTGAAATCATCCAGAAAGGCATCGGCTATTGTTTTATGCCTACTATCTATTACCCATTTCTCCGGTGCCCATTTCCGATAGAGCTGCCTGGCGGCCTCGTACTTCCCCTGAAACAGCAAGGCAGGCGGTAAGTTCGTCTTAAAGTATTGATTGGTGGAATCCAGGGCCATGCCCCGCCGGATGGTCTGTTCACAACCGACAAAATCGCCGGTGAGAAGTTGATACCACCCATAACTATTGACATCCATACTGTATTGCTTTCGAAGGGCGGGCGTATCCTCCAGGGTGAGGGCATGTTCGATCAGCCTGTATATCCGATGAAACTTAATAAGATTAGTAGAATCATTAATGGGGTAGCTCCTGTTGAAATCTTGTATGTATGCTTTGACTTCTGCTAAAGAATCTGAAAAAAAATATGCTTCAAAACGATCTTCTCCACGAGACAGGGCAATTTCATATAGTTTTATGGTGTTGGCAGGGTTGGGATTGATCCTGTCCACTTTTTCGTAAAAAGGCAGGGCGGCCTCCGCCCCTATTTCCCGATGTAGAAAATCACCTGCACGACCCAATTTATCTGCATTTTCAAAAGCCAACCAAAGCGAAACATCGTAGGCTTTGCCCAGTTCTTTGGACACCAAAAATAGTTTTTGGTCGTTTTCAAACGTTGGATTCAATTCATTTACCTTTTCGTATAAAGGCAAGGCCGCCTCCGCCCCTTTTTCCCGATGTAGAAAATCGCCTGCACGCCCCAGGTCAAACGCATTATCAAAATCCAACCAATGCGAAACATCATAGGGCTTGCCCAGCTCTTTGGTAACTATATATAGGTTTTTGTCGTTTTCAAACGTTGGTTTCAATTCATACGCTTTTTCGTAGAAAGGCAGGGCTGCCTCCGCTCCATTTTCCCGATGTAGAAAATCGCTCGCACGCCCCAGGTCATACGCATTATCAAAACTCAACCAATGCGAAACATCATAGTTTCTACCCAATTCCTTGGAAACCAAGTATAGTTTTTTTCCGTTTTTAAAAGTCGGCTGTATGCTATCCACTTTTTCATAAAATGGGATAGCGGCTTCCGGGCCCTTTTCCCTATGGAGAAAATCTCCTGCCAGGCCTAAGTCACGGGCATTGTCAAAAGCCAACCAAGCTGAAATATCATAGGATTTGCCCTGCGCCTCGGCAATTTGATACGCTAATCGGTGGTTTTCAAAGCCGGTACCGAATTCAAGCGCCAGCCTTATCATTTTTACCGCTTCCCGATGATTTTTTTTATTGAAATGTTTTTGTGCCCAATCCAGGTAGCAACGACTCAAATAATTGCGATGAATGGGATGGCTCGTTTGCCCGAAAGCAGTCTGAAAACAAGCGATTGCTTTGGCATAATAATCATTAAAAATTGCCGGATTATTATTGGAGCGTCCCTCCCATTGTAAATAAAGTCCTATGACTTTTAGTTGGTTGGGGTTGGCTTTTGTTAAAAACTTTTTCCACCTGCTCTTTGAAGCAATGAACAAATATAAATCGTATTTTTTTATAAAATCAGGCGAAAAATAATAGGGAGGGGGGGCAGCCAACAGTTCTGCTTTACCATTTATCCATACCTTTGCCGTATTATCACTACTCCCCGTTACAATGTAACGACCATCTGATGAAAAATTCGCCGCATTCACAGACCTCGTATGGCCCGACAACGTTTTTAACTCCCGGCCAGTCGATATTTCCCATACCTTCGCCGTTTTATCACTACTTCCCGTAACGATATAACGACCATTTGACGAAAAATTCGCCGCTGACACCTCCCCTGTATGGCCCGACAACGTTTTTAACTCCCGGCCAGTCGATATTTCCCATACCTTCGCCGTTTTATCACTACTTCCCGTAACGATATAACGACCATTTGACGAAAAATTCGCCGCTGACACCTCCCCTGTATGGCCCGACAACGTTTTTAACTCCCGGCCAGTCGATATTTCCCATACCTTCGCCGTTTTATCACTACTTCCCGTAACGATATAACGACCATTTGACGAAAAATTCGCCGCTGACACCTCCCCTGTATGGCCCGACAACGTTTTTAACTCCCGGCCAGTCGATATTTCCCATACCTTCGCCGTTTTATCACTACTTCCCGTAACGATATAACGACCATTTGACGAAAAATTCGCCGCTGACACCTCCCCCGTATGGCCCAAAAACGTTTTTAACTCCCGACCACTCGATAGGTCCCAGACCTTCGCCGTACCATCCCTTCTCATAATTGGGATGGTACTATCATCTGACATCGGATACGTTTTTCTATACCTACCCCCCGTAACAATAAAACAACCATCTGACGAAATATTCGCTGCTAACACATTCCCCGAAGGGCCCGACAACGTTTTTAACTCCCGACCACTTGATACTTCCCAGACCTTTGCCGTTTTATCACTACTCTCTGCTGGTATAGAAATACCATCATATATCGGATACACCTTTCTATCCCGACAACCCCCCGTAACGATATAACGACCATCTGGCGAAAAATTTACCACTGACACATCCGCCGTATGGCCCGATAGCGTTTTCAATTCCCGACCAGTCGATACTTCCCACACCTTCGCCGTACCATCCCAACTCCCCGTAACGATATACCGACCATCTGACGAAAAATTCGCCGCTGACACAGAACCCGATTGGCCCGACAACGTTTTTAACTCATGACCAGTCGATACTTCCCATACCTTCGCAGTACTATCCCAACTCCCCGTTACGATATAACGACCATCTGACGAAAAATTCGCCGCCGACACATTCCCCGAATGGCCCGACAACGTTTTTAACTCCCGACCAGTCGATACTTCCCATACCTTCGCAGTACCATCCCTACTCCCCGTTACGATATAACGACCATCTGATGAAAAATTCGCCGCTGACACAGAACCCTTATGGCCCGACAACGTTTTTAATACCCGACCAGTCGATACTTCCCATACCTTCGCAGTACCATCACTACTCCCCGTTACGATATAACGACCATCTGATGAAAAATTCGCCGCTGACACATACCCCTTATGGCCCGACAACGTTTTTAATACCCGACCAGTCGATACTTCCCATACCTTCGCAGTACCATCACTACTCCCCGTTACGATATAATGACCATCTGACGAAAAATTCGCCGCTGACACCTCCCCTGTATGGCCCGCCAACGTTTTTAACTCCCGACTAGTCGATACTTCCCATACCTTCGCAGTACCATCCCCACTCCCCGTTACGATATAACGACCATTTGACGAAAAATTCGCCGCTGACACATAGTCCGTATGGCCTGACAACGTTTTTAACTCCCGACTAGTCGATACTTCCCATACCTTCGCAGTACCATCCCCACTCCCCGTAACGATATACCGACCATCTGACGAAAAATTCGCCGCTGACACAGAACCCCTATGACCGATAAAGTTGGTACACCAGTTTTTTTGGAGACTGTCGCTTTTTTGTCGTTCCGGGGTATTGTTGTAGTAGTAGGCATCGTGGAGCACCCGGCCGGCCTTTAAGTTATCCGGGTCTACAAACCGGTCGGCAAAGGCAGCCAGGTGGAAGGCTTCGGTGCGTAGGCCATCTCTTAGGAGTCCATCTGCTTTATAGGCCAGGTCGTTGGCGATGGCTTTTTGGGTTTCTTTTTCGGCTTGGGCCTGGGCAGCTTGCGCTTGTCGGGTGGCTGCTTCTGCTTTTTGTTTTTGTTCTTCTGCTTGTTTTAAAGCCTTTTTCGCTCGCTCTTCTGAATCCTCTGCTTTTACCCTAAGTGAGTCAATCGTTTTGAAGATATCGACGATTTGCTGGTCGAAGTATTCCGCTCTTTCGGGATCACATTCTTTGGCCGCCTGGTATTTTTTTATGGCCATTTCGTATTGCGGCGGGGTAGCCTCTAACAATGCTTTTGCTCTTTCCACGATACAGTCGCAAGTGGTGCAAGGCGCCTCTTGGCCAATCAGGGAGACGAGCGATAAAATAGTGTGTATAGCGTATAAAAAAATGTGTTTACGAGACATGGTACGATCATTTGATTTTTTGACGGACGGCTTCCAGTGCCGCTTCTATTTGAGGATTGTTCGGATCGAGGGTATCGGCGGCCACCAGGTGTGCTTTGGCAAAGTGGAATTCACCGGCAGCTATATAGGTTTGGGCTTTAGCCAATTGTTGTTTGGCCTGTTCTTTTTTCTTGGCGGCTTGTTCGGCCTCATAGGAAAGCAGGTTTTCCTGGGCCGTTTCTTTGGAGCTTTCGGCATTGACATAAAATACAAAGGCTCCCACTGCTGCCACCAGGGCGAGCACCGATACGATGGCCGCCAGCCGGGTGCGCTGGCGGGCCCGTAGTTCGTTTGCCTCAGCCGTAGATCGGAGCTGGCGTTCTCGTTCCAATTCTTTTTCTTTCTGCAGATCGGCTTCCCGATGATGGACGATGCTGGCCTCCAAAAACTCGTTGTGTGCTGCGGGCAGTTGCAGTTCCTTCCGGTGTGGGCGGTAGAGCTCCAATTGCCCCTGGCTTAGGTAGTCGCCCGTTTGCTGGTGTATGCCATAGCTGCTTTTTATTTCGCGGCGCATTTCGTTGAGGGCGCGCTGCTCGTCGGTGCGTTGCTGGTCGATCAGAGCCGCCAGGGTGTCGTGGGCCAGTTCCATGGTATCGCCCCGGAAGCGGAGCAGGCGGGCTTGTTCCAGGGCGATCAAACAGGCCGACAGGCTGCTATCCGACAGGACTGCCAGTTGTTCGCGTATGCTTTTCTCCGGACGTATCACCTCCTCTTCCCGCTGGTAGTAGATCGGGCGCTTGGTGCCCTCGCCGGTGACGAAAGCATCCAACACGGTTTTTACGGCGTGGTTGTGCAGGCCGGGATCATTGGCCACTAAACTGGTTTGTATTTCTTTTGTTTTTTCACCCAGGAACCGTTCGAGCACATCGTCGATGGCGCCGAAGTCCTCGATTTCCCGGGCCGTAAATTCCAGGGGAGGATGTTGCGCTGTGGTCCCTGCTGGATAAGTGCGCTCGTAATCGACCTCGTACAACATATGCAGATAGACCTGGAGGTAGGGCAAGGGAATATTGGACTTGCTGCCGCTGCTGAGCTTGTCGATGATCTGTGCGCAGCGCTCCTCTGCTGGTGCTTCCAGACTGATGTTGAACACCTCGAAAGACTGGAGCATCACTTCGCGGATGTACTTATTGGTCATCGGTTCTACCCGCAGTTTGTAATCAAACAGGGTGGGGATGACCTGCTCAAAGTCGTACAACTGACCGATGTACTCTTCCCGCAGGATCAACACCACCCGGCAGGGCAGCTCGCTTTCCTGCAACCGTTGGATGTCTTGCATGAACTGCTGTTGTTCTTCCGGTGTCCCTAAAATAAAGAGTTCTTCAAACTGGTCGAACAGCAGATAGACCGGCCGAAAGTATTTGTAAAACAATCGTTCTACAATTTCCTTCAGGTCGTCGCTACGCTCAATTTCATCCAATGCTTCATTGAGGTGGGTTCTAATCGAAGTATTGATGTTCTCTTCTTTGCGGATCAGAAATGGCAACCAGTCCGGCCCGTCAAAGCGGGTGGCCAGCCCACATTCTACCAGGCTGGTCTTTCCGGTGCCCGACAAGCCGTAGACCATCACCAGGGGGGTTTTATACACCATATTGTAGAGGGCGTCGATCTCTTTTTCGCGGCCAAAGAAGAGGTCGCGGTCTTTCGCCGAATAGGCATCCAGGAGTTTGAACGGGCTGCTCATAGGGCGGTGGTTTTTTGAAAGAGGAGTTGATAAAAGGCCTTCAACTGGTCGTGTACGATTTCGGCGTAAGCCTTTTTCCCATCTACCCGCAGTGGGAGGGCCGTGGGCTTGTAGAGGTAGCGGTAGGCGTAGGCTTTCAGCTTGGGTTCGTAGGAGAGGAAGAGGCAAAGGTCGGCCAACTGGGCCTTATCATCGAAGGAGTTGATGTCGATGATGAAGGGCGACAGGTTGAGAAAGCGGAAGGCCCCGTTTTCCTGTTCGTGGACGAAGATCACCGAGGCATTATCCACTGCTTCTTCCATGGTTTCCGACTCGATGTCCATACCGGAGGGGCGGTAGCGGAGTTCTACAAAGTTGTGCCGGAACCGGGGTTCTAGGTTGTGTTTGTATTTGATGAAATCGATGCCTTTCATGGAGGGCCATTCTGTATTTGGCCAGGAAGCCCAGTTGTTTTATAATGACGGCGAGTTGTTTCTCCACATCTACGCAGAGCTTATTGGCTTTTTGTATTTCGATATGGGATGTTTCCACCACTTCTTTTCGGATCTCCTCCAGGAAAGTGCAGGCTTCATATAGCCCTGTTTTTTGGTTGAATTGCTGACTCAACTGTTTAAATTCTTCGATGAAATATGGGATTTCCTTCTCGTCGAAAAACAGGCGGATTTCCCGGATCAGGGGGAGCAGATTAAAGGTTTTTGCGGCTTCTAAAGTCGCAGTCGAATAGTTGTTCGAGCTCCCGGTAAAGGGTTGGTGGCAGTTCGTCGAAGGTGCCTGCCGTTTTTTCATCCCAGAGTTGGGCCAGCAGGGTGATGGCCAGGATGTCGATGCAGTTGGTGTAGGTGTAGAGTAAATATTGGAGCCGGTCGGGGCCGGGTTCGTTGTAAAAAGTATCTTCTTCACCGGGTTTTCGGCTGGCGATCAGCCTCCGCAAAAATTCACTGACCGGATGGGGTAGCTCTGTGATGATCCGGTCAAGCCGGTCATTGCGGGAAAGCTGATCTTTATTGGCAACAGATAAGAAGGGATGAATGGCTTGCCAGGAGGCTTCCAGTAGCAGCTTATTGACTTCAAATCCCTCTTCCGGCTGTTCCGCCTCGCCCAGTCGCCAGTCCAGGTATATTTCATTTTGGGGCAGGTATGAAATTCCCCAGGGAGGTGTCTGATCGTCGAGTTGATTGATCGCACGCCCCCTACTCACGGCAATCCGTTTATTGGCCACCACCTGCGCTGCGGCAATCCCATCATCGAATGCCTTTCCGATGGTATTGGACCTTTCCACAAAAGATTTGAAAAAACCAATCGAAAACCGGGTGGCCGCTTTATCTTCTACCGGGGAGGAGGTGGCAATCACGATCGGCACCCCACTGTCCAACAATTGGGTGACCTGTCCTTTGGTAGAGCAGCCATTCAAAATGACCAACTTGATTTCGGGGCATTCCCGAAGCAAGGCGGCGATGCCTTCCGCATTGGCATCCTGGTCTTCGAGCAGGAGTCGATCCCGTCCTGCATGTCCGCTGTACAGAAAGACCTGGACTTGGTTTTGATACAGGGAGAGCGACTCCATCACCCGGCCGGTTGTCGCATACTGTTCCCGCAAGATGTCTACGTCTCCAAACGTCGCTTTTCTGCGGGATAAGAGGTCGTATACTTTCTCGTCTTCCTCCTGAAGAGAGTCTAGTTTTTCATGTGTGCTGTTCGCAAACGCCAAAAATACGGTATTCATAGATTCACTGAGGTTTATAATTCCCTCCTTTGGAATGCCAGAACAGATGGTTGACGTTTTCCGATAGTATACTCGTTGTAAATATAGGGATAATTTTTTGGTTTTTGGTTTTTCAGGCGGGAAAAGTCTTTTATAAATGGTCCACTATTTCACGACGGGAGCACTGGATTTGTAAAAATTGCCTTACTACCTCCGAAGCGGCTTTCGAAATGCTCCGTGCAGTAGAAGTAAACCGGGGCGGGCTGTAGGCCCGCTATCTTTGTAGAAAAGATACAAGCCGGGCGTTTCCGGGCCATCGGTCCGGTAGCTAAAAATTAACAGCGCGGAGCATCGAAGTTATTGACCTGCCCACCTACGGTCGGAAATCCCTGCCTGACGGCAGGCAGGCTAACGGCAGGCGGGTTTCGACGAGCGGCGGCCATCGCACAAAATCCTTATGTCCAAAAAGATGGAAAAACAGCCAGATTTCCAAATATTATAACTATCTTGTATCGGGTAAAAAGTTGATCACAAAACGAAAAAACAACTACGGACACTCACCTGGTTATGAATTTTAGCCTATATTAAAAATTAATATAATGAGAAAAGCAATATTTTTCCATCTGATCATTTTGTTGCTTGCTTGCAATCCATCAGGTAACAATAATGCGACGAATGATACGTCAAAAACTACACAGGAAAAACCGGAAGGAGAAAAAACTGTCTATTCCTGGGCAAACAAGCTGAACATCCGCAATCAACCAAGTGCAAAAGGAAAGGTCATCGCTTCTGCAAATAGTAATGATGCTTTAGAGCTTACCGAAACCAAATCGGAAAAATTGGAAACCCATGTACTTAGAGGAGTAGCTTATCAAGACTATTGGTACAAAGTACGCACTGCTGATGGCCATGAAGGGTGGGTCTTTGGTGGCGCAGTCAAACGAAAAAATGAACAAAAAGGAAATGCCATCCTGACAAAGAAAAAGTTCGACTTCCCTTATTTCGGAAAGTTTGATTTGGCTGACTGGACAAAGTTAAAAAAACAAGACGTTAGTGAAGATGAAGAGGTGGACCGCTCTTTGGTTCCTTTTCAAAAGGGCGATCAATACCTGGAGATAGGGGAATGGAATATGGGCGATATGGGTTATGGATACTGGTACAGTCTAAAGAATAACAATAAAAACGGCAAAATACTCAAAGAGCGGGAAATCAGCTTTTCACCTGGATTTGACCAGCCAAACACCATTTCAGAAGTTGTAAAAGACTATACCCAAAACCCACCCATACAATATTCCAGAAATCAGAAAATAGATGTTTCCCGTTACGACCTCAAACCATTTCCTGTAATGGCTTCAGGAAGTTGGCAAATAGATGCCCTTGGAGCTAATGGGGAACCCATAAATATAAAGTCCCTTTTAAACCTGAGCCCAACCTCTATTTTTGATGGCACTGCCGCAGGAATCAACGAGGTGGAAAAAAATGCCTTGTTCCAAAAAGGTAAATCTGCATCCTGGGAAATCATGGAGGAAACAGAGACAAGATTAGCCATTAAAGGAGAAGGAAACGATGTAGTAAAGCTGTATTTTCTTAAAAACAAGTATAATGCGGACGGACTGTTGGCTGTTGAAACAACCAATGGAAAAACCACCGCAATCGACTTATGGAAATATTTAAGCAACAACAATGGTCTTGAAAAAAGCAGCAGCCTGAAAAAATTTAGTGCCAATGATTTTGTTAGTGCATCAGATCATCTGCCCGATTCGTATCAACCGAAGTTGCACTATCAGTTTATTGATGACCAAACAATAGAGGTATCACTTTATACCTGGATGGACAAAGAATTTGAAAACCGTGAAATCATCAATAGTATCTTTCTAAAATGGAATGGAGAAAATTTTGAGGAGACAATTGTGAATAATAAACAGGCTAAAGGAATTGACAAATTTAATATACTTAACAAATCCAACCATGATCTATCCAAACTTAATCACGATGGCAAAATTGTGAATAAAAGATTTTGGCGGGACTCCAATGGTGAAAATATCGTATTGTTCACCCGGAAAGAAGATGAACTATACCTTTATCACTACGCCATCAATGCTGACAAAGTAAAGTTGCTGAGAAAAGTATATGATTTTGAAAAAGATTGTGATTTTGACCTTACTTTAGGTTTTATCGAACCTTCAATCAAGGTTACGGATTTAGATAACAATAATTTTGGCGAGATTACTTTCGCCTATAAAAAGGCATGTATTTCAGATGTTTCTCCAAAAGACTTAAAGTTGATTATGCTGGAAAATGGAAATAAGTATATCATAAGAGGTACTACTTCAATCGATAAGCCTGGTATAAAAGTGGACGCTTCCAAAAAGGTTGATGCTTCTTTTAATGATGCTCCTGCCAGTTTTCTTTCACATGCTGACAAGATATGGGATAACATTAAAAAAGATTAGCGAGCTGTACAATAGACATTATGAACAGAAATTTTGCATGCAGCCTGAATGCCCTTTTTTGCCTACCCTGCGTCACATCCTCGCCTTCGTAGCTTGGGCTACGAGGCTCCGGGTGTTCCTTGGTTAGACAAAAAAATTCCTATTCAGTTGCTATACAAAAAATCCATTCATAGTGTCTAATATTAAAGGCTGAAAATCGCGTAGAAGTCCGGTTTTCAGCCGTTGTTCACCATGCTCAAAGTCTTCGAACGCAGTCTCCTCTCTATCGTTAGTGTGACGAATAGTTGTTCTGGCGCTTCAATGTTATAACAATATTATTGCAAACCCAGTCTGTTTCCTGCAATTACTTTGGATATATGACAACAAATCGTTACCTTTCTTGCCTGAATATGTCCGGAGTGGGTGGAAAGGGGGAATGGTTGTTCAACTGAAAACGCAGATTCCTCAGTGTAGTAGTAACTAAAAAAACATAGGAATGAAATCATTTAGTTTGGTGTTTATTTTTTGCTCTCTGAGCGTTCTGAATTTATATAGCCAAAGCAATGTAAAGACAGAGAAAATTTCAATTTTTACCGATGGAAATTCATTCATAATGAAGAGCATCAAATTGACTCCAGAAAGAAATAAATTTGTACTAAAGGAAAACTTAATACCTAAAGCTCGATTTGGTTCACTGCTAATATCTGACAAAGATAATTCCATTGAGAGTATTAAATCTTACGTAGATACTATACTCACTCCAAGTTTGCTTAGTACTGTAAGCACATCTTCATATGTTGATGTTCTGAAAGCAAATCTAAACAAAGTTGTGACAATTACGATGAAAGAGAAAACCAGAATCGGTGAAGTGATTAAAATAATTTATCAAAATTCTAATTCTCCAAGCCATATTATCTTTAAAGAAAAAACAGAATACAATCTTATTAGGATTTATGATATAATTAATATTTCTTTTTCATCAAGACCGGAAATACCGTCTTCAGAAATAAAGCAAATTGACCCGTATTACAATTACAATAAAAAAGAAACAGACTTAAAGTTAAACATCCTTCTTGAATTTAATAATTCTGATCCAAAAGAAGTATCTATGAAATATCTTCAAAGAGGTGTTTCTTGGACTCCATTTTATTATTTAGAGTTAGATGATAATCGAAATATCGCTAGTTTAATTTTAAAGGCAGAAGTCATAAATGATTCAGAGGAGATAAAAGATTCAGACTTAGAATTATTTATTGGTCAGCCAAATTTTGAGTATTCAGATCATCTTTCAGATTTAATTGATTTTGTGAATTTATTAAATCCTGATTATGATGCGGGTTTAGGTGAAAATAGCATTTTTTCAACTCATTATGCAGCTTCAAGCAACGGAAAAAACCGTCCTAGTCAAAATCAATCTAAGAACTACCAGGATTTCTATATCTACAATATTAAAAATGAAAGTTTGAAGAAAAATAGTCGTGCCCATTTTACTCTATTTGAGACCGATTTAGAGTATAGCCATATATATCAATGTGACCTATTAAACATTAACCACCAAATAAACACACGTAAGAAAGAAGACAATACAGTTTACCACAGTCTTAGGTTTATGAATAAGACAAAGAATCTTTTGGGAGAGGGGCCTGTTACAATTATTGATGATACTGATAAAAAATATGTTCCTTTAGCACAAAGTAAACTGGAGTACACACCCAGCAATGCCATAGGTTTAATAAAGATCACTGAGACTCCCGAAATTGAAGTTACACAAAAAGAGGAAGTAATGGATTTAGATCAAAATTTGATGAACTTTGGGGGAAGAAACTATCGAAAAGCTAGGATTAAAGTTATTGTCAAAATAACAAATTTTAAGGATGAAAAAATTGATTTGATATTAAGGCAAGAAGTTTTTGGTGAGGTAAAAGAAAGTCAGTCATTTAAGTTATTGGAAAAGAAAGAAAAATATTACCTGCCAAATGCAGTTAATCATTTAGAGTGGAATCTGCAATTGAATCCAAATGAAAACAAAGAAATTGTTTATGAATATGAGTATTTTAGGCTATAAAGAATGCTGCTACTAAAATTAAACACTGAAAGCCGTACCGTACCGATTTATGATTAAAAAACAAAGCCATGGCAATGAATAACTGGGGTGGAGTCAGAGAGCACATGACCAAAAAGCCAAGAAAGTTTTTTGCTCATAAGCGAGTGCAAAGAGAATTGGGAAAAGATTCAAGTTTTCAGTTAGGTGAAGAACAGGTAAAGCAGGCTGAGGGTCGAAGGCAAAAATGGGTGCAAAGAGAAATGATAATTTACACGGTATTTTTTGTTGTTGTAATTTTGGGGATCATTCTGCTTTCGAAAGAATTATAAAATCAGAGCATGTCAAAAGATCGCTTTTTGGATTTTGTCGTTTCTGATTAAGTGTTGATCTCAATACAGTAAACCTGGCTTTGGGATTTTGGTTTGAGTTTTTGCTGTGACATTGACATTTTGTAAACTTATGTGTAATTGTCAAATAAAAATTAACAGCATGAGTGAAACTCCAGTATATGACGGAAGCAAGGGAACTTCATTGATAAACATCCATTCTATTGTTATTGGAATACTGACCTTGCTGCAAGTAATACTAGTCATTATTTTATTTTGGCACATTTCGAAAAATTTAGCGTTAAAAATAACATTAATATTTCTGCCAATATTAGTCATTTATTTCCTAGTAAGACGGATTTCCTATTATAAAATATTTTCCAATAGAATAGAGAAGCATAAAGTATACGGAAAAAATAAATTTATCGATTCAGTTGATTTTTCAAAAATCTATCAAGTGAGATATGAAGATGGGTTTGGCAATGAGCCGATTGGCAATTATTTCAATAATCAACTGATATTGTTTTATACGAATCCAAACGTTAAGAGTAAATTAATCAAAAAAGAAAGAATCACAATCCCTATAAACAAAGATATAAATACCGAACAAAAAATAATTGACATACTGAGAGCAGTTAAAGAAAATAAGATTCAAGTTTACGTTTCAACCAAGTATAAAAGGTTGTTAAAAGAATTAGAATTAGACAATTGGACAAAACCTTGAAAAATTTATAGCTATAGCAATCCAAGGTAAAATTTGTGAAAACTACCTGTCTACCGAGTATTTGGGTTATTTAATAATCCAGAAAAAAGGAAAAATGGCCACTACTGCCCATCCCGACCCCAATCGGGATCGAATCGATAAGTTGCACTTGCCTTCAGGCTTGCCTTCAGGCCTGCCTTCAGGCGAAGCAAAGCCCAACTCTTTGGGTTCGATGCATACAAAATAAAAATACGCTAATGAAAATCACATTCCTAAATAAATTGATGATTGTTCTTTCATTGATTTCTTGCTTTAATTCCAACGATCAAACATTGGTGGGACAAAAGCAACTCTTGACGTTGTTGGCTATAAGTTGAAAAAACGACTAAGCAGCATGAAGCTAAGAACAAATTTACAAGATTTGAAATGCTTAAAGTATTTACTGCTATTATGCACCATGCATGCAATCAATGCTCAAGTATATGACTCACTATTATACGAAAAGTTGGTCGAACAAACAGAAAGTAAAAAAGAAAATCTTATATTAGATTTGAATTTCTATTATGGAATTTATGGGAGAGATCGATTAGAATTTAATAGAGAAAAAGACGGTCTCAAATTGGAGAGCATAGTTTATTTCTTAGAAAACCATAAGTCATATCGAATAAAAATAGGAATTCACTCAGATTGTCGCGGAAGTGAAGAATATAACCAGGCAGTAACGGAGTATAAAGCAAAAATGCTAAAAGATGAAATACTATATAGAGTAGGAACGGAGCGAAACAAATTAATAAGCGAGAGAATTGAATTAATAGGTTACGGTGAATCAATGCCAATTTCGAGTTGTGATTGCAAAAATTGTGATGAAGAACAATTTAGAATTAATAATAGAATAGAGATTGAAGTTGCGTTAGTATTTTCAAATACACTGGATTCAATAGATCAGGACTCAATGCAAATTAAAGCGATTGAAGAAGGAATTGTAGTTTTAAATATTGAAGTAAATGAATTTGGAGATGTTGTAAAAGTTGAAGTAGATAAACTGAAAACGACGATCAAAAAAGAAAAGTTAATAAAGAGCGCAATCTCGAATGCCTTTGAATACAAATTTGAACCCTCAATAAGAAGAAAACAAAGCGGGACGTTAATATATAAATTCAAGTTAGTTGACGAAACTATCCCTCACTGAGAACAAATAGGAAGTAATTTTAACTTCCAAATTTTGAAAGCGATAAGCCCCACACCACTCATACAGACAATACCGAAAAAAGAACACGCTGCCCCCCTAATTTCACCCCAATTCCCATCAAAAACAACCGGATGGTACAAATTTTGGATAGGCTTTAGGTTTAAGAAGCTGTCTAAAATCCCATCAATTGGCTGCCTGCCTGGCCGGTAGGCAGGCAAGCGGCAAATTTAGTTCTGCACTTCCCCGAAATAATCGGGGCAGGCTGTTAAAAAGCCTCGCCGATGCTTAGGCATCGCCTACGTTTTTTGCCTCGTTCAAAACAAAATTTCCTCGCTTTCGCTCAATCATGAAAATTAAGACAGCTTCTAAGATTAAACCTGTCTTTTAGAAACCGTACCAACATGAGAAAACGAGCCCATAATGACGTCAAAATATCCATTCTCGATGACCCTCCAAAATACGTTCAAACAGGCCTGGACTTTTTGAATGAGGACCTGGACCGCCGTATTCCGCCAAAAAAGCTAGACCAGAATTTGTTGATAGCTACCTGGAACATCCGGGCTTTTGGTGATGTGACGAGAAAATGGACCTCCGTAAACGGAGACAGCCCCAAACGCGATTTACAGTCTGTGCTGATGATGGCCAAGATCATTTCCCGCTTTGATGTGGTGGCCATTCAGGAGGTGAAAGCCAACATCCGGGGATTGAAAGAAATGGTTAAACTGCTGGGCAATAATTGGGGGCTCATCCTTACCGATGTCACCAAAGGCTCCTACGGCAATGGCGAGCGGATGGCCTATCTTTTCGACACCCGCCGCGTGCAGCTATCGGGGCTGGCCTGTGAACTCGTGGTTCCAAAAGAGCAGTTTCGAAAAATTGACAGCGAAGCCCTCGACAAGCAGTTTGCCCGGACGCCCTATGCGGTTGGCTTTCGGGTGGGACAAAAAACCTTTGTGCTGGTCACCTTGCACATATTATACGGCAAGAAAGCCAAGGAGCGGATACCGGAGTTGAAAGCCATTGCCCGATGGCTGAAGCAATGGTCGAATACAACCAATGCTTACGACCGGAATCTTATAGCACTGGGTGATTTCAACATCGAGGCCAGAGGAGATCTGTTGCACTCAACATTTGTTTCTGAAGGGCTGTACATCCCGGCCGATATGCAGTTGGTGACCCGTTCGATATTCGACGAGACTAAGTTTTATGACCACATCGCCTGGTTCAATGGCAATGGCCAAACCCCCAAACTGAATCTGGAATATTTACGAGGCGGAAACTACGACTTTGTAGGCAAAGTGTTGGACAATCAGCAGTTGACGCTGCGGGAACTGTCGTGGCGGATATCGGATCATTATCCACTTTGGGCGGAGTTTTCGACGATCGATCGTTGAGCAGTTGTGTTTTATACTTGTTTGTTGATAGGGCTCGCTCGAAAAATAACTTGTCGTTGTCTTTGATAAAAATTACAAATAAGCGACCCCGATAGCTATCGCATACGGGTGAACCTTAAATTAGCAAATAGAGCTGTTGACAGAAGTTTGGTTTGCCCTTTCGCTTTTTGTAACAGCAAAAATAGGCGAGATGGTCAATCCAAAAATCTAGGTCAGGGTTTACAAGTAATTGTTGAATATGTTCTTTGACAAATTTAGCGAATTTCATCAAGCTTAGCACTTTACCTTTTGAGTAGTAAATCTTGTGAAGGAAAAAGTTGTACATTTTTGTGAAGAATAAAGTTATCCAAACGAGGAACAGAGATATGGCGATTCGGACGTGTTGCTCTGACAACTTTGCTTGTGTTTGGAAAAGTCGGTCAAGTTTGAAATGACTTTTCCAAGTCTTAAAGATAATTTCAATTCTCCACCGATAGCCGTAAACTTCTAATATCTGTTGAGCAGATAGCGTTTGCTCTGAAACATTTGTAATGAAAATAACCCACCCCAATAATTCGAAGTAATCTTTAGAGTGATTAGCACCTTGGTGTCTGTCCTTTTTAGCTCGTGCAATTCTTTTTCTGGCCTCAGCCGGGGGGCATTTGACGGCACAAATACGCACAGGCAGTTTAGCTTTTTTACCTGCCCGAACAAACAACTCTACCACTGCCTGTTTATTTTTCCTGGCCTTTCTCAACTGTTTTGCCAGATCAATCTCCTCTTCTGTGTCGTAATCAAATAATTTGGTTCCGTACTTCAAGCGACTGATAAAGAAGGCCTTTGACTTGTCAATTTTTTCGAATACATCCAGTACTGCATAACCCAGGTCACGAATAACCAAATCACCAGGCTGGAGCATCTGTAAAATATCAGAGGAAAAGCTCTGGTCATTATTTCGATAATGCTTCAAAGCTATGTTGGAGTAGGTGCCGCTTTTCAACTCCACTCGTAGTTGAATCTTGGCCGTGGCAGCATGACCTGTGTTGCTATGTGGCCCAGGAAAAAATTCATATAGAGACTTTGGCAAACTCACGCAAGTGCTATCCTCTAGATAAACTCGGTTAAAGCCATCAAGTAATTGAGTATGATACTTACTTCTATGAGTGGTTAAAATCTGTTTACTCAGCGCTGCTCCAAGTAATGCTTCGGCAAATTCAGCACGTGCAGAGTTCTGTGCCTTTTTCATAGCATTATAACTAATTGTCTGATTCAGCAGTAGGGATAATGCTTCTGTCCAGCTGGTTAGGCTGTGTTTATCGGTCTGTATGGAGGCAAAAAAACTAAGAACAAAATTCAAAGGGGTTATTTTACCACCAATACGGGCTGTAAATTTACTCAGTTGGGCAATTTCAAATATTGACAGTGATTCCAGTTTTTCCGATATTTGTTCCAAACTTATCATAAGTAGCTGTTTAGATGAAATTTGTGAAAATTTATGTCAACATCTGAACAGCTTTTTTTATGCCAATTTTACTAATGTAATACCCTGATTGTCAATGAACTATTCGAAAACTAGAAAATAAGGTTCACCCCAATGCGATAGCTATCGGGGTGAGCGCCTGCCTGTCGGCAGACAGGGTTTGTGATTTTTTCAAAGATACCAAAAAGACAATTTATTTTTTGAGCTTTACTAGATTTGTGATTTTGCTCGTGGATTTTCCACCTACGGTCGGAAATTCTGCCCTCTGTTTTCAAGCTATCATATCTCTGACAGGTGGTGTAACAAATAGCCACCCTGTAATTCCAATTATAACACAACAACTACAAGTCAGAGCTGATTCCTGCAACGGTTTTGGCAATATGGTAAATATTCGTTACCTTTCCAGTTGAAACACACGCGGCTGAGATTCGACAAGGGAGCAGTTACTCCAGTTGTGTACCTGTCGGCCGACAGGTCTGTCTCCCGCCAGGTAAATATGTCACGCACTAAAAATATAAACTATGAAAAGTACAACTGTGGTATTTCTGTTGTTTTCAATCACAATGACTTCTGCTCAACAAGATAGCGGATATAAAAATTTACTAAGTACAGCACTTTTTAAGGTAGAGACTAATTCACAAACACTTTATAAAAAGTTATGGCCAAAAAACTTTATCGGCTTAGAATATGAGAGAACGTTCAATAGATGGAGCTGGAGTACATCAATCGAACATTCAAATACAGAAATTGATGAAAATGCCTATACCTGGCCAGATGGTTTTTATGGTACAGGCCATTTAAAAGAGTATAATTTTTTCAGTGGAATCAGTTATATTTTTATAGAAAAGGCTAAAGGCGTATTCAAAATTCAGGTATTTGTAGGTACTGACTTTTATTACAATCACGTCAAATATTCAGGAGATTTTGGTAGCGGATTTACGGGGAGAGGCATCCGGCTGAATGACAGATATAACTCGTTTGGAATCAGACAACGAGTAGGACTCCACTTCTATCCAAGTCCGCGAATAAGAACCTCATTAACGACTTCAACCAGATCAGGGTATTCCTGGAAAAAAGGAATCGGCCAAAATAACGCTTTAAAAATTAGAGAAGAATCCATCACATTTCCAGAACTAAAAATTGGATTTTTATTTTAACATTAGTTGTATTGTACTTCGCTGAGTACTTCGTTGTAGGGAGGTTATTTAAATTACTATTTCAAAAGGTACTTAAAGAAAACGAAAATGGGTATTGAGAAAACCTGGATAAACAGGAATGGGACCGGACATAATTTTGTCTTGTTTGACAATAATATTCTTTATAGGCGACATGTGAAAAAATATAAGATTCCGTTAGTTGAAAAAGAGCTGAATCAAGGGATAATTAGTGATAAATTTATTGGATTGCCAGTAGCCTACATGAAACAAATTGAATACAGAGACGATGATAAATTTATTAATATCAGTTATGGAAACGATTCTGTCGATTCAATTGAGATCAAAAATCAGACTTTAAGGAAAGAAATATTTGATTACTTAAAGTCAAATACACCCAATAGAGAAAATTACGTAGAGAGGCCAAGTGTATTGGCAAGAATTAAAAAACCATTGATAGCATTGGCTGTAATTGGAGGAATTTTTATGTATGTATATTCTGTGATAGATGGATTGAATCAAGGATACGAATATGAAATAGTTGGGGGAAGACGAGGAAGCCCTGGACTAGGGGGTGTCGTATTGGCCTTAGCACAATTAGGATTAATTAAGAATTTATTAATTTTCATGCCACTGGCGTTAATTGCGCTTTATAGAATAAAAGTAAATTTGGAAAACAATAGCGAAATCCACTATATTGTTTATTAAAACACAACATAAATCTCAACCATGAAAGACCTAAAATTCAAAGCAAAGTATCTTGCAAAAAGTTTAAACCTTAGAAAAGGAAAATCGGAGGTTGTGGAAAGACATGAAAAACTGAAAAGCGAGTACGACCGGGACCCCAGCCTCGCCATGATAACGGACTATGCGGTGGTAAATGGATCAAACCTCAGCGATCCGTTTAGGTCAGAAGTCTTATTGAACGCTGAATTAAAAACGCCATTAAAAACCGGTCTGCATAAAAGAGTAGGAGGCGATCACGACTATCCCAACCCTGGAGACATTTTGTGCGCTTCACTGGCCACTTGTATGGAAAGCACCATTAGGATGATCGCGGACAGACTCGAAATTGTGCTAACACATACGAAAGTTGAAGTCAAAGCCCAGGTCGATGTAAGAGGCACGCTGATGTTCGACAAATCCGTACCAGTTGGATTTCAAAATATGACGATGAACGTCGAGCTCGGTTCCGCTAATGTAACCGACAAAATTTTAACCACCTTATTTAGGGCAGCGAAAAAAAGCTGTGTGGTGTACCAGACGCTTAAGCCCTGCCTGAAGATTGAGAATGGCCTTGAGGTGGTGCAACAACCGTAGGAAATCTCAAAGATTAGCTAACACTAATCTCTTGCGAGTGCAACTATTCTAAAAAAATATTATATTGCTCTCTGTATAAAGTAAACAATTTAAAATCATGGATAAAGACCAGATTATCAATACATTAAGAAGAAACAAAAAAATATTAGAGAATAACTTCAATATACTTAGAGTAGGGTTATTTGGGAGTTACTCTACAAATACCAACACAGCGGATAGTGATGTAGATATTGTCTACGAACTAGCCGAAGGTAAAACAATGGGGCTTAAAGATATTTATGAATTAGAAGTATTTTTTAAAAACCTTTTTCAGATAGACGAAATAGACCTTATCAATAGAAAATATATGAATCCCATAATTGGAAACGAAATTGAGAAAACAGTGATTTATGTATGAGAAAAAAAACTTCACCTATATCTTAACGATCCTTGAATCGATCGAAAAAATATTTATATATACAAAGGACTTTAAGAACGCAGATGAATTCTACACGCAAAATGACCAAATGAATTTTAATGCTTGCCAGGTATTATTATTAGTAATCGGTGAAGAATCAAAGAAAATTAATGATGACCTGAAAGCTGAACATTCTAAAATTCCCTGGAATCTAATTTCTGGATTAAGAAATAGGATAGCTCATGATTATAGAAGTATTGATACACATGCTTGATAAAGTAGAATACGAAAAGGAATTGTTAGAAAAAGTCGTAAATACCTTTCAATACGCTCACCTTAACTACTTAATTAAAGACAAAAAATAAGCCGGATACCCAAGTATGACAACCGGAAAACACATCGCGATCATTGTTGTTTTGATGACCCCTGCGCTGCTGTTTGGTTTTTTTCCACGAAGTCCAAATCTTGGCTTGTAGCACTATAACAGAAAACAATGACAGACCTTTCATCAAATAAAATCTTCTTATTCAAAGAACAAAGACAGGTAGACTGCTTGGGCAATAACACCATCTTAGAAGCCACTTTGGAGGCCAACATAAATCACACTCATGCCTGTGGAGGCCAGGGAAAATGTTCTACTTGCAGGGTGAGTCTTATGGCTGGAATAGAAAATTGCAAACCAAGAAACGAAGCAGAACAACGAATCGCAACTAAGTTAAACTTTCCAGCGGAGATCCGTTTAGCCTGTCAAACCAGGATAAATGGAAATATTTCGATCCGAAGAATGGTATCCGACAAATTGGACATGGACTTGATCTCAGAGCAGTTTTCTGAAAAATCCGGAATCGCTTTGGGAAGACAGCAAAATTTAACCATTGTATTTACCGACATCGTCAACTATACTTCCTTTGCGGAAAAATTTCCGCCTTATGATATTGTTCACGTCCTGAATCGGTATTACCGAATAATGAATACAATTATTCAAGGCCACGGTGGCATTATCAGTGATGTGGCAGGCGACGGCATCCTGGCTGTTTTCGGAACCGATGAAGAACGGGAGAACTCCGTTTTGGATGCTATCAGGGCCATTAAGGGTATGAACAAAAAATTGGAAACGTTTAACGAATATCTTAAAGAGAATTTTAATACCGAATTCGGGATCAGAGCAGGCGTTCATTACGGAAATGTAATTGTAGGTCCCTTTGATACGGGAGCCATGAAAAAATTGGCAATAATTGGTGATAATGTAAACTACGCCAGCAGAATTGAATCGGCTAACAAAGAATTTGGTACCAAACTACTACTCTCTGAAGATGCCTATCATATGGTCGAAAAGGCATTCCCCGATTTCAACCTGTTTGAAACGACACTAAAGGGAAAAACAGGCCTATACAAACTTTATGAAATAGAGTAGACGATCCTCAGCATTTTCCGGAATTAAGGCTCGCTCGAAAAATAACTTGTCGTTGTCTTTGATAAAAATTACAAATAAGCGATTGATAATGAGCGGTTTGTGATTTTTTCAAAGACACCAAAAAGACAATTTATTTTTTGAGCTTTACTAAAACGTATTCCCCCACAAACCCCACCCCTCATACGTTCTACCTCTATAATAATTCCGTTTCCACACAAATTATCATATCTTTCGCCTGGCTTTCCCATTAGACATTATGAACAGAAATTTTGTATGCAGCCTGAATGCCCTTTTTTGCCTACCCTACGTCACATCCTCGCCTTCGTAGCTAAGGCTACGAGGCTCCGGGTGTTCCTTGGTTAGACAAAAAATTGCTCTTCAGTTGCTATACAAAAAATCCATTCATTATGTCTATTGAACATATCCAACCTTTGAGTCTATTTTTTCACCGTGAAAAAAACTTTACTATGTTCAAAAAACTACCCGTATTCACGCTAGCCTTCCTCCTCCTTCTGGGAATGCTTCCCCAACTACAAGCACAAGTGACCACCGCCAACATCCGGGGCACCGTAACGGATGCAAGCGCGAAGTACTCGTTGGTGCCACCGTCATCGCCCGACATGTACCTTCCGGCACGGCCTATGGCACATCAACCCGCGCCGACGGCCGTTACAACCTCCCCAACCTCCGCATCGGGGGTCCCTACTCCTTAGAGGTGACTTATGTCGGTTACGAAACCAATACCGAAGGCGGAATCTACCTGACCATCGCCCAAAAGAAACAGCTCAACATGATTCTGACGGAAAGCGCTACCGCCCTGGATGAGGTGGTCGTATCGGCCGCAGTAGGCGACGTCATCAACCGCGAACGCACCGGAGCTGCCGTCACCATCAACAGCTCCAAGCTCAAGGCGCTGCCTACCATCTCCCGCTCGGCAGCCGATTTTTACCGGCTGACTCCTATGGCTGCCGGCAACTCCATCGCAGGCCGCAACGATCAGTACAACAACTTTTCGCTCGACGGCTCCATCTTCAACAATCCCTTCGGGCTCGATGCCGCAACACCCGGCGGCCAAACAAATGCCCAACCCATCCCGCTCGACGCCATTGAGCAGATCCAGGTGTCCATCTCCCCCTTCGACGTTACACAAGCGGGATTCACCGGGGCGGCCATCAACACCGTCACCAAAAGCGGTACCAATGAATTTACCGGCACCGTTTATGGCTTTTACAGAAACCAGGACATGACCGGCAGCAAAGTAGGCGATCAGGACATCATCGTTCCCGACCTCCGCCAATTCCAAACCGGTCTTTCCTTTGGTGGGCCGCTGATCAAAAATAAACTGTTTTTTCACGCAAGTTTTGAAATGGAAAGAAGGGAAGACCTCGGATCCAACTTTCTGGCTGCCCGTTCCGGCTTGGATGCCGAAAATGTTTCCAGGGTACAAGCCTCCGACCTCGAAGCTGTCTCCAACGGCCTACGCGACCGATTTGGATACGAAACCGGACCCTACGAAGATTTTATTCATAATACCGACAACGAAAAGGGGATCATCAAGCTCGACTTCAACCTCAACCAAAACCACACCATCACCGCCAAATATAACTTCCTCAACGCCACCCGGGACAATCCCGCTCACCCCTCCGCTATCGGCCGACGGGGGCCCGACCTGACCACCCTCCAATTTGAAAATTCAGGCTACGCCATCAACAACGTCCTCCACTCCGGGATCGTCGAATGGAAGGCACTGTTTGGCAACAAAATTTCAAACAAATTTCAATTAGGATATTCAGCTTACATCGACAGCCGCGATCCCTTCTCCGCTCCTTTCCCCGTAATCAACATCGGCCAAAGCGGAAGCCGTTACATCGTGGCCGGTCACGAGCCTTTTTCCATCCACAACCGGCTCGATCAAAACGTCCTCCAATT
>CBDCTQ010000014.1:0-33248 GCA_965222105.1 Saprospiraceae bacterium | reverse complement strand
GCTAATAAGCTCAATAGTTAAAAAGGACTTTGCTTTACGACCTGAACGGTTTCTATTTGTCTGTTTTCTTTTTGAATAAGCAGGGTGTAAACTCCGTCTGGCATATCGACAGTTTGGAGATTCGTTGCCTTTTCAGAAATCCTGAATTGCCCGACGAACTGCCCCGCCACATTGAAAATAGTTACCTGTCCTTCACCGTTCACAATGTTCAATTCACCTTGAAAAGGATTGGGATATACTTGCAGGATTTGTTCGTTCGCAGATTCAAAATTGACAGAAACGATATTGGAATATTCAAATTTACCATCAAAGTCCAATTGTTTGAGGCGGTAGTAATTCATTCCTGCACTTGGCGATTCATGTACGTAATCATAGTGTTGAAGGGCAACCGTGCTACCTGCTCCTGCCACAAAACCCAAATAGTTCCAATCTCTACCATTTGAGCTATGCTCGATTTCAAATCCTTCATTATTGGTTTCAGAAGCGGTTTCCCAATCCAAGAGGACGTCCTCATTTTTCTGGGTTGCGGAAAACCGAACCAACTCGACCGGCAAGACAGCAGCACTTGATGCCAGCGTCCAGATGGAAAAAGCATCCACATTCGTGGTCTCTACCCAATTGGCGGTCGGGTCATTGGCATTGACGGGGTAGTCATCCCAGTCTGTTCCATTGAATCGAAACGGTGTGAGGTCACTTTCTGCAATGCCGTTCAATTCTGCGTCCAGATAGTGGAAGCGGACGGTCGCATCCAAACCTGAATTATTGGCAGGTGAAATATCATAGTACCGCACAATGCCCGACTCTCCATTGACATCCTGAACATCGTGTCCCCTGCTGATGGTTACCGAGCCCAGGTTAGCGGAGGAGGTAACTTCCACACCGAGGTTGCCAAGGTTTTCACCAGAAGGCTGGTTCATATCTTTCGTCGTGAAAATAGAGCCTGTCCCCTGGCTGTCATAGACATAGCTGCCCTCATCTTCATCGAATATGATACCGTTGCCGAGCAGTTC
The DNA here is from genome assembly GCA_965222105.1 of Saprospiraceae bacterium. Taxonomy (GTDB): domain Bacteria; phylum Bacteroidota; class Bacteroidia; order Chitinophagales; family Saprospiraceae; genus CALGLS01. The sequence continues at coordinate 32,238 of CBDCTQ010000014.1, read as the reverse complement.
AATCGTTTGCCCATTGAGGTCGAGGTGTTCATTAGCCATGACCAGGCGGTAGTCGACGGTCGCCCCGGTCAAAAGCGATACTCCGCCTCCAGGCTGTTTGTTCACTCTCAATAAATAAAATGGGGTTGGCGAGCTGCCTTCGATTACGCTGGGGGTAGTTCCTCTAAAGACGACCGTAGAAGTGCCTGCATTAAAAGTCCCTGAATTGTGCCAGTTGCCTTTAATATTGTAATGGCCATTTCCCTGTGCCGTTCCGCCGGTTTCGATTTCCAAATCAACATTGGCCCATACTGTTCCTTCATTGTCCAGAGTACCCCCTGATATGGTCAGCAACTCGCTTGTGGCAGTTGCCCCGACAGGTATTTCGATGGTGCCTGTAATTACTTCGAGTTCGTTTTCTACGGTAAAGTCCTGCTCCGCAATAACTGTCTCCCCAAATTTTTGAATGAGGAGATCATAAAACAGGGTAGTGCTGGTACCTTTGATGCGACCTTCTGCTAAAAGTTCGAACATTACTACCTTTGAAGTGCCGGCGGTGAAACTTCCGTCATTCGTCCAATTTTCTTTTATTAAAAGAGAAGGATCATTGTTGCAGGTCAGGCTGCCGCCGGATTCGATATGGATGGAGTTGATGATGTAGAGTAAACTGCTGCTGATGACAGGGTCGTTACCCATATCCGGTATCACAATGTCGTCGGTGGCACCAATTGGTGCCCTGTCGTGCCAGTTGTTGTCCGTGTCAAAGTCATTGTCCGTACACCCGGTCCATATCTTGGCATTGGGATTGGTATAGGCTGCATTGCCGGTACCGGTATCAAAAGAGCCTGTACCCGTGAAATGTACAATGCCCGTATTGCTTCCAATGACATTGCTCGTATTTGCATGTTGAATAAGCACGCCCTCGTTTACCAAATCTCCACTATTTATAAAACCATCGTGTATTTCGATATGGGCACAAGCCCGATTATAGAAATCAGCGGTATTTGGGTCATAAATACTGGCAGATGTAAGGGCACCTACCTCTCCGATGACAATTTCTCCACCGGCCTTGTTCTCAAACACCCCTCCGTCGCTGTATTGAATACCATGATGGACATTGTCAATCAAAATAAGAGCATCGTTATTATTAAAAATACCGCCCTCGTTGTTGATGCCCTTTCCGACTATATTTCCACCATTACGACCAATCTCTAGCTCGCCTCCGCTATTATTGTTAAACACTCCCGTCGTCTCGTTTAGAACGGCATCCCCGGCAGTATTGTCAATTTGGATGATTGCATTATTGTTTACCGTACCGGCATTTGTCAGCCCTGCATCGGTGGAATTGCTAATGGCGAGGCTTCCGTTGATCACAAGCAAGGCTCCGTCGCCGATGGTGACGGATTGTGCCGTTGCAGCAGTTCCCACAGGAACATTGGGTTGCTTATCGGTATCAGAAATATTTACTGACTCCGTAGCAGCAGGAACGCCTGCCGGGTACCAGTTGTCGGTGGTTGCCCAATTGAGCCCGTCGCAGCCGGTCCAGAGTTTGTCGGCAACTCCTATTTCCACCTCCAGGGGGGTATTTCCGCCGCAGGTAAAAGTGCCCCCGTTCCCATTGATAACCGCACCCGTGTTGGTGCTGATATTGCTGCTGCCCGAGCTGTGGTCCATGATTAGCCCGGAATTGTCGAACGTCCCGGTGTTTACAATCCGGTTATCGGAATACACCCGGATGACATTGTCACATCCAAGGTTGTTGAAGGTTCCATTGTTTCGTATGGCACTCCAACTAATGGTGCCTTGCTCACCTATGTGGATTTCTGCTCCGGTATCATTGGTCAAAGTGCAAGCGGAGCAAGTAAAAATCCCATGGAGTCCAATGCTTCCTCCGGCTTGGCCAATCCTGATTTGGCCATTGTTTTGATTGGTCACCGCTCCATTGCTTACTAATGTCAATCCGTCGGAAGCCGTATTATCGATTTTTATAATGCCATTATTATTGACAAATTGAGCTCCTGAATTTTGTACCTGTAATCCGACATCTCCAATATTGCCATCGCCCTGACCTATTTGTATTTGGCCGCCGTTGATATTTGTAATTTTAGAATCTGATAGCACCGCCAACGCAACATTTGTGGTATTATCGATTTTTACAATGCCATTATTATTGACAAATTGAGTTCCTGAATCCTGTACCTGTAATCCGACATCTCCAATATTGCCATCGCCCTGACCTATCCTGAGTTCACCATTGTTTTGATTGGTCATAACTCCATTGAATGCTACTAAGAATCCCCGGTCAACTGTATTGTCGATTTTTATAATGCCATTATCATTGACAAATTGAGCTCCTGAACCACCAACTCGGATTCCATATAATCCAATATCTCCGCTACCCTGACCAATATTTATTGTACCAGAATTGGTAAAGCTGGTTCCTGCCCTATTTAGGATACCATTGTCATCCATATCATCAATATTGATAATCCCGGTATTGGGCAGATTCCCATATGGGTCGTTGATGATTGTGCCGCCATCATTATCAATTCCATGACTGTTTGCATTAATGCCATTGCGGGAAATGTCTATTTTCCCGTGATTGGTTATGGTTCCTGAATTTGTCAAACCATTGGTGCCGATAGGGGCAATGGTCAGTATGCCGGGGTCGCCAACGGTATAGTCTAAGGTCAGGCTTGCACCACTTTGTACGGTTACGGATCGGGCATAGGCATAGCCATCATCTATAACAGGGTCATTTGGCGTACCGGCAGGGATGGTGACATCATCGTCCGAGTCCGGCACTCCTGTTGGAGACCAGTTGTGTACATGGAACCAGTTGTCACTGTGAGAGCCGTCCCAGGTTTTTTGGGCATGGGCTGCGGTGCAGGTCAGGATGATAAGAAGGACAAACCAATATTTTATTAATGAAAAATCCTTGTCGGTATTTTCGAAACAAAGGGTGGGTATGAAGTTTTTCATGATTTATTTATTTAAAAAAGTGTCCTTTAAAATTGTGAAACATTCGTGCGGGCAGGAGCAGAAGCCCTTACTGTTCAGTACTGGATACTCCTCGCTAATTTGTCGAGCCTCGGAAAATTGGGCGCTACATGGCGCATCCGCTCATCCGTTTTTTTCAGTTCCTGTAAGAATTCTGTGTTCAATCGTTTCAGTTCCGGAGATAGGAAAGGGTATATTGTATCCTTCAGCAAGGTGATATTGCTGGGTTTGAAAAACATGGCCCAGGCCAGGCGGTGCTGCAAGGCATCCCGTTTGTTCCTGATTTTTGAATAATCAACAGGCGGAATGGATTTGGAACCCGGCGGTGCCACCCGGATGCGACAAGGCATGATATCCAAAGGGATTTGAGCATACACCTCGTGGTCGGCAGAGTGTTCTACGGCCACGTCGTAAATGAAAACCGTGAGGCATTTTTCCAGATTGTCGCCTTTGACAATTTCCTCTCCGGTGGGAAAACCGGGCGTCCACGCTGCGATTTCATCCGCCCACTCCTGAATCAAGGGGTCGTTTTTGTCCAGGTGTTCCACTACTTTTTTCACGAAAACATAAATCGTATCGAAGTAGGCCTTCAGGTATTTTCCGTAAGCAAGGGGAGCTTGCTTGGGCTGCATTTTGAATTCATAAGGCTCAAAGGACTGTTGGTTTTTTTGCCCTGAATAAGTTGCATTGGTCAGGTTGGTAGTGTCGCCGTAAAAAGGGGTATAAATACCATCCTGGTTGGGGCGTTTGACAGAATCGGGGGAATAACGGGCACTATCGTTTACCCGAAGCTGGTATTCCAGGTGGGGCTCCAACAATTGGCGCATGATATGCGATTTGGGCAATTTCAGGGTACAGACGTTGATGGGGTCCATCGGGAAATGCACCAGGGGATGTTCCGCCAGCACTACCATATAGTTGCAGGCCTGCATAACAAACAGTTTGGCCAGTTCCCAGGCATGGCCGTCTTCCGGTGTCAGGCAAAGCCCGTTCATTTTGATGGCAAGGGGGATGAGTTCTGATTCGTTTTTCTGTTTGAACAGGCTGACACTTGGAGCGGCGTAAATGCCTTCGTCGGGTGTGGCATTGTTCATGACGCTGTAATCGGCTTTATAAAAAACCGTATCAGACAATTCTTTATTAATTTGTTTTTCAAAAAAACGGCTATCCTCTTCTGTCAATTCAGTGGTTAAAAATTTACTGCACAAGGTATCAGCAAAGATGTTGGCAAATTCGACATCTCCGATTTTCCGAACTGGTTTATTGGTCAGGTATTCATAAGCAGCCAATGGAAAGTAGGTTAATTGCCGCCAGCCCCATTTGAGTATTCTTACCTTTTCAAATTGCCACTTCTCATGGGCTTCGACATGTGCCACCCGGGGAGGGGCGGCGGCGGGATGTTTTGGGTCGTGCGTCAATTCCAAGGGCTTGTGAGCAGGTTTGGCTAAAGTAGATTGATGGCTAAAATGTGGGTGCAGGGACAATGCGATGGTAGTTGCTTCCATGATTGAATTAATTAGAGGATTCTTGAACTCAATGTGAATTGTCAAGGATGGGGTGTTTAAATTACGGGGGCACTTTCAGTGCCCCCGTAATGGCCTATTGACCATTTCTTATCGCAAAGAAAAATGGATGGGAATGCGAAGTTTTTTGACACCGAAGTAAGTACTGTTCTTTAATTGTAGGCGCTCCATCTGTTCCATAGTATTTAAGACCAATACCGACACTTCGGGATGTGGGCTTTCCATCATTTCTGCCGACAGGATAGTTCCATTGGCTGACAAGTGTACTTGCACCAAAGCGGTTCCTTCTGTGCAATATTCGGCCATGAGTTCCGAATAGCTCAACTGTTTAGTCAAATAGGTATGAAGTTGATTGGCGGCAGATTTGGTTTGTTTCTTCCTCAATTTTCCTATTTTCTTTGGAGACAACTTTTTGGAAACGAGGTTTACTTCTTTAGATGGATTGTTTTCGGCGAAAGCAACCTGACTAAAGCTTGATGTTGTGATGGCGACAAATGCGAGTATGCAGAGAAGAGCTTTCATGATTTGTGATTTTAAAGTGTTTAATAAAGTGAATCAGCTGATTTATTTACATGCAAGTGAATGTGCTTGCAGTACAAAGGTGAGGCTATCGCAAAGCAGGCGCTTTACTTATTGTTTTTTCGATTTTACCTATCGTTCTTTTTGGTAAAAAATACTTTACTTATTGTTCATTTGAAAAAATAAAAGAAAAGCAAAACGTTGAAAATCAACTACTTGCGTGTTCGGTCGGGAGAAATTCCAAATTCTTCGGAAAAGACCCTTGAAAAATAGGCGGGATTGCGGAAACCGACTTCATAGCCGACTTCCGAAACATTCAAATCGGTGGTTTCCAATAAATCTTTTGCTTTTTGCAAACGCATGGAGCGAATGTAAATGGAGGTAGATTTTCCGGTGAGGGCTTTTATTTTGTTGTGAACCTGGGTGCGGCTCATTCGCAGTTTGGTACATAAGCCGACGGTGCCGAAATTTTCGTCTTCCATGTTTTCATGGACGACATTTCGGACCTTCTGCATGAACCGGTCTTCCAATTTTAAATTAGAGGATGGTGATTGGTTGACGGTAGAAGGGTTTGAACCCGAATATCTGACTTGTAATAGCTTTCTTAATTCCAACAGCTTTCGCAAACGAACCAATAATTCTTTTTGCTCAAATGGTTTCGCCAAATAGGCATCCGCCCCTTTTTCCAAACCGCTGATTTTGGAATCCAAATCTGATTTGGCCGTCAGCAAGATGATGGGGATGTGGCTGGTGCGTTCATCCTTTTTTAAAGCATCCGTCAATTCAAAACCATCTTTTTCGGGCATCATCACATCGCTCACGATGAGGTCGGGCACTTGTTCGATGGCCATGTCAATGCCTTGTTGACCATTGTTGGCAACCTGCAAATGATATTCGTCTTCGAGGCAAGCAATCAGGATTTGGACAATTTCGGGATTGTCTTCGACGATGAGCAGATTAGGGAGGTTAGCGGCTTTTTCTCCGTTTTTGGTCAATACATGTGGCTGGGTTTCCATTGAAGGAATGGTATCGTGTTGAGTTGAAATTTCCTGTTTTACGGCAGGCGTTTCCACAAAAGACTCTTTTACTTCGGCGATGCGGGTGATGGGGATTTTTATCCGCAAAGTAGTACCTACATTGACTTCGCTGTTTGCTTCAATCGTTCCGTTCATTAAATTGACCAACTCATGCGTCAATGCCAGACCGATGCCGGAACCTGTTACTTTTGTTTTTCCCGGTTCATTGATTTGATAAAAGCGACTGAAAATTTCCTGTAATTTTTCTTTTGGAATGCCTTTGCCGGTGTCTTGCACTCGCATTTGTAAATGGTCCTTTCCGTCCTTTTCAATTTGTTCTACTTGAAAATAAACGTTCCCATATTCTTTGTTATATTTGATGGCATTCGAGAGCAAATTAGAGACAATCCGCAGCATTTTGTCAGGGTCGTAATCCATGGTGATGGAAGGCTGGGCAGCCAAAAAATGCAGCTTCATCCCTTTGTTTGCTGCATAGGACTGATAAGATTCGGTAAGGTAGCGGAGATATTTTACAATGTCCCCCTGGACTAAATTAAGGGTCATTTTTTGGGATTCCAGTTTACGTAAATCCAAAATCTGGTTGATGAGGTTGAGCAAGCTGAGGGTATTTTGTTTGATCATTTTCCCACCTTTTTCCACCCAAACATCAGGTTTAGCCATTACCTGGTCAATCATACCCGAAATGATGGTCAGCGGTGTACGGAACTCGTGAGAGATATTGGTGAAAAATTTGGACTTAGCCTGATCGAGTTCTTTTAATTTTTCAGCCTGCCGTTCAATGGTTTCCTTATCTTCCCGAATCTTTTTGGTTGCCCGTTTCACCTCAGTCCTCAAGCTGTTAATCCAAAGTGCGACTAAACTCCCAATCATGAATAAGCAAAGCAAGAAGAACCAGGTTTGTTTATAAAAAAACTCTGCGGCATCGATGTCAATGACAAGCGATTCTTCCGTCCAATTGCCGAGCTTGTCTCCGCCTCTTATGCTCAGGCGGTGCTTCCCCGCCGGCAAGTTGTTCAAATGCAAATAAGGTTGGTTGCCCAATTCTGTCCAGTCTTCCCCATTCAATCGGTAGGCATATTTGTTTTCTTCGGGTTTAAAATAATTGGAAACAGCAAAATGGAGCTTCAGATTTCGATGCGCTGCGGGCAAGTGGATGAATTCCGTATTTTTTAAACCATAGATTTGTTTTTTCAATTCATTGGTCTTTGAATCAAAATGTTCCAAAGCAGTCAGGTAGATTTTTAATTCCTTTTTGGAATCCAACTTTTCTTTTATTGCTTTGGGGTCTATTAAACTGATGCCATTGAGCGTCCCGATGAGAATTTTTCCATCCGCTGTTTTCAAATTAGAATAACGGTTGCTTTCCCGAAAAACCACCCCGTCCTCTACGTACAAATTGGTTATCAAATCCCCTTCCGACGAGACCAAGGAAACGCCATTGTAGGTACCCAGCCACTTGTCCCCATCTTCATCGGGCGTGATGCTGACGACGGTATTGTTTGCCAATCCTTTATCACCGTTCAGGGTTTTCAGTTCTTGTGTTTTCGGGTCGTAAATCTGCAAACCATTCAGAGAAGTGCCAAGCCAAAATCTCCCTTCCGCATCTTCTTCAATGCACAAAAATCGGGCACTATCGAAAGGCGCTTCATGTCCAAGCACTTCAACGATTCCTGCTTTCAAATCAATTTTGTACAGACCCTTAACAGTTGCTACCCAAAGCAAACCATCCTGCCTGTACAACATATCCTGAACGTTTACTGATAAAACAAGAGGTTCGCCATCAACAAGGAAAGGGGTGGTTTTTCCGCTCTGCAAATCATGGATATATAAGTGTTTATCCCTTGCCAGCATGGCGATTTGAGAGGGGCTGATGAAAGTAAAATAAAATTGAATCCTTTTTCCGTCGGTTGGAATTTTTTGACAAGTATTTGTAAAGGGGTTGAATTTTATCAAACCGTCCTTAGTTCCCGCCGCCCATATATTTCCCTCGTCGTCCCGTATCAAAGTTCTTTCCTGGTAATGGCAATCGGGGGTTTCGATAGGATAGGTTTGATTCGTTTTCTTGTTGATAATGAAACGATAAGGGCTTTCGGTAGTCACTAAATATTGTTGTTCGCCCACTTCTGCTATGGCTCTGGCATTAGCTTCCGGGAGGAAATTTTGAATCGCATCAAAGGATTTTACCTTGTGCAACAAAATGCCATTGACGTTACAAATAATCAACTGTTGTTTAAAATCCGAACTAACAACTCTATGAAAATGACCCCCTTTCAAAGGCTCAAAAAAAGCAGAATAATCAAAGCGGTTCCCATCTTTGTCTTCCAATATAGCTTGATGCTTTTTTTTTGAATAAGTATAAACAGTAAGGCTGTTGCCTTGCTCATCCCAATACTTTCTCGTTTGATTTATTGACTTATCTTCTTCCACATGAGTAAATCGCTTTTCCCCAGTTGTTGCCTGCATAAAGTAATACCTGCCTCGCAGCATAAGTGAAAGGTAGGTAATGCCGTTGACCTCCGTTATATTTAAATCGTTCAGTACCGGATGCCGATTTGAAGGTAACTTTTTATACGGGAGAACAGGCAAGTCATATTTTTCCCGATGCCCCGTGTTCAAATCTATACGCTCAAAAAAACTTAAATCAGGAGGTGATATCCATAAATAGTCGCCGTCGAAAAATCGGGGATGGGTTGGTCGGGTTTCACCTTTTTCCGTCGTTTGCCGATATGCCACTTTTATGCGTTCATGTTCGATGAATTGGGTATCTGCCATTTCATACATAGTCCATTCTGATTCAGCGATCAGCAAAAAAAACACTTGCCCGTTTTCCTTAACGGTCAAGAATTTCACTTTCCCTTTTTTCGGAGGATAATCAAATCGCACTTTATTGGTTTGGAGGTCATAGCGAAAGATGTGGTTTTCACGCTTATCAATTGTAAATCCTATCAGCGTATGTCCATCCAACATCCCCTGAATGCGACTATCTGCACCCAGTTTTTTCAAATCCCCCTGTACCATTTGGAAAGCATACCCATCAAATTGCAGCAGGTGCAAATTGAGTGTATTGACGTAGTTGCAGAGGTTCAACCACATTTTCCCGTTGTCATCAAAAAATACGTCCTGTACACACAGTGCCAGGTTAGATTTGTAGTGGTAGAAGTCTTCAGAATAAGAGGGAGTGAGTTTTCGAAGGGAAGAAGGGGATTGAGCCCAGAGGGTGGGTTCCCCAATAAGCATAAAGCAGAAAAGGAGGATATGTACATTAAGCTTCATCTTCGGCAAGATATCAAAAAAGAGTTTTTTTCTCTTAGTAAAGCTCAAAAAATAACTTCCCTTTTTTGATAGCGGGAATTTATTTTTCGAGCGAGCCTTAATTTCGGCTGTGTTTTCTATCATGCTTAATAATCCGTCGGTACTCCGACTTCTTGATTCAATCAAAATATGCGCTGGTGACTCGTAAACCTTATTTTGGGGCTGTGCGCCCACCTGACGGCCGGCTGGTAATTTCTTCAATTGGTGCCTCAAACGTAGCGAAAGGTTCCCCTGGCATAGAGATGCCTATTCATAACAAAATTAATACAAAACCGGTTTGTTTCCACCAAATGTTTTGAAGGTATGACAAGAAATCGTTACCTTTCCTGCTCAAACGTACCTGGCGTAGGTTCGACATAAAAGCGACAACTGAATTTTAGGGAAGGTGGTTTGCTTTTCCTGCTTCGTGAGTCACATATATATATTCCTTAGTGTTGACAGCAAGCAGAAAAAATGAAAAGAATCCATCTTTTTGAATTTGAAGATTTCAGTTGGTTTCCAGACTTTATTAGGGATGGAGGAACTGATTTCCTTGGATTTATTTTGAACCTAACAAAATTCTATGAGCCTACCATTGAGACTTTGGAAAATATAATTAAGACAACTAAACACAGGCAAATATTGGATTTATGTTCGGGAAATGGAGGTCCGATTGAATCTATCAGTCAAAAATTGAACCCCCAGTTAGATATAAAAATTGTATTGTCTGATAAGTATCCAAACATTCCTGCATATAAAAAACTAAAGCAAGCCTCAAACAACAAAATTGACTATGACAGCCAATCATTGGATGTCTTGCAAATGGATGCAAAAACAAAAGGTATTAGAACAATGTTTTCAGCAATACATCACTTCAAACCAAATGATGTTAGAGCAATATTTAAAAATGTGATTAACAGTGAAATGCCCGTTTGTATTTTTGATAGTGGAGACAAACATGTTGGAACCATTTTTAGTATATTATTTTTTCACCCGATACTATTCTTTTTTTGCACTCCTTTCATTCGTCCTTTTAAATTGAGCAGAGTCATTTTCACCTATTGCATACCTATAATTCCAATTTATACAATATGGGATGGAATTGTATCTATTTTGAGATTGTATAACCCAAAGGAATTAATGAAAATCGCAACATCAATTGACACAAATAGATCATATCATTGGGAATGTGGGAAATTGAGAAACAAAATTGGTTTTTCTATTATGTATTTGACAGGACAACCAAAAAGTAAAATATGAAAAAACTTATGACATCAACAATCTTAATAACAGTAGGATTTCTATTGGTTGTTGTACTCTATATAGAAGTTAAAAGTATTATTTGGAGAGGAGGCGTTCAAATTGATAACGGATATACAGGACGACAGTTACTTTTTGCAATATTTGGAGAGTCCATAAGGGCGTATATAACAAGTTGGTTGTATTTATATCATAGAACAGATAAAACATTGCTCATCAATGCCATTAAATTCGGAATTATTTGCTCTGCACTAATAGGCTCAATTTGGTTGGTTTTAGGAATGGAATTTTTCGACCTTCCAGATAAATTGTCATTTCTAATTGATGACGGAATCATTTTGATCCTACAAGGTTTGGTAGCAGGGATATTATTATGGTTTGTTTATAAAAATGAAAAGCACACAACTCCTTTTTCGCAGTAAGAGTGTGTGACAAATCTACCTGGCGGTAGACAGGCCTGTCCCCTCCCGATAGAGATCGGGAGAATCGCTGCGGCCTTTACCACAAAGACACACCTTGCCTGCCGACACAGGCAGGGAGAAATTCTCTGTGCAAACGTCGTTCGTCGCGGCCGCCTGCCGGCCGGCAGGTTTGCAACCGCGATGCCTAATATGGCACGCACTCGATTTAAAAGGTTCCAATCCTACCTTTGTGATGTTCTTTTCAATAACTAAAAACAATTAAAAGATGAAAAATAATAAGTTTGGCAAACAAGGTTGGACCCCTGAAAGAATAGGGGATTTAAGCGGTAAAACATATGTCATAACTGGAACTACGAGCGGAACTGGATTTGAAGCTGCCCGCATACTACTATCAAAAGGTGCAAAAGTGGTGATGCTGAATCGCAATCCAAAAAAATCGGAAGATACCATTAACACTTTAAAGCAAGAGCTTGGCAAAAATATTGACGTATTGAATATTCGTATGGATTTAGCAGAACAAGCTTCTGTAAGAAAAGCAGCAGCGGAGGTAGTTGAAAAAATATCACGTATAGATGCATTGATTTGTAACGCTGCTATCGCTCAAGTGCCTACTCGAAAACTTACTGTTGATGACTTTGAAAGTCAACTTGGTGTAAACCACTACGGTCATTTTACACTACAAGGTATGCTCTTTCCACTGATTGAAAAGTCTAAAGGGCGGATTGTGACGGTAGGCAGTATGGGATACGATATGGGGCTCAAAACCATCAAGTTTGACGATATGAACTGGGATAAAGATTATACTCCTAATAATGCTTATAGTCAAAGCAAACTCGCACAGATAATGTCTATTTATGAATTACAAGATAGATTGAAAAAAGCTGGAAAAACTGATGTTAAAGCGTATGCCTGTCACCCAGGTTCATCGAGAACATCACTAATAGCTACAAGTGGTAGTTTAATGATGAGGATTATTTTTGGTCTGATGAAATTGTCCCCATTGACACAATCAGCTGAAAAAGGTGCCTATCCTCAATTGATGTGTGCTACTGAAAAAGACCTAAACCAAAGCAGTTTTTATGGACCTACAGGTAGAAGTAACTGGGTTGGTCCTGTTGGAGCACACAAATTAGAACCACACGCAAAGGATAAAGCAGTTGCAGAGAGGTTATGGGAAGTATCAGAAGAGGCAATTGGTTTAAAGTGGAACATTTAAATCAAAATCTAAAGACATGGAAATTTTAAAAGCAGCAAGCGATTGGGCAAAAGCCGAAATTGTATCATCAATATTTTTTATGCTTTTTGGGGGTGTCTATTTATTGGCAGCATTCGGTTTTTGGCAATGGGGTAATTCCCCATTGACTAAGGCATTGGTCATCCCTATATTGATCGCAGGAGGACTATTGCTGAGTGCTGGAGTCAGTTTTTACCTCAGTAATAAGTCCAGACTTACAAGTTTTGAGACATCATACAAAACACACCCTTCCGCTTTGATAGAATCAGAAATTGAAAGAACTGCACAAACGATAAAAACATATGAAAATATCGCCTTAAAAGTTTTTCCTGCAATCATCGTAGTTGCTGCATTATTATCTGCTTTTATATCCAACCCCATAATACGAGCAATTTGTATTGCAATAATTGCATTTCTATCCGTTCTTGTAATATTAGACAGCCAAGCCCTAAAAAGAATCAAGACCTTTCATCAACAATTAGAATTAGCAGGACAGGACTTAAGAAATTAATTGACAGCAGTTTTTTCTTATCTTCGTTTCTTAGTGTTCGTTCGCTATAATCAAAAAGAATAAAAACTGCTTTCGTACGACCCAGAATGAAACAAACATTCATGAATGCATGTCCCGTACTCAATTCGGGAAACTCCACTGCGTTACGCCATTGAAGGGTCGGGCCTTCCACCGCATGATTCACACCTGCCATGCTGCTTGGGCAAGCAAACAACAAAAAATGTGACCAACCACCACCTCCCACGTACCAATAAGGTAAGTCATTGTTTTTGGTAGTAATTTTCCTATCCGAATATTCTTCATTTTCAGGGCTTGCCGTGCCCAATGCACGGTACTGACCCGCTTCAGCAGATAGTGTTTACCAACTTAGATTTTACGTGTTTCACCGTCTGATTCGACCATCCGGATCGGAGATTTTTTGTATTGGGATCTTCTGGCGATCAGAGGGTCCGGGGGCATGCCATGTATTTTTGGCGAAAGCCTTTTATTTAAATTTTGTATTTGTATGAGTAAACAAGTAAAACTAAAAGCGAAAGAAACCGCAGCGACCAACTCGGACTTCTACAACCTGTTCCGACCAATCGCGCCCAGTATCGACGTGATTGGAAAGGTAGCACAAGTGATCAGCGGACTGACAGAAGCCATCACCATCTGGTACATCACCCAGAGCGAGATGTCGGGTAGTTCCAAGGTGTTGTCCATTACGGTATCCATCTTTGCGATGATCCTTGTAGTAGCATTGTTGGAACTGGGAGGCAGGAAATTCCTCCAGGTCATTACACGAGCGCTGGTCTGGAACCGGTTGAAAAACGCCTGGTACATCGGGCTGTTTGCCATAGTGCTGTTGATCACCTCCGGTATGGGCGTGCTTTCCTTTCGCTTGTCGACCAATGGCATCAACCATGCCTTTGTGTCCAACGTACCGGTTGGTACTACTTTCGACGATTCGGCACTAAAATCGGAATACCGCAGCAGCGTAAAAGACATCTCCAACCGCTTTGACAACGACCTTCGCGTCATCAAAGAAAACCATCAGGGGATGATCGCCAACACCAAAGCGCAATTCGATGCCCGGATCAACACCGCCAATTTAAAAGCCGACGACTACGACCGCAAACTGGCAGCAGGCCACAAATGGGCCAAAAGTCAAAGCAACAAATACCGCAAACAGGCGGCCCGCCTCCAATCGGAACAGGCCAGCGCCATAGCTGCGTTGCAGGCAGATTACAGCAAAAAGCTGGACAATTGGCAAGGCCGCAAAGGCAAGGCCATTGCAAGTGAAAAAGCAAGTCTCAAAGCAGCAGTGGCTAAGGGCGAATCGGCACTGAACAAAGTCCAGGATTCTAAATTTAAAACCGCGACCTTCTGGGGTGGTTTGTTTTCCTTCTTTGTCGGATTCAGCGTCATCCTCGCTTTCGTCTGTATCATCAGTGTAGAAGTGTATCGACGCGGATCGGGCATTCAGGTCGAATATATGGAAGAGGAAAAAGAAGATCCGGTCCTGGCCATTTTCTGGAAAGGGCTTTGTAGTCGCTTCGACCATTTCTTCCGACGACGGGCACAACAATTTGCACGCATCGACTTCGCCAAACAGGAAGCAAACCGCATCGGATTTGAGTTTCCAAAGGCGCTGCCTATTAATCAAGCGGATGACGAGTTGATTGGGTAATTCAATTCGCAATAGCGAGCTTTCACGGCCCCGCCACAGTTTTCAGGTGGCGGGGCACTTGCTTATTGTCCAACCACAACTTTGCCCTTCCACCACACCTCTCCCTCCACCAAAATCAAGTAGTAGTACACCCCCTGATCAACCCCTTTCCCACCTGCCCATTGTAACCATTGACCTCCTTTCGCTTGCTTGCTCTCCTGATGGCCATGCACTTTGTGTCCTAATGGGTCATAGATCACCAACCGGACAGTAGCCGCAACCGGCAGATTGTAATAAAACCGAATTTGGCCCGATGAGGGATTCGGAAAAACCGACAATTCCATTTCTTTGTCTTTGACCGACGGAAATTCAACAACCGTATTGATGCTATCCGTAGCTAAGAGATCACGCAAACACCCAAATTTAAAATTTCGATGCGGGTCATTCACATCATCCGTCAGACCCCAACACCCATACCGGTTGTAACTGCCGGTGAGGGTAAACTGCATAGCCAGATTTCCTCCTAACTGAATAAATGCCTCGTCGAGATTATAGCGCATGGCCTCGCACATACCAAAACTCCGCTCCGCCATTATCTTGTTAGCAACATTATCGGTGCTTCCACCGCCGTGTGCAGGTCCTCCTTCATAAGAAACATAGCCACCAGTCAAATTCCAGTCGTTGGCTTTAGCGATCCACTGCATTCGCCCCGCTTCATTGACGCCGGTATCATCGATTTGAGCAGTAATGTTGTTCATACAATCGGCAAGGATATCGGTAGAGTCCTCCCCTATTTCCCCGCCGCCCGAAAAATAAGTCTGGCTCCCAATGGCATAAATGATTTCGGAGGGTGTACCAAAAGTTGCATCCACATAATCCAGCATAGGTTCCATCCACCACTTGAGCATAGGTTGATGGCTGCACAATACTACGCGGATGCGGTTGTTAAGTGATCCGGCACCAAATACAGATTCAAAAATTTGCGCCAGTTCTACCGTGCGGCGGGCGTGGTTTTGATGTTCGTCAAGGCCAAGAGCAGTGGCCTGCGCCTGGTTGTATTGACTTTGCTCAAACCCCGGCGCGGTATTCCACACTTCATTGCTGCTTTCGACATATATACTCAAATCCGGATCGAGATCACTCAACAGCATCTCCGCTAATTGCTCAACGTAGTCGGCACTCGCCGATATGGGAATATTGATCCAGGCATCCGTCTGGGTGTGGTTGGCGAGTGCGATGACGTGCTCCCAACAGGCACCCCCATTCTTTCCGATGGAAGGGATCCGGTTTTGCGAAGCGTCATCGGGCAGCTTGCGGTCGGCCCATTCTGTCTGTCCGGGATAATCGGGATCGCGACCATTGGTCCGGGAAAACACCATGTACCGAATGGCGGAAAACCGGATGGAGTCAAACAAATTAAGAAACGGTGTATGAAACAACGCAGCATCATCGGCATATCCCGGCCTCAACAATTTTAAAATTTGTAAAACCAGTGTTGACCGGATCCGCAGGCAAGCGCCGGGTATCGACAAAAATCGAGGAGAAAAAAGCCATTACTGCCCGGAGGCACTACAAAAATCAAATGTGGTGGTGTTGCTGCCCATATCGTAAATCAGACCCTGGACAGCACCTCCAACTACGGCATTTACCATACCCTGACCGGTGAAAGAGCCGCTCCAGGTTCCGCTGACGTCGAGCCGATATATTTCCGGGTCGTCTATCGAGCCCGACCATTCGGCTACGGGCCGAAAATCGACGACATAGGTTGCATCGATCTCCGGCCATCCCTTGCTGTCGACCTCATTGGCAGATAATGGATTGCCGGTATTGACATTGTTCCAGCGGTAGTTCTCCCGTACCAGATCGATATAGGTTCCTCCCCTTTCGGGCAAACTAATGTTGACGCCGATTTGAGCGAAAGCCCAAAACGTCTGAAATAAAAAACACAGCGGCAATATTTTTTTCATAATAGTGGTAAATTGTAATTTTGGGTTCTATCATAAAAAGTCCATTCCAGGAAGAAAGATTGTCTTTTCCAAAAACTAATTTTGCGATTATGCCAGACTTTCGTCAAATTACATAGAAACTAAAAAAGAGCCAACCTTCATCCATGAAAATCAACCAGCAACACTACCATACCATTTGGGTCCACCCGGAAGACGATCAAAAAGGTACAGATCATTGACCAACGACAGCTCCCCCACCGGTTGGTCCATAGAAGACTTGAATACCGTTGAAGAGGCCGCCACCGCCATCAGGGAAATGCACGTCAGAGGAGCCCCACTTATCGGCGTCACGGCGGCGTTCGGTATGTACCTGGCCGCACTTCAGGCCCGACCCAACCATTTTCGGGACGACATGAATCGTTTCGCAGATATATTGAAGGCCACCCGCCCTACCGCTGTCAACTTGACCTGGGCCGTCGATCAACAACTCAAACTCCTACAATCCACCAACAACGACCCCACCGATCCAAAAGCATTGTTAGAAAAAGCAATGCTATTAAAAAAGGAAAGCATAGACCGTTGCCGGAAAATCGGTGAAAACGGCTGCCATTGTCAGAACATTTTTTACAAAAAACAAAACACCGTCAACATCCTCACCCATTGCAATGCGGGCTGGCTGGCTTGTATCGACTACGGCACAGCCACCGCTCCCATGTATGCTGCGCAAGAAGCGGGGATACCCATTACACGTCTGGGTCGACGAAACGAGGCCCCGCAATCAGGGCGCCCGCCTCACAGCATTTGAATTGGCAGAACAAGGCATACCCCATACAGTCATAGCCGACAACACCGGTGGCCATCTCATGCAACACGATCTCGTCGACCTGGTACTGGTTGGTACCGACCGAACCACCCGCACCGGCGACGTGGCCAACAAGATCGGCACCTACCTAAAAGCATTAGCCGCAAAAGACAACAATGTACCGTTTTATGTAGGGCTCCCCTCCAGCAGCGTAGATTGGGAGTCTGCGGGATGGCTTGCGCGAAATCCCAATAGAAATACGCGGCCAGCAGGAGGTCAAATACATAGTCGGGCAGTACAATGATAAAATCGTAAAAGTATTGTTGACTCCTCAAAAACAAGCCCCGACAATCAATTACGCCTTCGATGTCACCCCTGCACACCTGATCACCGGCCTCATCACAGAATACGGCGTTTTTGCGGCCAACGAACAATCCTTGCAGACACTATATACGCACCTATGACACTCTGCAAGGCAAGAGGCATTTGTGCTTTCAGGCAAAAGAAAATCATTGATATGAACTTTATGATGAACCTTGGTTTAATGGTATTGTCGCTACGCGCCAACATTGCCCCGATTGAAATCGGGGCTACCAAGAGAAACGTCGCTACGCGCCGCTTACATTAGCGTATATCCCGTTGCAGCCATCTAATTGCAGCACATAGCGACACTCTGTTTGGTAAACACACACCAATACACACATTATTCGCCGCACATAGCGACGCTCCCATTGGTAAACACGCACCAACACATACTTTATTCGCGGCGCATAGCGACGCTCCCATTGGTAAACACGCATCAACACACACTTTATTCGCGGCGCATAGCGACGCTCCCATTGGTAAACACGCATCAACACACACTTTATTCGCGGCGCATAGCGACGCTCCCATTGGTAAACACACACCAACACACACTTTATTCGCCGCGCATAGCGACGCTCCCATTGGTAAACACGCACCAACACACACTTTATTCGCCGCGCATAGCGACGCTCCCATTGGTAAACACGCACCAACACACACTTTATTCGCCGCGCATAGCGACGCTCCCATTGGTAAACACGCACCAACACACACTTTATTCGCCGCGCATAGCGACGCTCCCATTGGTAAACACGCATCAACACACACATTATTCGCCGCGCATAGCGACGCAAACATTGGTAAACACACACCAACACACACTTTATTCGCCACGCATAGCGACGCTCCCATTGGTAAACACACACCAACACACAGATTATTCGCCGCGCATAGCGACGCTCCCATTGGTAAACACGCACCAACACACACATTATTCGCCGCGCATAGCAACGCTCCCATTGGTAAACACGCACCAACACACACTTTATTCGCCGCGCATAGCGACGCTCCCATTGGTAAACACGCATCAACACACACTTTATTCGCCGCGCATAGCGACGCTCCCATTGGTAAACACGCACCAACACACACTTTATTCGCCGCGCATAGCGACGCTCCCATTGGTAAACACGCACCAACACACACTTTATTCGCCGCGCATAGCGACGCAAACATTGGTAAACACGCACCAACACACACTTTATTCGCCGCGCATAGCGACGCAAACATTGGTAAACACGCACCAACACACACTTTATTCGCCGCGCATAGCGATGCTCCCATTGGTAAACACGCACCAACACACACTTTATTCGCCGCGCATAGCGACGCTCCCATTGGTAAATACGCATCAACACACACTTTATTCGCGGCGCATAGCGACGCTCCCATTGGTAAACACGCATCAACACACACTTTATTCGCGACGCATAGCGACGCTCCCATTGGTAAACACACACCAACACACACATTATTCGCCGCGCATAGCGACGCAAACATTATTCGCAACAAATCCTCCAAAACAATGGACCCTAACCCCGACGAAGGATACATCAAATTCAAATGCAGTTGGCACCACGGGCCACCTCAGCCAGCCGATGCTATAAGGTCATTAAATCGGTGGCGGCAAATCCTGTACGAAAAAGGATTGTTGGGGGCCTATCCCGATGGGGTGGGCTTCGGCAATGTCAGCCAACGGGCATTCAGAGATCATTTTTACATCACCGGGTCAAAAACGGGCAACCTAACCTCCCTGTCAGAATACCATTATGCCCGGGTAACCGACTTCGACATCTCCAACAACCGGGTGCATTGTATGGGCCCCATCATCGCCTCTTCCGAAAGTATGAGCCACGCCGTCATATACCGGCAACTGCCGGAGGTACAGGCTGTATTCCACGTCCATTCCGCCCCTCTGTGGAAAAAACTATTGAATCAGATCCCAACGACGGGCCCGGACATACCCTACGGCACTCCCGAAATGGCGATGGAGATCGTCCGCCTCATTCGGGAAACTAATGTAAGTGAATCCGGCTTGTTTGCCATGGCGGGCCACCAGGACGGTTTATTTGCTTTTGGCAAAAGCCTGGACGCCGCCGGAGAAACGTTGTTAGCACTGATGCCCTAAAAAAATCGCCCAGCAATGGAAATCCCATTGCTGAGCGATTTTCATCAAAATATTATGAGTGTACGACATCCCTGCCGACCGGAAGGTAGATTTGTCACGCACTCAAATATCATTTAACCTTTCAATTATCTCCTCTGAACTTACGCAAAATATGCTCCATCTGTTTGCCGGCGGCTTCGCGGCCACCCAGTCCGAATGACAAGGCCACTGCTACGGCCACTGCTCCCAGTGTCAATCCGAATGCGAGGTTGACAATATCGTTGGCGATGCCCATTGTGCGAAGGGCTATGGCGAGGAAGAGGCCCAGTGTAGCCACTCTGGCCAGAGACGCCATAAATGAGTTGTTCTTTTCGAGGGCGCTGTAGGCGATGCCGGCTATCCAGTTGCCCACTGCCATGATGATGAGGCCAAAGAAAATCTGGGCAGACAGTTCCAGCAGATTGTTGAGGATAGCCGTGAATTGCGGGAAGTTCAATTTTTCCACACCGGCAATGATGCCCGTAAACATCAGGAAGAAGAAGCCGATATTGGCGATCAGCCTGGAAAGAGAAGTACCGGCACCGATGATGCCGCCGATGTTCAGTTTATTGGCCAGTTCATCAACGCCCAGCCCTTTGAGCAGGTCGATGGCTATGCCCACCAAAAAGCGACCACCGATGTAAAACAGAGTGATGATCAGGCCGGCCACCAGGATGTTGGGGATGGCGCCGATAAAGGTCGTCAACATTTCTTTGAACGGATCGGAAATGGCCGTCAGATGCAAAGTATCAAAAGCGGCGATCAGCATCGGTATGAAAACGATGACAAAAACTACTTTTTTGATAATTCCTCCCAGGTCGATGTTGGTGGAAAATCCGAATTTTTTACTGTAGTGATCCATGGTGTCACCGGCGAAGCCAACCACCTCCGATGCGATGGAGGCAATGATGTATCCCGCAAATCCGATGATACCGGCACCAATAACATTCGGAATAAAGGTAATGAATTCATTCACCATGTTTTTCACCGGATCGAGAACATTGTGTACGCCCAACATTTCCAGCACAATAAGTAATACGACCATCAATACGAGGTAGTAAACCAACTTGGCTACAAACCGTTCGGGACTGACCTTAGAGGTGGCGCCTTTTAGGATGCGGTTGTCCAGATCGGTCCGCTTCAACAAGCGGTGGGTAAGCCTCCTGAATACGCCAGCCAGCCACCAGCCCACGATGAGCACCACCAGGGCACCCAACACACCGGGCAAATAGTTGCCAACATTGTTTAGAAAATCTTCAAAAAAGTTTTGCAAATTCATAGTAAGGTCTATTTAGTTAGATAAATTGTTTGTTTCAGCGTGGATGGCAATAAGTCACCGATATTGGCTGTAGCCAAAATGCAACCAGATGGCCCGTGGAAAGATAAAACGTTGACATACAGGGAAATACAAGAGATATGTTCTAAATAAAGCGGGAAGAGAGGTTAGTCATTATTGCTGTTGCATGACAGCATTGGCTCCCTAGTCGTTTTCCTCGTTTTATCAAAATGAAGACGTTGGAATAACCAAAAGTAACATTAATGTTGTTTCCCACTGACGAAATACCTCTTCATTTTCATGCAAATGTAAAATTCGTTTTGGTTACTACAAAAAAATTACGGTATAACAATTCAACTGCCATACCGTAATTTTTATACTATGCTCTCGCAAAACGAATCAGGTCACTCCACTTTGATCACCTTCAAGGGGTGGCTTTTCCACTGATCGGTCTCCAGTTGAATCAAATACACCCCTCTGAAGAGAAGTTCGTCTACGATAATGGTACCGGTTGGTGCCGCCACTATTTTTTGCGAAAGCGGCTGCCCCAACATGTTGTACACCATCAGCCGGGCGGTGCCAACCCCCATAGGTAATTCGTATTGAATACTTAGCCTTTCGGAAAAGGGGTTGGGTTGTGCTTCCAACTGGAAATCGTCCGAAATCGCCTTGACTCCTGTTGTTTCCACTACTATATTAACACTTATCATCTCGGAACCACAATCATTTTCCACTGTCAAGATGACCTCATATTCCCCTGAGGCACCATACACATGAGTCGGGTTTTCCTCCATCGACGTGTTGCCATCGCCGAAGTCCCACGTAAAGGAATTGGCGTTAGTTGACAGATTGGTAAAATCGACAGTAGCATCGTTTACATCGAAGGTGAAACCAGCATTGGGTGATTCCTCCACCAAAATCAGATCGGTTTGTTCGTTCACCGCAATTCCGGAACCAGTAGTCACCAGGAGAGAGACGCTGTACACACCACCTGCATCGTAAGTAACGACCGGGTTCTGCTGGTCGGAGGTAGCAGGTGTTCCTCCTTCAAAGGTCCAAGACCAACTGGTGGCATCGGTACCATTGTCCGTAAAATTGACGGTGAGCGGAGTACAGCCCTCCATAACACTGGCAGAAAAATTCGTGTAGCTGTCTGCCTCCCTTACTTCAAAAAGATCGATGGCAGCCTCCACCAAATGTCCTGAGTCCGGTTGATCCGCCGTTTCGAAAATGACGGTCATATCATTTGTAATATCAATGTAATCAGACAGCAAAAAGAAAAATGGCCCCTGCCAGGGCGTACTGGTCTGATCAATGGTTTGAAGCAGCACGGTAGTCGTGCCATTACTGACGCTGACGGTTAGTTCATCATTGGGGTCGCCATTGCCCCCTCCATTGAAAAACCAGGTGTGGTACGATAAAACAGGGTAGTTGTAAGTGGTAAGATCCATGGGCGGTGAGGTCAACACGGTGTTTCCATCGTCTACATCGTCGTTGCCCACGCCGCCGCCGTCATTACCGGTCATATAACATCGGGGCCCCAGATCGAAGTCGAGGTCCAGTTCGGGATTTGCAGGTTGGCCCCCTCCGGTGGTCGTTCCGATGGGATCGCCAATGGTCCACATCCCCGTCTGGGCATTGCCGTTGACCGTCCATCCCAGGTCGACGGCAAACTCATCGCGGTAGCCTTCTTCCAGTTCAACCACTACGCTTCCAGGTCCACCACTGACGGTCATCAATTCCAGGTTGGACTGATACCCCCATTTGCCGGCATACACTTCGTAAGTATCTTCAAAAATGGAAGCCAGGCTGAAATTGCCATCGCTATCGGTTGTAAGTTCGATGTTATTAATCGAACCAACCAAAAACACTTTTGCATTGGGTATACCCAGACCGTTGGAGGCTTCCACCACCTGCCCGCTAATGGCATAGCTGACAAGAGGCACTAGCTCTACATCGAGGTTGGTCAGTACGCCATTTTCCAAATTGACGGCATTGATCGTTTTTGTATGATAACCCGGCGCCGAGAACACCACATCGTAGTTGCCGGCAGTGGCAATACCCGTTTTGTATTCTCCCAACACGTCGGTCGCTCCGGTATTGAGCTGTGAGGCCAATATCAATACATCGGCGTTGTTGACCGGAAGTCCGTTAAGGCTATCGGTTACAAATCCTTCCAGCCAGCAGGCGCGGACGTAGTTGGGTTCAAGCACATATAAACCGTTACCGATGTCGGAGATCAAAATCAGTCCCGAAGGCAAATAGGGGTAGGCCCCCCAGGCTCCCTGAAATCCGGTACTGGGTGGAATATACGTATCGAAATTGCCGACTTCGATCAGGTTCGATGGATTAGAGCCATCCACCAGGATGCAACCATCGGTGTAATAGGAAATGATGAGCCAGTCTTCCCAAACGTGTACATTGTGTGGGATCACACCATCGCCCAGCGTTTCCAATGGCTTAAACAGATCGAGCACCTGGATGTCTGATGGGTCAGATACATCGTAAGAACCTACTGGGGCACCACCTTGCTCATCGGTAGTGAACAATATGTTTCCATCGTCGGAAAGCCAGGTATTGTGGGTGAAGGAAAAGTCCGTCTGCTGAGAACCCAGCAGGGAGACATTGTCTTTATCTGAGACGTCGTAGATGGCAAATCTCCCCAAAAAGATTTCAGATGAATACATCAGATTGTCTCTGACATATACATCGTGCGAATAAGTATCCGGAGCCACCCCCGCATAGGCGGGATAGTAGGGATCGGAAAAACAGTCGAGGAAAATCATTCCGCCACCATTGAGGTTGCATCCAGCAAGGTAAGCGTAGCCGTATTCGTCGATATAGATGTTGTGGCATTGAGTCAAAGTACCGATGGGCAGATCGGTGAGAAAATAACTGTCGACCGAGTTGGGAAGGTTGGTCAGGTCGATTACGAGGAGGCCATCGCTGCCCGAATCACAGGTCACATAGGCGTAGTTGCCCCAGGTTTTAATATCGCGCCAGGTAGAATTGGCGCCTGGTATAAAGGCGAGCTCCACGGGCATTGCCGGATCTGCCAAACTGACAATGGACGTACCGGTAGCAGTACCCACCAGGGCGTATTCGGTGCTGTCGGGTGCCACATAGCCCCACACATCGTTGAGGCTTTGACTATAGGTGATGTTCGAAACATAGGAGACGTTCAACTGTGCGTTTGCCAATTGAAAGAACGCCAACATTACAATCAGCCATAAATTTTTTTTCATGCTTAAATGTATTTTACAAACCTTAAATTAATGAAATGACTGCTCTGTGATCAGAGGGATGATCACTCCGCTGCCAGAGAAAGTCCTACAAAATTAACCATTTAACGGTTGGCTTTCGCGAAATTTGATGACCGACAGCGTCAAACGGCTGACACATATCAACTTATTATCCTCGTCGGTGACGTCTATATTCCAAACTTGTACTGTTCTGCCGATGCGCACCGGGCGGGCAGTGCCGGTCACGAGGCCTTCCCTTTTACCCCTGAGGTGATTGGCGTTGATCTCAATGCCCACTACGCCGTGGGTGGTGGTATCTTCAAGACAGAGCATCCCCGCCATGCTGCCCAATGTTTCGGCTAAAGCCGCGCTCGCCCCGCCGTGCAGCAGACCGTAGGGTTGGATGGTTCGCTGGTCTACCGGCATAGTGGCCTGGAGGTAGTCGTCTCCAAATTCGCTGAAATTGATGCCGAGATGGGCCACCAACGTCGAAATTGCGCTGTTGTTGAGGCCCTCCAGGGTAAATGTTTGTTTCCAGATCATGTGTCAGATATTTTTAAATGTGTTAAGCAGTCAGAGATCAGAAGTCAGTGGTCTGACTTCTAAACTACTGATGCGCTACCGTTCAACTTTCATCCAGATTCATCCGGGCTGCGGCCAGTTCTCGCAAAGCCAGTTGGTCATTAGCCTCACGGGCAAAAGCCATACCTTTTGTATAAACATCAAGGGCATCGTCGGGTTTGCCGAAATGCTCATATAGTTTGCCTAAATGATAATAGGTGCCAACATAGCCGGGGTCCGATTCTGTCAACTCCAGATAATGGTCCAGTGCCAGGTCGTATTGCCCCAGTTTTTCGTATTCCTTGGCCAGGGCAAATCGGATAAAGGAATCGCCGGGGCTTTGTTGGTGGAAATTCAGTAATTGTTCGAGCCGGTTGTGCATAAGTCAGGATGTACGGGAGGTTGGGAAAGGGTTTGTAAAAATCACGGGAATCGGATCGGTGTATTGATTGAAAAAAACCTATATTTGCAGCGCTTTTTAAAAAAGGCACCCATGGCACGGGCAAATGGCAAAAAAACACAAATCTATCATTCTTCTTTTGCAATGTCAAAAGTCCGTATCAATAACAGCTTTTTAGCCACAAACAGTTTAGAGCAATATCATGAAACTTCTCGTTTGCATCAGCAAAACTCCCGACACCACCTCCAAGATCGCCTTCACCAACGACAATACCACCTTTGATACCAATGGCATTCAATACATTATGAATCCCTACGACGAGTGGTATGCCCTCGTCAGGGCCATCGAATTGAAAGAACAACTGGGAGGCTCTGTCACCACCATCACCGTAGGAGGGGCCGATGCCGACGTCATCATCCGCAAGGGGCTGGCCATCGGAGCCGACGATGCCGTGCGCATCAATGCACAACCATTGAGTTCTCAAATGGTCGCCCGTCAAATTGCAGCTTTCGCTAAATCGGAAAACTTCGACGCCATCTTCCTGGGCAAGGAGACCATCGACTACAACGGTTCAGAAGTGGGAAGTATGCTGGCCGAGCTGCTCGACATGCCTTATGTCTCCTACGGTAATCACCTCGAAATGACTGGCAACACTGCCACCATTTCCAGAGATATAGAAGGAGGCACCGAAGTGGTAGACGTCGATACGCCCTTTGTGGTGAGCTGCGCCAAAGGCATGGCCGAGCAAAAAATCCCCAACATGCGGGGCATTATGATGGCCAAACGAAAACCCCTTAAAATAGTTGAACCCGAACCAACCAACGAATTGACAAAGGTAGTCGATTACCGGCTGCCCGCCGAAAAGTCGGACGTAAAAATGATCGACCCCGAAAATATGGATGAACTCGTTCGTCTCCTTCACGAAGAATCAAAAGTGATCTAACCAATCCAAACTTTTATGATATTAGTTTTTGCAGAAAGCACAAAAGGGATATTTAAAAAATCCATTCTAGAAACCATTACCTACGGCGCCAAGCTCGGCCAGGCTATGGGCAAAGAGTGCGCTGCCCTGGTACTAGGACAAGCTGACGATGTCGGCCAACTGGGCCAATACGGCGCCACCAAGGTATTCCAAATAGCCGGCGATGGGCTCGAACAATTCGACAGCCAGGTATTCAGCCAGGTCATAGCAGATGCGGCCAAACAATTAGACTCCCAAGTAGTTTTGATGAGCAATACCGCCAACGGAAAATCCATTTTCGGACGGATCGCCATAAGGCTCGAAGCCGGGGCAGTAGCCGGTGTAAACGCCTTACCCGACCTCAGCAACGGATTTAGGGTAACCAAAAACGTATTCTCCGGCAAAGCCGTCGCCAATTATCAGATCGACTCGCCCGTAAAAGTATTGTCGGTGATGGGCAACGCCATCCCCCCCGAAACTATGGGCAGCCCGGTGGAGGTGACACCTTTAACAGTGGACGTACCCGCCGCTAAAATCCGCGTCAAAGAGGTCAAAACCATTGAGGGCACGGTGCCCCTTCCGGAAGCCGAACTGGTTGTATCGGCCGGACGAGGGATGAAAGGCCCCGAAAACTGGGGCATCATTGAAGAGCTGGCCACCTCGCTGGGAGCAACCACCGCCTGTTCGAGGCCCGTAGCCGACACCGGCTGGCGCGCCCCACCACGAACACGTCGGGCAGACAGGGGTCGCCATCCGCCCCAACTTGTATATAGCCGTCGGCATTTTCAGGGGCCATCCAGCATCTGGCAGGCGTCAACCGGTCAAAAGTGATCGTGCGTGATCAATAAAGATCCGGAAGCTCCCTTTTTCAAAGCCCGCTGATTATGGCGTCTGTGCCGACCTGTTCGACGTGGTTCCTCGACTGACAGAAGCGGTCAAGCGGTTTTAAGGCCGCTAATTAGATCGCTCCTGCCTGGCGGCACGACAGGTTCGCTGTCAGACTTCTGACCTCTGACCCCAGATCAGCAAGAAACATCATTCATCAACGGATATCAACATTTTTCCGGCATGACTGTTTGACCATTAAAAATGCCCGGCAACAACGTAACGAAAAGCGCCGCATCTTCGTTTGACAAGGCAAGGAGTCATCCAAATTATGCCATTTACTGGGGAAGGCATCCCAAAAAAATTGTATATTTATTGATCGGAAACCGGCTGGTGGGGCGTTCTTTTACAAGTTATGAATTAAAATTTTGTTTAAATCCCTGAAAATCAGTGGTTGAGAAAAAGATCGAGGCTTTCGAGGCCCAATTACCAGATAACAGCTCCCTTCGATGACCAATTTCGGTTGGTGAGATCCGGGGCATTCTGGCAATTTTTTTCAGCAGCCGCTCAAAGCACAGACCTGACATATGAAAAAAATAGAACTCGATATCGTCGCTTTGTCACAATAGTGTCACCCAATCGCATAATTATGCCGTCGTACTGGGCGAGCAGCAGGGGCTCCAGGAGACTGCCCCATCGTCATAGGCGGATTCGAGGCTCAGGCCATCGCCAGTAGCCCTGGAACGGATGACTCCCAACCGCCCCCTGACTCACGACCTGTTTAAAAAACACCCCTCGACACCTTCGACATCGAACTCAAAGAGGTCATCATCAATAACCTCCTCGACGGCATCTTCTACGCGCCGGCTCATATGCATCCGCCAGGGGCGAAACCGTCGGAAATAGACCTCCCGCACCAGCGATGTCCCTGGCTATGGCGGTGCGCTTTAATTGTCCGATCTTCACCTACGAATTTATCCTCGACGCCGCTGGGGTCATCCTCGAAGACCCCGAAGAAGACGCTCCCAAAGCGAGCAGGCTCCGGAACCGCCAAGCGACGACGCCGAAAAGCCAAACCCAAGTCAAAAGGGCTGGCTCAACATTCGGAAGCGCGAGCTGGAACAAATGCTCGAACAAGTACTCAACGATGAAGATTACGAACGGGCAGCCCAGATCCGCGACGAGTTGAAAAAGCGGAAAGAGTCGCAGGAGTAGATTGGGTTGGGATTTCGGCCCACAGGCGGGCTTCGACGAACGGAACCGTTTTCGTAAACTTTGATATTTTGAGAATTAATTGGCCGCCTTCTTATACTTATCGTTTAAACTAAGAATTGCCACTTCCAAAATCTCTTTTCCTCCTGTTTTGATTTTTTATATTCTGCAAGTATTTCTGGATGATCATTTTTCGTTAATTTATACAGGACATACTCATCCAACATGTTTAGTTGATTTTTTTCGGTGGTCTAATTATAACAGGTCGTTTTTTTCTACTTACAAGTGCTCCTGCTAAACCAAGCACCAATGTTGTCATTTCATCCGATTTTCTTACCTCAAAATAAATATATTTCCCTAAATGCTTTGCCTTTATATACCTCTTTTCTCCTAGCTCTTTGCCAAGGTAGATATATAAATCCTTTCCATCTGATACATATCGAACATTATCGTGTTACTTTTGTATTGAAGTATCCCAATGCTTTGGTATTTATCATAATTGGAGAAAACATCTACCTTAATCATCTTCAGCACTGTTGTATCAAATGGTTTCTCCTCTTGCCATTTGACCAAAACTTACATATGATCCTTTCTTCGGAATTCTAGTGTAGTCATAATGATAACCATATTCATTTCCAGGTAGCAAAATTCCCTGATAATCATCACCATTAATTCTTGTAACTTGCATAAAACGTTTCTATGCATTCCTTAACTGCCAGCCCCAATCTATCTCCATGAGTACTACTTATTTCAAATTTACTTTGCAGTACTTCAGACTCAAAAATACCTAACGAATATAACTCATCGTCCTTTTGACGAACAAATTCTATTTCTGCCTTACAAACACCTTTTTTAATACCACCTCCAAGTAGTTCTTTTATACTCTAACTGATGAAATATTAATATTAACTCCTCTCTGCCTGCTTTCGGGCCCATTACTCTTTTAAATTTTTCCTCTAAGTAGTTTGCAAAAACACCTCTGAACTTCGCTGTCATTTTTTCCTCAAAACTCCCTTTGTAAATAAAACCTAACTTACTCGTGTCCCTTCTATTGTCTATCACCTCAGAACAGGAAAACGGTACTGCTTCTTTTGGCCTTATACTTTTAAATTCTACAAATAACACTTTGTCATTCTGACTCCTCAATTCCAAATTAAGGCCAGTCGCCAACAGTATTAAAATTATTATTTTTGAATAATTTTTATTCATATTCTATAATTCAATTTAAAACTTCAAGGACTGAAATGGGGGCAATTAAGCGAGCAGCTTTCGAAATGCTCCGGGCAAATGAAATAAACCGTGACGGGCTGTAGGCCCGCTATCTTTGTAGCAAAGATTACAAACCGATCATTTCCGGGCCATCGGTCCGGCATCTAAAAATGGTAGGTCTACCCTTTTATTTCCTAAGGATTTTACTTGAGTAAAACCTATTATTATCTTCATCTGCAATCGCAATAATTAGCATTCCAGAATCTGTATTTTCCAGGTTTAATGAAATTACGCCTTCTTTTTTAGAAATTCGTGTTTGAATTTTACTACCTGAAAGATCATACACCTCAATAACTTCATTTCCCACAAGTCCTTTAATAAATAGATAACCCTCCGCAGGATTCGGATACATTAATATCTGACGATCAATTAATCTAATGGAATTACTATTCGTCATACTGGTATCTTCACAAAATACAAGCGGTGTCAAAACAATACTCTCGATTTGAAAAGAGGAAAAATTTTCAGTTTCTATTTCTTCTTGCACAATTGATATATCCATATCTTCAACGAATACATTTGCTGAACTTTCTTCAAAATCTACAGATTCGAAATTTAAGCAATCGGTTAACTCCTGGTCAAGTTTTCCTATTGTAATTGTATTCTGGCTTTCTTGTTTAAATATGTAGTTATAGTCTTCAGTAAACTGCATGATACTCAACAAAATCTGTTCTTCGTTCTGTCTCTTGCTCCACAAAACATTTCCATCCGAAATATTCATTTCGAATAATTTCGTAGTAGGATAACCTCCAAAAAAAATAGCATTGTTATCCTGGTTTACCAGAAAATTTCCACCATCTGGTTCACCTCCAATCAAATATTTTTTGACATAGTTTACATTGGCGTTCATATCTAAATTTAGTATAACCGGAAAATGTTCATTCGAAGAACTTACTAATTCAGTACTTATTAGAATACTATTGTCAACCACTTCGAAGTCTCTTGCTGTATTATTAAAATTTTCAAAAGGCGATGCCGAATCGTTTAAATATACTCTTTTCGACCAGATTTTATTGAAACCCGAATCCAGCAATATCAATATTAAATCTACCCAATTTGACCCAATATCTGAAGCTGTTTCACCAAACAAAATAATATTACCATTCTCTAATTCCCGGACATGCGAAAAGCTAATATAAGATTCATTGGATATTTCAAAACGATGCAATAATTCTCCTGATAAATTAATTTTTCCTAAAAATCCATCTGCAAAATTAATTCCTCCTGAAATTGATAAGTCCTTAATTCCCGTAATCAATATATCATTGTCCATTGCAGGAAAAAGATTTGTGATCACCCCTTTTAATTCAGGTTCATCTATGATTTTCACCCAATTAATGACCCCTGAATTATTGATGCTAATCATTGCCATTTCTTCCTGAAAAGAGGATAGGTTTCTAACTCTACCTGCCATCAAAATATTCGTATTGCTAAGCTCTATAATTTGAGCAGGTTCAAAAACATACGCTCCGGACAACTCTTTTCCCCATAAAAAATTCCCGTATGAATCCGTCTTGACAATGGAGCAGACCTCTTCATCATATACGCTGTAAATCAGGTCGCCGTTGGAGAGTTCCAGGATATCATTCCGATCAAGTGAAATACTCTGAGAAGCTGGATGAATATTATAGAATCTAATGAAGGATTCCTGTGCAGGAAGGCCAATGTTAGAGATCAATAAAAGAATTGAAACGAATGCAGCGAAGTGATTTTTCATTTTAATGAAACGGAGTGTCAATTACCTGAATTTTGTACAATCCATATATTAACATTGTGTATTATTATAGTGCAACAAGTCAAGATTTTTTATGACTTGACGAGCTTCGACGAACGATGCTCACCTCCCCCTCCCCACTCCCGCATCACTTCCAGCGTATAATCAATCATCGCTGGGGTTACCCCTAAATGCGTCACCATCCGAACGGTCAGTGGGCCGAAGGGCAGGGCCAGGACACCCCGTTGATCCAAATATTGCAAGAATGTATCTACGGAGTATGGGCGGCAAATATCGAAAATAACAATATTGGTACGGATGGGTCGGATGTTTTCCGCGAAAGCGGCTTCCTCCAAATACGATCCCAACATCCGGGCATGGGCATGGTCTTCTTTGAGCCGTTCCACATGGTGGTCGAGGGCGTAGATGCCTGCCGCCGCCAGGTATCCCGCCTGCCGCATCCCGCCACCCATAACTTTGCGCATACGACGAGCCTGACGCATGAAATCCTCATCGCCGATCAACAACGAACCCACCGGAGCGCCCAACCCTTTGGACAGGCAGATGGATATGCTGTCGAACAAGTCGCCGTGAGCAGCCGGACTTTCCCCCGTTTCCGCCAGGGCATTGAACAGCCGCGCCCCATCGAGATGGAGTCGTAAATCTTTTGTTAGGCAGAGGCGGCGAATGGGCTCAATTTCTTTCAGGGTATAATAATTGCCCCCTCCCCTATTGGTGGTATTTTCGAGTACGACCAACCGGCTGCGGGGCAACCAATCGTGGTCGGCTTTGATGGCGGTGGCGACCTGTTCGGCGGTAATCTTGCCGTTTTTTCCATGTATCAGGTTGACAGAAACGCCCGAATTGGCGCTGTACCCTCCCGTTTCGTATTGGTAAACGTGGGAAGATTGGTCACAGATCATTTCGTCGAGCCGACCCGTATGGGTGCGGATGGCGATCTGATTGGTCATAGTACCCGACGGACAGAATAGGGCTCCCGCTTTGCCAAACATAGTGGCTGCCTTTTCTTCCAATGCGTTGACGGAAGGATCGAGTCGAAACACATCATCCCCCACTTCCGCGGCCATCATGGC
>CBDCTQ010000013.1:0-15671 GCA_965222105.1 Saprospiraceae bacterium | reverse complement strand
ACTCCTCAAACAAGTCTTTTACAACCTCATTTCCAACGCCGTAAAATACTCGGGCGAAAACAAACCCATTCATTGCCGAACCCGACAAACCCCCGACAATTACCTCGAAATAACCATCCGCGACCAGGGCATCGGCATCCCCCTCAAAGACCAGGAACACCTGTTCAGCCGCTTCTTCCGCGCCACCAACGTACCCCACATCCAGGGCACCGGCCTGGGCCTGAACATCGTAAACAAATACCTGGAACTGATGGACGGACACATAACCTTCGAAAGCGAAGAAGGCAGTGGAAGCCTCTTCACCGTAACGATCCCAAACCCAACATAGGAGCCCTAACAGAATGATTGCGCCAAACATCCAAATAAAAGCCCCAACGGGGCGATTGCATCAACATCGTGCGAAGCGCGATGAACCAACACGCGAAGCGCGATGAAAAAAACAACATGAAAAAAATACTAATCATAGAAGACAACCCCGACGTCAGAGACAACCTGGCCGAAATCCTGGAACTCTCCAACTACGAGGTAACCACCGCCGAAAACGGCAAAATAGGTGTAGAAAAAGCGCTCACCACCCCCCCCGACCTCATTCTCTGCGATGTGATGATGCCCGAACTCGACGGCTTCGGCGTCTTGCACATCCTCGACAAAAAACCCGCCACCGCCAACATCCCCTTCATCTTCCTCACTGCCAAGGCCGAGCAATCCGATTTCCGGAAGGGGATGAACCTCGGCGCCGACGACTACATCACCAAGCCCTTCGACGATGTAGAACTCCTCGACGCCATAGAGCTGCGCCTCAAAAAAAGCGACCGCATCAAAAAAGTCTTCGACGGCACCCACCAGGGACTTTCCTCCTTCATCGACGAAGCCCGCGGCCAAAAAGAGCTGGAAAAGCTATCTAAAGAACGGGAGGTACGCAGCTTCCGCAAAAAAGACTTCATCTATCGGGAAGGTGACTACCCGCAGCGGCTGTACTTCGTGGTGAGCGGCTCCGTCAAAACATTTTGCACCAATGAGCAGGGAAAAGAATACATTACCCACATCTCCAAGCCCGGCGAATTTCTGGGGTATCAACCGCTCATCCAACAAGGTGTTTACACCGAATCGGCCACGGCCCTCGAGCCCTCCGAGCTGAGCATCATACCCAAAGAAGACTTTACCTCCCTGCTCCACAACAACCGCGACTTCGCCGCCCGCTTCATCAAAATGCTGGCCAACAACGTCGCCGAAAAAGAACAACAACTCCTCAGCCTGGCCTACAACTCCATTCGCAAAAGGGTGGCCGAAGCACTCGTCACCCTCCATAACAAATACGAAAAAGACGGCTCCGCCTCCATCACCATCCTCCGCGACGACCTCGCCGCTATGGTCGGCACGGCCAAAGAATCCGTCATCCGAACCTTGAGTGATTTTAAGTCGGAGGGCCTCATCGAAGTGACGGGGGGGCATATTGTTGTAAAAGATAAGGCGGCGCTGGAGGGGTTGCCGAATTGAGGGGAGAGGCTGTCTGTTTTAAAAATCTGGTAGGCTGGAAGCAGCGATTCGTAGCTGACACTTGAGCTAATTTCAGCACCAAGAAAACAATCACTACCCACGGTAACACAGACGTATATTTTTTGTCGGTCAAGCCTGTCATGATGTTCATCTACCAGTATATGTTGGGGCAATGATTGCTCTGCACGATACCAAAACATGGCATTTCCGCCTCGTGCATCTGCAATTTCATGATAGGGCAAATTGTATTTCCTCAATCGAAGTCCTCTCGCTATTTGTTTGGTTCGACCTCGCAAATAAGGCATTACAAAACATGGATGTATCAAATAGGTTCCTTGGTTAGATCCCGAAAGCATTCGGGACTCTTCAGTTGCTATACAAAAAATCCATTCATAATGTCTAATACAGCTCAATGGTTGAGCAATTAAAGTATCTTTTTCTTGAAAAACACCTACTAAAACTACTATCTTTCCGGCCCCAAAACAACGCCAGCCTAAAATCACGATCATGGAAAATGCTTCCTCTCCTATGCCCTCCCTCGCCGATGTATACGAGGCCGCCGCCCAATTCCGCGATGCCCAACCCTGGAAGTGGATGGAAGACCGCGACATCTTCGCCGTCCAAAGTCCCGTTTCGGGAAAGATCGGTTATTGCTGCATCATGGGCAATGCCAATATCGTGTACGCTCTGGGCATTTATGACGGCCTTGCCGGCCTTAAATCCTATTTCGCCCTGGCGGGCACCATTGACGAAACCGACATAGACAAAATAAAGGTCGGTCTTGAGCAAAACATGTACAAAGTCGATTTTGAAAACCGGGAGGCCATCACTCCCGACGACAAGAAAGTGTACAAAAAACTGGGACTCAAATTTCGCGGCAAAAACCAATGGATACAAGTACACCGACTCCTGCCCGGATACTACCCCTACACCGTTGAAGACGAAGACCTCGACCTGATCTGCTACGCCCTTCAACAATCACTTAGGGTACTCGATCAATTCAAAGAAAACCCCGGGATACTTCGCGACCGGGAAAGAGACATCCTACTCCGGTTCCCTTCTCAGGAGGCCGACGGGCACGTAGTCTGGGATGAAAAATACATCCCCGTCCCCGAAGAAGCATTGGGTTTTGATGACGAGGTTTATGAAGAGGTCGACGAGGCCCTGGTGAAAAAGGCGACTTCTTCGCTTGAACCCCGTAAAGCGACCATTTGTTTTACACTCCGTTATTTAACTTCGCCCCTCGAAGATAAGGAAACCGAACCACATCCTTTTTTTGCTCAAATAGGCATATGGATGGCCTATGGATCGGCGTACATTTTGGGGTTTCAGACTTTTTCGCCCAAGTCCTTCCTCCAGGGATTCCAGCAACATTTTTTCGAACAACTGCACCGGCTAGAGTTCATCCCACATCAGATAATCGTTGACTCCTATTTTGCAGCAGAAGCAATTGATCCCATGGCCGACGCCTTGGGCATTGAAGTAATCTTAGAACCCGACCTGGAAGACTTCCAAATACTCGAACAACAGTTTTTCAAGGGTTTTATGGGCGGAATGGCTTGAAAAACATCCCCCTGCCACGCAACCTCTCCCTGTTTTTACGTTTACCATGCAGTGAGACAACTTTTACCGTTACTGATATGCATGTTTTGGAGCGTCGCCTCTTACGGGCAAACGGAAGAGCTGTCGAACCTACGCACTAAAACATTTGATTTTCAGCAACTTAACGAACCACTCGACTCGCTGACCGTTCTTCCCCATTCGGTAAAAATACGGTTGTCACCAAACGGGATGGCCATTGATACGAATTGGTACACCCTTTCGGGAAATAAAATTGACTGGAAAATATCCCCAGACAGCTTGCTATCCATCAGCAAATCAGCAAATCAACCAATCAGCAAATCAACCAATCAGCAAATCAACCAATCAGCAAATCAGCAAATCAACCAATCAGCAAATCAGCAAATCAACCAATCAGCAAATCAGCAAATCAACCAATCAGCAAATCAGCAAATCAACCAATCAGCAAATCAGCAAATCAACCAATCAGCAAATCAGCAAATCAACCAATCAGCAAATCAGCAAATCAACCAATCAGCAAATCAGCAAATCAACCAATCAGCAAATCAGCAAATCAGCACCATGAAGGACTCCACTACGTTACGCCTTCACGGCACGAATCAGCAAATCAGCAAATCAACCAATCAGCAAATCACCATCACCTACCGCGTACTTCCCTACAGCTTATCCCAATCCTACGCCCACCTAGACTCCACCCTGATCCAGCGTGCCGACGGCAGCGACTACATTGGTTTTGACTTTAGCCCCTACGAACCCGTCGAAAACCTGACCGATTTTAAAGGCCTGGATTACAGCGGTAGTTTTTCGCGGGGTGTTTCGTTTGGCAACAGCCAAAACCTCGTGCTCAACTCCAATTTCAACCTCCAAATGGCCGGCAACATCGGCAACGACGTAGAGGTACTCGCCGCCATCACCGACCAGAACATCCCCCTCCAGCCCGAAGGCAACACCCAACAACTTCAGGAGTTTGATAAGATATTCATACAACTCAAAAAGGGCCATAACAAACTGATCGCAGGTGATTACGAGCTGGCGCGCCCCAACAGTTATTTTATGAATTACTTCAAAAAACTCCAGGGCGCCACCTTCACCAACCAGTCGCAAGTCACCGAAAAGGGCACCCTCCATTCCCGCATCAGCGGCGCCTTTGCCAAAGGAAAGTTTGCCCGCAACGCCCTCTCCCAGCAGGAAGGCAACCAGGGGCCCTACAGACTTCGCGGCAATGCCAACGAACGCTTCATCATCATACAGGCTGGCACCGAAAGGGTGTACATCGACGGCCAACTGCTGAAGCGCGGCCTCGAAGAAGATTACGTCATCGACTACAACCGCGCCGACATCACCTTCACCCCCCGGCGCCTCATCACCAAAGACAGCCGGATCATCGTGGAGTTTGAATACACCGACCAAAATTATCAGCGCTCCACCTACTCCCTCGACACCGAATACCGTTTGCCGAAAGGCAGGGTATACTTCAACCTTTTCTCCGAACAGGACAGCAAAACCTCCGGCAACATCCGCGACCTCGACTCCCTACAACTCAGCATACTCCGCAACACCGGCGACGACATCAACAATGCTTTTTCGCCCGGCATCGACACCGTGGAGGCTTTCGATGAATTTCAGGTGCGGTACAAACTCGTCGATACCACCTACGTCGTCTTTTCCAATGGCGAACTCAAAGATACCACCGCCGCCGTACTTGTATACAGCACCGACCCCGACAGCGCCCGCTACACTTCCGCCTGGACCGACCGCGGACCCGGTGGCGGCTACTACCTCCTCGATCCCTCCATCCCCGCCAACGGAAGAGCCTACCGCTGGGTAGCCCCCGATGCTGCCGGCAATCCCACCGGCCAATACGACCCGTTGATAAAACTCAACGCCCCCAACCAACAACAACTTTATGTGGTGGGCACTGAATGGCAAATCGGCAAACATTCCGGCCTCCAACTCGAAACCGCCCTAAGCAAAAACGACCTCAACCGGCTCTCCACCGAAGATCAGGGAGACGATCTCGGTCTGGCCACCCTGGCCCGCTACACCTTCGATAAAAAACTGAATGACAACTGGACGGTCGAATCAAAAGCCCAATACGAATGGGTTCACAAACACTTCCGTTGGCTCAATCCCTATCGAAATGCCGAATTTAACCGCGACTGGAACGTCGCCGGCAACCAGAATAACAATAATTTTACAATCAACCAAAATCGCGCAGCAGAACAGCTCGGCTCGGCTGGATTTGTGCTGCGCTACAAGCAAAACGGCCTGATGGAATACAACCTCAACGGTTTTTTTCCGAAAGGATAGGTACACCGGCCTCAAACATTTTTTGCGGACACGCTGGCAAAAAAATGGCTACGTGGCCGACCTCCAGGGCAGCCTCCTCAACAGTGACGGAGATACGGACAACAGCAGTTTTTTCCGACCCAAAGTGGATATTTCCAAAACCTTCAAAAAACTGAAAGGGCTCCGCCTGGGCGTGTATGGCGAACGGGAAAAAAACAGCCGCTTTGCTCCCGAAACCGACACTCTGCTCAACACGAGTTTTTACTACGACCTCTTCCGCATTTACGCCGAAAGCAAGGCCAACGACAACCTCACCCTGGGCATCAACTACTCCCAACGCTACGACTACGCTCCCAAAGAAAGCGAATTCCAACAATCTACTTACGCAACCGATGTCAACCTCACCGGCACCTGGCGTCAGAAAGCAAAAAGCCAGTTGCGATGGAATTTCAACTACCGCCAATTGGAGATACGCGACACCACCCTCAGCGCGCTCGACCCCCAGGAAACTTTCCTCGGCGAGCTGGAACACAGCATCCGCCTGTGGAGGGGGGTAGTCCGATCCAGTACCAGCTACCAGATCAGCTCCGGGCAGGAACCGCGGATCGAATACCAGTACATACCGGTAGCCGCCGGGCAGGGCAATTACCAATGGACCGACCTCAATCAGGACAGCACCGTGCAGCTCGACGAAATCCAGGAAATTGCCTTCACCGACCAGGGCAACGCCGTACGGGTGACTTTGTTTACCGACGATTTTATCCGCACCCACAACGTACAGCTCAACCAGTCGCTGTTTATACAGCCGCCTGCTGCCTGGCGCGACAAAAAAGGGCTGCAGATACCCTCCCGGTTGTCGGCCGAAACGGTATTGGTGATCAACCGGCGTACCCGACGTGCAGATGATGTTAGCCCGTGGAATCCCTTTCAACTGTCGGTAGCAGATACGTCGTTGGTGTCGGTGTCGTCGCGGATACGAGGGGTGTTGTACTACAACCGCGCCCATGAAAAAATGGAGTGGCGGGCCGGCCTCCTCGACAGCCGCAATAAGGCCGCCCTGACCAGTGGTTTTGAAAGCCGGGGCAATGAGGAGCAGTACCTCTACACCCGCTGGAACCTCCACCAGTTGTGGAGCCTGGAAGTGCAGGGCACGCTGGGCCAGCGTTACAACGACTCGGAGTTTTTCAACAACCGCGACTACGACATCGACTTTTTCAAGGTAGAACCAAAACTCACTTTTCAGCCTTCTACCAAGTTCAACATTCGGGCGGGATACAAACTCGAATGGAGTGAAAACCAACTTCCTGAAACCGGCGAACTGGCCCGGCTACACGATGTTAAGATGGAAGTGGACCTCCGGCAAATAGCCAAAACGACGCTGCAACTGAACGGCAGTTTTACGCAAGTACAATTCGACGGCGAACCCAATTCGCCCATCGAATTTGCGATGCTGCAAGGATTGCAAAACGGGCAGAATTTTCAGTGGAGTATTTCCATTGACCGGCGGCTGAGCGATGCGGTACAACTTCTGGTGTCGTATGAGGGACGGAAGACGGGGTTGGTGCGGCCGGTGCATGTGGGGCGGATGCAGGTGCGGGCTGTGTTTTAATCAACCCTAAGGTACTCAAAACTCACTGTCACCTTTCTTCTTGTGCTATCTATGCCTTGATAATACTCTGATGATGTTAAAATTTTGTTAGTTGAAATAGCGTTGATTTGGTACATATTACTAAGGGCAATATAATCCATGGATTCTTCTTCGAAATCATTTGCTACCCTATTGATTAACAATAAATCAGGGCTACACTGAAGTTGCCACGTAAAGGGAGTATTCGTTGCTGCTATCTGTGTAAAGCCTGTACCGTCAGCATAAAACGTTGCCGCGTGTTCTGACTCAGATATACTAGTCGAATTAATTTAATTCAAAGCGTTCTATTCGTTCTGTACTTACATCCCACTCCCCTTCAATGACGCTTTTGGCGCAGGGGATTTCCATTATATCGTCCTCTTTTTTACAAGCACAAAAGAGTAATCCCAATGAAATAAGTAATAGTATTTCAACTTTTGTAAACATGCCTTTCATTTTAGTAGTATTCAAATCATTTTCGAATTAACTCTCGAACAGTAACCCGTCTTTGATTAAATTGATTAATAACCCCTATTTTTTCTCGCCTCAATTTTTTATAATCCAAGTTATTGACAAGAATATCATAAACAGTTACCGAGTGTAATTCCGACGGACTAAAAAGTGAGTCTTCGTTACTAAAAGGAACACTCATCGTGAAAACATCCGGATCACATTGCAATACCCATCGAAAAAAATAGTCGTTTTGGGTGTATTCTAAATCTAAATTCCCAATGCCATTTTCGTATAAGACCATTTCTTTATAGTAGACTTGATGATCCATAGAATCGACATCAAGAAAGGTCATTTCAACACTATCAATTACAGACCAACTACCAACCATACTTTCACCCAAGCATTCAGAACTCAGGGTTACTAAAGTTACGTCATAAGGTTTGTTACAACTGAATGAAATGGTTAGAAGAAAGAATAACAGGAAGGAAGAAATATAGTTATAATCAGTAAAAAAAGTTCAACTCATAGTGTACCAGCCCCTCAATTTCAAATCCTCTAATGCTTTTACTGGTAGATCGTAATTCACCATCAACGTAAAAGTGTTGTTTGGCTAAATGAATTCCTGTCCTTGCGCCAACCGACCATTGGGCATGCATAGGAATACAAACCCAATAGCAGCCAATGAATAAAATGATAGATCGTAACATTTGTGTAAACATTGTTCCTTCAATTTTGAAATGCAGAGGCATAAACGATGAAAAAAAGATTCACGATTAAAAGTATACTTAATACAATGTTTCCTAATTTAATATCACTTTCTTTTCCTTTTTTTCTAAGAAAGAAAAACCCCAATAAGTTAATGGCATTTAGGAATAATATCCCAATAAGTAGAGACCCTTGAATACCGGAACTCAATACAAAAATTAAACCCAACAAGGTCAAAGGCAATAGAATATACAAACCCAGGAACTTCTTCTTTTTTAAATTATCTACTTTCTTCATTAACTTTTTAAGCTTTGTGTCCGCTTTTTTTTGTTTGGGCTTTTCGGAAATTTCAAGGCGATTATCATTCACGTCAACAAAGGCATTAGTGAGAGGTAAGAAGAACAAAAAAGCCATAATGAAATGTAAAATGTCCAATTTTTTGATCATTTACTTTTAATTATAATTGATTTTAATTATGAATTCTATGCTATAGTCATCCAAGGATAGATTTGTACAAAAAGCAGGTTTATTAGTTTTGACTACTTTTATTAGGTTTTACACTATTTAGATAGAGTTTCGTAGAACCTGTCCCGAACTCGGTTCGGGGACGACAGCCCATAGCCAGGGATTTTTTAACCCCGAAAGCTTTCGGGGTCAACCCCTGGAAAAATGCACAAATTTATCCATTGAAGTGTATATATACAGTACGCAAACAGGAGCCGTCGCGTTGCGTGGAGTAGAATATCGTTTCTTCTTCTTGGCCCAAGCCCTAACCCAGCGCCTCAGCATACCTCTGCCCTCTGAACAAAATAAAGATGGATCACCGCACCACCACCACCCGCCGCACCGCCTTCAGCAATCCCTCCTCCACCGCCACCCAATACACCCCGTTCGGCATATCCGACAGGTCGATATTTTGGTTCAACTGCTGCCCTTCCAACTGCCGCCGCATCACTTCCCGCCCCAGCACATCGTAAACGCCCAATTGAAACTGCCGCACATCATCAAACCTTAACAATACATTTACATTTCCGCTGGTCGGATTGGGAAAGAGTTCAAATTGCGACAAACCCGGCAGCTCGTTGGTTTGTACGACGTTCCCCACTTCGACGGTCAACAGGAGCAAACACCCTGTATGATCGCTCACCAGCACCGCGTATGACCCCGCCGCCAACCCCGTTGCAACTGCAGTGGTCTGCTCCGGCATCGTATTCCAGGAATAACTGTATGGAGGCGTTCCACCACTCACCGTTACCGTAGCCGTACCGTCGGCAGCCTGCCCAATTTCAGGGGTCGATGAAATGCTGCCATCCAGTGCCGGCAACTCGATTATGGTCACCGTCTCCGAGGCGGTACAGTCGGCGTTGTTGTTGTACATCAGGGTGAGGGTATAGTCGCCGGGAGCATCAACTACGGGCGTCAGGGTATTGGCCCCCGACCAGATGTTTCCGTCCGGTGTCGTCCAGTTGACCGACACGCCAGGCGCCAGGATCGAACTATCGGCATCTATCAACACGGTGGGCTGGTTACAACTAAGTGTATCAGGGGGTTCGACATTAGCGATCATCTCCGGCGCGTACCCCACCTGGATGGTCCCCGATGTTTGCGTATTTCCATTGCTATCGGTGATGGTGCAATGAAACAATCCGCCGGATATATTCGCCAGGTCTT
This sequence comes from Saprospiraceae bacterium, assembly GCA_965222105.1. Classification (GTDB taxonomy): domain Bacteria; phylum Bacteroidota; class Bacteroidia; order Chitinophagales; family Saprospiraceae; genus CALGLS01. Next base: position 5,848 of record CBDCTQ010000013.1, on the reverse strand, counting down.
CGGTGGTAGCACCGTTGTTCCAGCTATAAGTGTAGCCCGGTAGGCCGCCGGTCACCACCAGGTCTATGGCCGCGTCCTCGTGGTCGTAGCAAGATTCATTGGTCACCGAAAAGCTCACTTCAATGGCCGGAGGAGCCTGCCCCTGCTGGGTAAGGGTGGCCGTTTGCGTGATCCCCGATCCGGTCAAAGTGATCGTGGCCACCCGTGTACTGGTTGTTGGATTGTCATCAAAATCAGCAGTGAGTGCTCCATTGCCATTGGCGTTGGCGGGGCTTAGCGTTAGCCAGTCAGCATCGTCGACAACGGTCCAGTCGATATTGGAACTGACAACGTAGCTCACCGTCCCCGAAGCCGGATCAACGTCCTGGTTGGCAGGGCTCAAGGTCATAAACGGCACCTGCATACCGGCCTGGGTGATGGTGGCCGTTTGAGTGATGCCCTGCCCCGTCAAGGTAACGGTGGCAACACGTGTACTGGTTGTTGGATTGTCATCAAAATCGGCAGTAATTGTTTCATTCCCATTGGCGTTATCAGGACTTAACGTCAACCAATCGGCATCATCGTTGATGGTCCAGTCGATGTTGGCATTTACCGACAAGGTGGTGTTGCCGACTGTGGCTCCTACATTCTGACTGGAAGGACTAATGGTCATAAAAGGAGTGGCCATGCCAACTTGTGTGATCGTAGCCGTTTGGGTAATACCCGACCCGGTTAGCGCAATCGTAGCCGTTCGTGTGTTCGTTGTTGGATTGTCATCAAAATCAGCCGTAATGGTTCCATTGCCGTTGGCGTTGCCTGGACTCAACGTCAACCAGTCGGCATCGTCACTTACCGCCCAGTCGATATTCGCATTTACCGAAAGGGTAGTACTTCCTGCCGCCGCGTCTACATCCTGGCTGGTTGGACTAAGGGTCAAAAACGCTGTAGGCGAGCCAGCCTCCATCAGTTCAATATCGTCGATGTAATACAAGTAGTTGTCTTCCAACGGGTAAAAATCGAGTGCTGCCAGAGCATTGATACCACCGTTGGTGGTGTTGGATTGGTAGCTGAAGGGCCAGGTGTGGACTGCGTTGCCATTGATCGTGAGGGTGGTCTGGTCGTTGTCGATGTCAATGTCCTGTACTACATCGATCCAGGTGCTCTGATCGTAGTCAAAAGCGGCCGCGTTGGCTCCACCCGCGCTCAACGACCCACTCCCATCGGAGTTGAAAAACACTTCGGAAGCCCATTGATAGGTCGACCCGGCAACAAACTGATGCTGCACATTGTAGTAAGCCGCATTTCCGGAAGGGACATACAGTTTGAACGACAGTTGGTAATGTCCTGCATTGTAATTTCCCGTAAGGAAAACCACATCCTGCGGGCCCCCACCTGCTGTACCGCTTATCCTCATAGCATGGCTTCCGCTAAACGCCTGGTCGGTACTGACGATGCCCTCTTCGGCACCGCCCTGGGCGCCACTCCAGGTGGTCCAACAAACCGATTGCGTACCCAACAGTCCGGGCGTGTACGACTCCAAATTGTCGCAGGTAAGTGCGTCTGGATTGTCGCATTGGCAGGCTCCGTCAGGGAAAGAAATAGTCAGGTCGTAAGCACCTCCCTGGTCGCCTTCATACACGTCGGCGACGAAATAATAAGTGACTCCTGCATTTACCGAAAGGGTGCCGGTGACGCCGGTATCGCCATCGAAATAGAGCAAACAGGAGTTGGGATTGCAGGCGCTAAGCACAAAGAGGTCGATGTATCCCGGCACGTCTTCGTTGTATTCGATCAGGGCTTCTCCATCGACAGGGGCCGTAAAAAAGTGGACGACTTCATTCCCCGTTTCATTGTAATCGACACATCCGTAGGTGGTGATATTGGCGCTGCCATTGTCGGTGTTGCCATAGTAGGTTTCGCCGTTAAGTAGTTCTACTGCTCCGGAGCAATCGAGGGCAGAGCCGCCGCCACCTCCACCACCACTTCCACAGGCGGTAAGGCAAGAGGAGTTTTCTACATTGTTGAATATCAGTGTTCCCGGCACCGATCCGAATCCGAGGCTGAGGTTGATGCCGGGGTTGGGATAGCCAGGGAGGTCGCAATTGCCATAGGAGCTGCTACCGGTCAGATGGCAATAGCTCATCACCGTGCCGCCGCCGGAGCCGGGTTCGGGGCCGGGGCTGCAAGACCCTTCCGGGCAAAAGCAATTGTCGAGGGCGCCGCCGGGCCAGTTGCAACTATGGGTGTGGGGCGAGCCGAGGTTGTGGCCCATTTCGTGGGCAACTACGTTGACCGTCCAACTGTACGCCGGCAGGTTGTTGTAGTTGTTGCTGATGTTGGAATAGGCGATGCCAATAGAGGAAGAGCAGATTACATCGACGTAGGCGAGCCCGCCGTTGCCGGCGTTGACGGTAGAGAGCAAATGGGCAATGTCGCCGTTGAAGTTGCCGTTGAGTTGGGCCTGGAAGGCGTCGAGGGCGGCATCGGAAGAGCTGCTCGGATAGGGGTCTTGTACCGTCCAGACAAATACTTCGGAGAGCTCTACACAGATGTCGTCGATGTCGTACACGGCAGCTACCACGTTGAACATGCCCGTAACAAAATCGGTGGTGTTGCTCACGCTGCTGCCGTTGTGGAGGTACATCTGATAGTCACACTCGAAATAGACTTTGACGGAATTGTTGGTCACCGATTCGATGGGAGAGGCTCCCAGATCGGCGGGAATGTCCATCGGCTCATCGGGGGTGTGGCAGATAAATTCATTTGGAATGAGGAGATCGCTTTCTGAAAACAATATGTACACGTCATCGGCTGTTTTTTCTGCATCAGCCTGGATGCCGAGGTTGTAGTTTTGGCCGTTGTAGGAAATGACGCCCATTACCTTGTCGTCGAAAAAGCTAATAGCTACCAGAGAGTTGGGATGGCCAGCGACCTGGCCGTGGTAATAGACCCCTGGCTTGTAATCGGTTTTGGGAAGGGCTTCGGAAGCGGATTGTTGGGTAACCCGAAAGCTACCGGTGAATAACCGCTTTTTTTCCAGCTCCAGGGCGATTTCTTCGCTTTCGCTTAATGGAATGGAAATATCCAGGTTCTGTTTTCGCTGTTGTACAATTTGCCGCAAGGCCGCTGGCGCCAATTGAAGATATATCCCTCCCTGAATGGCTTCGCTTTTGGGCAGATGGTCTGGCGCCAGGTGGAACAGTTGGTTGCCGGATGGAATGGAATTGGGTGTTTCGGCTGCGAGAATGGTCGTTAAGAAAAGACATATGCAGAGGCATAGCTGTGTAAACCGGTTGTCGAGATGATTTGTCATTTTGCTGAGGTTGTTTGGTGATTGAAAATGCGGAAGTTTCAAATGTTCTTAAGAACATAGAAAAACAGGGATTACGGGGATTATTATGGCATCAATAGTTGTTTTGATACCAATCGGCGTTTCGCTACGCGCTGATACCAATCAGGGCTTCGCTACGCGCTACTGGTGCCAGCGCGGCGCATAGCGACGCATCCCTTGGTAGCCCCGATCCCGATACCTATCGGATCGGGGCATGTTGGCGCGTAGCGACAATCCCATTAAACCATTGATCAATAATAAAATTCATATCAATAGAGTGCGTGACAAAATCGCTGCGGCCTTTACCACGAAGACACGAAGAAACAAAGATTCACAGAGAAAATCTCTGTGCAGACGCCGTTCGTCGCGGTTTGCAACCGCGATGCTCCGCTAATATGTCACACACTCATATCAATAGGTTGCATCCACCTAAAAATGTTGTTGAAAGCTATGTCCGAAGGGATCCGAGATGTTTATACAAAACCCGTACCGTCTGGGCGGGGAAAATTAAGAAATGGCTTTTCGGCCGGTACAAAAAGAAAACCGATAACAGCGGGCTGCTATTATCGGTTCGGATGAATTGTTTTGATAAAAATTTTACGAAACCGGTCTAATTTTTATTAGCGCTTTTCTCGACCACTTTGATTAGCGTACCAGATTTGACCTGGTCGGACAGTTGCATACTATTGAGGATGGCGAGTTCTTCGTGGCGGTCGCGGTCGATGTTGTATTCGTTGAACACGTTGCGCAAATTGGAGCTTTTCTTTACAGTGACCACCTTGATGCGTTCCGGAACGACGTTTATTTTGGAGGCATCCGTCAGTTTTCTGAAACTTTCCATGGTATCCAGGAAGTAAGACCGGTATTGGTTGTACTGTTGTTTGAGGGCGAGGCCGTGCAGTTTGTAGATCAACCCGTTGTACTCGATCAGGTAGGTGAGTATGCGCAGCGAAGCGTTGGGGTCGTTGGGGTTGTCCTGATCGGCCAGCACGGCCATAGCGTTCAAGCCATTTACCTTGATGTTTTTAGAGTCGAGCAGGTGCAGGTTGTTGTTGCGGATGAGGGCGTCGGCGGCTTCGCGGAGCGACTTTTCGGCGGCCAGTTGGAGGATGATGGCAGCCTGCCCGTTGTCGGGTGCCATTTGTACTTGTGAGGCGGAGTTGACGGTTTTCCAGCGGCGCGGTATAGCGAATTGGAACTTCATTTCGGGGTGGTAGAAGTAGTCGTTTTCCACGTATCCCTGGCGGGGGTCTTCGCCATACACCAGGCCGTCGATCATGCGGAGGTATTGGTCGCGGTTTACTTTGAGCCGACTTTTGTCCACTTTGGCCTGTTCTTTATCGGCCAGTTTGTGAACGGTGTTGAAGCGGTCGGCCGGGTCGGGGTGGGTCGACAGGAAAGTCGGTATCTGACCCGCTTCGCCTTGTTGGTCGCGCATCCGTTTGAGGGTGTTGAAGAAGTTGGCCATTTCGTGGGCATCGTACCCTATTTTGGTGGAATATTCTACCCCCAGTTGGTCGGATTGGCTTTCGTGGTCGCGGCCAAATTTGAGGAACATCAATCCCAGGCCGGTTTGTGCGATGTCGGCAAATTGCCGGAATTTTTCAGAGGCGATGACTCCCACGATGAACCCTACCTGAGCGATCTGCTGGTTGGTATATTGCTTGGCGGAGTGGCGGGCGGTGATGTGGCCGATCTCGTGACCGAGCACTCCGGCAAATTCGGCTTCGTTGTTGAAATGGGCCATAATGCCACGGGTAAAGTAGACGTATCCGCCTGGTACGGCAAATGCATTAACCACGGGCGAGTCGAGTATCTTAAATTCGTATTTGAGGTTGTTGCGGTGACTAATGCGGGCCATTTTCTGGCCTTTGTCTTCGATGAAGCGCTGGATCTTATCGTCCTGATACAGGCCAAAAGAAGCTACAATGGACGGGTCGTACTGCGTCCCCAGGGCCACCTCTTGTTTGGTGGACATCAGGCTGAGTTCTTTTTTGCCGGTAACCGGGTTTCGGGCGCAGGAAAAGGTCATCAATACCGCCACCAACAGCAGCAGGTATTGGCTTTGAAATACGGATTGCTTGTTCATAATATCTTGTTTTTTGCCGAAAATAAGGAAATACGGGGTATTTTCAAGGGTGTGGTCTTCTTTTGACCGCGTTTGAGTGCAGAAGTAACGGGTATTAAGAGCGGCATTGAACAGGCCGGGAAATGAAAAAGCCATCTGCTTATTGTAAGCAGATGGCTTTTTCCAGACAAGTGGCATTGTCAAATCATTCCACAGCCAACTTACCCGAATACTGTTTTCCCCCGTGAGTTGCTACCCGGTAAACATATATTCCCGGGGGCAAACCGCTCCGCTCTAATAGCAGTTCGCTGCTCTCAATCCCATCCAAACGTCGCACTTCCAGGCCCAGCATATCGTACAACTGAAACGAAGAAATCACCTCCTCTCCCGCCATTTTCAACAAACTGCTTTCGTACATCGGATTGGGAATAACGTCAACACCATCCGCATAAATGGGCTCCTCCGTAGCC
>CBDCTQ010000012.1:0-12633 GCA_965222105.1 Saprospiraceae bacterium | reverse complement strand
CCGCTGTCAAAGCCTGGTTGGCCGGTTGGACTGATACCACTTGTGGTGCTTGCGCTAAAATGGCATTGTGCCACAAAAGAAGTTCAAATATCAACAATATAATTACATTTTCATAACAATGTGATTGTAAGTTGAGAAAAAACGTTCCTCCGGTTATTTGTCGCGTACGCACCGGCACGAAAAGCCCAGTTGTTTTTCGGTACTGTCGCTATGCAACAGTTTATACTTTTTTTGGAGGCGGGTAATACCTGGCGCTGTTCTCGCCATCGGAGGTCTTGCTCCAGAAATAGGCACGTCGGCCAATGTGTTCAAAGTTGTCGTGTTGGCTGAGCCAGCCCCCCATTTTGGCCTTGAAGGGGCCCTCCACCATCTGGATGTAGGCGTCGATGGTGTTGCCTTTTCCATAGGATTTGTAGAGGCGGTTCCAATCGTCATCGTCGGGCAAACGCCAACCTGCGGGACAGGCCTGGGAGGCTTCCCACCAGGTGTAGAGCCGCCCAAAGCGTCGGCAGTTGAACGGGTGGGCGTTGTAACAAAAGGATTCTTCGATCCGGTAGGCTAGGTTTTCGGCCATCCACACCAACCCGTCAATTTCGACGGTATGGTAGCGGCGGCCATCGCGCAGATCGGTCAACTCACCCATTGTGTAATCAGCTTGTTGGGAGATGGTCGACAAGAGAAGGACTATGATATAAAATGGAAGTGCCACGGTTTTGATTTTGGTATATATTGGTTAAATATAACGATAATTGATCAAAAGGTTGCGGGTGGACTTTTTTTCACTTCATTTTTTACTTCCCGAAGTCAGTCTTTTTGCTACTCCTAATTCGATGGTGGCGAGTAGTACTACAATAAAAATTTCGCCAAGGACATATGCCCAGCCCAAGTTCGTTATTGTATTTGAATGATAAAATGCAAATCCAAGTGATAGACAACAGTACGACAAATTTGCTACGGCTATTCCTTTCAGGAACTGCCCCAGTACATCATTCTCTTTTCGGTAACAGTAGAAATCATAGATTGCAAAAAGGATGGGCAAGGTAGCGAGGAAATATAAGGTGGAAGGTGGGATACCAAAATATCGTTCTAACCTGACTAACACAACTCCTAATAAAAAGGCGGACACCATTGCTCCTAGTCCGTCTATTAAAAAGAGTTTTTTGGGATGATGTTTTAGCTTTTCTACGATTTGCGCCAATGGCATATTTGTGGTGGTTTTACCTGTTTACCGGCCTTCGAAGCGATTTTTAGCATTCAATGTTGCACGTAGTATTTCTATTCCAATCTTCCATGTATTATATCTTCTTCCTCTTCATCCTGATGAATTTTTCTTATAATGCTATTCGTAATTTCTTCAACTAATTTTTCCAGGTGGTCCGAGTATTCCAGATATTCTTTCCATAAAACATTGTTCAAAAAATGTTCATTAATCCTCACCATTACTGTTGTGTATTTTTGTCTTTTATATCTGTAGGGGCTCACACCATGTTTTCTACAAATCGCCAATAGCAGCTTTTTATGCCAATTTCCCCGAGTATATAAGGCATATTCTTCTAGCTCTACTCCCTGCTTTTCGATTAATTTTTTATTAACCCTGTCTTTTGCTAAAATGGCAGCAGTTCTTTCCCCGTTAGTTTTTGCTCCTTCTATTAAGTAAAGCTCAAAAAATAACTTCCTTTTTTTAATCTTTGAAATAACGCACAAAACGCTCATTATCAATCGCTTATTCGCACGTTATTTCAAAGACAACGGAATTTATTTTTCGAGCGAGCCTAAGGCTTCTATTTTTCTTATTTTCTCTAATAGCTCGTTCATATTATTCATTTTTATTGAGTGCGTGACATATTAGCGGAGCATCGCGGTTGCAAACCGCGACGAACGACGTTTGCGCCGAGATTTTCTCTGTGAATCTCTGTGTCTTCGTGTCTTTGTGGTAAAGGCCGCAGCGATTTTGTCACACACTCATTTTTATTTCAAAGAAAACAGCAGCACCGTCTCAAATATACCAACAGTTTCCCGAATGGCAAAGTATGCCGATGCTTAGAGTCAAAACTATGGATGGAATTGGAATGAAGACATCCGGTTTTTTCTTCAAAGCCGGGACAGGCTACCTAACGAAGCAGCTTTAAAAACGCTCCGTGCAGTAGAATTCAGCCGTGGCGGGTTGTAGGCCCGCTATCTTTGTAGCAAAGATACAAGTCGGTCATTTCCGGGCCATGGGTCCGGTATCTAAAAATTAACAGGGCGGAGCATCGAAGTCACAGACTTCTACGAGCGGGGGCGGCCCCCTCGTCAACAGATTAAAAGATGGGAGTAAACCACACCTACCGGTAGACAGGCAATATTCACAAACCCTAGCCTCGGGGTACTATAAGTTAGCGGGGCTTTGGAAAAGCCCCGCTAACAACAACGCCCAAAACAGTTTGGATAGGCTCTATCGACGCCGAACACCAAAAGACAATAAGCGGTGGCACAAGCGGTTGAAGAAGTGTTCGATCTCGCTGTCTACACCGCCCCAGATGGGAATTTTAGCCCCTATTTTGGTGGTAAAGGTGTAGGCGATGTGTTTGGCCAGCAGGTTGCGGTTGCCGGTGCTGTGATAGGCAAACTCGATGGGATAGGCCAGATTGCCAATTACCGGAAAGGCACCTATCAGCAGGGCAAGCAATGGGACATGCTTTCGGTTTTGCACCAGGCTGTTTGCTATTCTCAACAAGGTGTACACGGTGCGAACCAGTGGCCCCGTCCACAACATCAAAATGGCGGCCATACCCAAGCCGATCCACCCCGCGGCAGTGAGGAGAGGAACAATGATGTAGGTAAAAGTTTTGACAAAGGGTTTCAAACCGACGTGGATACTGAAATCGGTGAGGTAGGCGCTGATGTCGTCGTTGCTCAGTTCGTTGAGTAAGGTAGATCGTTCGGCGGTGGTGAGGGATTTGCGCTTGTGCCATTTGTTGATTTCCCGTTTGAGAAACCAACGGATAACACCCCACCGGTAGCGACTGTCCATAAAATACCGGTATCCTCTGCGGAACATTTTGGCATAGTCAAAATTGCGGATCCGGTCGATGACCTTCGTTATTTTTTGCCGAAAGGTGCGGGAAAAAGACAGCAGAAAAATCCAGAGGCTTTTGAAAAACCATTGGAAGGGGCGGCTGTCGTAGTATTGTTTTTGATCGGGGGTGATCTTGTCTTGCGAAAGGGCGTATTCCAGACTTTTTTGATAGCGTTTTTTTCCCATCCAGGCTGCTTGTGCTATGCCCAGAGCCTGGCAGTCGTCCAATAATTGTTGGTAGGATTCGGGACTGGAGTCTTTCAGCAATGCCTCTTTATTTTCCTTGAGGTAAGCTGCCAGCCGGTGGGTGTCAACGTGGTCGAAGAGCCAGTCGCGGTGTTTGATGCATTTTGGAAGATAGTAGCCGAGGGTGGCAAACGGGTTCATGGCAAACAAGGCAGGCAGGCCCGATTCGAGGTCGATCCAAACCCATTGATGAGGGCCTTCTTTTTTTCGGAGGAGCATAAAATTGCTGGCAGCTACGGGGTTGCCCTTTCCGGCTTGCCATACCAGACCGTCGAAACCAGAATCGATCAATTTTTCCTGCAAAGGGTTCATGATCTGGCTCCGCAACTCGCCGATATAATCGTGCGGATAATCGTTGAGTGGATTGAGCAGAGGCGCATGACAACCGGAGATGAACTCCGCGTCGATCTCATAGGCATTTTCATCGGCATTCCACCGGTAGGTAAACGTCTTGGGCAGGCGCAGTTGGTTGCCAAACCATACATGGCAAAGATGAGCCAATATCCGGCGGCGGATCATGGCTGCCTGTATGGCTTCCTCACACCAGGTGTATGGATTGGCAGAACCAGTCAATACGAAAAGAATGAACTTACTGACCGGCTCTCCGGTAAAGGTTTTGGATGCAATGGCTTCTTTGCCGTTGTACGAAAAATAAACCTTGGCCGATCTTCCATTGCCGATGAACTGTTTTTCTTTGTGGATTAGTGCAACCGTCATGTTGATACAATAAATGGGAGTCTTTAAATAATTAGGTGAATTGGCTTTCTATACAGAAAATTCTGCAAAAGAGCCAATATGAGTTTTTGTGTTTGGTATATCAGGCTGCCCTTTCTGACATAATTACGCCAGGCCCCTACTCTTTTTTCAAAGAGGCCCAATGCTGAACTCATAGTATTAAATCAAAGGGGTTGGTGAATTGTTGGCAACCAATTGCCTAAGTAGCACTGCTTTACATTCCGGACGATGTGTTACATGCATATCACACGATACATCCATACCAAAAAACAGGTGATTACACCTGCCTATTTAAAGGAAGGTGACAGGGTTTTGGACAATCAGGTTTAAGGGAGGGTGGTATTGGGAGGTGTTGTTAAGAAATTGTAAAGTTACAATCTTTTTGTTGTATATAAAATTTCTTAATTACTTTTATTATCCTTGACCAGGATGAGGTTGTATATTTCGTTGATTTTCAATCTATTACAATAGCACTTACGGACATTAAATTAGGGAAAAATCAGGGCTCTTCGTTTTTTAATCCGCAATTATCCTGCTTTTTGGAGCTGAATTTCGGTTCAACCGCTTACCAGATCCCGGAGGTGCAAGACGATCTCCAACGACATCACCGCTATGAGAAACAGGGCCAGGATGCGCAGCCAGCCACCGTTTTTTTTGCGGAAAGCCTCTGCCTTGTCGTCGGAACTGTGGGTCACTATCCGGACCTTCCCTCTGGCAAAAAGATAGAGGTAGACCCCTATTGCCAGAAAAATGCACTCAAAGACCAGTCCCAGTAGATCCATATCGTTGGAGTTTTCACCAACAAAGATATAAAGATCATCCGTATTTGTACGAATTCGTAAATTGAGATAAAATCACTGATTTGTAAATACCATATTTACGTTATTCTTCCTCAATATTGCTTTTGCCTTTGCAGAAAACGCTATATTTATGTCGAAATCTAAATAACGTTTAATATCAATTGCATTCTAACTAATGAGAGTTTACCTTGACAATGCCGCCACTACTCCGATCAACAATGAAGTCGTCGAAATAATGACCCAGGCCATGCTCAGCACCTATGGCAACCCTTCTTCTATCCACATGGAGGGTCGGTCGGCCCGCACCACCATCGAAACCGCCCGCAAAAAAGTGGCGGAAATGATAGGGGCCTCTGTCGGAGAAATATTTTTTACCTCCGGCGGCACCGAATCCAACAATATGCTGCTCAACTGCGCCGTCCGCGACCTGGGGGTGCGCCGCATTATCAGCTCCCCGATCGAACACCACTGCATTCTCCACACCCTCGACCACATCAGAGAAGAACACTCCGACGTAGAGATCGTACTTCTGGAGGTGGACAACAAAGGCCGCGTCGACCTGGATCAACTCAGCAGCCTCCTCTCCGATTCCAACCGGAAAACCCTCGTCAGCCTGATGCATTCCAACAACGAGATCGGCGCCATGATCGACCTGGATGAGGTAGCCCACATCTGTCAAAAACACGGGGCGCTCTTTCATTCGGATACCGTCCAGTCGATGGGCTTTTTTCCGATAGATGTTTCCAAAACGCCCGTTCACTTTATCTCAGGGTCGGCTCATAAATTTCACGGTCCAAAAGGAGCCGGTTTTATTTACATAAAAAACGATTGTTCGCTCAAGCCCTTTATCTACGGGGGCGCACAGGAACGCAACATGCGAGCCGGCACCGAAAACATTTACGGCATTGCCGGACTGGCAGCCGCCCTGGAAATCGCCTGCAATAACATGATCCACAACCGCTCCCATATCGAAGGACTCAAGCAGTACCTCATCGAACAGTTGAAAACCCAGTTCGACGACATCCGGTTCAACGGCGATTACGACAGTCGGTCTCATTACAAAGTACTCAGCGTGTCCTTCCCTCCTTCCCCAAAATCGGAATTGCTCCTGCTCAACCTCGACATCAAAGGCATCAGCGCATCGGGAGGATCTGCATGCAGCTCGGGGGCTGAAAAAGGATCCCATGTACTGAAAGCCATCGGTGCTGACGCTTCCCGCAAATCCATCCGCTTTTCTTTTTCCAACCACAATAAAAAGGAAGAAATAGACTATCTGATCGAACAGCTAAAGACGATCATCCCTCACCGGGAAAAGAAATTGGAGTATTGAAACAAGGTGTTGAAAACTAAAAAAGCCCTGTCAGCATGCCGCTGAAGGACTTTTTTTGATTGATACAATCGCGCACATTTGTTGTGGGTTAGAAAAAGTAGTTCAATCTATTTGTTTGTGCTAAAGATTGTTAATCACGAAGGCATTCTTCAAAAATCTCATCTGTCGTGTACCCCCTTTTGAATGCTTCGGAATATAGACGACATAACACCAGTCAGGTAACAGGCTCTAACTAAAATTTTTATGAAAATTGCATTACTTGGGTATGGAAGAATGGGGCAATCTATTGAAAATGAGGCACTTGAGAATAACCACGAAATTACATTAAAAATTTCTTCCACCAATCAAAACGACCTGACCCTCCCCAATCTAAGGCGTGCAGAGGTGGCCATTGATTTTTCCGGCCCCCAGGCCGCCTTTCACCACATCAAATGCGGATTGGAGGCGGGGATCCCCGTAGTCAGTGGCTCCACCGGTTGGTTGGAGCGGTTGCCCGAAATAGAATCGCTCTGTCAAAAAACATCGGGGGCTTTTCTGTACGCCTCCAATTTCAGCATCGGTGTCAACCTGTTTTTTCAATTGAATAAATACCTTTCCAAACTCCTCAGCACCCACCCCGACTATAAACCCTCTCTGGAAGAAACCCACCACATCCACAAAAAAGATGCACCCAGCGGCACGGCCATTACCCTGGCCAACGACTTGATAACCCACCACCCGGCTAAAACGGACTGGGCTCTCTCTCCCGCCGCAGACCTGCCCCTCCCCAATCAACTGCTAATCGATGCCAAACGTCAGGGCAACGTCACAGGCACCCACCTGGTGCGATGGTCTTCCCCGATCGACGACATCGAAATTAAACACACCGCCCACAGTCGCCAGGGCTTTGTGGTGGGTGCGCTGCTGGCCGCCCAATGGTTGATCGGCAAACAGGGTTGCTTTGGAATGGAAGATGTGCTGAAAGATGGGTTTAGGTGATTGGGGATTAGAAACGGGAAGCGCCGGCCTGGAGACCGGACGCCGGCATTCCGGGATCGCTTCGCTGTCAGACCGCCTCTACTTGCATGACAGATTCGTTGTAAAAGATCAGACTACCGTCTAACCCAACATATACGATTGAAGGCAGTCTGACTTCCATTTGCAAAAACTTATTAGACATTAGACATTATGAACAGAAATTTAGTATGCAGCCTGTCTGGCGCCAGCCAGGCCTGAATGCCCCCTGCCTACCCTGCCCCGAATCGAGTTCGGGACAAGCTGTCACATCCCTGTCTGGCCGCCAGGCGAGGCTCGTCCCGATAGCTATCGGGTCTACGAGGCTCTCTGCCGACCCGCAGGCGGGCGGGTGTTCCTTGGTTAGATCCCGAAAGCATTCGGGACTCTTCAGTTGCTATACAAAAAATCCATTCATAATGTCTAATGTCTAATGTCTAATGTCTAATGTCTAATGTCTAATGTCTAATGTCTAATGTCTAATGTCTAATGTCTAATGTCTAATGTCTAATGTCTAATGTCTAAAAAATATTTTTTAACAACGAAGATTAAAAGGAATGAAAAAATCAGTATGTGTTTTAATTGCTATAGGAATTATCTTTTGCATAGGATGTGGCGATGATCCTGCCAAAGCGATGCTTGTGGGGAGTTGGAAGGCCGCTGCCATTTATGAAAATGACCGGCCAAAAGCGGTGGACCTGAGTCTCATCCGGTTCGATTTTGAGGATAATAAGCGCTACACTTATCAAAGTAACGCGGATTATCAGGAAGCTGGACGGTATTACGTCGAGCGAAAATTGATCTATACAACTGATACTACTTCGGCAGAGCCTGTAAAAAAATCCGTTAAGATCGCCATGCTAACGGCAGATTCACTTCATCTGGAAATGAACCTGGGAGGGATACCGCAGCTTTGGCAGTTGTATCGGGTGGAGTAGCTGCTTACATCGAAGTCACAGACTTCGACGAACGAGGTCGCTATGATATCGGCCGATTCGCTGTGCCTGGAAATGAACCTGAGAGGGATACCGCAGCTCTGGCAGTTGTATCGGGTAGAGTAGCTGCTTACATCGAAGTCACAGACTTCGACGAACAAGGGGTCACAGACTTCGACGAACGAGGGGTCACAGACTTCGACGAACGAGGGGAAGTCACAGACTTCGACGAACAAGGGGCTATTCTTGCGGGTAGTTGGAATGCTCTGCGCACCCTTAATCCCTGAAGGGAAAATCCACCCACTCTTGCCGTAGGAAAATCTCCCCCCCCCCTCTTGACTTGATCCGATGGAAGGAGGGCAAGTACCACAGGATTTGTCAAAAAAGCTTATTCTTTATACTATTTGTAAAAATAGTAGCGGGAGGTATCCTTTAGTACAAAGTATTTGGAGAGCAACTTGTGGTATTTGAACGCCCCCCAGGGAGTGATCAGCTCCTGTTGGGCCTTCATCTGCCAGGCCAGCTCGGAAGGGCTGTCCAGTACCAGGATGGAGCGGGTGGTGCCGGTTTCGATGGTCGACAACAGCCACAATTCGTAGGTGCTTGCCCAGGTCATCAGTAGGCTGTCGGAGTCGACCTGGTTGGTGGAAAGGAAAAGCTTTTTGTGGTCGTCGTTTTGTGTTTTTTTGAGGAAGTTGCGCCAGTAGGTGATCCGGTCTTCGTAGGGGTGGTGGGACCGGTAAATGTGGAGTACCTTTATGGAAAATAACAGGATCAACCCTACCCAAATGGTTCTTTTATCTATTTTAGGGATCACCTCAAACACCAATGGAATGATGAGAAACAAACTCATGGGCAAATAGAGATTCTCCATATAAAACTGCTCGGATCCTTGCCAGAAGGAAACATTGATCAACAATATGTACCCGAAAACAGCTCCTAGTATGCCCACCAGCGGCTGATACCTCTTGCATTTCACAAAATAATATACCACCAGCAGCAATACCGGCAATAGCAAATAGTAATCCCCGGCCAGGTAGCGCGCAAAATTCCGGAACGAAGGCAGGCTGAAATAATGTGGAAAATGTTCGATAAAATGCCCCAGCCCGGAAATGGAATGGGCTTCGTAGCGGGAGGTAAACAATAGGTTTCTCACCAGATAAAAAACCAGAAAGACCAACCCGTTTTTCAAAATCAAACCTCTTGTGATGTGGTTGAAATAATAAAAATAGACGGAGATAAAGAGATAGGGAAAGATCAACAGCGGATGAAAAAATACCAGGGTAAGCAGCAACAACGAATTAACAGCCCCATACCCATACCGGCCGGTAGCATAGCCCTCGGCAGCCCTCGACAGAAAAGCAAGATAGGCGATCATCAGGGCAAGTACCTGGGGCAATTCCGACTGGGTCCAATAAAGTATGTACCACCATCAGGGTGTTGAGCAGGAGTATGGTCAGGCCAAAAACGCCATTTCCTGAGAAAGGCAACGCAAATCAAAAACAGGCCAAAGTAGTAGACTATGAATCCCACCGAGTAAAGTTGCATGACCAGGTGGAGCGGCAGCCCCAGTTTGACGCCTATGAGTGGAAACAACTACGTCAGCGCTGCTCCGAACCGGTGGTTCTGGATGGCCAGGTCGCTGTTTTTTGTGATTTCAAAGAGGTGGAAGGAGAGGTCGACAAATACAGTTCTTTCTTTGTAGAAGAGTAGCACCAGAATGCCTAGTAAAAAGTAAACAATGGTTCCAATGAGGAGAAGAAATTTTCTTTTAGATGTGTTTCACCGTGTATAAGTATGTTCCCGGATTGAAAAAAGGGAACTGCCCGAATTCCGGACAATTCCCCATATAATTTTAGATATATTCTGGAACCCGCAGGTCAGGTATTTCTTCTTACCAATCCTACAATAAACAGCAACACAACCGCCCCTAATACACCGGTGATGATTTGGGAAACCAGGAGGTTGCCTCCGAAAGAAAGATTCAGGGCATCGGTCAGGTATCCACCAACGACACCTCCCAAAATTCCTACAATGATGTTACCAACTAACCCAAATCCACCTCCCTTCATGATCTGACCAGCAAGCCATCCGACGATGGCGCCAATAATAATAACGTAAATTAACCAATTCATAATAATAATTGATTTTGGTGAAACAATAAATGGAAATTTATTGGGATTATGCGGAAAGGTAGGGGTTTTTGGGCATTCAACCATAAATTTGGGCATATTTATGCCTTCCTGAATGGAAAAAACAGTGTTTTTACTGAAAAAACCAAAGAGAAGGAGTATCCCACTGCCGTCGCATACCTTACCCTTTCGGAAAACCCATCCCCTTTTCAGCGTAATCTCTATAAGATTTTTTTGCAAAAACAACCCAAAAACGATACCTTTGCACCCTGTTTTAAAAAACCTAAAAAATTTACGCTACATGTTCGCAATCGTTACCATAGCTGGTCAACAATTTAAAGTCGAGGAAGGTCAGCAGATCTTCGTCCACCAGTTAGCGGCCCAGGAAGGCGACAAAGTATCGTTCGACGAGGTTCATCTAATCGAACGGGACGGCAATGTCAGCCTCGGAACACCTGTATTGAGCGCGGCCAAAGTCGACGCCACGGTGTTGGAACATCAAAAGGGAGATAAAGTCATCGTTTTCAAAAAGAAAAGACGAAAGGGCTATAAGGTGAAAAACGGCCACCGCCAGCGATTCACCAAACTCCAGATCGACTCTATCGTCGGTTGACCCATCAGGAAATTGACCGGAAGTCAGTTCCAGTTTTTTATTTTCATATTTAAACGCTAAAGATCATGGCACATAAGAAAGGTGTCGGTAGTTCGGACAACGGACGGGACAGCAAAAGCAAACGCCTGGGCGTTAAACTATTCGGAGGCCAACTGGCCAAAGCCGGCAACATTATCATCCGACAACGGGGCACCAAATTCCACCCCGGCGACAATGTGGGCATCGGTAAAGACCATACCCTATACGCCCTGGTACCCGGCACGGTGCGTTTTACCAAAAGACGCCTCAACCGAACCTTCGTCAGCATCGACCCTATGGAGTTCGTCGACGAAACACTGGCCAAGCCCAAGCCCCGCAAACCAGTTGCTAAAGCCGCTGAACCACCCGCTCCGAAAGCAGTTGCGGCTACCCGCACCCCTAAAAAAGGTGTTTCCGACGACCAATCGGCCGATGATTTGAAAAAAATTGAAGGAATTGGGCCAAAAATTTCGGAATTGTTAAATAAAGCTGGTATATTTACGTTTGAAAATCTGGCCAAGACCAAACCACTGCAATTGAGAGCGATTTTGGACGAAGCCGGATCGCGATTTAGAACCCACGACCCCACCACCTGGCCACAACAGGCCCAAATGGCCGCCAAAGGCGAATGGGAAAAGCTCAAAGCCTGGCAGGACGAACTCGACGGTGGGAAAGTGGTCGGTTCCAAATCAGAAGAAGAGTGATTTTTTTGACCAACTGTAATGACATCAACAGCCACGGGGCCACACTCCGGTCGGCGTAAAGAAGTTTTAGTTTTCATAGCTTTATATTTTTTGTTGTTCAGCCCTGACCGCCCGGTCAGGGCTTTTCTTATGGATTGATTTTCATACAGAGGTTCACGGCTTTGGCGTTTTTACCAGGGGAGTCCGTCCCCTACAGGCCGGAAGGTCGGCTAAGTGCTCCTGGCGTGAAATTATGGACCATTTGTAAAAGACTTTTCCCGCCTAAAAAACCAAAAAAGGCGATGGCTCCGAATCTTTGCGGAGCCACCGCCTTTTTTACTTTCTATACATTCCAGGCATCAAATCATCCTCGCCTGCCGCATAACGCCCATAAAGTTGTGCCAGCGCACGTTGATCTTTTTGACGAAGCGGTTGAGCGGGAAGGCTTTCAGCCGGTCGATCATCTTTTCGCGTTCTGCGGGTCGGTAATCCGTCAGGCTGAACAGGGAAGAGAAGTGCGTGCCGTATTTTTTATTGAAAAATTCAATCAGGTCTTCCTGTACGAGCACGTGGAAGTCGTTGAAATACCGGTAATGTTTTTCTTTCAGCCCATTGTGGTTGAGAAAGGCATGGAGTACTGCTTCTTCAAACTGATGCTCTATGCTGGGTACAAAGTAGCCCTCGCTGGTCAATACCCGCTTGTCGAGTACCTCAGCCTCATCCATGTACATCAATGTTTTGTGCATCAGCTTATGGATGAACAGTATCCGGGTGGACTGCTGGTCGGTGAATTGGATGGTAACTTTTGAAAACCGGAAGTTCGACGACAGTTTGATGTGTTGAATCTGGTCGAAGTTTTTCAGTTTGTTCAGCAGGGTGGTCATTTCCTTCTTGTCCAGGAGGAATTCCAGGGTCAATTCGTCTTTCTCCTTGTGGGCAAGGGGAAAGTCGTAATTGAACAACAGGTACTTGAAGTCGCTCAACAAGTGAAAAAGCTGGTCGGTAAATAATTTACGATTGGCCATCAGTTCATGGGTTTTTAAATGTTTGAGGGATTAAAATTTATGTTCATTGCGGCAGTTATTCTATA
>CBDCTQ010000011.1:0-36864 GCA_965222105.1 Saprospiraceae bacterium | reverse complement strand
CATTGCATTGCAAGGAGCATTACATAGAATCGACCTAGTCGGGGTAAGTATATATAAGCTTGTATTTATACAAAGCTCCGATTACCAACAAGTTGAATTTGCCATGATCCCCAATACTCCCGGTAATTATGTATTCGGATTTAATTGCTTCCTCTCAGCTGCTCAAGAAGAAATTCAGTTAACAAACACCAATTGTAGAGAGTTTATAGAAGAGGTAAGTTTTCTGACTAACGATGGACATCATAATAATTTTGAATTCTATTTGAATAATAGTCCCAACAAAAACATCACACCGCATGGTTATAAAAAAGGTGGGCTATACTCATTTTCAGTAGTTGAATGACCTAAGTTTGGTCGCATAGCTTAAAGGCCGTCTCCCTCCCGGAGTTTCCGGCCCCGCCGAGGATGCGCCATTTTTGGATTATGGGACCCCTACTACACCTCTCCCCGCCGCACGGCCGCCTTCCGCAGCCGTTGGAGGAAGGGCGAGGCAAAGATAAAATCCTGGAGGATTTCATTGTTGGAGTCGAGTACTTCGTTTTTATTGCCTTGCCAGGCCAGTTCGCCTTTGTAGAGGAGGGCGATGTTGTCGCCAATTTCCATGACGGAGTTCATGTCGTGGGTGTTGATGACGGTAGTGATGTCGTTTTCGGTGGTGATGTTCCGGATGAGTTCATCGATGAGGAGGGCGGTTTTGGGGTCGAGGCCGGAGTTGGGCTCGTCGCAGAAGAGGTATTCGGGTTCCAGGACGATGGACCGGGCAATGCCCACGCGCTTTTGCATGCCGCCGCTGACCTCGGAGGGAAATTTGTTGTTGTTGCCGGTGAGTTCTACCCGGTCGAGGCAGTAGTTGACGCGGTCGAGTTTTTCTTTTTTGGTTTTGTGGGTAAACATATCGAGGGGGAAGCGGATGTTTTCCTCCACCGTCATGGAGTCGAATAGTGCCGACCCCTGAAACAACATCCCGATCTTCATGCGGACGGCACGCATTTCCTTTTTGTTGAGGGCCGAGAAGTTGGTATCGCCATACCAGATGGCGCCGCTGGTAGGGGAGAGCAATCCCACGAGCAGTTTGAGCAATACCGTTTTTCCAGCGCCGCTCCGCCCAATGATCAGGTTGGTCTTCCCCTTCTCAAAGGTGGTGGTGATGCCCTTGAGCACTTCGGTATCGTCGAATGATTTTCTTATGTTCTCGGCTCGGATCATTTATTCTTTCCGGGTATTTGGATGGAGCTTATGCGAAAAAACACGCCTAATCTCTATGCTTAACATAATTTAAAAATAGGAAGTTACCTGCCAGCCGGCAGGCTGGTTTTTTGAGCTTTACTACATTTGTCTGACACTCCCCAGGCTGAAACAGATGGCCAGCGGTATGCTCGTTGGTCAGGTGTGCGAACTGCGGTTCGGCGGCGGCGGCATGGCACTCTGTTCTCGGTATAAGCACCTACTGCGTCAAAATCAGCGCAATCAAATAATCCGCCAGCAGGATCAATATATCGCTGTACACCACTGCCTGGGTACTCGCTTGTCCCAACTCGATGCTCCCCCCCCTGACGTAATACCCCTGAAAACAGGACACCGAGGTCAGAATATAGGCAAAGACCACCGCCTTTACAAACATCATAAACACGTAGTAGGGTTCAAAAAAAGAACGCACTCCCCGCACATATTCCACATCGGTGATCAGCCCCGTAGCCACTGCCGAAACGTATCCGCCCGCAATACTAATGATCGACGCCAGACAAACCAGCATCGGTATCACAACCATTGCTGCTATCACCTTGGGCAGGATCAGGTACGCCGCTGTGTTGACGCCCATGATCTCCATCGCGTCGATGTGTTCTTTTTGGCGCATACCGCCTATCTCTGCTGCTATGTTCGACCCCACCTTACCGGCCAATACCAGACAGGTGATGGTGGGCGCCAACTCGATGATCGTACTGTCGCGCACGATATAGCCAATGTAGTACCGCGGCACAAAACTGTCTTGTAACTGATAGGCGAATTGCACCGCCGTCACCGCCCCAATAAAAACCGATATCAACCCCACAATCACCAGTGAGCCGACCCCGATGTCGTTCATCTGTCGCATGGTTTCTTTCCAGTACATCGACCACTTCTCCGGTCGGCTCAACGCCGAACGCATCAGAATGATGTAACGCCCAAAATGATAGAGAAAATTGAAATTCATAATTTACAGTGGTCGGCGAACCCGACTGCCTTCAGACAGTTTTATTCGCCTGGCCTTATCCTGAACATATACGCCGTCCAGCTTCAAAACCGCTTTCTCACAAACCGCAAAAAATATAGAAATCTGCCGAAAGCACAACTTTCAGCCTTCTTGTTGAAAAGAAAGCCCTTTATAAAACTGAAAATTATCGAAGAAGCTTCCTTTCTTTGCAATTCAACTCAGATTACACTAACGAAGATTCACTCATGAAAGTTATCATCACCGGAGGAACGAAAGGCATAGGCAGAGCTATTGTGGAGGCTTTCGCCAAGATAGGAGCCGATCTGGCCGTTTGTGCCCGCACCCAGGCCGACCTCGACCAACTTCAGGCCCATTTTGCGACAGCCCACCCCAACGTCCAACTCCTCTGCAAAGCCACTGATATGCGCGATAAAGTCTCTGTGCTGGCTTTCGCCGAATACGTCCGCTCAAATTGGGAAGTGCTCGACGTACTCGTCAACAACGCCGGGGTGTTCCTTCCCGGAGAAGTCACCAAAGAAGCCGACGGCCTGCTCGAACAAATGATCGAAACCAACCTCTACAGCGCCTACCACCTCACCCGCGCCCTCCTCCCCCTGATGCATGCCCACCAAAAAGGCCACATTTTCAACATCTGCTCCATCGCCAGCCTGATCGCCTACCCAAATGGCGGCTCCTACAGCATTTCCAAATTCGCCTTGCTGGGATTTACGAAAGTACTCCGCGAAGAACTGAAAACCCAAAACATCCGCGTCACCGCCATCCTTCCCGGCGCCACCTGGTCGGCCTCCTGGGCCGGTGTCGACCTCCCCGAAAGTCGGCTCATGCAGGCCCGTGACATAGCCAGCGCAGTGCTAAACGCCTACCAAATGGGGCCCTCGGCAGTGGTGGAGGAAATCGTAGTGCGACCTCAGCTTGGCGATTTGTAAGCTGAATTCCACCATTGTTTTCGTATCTTTACCCGATGTGTACCTTGACTTACATCCCCACCGGAGAAAACCGGTTTTTCCTAACCCAAAACCGCGATGAAAGCCCCAAGCGGGCGGCTGCTGGTGTCGTAGAGCAGTCGCTGGGCAACGAGCAATTGGTGTACCCGCAAGACCGAGGCGCAGGAGGCACCTGGATGTCTGCCAGCCGCAGTGGCCGGATGGTCGCCTTACTCAATGGCGCCTTCGTCAAACACCAACACCGGCCACCCTACCGACGGAGCAGAGGACTGATGGTACTCGATTTTTATGCCTTCGCTTCCGCAAAACATTTTTTCCAACAATACACTTTCAACCAAATGGAACCTTTCACCCTCATCGCCTGGGAGCAACAACAATTGTACGAGTTTCGCTGGGACGGCACCAAAAAACATCTCCACACCCCCAACCCCTCTCTACCCCACCTATGGGCCTCTTCGACCCTTTACCCCGAGTCCATTCAACAAAAGCGCCAACATTGGTTCCGCAACTTTTTGAACCAACAATCTGTTTACGATTCAGCATCCATCGTACATTTTCACAAAACAGCCGGAGACGGCGACCCACTCAACGACCTTGTGATGAACCGCAACAACATCGTGTGTACCACCAGCATCACCATGATCGAATACCATACAGGAAAGTTAAACATGCAGTACTATGACCTCTTACAGCAGCAAAGCCATAACCCGGAGGACCGGAAAAACGTCGTGGTGGATCAGGCGTAAACCCTGGCTGGTCCGCCTGACACAGTGGGAGTACTGGCCCTCGAAAATGTTTTACTGGCCGATGTATGCCTACCTCCCCTGGCTCCAGCTCCGGGCCGGACACCCCTGCTTTTTTTCCGCCGCCAATCCCGGCATCGACACCGGCGGCATCGGCCTGGAATCCAAATACGAAACCCTCCTTAAGATACCCAAAGCCTACCGCCCTATTTCCGTTTTGGCGAAAGCCGGTATGCCTTTCGGCAAAATAACATCGCTTTTACAGGACAGCGGCATCAACTTTCCGCTCATTGCTAAACCAGACCTCGGATACCGGGGATTTTTGGTGTCCAAAATAAAATCGACAGAAGAACTCCAACGGTTTTTACAACAATATCCGACCGACTTTGTCCTCCAGGAATTGATCGGCGGCAAAGAAGAATTCGGCGTATTTTACTACCGGATACCCGGTCAGAATAAGGGAACAGTGAGTTCGCTTACCCTAAAGGAGTTTTTGTCCGTAACCGGAAACGGCACCAACACCGTCCACCAACTCATCACCCAACACGACCGGGCCCACCTCCAACTCCAACGCCTCCGTGAGTCCCATCCACAACTCCTCGACACCATTCCTGCAAAGGGAGAAAAAGTGCCCCTCGGCATCATCGGCAACCACTCCAAAGGCACCCGGTTCATCAACGGCGCTCACCTGATCGACCAGCAACTCATCGACACCTTCGACCGGATCAGCCAGCAAATAGAGGGCTTTTATTACGGCCGGTACGACGTCAAATGCCCCAGCCTCGACGACCTCCGCCAGGGCCGCAACATCCACATAATCGAGGTAAACGGCACCTGCTCCGAACCCACCCACATCTACGACGCCTCCAGGATGAGCTACTGGGGTGCCGTAGGAGAAATACTTCGATACTGGAGCATCATTTTCAAGATCAGCCGACTAAACCGAAAAAAGGGCGCCCCATACACCCCCTTCCTCGAAATGGCCAGGCGTTTTTTGGCATTACCGGGTTATTATAAGCGTTTGAAGAAAATAGTTAAGTAAGGCTCAAAAGCCAACCTTCCCAGCCTGATAAGAACTTCCCTTTCTTCTTAGAAGCTGTCTTAATTTTCATGATTGAGCGAAAGCGAGAAAATTTTGTTTTGAACGAGGCAAAAAACGTAGGCGATGCCTTAGCATCGGCGAGGCTTTTTAACGAAGTGCAGAACTAAATTTGCCGCTTGCAGCCAATTGATGGAATTTTAGGCCGCTTCTTAGACGGCGGGAATTTATTTTTTGAGTAAGCCTAATTCGTTTCCATTCCTTACCTTTGGCTCCACATTATGATTCAGCGACTTTATATAAGAAACTACGCGATCATTGAGGAGTTGGACATTCGGTTTTCCGAAAAACTGACGATCATCACCGGCGAAACCGGCGCCGGCAAATCCATATTGCTGGGAGCCCTGGGCCTCATTATGGGCAAACGTGCCGACTCCAAAGTGTTTTACCACAACGACAGCAAATGCATCGTCGAAGCCCATTTTGCAGTCGCCAAATACCGGATACGACCCTTCTTTGAAAAATACGAACTCGACTACGACGACGAGGTCGTCATCCGTCGCGAAATAACGCCTTCTGGCAAAACGCGGGCATTCATCAACGACACCCCCGTCAACCTCAAAATGCTCAAACAACTCACCGATGCCCTCATCGACCTCCACCAACAATTCGACACCCTCGACATCCACAACGTCTCCTTCCAACTGCGCATGGTCGATGCCCTGGCTGGCAACGAAGCCCTCCTCACCGACTACCAACAACGATACCGCTCCTATCAACAACAACTAAAAAAACTGACCGACCTGCGCCAACAAAACGACCAGGCCGCCCGTGAAATGGACTTTATCCAGTTTCAACTACAGGAATTCAACGACGCCGACCTCCAACAAAGCGAACAATCCACTCTGGAAACAGAACTGGCCCGCCTCACCAGCGCCGAGGACATCAAACGCACCCTCCAAGCCACCTACAACGCTTTGAGCGAAAGCGAAAACTCGATCATCAGCCAAATGGAATCGTGGCGCCACCAACTCGACGAGGTCAAAAAACACCACCCCAAATTGCAGACCGGCGCCGAACGTTTTGCAAGTATATTGTTGGAATTAAAAGACCTCGCCACCGAATTTGAGCAGATCGCCGAAGACACCGAATACGATGAGGCCCGCATCCACGAAGCCCAACAACGCCTCGACCTGATATACAAACTCCAACACAAACACCGCGTCAAAAACCTGGAGGACCTCCTCGACATCCAGCAAAAACTCCACCAGCAATACAGCGGTTATGCCGACCTTTCGACCACCATCGAAGAGCTGGAAAAAAGCATCGAAACGGAAAAAGAAAAACTGATAGAACAGGCCGGCAAACTTTCCTCCCGGCGCAAAAAAGTGGTATCCGGATTTGAAAAAAAAGTACATCACCTGCTGGGACAACTGTCTATGAAACACGCCCAACTACAGGTCGACATCGCCCCCCTGTCTTCACCCGGCCCCACGGGAATGGACGAGGTCAATTTCCTGTTTTCCCCCAACAAAGGCAGCCGGTTTTTACCGATCAAAGACGTGGCCTCCGGCGGCGAACTTTCCCGGCTGACCCTCTGCTCCAAATCATTGGTGGCAGACGCCATCCCCCTGCCCACCCTGATCTTCGACGAAATAGACACCGGAATCTCCGGCGACGTGGCACTTAAGATGGGCCAGATACTCCGCGAACTGTCACAACGGCACCAGGTGGTGTCGATCACCCACACCCCGCAGATCGCCGTCAAAGCCGACTACCATTATTTCGTTTTCAAAAAGAACACCAAAGACCGGTCGATCACCAAGGTGAAATTGCTGACCGACGAGGAGCGCATCCGCGCCGTAGCTACCATGCTCAGCGGAAGCCCCCCCTCCGAGTCGGCCATCGCCAATGCAAAAGAATTGTTACAAAAAACGTGAAATAATTAATCAATAATCTCTCAGCCAATGTCAAACCAATTATTACAAGGAAAAAAGGGCGTTGTATTCGGCGCTCTCGACGATAAATCCATCGCCTGGAAAGTGGCCGAACATTGTGTAGCCCAGGGAGCTAACATTACATTGACAAACGCTCCCGTGGCACTTCGTTTTGGAAAGATACAGGAACTGGGTGAAAAGCTCAAAGCCGAAGTCATTCCCGCCGATGCCACTAACATGGAAGACCTGGAAAAGCTCTTTACCCGATCGATAGAGGTGTTGGGAGGTCCGCTTGACTTTGTGCTACACGCCGTGGGCATGTCGATCAATATGCGCAAAAAAAATACCTATACCGACCTCAACCACGAGTGGATGAAAAAAACCTTCGACATTTCAGCCATCTCCTTTCACAAGATGATGCAGGTGCTCTACAAAATGGACGCCATGAATGAGTGGGGTTCCATCGTTGGCCTGACCTTCATCGCCGCCCAACGCACCTTTCCCGACTACAGCGAAATGGCCGAGTCGAAAGCATTGCTCGAATCCTTCGCCCGGAGCTTTGGTTATCACTACGGCCTGAAGAAAAAGGTACGGGTCAACACCATCTCCCAATCGCCCACCATGACCACGGCGGGCGGCGGCGTCAAGGGCTTTGGTGATTTTTTTGGTTATGCCGACAAAATGTCGCCCCTGGGCAATGCCTCTTCTGAGTCTTGTGCGGATTATTGTGTACTGATGTTCTCCGATCTCACCCGGATGGTGACCATGCAAAACCTTTATCACGACGGCGGCTTTTCCAGCATGGGGATGAATGCGGCGTTGTTGGAGCAGGAGTGATCTTGCTTTCGCTAAAATTGCTTACTTTTAAGCGATGAAAAAATTGCCGCTCAGCATACAAACTTTTGAAAACATTATTTCAGGTGAAATGATTTATGTGGACAAGACAGAATTTGTTCACGAGCTGATCTCCAGCGGTAAATACTACTTCCTCTCCCGTCCGCGCCGCTTTGGCAAATCACTGTTGCTTACCACCTTAAAAGCATTTTTTGAAGGAAAAAAAGAATTGTTCAAAGGACTGTATATTTACGACAAAGAGCAGAAATGGAAGGCACATCCGGTGATCCACATCGACTATTCTCTGGTTGAATATAAAAAAAGCCGGGAGGTATTTGAAGAATCGTTACTTAACCACTTAAAAAATGTCGGTTCTGATTTTGGAATAATGCTTAAAAAATCCATCCTGGCAGACGCCTTCATGGAACTGTCAAAGGCACTATTCGATAAGTTGGGGCCAGTGGTCGTTTTAGTGGATGAATACGACAAGCCAATGGTCGATATGCTCACCAACGAAGACCGGTTTGAGGAAAACAGAGAAGTGCTGCGCAGCTTGTACGGAGCTATGAAAGGATTGGATGCTTATTTTCGGTTTGTTATGTTGACGGGCGTAAGCCGGTTTTCAAAAGTAAATGTATTCTCAGGTCTGAATAATTTGACTGACATATCTCTTTCCAACGATTTTAATGCCATTTTAGGGTTTACCCAAAATGAACTTGAAACCTATTTTGAGGACTGGCTCGAACAAGTACGGCAAAAATTTGGAATCACCAAAGACGAGTTGCTCAATGAAATCAAGTACAAGTACAATGGATTTTCATGGGATGGTAAAACCAAATTGTACAACCCCTTTTCCATTCTTCATTTTGTAAACAACCGCGAATTTCGCAATTACTGGTTTTCCTCAGGAACCCCCAATTTTTTGATCCATCTGATAAAGTCTCAAAAACAGCTTCCCCAGAACCTCGAAAGCATTAAAATGACCGACCTGGAAGGAAGCACCACCCAGATAAAAAAACTCCCACTCGTCCCGATCCTTTTTCAAACCGGATACCTGACTATCGAAAAAACAGAGCTTCAGGGAATCCGGCATATTTATTTCCTTAATTACCCAAATGGGGAAGTACGCGAATCTTTTGTGCGATACATTGCAGCAGCATTTGTTGGAAAACAGGAGTTTGAAATTCAGCCCGAAGCACTCAAACTACGCGATGCACTATTGGAAGAACGCACCGACGATTTCCTCTCCCACCTCCAAAGTTTCCTTGCCGATATTCCTGCCCGGCTCCACATTCCAAAGGAAGCCTACTTTCATTCACTGGTTTATCTGATGCTTCGACTCGTCGGCGTGCAATTATTGTTGGAAAAAGAAACCAGCAGAGGACGGATCGACGCGGTTTTGGAATTGCCGGACAAAATATACATCATCGAATTCAAATTCGCCGCTACCAACCGCATCAAAAGAGTAAAGACCCTCTCCCGACAAGCACTGGCCCAAATTGAGTCTCAAAAATACTACGAACCCTATCTCAACTCCGGCAAAAAAATCATTCTTTTCGGCATCGGTTACCTCAACAAAAAACTGGACGGGAGGGTGGTAAAACACACCCGAAATAATCAGTCTGCCGACAACTGATCATCGACAGACTGATTGTTTTGAGTTTTAAAAAACCTGATTATAACAGCGTAATCGTTACCCGAATAATATCCTCCACTGCGGGATAATCATATCCATCATCCACTACCCGTACTACGCCATTTTCATCCGCTCCGGTATCGGGGCCTGATTGACGGGGAGCCTGATTGGGCCCTACGCCGGGTTCTTCGTTGACTTCTGTCCCTGCATCCCAGATGGATAGATAGGCCGTAACATCACCAGAGATAGGGTCGCCCTGATCATCAAATAATGCGATGCCTTCTTCGTCGGGTCCAATGAAAAGATCGTTTGACTGGATAAACATAGTGGCAAAATTCAAATAATCGTTGGGCTTCGCCGTAAAACTGAATTCATAAGCATCGCCGGGGAAAATAGGGGCAGGCGAAGAGGCTCCTGCAGGTGTGTTAAAAATGGCATGCTCTCTGACTTTGGGGTGATTCATCAATTCGTCGTACAACATTCCCGGAGAACCATCTTCCGCCAGGGCTTCCAATCCATCTCCAAAATCAGGAGATCCGGCTTCAAACAATGGAGCGCTGTTCTTTTTCTGAACGATCCATACACCCGGGGCAAAAGGAGTAGAAAAACTCCCTTCATCGATGGCCTCAATGCTGACTTTAAAGGTTTGTTTTTTAGATCTAAGAGTGGCGTCTTCATCTGTAAAAGAGCTGTTAGTTGTTGCAACGCTGTTATCCGAACTATCATCCGATACCAATATTGATTCCTTTTCGCAAGCAGTCATCATCAGCGCTACCAATACAATTACAAATACATTTTTCATTTTATTTCATTTTTAAAACGTTAAGAAAATTTCTATCAGTTTCAAAAATAAAAAATGACTATCACGAATGCGTTTCAATTCATTCACAGACTGTTTACAAAAGTATCACAGAAGTATACATCCTTCATAACAAATTCATAATCAAACAGTTACACAACCCATCACCATTAAGCAAAAGCAGTCTTTCTGTCGACATGATGACATTTTCTGACCGCTTTCCAAAACGCAAAACTTGTAGTAGAAGAATGTCTTCCCACCTGACCAGCAATAGTTATTCCCACCGTAATTGCTATCTTTAGCACTCAATACAAACCAAACTCTATGAAAAACTTCCAATTCCCGACCGCCCATACCGTCCTGCTCATCATAGCCGCACTGGTGGCCCTGATGACCTGGGTAGTCTCTTCCGGCCAGTACGACCGGTTGCACTTCGACAAAGACAACCAGCAGTTCACCCAAAATGGGCAAGGCGATGATAAAACTTTTCCCGCCACACAGGCCACCCTCGACCAACTGGGCATCAACATTCCTCTGGAAAAATTCACCAGCGGCGACATATGGAAGCCCGTAGGCATTCCGGGCACCTACCACCATTTGCCCGCCAAACCGCAGGGCCTGATCGCCTTCATTCAATCGCCGCTGAGAGGCATTATGGAAGCCATCGATGTGATCCTTTTTGTATTGATTATTGGCGGATTTATCGGAGTGGTGCATCACACCGGCGCATTCGATGCGGGAGTGGCCTGGCTGGCCAAACGATTGAAAGGGAGGGAATGGCTGCTCATCATCCTCATCACCACCCTGATCGCCATTGGCGGCACCACCTTTGGGCTGGCCGAAGAAACCATCGCCTTCTATCCGATTCTAATACCCGTGTTTTTGGCGGCAGGCTACGACGCCATGGTCGGCCTGGCAGCCATCTACATCGGTTCGGCCATGGGTACGATGGCCTCTACCGTCAACCCCTTCAGCGCCATCATCGCTTCCGACTCGGCGGGCATCAACTGGACGACGGGCATCGAAGGGCGGTTTTTTATGCTCGCCGCCGGACTGGCTATTTGCCTTTGGTACATCATCCGTTATGCGGAGCGGGTACGCAAAGACCCGAGCCGGTCATTGATCTATCATCAAAAAGCGGAAATTGAAGAGCTGTTTTTATCCAAAACCCTCGACCAGAAACACCGGTTCACCTGGCGTATCCAAGGGGTACTACTCGTTTTTGTGCTTTGCTTTGCGGTAATGATCTTCGGAGTGTCGCGCATGGGGTGGTGGTTTCTGGAAATGACCGCCGTATTTTTTGTGGGCTCCATCATCATTGGAGTTATCGCCTGGATGAAGGAAAAAACATTTGTGGAAGCCTTCGTCAAAGGCGCCAACGACTTGTTGAGCGTAGCACTCATCATCGGCCTGGCAAGAGGCATAACCGTACTGATGGACGACGGACTCATCAGCGACACCCTCCTCCACAACGCCTCCCTGGCCGTGGAGGGCATGTCGAAAGGACTGTTCATCAATGTGATGTTATTCCTCTATGCGGGTTTGTCGTTTTTCATCCCCTCTTCTTCAGGGATGGCCGTGCTGTCGATGCCCATTATGGCGCCGCTGGCCGACGTGGTGAGCCTGGGCCGCGAGATGGTGGTCAACGCCTACCAATACGGCATGGGACTGATGGCCTTCATCACACCTACCGGGCTGATCCTCGCCTCGCTCACTATGGTGAATGTGACTTACGACAAATGGCTGCGCTTTGTGATGCCGCTACTGGTCATCCTCACGCTGTTCACTATGTTGGTGCTGACGGTGCAGGTGTATTTATAAGCATTGTACACCAGCTTCTCAAATCCGAAAAGTGTAGGTGTATTTCAACACAATGGTACGGCTGCTGCTAAAGGGCAGGTGCGGCGATTCCCGGTGGCGGTCGTTGTTGAGCAAGTCGTTGTATACGATGTACAGGTCATTGCCTTCTTTGGGATTGTAACGAAGCCGGATGTTGCCGGCAAATAACTCGTCCAGGCTATTGTATTGAAGAAAGGCCGCTATCGAAAATTTGGTGTTCAGCATATACAATGCCTTCAGCCGGCCGATGTGGGCCACAAATGTAAGACCTCTGTTATCAAACTTCGCCCGATTGATCTGGTAATAGCCTTCCAGGTCGAGGTGCGCCGAGGTTTTCACCCGCGGTGTAATGCCGACCGAGATCAATTGCCCCCCATAGAATTCCCCAACAGTAAAATCGCCGAAGGCACCCACATAGCCTCCATAGGGTGCATTGATGAATCCCTGAATTTGAAAAAAATCGTATTCTCCGTTTTCGATGGTAACCTCGTCGGAGAGGTCAAAAGCCTCCGGGACGTATTCGTGGTAAAGGCCGGCGCTGACAATGGCTCCCCATCCTGTTTTGGTCTGCAATTCTATACCAGCGAGGGCGGCAGCAGTTTCGACCGTATCTGTTTCGATATTGCGCAGGGCACGACCTTCCACCCAGGTGCGCAGTTGTAGGAGTTTGGCTTCTTCGTCCATCAGCCAGCCATAGCCAAGGGTGGCTTGCCCGTTGACGAAGTTGTTGCGCAGTTCAAAGCCGAGGCCGGGGTTGTAGTCTTTGCCGGAGCGGGAGAAGGTTAGGTTGTATCCCAGGCCGTCGAAAAGTCGCCGACGCTCCCAGTTGATGTACAGTCTGGAAGCCGTCAGAGATGCCAATTCGTTGGCGGTGCTGTTTTCAAATACCTGCGCCCATTTTACCGTAAGGTAGTCATCGCCTGCAATGCGAAAAATGCCATCGAGCCCGTAAGTGGCATTGTATTGACCGTCAAGATCAGTGCGGTTGGTGAAGATGCCTCCGATGTAGGAGTTGGTGTTGAGTATCTGACGCCGTAGACGCAGCAGTCCGAAGTTTTCACTGTTCAGATCGCCGTTTTTCTGGGTTTGGATGTTGAGCAGTCCCAGGTCGAACTTTCCCAGGCGCCCCACCAGCCGGGTACCCCCAAATATGCGTACGGGGTCGCCATCGTCGTTGATGCCAATGGAGCGGCTGTAAAAGAGGCGGTTGAAGCCTTCAAAATTGAAATTAAAAATGGAGGCGCGTTCCTGAAAAAACAAACGCTTCTCCGGGAAGAACAAACTGAACCGGGTGAGGTTGACCTGCTGGTCGTCGGCTTCTACCTGCGCAAAATCCGTGTTGACGGTCACGTCGAGGGTGAGGTTGCTGGTGATGCCGTATTTGACGTCGAGCCCCGCCTCAAAGGTGGGCTCATCTACTTTATCATAATGGGTTTCCGTTTCGTTCAATTCGTAATTTTGCTGAAAGCCCCCCAGCAGATAAGGAGCCAGGTAGAGTGGTTTTTGGGGTTCAACCCCTTCAAAGCGGTATTCCTGCATCTGGGAGGGTTTCCAGCCGCTGTTCTGCCCCCAGTTGAGAGGGATGAGCGGGTACATATCCACCTCGTTTTTGGCGGCAATGTACCACCAGGAAGTGATGCCCATGACCACCGCCCCCTCTATTGTCTGAAACCGGAGGCTCGACCAGGGGATGCGCATTTCGGCCGACCAGCCTTCGTCGTCGCGAGCCACTGCCACATCAAAAAACGTGTTCCAGTCGATGCTGATGTCGGCGTTGGTCAGCGCATCGTTGGCGATGGTGCCGTCCCAGCGCAGGCCGGTCGGTGTGGTAAAAAAAGCGACGGCATTTTCTTTGTCCAGATAGGAGTCGATCAACAGCCCGAAGTAGTCGGTGGTGCCATCGAAGGCGTCGCGTTTGTACGTGGTGGGGCGGTAAAAGCTGGGGTCGCTGAGGTAGAGTCTGCCGGCGAGGTACAAATAATCCTTGTCGAAGGTGAGAAAAATGTCGGACCGCTCTGACGGGGGTTGCCCGTAATTGGGTATCTGCATTTTGTAATGGAGCCGGGTAGTAGATTGCCAGGCTGCCTCATCGGGGATGCCGTCGAAATTGATGGCTGTGGTCAGGGGAACTACGGAAATGGGCTGTTGCGCTCCGACCCGGGTAAGGACAAAGAGCAACAAGGGGAGTAATACTGGTTTCATAACGAAAGAGCTGATGATCCGGCAGTGCTTTGATAGGGTAGGAAGACAGACGAATCTAAAACGCATTCGTTTGGAATATCGTTCCGGCAGTGATGGAGTTTTAGTCTTTTATCAGGATTCCGTCGACCCCACTCCCTGCTCGATCACCGCCCGGCAGGCAGCGTCCAACATACTGTACACACCATCAAATCCATCGGTACTGTAGTAGGGGTCGGGCACATTGTGGTTCATGCCCGGCTCGGCAAAATTCATGATCATCTTCACTTTGGCACGTTGGGAGGGGGAGGTTGCTTTTCGCAAAATATCCTGAAAATTGGAACTGTCCATGGCGAGGATGAGGTCGAACCGGTCCAGATCGTCGGCTATAAATTGACGAGCCCGCTGGTCGGTGATGTCAATACCGTTTTCGCGGGCTACTTTTATGGAGCGGTAATCGGGCAGTTCGCCTACATGCCAGGCACCGGTACCGGCGGAGTCGACCGTCCAGTCGAGCCCCTGATCTTCGACGAGTTTTTTCATAATTCCCTCGGCCAGAGGGGAGCGACAGATGTTTCCCAGACAAACCATTAGTATTTTCATAGAGGCGTTGATTTTGGTGGAAGGTGTTTGTATTATAACGAATTTGGTCCATCAAATGTACTGCTTTGCTGCAAAAGTATTATACCGGACATTATCGGGACAAACCACCTCCTTCGCCCAACTATTAATTGAATCGCTTTCGTAATGAAGTCTATATGTCCAGTTTAATCAATAAAAATCGCGACTTATGAAAGTTATTCTATTCAATATCGCCATTGCATTAATTTCCATCAGTTCAACAGCCCAATCTATTAGTTGGGAACAAATTTACGAAGACGACTCTTTTGCCTATGCCAATTCCATCGAGGACATCCTGCCTCTCGACAATGGTTATCTTCTGGTGGGGTCTGCTCACTACGGCAACGCCACCAACCTACGGTTCATCCATCTGATACGAACCAACGAAGAGGGCGAGGCATTATGGCAAAAGTATTTAAACAAAAACGACCAGTTTCCCAGCACCTGGCAAACAGCACATACCATCCTGCCAGCCGACGATGGCAATTTCCTCATCGGTGGCACCAAAGATTGGTTCTGGGAAAACGACACCCTCTACCTTCTAAAGGTAAACCTACAAGGTGACACCCTTTGGAGCAACCAGTTCATTGGCTCCCATACCCGTACCCTGTCCAACCGGATGATACGCGTAGGGGAATCACTCTACTTCGTTGGAAGTGCTTACGACACCACACTCGTAAGCACATTGTTGTTAGGCACCAACCAGGAAGGGACGCCGCTTTGGTCCACATCGTTTTTACCTTCGGAGACTTCCAGCGAAGGTCTCGATCTCATTGGTACCTCCGATGGAGGTTTTGCCCTCACCGGTGTTTACAACGACGATGTGTTATTACTCAAAACAGACCAGAACGGCAACCTCGAATGGCAAATAGCTTTTCCCAACGACGGGCTCAACAAAGGATTTCGGATTCTGGAAAACGAAGATGGTTTCCTCATCGGCGGTGGCAGTGTATTGCTGGCAGATACCCTTCATCCACTCCTGATTCAAACCGACGGGTCCGGCAATTTGCTTTGGCAAAAAATATTCACCAATATAGAAGGTTTCATCACCGGTTTGCATCTCAAAGACGACGGCAACTACGCATCCACCACTTCCCATGATGGGTTCTATAATGATTATTTTGGCGGACCAGGCTTTTTTTTGACAATAAATCCTTCAGGAAACCTTCTCCATCAACTACCCCTGCTGGGCAATGGCATTGACATAGAAAAAACCAATAATGGTGGATACCTGACTGCTGGAAGCGTTTTCGGCGAATTCTCTGCCAACAGTTACCTCACTAAAGTAGATGGAATAATCAATAATACGACCTGGCAAAAAGAATCGCCAAATGATTTTCGGGTCTATCCCAACCCTTCAACAGGGCGGACTCTTTTTGTAGAGGTCAAATCGAACCACCCATCATCCACTAATTTTGACCTTAAAAACGCTGCTGGAAAAACCATACTAAAAGGCGCATTGACACCAGGTATCAATAGCCTTTCAACAGACGGGTTGGCTAATGGCAACTATTTTCTAACGGTAAAACAGCAGGGCAAGGAACCAATAATAGGGTATCCAGTTGTTATTCAACAATAAAGGAGGGGGCTCCAATCTTCAAATTAATTATCTTTCTTAATCGCCATCCTCTTCCTGCGGCTGCATAAAGTTCAGCCGGTAGCCGATTTGCTGGTGGCTTTGAGGTTCGTCGTCGTCGAAATCTTCCCAATTGGTGACGTCTTTGATGAACTCTTCGAGGTGGCGGAGCATAAAGGGCGGTTTGATCTCTTCGGGGCGGTAGATGGCTATTGTTTTGGGAGGAGTGGGCTGGCCATAGCCTTCGATCACGGGCAGGTTGATGAGTACAATTACCTTTCCGTTGAAAAGTTGCTGGTAAATCAGGGAACCGTTGTGTTTGATCAGATGGCGTTTGATGTCGTCATTGACGTTTTCCCAGATGCCGCTTTTCACTTCTCCCAGCGATAGTACGATGGCTTCCAGATTTTCGACAGTCGACTTCACTTCGACGGTAGCTTCCAGCCCGGCTTCTTCGGTCAACTCTTTGAGGCGATTGAGGATGGTGTCGCGCAATTCACTCTTCCACACTTCGCGGTAGGTGCGGGTGTTGCCCAGAATTTCTTTGTATTGTGCTACCTTGCGCTTGAGATTGGTGAGGTTTTCCATAGATTGACTTTGGTTGATCTTGAGAACTCAACCAAAGGTAAAAATATGACGGGACTACAGAGCATGGCGGGTAGCTTTTTTTGAAAATAAAAAATAAAAAGCCCGGAAGCAGCGCCAGGGCCATTTCCGGGTTGGATTGTTTTATTTTGGTTTACGCACCGACTAAAATTCCGGGCATTTCAGCACGGTGGGTTGGTCGGGCTTTCTTCTGTTTGCATTAGCTGTTGCAAATCGCTTTTTGGGGTTACACCCAAATTCCGACTTCAGCTCATCCGGCAACGAAACGGTTATTGTATTTCCCGCAAAGGGGCGACAACTAACCACACAATTGTCCGGTATATAGATACGAAGGTCGGCTTGGGTCAAAAAGGGAACAACTGCCGCATTCAAAACCAACGGCGACACCGGCACAGCAATATTAATTGCGTTCCGGGCTTGCACCGAAAAGGGCAATGTCAACAGAAGCAGCCATTGTACAAGTAATTTCATGGTCGCGATGTTATGTAATCCAACAAGGCACTTAAACAAGGGGAAAAACAATGGTGGGGAAAATCAGAACATTACGTTCAATAAAGAGGGGAAGGTTATGGTAATTTTCGGTATTCAAAAGTCAATTTCTATGCCAATGTCCAACTTATTACAACTATCCTCTACAACAAAAGCAGATATGCCATCGGCATATCTGCTTTTGTTGTCTAATGAAATGAGTAAAATGACCTACCTAATCAATGTCACATTCCCCTTTTTGATGTAAAACTCCCCATTGAAGCACCGCACCCGCAAGTGGTATCCATACACATCGGAGCAAAGCTGCTTGTTTTTGTAGGTACCATCCCAGCCCTGGTCCTGTGAGTTGGACTCAAATACTTTCTCGCCCCAGCGGTTGTAGATCACAAAATGAACTTCGTCGGCAGTGAGGCCACGAAGATACAACACATCGTTGTGGCCATCGCCATTGGGGGAGAAGGCATTGGGGAAAAATAAGTAGGGCTCGTCACAAATATTGATGACGGTTACCCGGACGTCGGCTTCGCCCACACACCCTTCATCGTCTTTTACCTCCACGGTGTACACCGTCGTTTCCATAGGGCTGGCCACCGGATTGGGTATGTTATTTAGGTCGAGGGTTTCGTCCGGACGCCATAGGTATTCCATTCCATGTGGATTCGTTACTCCCAACTGCGAGGTCTCCCCTGGAAAGATCGTATCTGGATCAGCCGTGGCTTGGGTGGTCAGGCTGACATTACGCACATCTATGGAAAACGACTCAGTGGCTTCACAAAACTCGTTGGTTACCATTACCTCTTGAGCGACCGCCGATTCATCTGCAAAGACCCAGATGGATGAAGAGTCAGCCCCCTGCGGTGACCACATATAGTCGTGAGACACGCCCTCCGCTAATGAATACTGTGGAACGACCAAAAAGGAATCGCCTTTACATAAAACAGGTGGTACAGTCAATGTGATGCCAATACTGTAATCGGCAACCTGTGCACTGTCTATAGCTGTGCAGCCGTTATTGTCAGAAGCAACGACGTAATAGTACGACGTATCGGGAGGAAGACCTGGCAGTTCCACATCATTGCCGATAGCTATAGGAGGGTCAGTAAAGTCCGGATTGTCATACCAGTTAATGGATGTCCCATTGGTCATACCCGACATGGGAACGAGCGCACCGGAGTCACATAGCACGGCATCTTGGCTCAACTCCAATGTCACCTCCGGATGGAAATTCAACGCCACTTCCCGTACCACCTCGCACAAACTATCTGCACTGGTAATGGTCACCGTATACAGCGTCGACTGGGTAACAGCCGAGGTTGGATTGGGTGCCGAACCATCCGAGAGGGAGTCCGGCGGTGACCAATTGTACATAAAAGTGGTATCGGCTCCTGGATACAGATCGACTTCCTCTCCGACACAAGCGGTCAATGGACTGGGCGGCACAATATCCACCAACAAATTTACCGAAAGGGTATCCGCCATACTGTCTTGACAGCCGTAGTCGTTGGTTACTGTCAACGTCACTACCCAATCGCCATTTTCCGTAAGGATAACCCCCGGATCAGGAACATCGGAACTGCCCGCACTGCCCAGATCCCAGTCCCACTCTACAATGGTGCCGGGTTGATCGGAGATTGAAAGGTCGGTCAATTGAACAAAAGCTGTATCATTGCAAGGCCCAAGAGAAAGGTCAAACTCAGCCATCACGTTGGGGGCCTCTATAACCGTCACCGTGTCGGTAGCGACGCAGTTATTGGCCGTAGTGGCTTGCACGTAATAGGTAGCCGTGTCTACCACCGCTACTTCCAGGGGGTTGGGTCCGGCAGGGGTGCCGTCTTCGTGAAACCATTCGAGGGTAGTGCCCGGACTTCCAGCTACCAACAAAATGGTATCGGCACAGCTAAGGGTGTCGTTAGTCAATTCGATTTCTATTACGGGTGGCGAGCTGAGTTCCACTGAATCGATGCCTACACAGCCGTTGGCATCGGTCACGGTCACAATGTAAGTGCCCACCCCTTTATCAATGATGCTCGACGTATTCTCGCCCGAACTCCAATCGTACTCGTAGTCGGGAGTGCCGCCCGTAGCCGAAGCCACAGCTCCTCCATCGTCTTCTCCTTCGCAACTGATGTTGGTGGGCGTAAACAATACTTCCACAACATCGAACGTACTGTCTAACAATACTTCTTCGGTAACAGAACAATTATTCGCATCCGTCAAGGTAAACACATAACTGCCCTGGGTCATGTCTACCAGGTTTTCGGGGTCACCGGGTGCAATGCCCAGCCAGGCTATTTGGTAAGGCGCCGTACCCACCACGATGTTGCTGAGTGAAATGGCGCCGGGCGTAGTACACAATTCGTCAACAACTGCAATGTCGACATCTATTTGAGAAGGAGCCGTTACTTCAAAACAGGCCGACCCCGCCGTACAGCCAATCGAGTCGGTAACTTCGATGCAAAACTGGCCCGGTGGCAAGGTGCCGTTGGTATAGGTATTTCCTTCGCTGTCGACGATGGTTGTTGTCGGAGTGCCATTGAAATTTCCCGAAAGGAGGATGTCGTACATTACCTCTCCATCGCTTTCGCCGGCACAACTGGTTTGTATATCTGTTGTTAGAATGGTCACCTCTGCAGAGGGAACATTTTCGTCAAGTAAAAATGAAATGGATTGTGTGCAGTCCGTCACATTGTCCGTTACCGTCACTTCGTAAAACCCGGAAGCAAGTCCCGTTTGGGTAGCTGCTCCCCAACTGAAGGTGTAATCACCACTACCACCCACCACGGAGATGGTGGCTTCCCCATTGGCCATGTCGCAATCCGGGAGCGCTATCGCATCCACTGACAATTCCAATGGATTGGTCGAATCGATCACCACTGTCACTACATCGAAACACTCCGGCTCATCGGGGTCCGACACTGTTACCTGATATTCGCCTGCCGGCAAATCCGTTCTGGCCCAATTCGATGTCTGCGTGTCGCTCCACAAATAGTTCAGGGTATCCGGGTTGAAAAAGGCCGATCCATCAGCGGCATTGCAAGTGGCTGGATCAACGATTAATTGAGCTGGTTCCGGCCCTTCCACACTTCCCACCGTAAAAGTCTCTACCAGAAAGCAAGCAGCATCGCTCACATCGGTAATAGTCACCTGGTAGGTGCCTGCCGGCAAACCGGCCACAGTCGGACCGGTACCTACTGCCGGATCCCAATCAAAGGAATAGCCTCCGGGATTTTGGGCAATATTTACCGTTGCCTGACCATCGGATGCCTCACAATTCGCTTCAAACACAATCACACTGGTTACCACGGGAGGGATGCATTCGCAGTCGACGGCATTGTCTTCTACTGTCACAGTGTATTCCACGGAGCAGTCATTGGCATCGGTGAGGGTGAAGGAATAATCGCCCGGATCCAAATTGTCGATGTTCATTCCGTTGGCACCGGTCGACCAGTTGACGACATATGGTGGCGTACCTCCTTCCAGATACAAGAGGGATATGCTGCCCGCAATGGTATCGTTCATGTTGCCGCATTCCACATCAATGACCGATACATCCACCTGCAACATTTCGGGGCTACCCACTTCAAAACAATCCGATCCGGCGGCACAGCCATTGGCATCTTCCACCAGTATGCAGTAAAAGCCCGGAGGCAATTGGTTGGGTTGGTATTCGTTGCCCGCTGCATCTTCGAGGGTGACGCTGAGGGGTTGAGCGGCATTATTGACCTCGACGATGAAGATCACCTCGGCATCTGCTGCGCCTACACAGGAAACCTGAATATCGGACGATAATACGGTGACCATTGCCTGTTCTACATTGTTGTTGAGACTAAAACAGGCCGTCACTTCGCAGTCGCTCACGTTGTCGACAATGGTTACGCAGTGTATGCCTGCCGGCAAATCGTTCTGCGTATTACTGTTGCCCCAGCTGTAGGAATAGTCGCCGCTGCCGCCTTGCACATTGATGGTCACGGAGCCGTTGGACTGATTGCAATCCGGAAGCTGGTTGAAAACTACTTCGTAGGTAAGGTCGTTGTTTTCTTCAATGGTGACGGTGAGTACGTCTTCGCAATCGGGGTCGTCGGGGCAGGTGACGGTCACCTGATAATCTCCGGCGGCCAGATCGTTGCGGAAGGCGGCGGTGGTGCCGTCGTTCCATACGTAGGTGCAGTTGGAGGGAGTTAAGGTGGCTGTACCGTTGGGGATGCCGCAGTCGGCGGGAGTCGTTGTCATATCCACTTCCGGGCCATCGACGGTACCTACGGTAAAGGTCGCCGTCGTAAAACAGGTGGGGTCGGTGGCATCGACGATGGTGACGTGGTAAGTGCCGCTGGGAATATTAGAAGCCATGTTGGAACTGCTGACACCAGGCGACCATACGAAATTGTACGATCCCGGATAAGCCAGCGAAATGGTGGCAGAACCATCCGATTCGTTGCAATGAGCCTCCTCCACCACAATGCTGCTGATAACGGGATTGATACATTCTTCACAATCGACGGCATTGTTTTCGATGGTCACCGTCGCCGAAACAGAGCAATTGTTGGCATCCGTCAGCGTAAAGGAATAGTCGCCAGGGTCTAATCCATCAATGCCCATTCCTATTTCACCGGTCGACCATTCAACTGCATAGGGCGGTGTACCCCCGGAAACATTTACCAGATCAATACTTCCAGGTACGGTATTGCCTTGTGGGTCGCAGTCCACGTCCAATGCCGATATATCGACCTGCAACAGATCGGGGCTGCCCACGTCAAAACATGCCGAACCGGCAGCACAGCCATTGGCGTCTTCTACCAAAATACAATAAAAGCCCGGTGGCAATTGGTCGGGTGGGTATTCATTGCCCGCCACATCCTCGATGGTAATGCTGAGCGGCTGGGCAGCATTGTTGGCTTCGACGGTGAAAATCACCTCGCCGTTGGTCGCTCCAACACAAGAGACTTGTATATCAGTGGAGAGAACGGTGATGGTGGCCTGCTCTACATCATCGTTGAGGCTAAAACAGGCCGTCACTTCACAGTTGCTCTGGTTGTCTTCGATCGTTACGCAATGTATGCCTGCCGGCAAATCGTTTTGAGTGTTGCTATTGCCCCAACTGTAGGAATAGTCGCCGCTACCGCCCTGCACATTGATGGTCACCGAACCATTGGACTCATCGCAGTCGGGCTCCTGGTTGACGATCACTTCGTATGTAAGATTGTTGTTTTCTTTAATAGTCACGGTGAGTACGTCCTCGCAATTGGGGTCGTCGGGGCAGGTGACGGTCACCTGATAGTCGCCGGCGGCCAGGTCGTTGCGGGAGGCGGCAGTGGTGCCGTCGTTCCAGATGTAAGTGCAGTTGGAAGGGGTGAACGTGGCTGTACCGTTGGAGACGCCACAGTCGGCGGGGGTGGTAGTCAGGTCAACTTCGGGGCCATCGACAGTACCTACGGTGAAGATTGTCGTTGTAAAACAGATGGGATCATTAGCGTCGACGATGGTAACGTGGTAAGTGCCACTGGGAATATTGGAGGCCTCATTGGAACTGCTGACACCGGGCGACCATACGTAATTGTACGATCCCATAGAAGCCATCGTAATAGTGGCAGCTCCATCCGATTCATTGCAGTGAGCCTCCTCCACCACGATACTACCAATAACAGGATTGGTACAGCCATCACAATCGACGGCATTGTTTTCGATGGCTACCGTTTCCGAAACGGAACAGTTGTTGGCGTCCGTCAGGGTAAAGGAATAATCTCCCTGCGATAATCCGTCGATACCCATTCCCATTTCACCCGTCGACCAATTGACGGTGTAAGGAGGGGTGCCTCCAGAAATGTACAATAGGTCGATACTTCCCGGTATGGTATTGCCTTGTGCGTCACACTCCACGTCCAATGCCGCTATATCGACCTGCAACAGGTCGGGGCCACCCACTTCAAAGCAGGCCGATCCGGCAGCACAGTCGTCGGCGTCTTCTACCAGTATACAGTAAAAGCCTGCCAGTAATTGGTCGGGTAGGTATTCATTGCCCGCCGCATCTTCAATGGTGATGACAAGTGGCTCGGCGGCGTTGTTGGCTTCGACGGTGAATACTACTTCTCCGTCGGCTGCTCCGGGACAAGATACTTGTATATCAGTAGAAGTAATGGTAATGGTGGCTTGGTCCACATCGTCATTGAGACTAAAGCAGGCCGTCACTTCGCAGTCGCTTTGGTTGTCTTCAATGGTTACACAGTGTATGCCTGACGGCAAATCGTTTTGGGTGTTGCTGTTGCCCCAGCTGTAGGAATAGTCACCGCTGCCACCCTGCACGTTGATGGTCACCGAGCCATTGGACTCATCGCAATCGGGTTCCTGGTTGACGATCACTTCGTATGTAAGATTGTTGTTTTCTTCAATAGTAACGGTGACTATGTCTTCGCAATTGGGGTCGTCGGGGCAGGTGATGGTCACCTGATAGTCGCCTGCCGCCAGGTCGCTGCGGGAGGCGGCGGCAGTACCGTCGTTCCAGGTGTAGGTGCAGTTGGAGGGGGTGAAGGTGGCCGTACCGTTGGGGATGCCACAGTCGGCGGGGGTGGTGGCCAGGTCTACTTCCGGACCATCGACGGTGCCTATGGTAAAGATGGTGGTCGTAAAACAGGTGGGGTCATCGGGGTCGGTGATGGTCACCTGGTAAGTGCCCGCTGGTATCCCCGTAACTGTATTGTTGGAAGTAACGTTGGGCATCCAGGTATATATGTAATTGACTGAGGGATCGGTCATGGTGATGGTGGCTTGTCCGTCGGCCACATTGCAATGCGCTTCTTCGACGAGGATGTTGGCAACAGTTGGCGGCGTACAGGGGGTATCGCAGTCATCGGTTATGATGACGGTGGTCACTACCAGGCAATCGTCGTCGTCGGTGACGGTCAGGGTGTATATGCCAGCTTCCAGTCCGTCTACTTCATCGTTGTCGCTGCCGGTACTCCATTCGTAGTCGTAGGGCGGGTTGCCGCCGTATGGAACGGCAAGGGCTTCCCCGTCGTCCTGGCCGCAGGTGGCGGGTGTGGTGTTGACCGCTACGCCCAATTCAAACGACCCTCCCACCGATGTACATTCCACATCGGAGCAGCCGACCTGGTCGGTGACGGTCACACAGTAAATGCCGGGGGCGAGGCCAGTGGGGTCTTCAATGGTCATTCCGTTGCTCCATTCGTAGGTATAGATGCCCGTACCTCCGTCGATGCTCAGGT
Source organism: Saprospiraceae bacterium (assembly GCA_965222105.1). Lineage (GTDB taxonomy): Bacteria > Bacteroidota > Bacteroidia > Chitinophagales > Saprospiraceae > CALGLS01. The sequence continues at coordinate 12,194 of CBDCTQ010000011.1, read as the reverse complement.
TGATCTCTCCATTGTCGAGGCCGCAGGTAGTAGGGTCGGGATAGAGGTTGGCGTATACGTCGGAGCTGTCGTCGTCGAGGTCAACCTTGACCACCGTTGTACAGCCTGCTGCATCGGTGACGGTGACGAAGTAGTCGCCCTCGTCCAGGTTGTCGACGAATGGTCCGGAGGCACCGTTGCTCCACTGATAGGTATAGGGTTCTTCCCCGTTGCTTGCTTCAACGGTGATGGAGCCGTTTTCCAGGCCACAGAAAGCATCGACAACATCCACTGATACAATGAGGTCGCAGGTTTCACACTCTTCCGAACGATCATCAACTGACTCGGCAGACAGATTGGCTGGTGAAAGTAAAAGTCCTCCTATCAGTAAGGTCAACAGGAAAGCAAAAGTGTTATTATTGTTCATTTCGTTTGTCGTTTGAATAAATAAAAAACGATGTTGGTTTTCAGGCTGCATTTAATAAGTACCTGCGTACCATTAGTCAAAAAATCGGTGCTTTGCCCTCACGCACCTCTTACCCGTCTGGCCGCCGGACAGGCTCCTAAAGGAAAACCCCACCCACGAAATCGCAAAATACATTTGAGAAGGCTGGGGTTATTCACGTATGGATCCGCTCGGTCTTTTCGGTTTCGTTGGCGGGCAGGAATTGATCACCGTTGCCGAAATAATGTCGACTCTCCGGTCTTTACAGGCCTGGATATCGCGGATGGCCGATTCCTGGTAGCTGTGCTGTTGGGCTTCATTTTCCCCTTTGGGTACTTCCACAATTTGAATGCGGTGGTAGTAGGGTGTTAGTTGTTGTCCGTCTTTATTCCAGTTGCGAAGATAATTTTTCAAACTGTTTACCCGCCGTTTGGTAAGGGCGAGGTTGTAGCGGGAGTTGGATCGTTTGCTGGCATGCCCCTGGATGGTGATGTCGACCTTTGTGGCCTTATTTCCGTTTTCCGAAAAGTAGTTGTACAGTTGTTGGGCAAATGCATCGAGGCGAGCCATTCCTCCAGCGACTTCCTCGTCGAAGAAGGACTTCATTTCGGTGTGGGCATCTGAGCCGGTGCTGAATTTGGATTCGTAGTAATTGCGGTTGTCGATATAGGCGTTGCAGGTTTGGTCGTATGATTTGTCTGTCGTCGTTTTTTCCGTGTCTGGGTCGGGGTGGTCGTTGTCGAAGTAGAGCGAAATACCAGGAGTGAGTTGGAGGTTTTTGCAAAGGTAGAGTTTGGTTTCGAGGTGGGTGGTTTCGACGGTTATGTCAGTGGTATTCACATAACTGGTATCGGACGAATAATCTTCGTGACTGGCCACTACCATGTATCGTTGACTGAAGTCGAGGGGATAGTCGTATTTCGATGCTTTGGCCTCCTGTTGAGTAGAGAGCCGGTTTTTTTGCGGAAGCAAAATCAGGTCTACCTGTACACCAGTCAGGCTTTTTCCGGTGGTACGATCGAAGGTAAATGCGGTAAGGTCGACCGTGGGGCGCAGGTATAGTTTCACCTCCAGGGTGTTGTCGGTTGGTTGTTTTCCGGGGGTGGTGAACAGGTTCATACGGCTGGAGCTGTACCCTTCCTTTTGGGCATCGATGTGGTAGTTGGTTTTCCAATCGACGTTGTACAGCCAGGTATGTTCGTTGAGGGTTTTGTGGAGGCCAACGGTGTTGTCTGAATCGGTCGATACCTTCACGGAAGTGCCGTTGAGTGGTTCGCCCGTTATTTCGTGATAGGTTAACACTCTCAATATCAAGAAGCCCGGAGCGGTGGTTCCCGTTTTTCGCAAAAAAAGTTTCTTTTCGAGAATAGTGGGAACGACCGGAATATTCTCTGTGCTGACATAGACCGTATCGGAAGCGTATCCTTGTTTGGAAGCGATGATGCGATACGATTTTCTAAATTCGACATCGTGATGGTACTGATGGGTTGTATTTTCCAGGTGGGTAGAGATTATCTGATGCCTGGATGTCTGTGATGATTGCAGTTCGAGTTCTACTTTGACACCGGTCAGTGCTGTTTTCGTGTCGGCATCGAAGGTGAGGGTATTGAGTTGAATGTCCGGGGTGAGAAATAGTTTTACGATTTCGGTGGTGCCGGTTTCGTTGCCCGACAACCAGGTCTCGGAGCTGGATGTATATCCCTCCTTCGTTCCGACGATGAGATAACGGGTGTTGCGGTCGACATTGTAATCGTATTGGTGGCCCTTGTCGTTGGTACGCTTTTCATCGGGTAGGTTGTTGGCCGAAAGGCCCACGGTGGTATTCAACAATGGCTCTCCGGTGATGGCGTTGAAGGTAAACACTTGCAGGGCGAGGGGAGCTTTTGGTGTCAGAACGTCGGGACTTGGCGGATCGGGGGCCTGGGGGTCGCACTGGTCATCGACCGATACGGCAATGATGTCGACCCTGCGGTCGCGGCAGGCCTGCACATCAGTGATAGATGATTTTTCATAACAATCCTTGCACGCTTCCGCATCGCCGCGGGGAGCCTCCGTTACCTTTATTCGGTTGTAATAAGGGGCCATGCGTTGAGAGCCGTTGGACCATAGACGAAGGTGATTGCGCAGAGAACTAACCCGGCGTTTCGTCAGTGCGAGGTTGTAGGTAGAGTTGGAACGCAAGCTAGCATGTCCACGTATGGTAATCCGTACTTTGGTGGTTTCGCTATTGACGGTAGAAAAGTAGTCGTAGATGCGTTGAGCAAAGTTATTGAGTTTTGTCAGACCGCCTTCGACGTCGTTGTCGAAGAAGGACTTCATTTCGTAGTAAGCATTTGAACCTTTGTTGAGTTTGGATTCATAATCTTTGCGATTGTCAAGATATGCCGTACAAGTTTGGTCATAGGTCAATTTGGTACTTACCGTAGTGCGATCGGGGTCGGGATGGTCGTTGTCGAAATAGATGGAAATATCCGGGAAGGGGTCAAGGCCTTTACAAAGATACAACTTTCGTAAAAGTGTTGTTGGGACGACGGGAATATCTTCCGTACTCACATAAACCGTGTCGGAGGTATAGCCCGATTTGGTGGCCACCACTCTGTACGACCGTTTGAAGTTGAGTGGGTAATGGTATTGGTGGGTGGAGGGGATGCGTTGCGACTCCAGGGTTTCGACCAAGGGCATCAGTTGAAGGTCTACTTGTACGCCGGGGAGTGGTTCGCCCGTTTTTTTGTCGAAGGTCAGGGTATTCAAATCCACTGCGGGGCGGAGGTAGAGTTCGACCTGGATGGTGGTGTCTTTGCGTTCAAACTGGGTGGAAAATCCCTCATTGTCGGCGGTGTATCCGTCCTTTGTTCCGACGAGGTTGTAAAGTTGCTCAAAGTCGATGCCGTAGTCGTATCTAAAATCGTCGTCTTTGTTTTGACTTTCTTCTTCATTGTTGATCTGGTTGGCCAGGTCTACCCGGACGCCGTGCAATGGTTCTTTGGTGATCTCATTGTAGGTCAACACTTTCAGCTTGATGCCGGGCAGGGTGAGTTTGTAAATATCGTTGCAGGTGCAGATGGAGTCTTCGCTGGCGCAAAAACTGCCGGGGCGGTTGGAGGAAAAAAAGGCTTCGCGACCGTCGTCGCTGATGCTGTAGTATACGTCGTCGTAGCTGCTGTTGGTGGGGTATCCCAGGTGTTGTGGTTGGCCCCAGGAGTGGCCGTCCTTTTCCACTTTGTAAATGTCGTAGCTGCCCATGTTTTGATGGCCTTCGGAGCTGAAGTAGAGGGTTTGGGTGGCCTCATCCCAAAAAGGGGTGATGTCGTTTTCAGGGGTATTGATGCCTGCTGCTCCAAAGGTTGCGGAGAGGGGGACGGGGTCGTCGAAGGTATTGTCGTCGTTGATGTAAGTACACCACAAGTCCATTTTGCCCATGCCGCCGGGGCGGTCGCTGGCAAAAACGAGGAGGGTTTTGTTGGCAGCTCTGTCTCTGCCAATGGCGGGTTGGGTGGCGGTGTATCCCGGCCGGTTGATGTTGTTGGGCAATGCTACTTTTGGACCCCACCGGCCCTGGTCGTCGAGGTCACGATAGTAAAGTTTGCATCGAGATTCGGTAAAGTTGACCGATTTACACAAGGTGTACACGACCCGTTTTCCTTTTTCCGCGATAGCGACATGGGCTACGTGGAGGGTATCTTCGCGGAAAGCATCGTATTGGCTCAAAGCCGCCGAGTCGCCTTCCTGTACCATGATGCTGGTGAGGGATATGTCTTCGAGGGTGCGTATGTTTTCGCCGATGCGTTGAATCCATACGCTTCCGGTTTCACTGTCGAGTTTGGTGTTATTAATGTTGTCTCTAATGCTGGTGAAGTAGAGATTGCCCTTGTGTTTTACCGGGGCCAGGTCGGTCATTTCGGAGTTGACGGGTGCGTCGAGGTGTTCAATGTCGATGTCGTCGGGGTCTTTGGTCAGTGCCAGTGCCCAGTTGCAATCGTCGATTTCTTTTCGTGCTTTTTGAGCGAAGGTAGAATCGGCGGTGCCTCCCCCCAGCAGAAATGCTTCGTAGTGGGCTTTGGCTTCGTGGTATTTGCCTTGTCGTTTTTCGACGTCGGCCAGCCAGAAGTTGGTGCGGGGGTGTTTGGCGGGTCCATTCTCTTCGTTGGCCACCCGCTGATAATACTCTTCGGCCAGGGAGTAGACGCGGAACTGGCGGGCGGATTCGGCAGCCCGATAATAATTGTCGATGGAGGCACGGCCGGCTTCTGTTACCAGAAAATGGTAGTAAGACAACGCGGCGGAATAATTTTTTGCAGCGACGGCTTCTTCTGCTTTTTCGCTGTATGCTTTGTAGGATTGTGAAAGTGCAACGCCACAGACAGCCATCAGTAATAGTACTATTGTAAATCCTTTTTTCATGTTATTATTCTTAATCTGTGAGGAGCGGGTAGAAAATTATTCGTACACCGGGCAGGTGGGACAGAACTCTTCCTCATCGACGTGTTTGATGATGTGGATGATGGAAAATTCGGGTCCTCCCAATGCATTGGTAGCGTTTGTAGGATTTTTGCCAAAGTTGGAGATATTGATGTCGTAGCTTACGCCAAATAACCAGGAGCGGTAATGCAGTTCGATGTTGGGAATGATGGCATCGCCGGTGCCGAGGCCTTCGGCGTTCCAGCGGTAAGTAGCCCCCAGTTGGAGGGCCGTATTTTTGGTGGGTTTTTGGTTGAGGTGTATTCGTCCGGCGGCACCTATGAGGTGTTCTGTTTCGGGGCCCTGGTATTTTCCGTTGGCGAGGAGTACGAGGTCAAAGCCGCTGTTGAGTTGTATGGTAGCCAGGCCGTAGATGTTGAGCAGTTTGGGTAGGCGGACCTCTTCCTGGGCGTAAAAATTCTTTTTGGGCTCGTTGAGGTGGAGCAGTCCGGCACCGATGTCGAAGGTGGTTCTGGACCGGGACTTTTTTTCTTCATGCCGGAAGTGCCAGTTGAGGCCCACGGAAAAATCGCCGTAGAAAATGGATTGATCGGTAAAATTTTCTCCGGAGTCGTTGGTGGGGTCGTACACCTTGTTGGGGAGCCATTGGTCGTCCCACCGCAGGTCGTCGGTTTTGAAGGCTCGCTGAAAGCCCCCTATGGATGCACCTGCGGTGAGGAAATGCCGCTTGGCTATTCGATGGGTAAAGGAACCGTTGAGGCCGAGGTAGGCGGTGCTGAGTTTGGAGTCGCCGGCCCAGTCGTAGTTGAATACGAGGCCACCACCGAAAAAACGGGTGTTGTGTTGATTCTTGGCAAAGCGCATGTCGAATACGCCGTTGACGGTGCGGTAGTTAACGGGTACGTCGTACCACTGGGAGCGGTAGTTGGCATGAAACCGCAGATCGCCATCAAAAACGCCGGTGAGGCCGGGACTTAACTGAAGGGGGGCATTGCGAAACTGAGAAAAGTGGATCTCCTGGGCCTGGAGTGGTTGGCAAAGAAGGAAAAACGCCATTCCAAAAAGGAACAAGTAGGTAAAGGTTGTTAAGTTCATAGTTAAGGCTTTTCATTAGGATGGTGCCACTGATAAAAATATGCTCTTCAAAGGATAAATTCGTTATTTTTTTGCACTCGCCCGCCCCCTAACCCCCTAAAGTGGGAAATCCACGCGCAAAATCACAAATCTATCTACGAACAAGCATAGCTTTTGAGAGCCATCCAAGCCGAAGGCTTCCCAAAAGTAGCGTGTTGTTTAATTAGGGTTATCCCGATAAGCTAATGTCGTTATCGGATGATGCAGGAAATAGGATGTTGGAAGGTGTTTTTTTTTGCGGACTACTGTCCAAAATAAAAGCCAACCACAGTTGTGTGTTATTTGTGTAGAATCTGGAAAAGGGAGGATGTAGACGGTTTCTGGTCTAATAATCCTTTATAAGGCTCGCTCAAATTTAAATTGCCGATCCAAAAGAGGGAATTTAATTGTTGAGCTTTACTAAACTGGTTTTAAGCTGGCAGATTATAAAAAACGTTTCTCAAAGCAGTTAAACTTCGGGGAATTCCCCTGCTGCATAAGCAAATTTAATAAACTTCCGTGGTAAGTCCTTCTATTTTTCTCTATTTATTGCCCTTTTGGGGAAAATATTACAGAACGAGGGTGTAAAACGGCTGGGTTTTTAGACTTGAAGATAAGTGATGTGATTAAAACGATCTATTTATTGAAACGCTGCTGGCTCAACTTCGATCCGTAGATCAACCGTTATCCAACGGAAGATTGCCCGGATACCGTCGGGAATACTGCCACTATCATGTCGGGGCGAGGTCAGGGTGCTTTATTTTTTCGAAAAGATTTAAAACTTATCCAGGCTGTATTTCCACAACCAGATCATCTTGTTGCACCAATGTTTTTTCCGAAAGGTGCAGCTTCACCACTTTCCCGGCCACAGGAGCCGTTATAGTGCTTTCCATTTTCATCGCTTCAATAATGAACAGCGGCTGATTGACCTGGACCTCTTCCCCTTCCCGAACGAGGATCTTTGACAAACTTCCTTGCAGCGGAGCCCCCACTTCGCCCGGCCCTTCAGCCTTTCGATGTACTACTTCCACGATCTGCACCGACTGGTCTTTGACCTCCACCGAGCGGGTTTGGCCATTGAGTCGGAACCAGACGGTGACCATCCCCTTTTCGTTGGCGGGGTTGCGGCTGAGGTATTGCACCAACAGGTTTTTTCCCTGGTCGATTTCCATCAAAATTTCTTCGTTGAGCTGAAGGCCAAAAAAGAAAGCGCGGGTGGGAATGTATTGCACGGCGCCATACTTTTCATAATGACTGTGAAAATCGTCGAACACCTTCGGGTACAATTTGTACGACAAAAAGTCTCTGAAAATCACATAGCGGCCATAATTGTTTTCAAATGCGGCAAGGTCCTGGTCAAAACGGATAGGTTCCAACTGCGCGTTGGGCCGGTCGGTGTAGGGCTCTTCGCCTTTAAGTACCATTTGCTGGAGCTCCGCAGGGAAACCACCCGCCATCTGCCCCAGGTCGCCGCGCATCAGTGCTTTCAAACTATCGGGGAAGGCCAGGGTAGTGCCTTGCTGAAGGATGTCTTCCCGGGTGAGTTGATTGGCCGTCATAAACATGGCCATGTCACCCACCACTTTGGAGGAGGGAGTGACTTTGACAATGTCTCCCAACAAATCATTTACAATCCGGTAATTTTGCTTGATGGTTTCAAACTGGTCTTCCAGCCCCAGCCCCCTGGCCTGAGGCCGGAGGTTGGAATACTGGCCGCCGGGGATCTCGTGTTCGTACACTTCGGCGGTACCGGCCTTAAGTTCCGTTTCAAAGGGATAGTAATATTCGCGGGTTGCTTCCCAGTATTGGGAAAAGGCGTTGAGGGAGGCCAGGTCCACTTTCTTTTCGCGGGGTTGTCCGGCCATCATGGCGGCGACGGCGTTGAAATTGGGTTGCGACGTCAGTCCGGACATGGCGCTCAGGGCCAGATCCACCACGTCTACGTCCGCTTCTATCGCCTTGAGGTAGGTGGCTGCCTGGACAGATGAGGTATTGTGGGTATGCAGGTGAATGGGGAGGTCGACGGCTTTTTTCAGTTCGGAAATGAGTTGTTGGGCGGCGTAGGGTTTGAGCAATCCGGCCATATCTTTGATGCAGAGGATGTGGGCGCCGGCGTCTTCCAGTTGGCGGGCCAGGTCGAGGTAGTATTGGAGGTTGAATTTGGTGCGTGCGGGGTTTGTTATGTCGCCGGTGTAGCTCATACAGGCTTCGGCCAGGGCTTCGGTGCGTTGGCGGACGGTCTGTATGCTGGTGCGCATGGCCTCCACCCAGTTGAGCGAGTCGAAAATGCGGAAAACGTCGATGCCGGTCTCCCAGGCTTCTTCGATGAAGCGGCCGATCAGGTTGTCGGGATAGGCGGTATAGCCCACGGCATTGGAGCCCCGAAAGAGCATCTGTAACAATATGTTGGGAATGGCCTTGCGCAGTGCCTCCAGCCGCTCCCAGGGGCATTCTTTGAGGAACCGGAGGCAGACATCGAAGGTCGCTCCACCCCATACTTCCATACTGAATACATCGTCGGCGTGGTGGCGGGCAAAGCTCTCGGCCACCTTCATCATGTCGATGGTGCGCAGGCGGGTGGCGAGCAACGACTGGTGGGCATCGCGGAAGGTGGTGTCGGTAAACTGTATGGCTTTTTCGTTTTTCAGCCATTCGGCAAACCGCTCCGGCCCCAGCTCTGTGAGGCGGTCTTTGGTCCCTTTCGGAAAAGGTTGAGTGGGGTCGTAGGCGGGCACGACGGGGGTGCGAAACGTTCGGGTGGGGTCGATCTTTTTGACATCGGAATTGCCGTTGACGATCACGTTGGCCAGGTAGCGGAGCACTTTGGTACCCCGGTCTTTGTATCGGGGCATGACGAGGATGTCGGGATGGTCGGCAATGAACCGGGTGGTGACCTGGCCGGTACGGAATTGTTCGTTTTGAAGCAGGTTTTCCAAAAAGCCCATATTTGTTTTGACCCCTCTGATCCGAAATTCAGTGATGGCCCGATGAAGCCGTTCGGCAGCGCCATTGAGGGTGCGGCCCCAGGCGGTGACCTTGACCAGCATACTGTCGAAAAAGGGCGACACATTGGCGCCGGGATAGGCGCTGCCTGCATCGAGGCGGATGCCGAAGCCACCGGCACTGCGGTAGGCGATGATCTTTCCGTAGTCGGGTTTGAAACCGTTGGCGGGGTCTTCGGTAGTGATGCGACACTGGATGGCATAGCCGTAACAGTTGACGTCGTCCTGGCTTTTGAGGTAGATCGTCGGGTGGGAAAGCGGGTATCCCATGGCGATTAGTATTTGCGACCGCACGATGTCGATGCCGGTGATCTCCTCGGTGATGGTGTGTTCGACCTGTACACGTGGGTTGACTTCGATGAAGTAGATGTTTTCGTTTTCGTCGACGAGAAACTCCACGGTCCCGGCGTTGATGTAGCCCACATGGCGGGCAATGCGGAGGGCGTAGTCGTAGAGGGCGTCTTTGGTGGGTTGTTGGAGGCCTACGGCGGGTGCTACCTCTACCACTTTTTGGAAGCGTCGCTGTACGGAGCAATCCCGCTCGTAGAGGTGGTAGATATTGCCCTGTTGGTCGCCGAGGATCTGCACTTCGATGTGGCGGGGATTTTCGACGTATTTTTCCAGAAAGATGGTATCGTCGCCAAAAGCGGTGAGGGCTTCTCCGCGTGCTTCTTTCCAGGCTTGCAACAAGGTGTTTTCGTCGCGCACTACACGCATGCCCCGTCCGCCTCCGCCCGCTGCTGCCTTGACCATGATGGGAAATCCTATGCGTTGGGCTTCCGCCAAAACGGTTTTTTCGTCGGTCAATGGTTGTTGGTTGTCTTCTATCAGTGGCACCTCCACCTTTCGGGCAATGACTTTGGCGGCAACTTTGTCTCCCAGTTGTTCCATCACTTCCGGAGTTGGTCCTACAAAGGCAATCCCGGCTCTGCGGCAGCCCCGCGCAAAGCGAACATTTTCCGAAAGGAAACCATACCCCGGATGGATGGCATCGACCTGATGCGTTTGGGCCACCTTTAAGATGTTTTCGATGTCGAGATAGGGTTTGAGCGGCTCATCGTCGGCACCGATCTGGTAGGCTTCGTCGGCTTTGTAGCGGTGGAGAGAGTAGCGGTCTTCGTAGGTGTAGATGGCTACGGTGCGGAGGCCCAGCTCGGAAGCGGCGCGGAGGACGCGGATGGCTATTTCACCGCGATTGGCGACAAGGAGTTTTTTGAAGGGGTGAGTGGCATCGTTGTTCATGTTGATCTCGTTTGTTTTTGGTAAATATAGCAGCAATTCTCAATTTAGCCTTAAGTAATTTGCTGATTTGCTAATTATTGATGTGCTGATGCCCTTCTTACATGCAACTCGCAGAGTACGTTTTCAACGCTGCTTAGCCAGACGCAAACCACAATAGAGCTTACCCAAAAAATTGGAGTCGTTAAAAAGCTCCTGGCTAAGGGCTGTCGTCCCAGCGCTCTATGCGGGGCAGGCCGATGGGACTTTAAAACGAGCTTTTACAATTGGCACCTTTTTGTGTATCTTTAGAATCATGCGGCGACACCACGATCATTCGATGCATGGCCATGGCCACCACTCCGGCGAGGGGAAAAACATTCGCACGGCCTTTTTCCTCAATCTGGGGTTTACGCTGGTGGAACTAGTGGGGGGCATCCTCACCAATAGCGTGGCCATCCTTTCGGATGCTCTGCACGATCTGGGCGATAGTCTTTCTCTGGGCATGGCCTGGTACCTCGAAAAGCTGTCGAACCGAAAAGGCGACGATAACTATTCATACGGATATAAACGATTTTCGTTGCTGGGAGCCCTGATCAATGCGGTTGTGTTGCTGGTCGGTACGATTTATATACTCGCTATGGCGGTGCCCCGGCTGCTGCATCCGGAGGCCGTCGACGCCAAAGGGATGATGGGGCTGGCGGTGCTGGGGGTGATCGTCAACGGGGCGGCGATGCTGCAATTGCGAAAGGGCAGCAGCCTCAACCTTCAGATGGTCTCCTTTCACCTGCTGGAAGATGTGCTTGGTTGGGTGGCGGTGCTGATCGGTAGCGTAGTGATCTGGCTGTTCGACTGGCCGGTGATCGACCCGATTTTGTCGATCGGTATTTCGGTGTTTATTCTTTACAACGTCATCAGGGGATTGAGGCAGGTGCTGCGAATCATCCTTCAAGGGACGCCTTCGGAGATTGGCCTGCCCGATATAAAAGAAAAATTAACCCAACTGCCGGAGATCGTCGACCTGCACGACATCCACCTCTGGAGCCTCGATGGGCGGTCGCATATTCTGACCATGCATGTGGTGTTGTGGAAGGGAGTTGACCTTGACGATCGGGAAGGCATTAAACGGCGCATCCGGCAGCAGTTGCAGTCGCTGCCGATTGGTCATGTGACGATGGAGTTGGAAGTGGAGGGGGAGGTTTGTTCGGTGGTGGGATTGTAGTTATAGGCTTGTGAAGAACAGGGGGCATCGCAGTTACAAACTGCGACGAACGGGGTTATAGTCTTGTGAAGAACAGAGGGCATCGCAGTTACAAACTGCGACGAACGGGGGTTAATGGATTACTATTTTTAAATAGTCACAAGTGCTTTTAGTTGCTAGTCTTTTGTTCTTTCTAACGAATAATATTGATTAATTTGCCGTACTAATTCTTTCTGACTAACAGAGTTCATTTCATCCTCTTCAAAAGTGTATCCATCTGATCTTAAGTTGTCAATTTCTTTTGGGCTTAATGTTGCATCTCCAAGCTCATAACGTACTTTGTTGATGAGTAATAGTGTTTGAGTATCTCGTTCTGGAATTTTGCGAATAAATTCCTTTAAAAGATCTATATAATTAGCATCTTTAGATTCTCTGATCTTTAAAATAGCCCATTGATAATTTGTTTTTGGATAACGATATAGTTCAACTCTAATAATTTCCATTCTTGATTTGTTGTCTTCATTAAATGCATTTATTACTTCAATAGCACTTTTCGTTTGTTTGCATAGATATGATTGCTTAGATTGACAACTAACATAAAACGCATGAAGATAATTTATTGAGCTTGGATAGGTGAGTTTTTTTAATGTACTAATAATTTCTACTATAATTCTATCATGCTCTTTTTCGCTCAAAGAAAGTAACCTATTCCCTATAAAATTTGCACATTCCTTTGTTCCAATCATTCCAAGAGCATTAATAGCTCCAATAGGAGGGGCATCTTTTTCCAGGAATTGTGTTATTAATGGAATTGCTT
>CBDCTQ010000010.1:0-160353 GCA_965222105.1 Saprospiraceae bacterium | reverse complement strand
AACGTATGTGACAAATGGGGTCGGCTGGGTTTCACACCTTGTTTGCCGGAATTTCGACCGAAGGTGGGCAGGTAGGAATAACTTCTCCGTGATACTCCGTGCCTTTGTGCCTTTGTGCCTTTGTGCCTTTGTGGTGAGAAGTTTCGCGATTATATCACGCACTCAAAAAAAAATTTCTCATATTTGTAAAAACAGCCGTTATGAAAACTTCCCTGTCTCTCCTGCTGTACTTGTCAATAGCTTATTCCAGCATTGCGCAAACATCTGTTCAAACCATCAAGGGCACCGTCGTCGACAAAGACAGTCAGCAACCACTCATTGGAGCCACTATTTCCATCGACGGGGTGGATCCGCCTATGGGTGCCACGACCGATGTAGAGGGCCGGTTTCGGCTCGAAAACGTACCCGTTGGGAGGCATACCCTGCAGTGTCAATACCTCGGATATACTCCATATGTGTCGGACAATCTGGTGGTCAATTCCGCCAAAGAAGTAGAGCTTAACATTGCTCTTACAGAGGCAGGCATCACCACCGAGGAGATCACGGTGACCGCCTACAGTCGACCCAATGAGGCGCTGAATGAGTTGTCGTTGGTAAGCACCCGCTCTTTTTCTGTAGAGGAAACACAATGCTATGCCGCCAGCGCCAACGATCCCAGCCGGATGGCTATGGGTTTTCCGGGAGTGCAACCCTCACGCGACAGCCGGAGCGACATCGTCGTCAGAGGCAATTCCGGAATCGGATTGTTGTGGCGCCTCGAAGGCATTGATATACCCAACCCCAATCACTTTGCCCGAAGGGGTTCGTCGGGAGGGGGCATCACCATATTTAGCGTCAGCATGTTGAGCAATTCCGATTTTTCGACCGGTGCTTTTCCAGCCGAATATGGCAACGCCTTTTCGGGGGTATTCGACATCAAGTTCAGAAAAGGAAACCGCGAAAAACGGGAGCATTCTTTCCGAGCCGGCATGCTGGGCCTCGATCTGGCCACAGAAGGCCCCATCAAAAAAGGACGCAGCAGCTATCTGATCAACTACCGCTATTCCACCCTGGGGCTGCTCAACCAAATGGGCATTTACCTCGTCAACCCACGTACCGACAACATCTTTCAGGACCTGTCGTTCAACCTCTTTTTTCCCGCAAAGGACAACAAATCCATCATCACCGTATGGGGCATCGGCGGCATCAGCGATGAGTTTAACCGCACCGACGGCGACGACCCCACCCAATGGAACAGCTATACCGACTACCTCCGTCGCGACTTTCAGACTGACATGGGTGCCATAGGTGCCACCCACACCTGGCTGCGCAACGACCGGTCCTTTCTCAAGACTTCCATTGCCGCTATGGGTCAGAAAATCCTCTTTGTCAACGACACCCTCAACAATACACTTACACCCGGCATTGTCAATGAAGAGAAATACACCAACCTGCGATACTCTCTGAGCTCTTATTTCAGTCAGAAGCTGGGCAGCAAAACGACCTTGAAAACAGGTGTTTTCCTCAGCAACCTCCACTACGACCTCTCGCACAACGAACTGGCAGATGACGACAGCAACCGCTTCATCAACTACATCGACGAAGACGGAAGCAGTTGGTTGGTACAGCCTTTTCTGCAATTCCGTTTCCGGCTGTCGCCAAAATGGACTTTCAATGCCGGCGCTCATGCCCTCTACCTGACCCTCAACGAGACCTGGTCGGTAGAACCCCGGCTGGCCGCCAAATACCAGCTGGGCGAACGAAATGCCATCAGTCTGGCCTATGGGTTGCATAGCCGGATGTTGCCCATCGGTACTTATTTTACGAAAGTGGAAACAAACGGAACGACCACCCTGCCCAACCTGGACCTGGACTTGATAAAAGCACATCATCTGGTGTTGTCGTACGACCATTTGTTTGCCAACCACCTGCGCTTCAACGTCGAAGCCTATTTCCAACACCTGTACGACGTACCGGTGAGTGCAGATTCTAACCATACTTTTTCGATCCTCAACCGGATAGATGGCTACGGCACGGAAGCACTGGTCAGCGAAGGCACCGGACAAAACACGGGGCTGGACATTACGCTGGAAAAGTTTTTCAATAAAGGAACCTTTTTATTGTTGGGCGCCTCGGTGTTCAACTCCACTTACACCGATCTCAGAGGCGACCGACACAATACCCGTTATAACAGTAATTTTGCGGCAACGTTGATGGGCGGTAAAGAGTGGACTTTTCAGCGGGGGAGTGTCCTCCAAACGAGCCTCAAATTACTGAGCAACGGCGGCGCCCGCATCACTCCGCTGCTCGACAATGTGCCGGTGTCGCGCTACTCCCGCGATGCCCCTTTCGACGAAAGCCGACCCTACTCCGAGAAGGTAAATCCCTATTTTCGTCCCGACATCCGGGTGGCTTACCGCGTCAACCGGCCCCAGGTTGCCTGGACGCTGGCGCTGGATGTGCAAAACATCATCAGCCGCAAAAATGAAGATGGCCTCGACCGCACTTACGATCCCGACACCAATAGCTGGGTGGCACGCGACCAGTCGGGATTGACGCCTATACTTAGTTTTCAGATTGATTTTTGAAGATGAGGGATGTATCGAAGTTACAAACTTCGACAAACGGGGATGTATCGAAGTTGCAAACTTCGACAAACGGGTTTACAAAGCACTAGTATTCCCTTATTCATCCACCAGCAACCCCATTTCCGACACCGCCGACACATTGAAAAACCCAACGGGTTGATCGCGGGTTTCTGTAGCATTTAGGGCTACAATATTGGTCGGCACATTGGCGGGCGGTTCGGCAAAAATAGAGGCGTCACCCAGCGTCATTTGCGTAAAAACGGCATTCAGAAAATAGTAGGATTCATCATTTATAGAAAGGACTTCGACGTGGATGCTATCGCCGATTGCCCAGGGTGGTACGTCGTCGTTGTCGGCAGAGTCATTGCCGTCGGAAACGCGGTTGATCGACTGCCGGATAGGTACGATGAAATAGTCGCCATCGACTCCACCTCCGGGGGTAAACGCTGCATCGTAGGCTACAACCATTTCCTGAGGTTTGCTAAGAAAGACACCGTTTTTGTAGGTTTTTATCCAATACGAATCGCCTGCTCCAGGGAAATCCCGTACCCATAGTTCAGCATAGCGTCCGGGGGGTTCTCCCAGTTCCGTCTCCGTCCGGTTTTCGTAAGTAATGCTGTCAATGGGGGGTACGCGCTTCATGGGCGAGACGGCCGTGTACTCCTTATTGTCAGAAGTAGTGATGGATAAGGTGTAAACGACTCCCACTTCACCCAAGGTCTCGCCGGAAACGGGATGCCAGTTGTAGTTGCCGTCGTTGTCTTCATCGTTGAAGTTGTAGGTGGAGCCATCGTCGCCGGTGACGATTACGGTTGCCCCTGTCTCAGCGGGAGAGGGGCTGCTGTCGAAATAGGGGCTGGTACGCAACAACCGGATGGTTTGGGTATGGGGCTGATCGGTGATCCATCCGTCGACGACCAGTTGGTTACCGCTTTCTTCCAGGTCGACTTCGATGACGTCGTTGCAGGTAAAAAATAAAAGGGTGGTACCGGCGAGTAATATTATATTTTTTAAAGTCATTTTTTCTTGTCTTTTAAGCGTTTCT
Organism: Saprospiraceae bacterium; assembly: GCA_965222105.1. Taxonomy (GTDB): domain Bacteria; phylum Bacteroidota; class Bacteroidia; order Chitinophagales; family Saprospiraceae; genus CALGLS01. Next base: position 156,741 of record CBDCTQ010000010.1, on the reverse strand, counting down.
AAAAAGTAAAATTATAGGCAACTGAAGGAATAAAACTCCCGATCACCGAAAACCGAACGGCCTCGGTCTGGATGGGTTGCCCTTCGGGGACCCTGTCTTGCGGCTGCCGGAAATAGATCGTAAATGGGTTGCGCCGATTGTATACATTGTACACCGAAAACACCCATTGGCCTTTCCATCGTTTGTCCGGTTTTTCTTTTCCGTCTAAGGTGAGGGAAAGGTCGAGGCGGTGATAGGCCGGAATACGAACATTATTGCGCGATTCAGCGGCATTGTGGGGAATGATGTAGCCTTGTTGTTCGATACGGTCGGTGGGGAAGGTGGTGGGAGTGCCCGTATTGAAAACGAAGTTGGCCGAACAAGAGAGACGCTTTGTCAAATCGTAAAACAAGGTGGTGCTGAAATTATGTGTTTGGTCGAACCGGGCCGGGAACCACTCGCCGTTGTTGACGCCGGGCACCTTTCGTTCTGTGCGGGCGAGGGTGTAGCTGAGCCATCCTGTAAATTTACCTTTTGTTTTTTCGATTTGCAGTTCCAGGCCGTAAGCCCGCCCTTTGCCTTCCAGGAGTTCGGCTTCGAGCAGAGGGTTGACAAACAAGTTGGCCCCGTCGATGTAGTCGACCAGGCTGCGAAAATCTTTGTAGTACACTTCTACGTTGGACGTGTACGTATTGTTTTTCCAGTTTTTAAATACACCCAGTGCATACTGATCTGCCTTTTGGGGCTTGATGTTGTTGGTGCTGGGCGTCCATACGTCCACGGGGGTGGCAGCCGTCGAGTTGGAGATCAGATGGAGGTATTGGTTCATCCGGTTGTAGCTGGCTTTGAGAGAGGTGGTTTTGTCGAGTTGGTATTTGAGGGAGGCGCGGGGTTCGAGGTTGAGGTAGTCTTCGATGGTTTCGCCGCTGTCGTGTTCTTCCAGGCTGACGAATTCTTTCAATTCGCCCGGTGCCACTTCCCGAAATTCATAGGAGGTGCCTCTGCCCATGTAGTTGAAGTAGGACAAACGCAAGCCATATTGGGCCGAAAGACGACTGTTGATGGTCTGTTCGTTTTCCAAAAAAATACCTGCCTCGAGGGCGTATTTTTTGTCGAGGCTAAAATCGGAAATACTCCCGGCACTTATAGCCACGGCCGTACCGGGTGAAAAGACGTAAAAGATGCCCTGTCCGCCAAAGGTGATCAGATTTTGGGGGTTGAGGTACCACGACACATCCGTTTTGAGGCTATAGTTATCGATGCTGGCCGTCCAGTCGAATTTGTCTTCGTCGTCGGAGCCAAAATTGATCTCATAGTCGTAGTCGCTGTAGTACAAGGTGAAGTTGGAAAAGAGCTTGTCGCTAAATAGGTGGTTCCAACGAAAGGTGGTGGTGGTATTACCCCAGTTGAATCCGGCGTCGTCACCAAAGCCGAAGTTGTCGCGTCCGAGGTAAGCCGACAGGTATATCCGGTCTTTTTCGTTGACCTTGTAGTTGGTCTTCAGGGTAAGGTCGTAAAAATTCAGTTTGGTGTCTTTGAGGTCATCGCTGAGGAAAGGTCGGGACAATACATCGATGTACGAACGCCTTGCCGCCACTATGAAAGAAGCCTTTTCTTTGACGATGGGTGCCTCCACGGCCAGTCGGCTGAAGATCAGGCCAATACCACCCGACACGGCCAGTTTTTTGTTGTTGCCCTCTTTCATGCGCACATCCAGGATCGACGATAACCGGCCTCCGTACCGTGCCGGAATACCGCCCTTATACAATTTGACGTCTTTGACCGCATCAGGGTTGAAGACAGAGAAAAAACCAAAGAGATGGGAAGAATTGTATACGGGTGCCTCGTCGAGTAGTACCAGATTTTGGTCAACACCTCCGCCCCGCACATTGAAACCGGTGGCTCCTTCTCCGACCGTAGAAACCCCCGGCAACAACTGTATGCTCCGGATAACGTCGACTTCGCCCAGCAGGGCCGGCATCTTGGTGATGGTTTTGATCTTTAGTTCATTGGTGCTCATTTCAACATTGGTGACATTTTCGTCTTCGGCTTCTGAAGTCACCACCACTTCCGTAAACTGAATGCCCTCCTCCTCCAATTCGATGTTCAGATTTTTATTTTCCGAAAGGGAAATCTCCATTTTCTGGGTTTCGAATCCCAAATACGAAAATTCGAGATTGTAGGTTCCCGGAGGGATGGAGATGGAATAGAACCCGTATTCGTTGGAGGTGGTTCCAGTAGCCAACTCCCGGACAAATAAATTGGCACCGATCAATGTTTCCCCGCTTTGGGCATCTTTGATGTATCCGCTCAAGGTGGTCTTATCACTCTTGTCCTGCCCGAAGGCGGAAAAAAAGCAACTAAACATAAAAAACAGGAGGAATAGGTTTTTTGCAAAAAAGGGCTGTCTGTATGTCATAAATGTAGTTATTTTCAAAAAAACACAAATGTAAATGAATGGTTTGGAACGGCCCTTCTTTTTTTGGGCGATCGCCTGTTAATTTTCTACGTAATGATAGTCTGTAATGACATATGCCCGCCTTTCGGCAAAATGGAAAAAATAAATATTTATGATATGTACAATAATGTACTGCAAATCCAGTTTTATCTGATACATATCTAAAATACCCAGTCAAAAATTAGTTTATAGAACATTTAACACTACATTTCAACCAAAGACCGTCAAAAGGATGGCAGGCTGTAAACTAATCTTGAACTGGAACCTTCGCATCAAATCCTATCCTGGATTAGCTACGCCGCTACCCGCTGACAAATTACTACCAAACTAAACCCGGTTACCATGAAATTATTAGGAAGCCTGATGGTATTCTTACTGCTGACCCTCCCACAGTTGAATGCCCAATGCATCAAAGGAAATTGTATGAACGGCAAGGGCACTTTTGTGTATAGCAGCGGTGCCAAATACGTTGGTTCATTCAAAAACGGAAAGATCCACGGCGAGGGAACCCTCTATTTCAGCAATGGCAACAAATACTTCGGCAGTTGGAAAAACCAATACCGGGAAGGCAAGGGCAAAATGGTATTCAGCAACGGCGATGTGTACCGGGGCCACTTTAGCAAAAGCAAATTTAACGGCCGGGGCACTATGGAATTTTCCAACGGAGATACCTACATTGGTCAATGGAAAAACGACTACCAACACGGCAAAGGCGAATACCTCTTCGACGACGGCAACCGCTACGAGGGCATGTTCACCGAAGGTAAATTCGATGGGCAGGGTACCATGTACTACGCCGACGGTTCCATATACGAAGGCAGTTGGAAAAACAACTACAAAGACGGGCAGGGCATCTACACCGACGCCGACGGTGAAAAACTGGAGGGCCTATGGCTCAGTGGCAAATACCTCGACGACGACCTCGCTGAAGAAGTCGCCGAAGAACCTCAGGAAGATAAAAACAAAATACTGGAAGACGACCTGCGCAACTGCAACCGGCTGCGCTGTGAAGACGGTGTGGGTGTGTACACCTACGGTGACGGCTCCAAATGGATTGGCGAATTCAACGACGGACTCCCACAAGGGCAGGGTACCTGTTACTACTCCAACGGCGACAAGTACGTCGGCCACTGGAAACGACATGCCCCTCACGGCGAAGGCATCATGCAATACGCCAGCGGCCGGGTACTCGGCGCCGTTTGGGAATACGGTCGGCCAATTGGCAAACTGGAGGCCGAAGACGACCTCATCGCTCAGGAACACATCGAAGTGGACTACGATGACGAAATCAAAGTCTGGGCCGTAGTCGTGGGGGTGGCCCGTTATGTACACATGCCCGTACTCAAATACACCGACGACGACGCCTACCAGATTTACGCATTTCTCAAAAGCCCGGAAGGGGGTGCCCTGCCCGACGAACAGATCCGCGTACTCATCGACGAAGACGCCACCCGTTCTAACATTATGCGCACGATGCGGCAGGTATTTATGAAAGCCGACGACAACGACGTGGTGATGATGTACTACTCCGGTCACGGACTACCAGGGTACTTCCTCCCCGTCGACTTCGATGGATTCAACAACAAAGTGGACCACGAAGACATCAAAGCCATTTTCAGAGAGTCCAATGCCAAGCATAAGCTCTGCCTGGCCGACGCCTGCCACTCCGGCTCCCTGACGGCCATGAAAAGTACGGCTTCTGAACAAGCCATTCAGAATTTTTACAAAGCCTTTGAACAATCGGGCGGGGGGATGGCCTTGCTCCTGTCTTCCAAAGGCGATGAGTTTTCCCTCGAAGACGGGGGGCTGCGGCAGGGCATTTTCAGCCATTTCCTCATTCGGGGACTCAAGGGCGAAGCCGACAAAAACGAAAATAAGATCGTGACGGTGCGGGAATTGTTCGATTTTGTCTATGCCAAAGTCAGAAGCTACACCGGTAATGCCCAGACGCCTACGATCACCGGAAAGTTCGACCCGGAGATGCCGGTGGCCGTTCGGCGATAGCAATGGAACTGCTGTGTTTTGAAAAAGGGACTGGCCTGATCGTTCAGTCCCTTTTTTTGGGAAACCACCTGAATAACGTTAAAAATATTAAAATTCCGCCATACCTGATTGGCAACGCCATTTAATCGCCTTATCTTTGTGGTTTAAAATCCATTAAGTTTCTCGCATGAGCGACCAAATCAAACACGAGTGTGGCATAGCCCTTGTCCGGTTGTTGAAACCACTTCAATACTACCACGACAACTACGGCACCTCCCTCTACGGCCTGCACAAGCTCCGCCTCCTCATGCAAAAACAGCGCAACCGCGGTCAGGACGGTGCCGGCGTAACCACCATCAAACTCGACCCCGCCCCCGGCACCCGTTACATCAGCCGCAAGCGACGCATTGGTCCCAATTACCTGGAAGACATTTTCGAGTCGATCTTCAAACGATTTGAAGCCATGAAGGGCAACCCCCGCCTCGAAGATCCCGAATGGTTGAAAGCCAACAAACCGTACACGGGGGAGCTCCTTCTCGGCCACCTCCGCTACGGCACCCACGGAAATAACAGCATTGAAACCTGCCACCCCTTCCTTCGACGCAACAACTGGATCAGCCGTAACCTCGTACTGGCCGGCAACTTCAATCTGACCAATGTCGACGAATTGTTTCACCACCTTGTAGAGCTGGGTCAATACCCCAAAGAAATTTCGGACACGGTGACCGTCCTGGAAAAAATCGGCCACTTCCTCGACGACGAGGTACAACGCCTCCACGACTGGTACAAATCGGACGGATACACCAATCAGGAGATCAATAAATTTATTTTTGAAAACATCGACATTCAGCGCATCCTTCGCCGGGCCACCAAAAAATTCGACGGCGGCTTCGTCATGGCAGGCCTTATCGGACATGGCGACGCCTTTGTACTGCGCGACCCAGCCGGCATCCGCCCCGCCTATTACTACTACGACGATGAAGTGGCTGTACTCGCATCCGAACGACCAGCCATACAGACCGCCTTTGACGTACACCACTCCACCATCTCAGAATTGAAGCCGGGCCATGCTTTTATCGTCCGGGCCGATGGACGCATTAGCGAAGAAACAATTATCGAACCTTTTAAAAAAAGGGCATGCTCTTTTGAACGGATCTATTTTTCTCGAGGTACCGACCGCGACATCTACCTCGAACGCAAAGCCCTGGGCGAGGGGTTGACCACCGATGTACTGAATGCCATCGACTACGATTTTAAAAACTCGGTATTCTCCTACGTCCCCAACACTGCCGAATCCGCCTTTCTGGGCTTGGTGAAGGGACTCGAACAGGAACTCAACAAGATCAAAAAAGAAAAAATACGCCAGTTGGGCCCCGATTGCAAACCCAAAAAGCTGGAACGCATACTCAACCTTACTCCCCGGGTGGAAAAAATAGTGATAAAAGATGCCAAGTTGCGCACCTTCATTACTGCCAACAAGTCGCGAAACAACCTGGTGGCCCACGGCTACGATGTCACCTACGGCATCGTCAATAACAATAAAGACACGATCGTACTGCTCGACGACTCCATCGTGCGGGGCACCACCCTGCGCACCAGCATCCTGCAAATGGTAGCACGGTTGAGGCCCCGAAAGATCATTGTCGTATCGTCGGCACCACAGATCCGCTACCCCGATTGCTATGGGATCGATATGTCGGTGATGAAAAGTTTTGTGGCATTCCGGGCACTGGTGGAGTTGTTGGAAGATAGCGGCCAGGCCGATTTGCTGGAAGAAACACTGGAGCGGTGCCACGAGCAGGAAAAGCTGCCCGTTGAAGAGATGACCAATCAACTCATACCCTTGTACGATCAATTCAGCTATCAGCAAGTCTCCGATAAAATTGCGAAAATTGTAACACCCAAAGGCATTAAGCCCAAAGTGAAGATCATTTTTCAAACGCTGGAAGGATTGCGCAAAGCCTGCCCCGATCACAGCGGCGACTGGTATTTTTCCGGCATCTACCCCACTCCCGGCGGCAACCGCGTGGTCAACCGGGCTTTTATCAATTATATGAAAAAGGCCGATATACGGGCGTATTGATCCTTACCTGTTCTGAAAAATTGAACATTGGCACAACTCTTGAATTACCGGAAGGTATCCCTCCCCGTCACATTCTCCCCTCTTTCTTAGCAGCTTTTAATTTTTCAAAGTCTACCATCAGATGACAGAAAATTACGCTTATTTTGTTGTACGCCTATTTGTCTTATCCCTATCGTTATGCTTGTGTTCCGTGGGCTGGTCGCAATGCGCTGGTCCTACTGCCGTTGTCGCCGTCAACGTCGTTCCCGATGGCAGTGGTAATTGTACATTCAATATCAGTGTTTCCTACACCAATCCTTCCGGGGGAGGCAATTCCAGTATCGAAGTGGATATTGTGACAAGTGGTGGAACCAGCCTGGTGACCGGCGATTGCATTAACAATATTAGTGGGCCCGGCACCAAAACCTATGGCCCCTTCACGGGAATAAGTTGTGCGGAATCCGTAGATGTCAATTGGAGGGGGCGTACCAATCCAACCTGTGGTGGTTCGCAGTGCAATTCCGGAACGATGTCGACCCCTCCCCTGGTGCTGCCAGTGGAATTGATTTCTTTTACAGCCCAGGGCGACCTTAATGGGGTGGTACTCCATTGGTCTACTGCTACAGAGGAAAACAACGACTATTTTGCCGTAGAGCACAGCATCGACGGAGCCCACTTCGTGGAAATAGGCCGGGTAGAGGGCATGGGCACCACTTCCGAAATACAATACTATGGGTTTGTGCATCGCACCCCCATCAATGGTCGCAACTATTACCGGCTTCGACAAACCGATTTCGACGAAGACAGCTACGAGTACAGCCCCATAGCGGTGGTAAAACTGGGCAGTGTTCTGGGATCGGTCAAAGTGCATCCGACAAACACCGCCGACATTGTCAACCTTCATTTTTCAAAAAGACCGGGAAAGAATATCGTTGTAACATTGGTCTCACGGGTAGGAGAAATATTGGAATCCAAGTCGTTGACCGAAGACGATTATCAGCTCCAGTTCGATTTGTCTAACCATGCTCCAGGTATGTATTTTCTAACGATGTACGATTTCATTCTTCAGGAAAAAATAGCCCGGCCGGTGATAAAGTTGGAGTAGATTTTATTTACCTAACAATATATCTACAACTTCCATTACTCCTTTTGTCCGGCTGGTGTGTAGCAGTTCTTCGCCGTGAGAGGTGCCTGTTTTTCTGCGGGAGACCCCTTGCATCACCATCTGCAATATCTTTTGCCGTTCAGGCCCTGGGAAGGCTGAAAAGGTTCGCCTCAACAGGGGCAACAAATCCTGCAATTTGTCCATCGGTATTTGTTCGACCCATCCGTCCAGTATTTGCCACAAGGCTGGATGGTGAATCAATAACAATCCACTTCCGTGTAAAAACCCCTGCAACCATTGGGCGGCCGCCTGAGCTGTATTTCCCTGTGAAAGTGCGTAAAACATTTGTGTAGCAACTTCATCAACATCTTTGACCGACCGGTCGAAAAGGATGCGGGTGCTGACGCCTTGTAGCTGAGGTTGTGCCGCATTCAATTCGCTGATCTGATACAAAGCTCCGTACCAACCCTCTGGCAAGGCATCCGTTTCGAGCAGGTGGATGTTCCGGTTGGTAGTGGTGATCTGGTCTAACAATTTTTCGGCGGCTTCTTCGTCGATACCGGTCGTAGCTCCGGGCAATGCAACGCAGATACGCGGGATCATTTCGAGCACTACCTGTTGGAGGGCGGTCACATTCAGTTGACGGGCATTGCCATAGCGAAGGGCACGCACCAGCGGAGAAAGGGCTTCCATTAGGTGGAGGACGTCGCGGGTGCGGGCGGTGGCGTCCTGAAGTTGTGCCACCAGGTTGGGGAGGAGGTCGTTGAGGTCGGCCTTGAGGGAGATATCGATCAGTCGGCTGAGTTCTGGCAATGGGATGGTGGATTGAAGCTCGTTTTTTATTTTGGCGACAGCCGCCTCTTCAACAGTATTGCCCCACATCCCTGCCTCGATGAGGTGGATGGCAAAATCGGGCAGCCATTTCAGTTTCCAGTATTCTTTGAATCGGCCGGTATTGGTAGGCGGCACTGGTTGGAGCCTTCCCCAATGGATGCCCAGCAGGCCGAGCCGGTGCAACAATAAGCTTTTCCGGTGGTCGGCAGGGTCGCGCAGGTCGATGCCGCCACGAGGGTTGGAGGCTGTGGCTTTGAGCCACTCTTCGGTGCTGGAATTTTTGTATTTGGTGAGGCGGGTTGATTTGACCCATTTTTCAAAGTCTTTCTGTAGCGGCACCACCGGGATGGAGGGGGGCACCTCACCGAAATTGTCGCCATACATCAGTGCCTTGTAGATCAAATCCATTTGAGCGGTGTAACCATCGCAAAAAACTGAGATGGCGGCCTGTTCGAGTTCCCGGATACCGGCCAGGGGGAGGTTGCGCAGGCCAGCCAGGCTGTTGGCCAGGCGCACTGCTTCGATGATGTGTGCTGAAGAGGTGGGGATGTCTTGTTGGCGCAACAGAAAAGCAGCTTGCGTCATCCAGCGGACGGGGGCGCTGCTGCGGTCGCGAAACAACAAGTCGTACCAGGAAGGAGCCAGGGTACCTGCCAGATAACCACTGTCGAGCGACAACCGTTCGTACGACCAGGGGATGAGGGTATGAGCGGTGGTCACTTTTTTGATGCCCCTTAACAAGGTGTTGTCGTGGGTCGATTTGTAGGCTTTCAGGTCGGCGAGGGCCGGGGTGTGCCAGGCTCCACATACCACAGCTATGTTGCCGAAGCCTTCTTTGATGGCAGTGCGTATGGATTTGCGCATGAAGGCTTCGCGGCGCAGCTCCCGGTTGGGGGTGGGTTCGTTTTGGCGCAGGCTGATCATCAGCTCCACAATGATCGGGAAGATGTTTTCGGGGTTGTCGTTTTCCTCGAAGGTAACTTCCCACCAGCGTTCCTGATCGGTGTATCCGGCCAGCTGAGCCAGGTGGGCCATGGGATCGTGGTGGTACAATTTTTTTTGGACAGGGGTGTCGAAACTCAGTTGGGTACTGTCGGTTGTAGCTGCGTCGAGCGCAAATTGGAGGGTATAGGGCAGATCAATAAACCGGACCGGGATCTTTTTGGCGAAAGCCCACTGAATGGCCTGCCACTCCGGCGAAAAGCTGGCAAAGGGAAAGTAAGCAGCTTGTTGGAGATTGTTTTTGTTGTAGATCAGCATGGCAATGGGAGGACGCAGGCCCTCCAAAGTCAGCTGGGGAAGGAGGCGTTCGGCATCGGCAGGCGCCTCTACCAGCAGAGCGTCGGGCTGGAGTGCGTCGAAGGCTTTGAGCAGGCAGCGGGCTGAGCCGGGGCCATGGTGCCGGATACCGAAGAGGTGGTGCATATGATACTGTTTTGATTGGATTAACAATCCAAAAGTAGGAAGTTTTTTTTATAGTCTGTAAAATCATTACATTGCATTTTTACTACAAAAAACGTAATTTTGAAATCAGATGGCCCGAGACTTGATACATGAAATCGTAAAAAAAGCAATGGAGGACGATGGCTGGACTATTACTGATGATCCATATTTATTGAAGCTTGTAGGAGACAAAAGGTCTTATGAGGTTGATCTTGGAGCGGAGAAGTTAATTGGATTTGAGAAAGGAGTTGAAAAGATATTGGTTGAGATTAAGTCTTTTGCAGGCTCTTCCGTTTTACATCAATTTCATAAAATGCTGGGCCAGTTTCTTGACTATAGCGACGCCATAGAAGAGGGAAAAATAGACAAAACTCTATACTTAGCAGTTTCAACAAATACTTTTGAGCGACTGATTGCTATTGAGTTTCTTCACCGCCGGATAAAAAAGTATGGACTTAAGTTTATCGTTATTAATTTGAGTGAAATAAAAATTGTATCATGGATAAAATAATTGCCTACAAAGATATCCTGTTAAGAGAAATGAAGTATCAGGCATCCATTCGATTTGGCAACGCTTCTATGCTGCATCGGCATCTGGTTGTTGGTAAAGATAACAATGAGTTTGTATTATTATTGAAAGGATGGCAGGATGGTATTTACCGACACGGTGTCATTTTTCATTTCGAGATTATTGATAACAAAGTTTGGCTGCACGAGAACAATACCGATGTAGATATTGGGACAAAGTTGGAACGACAAGGGATTCCAAAATCCGACATTGTACTTGGGTTTGTCTCCAATTTGGAAAGATCACTGGATGGATATGCCTCTGTGTCGAAAAAAGCCAGCTAACACTTCCACTCGCTTAACTATTTTACCCCTCGCTCATTTCAAACCTCCCGATAAAATCCCCCAAACCAGTTGGCGCGTCAGCAGTTTGCCTTTGGCTTGCCTGCGCACTTCTTCAAACGAAAAGCGAAAATCGCAGCCCGTCCGCCATAGTGTACAGCCGTATGCCGTTTTGCCTTTTACGATCTTGCCCTTACCGCATTGGGGGCATTTGGGAACGTCTGGTTCGTTTGTTTTTGCCGTGATGATGGACGCTTTTGCTTTTGGCAAACGTTTTTTTTCTTTGGGGGTCTTTTCTTCAAATGCCAGTTGGTGGTTTGTGTCGAAACGCAAGGTGCCGGTCTTTTTCAATCCGTTATCCACAAATCCTTTCAGGGTGATGGTGCGGCCATATTTGAATAGTCGGAGCAGTTGTTTTTCGGGAATATTTTTTTCCATAAAGGAAAAGGGCAGTCTAAACTCGCAGCCCTCTTTGTAGCGACTACAGCCGTAGGCCGCTTTTCCTTTGAGGAGTTTTCCGTTTCGGCACCTGGGGCAATGTTGCTCTGTGAGGATATTGGCCGTGGCCTTTTTTTTATGTATTCTGGTCTTTTTAGTTTTTGAAAAGCGGCGGTTGGTGGTTCGTGCGGGAGCGGCGATCCGTTTGCCGGAAGGTGCTTTTCGCACAGCCTCTACCAGTTGGGTGACCATGTTTTTCATGTCGGCGACAAACTGTTTGGCGGAATGGCTACCGGCTTCTATTTCGCGGAGTTTTTTCTCCCATTGGCCGGTCAGCTCTGCCGATTTTAGGAGTTCGTCCTGGATGGTGTCGATGAGTTGGGTGCCGGTTTCGGTAGCGTGTATCTGCTTTCTGTTGCGTCGGATGTACTTTCTTTTAAACAAGGTTTCGATGATGGCGGCGCGGGTGCTGGGGCGGCCTATGCCGTTGGCTTTCATCAGTTCGCGGAGTTGTTCGTCGTCCACTTTTTTGCCTGCCGTTTCCATGCCGCGGAGGAGGGTTGCCTCGGTGTAGTATTTGGGAGGCTGGGTCATTTTTTCCAGCAGGGAGGGTTGGTGTGGGCCGGTCTCTCCTTTTGTGAATTCGGGGAGGAGGGTTTCTTCTTTTTCTTGTTTTTTGTTTTGTTCCGAAGGGTGTTGATTGTTCCGTTTCTTTGGTGGTTTGGGAAAGAGTACGCGCCATCCCTCTTCTAGTATTTCTTTTCCGGTGGCTTTGAACCGGACACCGTCGACCTCGCCGATGACGGTGTTGTTCGACACAATGCAGTCGGGATAAAAAGCGGCGATGAACCGGCGGGTGATGGCATCGTAGATGTTCTGCTCGTCGGCGGGCAGTGTTTTTTCCACTCCGGTGGGGATGATGGCGTGGTGATCGGTCACTTTTTTGTCGTTGAACACTTTGGTGGATTTGCGGATGGGCTTGCCCAGTAGCGGAGTGGTAAACGAGGCGTAATTGGTCAGTTGGCGGAGGATGCCGGGCACTTTGGGGTAGAGGTCGGTGGGCAGGTAGGTGGTGTCGACGCGCGGGTAGGTTACGAGTTTTTTCTCGTAGAGCGACTGCACCAGTTGGAGGGTCCGGTTGGCGGGATAGTGGAACCGTTTATTGGCGTGAACCTGCAGGCTGGTGAGGTCGAAGAGGCGGGGCGGATATTCTTTGCCGCGTTTTTTGGTGGAGGAAATGATGACAAATGGCTTTCCGGTAACGCGCTGCAACAATGCTTCTCCGTCTTCCTTTTTGTCAAAACGTCCTTTTTCGTAGTGGAAGTCCACCTTTCGGTAAATGGTGTGTAGCTCCCAATAGGGTTCGGGTTTGAAATTTTCGATTTCCTTTTGGCGGGCCACGATCATAGCCAGGGTGGGCGTCTGGACACGACCGATGGAGAGCACCTGTTTATAGCCGCCGTATTTGAGGGTGTATAGGCGGGTGGCGTTCATACCGAGCAACCAATCGCCGATGGCACGGGAGCTGCCGGCGTGGTAGAGGCGGTCGTATTGGCTGGCGTTTTTTAGGTTTTGGAATCCGGCGGTGATGGCCTGCTGGGTAAGGGAGGAAATCCAGAGGCGTTGAACGGTACCATTGTAGCCGGCTTCTTTGAGTACCCATCGTTGGATGAGTTCGCCTTCCTGTCCGGCATCGCCACAGTTGATGACGAGTTTGGTTTTTTTCAACAGTTTTTTGATGATGCCGAACTGTTTTTTGACGCCCTTGTTTTTGATGAGTTTGGTCTCGAACTTTTCCGGCAACATGGGCAAGGTATTGAGGTTCCATTTTTTCCAGTCGGGCCGGTAATCGTCGGGGGTTTTGAGGGTGCAGAAGTGTCCGAAGGTCCAGGTAACGGCGTAACCATTCCCTTCGAGGTATCCGTTGTGGCGGGAGCGAGCACCGAGTACGTGGGCTATTTCGCGGGCTACGCTGGGTTTTTCAGCTATGCAAACGGTCATGGTTTTGGAAGTAGGTTGTTTGCAAAGGTACGATAAAATTATTTGACAAACATTTTGTATGAAATTGTTTTTTTATATTGCCGGATTATACCAAAATAGAGGTAGTAACTGGGTTGGACTTCGGTCAAATTTTTTGGCAAAATACCTATATCGCTCCATCACTTACACATATATCTGACTTAAGCATATTGGCCAATCCGTGCCAGTAGCAAATATGGGTCTTAAAAAAGCTTATCAGAGGAGGGGGAGCCCGTGTCACTGGTACAATTCCTGAAATTGCTCATCTGTCAGGTAAATCACTTCTTCTCCAATGGAACAAAGCCCCATGATGGTGAAAATAATGACAAACAGCACCCCAACAACAAATGCCGGGCGTTTGTATAGTGGGATGGATGGCTGCTGTTGAGGACCAGCCATAGGCTTATCTGTTTTTATTGTAAGACAGTAGCCTCTTTTGGGTTTGGTTTCGATTACCAGCGTATCCTGAAGCTGAGCCTCTTTTATAGCTTTTCGCAATCGCCAGATGGCTTTCGGCAAGGCTTCCCGTCCTACCCATTCATTATCGGTCCATACACTTTTTATCAATTCCTCTTTGGCAATCAGTTGGTTTTCGTTACGCAACAATTTGCCAAATAATTTGCTCAATTGATAATCAAGGTGAATGACTGCCTGTCCATCAAATACGATTTTGCCTTCGTCTTCAAGGAATTGAATTCTTTTCATATTCTGTGATTCAAAAGTTGAGAAATGAATTAGTATTGAAGATAAAAAGAGAATTTTTTAAGAACAAAAAAAGATCTCCAAGTGCCTGCCCGGTTGCTAATTTTGTTGTCATTCGTTTTACTAAATCAGATCAAAATGACCATTTTTCGATCCATCCGGTGGCAACCCTGCTTTACGACCTGGTTCTGCTTTCTAATGCTTTTCTCTACTTGTTTTGTACAAAAAAAGGCCGGGAAGTCGGATATGGCAAAAAAAACAAATGAATACCTCAGAGCTTATGAAGCCAATGGATACAGTGGGAGTATTATCCTGGCTGAAAAAGGAGCAATAACCTTGTACAGGGCTTACGGTAAAGAAATACCCCGACCAAGCCTTCATCACATATGGACGATTGGTTCCATTACCAAACCCCTCACGGCAACAGCCATCCTTCAGCTTGCAGCACAAAGCAAAATCAGCCTGAATGCTCCTATTGGCAGCTATATTCCCAAGTTAAATGAAGATAAAGGAGCTTTAACTGTTCATCAATTGCTGACACATACAGCAGGACTCGGCGAATATTCCGGACAAGACGATGCCCCAATGAGTAAATCGTTATTGATCGACTTTGTCAATAAAACGCCTTTTAAAGCCAAGCCGGGGCATTCATTCTTCTATTCCAATGTCGGTTACAGCTTACTGGGCATCTTAATAGAGGAAGTTTCCAATTTGGAATATGAAACATACCTTTCGGAAAACATTTTCAAACCAGCCGGTATGCACCAAACCGGCTACATATTACCAGAATGGGACACCACGTTGATGGCCATTGGATTTCGCCACGACGGTAAAAAATGGGGATATAATTTCCATAAAAATGCCTATAAGTCTCCCGATGGTATATCCTGGAACTTAAAAGCAAATGGCGGCATTCTGTCCACACCTCACGATATGTACAAGTGGCACAACGCTCTCCAGAGCGGTTTGTTGCTCTCCTCTGAAATGAAGGAAAAAATGTTTGCACCACATATCCAAACACCAAAAGACTTTAACCCTTTTCATCCTGAAGGCAAAGGTCATTACGGATATGGTTGGGCTATTACCAAATCCATCGACAACAAAACAATAATATTACACGGCGGCAGCAATGACGTTTTCGAGGCTGGATATATGTATTATCCCGATGAAGATGTCTTTCTTTTCATCACCTCCAACCGGGCTGCGTTTCCTGCCTCCGGATCATTATCCGGCCTGGACAAGATCATCAGTAGAAAAAATTACGCCCTGCCACAAAAAGCCCCGAATTTGAATGAAAAGATGGCAGCGAATTACATCGGAAACTATATCTTCGAAGACTCATCTAAAGTAAGAATTACCAAAGGCGATGACCGACCATTTAAAAATAGCCTGATTGTTCGGCCGCTGAATAAAGGTGGTTACCACAAAATCGTAGGAAAGCCGTTGGACACCTCTTTGCAAATAGCAGCAAAAGAATTTATAATGAAGCTACTTCAACAAAGCCGACAAGGGGAGGCATTCCCTCTCCGCTCAACAGCACTCTCCACCAAAGCATCTGTAGATGACCGCAACCAATACGATGAAGACACAATAATAGGCGTTGATCCCAATACCGATCTGCACCAACGGCAACGCGACTTTTGGACGGAGCATACTTCCACTCTTGGGCCCTTCCTAAGTCGGGAATTCTGGGCAGCCGTAGGCGTCCATGACAAAATTTACGCTTGCGCAAAAATATCTTTTGAAAATGGAGATGCCTTTTTGAATTATTCTATATCCAATGGTACCATCGAACGCATCACCATCAACAACCGCCCCATCGGCCTGGTATTGAAGCCAAAATCGAAAGGCCGGTTTGTTGAGGTCAATAACCAAGCTCCTTATCTTTTTCACCCACAAAAGAATGGCAAAAGTACCCTGTTGAAAATTACCATTCATGGGCAGGTTTTTGTGGCAGCGAAAGGATAAGGGGGTAAGATACCTATATTGCAAACCGCGATGAGTCAGGTTGATTTTTTTTGACTTTTGTCGAATAATATAGCTAAACTTCAATAGGTAACCTAATTTAGTCCTTATTCAACATAAACGAATGAGTTATGGGCTACATGGGATTAGGTCTTCAAAAATGGATATATCGACAAAGGCCACGAAGGTTTTTCAGTAAAGATAGAAAGCCAATTCATAGTGAAATTGATGTCATCCAGGTTAAGAAATTCTTGCCAGCTTTTTCTACCGGACATAAGGTGGAGGAGAGCTTAGCAAAAAGAGACAGGTATTCGAAGATAAAAAGGCGAAAATCCAAAATCAGGTCATTGCTGAGCTTACTGTTATTCATGATATTATTGATCTTTATCAAAGCACAGTTTTCATTAGATGAATATGCCCAAGATCTGAACTCAAGAAAAAAGGCTGCACATAGAATAGACAAGAATACGGCGTACAGAGTAATGACCATATCGGGAAGACTTGCCTACGAGAGGGGAGACTACACCAATGCTTATGAAGAATTCATGAGGGCAGAAAAATTGTATCCAAAGGCAATTTATCACAAGGTGTATCTGGCGAACATGTACAAAAAATTATGTGTAGAAAAAGGGTTGTACTGTGCTGAAACCGAGGTATATACTGCAAGCTTACGCCAAAGGTATTCTTCAAATGTCTTTTTAGGGAAATTGGAAAAATAATTTGATAAACAGTTTTTAGGTAGCACACACATTTTCCCTACTTTTATTCCATGAAAATAACCCTCCTCTTACATCTGTGCATCCTACTGCCAATGCTTTTTCCCAATGTCATTTCCGGGCAACCGGGCAACACCTCCCCCAAAATAGGATATGCATTCTCCGGCGGAGGTGCCAAAGGAGTAGCCCAGGTGGGTGTGCTGCGCGTATTGGAAGATGCAGGCATTCGCCCCGACGTGGTAACCGGTACCAGCATCGGCAGCATCATCGGCGGGCTGTATGCCATCGGTTATTCGGTCGACCAACTGGAAGAGCTGGCCCTCCAAACCGACTGGGTTTACTATTTCGACGACGAGCTCGAACGCATCTACTTCCCGATAGAAGAACGATACACCGCAGAGCGCTACCAACTTCGTTTCCCCATCGACAGCGGAAAGATAGCTTTACCGAAAGGAGTGGTCAGAGGAAAAAAAATATCGCTTTTGCTGTCGAGGCTCACCGTCCCGGCACATGGCATCTCCAACTTCGACGACTTCAGGATGCCCTACCGGGCCGTCGCCACCGACCTGGTTTCGGGCGAGGCCGTCGTTTTCTCACAGGGTGATCTCGCTGATGCCATGCGCGCCAGCATGTCCATCCCCTCCGTATTTGTACCCTTCGAGATCGGCGACCATCTACTCATCGACGGAGGAGTGGTGCGCAACCTCCCCGTATCCGATGCTTTCGACCTGGGGGCCGACACCGTCATTGCCATCGATATCGGGGCGTCGCTTTACAAAAAAAAGGACCTGACCTCCATCCTTACGGTACTCGGCCAAACGAGTAGTTATCTTACCGCCATTTCCAACCGCGAGCAAGCCCGGCTGGCCACCCTGGTCATACGCCCCCGGATTGGAGAGATCGGTGCCCTGTCGTTCAACCAAAACGACCGGTTGATGCGCCGGGGGAAAATAGCTGCTCAAAAAAATTTACCGGAAGTAAAAGAATTGTTAGGCGACCGGCCTTTCTCCCCTTCTCCCGGCGTAGTCATCCCCGACGAGATTCTGGTAACAACGCTTCAGATAACCGGTTGCGACGAAAAATCCCTCAAAGCCATCCGCAGCCTCCTCCAGATCAGGGAAGGCCATACCTACTCCCTCGACGCCATAGAAAACCGCATCAAAAAACTATATGGCAGCGAACTGGTTGCCCTGGCCAGCTATCGCATAGTACCCGATGGCGAAGGCTACCAATTAACGATAAAAACGGAAACCCAGCCCGGCGAGTTTTTGCGGCTTAGCGCCAATTACGACTCGCGGTTCAAAGCAGGACTACTGCTCAACCTCACCCTTCGCAACCGGCTCTTTCCAGCTCCAAATTTAACATCGACCTCAAACTTTCTGAAAACCCATACCTCGATGTCGACTACCACGCCTTCACCGCCACCCGCCGCAGCGTGGGATGGCATTTTGGACACCTGATCCAGTTCTACCCCGGCCTCACCTACACCGACAATCAAAAAGACGACCTGCTCGACCTCCGCCACCTCAATGGGGAAACCAATGTATTTTTCAGTTTCAACAACCGGTTTATGATCTCCGCCGGCATGGGCGTGGAGCGATTTGTGCGCAGCGAAGATTTTTTCGATCCCGACAAAGACAACCTCCGCCTCGATCAGGTCTTTGCCCAATGTCGGTTGTTGCACGATAGTTACGACAGCGAATTCTTTCCAACATCGGGGGGGCTACTTCCGGCTGGATGGCAAATACGCTTTTAGCCGCGACCTCAATGTGGAGGTGGTCGATAGCCTGTCGTCGCTGAGTTCTGAAAAATACCCTGGTTCGGCTACAAGTCGGCAAAGCATTTCCACTGCAGAAAAAATTGACAACGATATTACGGGTTGACGCCGGTTACGTCCGGCAGGTGGAGAACAATTTTTTTCAGCGGTTCTACCTCGGGCGCTCCCCTGCCCAACGAGTGGAGCCATGTGGAGTTGTTTGGCCTGCGCTACATGGAAAAACCGGCAACGACTTATCTGGCTGGCCAGCTCCGCCTACAGACCGAGCCGGTCGAAAATATATTCACCACGCTGGTATTCAACTATGCCTATCATCAGTTGAAGAGCTTTGACGTGGCAGACGGAGTCATTTCTAACAAGGTGATTACTAACATAGAATCCCTCTACGGTACAGGCCTGGAGCTGGGTTGGATGACGCGGCTGGGGCCGGCCATTTTCAGCACGGAGTACAATTTTGGCATCGACCGGCTAAATTTTGCGTTGCATCTGGGGTACTGGTTTTGAGGGGGTCAATCAAACCGCTCTTCTCGCACCATCTTTCCGTCTTGATAATAGGCTACGTAGCGCAGTTTGCCGCCAAGGGTACCGATGCGCCGGGAGTACAATTCATCGTTGCGGTAGTAGGAGTATATTTTTTCGTCTTCCGCTACTTTCCAGGATGTAGTGTAGTTTTCCGCGAAGGTTGTAGGTTTTTACTTCTCTCAAATTGCCGTCGATATAGGTTTTTTTATTCACCGCCACCCGCGGGGCGTTGACGGGGTAAGCGTACACCGACCAGATCCCGGTTCTTTTGCCATTGTCGTATTGTCCTTCCGAAAACAGTTGCCGCTGCCAGTAGTACTTCCACCAGCCGTTGGGTTGTTTTTCTGAATAGGCTCCTTCTGCCAAACAATACTCCTTCATCGTCATGAAACTGGCGGAATCCGTGGGCTGTTTCCATCATGTTTTCCAGAAAATGGAGGTAAGGGTCTTCTCTTTTTTTTAAGGGGGCGGCTGAGGGCGCAATGCTGTCCGTTTTCGGAGTCGAGGAGGTGGTAATGGGTCCGTTGTGACCGGTGTGTTGCTTTCGCAAAAACAATCCAGCTATTGCCGGGAGAAAAATCTTTTACCGCCCTCATCAGCGTAGGGCTTTTGTAGGGCTGGTAATAAATGCGGAGGCTGTCGGTGGGCAGGGAGCCCTTGTATTGCTCGGTTACCCTAAACGTCATGGCCGCATACTGAAAGGTCTTTTTGTAGTGGATCAACTCGGCTTTGAAAATGAGCGGGGTGTCGTTCCAGTCGGCTACCCCTATTTCTTTTCTGGGCTGGCACTCACAGGCATAGATAACCGATGGCATCCAACCGGTGAAGCACCACAGAAGGAGGCCCCGGAACAGGATGGTGGTCATTGGTTGATGAATTATCTTTATGTTGAAATATTTTGGCATATTGAAAATATGGGTCAAATATCGGACTAAGTTCGTATCTTAGTCACACAAATCTACGGCAATATGAAAACTATATCAACAACAATTGTGCTGGCCTTGTTTTGGACGGGTCTTTTGGCGCAAAGCCTCCACATTCAGTCGCTGATGCAAGTCCCACCTTGCGAGGGCGAGGCCAATGGCTCTATTGAGGTGGTAGTGGCAGGAGGGGTGGCGCCCTACTATTTTCATTGGTCAAACGGTATCGAGGGATATGATCTGACTTCCATCCATGACCTTATTGCCGGCAACTATGACCTCACTATAACGGATGGTGCCGGCTCGGAGGTCGACACCGCCATTGTGCTGGCCAACGAAGAACTCGTTTGCGAGACATCGCATATTGACATCTCCTGCCACCAACTTGGCCGGTTGATGGTAAGGCCCCTAAGTGGACTGCCGCCTTTCGAGTTTCGCCTTCGGGAAGAGGGAGTAGTAGTATATTCTTCCGGTGAGGTGTACGATTCGGTTTATATATTTAATTTGACGGAGGTGAGGCAGTTTACACTCGAAGCAACTGATTCCCGCAATTGCAGTTCCGTTCAGGTGGTGACCCTTTTCCAACTGGCACCTCTCTATGCCGTAATCTTTCCAGAAAACAACAATTATCAGGTTGATCGAGGAGATAGTCTGCAATTGCAGGTATTGACCAACCATCCCGATATAGACTCGGTCATATGGACCCCTAGCATTGGCATTTCGTGTACGGATTGTTTAGACCCCTTGGTTTATCCTTTGTGTTCTGTTTGTTATACTGTAAAAATATGGAGTTCGGAAGGTTGCGATACCTCTTCAGAGATATGCATACAGGGAAACGATGATTTTTATAGTGCGAGTTGCCTTCCCTACATTGCATATCCCTCCCTATTTCGCGACTATTTGAATCTCTATGTGTTGGAGCCCTCTACGTTCCAACATAAATTTCAGGTGCGATTGCTGGACGCTTCCGGCCGGACAGTTTGGGAATTACCAAAAGATAGCCAGACGCAAAACCTTCGGGTCAACACCATGGGGTTGGCACCGGGTCTATACATTATCGACGTAAGAAATGAATCCTATATCTATACCAAAAAAGTGGTGAAGTATTGATCTTTCTGCAGCCAATCGATCAGTCATGAATACCGGAAAGTACGACTCCTCTGAATTCCGGCAAATACAATCGCCGCCGAAGTTTTTGGATGGACTTGAGCGGCCCTTTGTCGACAAATGTGTTGGCCAGCCAGGCGGGAATGTTGCCGCCCGGATCACAGAATAAATACGACTCGACCAGCACTTCCCCTCCAGAGGTCGGCGTCAGCACCCAGGTGTTGACGAGGTCTTCAATGACTACAAAGTCTTTGTTGCGAAAATCGGGATGAGCAAATGATTTGGTGATCACGGTCACTACTTTAGTGGTCGTATCCTGGTGGATGGTCGTAGCCAAAAACATTACGCGGTCAGAAAAGGGGCGTGGAAAATTGAGGTTACTTTGGAAGCAGGCCGTGGAGTCGGGGCCGAGGTTCATAGGGTGGGTGGAGCGGCAACCGTGCATCCATTCGGGGTAGCGTTCCACGTTTTGGAGGATGTTGACGATGGCCCCGAGGTTGGAGGGTATGGTGGTCGTCATTTTCAGTTCTTTGATTTTGGAGTAGTTGACGCTGCGGTTGTATATGATGATGCTGTCGGCATCTGTTTTTAGTTTCCAACGACTATACTGAGCGGAAGTTGGCATAGAAAAAAATAGTATAAATAACCCAAAAAATGGAAAACACCATCTGGTCGAATTCATTTGTACAAGTATTTCTTGGTCAAAAAGGAATATCTCTTGCAAAGAACGTATTTTTCATCGATGTCGTTGTGTTGAATACCAGAATAGGCAAATATCGATTTGCTATAGTTCGTGTATACCGCCCGTTTGTACATTGGATTTCACAGTTTGTTACTTTTCATCTGATTTAATGGCTTTTTTTCAATAGATTTGTTTAAATTAGCTGGCTGCTCAAAGATTTTTTTGTTGAGCAATTGGGAATCAGCAGGGAAGAGCTTCCTACCGACCAGCTACCGAAAATCATTTAGAGGTGCTCATTTGTTGTAATAATTAACAAACTTGATGCCGTCTAACGCTTAAAAAAACTTTCGCTCATGCCCAGTTTAGGGTGAAATTCGATCGCGCACCCTGAATCCCTAAATGGAAGCCAAGCCCGCTTTCACCCTATAATGAAGATGAGCGAAAACTTTACTAGAAGGGCAAATTCTAGTGTGCATTAACTATAAAACTACCTCTTTTCTAAAAAGAACCATTATGCAAAATCAGTATATCTCAGCTAAACCAACAAAAATAGGAATAGGTCTGTTCTGTGTATTATCCTTAGTTATGCTCATCATAAAAGGCCATCTCCAATTCGACCAATACATTACTCACGTTCAACTTTGGCATAAAGAGGATTTCAGGTGGACCAAATATTTCTATGAGAAAAACCAGTGTTGGGTATGGTGTCATTTTATCGCTGATTTATTTTGGGCATTCCTATTAGTATGGTTGGTTTCAAAATTGATGACAACCCTTATAGTAGCAAAAAAGGCTGGCACCTATCTAGGGGAGTGGCAAGAATGGTTGAAAAAATGGTTTTTCAATATAGCCATTACCGGCTATCTGTTTGATGTGTTGGAGTTTCCGTTTACAATAGGAGCACTCTTTTATGGCTGGGATCCGAATTGGATAGTTCCAATCAATTTTTGCAAAATTTTCTTTTACATGCTGGGGAGTGTTTTCCTGGTCACGCAGTTTATTCTATTCATCATCTTAAAAGGCTATTTAAAGGATTGTCGAAAATTTGTTGAACACAACAACTTGAGCATTATAGTAATGGTACTGGTTGTATTCATCATCGCAAAAATAAAACAAGGAGGCACTTTGATCGATCATATCATAGACCATCCGGTCAATGTCATTGCTTTGTTGGTGATGATCAATATTTTGGTTTTGATGACCTGGCATTTTCCTTATTATCACAATCTGTTTAGCGAGGCAGGTAACAAGAAAGACAATGAGTTCAAATTTATCCGACCAGGCGAGATGTGGGCGCAAAAATTTGATCCGCAAAGGGTCAAGGCTAAAAGTGAGCCCTATAAAAATTTTGGATCAATATGGAAGATTTTCAGAAGCATTACATACTTTAATGTCGATGTGGTGACTCAACGACCTGCCAAAGCCATTTGGTATCACTTTCAAAGAATTCAAGCTTCGTTGATTTATGTACTGGCAATATTTATTGTCTCCGCTCATCTGGCCTCCAGTACTTCTAATGCTGATGTTTTCTTCAAAGGCGGCTCTTATTATTTATTGCCAACTTTGACTTTGATCGGGTTTATTTGGTTCTATGTTTGGTTTAATAAAAAATATAAGCAGGACCAATGGTGGCCTGTTTATAAAAAATTTGCTGCCTATTCATTTTATCTAGGGCTTGGAGCCTTTATTTTGTATTTGTCCTATCATTTTTACCATAGTTACGTTTGCCCTGAAGTATTGGGAGGATACCAGCAAATTATAAAGCTATTGTTGTTTTGCATAATGTTGATACTATGTGGAGTAATCTATATCCCAACAACAATTGCACGTTTGAAAATTTCTGAAAAAACAAAAAAGGATAACGTGGCCAACTGGCTGGTTAGATGGATTGGCAAATGGCTGGGTCACGACTTCAATTTTTCCTATTTGCTTTCAATCGGCTGGACGTTGAGTATCGTTGCGTTTTTCGCATACAATCTTACGGAACGTTCCACCGAAATTTATGTCAATGCCATCAATATATTACTCACTTGGGTGATTTTGTTATTTGGTTTTGCAAATTTAGTCACTAAAGTAGCGAATATTACCAGGCGGCTAAAAAACAACACAAACAAAAAGGAAAAACTGTTTTACCGATACCAAATCGTCTTTGCGGGATCGCTCACCGTTTTATTGATTCTTTTTTTGCTCACACAGATGTACGACAATCGCCACCACCACTTGAAACCGGTCAAAAATAAAATTACAGATGATCTGACGCTGAAAAACTATCTGGAAGATCAGGTCGTAGCTACTGTTTCAAAAGATACCACCAATCAAAAATCAGGTCGGGATGAATCCGATTCTGCCAAATACATTTTTATCACCGGCGACGGAGGGGGACTCAGAGCAGCATACTGGAACCTTTTAGTGATGCAGCAATTGGACGAAGCAACTGGATATAATTTATATAACAATACACTTGTAGTTTCCGGGATATCGGGAGGCATGGTTGGACAAGGTGTTTATTTTATGTTGAAAAACAAATACGATGAGGATTTTTCATTTGAAAAAATTACTGCCTTCGCCAACATGAACCCTTTGGCTACGGACTTTTCTCACCTCTTGGGGAAACGCTTGTTGACCTACTTCATGGTGTTCCCAAAGTTTACCGGTTACTTTGAGGATTCCTCCAGGAAGATGTCTTTCGCCTACTTGAGAGAAATTAATGCTCTTCGTACTTCTTATGTGGATAGCTGCATCTACCAATCTGACGAGCTAACAATGGGATTTGATGAGTATTGGCACGACGCCTATAGGAATCATAGTGAGAACTTTCCCCTACTGATCGTTAACAGTGCCCAAAGTGAAAGAAGCATCAAAGGCATTGCTGCTCCCTTCTCAATTGCCACTGATAAGTCCAATCCTGTATTCAAAATGGCCAGGTCAATCAACGAGTTTATGACAGACACTATAGGAACAATTTGTTTTGCCGATGCCTTATTCACGACCAATCGATTCCCCGTGCTTAGTCCGGCTGCTGCAATAGTAAATAAAGGCCATTTTTTGGATGGCGGATACATTGACAATTCCGGATTAAGTACTTTGATTGACTTGATTGATTACTTAAAAACAAATGTAGAAACCAGAGAATTTTACGAAAAAAACCTCAAAGGAAATATCGTATTGGTCAGTATTCAGGACGGCAAGCCGGAGTATATATACAATCACTTCTGGGATCGGTTGGATTCCCTCAATCATATGGCTCCATCTGGAGAAGTACAAGCCATCATGCGTGGTGCTTCCAATTTGTCACTGTTCGCTATGCCTGCTTATTTGGACCAACGAGCCAAACAGCTCGAACAGACGAAAGATATAAAATACATGAAAATTTCACTCCCATTCTTCTTGGATCGTACCAGCGTACAGCAATTATTCAGCGGCCAGTTAAAGTGTCGGGATCTGGATAGAAATGTTAACTCCTTGAACCAGAAGTGCAAAGCTGCTATTTATGACTATAATAAAGACCTAATCTCAAGTAGCGACCTGAAGGATACGACACTCCAATACATTATCAACCCACCTCTGAGCCGCGCCCTTTCTCCAAGTGTTAGCCATTATATGGAAGCGATGTCTTTGAAACATAAAGACGTTCGTGAAGCAATTGATGAACTTAAAAAATACGTTAGTGAGGATTAATCGTAAGTAGTTCTGATGAATCAATTTCGACGAAGATTTAGTCAATCATAGCAATGATATTGTAACCTGTTTTGATGAAGATATGATTTTACATAATTAGTGTTTTGTTGTTTGGCTGATCGTAATATCAAGAACATATAACCACTTTCCAATACAAGATATAACGAGAGATATTAATGTAAAGAATTTCTAGTATTCGCCCCCCGATGTGGTCTGAGTATAAAGGCTAGTGCCGTAGGCACTAGTTACTTCCCGATACAAAAAGTAACTCATGCTGATTGTCAACGGGTTGTACAAATAGGGTACAAAAATGGACAAAAAGGGGAGTTTTGATCATGACTTATGTATTTATCCAAAGTGGCTCAGTTTTCCAATTAGAAGGAAACCCCATTGCTAGGGGATCAACGTTTGGATACTTTTTTAGTAAATCATCCATTCTTGTTGCAAAATGATTATTTGGGTTTACTGATTGTAGTAAGTACAAGATGCAACTCAATATAAAATAGCATCGATTATTGGGAATAGAATTGTTATTCAACCATTGTTTTCTAGGCGATTTAGGAATCCTCGGTTGAATGCTCATTACTCTATTCCATAAGCGAGTATGATGAGCACAAATATTTCTTACGTAAACAATACTGTGTAACCAGGAAGCAAAGGTTTTATCATCCAACCCAAAATAATTTGCAATAGCTCTTTTATCCTTTCCATCTTTAAGTTGTTTGAATAACAAGGACAAAGTGCCAAAAGAGGTAAGTTCTAACATCATCTAACCAGGAGGAAGAGGATTAGAATATTTGGCTTTGAACGCTTTTATAAATTCTTCATCACTTCTATTATATTCTCTTCTAATGCTGGTGATAGATTTTGCATGGCTGTGTGAATTTTTGAATAAGTTAGTATTCGTGTACCAAAAAGCACCGTGAGCACGGGACATTTGATAAATCAATTGTGCTCTTATAGCCACTTCTATTTTTTCTAACTCTCTAAGTGTTAGCAAACGCAATTCCCCATCAAAGCAATACAAATCAAATACTTTTTGAAAAGTGGAATTTGGCTTGAATATGTGTTGTTGTTTGTTTTGAAGAAATGGAAACCAATAGCCGCTTAAGCGATAATAGCTTATGTTTTCTAATAAGTGGAGTGCTCTGGCATTGTCCGCTATTTGAAGACCTCTTTTTACGAGTTGATCTAGCTGGTCTTGGTAGTTTAGAGCTGGTTTGGAGTAGTGTGTTTTAGCCATAGGTAAAAAAAGAAAGCTTACCCTGAGCGCGCTGATCTGACGGGAAGCGGGGTAAGCATATTACTACAAAGGTAAGGTAATTATCGTAGTAATGCAAGATTTATATGCCATTTGCTAAGTTTAATTTAGGCGATTCTATGAAAGGAATAGTGCTTTATACAATTGATTTGCAATACCTATTTACCAAATAAGCATCTACAATGCCGGTAACGATGCCATAATTCGCTTTGGTAATCTCTCGCGGTATGGAGCCGGACAAGCGGTTAAACTCGCTTACCTTCAATTGCTGATATTCTTTGATAAGGTAAACCTGAAACTCCGGACTTAACCAATAGCAAAAATTGATGGCGATGTCTGAATGGGCATAGGTGCCTCCGTAGCGGCCCGGCTTGGATATGATCCCAATGGTTTCGGTCATATCAATATAAATCTTTGCTGTGACGCTGTTTCGATTTTGGCTTCTGTAATTTTTAAACGTTCTCATATGAGACGGTTTAAAATTAGAGTTATGTAGTTTCTCCCATGCTTCAAGAAAGGTAACAGTACTTTCGTTTCTCAACCAGCTATTAATAGCTTCAAACGGTTCGTGGTTGGTACTGCTTTTGGCAATATCAGTCAAACTAATGTAATCACTCTCTGTTTGTTCGAGTATGGTAATTACGGAGCCTTTTACGTTGATTTTCTTTTTAGCCATAGTGTGATTGTTTTTGGTTTTTAATAAGGCTGCAAGATACGATTCTCGTAATTTATGGGATCATTCATTTCCCGATACAAAAATTAGAAAAAATATTCCCCAGCAGATCATCTGTACTCACCTGGCCGGTGATCTCCCCCAGGTGGTGGAGGGCCTGCCGGATGTCCATAGCAATAAAATCGGAGGTGATACCGGCGTCCATATTTGCAAGCACTTTGTTGAGGCTTTCGTCGGCTTTGCGCAAAGCGTCGTAATGGCGGGTATTGGTCACGATGGTTTGGTCCATCAGGTTGGGATTGTCGACGACGGTTTGGTACAGCTTGTCTTTTAGATGATCGATGTTCATCCGGTTTTTGGCGGAAGCCGTAATCAGATTGTTGGAATGGATGAGGTCGGCTTTATAATAGGATTCCGGTCGAATGTAAGGGTTGCGGTCCATCTTGTTGGCCACAAACAGTTTTTTGCTGCGGGCAGTGAGGGCCGCGCTGCCTTTCAGAAAGCGGTCTACATCGTCCCATAGGTCCTGGGGGGAGGACTCGGTCACATCAAACACGTATATCACCACCATCGACTGCGATATCTTCTCCATCGCTCTTTCCACCCCGATCTGCTCGATCTGGTTTTGCGCCTTGCGGATGCCCGCCGTGTCGATCAACCGGAAGGGAATGCCCCGAATGTTGAGGCTTTCTTCGACAGTGTCGCGGGTAGTACCTGCTATCTCGCTAACGATAGCCCGCTCTTCGTTGAGCAGGGCATTGAGCAGGGTCGACTTACCGGCGTTGGGCCGACCGGCGATCACCGTGCTCACCCCGTTTTTAATAACATTACCCAGCCTAAAGGAATCGATCAGCTTTCGCAAAATCGATTGTATTTTTCCGACAAGGGCTTTCAACTCCGACCGGTCGGCAAACTCGACATCCTCCTCCGAAAAATCCAGTTCCAGCTCGATCAGGCTGGCAAAGTCGATGAGTTGTTGACGCAGCTCTGCAATCTCATTGCTGAACCCGCCCCTCATCTGCTGCATGGCCACCGCATGTGCCGACTCCGAAGTGGAAGCGATCAGGTCGGCTACCGCTTCGGCCTGACTCAAGTCCATCTGCCCGTTGAGAAAAGCCCGCAAGGTGAACTCGCCCGGCCGGGCCATCCGCGCACCCCTGCGTATAAACAACTCGATCAACTGCTGAATGATGTAGTCGGAACCATGACAGGAAACCTCCACCACATTTTCTTTGGTGTAAGAACGGGGAGCCACAAAGAGAGAGGTCAGCACCTCGTCGAGCAGTCGCCCCTCTTCATCGCGGATGGCTCCCAGATGGATGGTATGGGTCGGAAGCCCCTCCAGGTCTTTTCCATCAAACACGGTGTTTACAATACGGATAGCATCCCGCCCCGAGAGGCGGATCAGGCCAATTGCTCCCGTGCCGGAAGGTGTGGCTAGGGCTACAATGGTGTCGTCGAGTTGATGAGCAGCGTATGACATGATACCAAAGATACCGTTTTTCGGGATTTGATCCGAAAGGAATTCTTTGGTTTTTAAACCACATTTCTGTCTCTCCCCTTAAATTAACTTAAAGCGGATGGGCAGATTGAACCACACCTTTACTTTTCGGCCTCTTTGCTTGCCTGGTATCCAGCGGACACCTCCTTCGTTCATCAGGTTAACAATGCGCAAGCCTTCAGCACCGCATCCACCTCCCACTTCTTTAACAACGCTGATATCTCTCACAGAGCCGTCTGTATCCACATAAAAACGCAAAACTACCGTACCTGCAATGCCGTTCTCCCTTGCAAGAGATGGATATTGAATATTGGAATAGACAAATTCCAACATCTTTTGATCGGCGCATATTTTCCTCTTCTCTTTATCCGACTCATGTTCACACCCTTTAAAGCGCGGCATTTCCTCCACAACTTGAAATATCTCTTCTACCTCCGGCTCGGGCATGGGAGGAGGGGGCGGTGGAGGGGCGGGTGGCCCTTTTTTTGCGATTTCTTTTGGCACATCCAGAGTCGATTCAGACACCTCCGTATTTTCGTCAATACTTTGATCCAGAAACTCTATTTCATCTTCCTCTTCAAACTGTTCGTTCGGTACTTCTTCAATAACGGGAGGGGGCGGCGGAGGGGGCGGAGGGGGCTTCACATCACTGCGCGGCGGTTCTATCTCAATATCTTCTTCGAGCAAAAGCGCATCTTTTGGAATGTAAATTTCCTCTTCATACGAAGTCCAGTTCAAAGCCAGAAATGTCAATCCCAGCGAAATAGCCAGCCCAAAAAGAAAAAAGCTGTTGCTGTATTGAAATACATTAGCGTCGGGATATTTATTGCGGCCCTCCAGCGGAGACCGCCATTGCCTGCCTTTGTATTTATCTGCCAGGTTATCGTTTGTTTTTTGATACAGCCACCTTCTGAATGCAACTATTAGCAGTAGAATCAGCACCAGAATGGCAGCAATCAGTAAAAACATTGTTGTGGATGAAAACTCAATTGTACTGTTCATAATTTTAATGGTTTTACCTTAAGGTATCCCATTATACTAATGAAAGTAAATGATTTACATCACGCCTTTATATGATTTTCAGCATTTGCCACACCCTATTTTTATATCTTCTCTCACCTCACTGGCTCAAAACGAATACCCAAAGCCCAAATTAAATACCCCGTCTCTCAGCTTCAGTTCGTTGCCCACCCACCTGTCTCCTTGTGGCAACCAGGGCTTGGTAAGTGGCCAGCCCAAATCCATCCGGATCAACAATACATCAAAATCGAGACGCAAACCAAAACCCGTACCCAGAGCCAACTGACGTAAGAAACCATCCCATTCAAATCGGGCCAAATCATCATCGCCATTGCGACCTTTTAACAACCAGACATTACCACCATCTGCAAAAAAGCCCAACTCAAAAAGTTGTGTCAATTTGACCCGCCACTCCATGCTCCCTTCCAACAATACATTTCCGGTACCGGTAAAAAAGAACGTCTGGTCGGAGGGCGGTGTACTACCTGGCCCAACCCGGCGCGGCTGAAACGATCGGATGCTATTGGGGCCACCCACACCGTACAGGTCGAAAAAGGGCAACAATACCTCATTTCTGAAAGGAATAGAAAATTTGGCCGAAAGCCGCCAGGCCAATGTGTGCTTTCTGGAAAAACGATGGTAGTACCGTCCGTCATTTTCCAATTGCAAAAACTGACCCTGAAGTCGGTTGCCTGGAATCAGTTGGCTATCCCCCAACAACTGGTTGCCCAAAAACCCCAACTTCCCGCGATAGAAAAAATTATGCCTTTTCAAACGGGCCAACCGACTGTCGTGCTGAATAACATAACCCGGTTTGAAGATCAACATCTGCTCCAGGTTGAGCAATAATCCGCCACCACTATTTTCCCGATCAAGCGCATAGACCAACAACAATAACCGACGCAACTCCAACTCCTCATAACGGGGAGCCTGCCACACCACATGGATGGGTCTCAACTCGTGCTGCACATCCAACCGCTTACGCCACTGATAGCTCAACCCCAACTCGTAATTGTTGATCGCCACAAACGGCGAGAAACTCGTATCAGCCTCCAGTCGCTCAGCCAGTCGGCTAAAGCCCTCTTCCAAGAGGAATGCCTGCGTCCCGATCAGGGGAATTCTAATCCTGTCGCCGGCAAAAGAAAAAGAGAGTTTCGTTTGTGCGATCAGCCCTTCCCGCCACCATTTATTTTTAAAAGGCACGATCAGCCCGGGCTTGGACATTTCCATGGTCACCTTCTGCTCGATCCGGGAGGCAATGTCGCTGACAAGGGGATAATTGTAGTTGCCATTGAAGGTCAGCCGGAGCTGCTCTGCTCCTCTAAACAGGTTGCGATTGATAAAGCCCAACGCCAACTCCGGCCCCGCATACAGGCCTGCTTTTACTGAGCCTCCCACCGACCCTTCCACCGTGTTTCGCTTGCGGGGAGTCAACCGGATCGCCACATCAAGCAATGCGTCGCTTTCGGATGAAGGTAGAAACTGGACATCGATAAACTGGAATGTTTTCAAAAAAGCAAGGCGCTCCAATGTCGCCTGATGGTCTTTGGGCGAGTATAGACTTCCAGTTGTCAGCGTAATGGCATCCCGAAGGGTAGCTGGCCGCAATTGTCTTGCAAATGCTATGATTTGTAACCCCTCATAAAAAAGGGTGTCGGCCGACATTTTGTTGCGCTCCCTTAATCCGGCATCGGGGTATACCCCAATTCGACCGATACGTCGGGGCAACAAATGCGTCGAATCGACCCCTTCCTTCAGGGTTAGTTCAAGCTGTACTGCATTATTAGACCGGCTGGTATCTGCCCGAAATGTCAAATAGTCACTCCGGAAAAAATAAAATCCTTCTCCCCGCAAGGCAAGGGTGATCCGCTCCCGCTCCTGCCGCAGGCGTTCGAGGTTATACGATTGCCCAATGCGCAAAAGCGACTTTCCCCGGATGGCTTCTACCCGCTCGCGAAGGAAGCTGTCCGTCAGGCCGTTTGTCAGACTTTTCAACAAGTAGGGTGCAGCTACCTTTACGCTATATACAACCTTTGTTTTTCGTTTTTTCTGTTTGGCATGAAGGGTCGTCGTACTATGAAAAAACCCCTGGTTGAATGCACGGTTTTGCAAAAGCTGAATGGTTTTGGAGGTTACCTGCTCGTCGTAAATTACAGGTGGCTCCCCCAGTTTTTTTTGCAGCCAATGCCAGAGTCCTTTTTGTTTTTTGGTATAAAAAAAATTATACCAACGTAGCTTCCAACGGATGCCCAGCATCTTTCGGTTGGGGCGAGGGGATTGTATCAGCGTTTTACAAGTCGTTTCCAGTTTTTTTACATCTATTTGCTTATCGGTCTTTTCTATTTGTACTTCGGCGCCGGTATAGAGGTATTCGCCTTCCGGCAAATGGCGGGTCAGCGAGCAGCCCGTACAAAGTAAAACAAATAACAAGGACCAAATTTTCATGCCGCTATTTCCTTTTTGATTTATTCCTAAAACGCACTCGGTTAAAATCTTTAGAAAAGACCAGCGCACCACCCAGCTTCACCGCAGTACCACTGACAAAATCGTCGTAATCTCTTTGGTTGTACAGTTTGATTTTAAAACGGCCGTTTGGCGTAAGGGAGTAGGCGATGGTAACATTGTCGAGATAGGTCTGCGAACTGCTCTCCTCCGCTCCCGAATCGGTAGTTGTTTTGCCATCCAGGCTGATCACCAGTCGGTCGTTGAGCAACCGCTTGCGAACGCTGACTCTAAAATCTGTGTGTACATTGTCGTCGTTCGACTCGTAGCTGTCCAACCCGAAATCGACCTCTACGAATTTGATGTATCTGTTGGCCAGGCCGTTTAACTGTTGGGTGATCACATTGTTGATGCTGCCGGAAGCATCCACCACCCGAAACTCCGAATCCCCGACGTTGGGAGCTAAAAACCCGTTGAACAGGATCAGGGCAAAAGCCTGCGTATTTTGTTGACTTGGATCGCGGTTGATGTTGTTGATGGCTGCCTTTGTATCTGCGTCCGCTGTATTTCCCTCTTTGTGGTTGGGATATTCAATAGAGGTGCTGATATCTGTTTTCCCCAGGCTTCCGCCTAAATTTAATTTCACCAGGAAAATTTGTTTCGGAACGGCACCGGCAGCACTTTCACTATCGTTTTGCCGGGCCAAAAGCGGATAAGCCGATGTGCGCACCTGGTAGGTCACGTCCAGATCCAACCTGGGGTCGAAGGGGTCGCCCGTCCACGTTAAGGTACCTCCCGGCACCACATCAAATGGTCGACGGACCAGTTCCTGATACGTAAACAAGTACTTTCCCTCCACGGCCTTCAGTTGACCATTGAGTTCCAGATTACCGTCCGGGAACATTCTCAGTACAATATCTCCTTTGGCTTTTCCGCGAAAATTGTCGCCGGCAATGGGATTCGTAATGGCAGTGAAATCGAGATTTTCATCCACAGAAGCACGCACCGTCAACGCCATATTCAGCTCCTTCGATGCTTCCTGTATAGCTGTTTTGCGACGGGGCTTGGAGCCTGGTATATCTTCCGGGACTACGAACTCAACGATCCCCTCATGGGTAACCAAATCATTGGAATACGGATCGTACACGTAAGTAAGTCTGGAGCCTTTTTTGGGTTTAACCACCATGTCGACAGTGGGAGCAGTAAGCGTTCCGTCCAATTGGGCTTTGGCATCAACCAACAATTTTCCATAATACAGGTCATTATCTTTGGAAGTGGTATTGAGTACCAGAAAATCTTTTAATTCCAATTCTGTTTGCAGAAAGAAATCGCGATAATCGCTGGTCAACACATAAGAAGAAACAATGCCTTTGCTGCCATTGGCGTCTTTAACTTCAAGGTCTTTAAACTCAATAGCATTGGCATCAAAAACGATGGGTTGATTGCCTAAATTCAACCGGGTATTCAATAGGTCGATGTCAAAAGCAGCATTTTCAAACTGCACATTTCCCAGCACTGATGGTTGCTTCAAATTGCCTGTAATGTTCAACCGGCCGGCCAACAAGCCCGTCATTTGGTCGAGGTATCCTGCGGCCAGGGGTTCGATGGCGGCCAGATTTACGGAAGGAATGTCGAGCAAAAAATCGAACACTTCAACGGACTCTTTCAAATCCATTTTTCCTTTTAGGGAGAGATCGTTTCCCTCGCCTTCCAACGTCGCCTCAGCAGCCACGATCTGGTTGGGCTTATCCTCTGCCCGAACAACGAGGTCACCAAGCCTGGCACCCATTACCAACAAGTCGCTAATGCCGAGCTGAGCTGCAAAAGTACGTTCCGCAAAAAGCTGCCTGACGGCAATGTTGCCATTCAACACACCACCAAGATACCCTCCATCCCGTTGAATGAAATCTGAAACTGTTTTCAAATCGAAGTTTTCAAATGATAAGGTATGTTCGTCGCTGGCCCTGTTCGTCGCAATGTCCATGGCGGATGCCCCTTTTGAAAATCGCCAGTTTTGCACCTCCAAGCTGTCCTTTGACCATCGAATTGCATTGTCCACTGTAAATGTCCATTGGTCGTAATTCAGCAACTGTTTTGGCAAGAACTGTAGTTGAAATGTTTCGTTGTCAAAAAAACGCAAAATGGTTTGCACCTCGTATCGCGGCTCTTTTTTTTCGTTCAGCATGCGAATGGTGTTGGTCAGTTGTCTGTTTTCTAAAACACCAAAGGTACTCAGGTTTTCGGCTTGGCCTGCCCCCTGAATGTCGGCCCTTTGTAGATTAATTTCGTAATCCAATTTGTCTCGAACGCCATTGAACCGGAGAGACAAATGCTCAAAGTCAGATTGTTGGTATTGAAAAAAGGGAATCTCCATTTGGAGTTGAAACGTGGTGGCCCGATTGTCGTAACTGGCCTCCAGACTAAAAGGCGACAGATTTTCCAGCCCCGGAATAAACCCCATAGTCAAGATTTCGGGACGATGTACCTCCAGTTGGAAATTAAAATGATCGTCTGTTTTGCCGATCAGCGAGTCGGAATACGTCGGCTGGCTGAATAGCATTTGCTGAAAAGCCGTAACTGCTTCCGGAAATTTGAAATGGCCATCGAGATGGGCATTAAAAAAATCAGACGTCAGATCAATACTGTTTTTACCATTATCCAGATTAGCAGCCAAGAGCAGGCTGTCGATTTGTTCCGATTTATCATCAAAAAAAATACTCCAGTCATCCATCAATACCTGCCCCGAAAGGGTATCCAGACCATTGCCCCGGACTTCTGCCATTAACCGCCCTTTGAGTTCGAGCGGCTGCGTTGTAAGGCGAAATCCTTGTAAGTCAAGCTGTTCGAGATCGAGGTCGAAAAGCAGTTTGGGAAGCGGTCCAGTATTGTTAAGATGCAAATTGGAACGCAGCCGGATATCCGATTCTGAAATGCGGGCGGTCGCCTTTAAAATATTGCGGTCCAATTTTCCTTCCACTACCAATCCCTGCGAAGTAGTGTCCGCATTGCCTTTGACTGTAAGAAGCAAATCGCCAAAAGAAGATTCGGAGAGGTCAAAACCCTCGCCTGAAAGTTTCAAATTTACCGAAAGGGGATCAATTGGAAATCCGATCAAACTGTCGAGGTAGTCCTCTTCAAAAAAAGATTCTGGAATTAACTTTTGAACAGACAGATCGAGGGCATACTTTTTTTCCTGAAGAGATGCTTCAACGACCCATTGCCCGGTATTGGATTCGAGTTGCAATTGACTGCTAAAATCATTGGCAGTTCCTTTGATGACGCCTTTGAGTTTGTTTAAAACAGGCAATTGAAAATAGGTCGGCAACAGGCTATCGGGCAGAAATGCGCTCAATTCCTGCCGGTCAACATCGGCTATATCGACGGTTAAATCAAAGGCCGGGGCGTTGTCTGTGAACAAACCCGTCACCCCACCGAGTACTTTGATTTGACTTGGGTCGCCAGCTCTGTAAGTGAGCAGTTGGAGGTTTGACTGGAGGTCGGCAACAGGCCCGTTCACTTCGCCCGTCAAAATCAAATATTCCGGTAAATTGACATACTCCGGTAAGGTAGCAGGTGGAAGATACGCCAGCAGGTCGGGCCGCGAAGTATAGAGGGTGTCGATCTGAATATTAATGGCGGCATCCTTGGGATCGCGTATGTTTTTCAGAGTCGCCCGGGTTTGGATCTTTGTAGGGGCGGGTGCCCCTGATCGGTGGGTAATGGCCTTCAGATTGGTTGTAAATTCCTGAATATCGCCGGTCGCATTTCCCGAAAGGAAAATCGTATCGGGCAATCGAATATACGAAGGCAGCGTACTATCGGGCAGCACCGCCGAAAGGACGCTTCCCGGTGCTGCCAGCCGGGGTAAGGAAAGGTCAAAAGCCAGCTTGTCAGGTTGCGTAAGGTGTTGCAGTTTTCCGGAGGCCTTCACCTGAGACTGAAGCCCCCTAAAGTCGAACGACGAAATGTCCAACTGATCGAGCGTTCCTTTGGTTTTGACAGTGATGCTCAGAGGTCGATTTCCATTTTGCTTAAAAACAGGAACATCGTCGATACCGGGATAAAAATACCGGATGTCGGCCAAGTTGTTTGCCTGGGCATCGAGGTGGACATCCAGGTTGAGCTGTTGCATGTCGGCTTTGCTTTCGCTAAAAAAGGGATACCGAACGGCTGCTTTTGAATTATTTATCTGGATATTATTGGTTTCTGCATTTAGCTCTAACAATTCGATTTCACTTTTTGCAAAACGAATGTTAGAATTTAGCTCATGCAGGTTAAATCCATTATCCGTTTGTGCTGAAAGATGTTGCAAATCGGCGGCGATGTCTAAATTGTCGTAGGAAAAATCAGCAATATTCAGCTCAATATCTTTCAAGTCAAAGTGATGGTAGTCAAATCCTTCCGACAACCGGGTGGCGGATGGAACATCGTACTGAAAATGACTTTGGCTAATCTCCAACTGTGGAGTGCTGAGTTGCAGTTGGTCCGCATCTCTGTACAAAAGGGTTTCGGGATTCTCCAGTTTTCCAATATGCGTTTTCAGTTCCAGGTCAGGCATGGTAAAGACCACGTCTACATTTTCTATGTCCAAAGTGTATGCGTGGAGACGGATGACGGTCGTATCAGGAGTGTCGGTTGGCTCTGTCTTTTCAACTTCTCCGAGGTGCAGGGCAATGGTCGCATCGCTCAGCCTGGTGTATTCGATCTGGTAGTCGTGAGCAGTATAGTCGATTTTTTCGGCAGCAGCATCAAGTCGACCAATTTGGGTGTGAAGCTGGACGGCGTATGGTTCGTCGATGTAACTAAAGTCTATCTGTCGGAGCGAGAAAGCAGCGTCGTCAAAGGTCACCACCCAGGGAGAAGTGGCAGCAGTTGTCTGCGCCACTTCTGTCGAATCATCGGGGGCCAGACCGAATGCCCGCAGTATAAAATCGAAGTTGGTGGTGTCGGTGCCTATATGGATGTTGGCCTGACCACCGGAAAGGTCTATCCGGTCGAATTGAATGCTTTTTTGAAAAAGTTTATTCAGTTGGAAGTTGACCGTCAGTTGATTAATGCCTACTAAAGTGTCCTGTTGTAAGTCCTTTATCAGTACTCCACCCAGCGTGATGGACTCCGGGAGTTTCAATCGGATCGACTCGATCCCCACCTCCGTATTCAACTTATTTTGGAGGTAGTCTTCCAGACTTTCCGTAAGGTAATTTTGTGCGGCAGGAATTCGGAGGAGCAAGGCCGCCAAAACGAGCAGCAGAAAAACGCATAAAAAGAACCGCAGCAGGTATTTTCCTATTTTTTTGAGTATTGTCAATTTGCAATTTAGTAAAGCTCAAAAAACCAGCCTGCCGGCTGGCAGGTAATTTCCTTTTTTTAATCTTTGAAATAACGTACAAAACCTGCCTACCGGCAGGCCAATGTCGTTAAGTTAGGTTTATTTTTATATATAACTAACTGAAAAAATTATGTTCGCGAGATCTCTCTGAGATTTTGCGTTTAATTATTGTGGCCTCTGGCTACATTTTTCAACGAGTTATACATATAAAAAATGCAATCTTAATGACATTGACCGGCAGGCAGGCGCTCATTACCAATCGCTTATTTGCACGTTATTTTCAAAGACAACGGAATTTATTTTTCGAGCGAGCCTTATTTGCCTGAGCGTCGAAATGGCAAATTACTTGAAATACTTATCAGAAGCAAAATAAAGCAATACTCTGTCGCATACCACCGGTTGGACGCCCCCTTTACTGCCCCGCCAGCTTCTTCTGCGCCAACACCGGCGCCACCGCCAGCCAGGGCTCCTTCCAATTGCCATATGTCGGTAGGTCAGGATGATTTGCGTTTACTCTGTAAGAAGTGGTCACGCCGGCCGGTTTGCCGGGCCGCATACCGTGAAAGAGATCATAGGATTGAACGACATTGTTGGAATCGGCCTCTACTTTAGTAACGATGGCCACATGGTTGATGCCAATGCCAGGCTTAACCAGTGTGTCCACGGTCAGCGTTTGGCGATTGTACTTACTCATTCGCGATCCATAACCATAGAGCATAACGGCGCCCGGCTCAATCAGGTGGCCGCTGGCAAGCGGGTCGCGAATGATCTTCAAGTCGCCATTGGCATGATACCACTGGGCTATGCCGCGCGAGGAACGGGCATTGTCAATGGTGGGCAACTGCGCCCTGGGACAAGCGCCGCGAAAGCTGTCCAGCATTTTGTGAAACATCCCGGAGCAGTCGGTTTTATTTTCCTGGCTGTAAGGGGTACCGGTGAGCGACGTGGCAGTTTGGCGAATGGTGGCGATCAGGTCCAGATCGTCGTTGCCGCATAGGTCGGCCAGGTTCGTCTGCGTTTTTTTGGATTCAGTGATTGAGGTAGGGAGATGTTTCAAATTCTTTTTTGGAGTCGTGCCGGGTAATGTCGTTGTCGTTATTCTGTTCAGGTTTTTGTTTGTCTGCATTGGGTTGGCACCCAAAAAGAAGGATTAAAGTAACGGTGAGTAAAGCCAAAGAGGTCACAGATGATTGCATGGCGAGGTGGTTTTTTAACGTGATAGAAAGAGTATTGTTAGAAATAACAGGCCAAAACGATATGCCAACCATTCCTGTTGCTAAAAGTAATCATTTTTCTAAAATCAAAAAAGAGCCGACCCGAAAAACCGGGCCGACCCTCTAGTAAGAATTGGTTAGCTGTAAGAATTAAACAACTCATTGTTTAATTCCCAAGCCGTATACAAATCACAACTTACTGATCACCACCAATTCTGTCATCAGCTTCTTACCTTCGATCTGAATAGAAATGGCGTATACGCCCGCCTGTAGATCAGCCGTTGACACCCTGATGGGATGGGCGGGGATCACGCCCAGGTCCTGGCTTAGCAAGGTTTGTCCCAGACTGCCGTGAACCTGCAAGATACCTTTGTTGCCCACAAAATCCTTAAGATTGACAAATACTTCGTCGCT
This sequence comes from Saprospiraceae bacterium, assembly GCA_965222105.1. Lineage (GTDB taxonomy): Bacteria > Bacteroidota > Bacteroidia > Chitinophagales > Saprospiraceae > CALGLS01. Next base: position 117,648 of record CBDCTQ010000010.1, on the reverse strand, counting down.
CGCCGGATTCGGGAAAACCGTAAACTTGTTGATGTCCAGATCGAATGCCACTTCCCTGACATGGGAATAACGCATGCTGCCATCTTCAAACACCTGCCCGATGCGGTAGTAGTTGATGCCCACTTTGGCATCTTCATCCAGTATTTGATAGCTGATGTGGTCGGTCGACTCGCTGATGCTCATCACCTCTTCGATCACCTCGAAGTTGACGCCATCCAACGAACGCTCTATCATAAAGTAATCGCTCTTATAATCTGCATTGGTCACCCAGTAGAGGGATACATCGCGGCTGTCTTTCTGTGCTGTGAAAAACAGGTCTTCGTTTTCCTCCTGGCTTTGCAGTGGGTTGGTAGAGCCACAACAGCCTTTCACTTTGATGTCGTCGATATCCCAAACGCTTTCACTGCCCCCATTTCCAACAACGCAGTAGGCCCGCAACTCAAAATTGAACGTCGTAGTGCCCGTCACTTCAAAGTCGGGATCAGAAGAAAAGTCAAACGACTCAAACGTCCAGCCCTCTGTTGTGGAAAGGTTGTCTTGTGCATAGATCATCTGACCGTTTTTGCGTACACGGATCAGATACTTAGTTGGATAATTATTCAGGCCGGAATCGCCGCCAATCCACTGGAAGTAGGTAGGCGCTTTCTCTCTGAAGGTCAACTTGGTCAATTTCCCAATAGTAGAGGGCGTAACGGTTACATTAAACTTTAAGGCAAAACCCGGATCGTAGTTTGAGGGGCTGCAACTGCTTTGCGTTCCAACGCAAATAGCCGTCGAACTGTTGTAGCCAGGAGTACAGGAGTGCTCTCCGTTGTCGCGCCAGACATTGGTTGCAGACACATTGTTACAACCGCCTGAGTTGGGGTAGTTAGGCGTGAATTCACTGTAATCATAATTACTACCATCACCGAAATTGGAATAGCAGTTTTCAAAATTCCAACGCACTAGATTTACCTCATTGCAGTTGAAGGTATTATCGCAGGCATCACCCACACCGTCGCCGTCACTGTCTTGTTGGCCGGGATTGTAGTGATTAGGGCAGTTGTCCTGGTTGTTGCAGACGCCGTCGTTGTCGGAGTCGCCGCCCTGATTGGCGCAGGGATCGGAAATACATCCCGAAACGGTATAGGAGGTGGTCGATCCACAGGCTTGCACGTGGTAAGTTCCATTCTGTAGGTCGGTGATGGTTTCAGTGGCGCTACACGGGCTGCTGCCCCAGGGATTGCATTCCCAGACTACGCTCCAATTGCTGTCAAATACTTTGGCCTGATCCGAGGAGGTCAATCCACTAATGGTGATCGAGCAGGTGCCGATCGTTACGGTACAGTCGGGGGAGTCGCAAGCATCTCCTATTCCGTCGCCGTCGCTATCCTGCTGGCCGGGGTTATAGTGGTTGGGGCAGTTGTCCTGGTTGTTACAGACACCGTCGTTGTCGGAGTCGCCGCCCTGATTGGCGCAGGGATCGGAAATACATCCCGAAACGGTATACGCAGTGGTCGATCCACAGGCTTGCACGTGGTAAGTTCCATTCTGTAGGTCGGTAATGGTTTCGGTGGCGCTACACGGGCTGCTGCCCCAGGGATTGCATTCCCAGACTACGCTCCAATTGCTGTCAAATACTTTGGCCTGATCCGAGGAGGTCAATCCACTGATGGTGATCGAGCAGGTGCCGATCGTTACGGTACAGTCGGGGGAGTCGCAAGCATCTCCTATTCCGTCGCCGTCGCTATCCTGCTGGCCGGGGTTGTAGTGGTTGGGGCAGTTGTCCTGGTTGTTACAGACACCGTCGTTGTCGGAGTCGCCGCCCTGATTGGCGCAGGGATCGGAAATACATCCCGAAACGGTATAGGAGGTGGTCGATCCACAGGCTTGCACGTGGTAAGTTCCATTCTGTAGGTCGGTGATGGTTTCGGTGGCGCTACACGGGCTGCTGCCCCAGGGGTTGCATTCCCAGACTACGCTCCAATTGCTGTCAAATACTTTGGCCTGATCCGAGGAGGTCAATCCACTGATGGTGATCGAGCAGGTGCCGATCGTTACGCTACAGTCGGGGGAGTCGCAAGCGTCTCCTATTCCGTCGCCGTCACTATCCTGCTGGCCGGGGTTGTAGTGGTTGGGGCAATTATCCTGGTTGTTGCAGACGCCGTCGTTGTCGGAGTCGCCGCCCTGATTGGCGCAGGGATCGGAAATACATCCCGAAACGGTATAGGAGGTGGTCGATCCACAGGCCTGTACCTGATAAGTTCCGTTTTGCAGGTCGGTAATGGTCTCGGTGGCGCCACATGGGCTGCTGCCCCAGGGGTTGCATTCCCAGACCACGCTCCAACTGCTGTCAAACACTTTGGCCTGATCGGAGGAGGTCAACCCACTGATGGTGATCGAGCAGGTGCCGGTCGTTACGGTACAGTCGGGCGAATCGCAGGCATCTCCTATTCCGTCGCCGTCGCTATCCTGCTGGCCGGGGTTGTAGTGGTTGGGGCAGTTGTCCTGGTTGTCGCAGACGCCGTCGTTATCGGAATCGCCCCCTTGTCCGGCACAGGGGTCAACCGTATCACAAGCATCACCAATACCGTCGCCATCGCTATCTTGCTGACCGGGATTGTAGTGGTTGGGGCAGTTGTCCTGGTTGTTGCAGACGCCGTCGTTGTCGGAGTCGCCGCCCTGATTGGCGCAGGGATCGGAAATACACCCCGAAACGGTGTACGAGGTGGTAGATCCACAGGCCTGTACCTGATAAGTTCCGTTTTGCAGGTCGGTAATGGTTTCGGTGGCGCTACATGGGCTGCTGCCCCAGGGGTTGCATTCCCAGACAACGCTCCAATTGCTGTCAAACACTTTGGCCTGATCGGAGGAGCTCAATCCACTGATGGTGATCGAGCAGGTGCCGATCGTTACGATACAGTCGGGCGAATCGCAAGCGTCTCCTATTCCGTCGCCGTCGCTATCCTGTTGGCCGGGGTTGTAGTGGTTGGGGCAATTGTCCTGGTTGTTGCAGACGCCGTCGTTGTCGGAGTCGCCGCCCTGATTGGCGCAGGGATCGGAAATACACCCCGAAACGGTATAGGAGGTGGTCGATCCACAGGCCTGTACCTGGTAGGTGCCGTTTTGCAGGTCCGTAATGGTTTCGGTGGCGCTACACGGGCTGCTGCCCCAGGGATTGCATTCCCAAACTACGCTCCAATTGCTGTCAAATACTTTGGCCTGATCGGAGGAGCTCAATCCACTGATGGTGATCGAGCAGGTGCCGGTCGTTACCGTACAATCGGGTGAATCGCAAGCGTCTCCTATGCCGTCGCCGTCGCTATCCTGTTGGCCGGGGTTGTAGTGGTTGGGACAGTTGTCCTGGTTGTTGCAGACGCCGTCGTTGTCGGAGTCGCCGCCCTGATTGGCGCAGGGATCTATGACCGCACAACCGAATACTTTGATCTCGTCGAGGTCCCAGGCAGCCAGTCCGGTGGTGCCGCTGGGGCGACAATATCCCAATAGTTCAAATTCGAAGGTGGTGGAAGAACTTACCGTAAAATCGGGATCGCTGCTGAAGTCAAATTGTTCCAATGACCAGCTACCGGTGGTGTTGATCTCGGTTTGTTGAAATATTTCAGTTCCGTTTTTCAAGACCCTTATCCCATATTTGGAAGGCGGGTCGTTGTCGCCTGATTGGCCATTGGTCCATTGAAAATTTTGGGGAGCACTTTCGTAAAAACTCAACATGGTGAGGGTGGCTGTTGCGCCGCTGGCTGGAGTTAGGGTTACAGAAAAGCGGTAGGCGTTGTAGTGATTGTCGGCCCAGGAACAGCCGTTTTTGTAGTCGGCACAAATGGCGTCACCATTGACACCATAGGTGCAGGAGTGTTCTCCATTGTTGGAAAGGTGGGTGGCCGACACATTTGAAAATCCGGATGGAGTGTTTGTGTTGGCTGTAAATTCGTCGTAATACGGCCCCGGAAAACAGGTGTTCAGGCTCCAGTGGGCCAACTGGGTAGGGTTGCAGGTGGTGGTCCATTCCTCATTTGGTGAAAAACGGAGGTCGTGTTTTAGGTTGTTTTCCATTGCTGCATTTACCGAAAGGGTAAATAGGGTCATCAGCAAAAGAATGATCGTGTAATTTCTCATAAAGGTTATAAGTTTATCGATTAAAAATAGAATCTGACGAAGCCTTAAGCAGGCTATGAATAGCAATACCCTTTCTTTCACTGTCGAATACAGACAAAAGTGCAGGATAAAACCATTGGATTGGTTCATGGCTGTACCATGTCAACAATTCTGTGGCAATTAAATGGTAGAGATGAAACCGCTCTCCACAGTCACTAATACATCAGCGACAAATGGGGACAAAAATTAGATTGGATTAAGTACAAGGAAGCCTTTGTAACAAGTTAGGCTAAATGTAATAAAGTAATTTTAAAAAAAGAAAATTCATTAGACATTATGAATGGATTTTTTGTATAGTAACTGAAGAGTCCCGAATGCTTTCGGGATCTAACCAAGGAACACCCGCCCGCCTGCCGGCCATAGGCATCAACTGAATTTGTTTTAATGTATTAGTTGTTGTAAATCAAACAATTAAACAACGTGTGACTTTTCCGCCCTGACGTTCCAGAAGCTAAAGCATCTGGCTATGGGCTGCCGTTCCTACGGAACTTTGTGTTCAGCCAGATCGAGAGGCTGAGAATTATTTTTTCAAAAAACTGATTATCAGCATTTTACGAATTATAAAATTTTTACTTGATGCGTATGGCCGGCAGGCAGGGGGCATTCAGGCCTGGCTGGCGCCAGACAGGCTGCATACAAAATTTTTGTTCATAATGTCTATTTTGGTTTTAAAACCAAATAGCGAAAAAGGGTAAAAGAAATTAGAGTGCGTGACATATTAGCGGAGCATCGCGGTTGCAAACCTGCCGGCCGGCAGGCGGGCCGCGACGAACGACGTTTGCGCCGAGATTTTCTCTGTGAATCTCTGTGTCCCCGTCTGGCCGCCGGACAGGTTCGTGTCTTTGTGGTAAAGGCCGCAGCGATTTTGTCACACACTCAAGAAATTACGAAAAAATAACATTATGCCTGCACCTTACCGCCATAAGCCAGATCGCCGGCATCGCCCAACCCCGGAACGATGTACGACCGCGCTGTCAACTCCTCATCCAATCCACCCATCCAAAACCGCACATCGGGATGCAGCCTTCTGATGTAGTTGTATCCGTTGGTCGATGCGATGGCTGTCGCCAAATGAATGGCCCGGGGCTTGCCGTATTCCTGAAGAGCGCGCAAAGTCAGATCCATAGAAGCACCGGTAGCCAGCATGGGATCGATCATGATCAAGGTGGCGTCGGTGAGGTCGGGGCAGGTGATGTACTCCATTTTGATCTCGAAGGTGCCGTCTTTGTGGTGCATCCGGTAAGCAGATACAAAAGCGTTGCCCGCCCCGTCAAAATAATTTAAAAACCCCTGATGAAAGGGCAGCCCGGCCCGAAGGATGGTAGCCAACACCACCCTGTCTTTGAGTACGCTGGCCGTAGCGATCCCCATAGGCGTTTCCACCTCTTTTTTTTCGTATTCCAGCTCCTTGCTGATCTCGTAAGCCAGCACCTCTCCCAGCCGCTCCAGGTTGCGCCGAAAACGCATCCGGTCACTTTGGATGTTTACATCGCGCAGTTCGGCTACAAAGGTGTTGGCGATGGAGTCTTGTTCACTTAACAGAAACATGATGAGCGTTGTTTTTTTCTGATCCCAAAGCTAATAATTTTTCGTAAACCACCGCCCAGCCTTCCCAACCCATTTCACTTGAAAAAGAACTGTTATGCCAGATAAAGGAAAAGACCCCACCGGTTTTTTTGATCTGCCCGGCCAATGCCTCACAAAGTGCCGTCGCCGCCTCCGGCTCCAGCGCCAGGTAGTTTTTTAAAGTGACGTCCATCACCTGGAATGGAACGATCCGCAGGGAAGTAACTGTTTCTTTTTCCAGGTCGTACCAATAAAAAGGATGGGCCGTCGAAGCCCGAAATCCCACTGCATCGGCATATCCCATCGTGTGGTCTTCATCCATGCCCGCCTCGATCAGTTGCTGGTAGGTCTCCGGCAGTTTCAACCGCAAATAATGTTGCCGACTCCGGGTAACCGGCTTTCGCAAAATGGCCTCCAGTCTGCTTTTCTCCCTGGCCAGCAGCGACCTATTGTCCGCGGAAGCATAGGATGGATGCAGCCCCACCTCAGCTGCCTCTGCAAGATGACCGATAAGGGCCCGCATGGCGGGATGAAGCGGCGAAATATTTTTGTCGAAAACACCGTGGTCAGCTACCAGGACAAACCAAAGCGGTTGAAGTCCCCATTCCCGGTGTAAGTACTGCAAGTGCTCAAAGGTGTAAAAGGGATCTTTTTGGCGCCCCAGCCAAACGGCGATCCGACGGCGAAGACCGCCCCAACGGCCTGCCAGCAGATCGGTCAACAATCCGCCACTGCTCCGTCGCCACCCCTTGTGCCGATAGGCCCAGGCAAAATCAACATCGATGGTTGATTCCAACCGCCAATTTATTTTTCTGGGAGAGCATTGTGGGAATCGCTTCCGCAAAATACCATACAACCGGTCGGCCCACTGATCGATCAACGGCTGCTCCAAAAATCCGTTTTGAGCAGCCACAGAGGCTTTCGCCAAAAACCGGCCGTGCTCATCCCGCATTTGGGCAATACCGTATTCTTCATATCGGCTCATCAAATAAAAAGCCATCGAAAAAAGATCGAAGGGCAGGTCGCTCCCCTCCACCTCAGGCAGCGAAAAAAACGCCGGCAACCCATCGTATCGCACAACATCCAACTGGGGTTCTCCCTCTCCCATAAGAAACGGATGAGCAGGGATGAGGCAGGGGCCCTCCAACCACCGTTGACCACCATAATGAATGGACGGCACTCCGCCATCTGCCGCCTTAGGATGCCCTTCCACATATTGCACCCGAAATCCAAGTACCTCCGCCAACACAAAATCGACGATATAAATCAACCGGGGGGAAGAAACCAACGAGTAAAAACGAATATCCATGAATTGACAAAATCAATAAATTAATCCAATATGCGTGGCAAAACCACCGAAAATTCTGACGAGCTGATCGATTCCAGTCATAATCCGTCCCCTCCCTACCCTTTTGGCATTATTTCTACTACATTACACGCATCTAAGCTGTCATTTATCCGTTAAAAGATGTATCTTAGTGGTTAGCTCGGTTTTAACATCGATCAAATAGACATTATGAATAGATTTTTTGTGTAGCAACTGAAGAGCAATTTTTTGTCTAACCAAGGAACACCCGGAGCCTCGTAGCCTTAGCTACGAAGGCGAGGATGTGACGCAGGGTAGACAAAAAAGGGCATTCAGGCTGCATACAAAACTTTTGTTCATTATGTCTAATATAATTTAATTCAAATGTCCTCATGACTTTACGCCTATCGCTTTTTGTACTTCTTTTCGGATTCGCTGCTATCAGTTCCGGGCAAACGACTTTTCAACCCAAGCAGGTCAACCCCGGCCAAAAGGGCATTGTCTACAATAAGGAGTCCACCTTCGACATCACCCTCCACACCACAGGGTTCGGGCTGGCCTTCGCCGCCAATTTTGGTACCATCAAAACCTATTACAAAACCAAATACTACCATTTTCAGATAGGCGAAATCAGACACCCCAAAGAAGAAAGGCAGAGCTTCGACTTTGGTACCCCCCTGGGCAACAGAGGATCTTCCAAGTCCTTTTTCTACGGCAAACGAAACAACCTCTACGTACTCAGAGGCGGCATAGGCATCAAGCGCTACCTTTCGGAAAAAGCAGAACACAAGGGGCTGGCCATCGGATTTGCCTACGAAGGCGGCATCACCCTGGGATTACTCAAACCCTATTACCTCGAATTGATCTACCCCACCGACGACCCCCAGGAAAGACGACCCGACGTGAGAAGCGAAAAATACTCCTCTGAAAACGCCGCCGTCTTCCAAAACTTCAACAACATTTACGGCGCATCCGGATTCACCAAAGGCATCAGCGAGATCAAACCCGTACCGGGCATCCACTTCAAAGCAGGTGCCCACTTCGACTGGGGAGCCTTCGACGAAATGGTCAAAGCCATTGAAGGAGGCGTGATGATCGACGTATTCTTCCGAAAAATACCCCACATGATCGAAAACAATGAAATCACCAACGCCGAAAATAGACCGTTTTTCGTCAACCTTTACATAACTTTGCAGTTAGGTAAACGAAAGTAATGTAAATACGGCCAATGATCGACCTTCCCATTGTTCAGAACAAACAACCCAACAGGCGAAAACCAGACTGGCTCCGCGTAAAACTGCCCATCGGAGAAAACTACAAAAAAGTACGCTCCCTCGTAGACCAATACCAACTCCACACCATTTGCCAAAGCGGTAACTGCCCCAACATGGGCGAATGCTGGGGCGCCGGCACCGCCACCTTCATGATACTCGGGAACACCTGCACCCGCTCCTGCTCTTTCTGTGCCGTCAAAACCGGCCGCCCTCCCGAATACGACGAAGACGAACCCCGCCGGGTGGCCGAAGCCATCGCCCTGATGCAGGTCAAACACGCCGTCATCACCTCCGTCAACAGAGACGAACGCAAAGATCGGGGCGCCGAAATATGGTACCAAACCATCAAAGCCATAAAAGAAATGGCTCCCGACACCACCATCGAAACCCTCATACCCGACGTGCGCGGCAACTGGGAAGCCCTCCACCGGATGATCAGCGCCGGACAGGAAGTCGTATCACACAATATGGAAACCGTCAAAAGACTCTACCGCATGGTGCGCCCGCAAGCGCGATACGAACGAAGCCTCGAACAGATCAAAAGAACAAAAGCTTTCGGAAAAAGAACCAAGTCGGGCGTTATGGTAGGCCTCGGCGAAACAGAAAGTGAAATGCTCCAGATCATGGACGACCTCCGCCAACACGATTGTGACGTACTCACCATCGGTCAATACCTCCAACCCACCAAAATGCACCTCGATGTGGCGGAATACGTCCACCCCGATGTATTTGCTAAATACAAAGAAGAGGGCCTGGCAAGAGGATTCGACTTTGTGGAAAGCGGCCCGCTAGTGCGCTCCTCTTATCATGCCGAGCGGCATTTGTAAACCAACCCAACCTTCAAAATCCAAACGCTTCTTTCATCTTATAATAAATAGCCGTATTGTCGTAAATACCGCTAAACAGTTCCGACTTCGGCCCATAGGCAAATACCGGGATCATGGAAGCGGTGTGATAGCCGGTGGTAAACTTCGTGGCCAGGCTATCCATCCGCGATCCTTGTACGATGGAGTACCCACCCGTTTCGTGATCGGCGGTTACGATGACCAGGGTCTGCCCATCTTTTTCGGCAAATTTGAGTATGGCGCCGACCATGCGGTCGAAGTCGAGCATTTCACTGATGATGTAGTCCGATTTGTTGGCATGCCCCCCCCAGTCGATCTGCGACCCTTCCACCATCAGAAAAAATCCTTTATCGCTGTGCTTACGCAAAAAATTGACCCCTACTTTGGCGGCGGCATATAAGTAACCACGCCCCTGGGCCACCGGAAGGGGATCGCCATCGGCGGTAAAATAGCCAAAGTTTCGCTTCTTGCCCGGCAACACGCTTTCAAAAGGATCGGTAAAATAATCGGTAATGTAATATCCTTTTGCTATCAACTCTTCGATCAGGTTGCGGTCGTCCTGATCGCGGCGGTCGAAATATTTTTTGCCGCCCCCAACGAAGTAATCGATCTCGACATCCAGAAAATCGGCCGCAATATTTTCGTAAAGGTTCCGCCGCTTCTCATGGGCGATAAAGGATGCAGGGGTGGCATGCACAATGGTCGAAGTGGCTACCAGCCCGGTGGCAAGGCCATGTGCTTCGGCTTCCTCCAAAATAGACCTGACGGGCATCGTATCGGTGTCGACACCAATGGCGCCATTGTACGTCTTGATGCCGCAGGCAAATGCAGTGGCACTGGCGGCGGAGTCGGTCACCAGGTCGTTGGAAGCATGCGTTTTGTGCAACCCTACTACCGGAAATTTTTCCAGGTTGAGCTTATTGTCGTTCATATACATGGCTGCCGTGATCTGGCTAAGGCCCATTCCGTCGCCAATCAGCAAAATGATGTTTTTGGGTTTGAAAGCAGTGGGCTGCGATAATTTTGGGCCGGTCTGTGGAGGGTCGGCAGAAGGGTTCGTCCCCGGTTTGGTCGGGTTGCAGGCAAAACATAAAACCAAAAAAAGCAGGATAAATCTGTTTTTCATCTTTGTGTGACTTGTTCTATTGATCGTTCAACATTTTGGCCACACAAGGTAATTAATTTTCGCCCTTTGCACAAAATCAACTTTTTTTTACAAAAACCGGTAACGTTTTCCACCCCCGATGTATTAATAGGTAAACAACCCAATAGACCAGCCATCCATAAAAAGCGAAAAATACCATGAAAAATAAGCCGTTACCTCTTGGACCTTCAACAACTATTATCCCTCGACAAACCAGTATAGGTACCTCAGAACGCCAATACAACACCCATAACCGACCCCCTCCTCCAACCAAGTGACGACTATACCAACCGCCAGGCCGCTTCTGCGTAACCTGGCGTTTTTTTTCACCTCTCCACCTTCACCACCTTCCCCGAACCCCGAAGCCCGTCCGCCGTAATCAACATCACGGAATAAGTACCCGGTGGAAACCCCGTCAAATCGATCCGTACAAAGCGCTGCGATAATTCCGGATAGGCCTTCACCAAAACGGGCTGTCCATACATATCAAAAACCTGCAACTGTACTTCCTTGCCCAAATACCGGTCGAGCGAAATAAAACAATGGTCTTCTGCAGGCAATGGAAACAGGTTAAGGGAAGCCATATCGGCAAAGGTAACCGACCCGGACGGTGTATGATCGTATTGCCCGTCGGAATAAACCTGCCGGACGCGGTAGGTGTTGCGCCCGGGAAGTGGCTGCTGGTCGGTCCATTCAAACGAATTTTTGCCAAATCCATCCGCCCCGCCCACAAGGTTATGTATCTCCTGGAAGGGAGTGCCGTCGACTGATCGTTCTACGACAAATTCCGATGCAAACCGAGCCAGGCTGCTGTACCATTGCAGGGCGGCCTGATGCTGCCGGGAGTCTACGTTCAGCTCCATTTGGAGGGGTATGCTTAGGTTGCTGCCGTTGGTGAGTACCGTTACCAGGTAGTCTTCAATTTCGCCGAAAGGAATATCCTCACAGGCTTCGGCATATCCGTCGCGCTTCATCGTTACGCGCATGCGCGTGGTGCCCGGCAACGCATCACCCGGAATGGAGATGTTCGCTTCCGTTACAACCTTTTTTGAACCGCCACCACTAGCAGAAGGAGCCGGAGCGATTTCTTCCACTGCCACTTCGTCGCTGTCGAACACGCCGTTTTGGTCCCAGTCGATCCACACCCGCCAGTACGCATCCCAGGTTTGGCCGCTGTATTTGGCGGTAAGCTCGATGGGATACTCCTGGTTGCGCATCACGAAGGTTTCGTCCTGATAAAAGCTGTACGGCTTTTTACCAGATGCCCGGTGGATGCTTCCAAACTCCACCCGGCTGATCCACTGGTGCCAGGGAGAACCGGCAGTCGGCTCGCAGTAGTCTTCTGCCGGTGTTCCCGGATCGATGACAGAAACGTTGAAACTGCCGCTGACCTGCTCGCCGCAGTCGTTGGTCAGGAGGTAGGTAATGGGTGTCATAGTGCCGGCGGCAAACCAACTGCCTGACTCAGGCATGCCCGGAGCGAGGGCAAGGTCGTAGTTGTCGCAGGGTATTTCCAACAAGGCGTTTGCATATATAGAACCGTCTTCCATCACCCATTTTCCATCCCAGCCCTGCAGGAAGCCATAGTCTCTGCTGTCGGTATTGAACCCATCGCCCGCAAACATATTGTTGAACATCACAGCAGTCTCGTCGGCCCAGGCGCAACTGCCCTCTACTGCCACATCGTTCAAGCCGATCAACACTTTTTGAAAGGCAGAAACATGCGCTGTTATAAACTCGTTTTCGGCAACGGTTTCGATCTTGGCTAGTTGGCCGCCGCGTTGTTGGGCCTGGTCGCGGCCCTGCTCCCATGTAAGCACGTTGTTGGACAGGTAGTATTTGCTACCGCCGAACATACCTAACTCCGAAAAACCGGAGACAGCAGACATCGTACAATTGGTATTGCAGGTATTGCGCACGGTAGGATCGTCCCAGTGAACGACGGCCCCCGGCGCTGCTTCTACAACAATGTCGGCCGGAGATTTTATCATCAGCCTGCCCAGCACTTCCAGCGGAAAGGCTACACAGACCGTGGTATCGTCGAGGGGAGGAGCCCTGAACACATTGGCAAATACTTTGACCTCATAACTACCGGCCGTCAGGTTTTTCAATATGATGTTTCCCTTTGCTTTTACCTCTCCCGGCAGAGGTGGGGACCCTATGGGATTGGTATTGGGGCATCCGGAGGTTTGGTTGAGGATGACGCTGGCCGACTCCAGGTCGCCATTGCTGCAAATGACCGTATTGGGGTTGGAACAACGCAAAACACATTCTCCAAAACTCGTGTTGGGCGAAGAAAGTGAGGTAGCTGTTGCACGAAACAGGTCGGGCTTATTGCCATTGGTCGGGGCAATGTAGGAAAAGATCACTTCTTCGTCAAAAACATCCCCTTCACCGATCTGCACCCGGAATCCTTCGCGCACGGGAACACCATCGACGGTAAGGGAGATGATCGGGGCTTGCGCCAAAATAAGGAAGCTGCTACAAGTCAAAATACCGATGAGGAAAAAACGATTCACATAGGGACATAGGAATAGATTACTATTCATTTCGTTGGAAATTTAATTTAACAAAATGTGAGGCGATGTGCTGTCTTGTCAATGGTAGATTGCCGGTAGCTGGGAAAGAATGGGTATAGGGGGAATCGCTAATTTACAGATTTGTTTTCTATTTTTTAAAAAATCGTCGTTATTTTTGTTTTGAAACAAGGATCGAACTATGAGAAACAACTTTTGGATATTGATCTGCTTTGGGAGCCTGGTGGGAATCTTGTGGCTGTCGTGCAATCGTTTGGAAAACCCTAATCCTTCCCATCCCGCTCTAACCTATGCCGATTATATGGCCCTGGGTCAGCAATATAAAACGATCCGCTACGACAGCGCCCTGCTGTTTTTTCAAAAAGCGTTGAGCCAACTGGATATTCCCGACAATTGGGACCGCGATACCAATCTGGTGAACAGTTACATCGAAGCTCATCACGAACTGGCCACGGGGATGGCCCTAAAAGCCGATTTTGCGAAAGCTCATGCACATGTGGATACATTGATCGATTTCTGCCAACCCGGCTTGCTCCAAGGGTGCCATGCCCGGAGTTTATTGGCAAAAGGCAGGGTTTATATGGCTCAGTTTGCCTGGAAACGCGATGAACATTCCCTTCATCATGCACGCAAACTAATAGAAGAAGCCAGTCCGTTTTGCGAAAGCGATCCCAACTGCCAGATAGAAAAATGGCTGGCACTAGGCACCTGGCACGATCTCTTACATCAGGACAGTGTGGCGGCGCTGTACTTTGCCCGTGTCTTTCGGCAAATAGCAACTGCTGCTAAGCCCGACAGCATCCTGTTGACAGAAGCTTTATTCGGGTTGGCAAATACCTCTACCGACTCCAGTGGATATTTTCACGAGCAAATATTGGCGATCAACCAACCAACTGTTTTTCATGCCAATACTACCGTCAAAACATTCGTCGATCATGGCATTAACTTTAGGATGTACGCACGCAACCAGCCCGCATTCATCAACTATGTAAAAAAAGCAGATGGCCTGTTTCGGCAAATCTTCTCCGATGATTACTACTACGCCGTCCGGTTAAATAAAATCCTGGGAGCAGCCTACGCCGATGAGGGCGACACCGACAAATCAATGGAGTGCTACGAAAAAGCCAGCCTGCTGGAGCAACGGTTCAAAGGCGACCCAGACCTCGGCATTAAAACCAATATCGCTAACAACCTCAAAGCCACCGACCCCGACAGAGCCATCAAACTTTATGAAGAAATATTGCCGCTTCTGGAGCCACGTCCCGGAAAAAAGATCACCGCCCTGGTCAACCTCGGAGAAGCTTACGAACGAACCGGTCAATACGAAAAGGCCATCGACATTCATCAACAAATTATCCCGCTCAAACAAAATATGCAGATCGGCGACACGATGAAACTTAAAGTTCTGTCGAACTCCAATGTCGATCTGGGCCGGGCCTATACGCGAAAAGGAGACCACCTCACCGCGTTGAAATACCTTCAGAAAGCCGAACAGATCAAGAAAAGCATCGGTGAGTTTTTCGGCGCCGACCTCGCCAATACCTACAACCAAATGGGAGATGTGTACCTCCGGCAAAACGAAGCCCACCTCGCCACCACCGCTTTCCAACTGGCCATTGAAGCAAATGTACCTGGTTATATTCAATCGGCCAACGGCGATGAAAAAATGGGAATAAATCAACTGGTCTCTGCCGATGCAGCCCTCTTTTCCACCTTCGACCTTTTGTATTCGCTTTCGCAAAAAGCATATGCCCACAGCCGACTTTTTCAACTCACCAACAACGAAAAAGAATGGATGGCCGCCTCCGACTATTTTGATGCCGCTATGGTACTCCTCGATCGCATCCGCCATTCTTTCGACTCTGATGGCTCCAAACAAGCCCTTATGACCCAGGCCCGAAGCACCTACCACAACGCCATAACACACTGCTTACACGCCTATGAAACAACCCTTCGCCCTGCATTCCTCGACGATGCTTTTCGCTACAGCGAGCAATCCAAATACCTGCTGCTGACGGAAGCCCTCTTCGAAAAACGCGCCAAGCTGAAACTCCTACCCCCCGAACTCCTGCTCCGCGAAGACAGCCTCAAAAAAGCCATCCACCACCTCGACCAGCAAAGGACTACTGCCACTACCCAAAAAGACGCTCTCGACAGACAGCGGCAATTGCTCGCCGACAAATACCGCCAACTCCAATTATTCATCGAAGAAAACCACCCCGATTACCACCAACTCAACTACGCCAAACCACCCGGCTTCGACAACCTCCAACAATATTTACACGATCAGCCACGATCCGCCATGGTTGCCTATACGCTATCAGATAGCTTTCTGATCGCCTTTGCCATTACACGGGACACCGTCGTCGCTCACCGTCAAAAACTCGATCACCGTTTCTGGGAGCAGCTCCATCAGTTGCGGGCTGTGATCTACAACAAAGCGCCTGCCACTTATCGTTCGACGGCCTGGCTGGCGGAGTACAACCAATTCTGTGAGGCCGCTCATGCCCTGCATGATGTATTGCTGGCTCCATTGATGCCGACATTGGCCCACTGGGGCAATTTGATCGTCATTCCCGACGGTGAGCTGGGCTATATTCCCTTTCAGGTGCTGTTGACCGAACCGGCCGATGCGCCAGATGGCGACTACCGCCGACTGCCCTACCTGTTTGTAGACCACACCATCCGATATGAATATTCGTCGACGTTGCTATTGGACAACAATAAATACACGGAGTTTCGGTTGCCCTATGTCGGCTTTGCGCCTTCCTACCAACAGTCATCTGCCCAGGCGGGTGTCACTCCTGCTGTTCATCAGGCCAAAGGAGCTGTGGTCAGGGGAGCGCTGACGGAGCTTGCATTCAACAAGGAGGAAGTTGTGGAGGCATACCAATTGTTTGGGGGTATGCATTACACCGGAACCGATGCCACCAAGGCCAACTTCCGCAAATCGGCCCCCGGTGCTGCCATTCTTCATCTATCAATGCATGGGTTGGTTCACGACAAAAACCCTCTGTCCTCTCATTTGGTGTTCACCAAATACGACCAGGAAGACGACAACCGCCTTTTTGCCTATGAGCTGTACAGCGGCCACAACCTTCAGGCCGACCTGGCCGTATTAAGTGCCTGCAATACCGGATACGGCAAATTGCAAAAAGGAGAAGGGATATTGTCGCTGAGCAGGGCTTTCAAATACGCCGGCTGCCCCAACATTGTGATGAGCCTTTGGTCGGCCAACGATCAATCCGCCAAAGACTTATTAACCGGTTTTTTCGTCCACCTCAAAAAGGGACAAGGCAAAGCCACGGCTCTGGAGATGGCCCGGCGCCAATATTTTACCGACCCACGAATGGCAGACGAAAAGATGCACCCTTTTTACTGGGCTGCTTTTGTGTTGATAGGCGACAACGAGCCGGTAACGATCGGTATTACTTCATTTCCGGTTTGGTGGTTGGCAGTAATGTTTGTTGTCCTGCTCGGAATAGGATGGATGTGGTTGGTAATTAGAAAAAAGACAGGCAGCTTCCGGTAACGCTGTCCCCCGACAAAACCGTTGGCTGCCCGCCATAACGTCTTTTTTTGATATTGTTGGAAAAACGCCCCGGGCACACCCTGCCAAAAGACAAAGGAAATGCGCCGGGAACGCAATCTACCATTGAAATTTTTTGACCGCCGGAGGAGTACCACCTGGCCTCCTGCTTTCGCCCGATGATCGATCCTGTATTCCGCTTTTGCGAAAAGCGTTATACCAGCCAGCTCCTTTTTTTAAAATTTGACAATCAGCGACATTTGTTCTGGCATTTCCCGGCCCAACGTTATAAGTAAAGCTCAAAAAATAACTTCCCTTTTTTGAATCTTTGAAACATCGCACAAAACGCTCACTATCAATCGCTTATTTGCACGATGTTTCAAAGATAGCGGAAAGTTATTTTTCGAGCGAGCCTAAACTCTACACCTATGCCGTCAAAAACATTCTTTTGCATCGACGCCCACACTTGTGGCAACCCCGTCAGGGTGGTAGCTGGGGGAGGGCCGCTGCTCCCCGGCAATAATATGCCCGAACGCCGCATCCATTTTTTGGAAAACTTCGATTGGATACGCCGGGGGTTGATGTTCGAACCCCGCGGCCACGATATGATGTCGGGAAGCATTCTCTACCCTCCTGCCGATCCCGACAACGACATCGGCATCCTCTTCATCGAGACCAGTGGCTGCCTGCCCATGTGTGGCCACGGAACCATTGGTACGGTGACAGTGGCTATTGAAGAAGGATTGGTAGCGCCCAAAATACCCGGCCAGCTCCGATTGGAAACGCCCGCCGGATTGGTGAAAGTGCAGTATCGGCAGGAAGGCAAAAAGGTGGCCGCTGTCCGGTTGATCAATATTCCCTCTTTCCTGGCTGCAGAAAACATCGAGGTGGAATGTCCTGACCTGGGCACTCTCTATGTCGACGTGGCCTATGGCGGCAATTTTTACGCCATCGTCGATGAACAACCAAATTTTGGAGGCATCCAACACCACTCGGCAGCCGACCTCATCCGGTGGAGCCCCACCATCAGAGATAACATTAATGCCACTCATTCTTTTGTACATCCCAACGACGAGCGGATCAACGGATGCAGCCACTTGTTGTGGACGGGTACAACGATCCACCCGGATGCCGATGCGCGCAATGCCGTTTTTTATGGCAATAAAGCCATCGACCGCTCACCTTGCGGCACCGGTACTTCGGCCCGGATGGCCCAGTGGGCCGCCAAAGGTAAGTTGAGGAAAGGCGACCACTTCGTCCACGAAAGCATCATCGGCAGCACGTTTGTGGGGCGGGTAGAGGATACGGCACGGGTAGGCAACTACGACGCCATAGTGCCCAGCATCGAAGGGTGGGCCAGGGTGACCGGATACAACACCATCATCATCGACGACGACGATCCCTATGCCCTCGGGTTTCAGGTATTGTGAGGCTTGGCTCTCGTTTGGATAATAATCCTTATCTTCACCCTATGAACCTGCCAATTTCCAAAAATAAAATGTTCTGCTGGCTGTTGTTCTTCAGCTTTGTACTCCTGCTGACCGCCTGTCGGGCCTCTGACTGCGGTTGTCCGCCATAAGAGCATGTCCAAATTTTAACTGCCTGAAAACCATTGTTTTACGAACCTGACTTCAAATCGCCGCTCTAAAATATCCTTCCTCGTACAAACCAAACCGCTGTTTTTTCGTTACAGGTAGAAACCCAACTGTGTGAAAGGAGTCTGGAAAATAGCTACCATTGCCAATATCCCCGTCCAGGTACACTGGTCTTTTGGGTTGTTGTTTTTGTGGGTCTACTATGAGGGCGACCGCAATGGGCTGGACTGGGAAGGCATTCTTATATTTGGGTTGTTGATGCTGGCCTTATTCGGATGTGTCGTTTTGCACGAATTCGGCCACGCGCTGGCGGCGCGGTATTACGGGGTGAGTACCAAAGACATTACGCTTTCGCCGATAGGAGGCATTGCGCGGCTGAACAAATTGCCCGAAAAACCCATTCAGGAGTTTGTGGTGGCGGTGGCCGGGCCGATGGTCAATGTAGTTATAGCACTTTTAATTGGGGGACTGTTGTGGCTTTTTGCTCCATCTGTTTTGCCGCAGGTGGCGGAGGAGGGAGGGCCGGCAACAGCTTTCAGCAATCGCGCCAATTTCTTCCCGTTGCTTTTTTGGTTGAATTTAGCACTTGTCGTTTTCAACCTCCTGCCTGCTTTTCCAATGGATGGGGGGCGGATGTTGCGGTCGGTGCTTTCGCTAAAATTGGGAAGGGTGCGGGCCACACAAATTGCTTCGGTGATCGGCCGGATCATTGCGGTGGGGTTGCTGGGTCTGGCCATTTACCGAACCGACCTGGTACTGGGCCTGATCAGTTTGTTTGTATTTATTATGGCGGCCCGCGAATATTATCTGGTGCGTTTGGAAGACCGGATGAGCAACAATACCATTGCAGCCGTTTTCCGAAAGGAATTTACCCGCCTGAAAATGACGGATAGCATTCAGGAAGCCATAACCATTTCTGAAAAAGGGGAAGAGGAGTACTTTTTGGTGTTCAACGCAAACGATCACCTCGCCGGAATACTCACCCAACATAACATTGCCTCAGCAAGACAGCAGAGCGCCACAACTCCTTTGAGCAACTTTACTACGCCGGTTCCCGGAATTGTATTGTTGGAAGAATCCGTCAAAACCGTTTACGAGCGAATGAGCAGTCTGCCCAACCCTATCTTTCCGGTATTCGATGGAGAGAGCCTGGTAGGTGTGGTTGATTTAAACCTTATCCACCAGTTTTTAAAAGATAAAGGACGATAGGCCGGGGGTTGATTTAGAGCCCCAGCTTCTTTTTCACCAGAGGGGTGACATCGTCCGACTCTTCTACATACAGGATGGCATTGAAGATGCTGGTGTCGAAAATGAAGGTGA
Organism: Saprospiraceae bacterium; assembly: GCA_965222105.1. GTDB lineage: Bacteria > Bacteroidota > Bacteroidia > Chitinophagales > Saprospiraceae > CALGLS01. The sequence goes on along the minus strand of CBDCTQ010000010.1, from coordinate 98,380 downwards.
AGTTATGTTCTTTGCCCACCTCTTGGATGGCTTTCTCGACGCGGGTAAAAATGGGTTTGATCAATTCGTCGCGTTTGGCGAGGAGTTTTTGTTCTGCTTCTTGCCGTCGTTTTAGTATCCCTTCCTGTTCTTTTTGGAGGACGGCGTATTTGGCTTCCGCTTCTTTCTGTGAATATTTTCCCTCTGCATATTCTTTTTGAAAAAGGTTGGCTTTTTCGTCGAATGCTGCCTGCTCCGTTTCCAATGGCTTCAACAACTGCTTCTGGTAAGTTTCCAATTCTTTTTCTGCTGACTTGGTTTCAGACAATTCCGAAAGGAGGTTACCGGAGTTGATGTGTCCGAATTTTTGCGAAAGCAGATCGGTTTGAGCCGACAACAGCAATAAGGTCAGCACAAAAGTGGGTACGAATTTCATTTCAGGAAATATTATTTTTGCTTGTACAATTTATTGACTACTTTAGCAACGTAGTAAAAATACAATACGATGCTTTTGTGCAATTTATTATGGTTCTCAGACAAATACTGAGTTCAGGAATTGAAGGAAAAGAAAAGCAACTGTTTATTATTTAACATCGGGAAAAGTACCAACTTCCCCTCAAAAACAAGCTATTATGGGATTTTTTAATTTTTTTAAAAACTTGTTTGGTTCCGTTAAGGAAACTACCGGCGACGTGGTCGATGCTGCAGCCGACCTTGCAGGTGATGCCGTCGATACAGCTAAAGATGCCGGTAGCGCTGTTGTCGAAACCGCTGGCGATGTAGCTGAAGGAGCCAAAAATGTAGCAGGCACCGTGGTCGACAAAGCAGGCGACGCCGTAGAAGGCGCTGTCGATATGGCCAAAGATGCAGGCAACGCCGTGGTCGAAACCGCTGGCGATGTAGCTGAAGGAGCCAAAAATGTAGCAGGCACCGTGGTCGACAAAGCGGGCGACGCCGTAGAAGGCGCTGTCGATATGGCCAAAGATGCAGGCAACGCCGTGGTCGAAACCGCAGGTGACGTGGTCGAAGGAGCCAAAAATGTAGCAGGCACCGTGGTCGACAAAGCGGGCGACGCCGTAGAAGGCGCTGTCGATATGGCCAAAGATGCCGGGAGTGCCGTCGTTGAAACTGCTGGTGACGTGGTGGAAGGAGCCAAAAATGTAGCTGGCACCGTGGTCGATAAAGCTGGCGATGCTGTGGAAGGCGCTGTCGATATGGCTAAAGATGCTGGGAGCGCTGTGGTCGAAACTGCTGGTGACGTAGTCGAAGGAGCCAAAAATGTAGCAGGTACCGTGGTCGACAAAGCTGGCGATGTAGTTGAAGGAGCCAAAAATGTAGCAGGCACCGTGGTCGACAAAGCAGGCGACGCCGTAGAAGGCGCTGTCGATATGGCCAAAGATGCAGGCAACGCCGTGGTCGAAACCGCAGGTGACGTGGTCGAAGGAGCCAAAAATGTAGCAGGCACCGTGGTCGACAAAGCAGGCGACGCCGTAGAAGGCGCTGTCGATATGGCCAAAGATGCAGGCAATGCCGTGGTCGAAACCGCAGGTGATGTGGTCGAAGGAGCCGGTGATGTTGCCAAAGAAGTCAAAGACGATATTGTCGATGCCGCCGATGATATGGCAGACACCGTTCTGGGGACTGATGATGACCCAACGACTTGAATGATTAAGTGTGTTTTTTGAATAACCGCGGGCAGCGAGTACATCGTTGCCCGTTTGTTTTTGAAAATATCATAACTACTTATTTAACACTCAGAACCAGCCCCTTCAAATAGCTTCCCTCCGAATGAAAAACACTGACGGGATGGTCCGCCGGCTGAGAAAGCTGATGCAAAATCCGCACGTTCCGCCCTATCTCAATGGCTGCCGCCTGAATAGTGGATTGAAATAACCTCCGGTCGATCACCTGCGAGCAGGAGAAGGTAAACAAGATACCTCCTGGCGCTATTTGCCGCAAGGCAGTGGCGTTGATGCGTTTGTAGCCCTGTACCGCATTATGTCGTTTCGATCGTTTTTGGCGAAAGCCGGTGGATCTAATACGATCAGGTCGTAAACTTCGGTAGACTCTTTGAAGAAGTGATTTACATCGGAGGTAAAACTTGTGTGACGGGCAGCAGCATCGTCGATATTGGCTTCCACATTTTTTTGGCACAAAGCCATTGCCTTTGCGGAAGCGTCAACAGAGTGTACACGGCGGGCACCCTTAGCCAGGCCGTAAACCGAAAAACCGCCGGAGTAACAATAGGCATTCAGTATGTTTTTGTCGGGAGCATATTGGGCGAGTAGTTGCCGGTTGTCTCGCTGGTCGAGGAAAAATCCCGTTTTTTGTCCGGTTTGATAATCGATGTGAAAGGTATGGCCGTTTTCTACAACGAGGATATCTTTGGAAGATGAACCATATAGACATCCGTCTTCAACTGTGGCGGCATAGTTGGGAGGCAGGGCTTGTTTGCTTTTGTTGTAGATGCAGCTAAGGCTTTCGCCAAAAACGCGGGTCAGAGCGGTTGTCAACTCCGACCATTGCCGGTGCATCCCAATGGAGTGGCATTGTATGACGGCCGTCTGGTTGTAAATGTCGATGACCAGACCGGGGCAGCCGTCCCCTTCTGCGTTGACGAGGCGGAAACAATTTGTAGTGGCATTGTTGGATGAATCCTTTGCCGGAACCACAAACCCCAACTGTTGCCGAAGATCAGCGGCTTGTTGGATCTTTCGGGTCCAGAAACCGGCATCGGCAGGGGTGGGTTCAAAAGAAAAAAGACGCACTTTAATGCTTGCGTCCTGATAGTGGCCGGTGGCCAAATAGGTGTCATTGGAGTGGTATACCTCCACCAGGTCTCCATCTTCTATGCCTGCTTCCTGGTGAGCCACTGCCCCCGAAAAAACCCAGGGATGGCGACGCAACACAGAGCCTTCCTTTTTGGAGTGCAACACCAGTTTATACATTATTGATTGACAGATTACTGATTTTTGATTGACTTACCCATGCGGGGCTATCGCCTGAATAACAGGCAGGAAGCATGCAGCGAAGGAGCTAGTCCCCCGATCGCAATCGGGGCAAGATTTTACGGTTGATTCATAATGTCTATTATTTCATGAGTTTTTTTGCCTGCCCTACCCAGTTGTCGCGTGCGATCCGGCCGGGGAAAAACTGGATGGCGTCGGTCACCTGTTGGATGATCTCGGCGTCGAACTGACTGATCTGCTCGTAGGTGTAGATGCCCACGTCGTTGAGTTTTTTCTCAATAAATGGGCCGATGCCGTTGATCTTTTTCAAGTCGTTTTTTTCGTTGGGGGAGGCGGCTTTGATCCGCGTGCCTATTACGGAACTCAAGGCCGTTCGGGCGTTGATGGATCGCTCTTCTATGTTGATCTCTTCGGTGACGGCCGGGGCTGTTGTGGCCGGTGAGGTAGCAGGTTGGAGGCTATCGAGTTTTTTCTGGAGGCGGTTGTTTTCTTTTTCCAGTTGTTCCAGTCGCGATTTTATCGACAGCAGTCCAATGTCGGTAAAGTCGCTGGGGGTGGTGTGTTTTCCGGTGCTGCCGCTGAGTTCACTGCGCAGGTTTTGGTTTTCGTTTTCGAGGCGGGACAGTTTCACTTCGAGGGCGTTGATGCGGTTGGTGGTCAGCTCGAAAGTATCCTGGAGGTGTTCGACGTCGTCGGTGTTGAGGTGGCCGCGGTCGGCCAGGGCGGTTAGTTCATCATTTTTGTATTGGAGGTCGGCGACAACTTTGTGGAGTTCGTCGATCCGTTCGAGGTTGGAGGCGTTTTCGGCGCTGATGCTGGAGGCGATCCGCTGGCTGTTTTTGAGGTCGGATTTGAGGTGGCTGTTTTCCTCTTCCAGTTGGCGGGTACGGCTTTGTATTTCTTCCAACTCCGATTGGAGTTTATGGAGGGCTTCTTCTTTGAGTTCAAGTTGTTCTTTGAAGGCACCGTTTTCAGCGCGAAGCTGGATGAGTTCTTTGTCTTTTTGTCTGATCTCTCGCTTCAAGCGGCTGATCCTGGACCAGCGCGACAGCCATCCGAAGAAGAGCCCCAGCAGGAATGTGACGAGCAGAAAAAAGAGGATGGTCCAGCTATCCTCGTGAGAAAGCTGGGTGAAAAGTTCAGAAAAAAACGCTTTTAAATTGTCGATATTCATCAGAAGGATGGTTACAGAGATTAATTGATTATGTGAATATGGAGTTAAATTTTATTTTGATTATCAATTATTGATTAAAAAATTGACCCGCCGGTTTTTTTGTTTGTTGGCATCGGTATCGTTGGGAGCTACGGGCTGGCGTTCGCCGCGCGACTCTGTCTTTATGGTAGTGGTGACGCCTTTATTTTTAAAATACCGGCGCGCACTCTTGGCTCTTTTCAGGCCCAGCAGGTCATTGTAGCCGTGGTTGCCGGAATTGTCGGTATGGCCAATAATGGTTAGCCGGGCGTCGTTCCGGGTTTGGAGATAGTTGACCACCGAGTCGGCATAGAGTTTAAAGGCGGGGCCGGGGTTGAACACATCGGAGTCAACGGCGAAGTTGGCATCCGAGTAGGTCATGTCGTGAAAAGTAAATTGTGTTTTGGCGTATTCCTCCGGATTTTCTTCGTCGACACCGGCGGGATAGAGCGTAAATTGGATGTGTTCGATCAGCTTATTGTTGTTGACGAGTTGGTGGTCCAGGCTGATCCTTTTTTGGCTGACGCCGCGGGCAATGAGCAATTTGCGGATGGCTTCGGCACGTGCCAGGCCCAGGTTTTCCTGAAAAGTATTGGATAGCGGGCTGTTTTTTTCACCTTCGGTGTAAAACCCGGTGATGGTCAGGTTGCGTTCGTTCCACTGGTTGAGGAGTGCTGCCACCGAGTCGAGGAATGACTTATTGTCGTCATTGAGCGTAGGCAGTTGTTCTCCCTTTTTAAAAAGGAATTGGTCGTAGTTTTCCAACAGCACCTCTTCTCCGTAGGAAAGAGTAAGGGTGTTGGGTCGTGTGTCTACCTTTTCCATAACGGGAGTAGCACTGCAATGGTCTTTTATGACACAAACGTAATAATAACGTGCAAAGACAGCCCATATCAAAAAAACCACGAAGCCGAAGAAGACGGATCTCATGTGTTATAAGTTTTCTCTAGTTGTTTTTCGTTTGATTGCACCCCATAGCACATCTAGCGGCTGCAATCAGGTATAAATGTACGTATTATTACCTTTTTTGCAAAAATAATGGCAAATTGCGTTATTTATAATATGAAACGCTATGTCCTGGAAGCCATTCGTCAATGGTTTTAAATCCTATCTGATGCTGGAGCGGTCGATGTCGGCCAATTCCATTTCGGCCTATGTTCAGGATGTGTCCAAACTGGAATCCTATCTTGCCCTCCACAACAATAGTGCCTCCCCCAAAGATGTGACCCGCGAAATGCTGGAGTCTTTCCTTTTGTGGCTCAACGAGCTGGGGCTGGGCGACCGCTCCCAGGCCCGTCTTCTCTCCGGCCTGAAAGCCTTTTACAAATACCTTTTGATAGAAGACCTCATAGACGACGATCCCACCGAGCTGCTCGAAAGCCCCCGCCTCAGCCGAAAAATTCCGGAAGTGCTCAGCTTTGAAGAGATCAAAAAAATGCTCGAAACCATCGACCTGAGCCAGCCCCACGGCACCCGCAACCGCGCCATGCTGGAAACGCTGTACGCCTGCGGGTTGCGCGTAAGCGAACTGACCAATCTGCGGCTGTCGAACGTATACCCCAACATAGGGTTTGTGAAAGTGACCGGCAAAGGCGACAAAGAACGGCTGGTGCCCATCGGTGCAGAAGCCCTTAAACACATCCAACTGTACATCGAAGGCGTACGGCACAAACAGATGAACATCGACCCCGCTCACGAGAACATCCTGTTTCTCAACCGACGTGGGAAAGCCCTTTCAAGGGTAATGGTCTTTATGATCGTCAAAGAGGCGGCGGCGGCGGCAGGCATCACCAAAAACATCAGCCCCCATACCTTTCGCCACTCCTTTGCCACCCACCTGATCGAAGGCGGAGCCGACCTGCGCGCCATCCAGGACATGCTGGGACACGAGTCTATCACCACCACCGAGATATATACCCACCTCGACCGCGATTTCCTTCGGGAAACGATTATGACGTTTCATCCGCGGAGTCGATGAGGAGAAAGGAACTTACAAAGACGGTTGTTCGCCACCCCACCCCCCCGGCGTCAAAGGCAACACCCGGTTCTCTTTCAAAATTTCCAAAAAGCGACCACGCGGAATGGCTTCGGCGCCCAGGCTGGCCAGGTGGCGGGTTTGTTGCTGACAATCGATCAGTCGGTAGCCCTCTTTTTCCAACTGCCGGACAAAGGAGATGAACCCGTACTTGGAGGCATTACTCACCAGGGTAAACATCGATTCGCCAAAAAATACTTTGCCCAAGGCCACTCCATAAAGCCCCCCGACCAGCTCCCCATCCTGCCATACTTCGACGGAGTGAGCATGACCCAGCCGGTGGAGGTTGGTGTAGGCTTGTACCATCTCTTCGGTGATCCAGGTGCCGCCGTACTGGCCTTTGCGGTGGTTTCGCTGGCAATGATGGATCACCTGTTCAAATTCACGATCATAGCTTACGGAAAACTTTTGTTGGTTGAAATAGGGTCGCATGCTTTTGTGTACTTTCAGCCTTTCGGGAAATAGGACAAAACGGGGGTCGGGGGTCCACCAGATGATGGGATCGCCGGGGTTGTACCAGGGGAAAATACCGTGGCTATAAGCATGCAGCAGCCTTTCGGGAGAAAGGTCGCCACCTACGGCCAACATGCCATTGCTATGTGCCTCTTCAGGAGGAGGGAAGTACAGGTCGTTTTGCGAAAGCTCATACATGATCGTAAAATAAGGGAATAGGTGCGAAACCCGAAAATGAAAAATGGCTTTTCCACGGGAAGGAAAAGCCATTTCAGAATTAATAAATTCTACCTGCCGGTAGACAGGCAATAATTACTAATTATTACAGATGTTCGATCACTGCCGAAAGCCCCCGGTCGGTCAACCCTTCTTTCATGGGTTGCAGCACATTTTGAGGTGCCGTTTTGACGGTGGCCTTGCCATTGAAATGGATGATGAGCGAACATTGCTCGGCCTGTGCTTCGGAGTGCTGGAGTATTTCCATGAAGCATTTGATGACCCAGTCGAAGGTGTTGAAATCGTCGTTGTAAACGACCAATTCAGCCACTTCGCCGGTGGTTTCCTTTTCGATGACCAGTAACTCTTCCAGTTCGTCGAGCGACGGGTCATAGGTGTTGAGGGGAATGTCTTGTAAGTTCATAAGTTAGATTATAGTATTTCAGTAAAAGCGATGGCGCTAAGGTCAAAAATGAAGCCACTAAAATATTAATTTTTTTTCGCAATTGCTAGTTCAATTGGGTTAAAGTCGCCTTTACGGCGGCAAAATCGGGCAAATCTCCGGCCGATTCCAGCACTTCTGCATATTGTACGACACCTTCTTTGTCGATCACAAAGGCCGAACGCTTTGACACCCCCCGCATGTCGAGCACCCAATCTTCGTATAGGGCACCATAGGCCCGCGAGACGGTTTTGTTGAAATCGGAAAGCAACGGGAAATTGTAACCTTCCAATTCTTTGAATTTGCCCAGGCTAAATAACGAATCAATCGACACGGCTAGTATCTGGGCATCCAGGTCTTCGTAAGTGCCAATGTCATCGCGCATAGAGCAGAGTTCTTCGGTGCAAACACTGGAAAATGCCACCGGGAAAAACAACAGTACGACGTTTTGTCCTTTAAAATCTTCCAACGAAACCTGCGATTTGTCGGTGGCTCTCAAGGTGAAATTCGGGGCTTTGTCTCCTTTTTTTAGCATGATGGTTTGTTTTGAATGGTGTTGTGGTGTTTTGGTGTTTTGGCGTGCCCACGCAGAGCGTGGCAGGCGTGAAGGCGTAACGCAGTGGAGTCCCCCGTAGCAAGTCCGGGGCAGGCTTTCACGGTGTTTTGGCGTGCCCATGAGGGGCTATCGCCTACATGGCAGGCGTGAAGGCGTAACGAAGTGGAGTCCCCCGTAGCAAGTCCGGGGCAGGCTTTCACGGTGTTTTGGCGTATTTACGGTATCATTCAGTAATTAGGCGCAAAGATACGGGAGGTTTTTTGAAAAAAAGGCAACAATATGTTAATAATAAGCAAAATTCATAGTCTTTGGACCTGTCGGACCTATGCACCTGAATGCCCAACCCGCTGTGCCTCCAGCCGTTTGCGGAAGAAAAACAGCCCGCCAAACAGTACGATCAATATGGCTGGAAACACGGCAATATTGTCGAGCGTAGCCTGTCCTGCCACCAATTCGGCGGCATCTTCTGCCAGTCCACTGGCCAGGGCCTTTTCTTTTTCAGCATCCAACCACCCACCGATCACCGGCTGCCAGATGCCCGTAGCAAACATCCCTGCACCACCGATCAACGACATGCCCAACGCCCCCGTCTTTGGCAGGTACTCTCCAACAAACCCCAACATCGTCGGCCAGAAATACATCACACCGATGGCAAACAATACAGCCGCCACATATACCAGTGCCCCGGTAGCCTGACTCATAAGCACGATGCCCACTGTCGCGATGATCGACGATACCCACAGGACGCCCACCGGATTGAGCCGATGCACCACCGGCCCGGCGAAATAGCGCCCTACGGCCATCAGCCCCGTCACCATGGCCAATACGAGCATGGGGCTGGCGCCAGCCTTGCTCAACAAACGCTCGATCCACTGCTGGGTGCCCAACTCGGTGATGGCCGTCAACGTCATACACAGCACCATAAATATAAACAAGGGCGCCATCAAACTCTTTAGATTAACCACCGTCGATGATTCAATATTTTGGCTATCGGGAAAGCGCTGTCCATAGATCATCAGCCCATAAATGAGGGTGGGAATAAGCATGACGGCCACCTGGGCCTGCCACCCCATGCCCATATCCGTCATCAACTTCGATACGAGGGCACCGATCACGATCCCCCCCGGAAACCAGACGTGGAATTTGTTGAGCATGGTGGTCTGGTTGTCGTGGTACATGTCGGAGATCATCGGATTGCAGGCAGCCTCCACCGACCCGTTGGCCAGCCCAATAATGAAGGTCGACACGAGCAGCCCCGTCAACCCACCGGCAAAAATGGTAAGCAATAAGCCTACTACGTGGCAAACAAAAGCCAACTGCATAAGCCTCTTCGGTCCCACTGTATTGTAGGCCAACCCGCCCAACACGGTAGCTGCAGGGAAACCCCAAAACACCATCGCATTGATGAAGCCCAACTGTACATTGGTCAGGCCATAATCATCGGACCAGTGGCCCAATATCCCCGCCCGGATGGCGAAGGTCATTGCCGTTACGATCAGAGCGATACAACTTGCATTGAATAGTTGTGTTTTGTTGATGGTTTTCATGTTATCGTTAGTTTCATATGAATTATTGATACTTCCTTTCTGTTGTTCCCAGCTCCCGGATCTTGATGTTACGGTACCAGACCTTATCGCCATGATCTTGCAGGGAAATATGCCCGCTCAATGACCTGCCAAAGCCCGGCATGTCTTTGAACTTGGAGTAAGATATCCGCTCGCGCCAGTGGTCGTTGCCCATTTCAAATTCGACGACTTTGTAGCCGTTGAGCCAATGTTCGACGTGGCCTTTGTTGTTGACGATGCGCACCTGGTTCCATTCTCCGGCGGGGTTGACGGTGACGTAGCGGCAGGCGATCATATCGTAGAGATCGCCGGCGCGGTGGGTTTCGTAGCGGGTGTCGGGATGGCAACTATTGTCGAGCACCTGCATTTCGGGGCCCGTTTGCCATACGAAGTCGTAGTCGTCCGACTCCACCACGTTGTAGATGATGCCGCTGTTGCCACAATCGCTGATCTTCCATTCTAGTTCCAAGATATAGTTTTCGTAGGCTTGGTCGGTGATGATGTCGCCGCCATCGGCCACCTGCCAGGTACCGTCGTCGCGGGGGATGGCGTTGAGGTGGATGGCTCCATTGTCGACGATCCAACTGGTACCGATGGTTTGCTTTTTGTAGTTGCGCCAGCCGGTGAGTGTTTTTCCGTCGAACAGTAGTTTATATCCGGCCGTTTTTTCCGATTCCGTCAACGTGTTGTTGGGAGTGGGCGGCGGAGCGGTGGTTCTAATTCCGGGGAGGTTGGCAGGAATCTGGTTCATGGTGTACCAGGCTTCGGTCGACCATAGTTGGAGGTCCGTTGCGCTGACGAATGGTTTTTGCAAGCGCAGGTACACCACATGCCCGGCTTTCATTCCACCAAGTTGGAGAAACACTTTCCGGCGATCTTCCGATACATTTACCGAAAGGATGGGCAGGGATTGGAGGTCCATTTTGGGGCCACCGTAATTTTCGGTCGGTTTGTAATACCATTGTTGAACGTCGTAGTCTTCCTTCTGCCAGCCTTCGCCGGAGCGTAGTGGTTGGGTAAATTCGATCTCTATGCCGTTGGTTTTGGCGCGTACCGCCAACATTTCCATGACGGGCTCGCCGTTGTACTTCAACCGTTGGAGGCCGTACCATTCTTTGCCGTTTTGCAGCCAGTTGCCGGTGCTGCCGATTCCCCCCACGTACAAAGCGCTGTCGGGGCCCCAACACATGCGGTTGATGCCGGCTTCGAGGCCCTGGATAAAGCGGAATACGCAGCCCTGGTATTGACCGTTAATGTGTTCGACAAATACCCGTTTTACACCCCCGTGGGTCACCTCGCTGTGTATCATCTGGCCTTTGTAGGGGCCGTCGTTGAGGGCCAGTGGTGTGGAGGGGGAGTTGCCGATCTCGTCTTGCGGCAGCCATACCAAGGGCGGTGTTTCGGTGAGGTTGGCAGTGCCTTCAAAGTCGACGGAGCGGGAGCCGTACCAGGCGTCTTTTTTGATATGTACTATTTTGCTGGCAGGCAGCCAGTCGCCCTGATTGTCGGCGACAAAGACTTCGTTGTCGATGCCCAGGCCGATGCCGTTGGGTGTGCGCAGACCATGAGCTACAAATTCGGTGGCGCCATCCTTTCGGGAAATTTTGACCACTTTGCCGCGGTCGGGTATTTGCGGTTGGGTGCTGGCGCCGCCGGGATTGATGGCGGTGGCCAGGGTGGCGTAGAAGTGATCGTCTTTGTAGGCCAGCCCGAAGCAAAATTCGTGGAAGTTGGCTGATACGTCCCAGTCGTTGCTAAGCGTGTGGTATTCGTCGGCGATGTCGTCGCCATTGTGGTCGATGAGTTTGGTGAGTTCCTGCTTTTGCAAAACGTAGATCTCGTCGTCGACCACTTGCAAGCCCAGCGGTTCGGCCAATCCTTTGGCAATGGTCTTGACCGTTATTTTGGAGAGGTCGCCGGTTTCAACGCCATCCAGTAGGAACACGGAACCTGCGGGATCCCAGGTGCTGATCACCAGGCGGCCGTCCGACATAAAATCCATTCCGCCTACTTTGGGCAGAAAATCGTCGGGCCGTGCCTGCGACAAGTCGTAGGCCGGGTGTACATCCTGGAGTGGAAACCGGTCGCCGGGTATTTTGCGTTCGGCGGTCATGGGGAGGGGGGCTGCTTCGGTTTGGAGGCGGTCGCCGGGCAGGTGATGTAAGCGTATTGTTGGGATGGGAGTGAACTTTTTGGCCCCTTCGGGCTTCCATTGGAGGGAGAGGTATTTGCCCCCCACCCCCTGGAAAAAGCTGACCCGGAAGGGATGGAATCCTGCTTTGAGGGCGACTTCGCCGTCCACTGCCTCGGCGCCATGATGTCCGTCGTTGTCGACCACTTCTTTTCCGTTGATGGAGAGGTAGGAGCCGTCGTCGCTGACGAGGCGGAAGGTGTAGGCTCCGTCCTGGGGAATTTGTAAATATCCTGTTATTTCCATTGCGAAATCGGATTCGAGGCCGTACATATCCGAGCCGTCGGAATGGATCTGTGGCCAGATCCCGTAGTGGGAGGGATTGCGCATTTTGTCGACCTCTTTGACGGATTTGATGCCTTTACAATTGTTGAAAACCTGGGTGATGAGGCCGGGGAAAAAATCGGCGTGGTCGGGAGAGAAGGCGGCTTCCTGGTAGTCTTCGGGTGCAAAGCGGGCTGTGGGAGCTTCCTCCGGTTGTTGTTGTTCCTCTTCGGCGTCGAGCGAAAGGATGTAGGTGATCATTTGGCGGATGTCGGACTCGGGCACGTCGGGGTGGGCGTTCATTATTTGGGAGCCCCAAATGCCGGCGCCACCGTTGATGACTTTTTGGGTGAGGGTGGCGATGTTGTCTTCCGTTGTGCGGTATTTGCGGGCGACTTCTTCATAGGCCGGCCCGATGGTTTTTTTGAAGGTATTGTGGCAGGATTTGCAGTCGTTTTGGGCGATGAGTCGGAAGCCTTCGGGCAGTTCTTCGTCTTCGCCGGTTTCGTTCATTTTGTTGGGGTTTTCGATCATGGGAGATTTCACGAAGGTGGTGGTCAGTGTTGTAGAAGTATTGTTGTTGAGGGTAAGACTTCCGTCGACGGCTACGCCGCTGAGGCTGCCAAATGTCATTTCGGAGGTGGAGGTGGTGGTCCAATTTCCGTCCGTCTCGATCCGCTCTTTGTTGGCAACCGACCCGATGTTGGTGTGTAAAGCGACCTGGACACCTTCGGGGACGTTGGTGGTGGTGAAGATGCGCTGGAAACCGGTGAGGCCGCCGTCGGTGGAGACGTATTCGGGTTGTTCGGCGATGTGGATGCGGGTGTTGTCGGGGAGTTGGAGTTCGTAGTTGAGGGATACCTCCCCGTCGACGAAGCGGTGGCCTTTGTATTGGACGGTGGGCGTTAGCTCCTGTCCGTTGCGGATCACCCGCCAGGGCCTGGGGTGTTGGTTGATAAACCAGGCATTGCCCAGGGAGGTGGGTTGGGGGCCGTGGAGGGTGGTGTACACGGCCCCGTCGAAATTGACAAAGCCTTTCCACACTTTGTAGAGGGCGCCTTCCTGGGTGTGGTAGGCGGCCCAGAGGTCCTTGTGTAAGGCTATTGTTATGATGCGGGGGCGTGCATCGAGTATGGAGCGGAACACCCAGGGGTTGTGGGGCCGGTTGGCGGCGAAGTGGTCGGTTGGGGATGCGGTGTTGGTGGTTGCGTGTGGTTCTTGTCGGTCGGTTCTACATTGGCAGAAAAGCATCACCAGGAACCAAGCAGCAAGTATTAATCGAAGAGGTCTCATTGAAGTATGTTTGTTAGAAACGGTTTGTTTTTTCCGAAAGGTAAGGAGATTTTTTCACCTTATGAAATGAGTGCGTGACATATCTACCTGGCGGTAGACAGGCGGGCACAAAGATTTTCTCCCTGCCTACCATGCCATGCCTGTCGGCAGGTAAACCTATCGGGAGGAAGTCGTGTGAACCTCCTGCTAGAAGCGGGGCTGGTTTTGTCACGTATTCTCAATGAAACGCAAACACTCCTTAAACTCCGTGTTCCACCTTCGGGAGAGGTAGTTGATAAGTTACACCCGCTGTGGCTTGTAGGCGAAAAATCACCGTATTAACAATACACTACCAGACTTGGTAATGATCTCTTCCTGGCCTTCGAGCACCACTTCATACACTACTTTCCAGACGTAGGTATCCGGTGGCAGGGGCTGGCCGTTGAAGGTGCCGTCCCAGCGGTGTTGCAGGGTATTGCTTTGAAAGACGCGTTTGCCCCAGCGGGAAAACACCTGGAAGTCGTAATTTTTCAGGCAGCAAAGCGTCAGGGGGCCAAAACTGTCGTTGATGCCGTCGGCATCGGGAGTGAAGGCGTTGGGGGTGGCAAAGGTGCAGGAAGACACCTCGCCTTCGCCGAGTACAGTGATCTCGTCGGTGGCTTCCCCGCATTCGTTGGTTACGGTGACGGTATATACCCCCGGCTCGGATGGGGTGATGGTGGGGGTGGTTTCACCGGTACTCCACTGGAAGTGGGTGCCTTCGTTGTTTTCGCCCAGGGTGAGGGGCTGGGTGGAGCAGAGCACTGCTGTCGAATCCAGGTCTGCTATGGGGTAGCCATTGATGATATAAGGGAAGCAAGATGTGATGTGACACCCCTCGCTGTTTGTAATCATTACTTCATAACGACCTTCTGCCTCACCCCCCTCCGGCACTTCGTAAGTATTTTGCGTGGCACCTTCAATAGCAACCCCATCCAGAAACCACTGATAGTTTGAATTTGGATAAGGCGGAATCGCAAGTATCACATTTCCCAAACAAGGTAAGCCGCTCTGTAAAATTATGATGGGCGGGGTGGTATTTTTATAAAGCGCCAGACCGTCTAAGTAGTAATAATTTTCGTCGCCATTGTATAAAACCTCATCGCAATTGGGCCCAATGGCAATGGCTTCAATTGCTTTGTTCGACACGCTTTCTAAAAAAACTTGTATCCATTCATAAGTACCTTCTACCATTTGACACCCAAGTAACTCCCATCCTGGTGTTGCACTTAGCAAAGGACAATTTCTTCCTTCAAAAGGCAGAGCAGTACAATTACTGTTACCATATATACATATTTCAAAGGGAGAAGAACTAGAATAGCTTTTGTCAGTTTTCAACCCAAACCCCAAATAAAATTCAAGTATGTAATTTGTATCCTTAATCATTAACTGTTCAAGACAGGTCCCCACATATTCTTTATATGAAGAATTAATGCGCCCACCATCAAGAAATCCTGTAAAGCCTTCTCCACAAACAAGAGGCAGAGGAGGCAGGGGAGATTCTTCCAAAAAAATATTGCTGCAAAAGTGAAGAAAATCGGATGTTCCTCCCACGGAAGCCTGCATCCAGGCCTCCACACAATGCATTTCCGCATAACCGGATGGGCAACATAGAGTATCTTCAAACGAAAAATTGGGGGCCAAATTAAGCACATTGCCGCAGTGGCAATCCCCGTCGTTGAGGTCGACCAACCCATCGCTGTCGTCGTCGGTTCCATTATCACAAACTTCCTGGGCCGACAAATAACAGGGAATGGCCACTGTAGCAACAAGCCAAATGAATGTTGTATAAAAAATGCGGTCAGTAAACAATGAATTTTTCCGAAAAAATATCATATGGTGTTTTTACTTTGCAGAGGTAAACTCCCGGAGATATAGAATAACCAGTTAGGTTGACTTCAATAACCGTCCCATTGGACAAATATTGTTGTCCCAGGTCAATGATTTTTTCTCCGGTTATCGAGTAAATACCAATGGTTGCGAAAGTGGATGGCTCTTCGGATTTTACCCTTACGCTTAGTTTTGACCGTGTGGGGTTTGGACGGATGTTCATCTGATATTCTTTTCCCACTTCGGTACCGACAATGTCTTTTCCGGCGACCATCCCTCCTGCTGTTGTTTTCAACACTTCCTCAACTTTTTGGCTGATACCAGGCGCTACAATTGGAGGCCCAAAGTCGAACGAAGATAGTTCTCTTTCGAAATCTACTTCATTGGTGAAGCTAGGTTGATTAATTTCACTACCTCGTTCGTTCCACCTTTTTTTAAAAAACGAATCATCAGGAATAGATGATGCTTCACGTCCATTCCAGTCAAGCAGAACATTCATATCAAAATTCTTTTTGCCTGTACAGTTGGTCAACTCGACGCTAACAGATACAGTTTGATGATTACCGCCGGATGCGTTACCCGGTAAAACATCGCCTTCTTCGCCATAAAGCATATGGAGAGAATCTTTCACACAAATTGCGCCTTCTTCTTCATGCAATAACGCAAACGTAGTCGTTTCGACGATTAGGTGATATTCGCAGGCGTTGAGTTCTTTGGGATACCCCACTACCCAGGGTTCCCACACGCCATAGTAGGGAAGGTCTGACAATGGGATAAAGACTGCCGGAACCACCAAACAGCGTTGGCAATTGTCATTATAAACATAAGAAATGCTATCATAAGAAGCTATTTCATTTCCAAAACGAAGATTACTAAGGCTATCATACCAAAAACCGCCTACAAAATCCGCTTCATTCATAATCTTCATCTGTGGTGCGGAAAAGTAGTTGTCGCAATCATTATAGGAATAAAACTCTTCAGGGTCGTTGGTCACTTTCATGACAAACCGCTCGTCAACGTTGGGATCCAGGAAAGGCTCCATCGTAAATTCGAATGCAGTGTCGATGGCTGTAATTCTCACCTCGTCCCATCCGACCAAAGTGACCGGTTCGTCATTTTCGATCACATTAATGCCAAACGGTGCCTGCGGTTCCAGAACAATTTCCTGGGCCACTGTGACGGGCGGCAGCATTCGGTGTGAAAAATAGGGTGCATTTCCGTAGTGGTCTTCTGTCCGGTTATAAGTAATAATAGTTTCATTATCCTCAAAAGTTTCCAGAATAAGTTCTCCAAAGTCCCAATAAGCAGCATCCTCGATATTCGTGGCATTGGTTTCGAGTTGTATGTCATTGTCTTGTATCCGAAACCAGATCTGGGAGTAATCTTCTTTGGGTTTAAAGCAAGCGTAAAACGGAACCAGGGTATCTCCAAGTGTTTGAAAACTACCAGAAGCGGTCCCTTTTTCAAAAATCACATGATAATCCGAACCTATCGGTATGGGATCAAAACTCCTGGAGTCAACGCCAGGGGGAGGATTGTCACAGGGCGGAGCAACTGGCCCACTGCCGTTGTTTTCTACATTGGTGTCTAACCCGTTGGCCAGGATAATGGCGATGTTATCCGGGAAGTTCTTGACGCGCATCTCTCCCGTCAACAGATAGCCTTTACCCTTCTTAAAGTCGTGCAAAAATATCACCCCCTCGCTTTCCGGGCCGGTTGATCGGGTGCCGGGTACTTCATTGCCATTTTCGTCCAGGCAAAAGGTCAATCCCCGTGTGGCTATAAGATGAAAAAAGGGCTTTACAGTTGGAATAATCTGAGGCGTACCATTGGCAATGGTCCAGGGAGTATTGTCGCAGTCCTGCCACAGTGGGTCATCCGGGAAACTACAAGTATTGCTGGAGACAATACTGAAATCGGGTGGAGGCTGGGTGGATACACTGCTCAAAGTTGATAATGATAATAGGAATAACAATAATTTTTTCATTTGCAACAATTTAAGGATTAGTAAAATGAGTTGTCCTAAATAGCTATTTTGTAATGAGCTTTTTCAGTTCTTCATTCTCCTTTTCAAGTGCTTCCAGTCGTTTGTTTAATTGCAAAATGTAAAGCGTTAATTCTTCGATTTTTTCCAGTTCCCGAACCTGAAGGTCTCCCAATCCGATGCCGTTTTTTTCTATCTCTTTTGCAGAAGGGATATTAGGGAGGTGTTTATTTTTGGCAATGTATGTCTCTAATTCATCGAGCGTCAACAAGTCATAGTCCGGCTCAAAAACATAGTCTGGGATCGGCTTTAGGGTCACCTTCACCTCCCGCGCCGTCATGTACCCTTCATCTGATATTTTAAACTGTACGTCGTCGTTGGCATCCAGCACCCGCAGCCCGCCTTTGGTGCTTATCTGTCCATTGTTGGCTACATAAAACAAATCTTCTCCACTCGCTCCGTCCTGTACCAACAGGGGCTGCCAAATATTAGCAGCGTTCTCAGTTACCACTGTCACGCCGGCTTTGCTGTGTACAGCCCCATCGTCTCTTACATAAAACTTTTCGGTGCCACTGGCACTGGATATCATTTTTATAGGATGATTGTTCTGGCCATTGTAAACAGTCATACTGTGGTGGCTGACTGCTTCCCCATTACCCTGGACGTAGAATTGGGGGGCTCCGGAAGGCCCCATTGGATTGCCTTCTTTGACTTCAAAAGCCCGATTGTTGCCATCTTCAACTGTGATATAGGCATATGCGCTTTCTGTAGACGGGGCGGATGACAAATTGAATGTAGCAGAAAGTGCTGATACACCACTCTCCCAAAACTTTAAGTGGTCAGAATCGCCGTCGAAGCTGGATACAAACCACCTGGCTGGTGTCACGCCGTTGTTAATTTCCAATCCTCCGCATATTCCAACTCCTCCGTCGAAGTATCCAGCATACTGTCCACCTCCAAAGGGATATGGCACAGATGCGTAGATTCCATAAATAGTGCCCACTCCGCTCTCTCCTTCCGGCAGGCAAAGCCACCAGGGAACAGGCGTCGTCACAGAGGAAGCATCCGTGCTGTTTTTAATATACAACCCAAACCGGTCGTTGGTGGTCGTGATGCTCATACGCTGATCATCGGGTATTTGTCCGCCACCATCCAATGATACCCGGTTGCCGGTCCAAAGTCCGGAGGAGGTGCTGCTCCATTGGGATTGAGCATTGACTTTGCTTAGAAGCAAACATGTTGTTACAAAACATAAAAGTACAAGCCAGTTTTGCAAGAATGATTTTTTCATAATTCGAATTTTTGGTTATTAAAAAGTTGTTTTTACGTACTAGAAAAAGGCCCATCCTTCCCGGATAGACATTCCGATCCCAGGCCGCCCCCAGCCCCTAAAGGGGAGAATCAGCCCGCTACATGCAAATCGTTTTTACTCACTGCAAATACTCTGTTTTTCGATCACAAACTCTGATCCCACATTACCTCTCGAAAGTAGGTAGCAGATTATAACAACATGACTACAAAGTCATGCTGCTCAGTGGCAGTTCTCTTGAAAGAAGAAAAGTTAAGTTGGAAAATCAGCGCTGCGAGTCAGCGACTGTTTAAACAATTAGAACCTTCATAGCGTATGGTTTTTGGTTAGTAAAAGATACTCTTGAGCTGCAAATGTATAAAAAATAAAAAAAAAACATACGTGTTTTATGTCATGTGTTTTTTGTCGTTTATTTGACATTTTGTGGTTTAGAAGGCTCTGCTAACTTTTGTCAATGATTGATCCACAGAAATACAAACCTATACTTGGTAATGACTTCTTCTTTGCCGAAAGGCACGGTGGCAGGACAGGCCTGTCTACTTCATGCCTGGAGCGGGATGGGCCCCGCCTGGGGCGAGACAGACGCCAGATAGAGTTGTCACGCACTGAGCCACTTTCAGGTTTGTTGAAAAACCGTACCTTTAAAGCATGGATGAACATCTCCGCAAATGGCGACTACTACTCGGCAGCAAATCCGATCCTTCCGGCGAGCATGGTTTGTCGGGGGATGAAGGGGGGATGGACGAGGTGCTCGATGCCCTGTACGATTCCGACCGCAAGGGCAGCCTGGGGGCCTCTTCACCCAACGTCAACCGGTGGCTGGGCGACATCCGAAAATACTTCCCCGCTTCGGTGGTGCAGGTCATGCAGAAAGATGCCCTCGACCGGCTGGGATTGAAACAGTTGTTACTGGAGCCGGAAATGCTGGAAGCTATTGAAGTGGATGTCCAGTTGGTGGCCACCATTTTGAATTTGCAAAAAGTGATGCCTTCCAAAACCCGCAAAACGGCCCGGGAAGTGGTGGCAAAAGTGGTGCGCGAACTGGAAAAAAAACTCCGCAATCCCATGCGCCAGGCCATAGAAGGGAGCATCAGCAGGGCAATGCGCAACCGTCGGCCCCGCCACAACGAAATCGACTGGCACCGGACCATCCGCGCCAATCTAAAGCATTATCAGAAAGACCTCAACACGATCATTCCCGAACAGCTTTGGGGCTTTGGCAGAAAAGGGCAGGCCCTGCGCGAGGTGATCCTGCTGATCGACCAAAGCGGCTCGATGGGGCCTTCGGTGGTGTACTCCAGCATTTTTGGGGCCATCATGGCTTCGCTGCGCAGCCTGAAAACGCACCTGGTGGTTTTCGATACAGCGGTGGTCGACCTAACAGAAGAATTACAGGACCCGGTAGATTTGTTGTTCAACGTCCAATTGGGGGGAGGTACCGACATTGGCCAGGCGTTGGCTTATGCCGAAAGGCTGGTCAGAAACCCGCTGGATACGATATTGGTTTTGATCAGCGATTTGTTTGAGGGGGGCAGCGAAGAGGCTTTGATCCGGCGGGCAGCCCGGATAAAATCTTCGGGAGCGCAGATGATCTGCTTGTTGGCATTGAGCGACGATGGAGCCCCAGCCTACGACCCGGAAATGGTGGCACAACTGGCAGCCCTCGACATCCCGGCATTTGCCTGTACGCCCGATCGGTTTCCAGGGTTGATGGCGGCGGCGATAAAACGGGAAAGCATCAGCGGGTGGATGGGGCGCGTGGGGATTGTGGGGAGGTAAATGTTTTTTTAATCAAAATACTTGAGTATTCGCTTTCTGTCTTCATTTGCTTTGTCCTTTTTGTGATAGATTTCCACAAAAATAATTTTTTCCTCCTTTGCTTCTGCCACGACTATTTCGTCCTCCCGCTTCTCCTCTATTTTTTCGAAGTACGCATAGATGAGTCTCAGGCCGGAATTTACGCCCTTTCCCTTAAGTGATTTGCAAGCCATTTTTTTGATCTTTACGATGCAAGTTTGAATGCCCAGGTTTTCAATTCTAAAGCTGAAGGGAGGTCTTGCTTCTGGGAGGGTATTAAGGATTTTGCGAATAATTTCGATATCCTCGTTGAGGCTCCGGTATTTTTTCAGAAGGGTTTTTACATCTCTCTTGAATTCATGGAGTTCTTCAAAAATCATTGGTCATTTTGGTTGTTTTCTTCATAATTTCTGACGGAGTAAGGCATCTCTCTGTAGAGCGCTAATTCGTAATCTATTTCTTCCCCATCGTTTGTAACCTGCCAGGGAATGTCTTTGTGAGAATAACCGCTTATGGCTTTGGCGGACCAGTCTGAAAATTGTTCGATTACCCGATCAATGACGACTTTTTCGCTGGCTTTGAGTTGGCTCAAATCGGCTTTGAGGAGTGGAATATATCGGGTTTGTAAGTAGTCGTGATATTTTGTTTTTAGTCTTTTTAATTTCCCCTCCCGGATCATTTGATCTATTATGTGATGAAGGTTTTGAGGTACTGGACCAAACGGCAATTTATGGTATGTTGCACCGGTGAGGTGTTCTTCATACAGTTCATAATAGTTGAAATCGGAAAAATAAAGGAGTTTGTATAAAAGCGTTTCACCTACGTTGGGTTTTCCAGCGCATTTTTCGAGTACATACAACAATATATTTACAAATTTATCAACCTTTAAAGTCGGAGTGGAAATTCTCATTTCCCTTTTTTCGTCTTTTTTTTCTGCCTTTAGGCTTAGTGTTTCTTTCAGGCTGTAGTTGGATGATAAAAACTGATCGAGGGAAAATCCAAGCAGATGGGCAAGCCTTTGAAGTTCTTGCACATGGAGGTTTCGGTTTCCCAATTCGATTTGCGCTAATGATGAGCGGGAAATACCGATCTGTTGAGCCAGTTCTTGTTGCGACATGCCCTTAAATTGCCTTAGTTCGGCCAATCTTCGTCCCAGTTGTTTTTGCGACAGGTTTGATTCCATCAAATGATCGTTTTCTTTGCCAGATGATGCAAATATAGGGTTTGTTCTATTTTAAATCAAGCATTTGTTTTGTTTTAGAACAAAAAATCCAATCTCAATTCAAAAAACCATTCTATCTTGCCACTGATTTCGTTGTAGTATCAAAATGACACCTCTATGAAATGGCTAAAAAGAACAGCACTATTCGTCGGCCTGCTGGCCGTAATTTACCTCCTGGGACCGAGGCCAAAGTCGCTATCGCTCGACCCAACCCTCCCGATTACAACAACATATTTACAAACCCTTGAACAAGAGATCGACCAAGGCGAACAGGCCAACCCCCGTATAAAGCCCGACAACCAGGCTCGCATCGTTTGGGCCGATCCCGGCCGAAAAGCCAAAACCGAATACAGTGTCGTATACCTCCACGGATGGTCGGCCAGCCAGGGAGAGGGCGATCCCATCCACCGCGAATTTGCCCAACGTTACGGCTGCAATATGTACCTTTCGCGGCTGCACGGTCACGGCTTGGAGGGGGAGGAAGGCATGTCGGGCATCGATGTAACTGCAATGTTAGAATCAGCGAAAGAGGCCGTAGCCATAGGGCAGCTGATTGGCGAAAAAGTCATCCTAATGTCCTGCTCTACGGGCAGTACGCTGGCGCTGTACATCGCTTCGGGCAATCCCGACATTCACGCCCTGATCAACTACTCTCCCAATATCGACCTGTACGACCCCAACTCCTTTCTCCTGACCTGGCCCTGGGGGCTTCAACTGGCCCACCTGGTAACCGGCAGCGAGTACCACCAGTTCGATGGCGACGCCGGAGTACAACAATACTGGACCACGCGGTACCAGATGAAGGCCATTGTGCGGCTGAAGTCGCTGATCAATGCCACCATGCAGGAGTCCACCTTTCGGAAAATCAAACAACCCTTTTTCATGGCCTACTACTACGAAGATGACGACCATCAGGATGAGGTGGTGTCGGTGCCACGCATGCTGGAGATGTACGACCAATTGGGTACGCCGCCCCATCTTAAAAGAGCCGTGGCCTTGCCCACCACGAAAGCACATGGGCTTTGTTCGAGGCATTGGTCGAAGGATCTAAGAGCCGTACGAGAGGCTACCTACGCTTTTGTAGAAGAAGTGTTGGGAATGAGGACGGTGGTGGCCGTAGAAATGCCTGCGCTGATGGAGAGCGATTGAACGATGTCAGGGTTCAAACAGATCGTCCATCGTCACCACCTGATCTACGTGATTTATTTTATGGGCGTTTTCAATTACCCCCATTGTGGTAATGAATGTGGTGAACAAGTGTTTTTTGGTTTTGGTGTGGTAGCGAAATACCTGTTTTTTATTTGAGATGTTGTCCACATCTTTTTTGGAGACTTGATAGGCGGCCACACTGAATTTGATTTCACAAATGTTGATGGTTTGGTCATTTCTGTCGATGATGAGGTCTATTTGAGCGCCTTTTAGCCCATCCTTTGGTGCTGCAATAAAGGAGGAAACGGAAGACGCCACCCCTGCAATGCTGAGGGCTTTTCTGATTTGATTTACATGGGTCAGGCAAATATTCTCAAATGAATATCCACTCCAGGCTTTCCATTTTGGCAGGTCGCTCAATGCTGTAAAGTCAACCTGACTACCTTTGCCAAGCGGCTCAATAAAAGTAAGATAAAACAAGGAGTAAAAGTCCGATACCCGAAACAGTACTTCTTTCACTTTCTTTCCATAACCGCTGTAAGCCAGGATAAATCCCGACTTTTCCAACTCGTCCAATATTTCGGTGAGGCTCCCCCCGTTTGAAAGCTCGGTTTGTTTGATGATTTCCTGCCGGGTTAGTCCTATTCTCCGCGACGCCATTGCTCTAATCACAGAGATGTGATTTTTATAATTATTAAATAAGGAGGCGTATAATCGCTCAAATTCATTGCGTAGATATCCAGAGGAATCAAAGCAAACTTCCTGAATATTCTGAACAGCCGATCTACCTGGTTTTAATTGGTCGAGATACATGGGAATGCCTCCCATTGTCATATAAATTTGCAAAAGCTGGTAGCGATTCAGCTTGATGTTTTGTCGCCTGCAATATTCCTCCGTTTCAGCAAGAGTGAAGGGATAGAGATACAATAACCGTGTAACCCGATTGTGTAGCCCGCCCTTGTCGTTGATTATTTTTTTTATCATCCAGGAAGCTGCCGATCCACATACCACAAGTACGATATTATTTCTGGAAGCCCAGCTATTCCAAAAATAACCCAAACCTGTAATAAAACCAGATCGTTTGGAGGCAAGCCAGGGCAGTTCATCGAGAAATACGACCAACTTTTCCTTTTGATTCAACGATGATAATGCCTTTATCAGTTCGCGAAAGGCATCTGTCCAGGATTTTGGACGCTCTTTGTCCTGAAAAGCGGGAAAATAATCACCTAGCTCGTAAATAAAATGTTGTAATTGATCCCTTTTATTTCCATTTTGAAGGCCAGTCAACTCAAAATTGATCTTTTTACCAAAGAAGGACCTAACGAGATAGGTTTTTCCCACTCTTCGGCGGCCCACCAACGCCACCATTTCAGGCTTAGGGCTATCAAGTGCGGCCTTTAATTCCTGAATCTGTTTATGTCTGCCTACTACAAAATTATTCATATAATCTGCTTAATCCATGTAAATTTACGTAGATTGAGCGGATTATGCAACCTATAATCCGCTCAATCTATGCAAAAAACAGTAGATTGAGCGGATTAACGGATCAAAAGCAAGCGTTTTGAATCAATTGGTAATAAAAATGGATGAGCCGTTTGTAGTCTTCTACCCCGATGCGTTCGTCTATGCCGTGGATGCGTTTGAGATCGTCGTGAGTAGTTCGCCAGGGCATAAAGCGATAGATGTCGGTGGCCACTGACTCGTAGTGGCGGCTATCGGTGGCAGCTATTACCAAAGTGGGGGCTATCACCCCTTCGGGAAACAATTGTTGCGCCGTTTTCTGTACGGCTTTGAAGCCAAATGATTCGATGGAGGATATGCTGGAAGGATTGCTCGAAAAAGCGGCCTCGCCTGGAGTTATCCGTATGCGGTTGTCGGCTATGACTTTCTCCAAATGATCTTTGACCGACTCTGTCGTTTCGCCGGGTGCGATGCGGAAGTTGATCGTTGCGCTGGCGGTGGAAGGCATCACATTGTCTTTGAGGCCGGCGCGGAGGATGGTGGGAGCCATGGTGGTGCGCACGGTGGCGTTGGCGGAGGGCATTTTAGAAAGCTGACTTAACAATATGTCTTCAAAAAACCAGGTGTTGGCAAACACCACTTTATAAGGCAATGACAGCTCAGGCCCTACGTGATCGAACAATAGTTCGGTGGGGCCACTAATGGTTGCGGGGAAAGGATTTTGCGCCAGCTTATTGATGGCATCGGCCAGCAGCCCAATCGCCGTTTGAGGAGGGGGCATAGAGGAGTGACCACCATTTTCCAACTGAACGGTCAACGTCATACTGACATACCCCTTCTCCGCAACGCCGATCAACGTAGCCGGACGAGCCAGCCCGGGCAGCGCATTTTCCAGTACGACCATACCCTCATCCAAAGCAAATTCAAACTGGAGACCCTGATTTTTGAAATGGCTGGCGATGGCTTTGGCGCCGTTGAGCCCCCCTACCTCTTCATCGTGCCCGAAGGCAAAATAAACGGTTCGCTCCGGGAGGTAGTCCTCTTCCAACAATAGTGTTACAGCTTCGAGCATTCCCACAATATTCACCTTATCGTCGAGGGTGCCCCGCCCCCATATATACCCATCCTGGATAGCTCCACTGTAAGGTGGCACGGTCCAACGTGAAAGACTTTCTCCTTCTACCGGTACAACGTCAATATGTCCCAATAGCAAGATGGGTGTCAATTTGGGCCGCGACCCCGGCCATTTATAAACCAGGCTGTATTCGTTGATGACTTCTTTTTCCAACAAAGAGTCTACAAGTGGATAAGCTTCCGCCAAATAATTTTTAAATGCAACGAAGGCTGCTGTGTCGATGTGGGTTTCGTAGCTAACGGTGGGAATGCGGGTAACGTCCGACAACCGTTCACATACCGCATCGGGAATGGCCCGGTTGGCTACCGGCTCTACCGGCAATTGCCTGGAGCTGAACCGAATGGTGTTGAAGGTGAAGGCACACACCAGCACCACCAATATCAGCAATAGCGCTTGAAACAATAGTCGTCGGATTTTTTTTACCATTGGTATGCGGGATTTCTCTGATAAGTAAAGCTAAAAAATCCAGCCTGTCGGCTGGCAGGTAAATTCCCTGTTTTGGATCTTTGAAAAACTTACAAAATCTGCTTACCGGTAGGCAGGCACTCACCACCTACAACTATCGGATTAGCATATTTGCACGTTATTTTCAAAATAAGGCGGGAAATTACTTTTTGAACAAGCCTAAAACTTTTGATTTTGATAAATTTCTATTATTTTGTAAAAAAATACGAATGACAGTTAATGAACTATTAAAAAATGTACAGCAACTCGATCTAAAGGATTTTGAAGAACTGCTAAAAAAAATCCAACAGCTTCGATCTAAAATGTTGCCTGAGGGCATGACGTCTAAGGAAAAAGAGCTAATAAAAAAAATAAACGCACCTTTCCCACAAGTAAAAAAAATGCGACTGGACTATTTGATTGCTCGCAGAGACACCCATACCCTCACAGAAGAACAATATCAGGAATTATTAGGTTTAACCGAAACTTTTGAACAATATGAGCTTCGCAGACTTAAGTTGCTTTCTAAGTTAGCGGACATAAATAACATCTCCTTACCGGAAGTGATTCGATCCTACAAAATCAAGCCGCTCCCCAATGGCTAAAAAACTTTCTGCCAAACAACTGAGAAAACGCCTAAAGGCCGAGCTACCATAAACACACTTCACCTAAATAGGGAGTTCTTGATCAATCAAAGAACAATTTACCGGTCCTATGGCGTCCACCCTCCGCAGCATACTCTATCCAAATAAATTTCCTATACCGAAAGCAACCGCAATAAGTACTCCCCATAGCCACTCTTAATGTACTTTTGCCCCAGCCGTTCCAGTTGTTCATCGTCGATGAAGCCCATGTTCCAGGCTATTTCTTCGATGCATCCGATCTTGAGTCCCTGCCGTTCTTCGATCACTTCGATGAATTGTCCGGCCTGGATCAGCGATTTATGGGTGCCGGTGTCGAGCCATGCGATGCCCCTGCCGAGTACGCCTACCTGCAATTCGCCCATAGCCAGATAGTGCTTATTGATGTCGGTGATCTCATATTCACCGCGTGCGCTGGGCTGGAGGTTTTTGGCAATGTCGACCACCCGGTTGTCGTAAAAATACAAGCCCGGCACAGCGAAATTGGATTTGGGCTTGGCGGGTTTTTCTTCAATAGAAAGAGCTTTGAAATTTTCGTCAAACTCCACCACCCCATACCGCTCCGGGTCGGCCACCTGATAGGCAAATACGACCCCTCCGCTGGGATCGGCACTTTCCTGGAGGAGTTCTTTGAGGCCGTTGCCGTAAAAAATATTGTCGCCCAGGATGAGGGCGGCGCCATCCGACCCAATGAAATCCTCTCCCAGTACAAAAGGCTTGCGCCAAACCATTGGGAACGTGTTGGACTTTGTAGGAAAAAGAGCAACCGATTTCGCTGCCGTCGCCCAGCAGTTTTTCGAAATTGGGTAAGTCGGTAGGAGTGGAGATGACCAGTATTTCGCGGATGCCGGCATTCATCAGGATCGACAGGGGGTAGTAGATCATGGGTTTGTCGTACACCGGCATCAACTGTTTGCTGACGGCAAGGGTTAGTGGGTAGAGCCGGGTACCAAGTCCTCCGGCGAGTATGATCCCTTTCATAGTTTATGATTTGCTAAAATCCATTTGCACAACGCTATCAATTCAACGAGCGAAGGTAATTCAAGTTATAGTACAACAAGCCAAGATTTGTGCATTTTTAATCACCTAAAGATGATTTTTCTGAAACACATAGGCACAATAGGACACATAGTTATTTGTCCTTCGGACAAATAAAACCTGCCTGGCCGGTAGACAGGCCCCAAATGCATGTAAATTTCTACCTGTCGGTAGACAGGTAGTTTTCACAAATTTAACCTTGGAGTACTATACGTTATCCCAAAAAGATCGCGTAGACCATAGGTTGTTGGACTTCCTTCCTAACACAGATTCTGTGGGGAAAGCCAGGCCTTTGGCGGTAAGCGATCCGTATTGTCGTAAAAGTTGACGAATTTTCGTCACTTTGCTAATATGATTTTTTGCGTAAGCACCTGTTGATCGATCAGCAGTTGGACAAAGTACATTCCGTTTGCATTTTCGCTCAAGTCCAGTTCAAAACGATGTTGGGTGGTCGCGGTACCGGCAGGAATTTTTTCAATTTCCCTGCCTGTAGCATCCAACACCTGGAGAGAAACGGTGGAAGCAGTTTCCATATCCAGTATAATGTTCACAGGTCCTTTCGTAAGGTTGGGTTGGATGGAAAACGCCTCTAAGCCGTTGACGTTTTCGATGCTTGTATTTAAGATTTCAAAACTAATTTCACCGGTACAACCGAGATCATCTGTAACAGTCACAGAATACATCTCAGGAGCAAGGTCAGTAATATCTTCGGTTGTAGCCCCATTGCTCCACTCATAGCTGTAAGGTGACACACCACCACTAACGGAGAGGTCGATGGCCCCATTGTTGTCGTTGGCATCTGTCACCATTCCGCTTAAGCCATCAGAAAAACCAGTGCATCCGACAATAGAGATGTTGTCGAGGGCAATATCAGAGTTGAAAGGAAGTCCACCAGTGCCAACGGTTCCCCTGAATAAAATTTGTATATCTTCAACATCTACAAATTGGGTTAGATCAATGAAAACAGGTTCCCAGCTTGCTGCATTACTGGTTTGCTGCTCTCCGATGAGTGTCAGCAAATTTGTTGAACTATTATCCGTAACAGCATCGACTTCCAAAGAGCCAATGCCATTGCCGAACATATGATAAGAAAAACCCAATCTGACTATTTCGAATCCACTTAAGTCCAGGCAGTCGGTTATTAAAACACCCACTCCCCCGGCTTCCAGTGGCGACGACTCCATATATATATAACTGCCGCCGCCGTCGGCATCGTCTAATGGGCCGGTGTTGTCGGAAGGAGTATCGCCGGAATTGGCCTGAAAAAGCGCAACGCTATTATCCATGGATCCCGGATTATATAAATTTGTAAACACTACGTCGCCATCGGTATAAGCATCAAAATCATCAATAACGGGAGGGGAGCCAAAAGTACGGCTGGACCGGAATACGTTTAGTTGATCATTTGAATTGTTGATATCTCCATCTGCTATTGCTTTTATGGTGATAAAGTAACCGCCGGGAGTAGATAAATCGATATTGGTAAACATATGATTGCCTTCTTCACCTGGGTTTAGCGAACCGGCATATGTATCTGTAGTAACTACTGTTCCATTGACCTCAATTTCCAATTGAATGTTATCTACGATCGTATCACCTGTATTTGTAATACTGACCGTGATGCTTTCCTGGGCACTCAGGTCGCACTCCGAATTAGGTATGTCAACAATGGCGGAGAGACTAACATCAATAATTTCACCCAACATGAAATCAAGTTCGTAACCAACCATAAAATCTGGAGAATTCTGTAGTATGCCACCCAGGATGCGTTGTCCGGAGCCATCCCAGTCTTCAATGATGAACATACCGCCTGCCAGTGGATCAACGACACCAGGAAAGTCGGCGGAGGCATCTCTGATGATACCGGTAGGAGTGGCATCCGGGAGTTGGAGTTGGCTAATGATGGCATCGGAAGGGGTTCCGGCCTGATGAAAAACCCACAAATACGGTCCTCCGGGGCTGGAATTATCGATGGCGGCACCATACATCCCGCCCAGAGTATGTGTTGTTTGTGGTATGGATTGTAGGATGTTGCCACTTAAATCAACAAGAGCAACAGGGGTATTGAAGTTGCCAATCCAGAAGCCTCCATTGCCTCCATCAGCATTGGCATCGAAAGTTGCAAACCGGACATTATCACTAAATCCCACAACATTTACCGACCCGACAGCTGACATAGAAGATACATCAATTTGATAAATTGTAAACGTATTGTTAGTGGCCCATACGTTGGTGCCATCCCAGCTCATGCTTCTAACACCTGTTATAACGTCGCCATTGCTATCGGTTAAATTGGTCGTTTCGATATAATTGCCATCGTTATCGAATCGAAGTATCAAATCGCTATTCCAGACGGATGTCCAGAATTCGGTGCCGATATGAACACAACCCGCTTGCGAATTTTGGTCCGTAATGGTTGACACATCGTATTCGAAGATGACATCCCACATATCAACAGCAAAAGTGCCGGTGGAAGGAGGGCTGGTGTACGCGCCTGGAGGAGCTTTTTCGGCCGTTTGCGTCAAAGCACTGTTTGCCGTTAAAAAAAAGAGGGTGATCCAGATTAAAATTTTCATGCCAGAGAATTTAGAGGTAAAGGAGTTAAAAAATAATTGGCCTAAACGGCCATCGCCCCTAAATTACACATTTATATGACAATTTTAGTAAAGCTCAAAAATTAAATTCCCTCTTTTGGATCTTTGAAAAATTTACAAAACCTGCCTACCGGCAGGCAGGCGCTCATTACCAATCGCTTATTTGCAAATTTTGTCAAAGATATCGGTAATTTAAATTTCGAGCGAGCCTTAATAAAATGGAAGAGAGATTGTCGAAGGTGGGGTATTCGGAGACAATATTTGCGAACCGATCAGAGAACGAAAAACATAGAAAAAATGTCAATACTTATAAAACATTCAACGCTAGTTGAAGCTCACCGACAACGTCGACAAAACAGGTTTCCAATACCTCCACCAATGCTGGTGCCTTCTGGGTATTTTCTTCATTTTTAGCGATAAGCTCCAACTCTTTGTTGGCCTCGGTCATGGCTTTGTTGCCCACAAATGCCAGGGTAGATTTCATCTTGTGACTGATGGCACTGAGCTCCGTCCAGTTGGCAGCGGCGGTAGAGGCACGCATTTTTTGGAGTTCTTCGGGTATTTCAACCAAAAGCATTTCGAGCATGGTTTTTTTCATATCGTCGTCGCCATCCGACATGACGTCGAGATAGTCGAGGTTGATGTGTTTATAGTCATTGTCATTCATTTGAGTTGTTTCGTTGTTGTACATATTTGGCGATTTTATTGAATAGTTGTTGTGGTTCGAAGGGTTTGAGTACGAAGTCGTCCATGCCGTATTCTTTGAACTTTCCGTCTTTGGAGATGTGGGCATGGGCAGTCATAGCGAGTATGGGAATGCAGGCTTTATGAGCCGGAAGATTATTACGTATTTGCTGGGTAGCTTCGTAGCCATCCATCACGGGCATTTGAATGTCCATCAGGATGATATGATAATCATTTTCCCGGACTTTGTCAACTGCGATCTGGCCATTATCAGCAATGGTAATGTTGATGTCGGGCCAGTGTTTTTGCAGTGTTTTAGTGGCAACGATCTGATTCATTTTGTGGTCTTCCACCAGGAGGAGGTTTAAGGCTGTATCTTCCAGTATCTGGGTTTCCAGCGCCGGAGGTTCGGCTTCTTCTCTGGGTGCTTCTCCTTTTTCAAAGATGAGGTCGAAGGAAAAAACCGATCCGACTCCCAGTTCACTCGACACATTTATTTTCCCTCCCTGCTGTTCGATGAGGTTTTTGGTGATCGACAATCCCAGTCCGGTGCCTTCGTATACGCGGTCTTTTTGCCGGATGCGGGTGAAGGTTTCAAAGATGGCCCCCAGCTTGTTAGGCGGGATGCCGATACCGGAATCTTCCACTTCAAATTTGAGCTGGACGATGCTGTCGTTTTCATTGAGGTTGCTCACCCGGAGCTTTACGTGTCCTTCATCGGTAAATTTGACGCCGTTGCCCACCAGGTTGTAAAGGATCTGGTTGAGGCGTAGCTTATCTCCTTTGATGTATTTGGGAATACCCTCCTCTACGTCGACCTTAAAGTAGAGGTCCTTTTCGGTAAATTTGTACTGCATGACGTTCGACAGATTTTGCAGCAGCTCGAAGAGGTTGAAATCTTTGTATTCGAAGGCAATTTTACCATTTTGAAGGGTGGATATTTCCAAAATATCGTTGATGATGCCAAGCAATATTTCAGAAGACTGTTTGATGGAGCTTATGTAATTGAATTGTTCGTCGTCGAGCCGGGTTTTAATCAGCAGGTTGCTCATGCCCAGCACGGCGTTCATGGGGGTGCGCATTTCGTGGCTGATGCTGGCGATAAACTGCTCTTTCATCTGAGCTGATTGCTGGGCCAGGTCGCGGGCTTTGATGAGAGCTTCTGTTTGTTTGCGCTCGGTGATGTCTCGTATGATGCAGTTGTACCCTTGAAAGCCCTCCCGGTCGAGTTTGTTGGCAGTGAGCAGACAGGATTTGTAGTCGCCTGATTTTTGTTTGATCTCGATCTCAAAATCCTGCACGGCATCATTTGCCTGGAGCAAATCGAGGAAAGTGATCTTGCGGGCAGCGGGTTGAAAAAGACTGTGGATGTACATGTCTTTGAGTTCGGCAGCGGTATATCCGAAAATGGCAGTGGTCGCTTCATTGAAATCGACCATTTTGCCATCGAAGTCGCAAATGTAGATCGCATCTTTGGAGCGACTAAAAATTTCCTGGTAGCGAGCCTGACTTTTGGCCATTGCCTGTTCGGTGAGTTTGCGTTCGGTAATGTCCTGAATGATGCCGCTGAGTACCATCTGGTTTTGCGCGTTTCGGGAAACCTTGCACTGCACAAAGGCATGGTGCTTTTCACCATTGGCCAACTCAAATTGAATATCCTTTTTCAATCCTTTGTAATGAGCAGCTTCGAGGTGTATTTCATCGAAAATGCGAAGAGGCGAATGTGCCTGAGTCAGTTCAGCCTGACTGATAATGGACTTGCTTTCATTGATGCCGAAGATGCGGTACAACTCATTGGAAGCCGAAAACAGAGCCGTGTCATAATTGTATTGCCAGTTGCCGATTTTGGCGATGCGCTGGGTTTCTTCCAGTCGCTTTAACACCTGGTTGCGCTCAATGGAAAATCGCAGCGACTTCGACAGGGATTCCGCATCGAAAGCACCTTTGACCAAAAAATCCTGTGCCCCAGCCTGCACTGCTTTTATGCCCAGGCTTTTATCGTTCAAGCCGGTGAGTACGATTACATTGTTATTTGGAAATTGCCCCAGAAGGAGTTCCAGGGTTTCAAAGCCCCTGCTATCGGGCAGGGTAAGGTCGAGCAGAACGGCGGTATAGCCATCCGACTCCTTCAAGGCCTCCAGGCCGGCGGCAAGGGTCGTTCTGTTGTCTATCTGGCAGTTGTCCAGGTCCGATTCTTCCAACAATATTTCTACCAGCCGGGCATCGCCGGGATTGTCTTCGATAAGTAGAATTTTGTTGTATGTTTTAGTGTTCGACATATCATCAAATTCCATATTTACCGAACTTATCCGACCTTTTGTATTAACGGGTGTACTATTCATGGGTATATTATTTGCTTGGGGGGAGATCAATGATTTTCGAAAAAATCAATAGACATTATGAATGGATTTTTTGTATAGCAACTGAAGAGTCCCGAATGCTTTCGGGATCTAACCAAGGAACACCCGGAGCCTCGTAGCCCTAGCTACGAAGGCGAGCCTCGCCTGGCGGCCAGACAGGGATGTGACGCAGGGTAGGCAAAAAAGGGCATTCAGGCTGCATACAAAATTTTTGTTCATTATGTCTAATAGGTTGAGAACGGCCTTTTTGATAGCGAGGTATCAGAAAGGGTTGATTCCCGTTGTGGCGAGTGCTGCAGTAATTTTACTTTGGCCTAATTGCAGAGGGGAGCGGCGGTTGCCGCCATTCTTATAGCTTTCGGGGTAAAAATACAAATGTTGCGCCACTTTTTTGGATTACAAAAAGACAGATATATTCGTTTGGAGGTTTATACACGGATTTAAAATCGGAAATTTTATCATTTTGAACCACCTGCCGGGCCACCAACTCCTCCAGCGTGGTGGCCCTAATGGCCCAGCCGGGGAGCTCCTCCTCCTTATTTTCCACAAGGGAAATGCCCAGCTCCAACTCGTCGTGGTGAATCACAAATACCGGATACGACGACACCTCCTGTTCGACGATGGTATCGCTGGCCTGCCCCAACATTTTGAGGTAGGGCCGGAGGTCTTCTTCCAGTTGGAGGTATTGTTGTTCAGGCTCCATCATCATTTTGCTCTTTGTTCCATTCGTCTTCCGGCAGCAGGGTCAACAGAACGACATTTTCGATGTGGTGGGTATGGGGGAACATATCCACCGGCTGCACTTTAGCTACTGCGTATTTTTGTTTGAGCCAACTCAGGTCGCGGGCCTGGGTGGCGGGGTTGCAGCTCACATACACAATTTTGGGAGCCTCCAGTTGTAACAACGTTTTCACCACCCTAAGATGCATACCGGCCCGGGGCGGATCTGTTATGACAACGTCCGGGCGGCCATGTTGGTTGGCAAAGTCATCGGATAAAATGTCTTTTACGTTGCCGACGTAAAAAATAGCGTTGTCGATCCCGTTTCTTTCCCGATTGATGTGGGCATCTTTGATGGCATCTTCCACTTCTTCGATGCCCACCACCTGCCTGCATTCGGAGGCGATGTACAAAGCGATGCTGCCAATGCCGGTGTAAAGGTCGTAAACATTTTCTTGGCCGCTAAGGCCGGCAAAGTCTTTTACCACGTCGAACAGTTGTACGGCCTGCCCGGAGTTGGTTTGAAAAAACGACTTAGGGCCGATGCGGAAGTTGATCTCGCCGAGGTTTTCTACGATATAGGGCTTGCCCGCATAGAGCAGGTGGTCGAGGTCCATGATGTAATCGTTGACCTTGGTGTTGATGCAATAATAGATCGATGTAAGTTGTGGAAACCGCTCCAGCAGGGCATCCAGGTAGTTTGTTATCTTTTCCATTTCGGGTTCACCGAAAACGACGATCAGCATCGTCTCTCCCTTTTGGCTGGTCCGGATGGTGATGTTGCGCATAAATCCTGTATGGTAACGCACATCGTAAAACGACAACCCCTGCTCCCGGGCAATGGCTTTGGCCTGGGTGCGCAGTTCGTTCGACAAGCCGCCTTGCAAATAACAATGGTCGATGTCGATTATTTTGTCGAAAGCACCGGCTTTGTGATAGCCCAATACATCTTCGAGGTTCGACATATCGCTGGCCAACTCCTCATTGGTCAGCCATTTTTTATTGGAAAAGGTGAACTGCAATTTATTTCGATAGTATTGTGTTTCCGGGGCACCGAGAATGGGAAGAAACTGCACCGGCTCCACCTTGGCAATACGCTTGAGTACATTCCGGACGAGGTGTTCTTTGTGTTCCAATTGGCCCTTGTAAGTCAAATGTTGCCATTTGCAACCTCCGCACACGCTGAAGTGACCGCAAAACGGTTCTACCCGGTCGGTCGAATATTCGTGGTAAACCGTTGGGATGCCCTGCGACACGCCTTTTTTCTTGTTCAATACAAGTACGTCTACCACATCGCCCGGCACAGCACGTTCAACAAAGAACACCTCACCCTCCTTGTTGCGCCCTACCGCTTCTCCCTTATCGGAAATGCCGGTGAGGCTTACCTGGGGTACCAATCTTTTTTTTCTTTTTCTTCTCGACATATAAAATTAAATGTTCTGCACAACTATCTCGTCAATACGATGTAATCGCGTATCAGCGTTTGCAAAAATCCCACCTTATTTGCTGGTTTTTCAGTGATCTGGAGCAAGTTGCAAAGCCGGTCGGTCAACTCGTCGATCACTTCTCTATGGGCGTCGTTTCTGTACTTCTGATAGCGCGTTATGATGGTTTTCACCAAAAGCATATCCTGTTCGCTGAGGCGGCGCACTTCGGGGAAGGAAGGTTCGTAGTCATCCAATGAGTTGATCTTCAGGATGTCTTCGAGCCGAAACCGAAAGTCGAACCGCACCTGTATCACGGTGGTGTTGGCCGTCATATCGCCCAGGCGCTGGCTGTTGTTGGTCGAGCTGATGAGCAACGCCGCCACGATGCCCATCGACAACACGTAATCGACGATCAAAAACACCATCCGAAGTAAGTAGTCTATCAGGCTGGGCTCCTGCCCGTCGAGCCGTACTACTTTGATGCCCATCGATTTTTTTCCGAAAGACTGCCCATCGGCAACTACTTCCGAAACCAGTTGGTACACCAAAAACAATCCCGTGGGCGCCAGAAATGAAACGAGGTAAACCGACATGCCCGAATCAAAAACAGACGACCCTCCCACCAGCGTCAGGGCCGAGACCAACAGGATGTAACCAGCCATCACGATCAACAGGTCGATCAGGAAAGCCGATCCCCGTTCTTTCAACGATGCCAACTCGTACTCAATGGTCACGTTTTGGGTAGTGGTGATGTCGATGGTTCGCATTTGCGGGTTATTTGTATCTTTAGGGTTTTCAACAACCGAGCAACCTATAACGTTTACTCTTTATGCGTGAAACCAGTTTCATCAAGCAAAATAAAGAAAAGTGGAAGGAATTTGAGAAGATTTTGGAGCAAAAAGATAAAGACCCCGATAAATTGAATGATCTTTTTATCCAGATCACCGACGATCTTTCCTATTCCCGTACGTTTTACCCCTTCCGGTCGGTGCGGGTATACCTCAACAACCTGGCTCAGCAGATATTCTATAGCATTTACAAAAGTAAAAAAAACCGGGTCAGTCGGCTGTATGGCTTTTGGACGCACGAGTTGCCTCAATTGATCTACGAGTCGCGGCCTGCGTTCCGGCTGTCGTTTTTATTATTTGTCTTATCATTGGCCATTGGCGCCTTATCGTCGGCGATGGAGCCCGATTTTCCGCGCATCATTCTGGGCGACGATTATGTGGATATGACGATAGAGAACATTGAGTCGGGCGACCCCATGGCGGTGTACAAGCAGCGAGGGGCCTTCGGCATGTCGCTGGGCATCACGGCCAATAATCTTTTTGTGGCTTTCCTCACTTTTGTGTTGGGGGCATTATATGCCGTTGGTACGGCTGGGGTCTTGGTCAGCAATGGCATCATGGTGGGGGCATTTCAATATTTTTTTTATGAAAAAGGCGTTTTCCTCGAATCGTTTCTGACGATATGGACGCATGGTACGCTGGAGATATCGGCCATCATCATTGCCGGAGCGGCCGGGTTTACAATGGGGCGGGGGCTAGTATTTCCGGGTACGCTCACCCGACTGCAATCGTTTCAAATATCGGCGCGGCGGGGGCTGAAGATCATGATCGGCATTGCGCCGGTCATCATCATGGCGGGTTTTATTGAAGGATACCTCACCCGGTTTACCGAAACACCCGATATCATCCGGGCTTTGTTCATTTTGATCTGTCTGGTTTTTGTACTGGGGTATTATGTTTGGTATCCGTGGATGCTGGCCCGGCAGGGTTTCGAATCGACCATCAGCGACACCCGCATCCCGCCCGATTACAACCAGCCGGTTCGATTTGACCGGATCAAGGGGTCGGGAGAAGTATTTTCAGACATATTCCTCTGCTACAAAAAATATTTCAAGCCGGTGGGACTGGTCGTATTGATCTCAGCGTTTCTGTTTTGCAGTTTGTCGTTTCTAACCTCACCGGGTCCCCCTTCAGAGATGTTTGTATTCCCGCAGGGATTGTTTTTTGCGCTAAGCAATATGAGCCAGTTTTTTGTCAACAGCAGTGTACCCGTCCTACCCGTAATCAATGTGTTGACCCTGGGTCTTATCCTGGTGGTGGTCTATGCACAACTGAGCAGGGAGGCGGACACTTACTTCGACAGAGCTGCCGCGCCATACACGGCTTCTTTCTATTTGGTGAGCTATGGCAAAATGTTGATCATTGCGGGGCTGATACAATTGACCTATCATTTTAGCGGCTGGATACCGTTTATATTGTATTGGTTGTTTGTACCCTTTTTGTTATTGAGTGGCTTTGTGTCGTTTTATGAAAATAAAAATATATTTTCGGCTTTCGCCAAAACGCTCTCCCTGATCTCCGGCAATTTTTGGCGCCTGCTGGGGCTTTTTGCCTTACTGACGGTTGTGGGTGCTTTGTTTTATTCGATCACCGGCAGTACTTTGTTGTGGTTTTACATCGAATTTATAGGGTGGAATATCTCCCTGGAGGCTTCGGCCAAAGCCGAGTTGATAGCCATATTGATGACGTTTACGGCGGTGATGGTACTCTACCTGGTGATACCCATGCTGGCATTTGGGATAGGTATCATGTATTTCAGCATGGTGGAGATCAAAGAGGCGCCTTCCATTAAGGAAAAAATTAAATATATTGGCCTCGGAAAAAGAATACAAGGCATTGAAAAAGAAGTATAACAAGGCGGGGCTCCCTTTCAGAAAATGGATTGGGGTGCTGATCCTGATAGGCATCTGGATGGTGGTTGCTCCTGCTCAGCCTCTGCCCCGCGACGATTACTTCAACCAAACCATCGAAGAAAAATCGTTCGATCCGGAAAATTGGAAGTCGCTCACCAAAGACCTCAACTACCACGAAGACGGTGCCCGGAAAGAAGATTCTAAACACCGCAAAGCCAACACCCGCGGCACCGGTACCGATGAGGAGGAAACCATCACCACCAGCGGCCGGATGAGTCCCTTTTGGGCGATGGTATTTAAATTTTTGGTTATTGGGCTGGCCATTGCCGTCATCGCCATTTTGCTGTATCACGTGTTGGGGCAGGGCTCTCTGTTTCGACCCCAGGGACGGAAAATACAAACCGCAGCCGACTCTTTTTCCATAGAGACCATTGAAGCCAACATCCACGAATCGGACCTCGACCGACATATCCGACAGGCCATCGAACAACAAAATTACGCCCTGGCCATCCGGCTGTATTACCTGGCCGTCATCAAAGCGCTTTCGCTAAATAAATGGATCAAATGGAAACGCGACAAAACCAACCGCGACTATCTCCGCGAGGTAAGGTCGACCGCTTTTTTCCAACCCTACCGCGAAGCCACCCGCATATTTGAACGGGTGTGGTACGGCAACACCGCATTGGGAGAGACGGACTTTAATACTTTGAAACCACAGTTTGTAGCCCTGCTCAATGACATCCAACAATCGAGGGCCACCAACTCATGAAAGAAACAGAATGGCAAAAAGAATAACAATAATATTACTGATCATAGCCGGCGTAGTGGGCATCGACCAGTGGACCAAGTCGTGGGCTGTGGCCAACGTCAAAAACCAACCACCTGCAGAATACTTCGACAATTTTTTCCGGATCGTCTACGCCGAAAACACCGGTGCCTTCCTGGGGTCGGGTTCCGACTTTTCGCCCACCATGAGTTTTTGGATACTTAAAATTCTACCATTGCTGGTATTACTGGGGTTGTTGGGCTATCTGTTGTATTCAAAAGATATGCCCTCTCTCATCACGGTCGCTTTCAGCATGGTAGCGGGCGGCGGCATCAGCAATATCGCCGACCGGTTTTTGAACGATGGACGTGTCGTCGATTTTATGAATATGGGCATCGGCGGTTTGCGCACCGGGATATTCAATTTTGCCGACGTTTTTATCATGATCGGCATCGGGCTGTTGTTGTTTGCGCAGTTTCGGCGAAAGCCAAAAGTCAAAACGGAAGAAACTCCACAGCCGGAAGAGGTACAGTGATTTTTTTGAAAAGGGGTTGTAACTTTATGGCAGTTCCAATCGTCTTTTGACAACAATATTCCTTTAATGAAAAGACTGCCGCTTTTTCTGCTCCTTATTTCTTTTGTAATTCCCGCGCTTCTAACCGGTCAGGAGCCACTGGTCCTATACGGAAAAATCGTCGACAAAACCACCAAAAAGGCCATTGCCTATGCTCACATTGGCATTCCCGAAAAGGGAATTGGTACCATTTCGGGCCACGATGGCCGGTTTACTTTTAAACTGCCCCGGGCATATGCCCATTCTACCCTGGTGGTTTCCTTTATCGGATACAAAACGTATCGCCAACCGATTGAAACCATTAGCATTCCTGTGAGGATCGAATTGGTACAAACACCCGCCAACCTTACCGAAGTAGTTGTCACTGACGGCAACCAAGCCGAAGACATCATCCGAAAAGCCGTCAAAGCAATTCCCAAAAACTACCCCACCCACCCAACAAAACACCTTGCTTTTTACCGCGAATCCTGTACCGACGACAGCCTCCAATATCGCTACATGGCCGAAGGGGTGATCAACGTCTACAAAAGAAGCTATACCAGCACCAAAGAGGGGCAGGTGAGCCTGATACAAGGCCGAAGGATGAACCTTAAAAACCCCTTGGACACCCTCATCAGGGGCGGTCTCGACTCCGGCCATATGGCCGCTCATCGGTTCGATTTTGTGCAAAACAGAGAGGACTTTATCAACAAGCGGTTTTTTCCGGTTTACAAATATTGGATCGAGAAAATGACCACCTACAACGACCGGCTGGTATACGTCATTGGATTTGGGAAGGACGAAAACGCCACACCGAAACCCGACCAAAATGGTGGAACGCTTGGTGGCCTGAAAAATCTGGCCAACGTTTTTCGCAAAAACAAGAAAAAAGCCGGTCCCGCCCGCGCCCGATTAAAAGGACGGGTTTACATCGACGCCGAATCCTATGCTTTTATCCGCGCCGAATTTGAGGTAACTCAGGAAGGGCTGCGCAAAACCAACGATTACCCCTTGTACTCCGGCAGTTTTCGGTCGAACACCTATGTGGTCAATTACCGGCAACTGGGCGACAAATGGTATTTCAGCGATGCGCTGCGGGAAGGTAATCTACGCGGCGAAATCTTCAACAACGAAATCAAAATCACCCAGATCAATACCGAAAAAGCAAGCCCCATTCCCTACCTCGACCGGCTGCATCGCTCACAGAGTTTTACCCGCCTTACCGGCTCGTATGATCCCGGTTTCTGGGCTTCGTACAATACCACTCCTATGAGCGCAGGCTTGTCGGAACGAATCCGGCAACTGGAAAACGACCGGAAAGCAGCAGAGATATTTCAACCCCAACGAATGTTGGCCCTGGAGCAACAAAGAGATTCCATTCGCCTGGCAAAGGAAGAAGAACGCCTGGCCCAACTTGCGGAAGATGAATCTACTCCCCTATCTGAATTTGATTTTTCCGAACTCCAGCAGCCACAAAAACGTCGCCGCTCATCGGCATTCCAAACCTTGCTGAGCGTAGGCACCCATTTGATCACTTCCGAAGAAGATGATTTGACGCTGACTTATCTGACAGAAGACGGTGAGGTCGTATTTTCGTTGAAGGAAGACATTCCCCGCCGTCAATTTGAGGTGATCAGCCACATTGAGTTCGACATTTATTTTCGCCGTAATTATTTTGTTAGAACCGGCATTGGGTGGGACTATCTCAACAGCATCTACCGCGACTGGTCGGTGGGCACCGGCGCCTCCTGGAACCTCAGCCGAAAACGGCCCGTGTTCTTCAAAGCCATTGCCCAATACAGTTTTTTCAGGTATGGCCGCAAGATGGGAATAGTGGACAACGATTTTGGGAAGTTCAAAGAGCGCGGGAAGAAATTCAACTCCAAAACGATGAAAGCGAGCTATGGCAGCAAAACGCACAACCTCAAATTGTCAGCAGAAATTTCCATAGAGTTGCGGCCCGATCGGGAGTTTTTCCTTCGGGGTACTTATTTCCTGCCATTTGCAAGACGCAATTTGGTTTGGCTAAAAGAGCGAGGGCAGTTTTTCAACAAGAAAAAAGCCATCCCCATCGACGATTCCAACATAGTGCTTACGCAAAATAATATGCCTTTCGGCGAATCGGTTTTGCCCAACCCTACTTTTTCCATATCCTTCGGCTGGTTGTTTGAGTAAGATTTTCTATCTTACAGGGTTCTTTTACATCAAATTCCTCCCATCATATGAAAAGGATCCTTTCAACCGTCGTTTTTTCGCTATTAGCGCTAACAATATTTGCACAGCCCGCAAAAATCGTCCTCGTGGAAGAGGGCACCGGCACCTGGTGTCAGTGGTGTCCTCGCGGAGATGTATATGGCCAGGTGTTGGCTGAGGACTATCCCGACAATGCCTTGTTCGTCGCCGTCCACTCCGGCGATCCGATGGAAAACATCGAGTACGCCGCTGCTGCCGCTTTCACGGCATTACCCAATGGACAGATCGACCGGGTGGCTTCTTCCAACCTGGACCCTCCATTGATGGCCAATGACATTGATCCCCGGCTGGCCCTGTCGCCTCCAGCAGGCATTTCGGTACAAACCACCTTCGATGCAACGACGAGAGAGATGACCATGACCATCGCCGCCGAATTTGTGGAAAACCTCTCAGGCGACTACAGGCTGGCAGCCATCGTCGTGGAAGATGGTGTAACCGGCCCCTCCCCCAGCTACGATCAGTCCAACTCCTATTCTGGCGGCGCCAACGGCCCCATGGGTGGCTACGAAGACCTGCCCAGCCCCGTCCCGGCATCCATCATGGTGTACAACCACGTGGGGAGGCACCTGGCTGGCGGCTACAACGGAGATGCCAACTCCCTGCCCGCCTCCATCAGTGCCGGAGCAACACACGATTATACCTATACCTACACCTTGCCGGAAGCATACGATGAGGAATACGTTTACGTAATCGGCATATTGGTCGATGCCAACACCGAAGAAGTACTCAACGCCGGCCGGAGCAACTACCTGCCCGGCTATGCCAACGGGAAGCCGTTTTTTCACTCCTTGCCGCAAGAGCAGGGGCTTGTAGGGTTGAACTATCAGTACGACATCCTCACCCACGATCCCGAACACGACAATTTGACCATCACCGCTATTACACCGCTGCCGGCTGGCCTCAGCCTGACCGACCTCGGCGAGGGAAAAGCCGTCATCTCCGGTATGCCAACAACCCTGGGCACCTACCCGGTAACCCTGAACGTAACCGATGGCGAATGGAACATTGAGCAATCTTTTGACCTGGTAGTCGGTGAGCCCGAAGAAGATTGGATACAACTCGGCGACGCGGGATTCAGCACCAGTGAGGCCGATGATGTGGACATCGAAATCTCCACCGGAGGCAAACCTTACGTAATGACGACAGCCAACGATCAGGTGTTTTTGTATGAATACGAAAACGATCAATGGGCACTGGCGGGCCCCCCTCTTCCTGGATCAACATTTCATTCGGGCATGGCACTTAGCCCCGATGATGAACCTCATATTTTTACCGATGGTGTCGTGTCGAAGTTATCCGGCGGCAATTGGGAACAGGTGGGCGGCAACCTCCCGGGGAGCGACTTCATTTTTCCCGATATTATTTTCGATGCAGCGGGTACGCCCTATGTCGTGTATTTTGAACCCCCGACTACCACCAACACTTATTTCTTCAACGGCACCGGCTGGGAACCGGTCGGCACGATCAGCGATGACCCGGCGGTGTGGAACCGATTCCATATCGACGAAGCGGGCAACCCCATTTTGATCTACGGCACAGACGGCTCCAGCATCGCCTACTCCGAAGTGGTACAATGGGATGGCAGCGCCTGGAACCTTCTGGGCAATGACTACGTCGAACCCACTTCGCAAACCTACTTCGATCACGATGTGGCGGTAACTCCCGACGGCGATGTCTTTGCAGCACTGACCATCGGCGTCGGGGCGCAAAAATTGAATATCTATCAGCTCGTCAATGGCAGTTGGGAGTTGATCGCCGAAGACCTCACCGGTGGCGCCACCGAATCCTGCAACCTCGAAACGGACAATGAGGGCAACCTAATGGTGAGCTTCCGCGACGAAACGGCAGGCGGCCGCACCAGCACCCTGCGATACGACGGCACCGGCTGGACCTACATGGGCTTGCAGGGCTTTACGGACATTGCCTCCCGTCAGTCGATGGCTGTCGACCCCGATGGCATCCCCTACGTGGCGTATCGCGATGCGGGAGAAAGCGACCGGGTGACAGTGAAAAAATACGAAGACCTGTCGACGAGTGTCTTTTCCGGTACCGCTTCGGGATTTTACCAATTGCAGCTTTTCCCAAACCCCAGCCGCGGGCAGTTTAGCGCAGCTTATCGGGGCGGCAACTACTTACAAGTGGTGGATCTGTCCGGCAAGGTGATGTATTCGGTCGTTTTGAAAAATGAAATTTTTAGCGGAAGTTTGCGGCACCACAATATCGACCTCTCCCATTTACCGAAAGGGATCTACTTCGTTAAACTTTTTGGCCCGGAACGTGTTGAGGTGGGGAAAGTGGTTTTTGATTGAGCCACCCACTCTTTGTAAAAAAAACTAAATCACCACATGTCAAAAAAAATCGTAGCTTTTGGTGCCAGCACAAGTAGCCGGAGCATCAACCGCAAGCTGGCCAATTATGCCGCTCACCTTATCGAAAACGCAGAAGTCAACCTGCTGGATCTGAATGATTTTGAAATGCCGATTTTCAGCATCGACCGGGAAGAAGCATCGGGCATTCCGCAACTCGCACACGACTTTAAAGCCCACCTGCGGGCTTCCGACGGGATCGTCATTTCCTTTGCCGAACACAATGGAGCCTACGCCGCCGCCTTCAAAAACATCATGGACTGGATATCCAGAGCCGGGAAAGACGTCTGGGAAAGTAAACCCATGCTATTGATGGCCACTTCACCTGGCGGACGTGGTGGTGCCACCGTGCTGGACATCGCCGTCAACAAGTTTAAATTCATGAATCAGAATACCATTGCGTCGTTTTCGCTGCCGTCGTTCCAACAAAACTTTTCCGAAGCCGATGGCATCACCGACGAAGCATTGAAAGCAGCATTGATGGAACAAATAAATATCTTTAAACAAGCACTATGAAAAGAGACCGAATCATCTACTGGATCGCTACAGGCCTGCTTTGCGCCCTGGCGCTCATGTCGGCAGGCATGTATTTTTTCAACTACGAAATGGTAAGTGCCACGTTTACCAAACTTGGTTTCCCCACTTACATTATTTATCCGCTGGCTGTCGCCAAAATCCTGGGAGTCATCGCTATTCTAACAAAACAATCCCGTTTTCCAAAAGAATGGGCTTACGCCGGATTTTTCTACGATTTTGTGTTGGCCTTCTCGGCTCACCTGGCTATTGGAGATGGAGAACACTTACCTGCTGGAGTGGCCATTGTCTTGTTGATTCTTTCTTACATTTACGACAGAAAGGTGTTTGGTTGAGCTAAAGCCTTCATCAGATAGTGTCTTATGATGATAGGAATTTACCTTTTCTTTTGCGTCGGCGGCGAAGGAATTGGTAAATCAGAAAAACGATCAGCAGCCCGACCAACACCGGCACCCCTATCACCATAAACAAAAACAACCCACCTATCAGGGTGCTCCCCACGTTGGAAATGTCGAAAGGCGATCCGAAATCCACGACCTCGCCCGACACCCTGCCTTTTGCAATCTGCGCCGAAAAACGATCCATCTC
The DNA here is from genome assembly GCA_965222105.1 of Saprospiraceae bacterium. Taxonomy (GTDB): domain Bacteria; phylum Bacteroidota; class Bacteroidia; order Chitinophagales; family Saprospiraceae; genus CALGLS01. The sequence continues at coordinate 53,651 of CBDCTQ010000010.1, read as the reverse complement.
CCCAAACAATTCTTCACTTGCAACAATAATGTTGGAAAAGTCAAAATCATCTTGCCGTCGGTAGTAGGTTAATACGATATTGTCTTCGCGGGTAGGAATCAGGTTTTTAAATTGGGTGTGCAATGCATTTTGCTGCTCGTCGTACCGGAAGGGAGTCTTGCTTGAAATGCCTTTAATATGTTTTTGCTGCAGCCCGTCTGCCAGTTGAATGAATATCGATCCTTCCCCAATGGGTGGTTTCCAGGTAGCGCCCGTTTCGAGAACGTAGACGAATCCGTTGTGAGGTTGGTTGTCGTAGCCTTCGAGGATGTTGGCATCGTTGGTGTTGACGAGGAAGTAGACCGTTATTTCGGTGTCAGTATTGGGAGGAAAATGATTTTCCCAGATGTACCAGTCCGTTTGACCGTATTGGAGGTGACGGACAGGTGGGGACTTCGCATCTATGGCAACTTTCTGGGTGGAAATCTCCCGCCCCTCTACCTCTACCCGCAACTGGTAGAGGTCGTCGAACAACACTTCCGTAAGACGCGAACCTTCCTTGTCGGAAGAGAACAGGGCATTGACGGGGTACCCCGCCCTAAGCGAGATGGTCTTCGGGTGGTGGTTGTACATCTGATAAATGCCTTTTACCACGGCAAATCCCTTATGTAGCTGAACGAACACCTGTTCTCTTTTCATTTGGATCTGGTGGTAGTAGGCCGTATCCTCTTCAAACAGTAGGGTAAACCCACCGCTGCCACCGGCGCTACGGAGCCCCGGCTGCGCAATGTTGGAAAAAGCAGTGACGCTCCACAAGAGAATGAAGCTGATTACTGGTAAATTTTTCATGGTTGAAGGGTTATGGGTAATTTGGATATGGTATTCCAATGACTATTTCATTTGATTTGGGTTGTCATTTGCTGACTCAACCGGCTGGGAAGGTCGGGGCAATTTTTATTCAGCGATCGGGATAGTTTTTTTTGATCAAGAGTGTTGGCTGTTTGCCTTGCTTTGGCTTTGCGGCAACAATCCATGGCCTCGTTAAACGCTTCTTCGGCTTGCGGAAGTAGTTCTTCGAAGGTGGCATTGTCGCTCGAATCCATAGCGGCGGCTATTTTTTTGTTGACCTGTATGGTTCGTTCTGCGCAATTGCAATAATCTTTGGCCAGGGTTTGGTAATCGACGTTGGCGGGTTCTTTGGCGGGCTCGGTAGCGGGTTGGTGTGCTGGGGGCCGGTTGTTGGGAGGTTCTACGTTGACCACGGGGGGCTCCGTTTTGGGGGTAGGGTTGGATGGCGGCTGCGTATTGTTGGGCGGTTGGTTGGCAGGGGAGTTGGATGGTTCGCCCGTACAGGCCATCAGGGTGCATATGGCGAGGCATAACAATAGGAAGTGGAAAGCTTTCATTGATGATTATTGCGTTGGAGGGGTTATGCAACAACAAAAAATTTACTTCGCCAATTGCCTTCGTTTCACCTGATCGCAACGACCTCAAGGAGGGCAGGTTAGGGAAAACAAAGGAGTGTAAAAAAGGCGAAATTAGTTTTTGTGTAATATTATGTACGCAAAGGTAGGGGTTCTATTGTTTTTGTCAAAAAAAATGGGAGTGATTAGTCTGATCTGTTATTTTGGTCGGCAGAGTACCATTTGCGGAGCACTTGTTCCCCAATTTTGCCTTGGGGGGTGTAATCGGAGGCGGGGTATCCTTCGTGGCCTTCCATATTGGGAAACCATTTCCAGAGGAAGCCGCCGTGCCACCATTTTTTTTTAGAGAAAACGACAAAGAGGGCCTCCAGGGCGTTGGCTTGTGCCTGTTGGTTGATGGGCAAGTGGTTGATCTTTTTTTCGAGTTCCCAGGTTTTGTCGGCACATCCATCTACGCTTAGGTAGCCAAATTCGGTGAATAGGATGGGCTTGCCTGTCTTTCGATGAAATGATTCAATGGCCTGCATGGGTTTTTGCCAGGCTTGGGTGAGCGCTTTCACCGACGGGGTTTTATCTTCCAGAAGGGGGAAATAGGTGTCGATGCCGATGTAGTCGAGGTCCTGCCAAAAGGGTGTTTTTTCGAAGCAATCCCAGTTGGCTGCATAGGTGAGTTGGCCTTTGTATTGTTGCCGGATGTCCGTTATGAGCTTTCGCCAAAAGGCAGTGCGTTTTTGGGTGCTTATTTTGAATTCGGTACCGATGCAAAATAGAGGTACATTCATACTATCTGCAATAGCAACGAATGTCAAAACATAGGAGCGGTAGTCGGCTTCCCATGCTTCCCAGTCGGAGTTCTTATCGAAGTCGAGCCCACCCGGCCAGCTTCCGGGGAAGTACACCTGAGGCTTGAGCATGACGTTGATCTTGGCTTTATTGGCCAACCGGATGGTTTCGATGATGCCTTCAACACGCTCGCCCCACCACTGCCGTGGGTTGTTGAAATGCACTTTGGCTTCGCCCCGGCGGGTATAGGCATAAGGGATGACGGCGATCCAGTCGGCTCCCACTCGTTGGACGGCTGCCATAGGGTTGATGGCAAAACCGCGGGGTGGAGCCACCAGGCTGATTCCGTCGATGAGAATGGGTTGGACGGATCGGGCAGGTAATTTAGCAACAGCCTGATGTGTATCTGCCGACAGGCTGGTCATCGTATTTTGGCGACAAGCCGACAGTAGAGAAACTAAAATTAACAATACAATTGCGCAGCGTGTACTTACCGGCATGCCGTTATTTTTGGGTTTTGTCATGTTGCCCGGCAAAGATAAGACAAAGCCGGTTGAGGGAAGTGCTATTTTAAGAAATAGTCAAAAACTGTTATGTTTGACGTAAGTTTGGTATATTGTCGTATGGTTGTCGATCGTTTATTTGGCGAGTTGACACACAACGTCCTAAAATACACATTTTCATGGAAACCTTGCTGACAGGACTATTGAGTTTGAAAAACCTGGTGTTTACAGCGATCGCCTTGGCCGTGGTGTACTATTTGGCAAAAACGGTTTTGGACCGTCAGGCTCGTGGCAAATCGGACTGGTCGCTGATACGGTCGGTGGTCCTCTTTGGGATCATGCTGGTGGGGATCATTGCCATTATCCTGTCATTTCCGATGAGTAATTCGCTGCGGGGGCAGATCACCAGTTTGTTGGGTATAGTGATATCGGCGGTTTTGGCTTTGAGCTCGGCCACCTTTATCGGCAACGGGTTGGCGGGGATCATGCTGCGCAGTATCAACTCTTTTCGACCGGGCGATTTTATCACGGTCAACGAACATTTCGGCCGGGTGACCGAGCGGGGCCTGTTCCACACAGAAATACAAACCGAAAACCGCGACCTGACCACCATCCCCAACCTGTATCTGACCACCAATGCCGTAAAGGTGACGCGCTCGACGGGTTCCTTCGTGTCGGGCGTCTGCTCGCTGGGCTACGATGTGAACCGGCAAAAAATTGAAAAAGCATTGTTGGAAGCTGCTGCCAAAGCGAAACTGAAAGACGCATTTGTCCGCATTACAGAGCTGGGTGATTTTTCGGTGGTGTACAAAGTATACGGTTTGGTAGAAGACATCAAAACGATGCTCACCGCACAGTCGCGTCTCCATGCCATGATGTTGGACGCCCTCCACGAGGTGGGCATTGAGATCGTTTCGCCCAATTTTATGAATCAGCGGCAGGTGGGCGACACCGTCTTCATTCCAGCCAAACCGAAAAAACACGAAGAGGTACAGCAAACCGATGCCCCCGAAAGCAAGATTTTCGACAAGGCAGAGGAAGCCGAGTCGCTCGAAAAACGAAAAGAAAAGCTGTCGGAAGTGGAAGAAAAGATCAAAGCCCTCGAAGAAGAACTCGCCAATGCCGATGCCGAACAACGAGAATCAATCCAGGCCAAAATTGAAAAACTGACTGTGGTCAAAGAAAGAATGGTACAGCGTATTTCTGACAAGTTGGATGAGATCAATGCCAGGAAGTGATGGGGTGTAAACTGCAACGCATTGGTAAGGACTCCTGTTGTTAACCTTTTTTCCAATCGGATATAAATACCTGATATAAAATTGAAATTTTTGAAATGAAAGTTTTGATAAACTGCTTAATGCTCCTCAGCATATTGTTGACTGACTATGACTCTCCGCCTCAAAAGGCCATCACTAAACACGCTTTACTGGTTGGTGTGGGAGCCTACGAAGAATCGACCGGATGGAGCCCTCTGAATGCCCCCAACGACGTGTACCTGGTCAGGGAGACATTAGTGGCACAGGGGTTTTCAAAATATAATATTCACCTGTTGCTGGATGAAGAGGTGTCTAAAGAGTCGCTAGCCCGTGCATTCGAAAAGAAACTATTGGCAAAAGTCAAACCCGGTGACCTGGTCGTATTCCACTATTCCGGACATGGACAACAAGTACAAGACGACGATGGAGATGAACTCGACGGCCTCGACGAAGCGCTGGTGCCCTATGATTCTCCGAGGGCTTACATGGAAGGATTTTATATGGGTGAAAAACTGATCCGTGATGAAGACCTAGGGGAGCATTTTGCAAAATTGAGAAAACGATTGGGGCCTAGCGGACATATGTTGGTCATCCTTGATGCCTGCCATTCGGGTACTGGTGTCCGGGGCCTGGGAACGGCCAGAGGAACAAATGTGATCATGGCTTCGGATGCCTGGAAAAAACAATGGGCTTCCAAGCCGGTGGATGTCCAACAATTGGATGAAACCGAAGTCTCAGAGGATGCTGCTCATATGGTATCCCTGTTTAGTTCCAGAGCCCGGCAACTTAGTTACGAATTTGAGGCAGAGGAGGGGAAAAGGTATGGGCTTCTGTCTTACGCTTTTTGCAAATACCTCAGCAATATCGAAGAACAGATGAGCTACCGAGGCCTGTTGGATAAAATTAAAACATTCATCGGCACACACACCAGCCTCCAAACGCCTCAACTGGAAGGAGAGGGGGAAATGGCAGTGCTGGCCGGCAACCTGTTGTCAAAAGCAAATTACCTCCAGGTTAAAGACTGGATCAATCCCACTACCCTGCTGTTGAGTGAAGGGAAGGCTCATGGGTTGCACAAAGGAAGTAAAATAGCATTGTATCCCGTCGACACCAGAGATACAACCGGTGCCGAACCGCTGGGCATAGGGGAGGTCGTTTATACAAAAGCATTCTCCTCGGAAATTGAATTGGAACAACCACTCGACAAAGGAAAAGCATTGGACACCTGGGGGTATGTCACCGAAAGGAATTACGGCAACTTAAGCGTGAAACTCGAAATCCAATTGCCTGAAAATGATTGGCTTTCCGGTTTGAAAGAGCGGATCGGCCATACAAAGGCCATACAAATAATACCGGAGGAAGGCGATTTGATCTTGCGAAAAAAAGGCGACAAAATCCAGTTAGTCAACAGGGATCAATATCCTCTGGTCGAAGAAGGTGCGCCCACTACACACCAGATTTACGCTGCATGTATCAGAACAGCCCAGGCACAATATCTGCGCTCCCTCGACATTGGTGGTCCTCGGTTAAAAGGTGAAATAAAATTATTGAAAAACGACAGGCTGGTAGATGAATTCAGAGTAGGTGATGAATTTTTAATTGAAATTAAAAACGTGGGTTCGGAAGCCTTTTACTTCAACTTGCTCGACATACAGCCCGACAACGTTTTGAACGTACTGCCACTTTCAACGGATAAAAGGTCACAGGAAGAATATCATCTGGAATCAGGAGAAACGTTTACCTCACAAAAGATGCAAATATTCGAACCGACAGGAACAGAAGTTTTTAAATTGATCCTGACTCCGGAGCCCGTTGATCTGTCTGGCGTTATCGCCACTAACGGCATGGGTGTTCGGGCTTCCAACAACAATCCCATTGCGGTGCTTCTTTCAGAGACCTATTTGAATCACACCAAACGAGGTACCAGCAACCTGCGCACCGGTGCAGCAGGAATTTATACGACTACTTTTGTGATTAATCCATAAAAATGCCCATCCATGACAGAAGCCGAATTATTTCAACATTTACGGGCAGGAGATAATAAAGCCTTTGAAATGGCCTACAAAAAGGGGTTCCCATTGATCTACAACCTCGTAACCTACAACAACGGTACAAAAACCGATGCCCAAGACATTATGCAGGATGTCATTTTTAGTCTGGTGAAAAACCTGCGCAAACCGGATTTTAAACTCACCTGCCAACTCACTACTTACCTGTACTCCGTGGGAAGAAACCTTTGGCTGATGAAGCTGCGAAAGGCCGGTATATCATTGTCGGAAATCCAGGATCAACCCTTTGTCAGCATCGACGACAGCGAAATTGAACGAAAACAAATTCAGGAAGAAAAGTACCAGATCGTTGCGGAAGTATTGAACCAGTTGGGAGAAAATTGCCGAAAACTCATCATGGCTTTTTATTATAAAAAAATGGCGATGAAAGACATTGCCAGCTTGTTGGGCATCGCCCCTGCTTCCATGAAGGTAACCAAACACCGGTGTATGAAAGAACTGAAAAAGAAAGTATCACAACACACCGCCTACCAGGCATTAAACACCTAACCAAACATGAACGACATCAAAAACTTTGACAACATAGAACGATACCTGCTGGGCGCACTGGATGAATCCGCCACGCTTCAATTCGAAAAAGCGATGCAGCAGGACCCTCCTTTCGCCCAGGACGTGCGCATTTACACCGACCTGCTGCAGGGCATTCACATCGCCGGAGATGAAGAATTGGCACAGTCCATAGAACGCGCTGAAATCGCCCTGGAGGAGCAAGGCTATTTCGAGGCATTTAAAGATCAGTTGGATCAGGACGTTATTAAGGGAATAAATGCAACAGGAGATCAACAGCTTAGTGACCAGATCCAGTTGGTGGAAAAGAAGATAGATGGCGAAGGGTTCTTTACAGCTCCCGCTGAAAAAGAAGCCCCAACTCCATTACGGAAAACAGCTAAAACCAGGTCATTATTCTCAATGAGAAACTTGGCCGTTGCGGCGTCCGTATTGCTGCTGATCAGTGCCGGATTTTATTTTTTCAGCCAGCCGGGGGGCGACAACTACGATGCCTTGTTTGCCCAATACAACCAAGTGGATCATGGCGTTCTGGACAAAAAACTGACCGCCCTTCACAACATCGGATTTGTTACCGAAAACAGGGATCAAAAGCTCCAACTCCGAACGATGTTGACTGCTTATAAAACGAGCAGTGACCCGGCCCGGAAGTTGCAGCTCACTACCGATTTTTTGACCGAATACCCCAACGATCCCACCGCCTTGTTTTTTCAGGGACGGGCACTGATGAAGCTCGAAGATTACCAGGCAGCCGCTTCCCGCTTCGCCCCTCTTGCCCAAACCAATGATTTCGACGGCCAAACGGATGCCCTTTGGTATCAGGCCATGTGCTGGTTGAAAATAGCCCATAAGAGGCCCGAAGTACCCGCTCTTTTTCGACAGGTGGCTCGAAACACTTCCTCCCCGTACGCCGCACCGGCTACGGAAATTTTGAATAAAATGGAAGGGGATTAATTTTTTTTGAGTGCGTGACACATTAGCGGAGCCTTTCGCCACAGCCTTCCCCGACGGATGACGGGGGAGACTCCAAGACACAAAGTTACACAGAGAAATTCTCTGTGTAACTTTGTGTCTCCGTGCCTTCGTGGTTATAATTGTAGTGATTCCTACCCGATTTGTCATGCAGTCAATTTTTTTAAAAAACCCTGTTAACCTTTTTCCTTTTTTGAAATAAACCTGCAAAAGTTAGAATTGCTAACCTTAAAAATTTCGAAAAATGAAAAAGTCAAAATCCAATGTCAAGACCGCCTTAAACTTCCTCTTCGCCGTATGCTGTTTCTATTTTGTAGTCAGCGTATTTAGCTGTAGCACTAAAGAAGACCAGACTACTGCCTTGCTCAACGCCGTCGTTACCGACACGCTGTATATCAAAACGCTCATCGCCGACAACACCTCTTCGGGTTTTGTCAAAAACGAAAAAGGGCAAAAAGACACCTTGGTAATGATTGCCCGTTATCTGAAAAACCATCAATACCAGGACGTAGTGGCGGTCAGCAATGAATACTTCAACCGGTATGGCACCCGGACAGATGTAAAATTTATGTTAGCAACCGCCTTGTTTCAGCAATCCGAATACGCCAAAGCTGCCAGGCATTTTACCGAATTGTTGAACGACCCCGAATTTACCAACAAAAGAATGACAAAATATTACCTGGCGCACTGCTACCTCGGCTTCGACACCGACAACCCAAAAGTAAACCAGGAAAACGCTAAAAAATTATTAAAGCAATTGATGGCTGACCCCGGCGACGAATTTCAAATACACGAACTGGAGGTGATCGTCAACCTGATCTCCTGATGTTTTTCATTATTTTCCTTCGATAACTTGCAACATCCATAGGTAGCACAAAAAAAGAAAGCCCTCAACGCTCTCCTTTTTTGTGCTCTTTTTGTACCATTTTTGTGGAGAGCAACATTTTTCTTAACTTTAGCAATCCATCCAATGCAGCACAAGGACCTACCTGGATTAACCCACAAATACGGCAAAGCTTACACCATCCGAATCGAATTTGACTCTCGTCCAAACTTCTTCTTGTTTAGGTTTTTCAAACAAAAAACACAGATAAAACAAATTCATGAAAACTTATTTGTTCATACTCGCTCTATCTTGCTGCTACCTAACAATAGTAACTGGGAAAGGCATTGAACGCCAAAATGTACCATGCGACAAGGAGTACAACCCTTACCAGACTTACGCGATCGTAGTAGGTGTGTCAAACTATCAGGATCCAGAAATACCCGATCTAAAATATGCCGCTCGCGATGCAGCATCTTTTGCCGCATTTCTTCAATCACCTTCTGGAGGAGGAGTCCCTAGGGAAAACATACAATTACTCACCAATGCTGACGCCACCTATGCCCGATTCGGTGCTGCACTGGATTGGTTGCTGGAACTAGCTATCCCGGCAGAGCAGGTTTTGATATATGTGGCGGGTTATGGCGATTCGGAAGGCAAGAAAAACGAGGCACCTGGCTATTTTTTATTGGCCGATTCGCCCCTGGCACCATTGCGGGCAGGAGCCTTTGAAGTAAAGCAAATTGAAGTAGTTTTGAAAAACGTTTTCCATACAAAAAGTCCAAATTATCTTTTTGTCGCCAATGTGTTTCCATTGATATTGTCGGACGGAAGAGGGTACGAAGTGGTAAAAGTTGCTGGAAAAGAGCGAGCGGATTTTCCTCATTCCTTTGCACATCGAACCATTCAACCGGCCGACCTGCAGAGTACACCTGAAAAAATGGCGCAATCCAAAATCACCCTCAATAATTTATTGCTTGACGCTTTACTGGGATTTGCCGACAAGAATAAAGATGAAGTAGTCAATTGGAACGAACTGAAAAGGTTTATTCGACGATCTCCTGATTCAGAAAAATGTTGGCCAGGTCTGCTGTTTCTGGCGGTAGGAGATCACCGTCAACCTATTGTTGAAGTCGACCGGAAAGTCTTGGAGAAACTAAAAGATCACAGCGACGGATTGTTTCCTTCGATCATCCATTTGGAGACCAGCCAAAGAGAAGGTGACATCCTCAAAGAAGTACCGGAGGCTGTAAAGATGACGTACGCTGATTTTATAGTCGCCCTCAAATTGGGCCATTTACTAGAACCCGAGCAACATTGCGCCTCTTTTTTTTACGACCAATTAATGGTGGAGTTAAAGCTGGAAAAGTTACACCAGGACCTGCGCCGAAAGCTTGCGGCCGCTTTATTGGAAGAAGTACAGCAAGCACTAAACGCGTATATCAGAATGGACAACGCAGAATTGAATCGAAGAGATAAAATGATAGAGCCTTACCAGCGATATACCGAATACATGGCCCGATCCATTGAGCTATTTGGTACCCGAAAATTTATGAGTAAAACGTTGCTGGTAAAGTATCATTATTTCAAAGGCCTGGTGGCGAGGATGGAAGCGGTTGAAAATGCTTCTCCGGAAAAATTTGATGAAGCAATAGCCCAACAACAAAAAGCATTGGTGTATGAAAATGCGGCAGCCTTTGTTTACAACGAACTGGGTGTGATATACGATCATCAGGGCAAATGGCAGTTGGCGGAACAGCAGTTCGAAACAGCCATTGATCTATCACCCAACTGGAGTATACCGTATTCCAATCGTTGTATTATTTTTACAAAAAAGGAAGACTCGGAAAAAGCCATACAATTCGGCAAAAAGGCTTTCCGACTCAGCCCTCGCAATGTTATGGTCATCAATACCCTGGCCACTGCTTTAATGTTGGGTGATGATTTAAAAACAGCTGCTAAACTATTGGATCTGGCATTGAGGATTGATCCCAAAAATTCATTGGCATACTACAACAGGGCATGTATTCATGCTCTGAGTGGAGAGACAGAAGCGGCCTTGGTCTCTTTGGATCAAGCACTGCAAAATGGCTTTTCGGATCTAGTACATATTCAACAAGACGCTGATTTTGATTCCATAAGATCGACTAAATCATTTCAAAAATTACTGAAAAATTATTTGTCTTATACTGACGAATAAAAACCTAAATCAATGAAATATCAACTCGTCATTTTATGGTTAGGCATCGCGCTTTCACTGACCGCCCAGCAAAAAGGTGTATCACCCGCCGACAAAAAACAGGCAGATGTAACCGGCTCCACCTACGCCGTAGTCGTAGGCATCTCCGATTATCAGGATGAAGACATACCGGACCTGCGATTTGCAGATAAAGACGCTCTGGCTTTCGCAGGCTTTTTGCAATCACCTGCCGGCGGCAGTTTGGATGAAGACCGTCTCAAAGTATTGATCAATGAGCAGGCCACCGTTGCACAATTTGCCATAGCACTCGACTGGCTCATGGAAGTAGCGCGAGAAAACGACAAGGCCATCATATACTTTTCAGGTCACGGCGATGTCGAAAGAAAGACACTCACTCAACCCGGTTTTTTACTCTGCTGGGATGCCCCTTCTCGAGTCTATATGGCAGGTGGGGCACTGGCTCTGCCTATGCTGCAAGAAGTGATCTCTACACTCTCGATACAAAATAAGTCTAAGACAGTGGTTATTACCGATGCCTGCCGTGCAGGTAAACTTTCAGGTAGTAGTATCGGTGGTGCACAAGCCACTGCCGTCAACCTGGCCAAACAATACGCCAATGAAATTAAAATTCTCTCCTGCCAGCCGGATGAATTTTCTATCGAAGGTGAGCAATGGGGCGGTGGACGCGGGGCTTTCAGCTATCATTTGCTAGACGGGCTTTCGGGCATGGCAGATGACAACGAAGACCTAAATGTCAACCTCAAGGAAATCGGTCGATACCTTGAAGACCGGGTGACCGAAGAAGTCGCCCCTCAAAGCCAAAACCCCATGGTTATCGGCAACAAAACAGAAAAATTGGCCAATGTCTTCCCCGAAATATTGGCACAATTGAAAGAAGGAAAAAAGGGGCATATCCAGCTCTTCACCTCTACCGAATCAAGAGGCATTGAAGATGAAGTTCTGGCTGCTGCCGATACCAGTATTGTGGAAATGTATTACGCTTTTAAAAAAGCATTAAAAGACAAGCAGTTTTTATTTGCTGAAAAAGGTAGATCTGAAAACGACTATGCGGAATTTTACTACGAAAAATTAAGTCAGGAGCCGCAATTGGAACGCCTGCATTCCTCCATGCGTAGAAATTACGCTGCTGCCTTGCAAGACGATGCTCAGCAAGTGATGAATGATTGGATGAAGTCTAGTGAAGATCTAGCCTCGGAAGCAGGTGAGAAAAAGGGCCGGCTACCTATAAAAGTATTTAAACTAAAAATCAAAGCCTTCCCTGCCTGCCTCCAGCGAGCAGCTGAACTATTGGGAGAAGATCATTATATGTACCCCACCCTGCAAGCTCGCAAGCATTTTTTCAAAGGATATCTGCTGGCCAATTCCGACCGAAATCCCAATAAAGAATTGGGTGATAAAGCACTATCCGAATTTCGTCAGGCGCTACAATGGCAACCTGAACTACCGCAAGCCTACTGGCAAATGAGCAATGTGTATGGATATAACCTCCTTCAGCCCGATTCAGCTGAAGTATATGCAAAAAAAGCCATTAAGCTTCATCCTTCCTGGCTAATGCCTTATCTCAATTTGACTTTTTTATTTTCATACAAATACAGACTATTCGACCGGGCAAAACCCTATTTAGAACAAGCCATGCGAATAGATTCGACTTCCAGTCATGTAGCAAATGTATACGGCATCTATCATACAAGGAAGCAAGACTATGATGAGGCAGAAAAATATTTGAAAAAAGCAATACAGCTCGATTCAACTAATGTACATGCATACAACAATTTGGGACTAAATTATACGTTCGCCCACCGGTACGACGAAGCAGAAAAATATTTGAAAAAAGCAATACAACTCGATTCAACCTATACTCATGCATACGCCAATTTGGGATTTGTTTACTCAGTTTCTCGCCGGTTCGACAAAGCAGAAAAATATTTGAAAAAAGCCCTACAGCTAGACTCTACTCTGGTGAATGTTTACAACGATTTAGGAGCATATTATGGGGATACCCGTCGGTACGACAAAGCAGAGAAGTATTTAAAAAAGGCCATTCAACTCGATTCAACTCTTGCTCGTGCCTACGATAATTTGGGACTAATTTTCCTCAGAACGCGTCGGTACGACAAAGCGGAGAAATATTTAAAAAAAATCATACAACTCGATTCAACCTATATTAAAGCATACATCATTTTGGGAAATGTCTACATGAATACTCGCCAGTATGACGAAGCAGAAAAATATTATAAAAAAGCAATACAGCTCGACTCCACTTCTACTCTGGCTTACAATGACTTGGGAAACTATTATTTAATAACTCGTCGTCATGTAGAAGCGGGAGAATACTTTGAAAAAGCTATACAAATTGACTCGACTTATTGGTTAGCTCATTTAAATATGAGCATTGTTCATCAAAGAAGTCAGCGATGGGAAGCTTCATACAAAATGATCCAAAAATCTATTGAATTAGGGCCTTCAATAGCGCAGCAATATGCCTTACTTGGAAATGTCTATACACACCTGCCAGGCCGTCTGGAAAAGGCAAAAGCAACACTCGAAAAAGCACTGGAAATGGGGGCCAATTATCCCGACACCTATATCTACCTGGTGCAATGGTCATTAAAAATGAACCAAACGGAAGAGGCTTGGCAATTCCTCGAACAAGGACTGAAAAAAGGCTTAGGTAACGGGGAATTAAAAATAGAAGATTTGCAGGAAGGCCCGGATTTTACCGAAATGCGAAAAGATCCTAAATGGGGTAAACTGATGGAAAAATACTTCCCCGACCAACACAAAACATCCGATGAATAAAAACCTATGCTTCCGCAAACAAATCATCCATTGTCAATGACTTGGAAACAATGCCCAGACTATGGGCATTTTCCTTCAAGCCAAAAGTGGAAATTAAAATCCAAAACAATTGTTTGCGGGTTTTGGTGCTTTCGCGGAATACGCCCATCCTGGTTCTCATTTTTTCGGCGTAAGCTTTTGTAATGGTAAAGGGTTCATTGTAAAATTTGATCTCAAATAAATTGATCACCTGGTCTTTGCGGTCAATCAAAAGATCAATCTGACCGCCTTCAGAATCTTGTGTTCCCTTTTTATAAAAAGACCCCGAAACAGAGTAGATGCCGGCAATGCTCATCGCTTTCTTGATTTGGGGAATGTGTTTCAGGCAGACGTTTTCAAACGCATAACCCGCCCACGTTTTATAAGATTGTGTTTGACTGAGATGGTTCCAAACATCGTCGCCTTCGTACTCTTGCCCTTCCATAAATTGAAGGTAAAACAGGGAATATTCATCTGTAAGGCGGTATAAGCGTTCCTTTTTCTTTTTGCCAAAAGGGCGAAACGAAGAGATAAAACCCGATTCGTTCAACTCGTCCAGGGTTTTGGTAACCGTTGCCCCTTCCGATATTTTCAGATGTCTGACAATATCCTTTCTGGTCAGGCCCTGTCTTTTTCTGGCCAATGCCTTAATGACTGCCACATGATATTCGGCGCTATCGAAAAGGGAAGCATACAACCTCGAAAATTCTTTTCGGAGCAGACCTGTCTGGGAAAAACAAATATTATTGATGTTTTGCGCTGCACTCAGTCCGGGTTCGATTTCTTTCAAGTAATGGGGTATCCCACCCAATGCCATGTAAAGTTGGATGATGTGGTAACGGTCGAGTCCCGCTTTCCTGCTCTTCAGGTACGCTTCGGTTTCGGCCAAAGTGAATGGGTAAAGGTGGATTCTTTTGGTAATGCGGTTGTGCAGCCCGCCCCGGTGGTTCACTACTTTTCGGATCATCCACGAAGCCGCCGACCCACAAATGACAACCACCACATTTTTGTTGACCGCCCAACTGTTCCAAAACCAGGACAAGGCCCTCAGGAATCCGGATTTGTGGGTAGACATCCAGGGCAGTTCATCTAGGAAAACGACAATTTTTTTCTTACCAATTTTTGATTCTAAAAATTCGGATAGTATGAAAAATGCCTCCAGCCAATCTTTCGGAGGTGGAATCGGCACCTTGCTTTTTGATAGTTTGGTGAGCTGTCCCGAAAAATTCCGCAATTGTTCTTTCCGCGGAGCATGTTGGATACCTGTCAGTTCAAAAGCAATACTTTTTTTATAAACCGTTTTTATCAAAAAGGTCTTGCCAACCCTGCGCCTGCCAATAACGGAGACCATTTCCGCTTCATGGGATAGCAGGGCTTTCTGTAAGATGGTAATTTCTTTATCCCGACCGAACAGTGTATTTTTCATGACTTGAATTATTGATTGAAAAATCAATATAAAAATAGATACATTTTTCAGATAATAAAAATTATTACCTGAAAAATCTACAAATAACAAGGCATATTTTTCAAGTAATAAACAAAATATGCTTGCTGAAAAACCCATTATTCACAAACACTGCCCGTCGACCTTGTTAACCTATCCTAATTTTGGCTATAAACGAATATGCCAAAGAACGATTTTTTGTTGCACTATTGAAAATTGATATCTTTGACTGGAACAGGCAAAATGTGGTAAGTCAATTCAAAAGAGTGCGTAACAAATCTACCTGGCGGTAGACAGGCCTGTCTGGCCGCCAGGCGAGAATCGCTGCGATAAAAACCACAAAGTCACGGAGACTCTAAGAAGCTGTCTTAATTTTCATGATTGAGCGAAAGCGAGGAAATTTTGTTTTGAACGAGGCAAAAAACGTAGGCGATGCCTTAGCATCGGCGAGGCTTTTTAACGAAGTGCAGAACTAAATTTGCCGCTTGCAGCCAATTGATGGGATTTTAGACAGCTTCTAAGATGCACAGAGAAAATCTTCGTGTATCTCCGTGTCTTCGTGCCTCCGTGGCAAGAAGTTCCGCGAAAATGTCACGCACTTAATTCAAATTTAGGACGAATCGATACAAAATAAATGAAACATTTAATCATATACATTCTTTTGCTCTGTACTGTTTGCGCAAAAGCAACCGACCTCAACAAAGTCCACAAAGAAGTAAGTACCCTGGTCAACCATTTGCATAAAGTAAACGGCAACTTCATCAGAGGCGAAGCTCCCGAGGTTATTATCGCAGAACAGAAAGACGCCGGTGCCGCCTACAACCCCATACTTCACACCCTCACAGTTGATTTGGAAATATACAACCTGTGCCAGTCTTTTGGCCGACAGTCCATGGATGCGCTGGCTTTTATCATCGGTCACGAATTGGCGCACTGTTATATGGAACACCAGGATTTTGCCCGCTTTAACCATTACCACCAAAACGAAAAAACAAAAAAAGAACCCGAAAAAGCAGCCGACATCTACGGCCTGTTCAATGCCTACCTGGCCGGATATAACTCCTTCCAGCTGGTGCCCGGGGTGATCGCTAAAGTGTACGATGCCTACGAGTTGTCCGACGAGCTAAGTGGCTATCCGTCCAAGCAGGAACGGATGGCTATTGCCCAAAAAGTCAGGCAACAAGTGCAGGAACTGATCGACATCTATGAAGCCGCCAACTACCTGTCGGCCATCGGCCAATACGACTTGGCAGCCGCTTCCTTTCAGTACATCCTGGGCTATTACCAGGGACGGGAGCTATACAACAACCTGGGCGTCAACCATGCCCTGGAAGCATTGTACTTTACCGCCAAAGATTACGACCTCTACCTCTTTCCCCTGGAAATTGACTGGAACACCCGCATCAAAAAACCTAAAAGAGACAAAGGCGACCGCGACCTTACACCTTATGAATACGAATACCGGATGAAGCACCTCCGCGTGGCTAAATTGTTTTTTGAAAAAGCCATCGAAATGGACCCGGCCTACTTCACCGCCGACATCAATATGATCTGTGTACTTACGTTGATGAAAAGATATCAGGATGCCATCGATTATCACCAGCGATTGGTGACTTCTGAAAAAGCGATCCACTATAAGATCGATGAGTCCCAAAAACAAAGTGTTCAACTGGCAGCAGCCATCGCCAAATCTTACCTTGCCGATCAAAAAGAGGCAGCCATTCGGTCTTTACATCAACTTTCCAACAGCGACCACCAACACATTGCATTCCAGGCAGTGTACAATCTCAAAGTGGCTGAAGAAGGAATAGGCACCGCCGCGGAGCATATCCGTTGCTTCGAACCTTTTCCTCCACCCGACTTTGTCGATGACGTCAGGCTGCATCGAGATCTGCCACTGGAAATGAAATTTAATTTGAGGGAAAATTACGAAGTTGTTATTGATCGCCGTCAACGTTCAATCGTATTTCAATATATCGAAGACGGAGTGGTTGCTTTCAAATTTCAGTTGATGCAGGCGCCACAGACGAAACTCACAAGAACATTGGAATCCGGAGAAAAATACAAGATCATTGCTTCCACTAAGGGTTATTTTATCCTCTGTGAAGACCACCGAACGGTATTTTATATGACCGACGACCATCGACTGAATTCCTGGGGGCGGTATTATTGAGGATCAACCTAACAAAGAGGATCATTGTTTGTCTCCCTTCGGAAAAAAACATCTATCTTGGAGCATATCAAAAACTAAAAAAATGATCGTACTGCTCTCTCCCGCCAAAAGCCTCAACCCCGACCCCGTGGTATTGAAAAACCACACCACTCCCAGGTCGCTCGACCATACCGCCACCCTGGTCAGCCAGCTTAAAAAAAAGTCGGCCAACAGCCTCAAAAAACTCATGGGCGTCAGCGATAAGATCGCCCAACTCAACGTGACCCGCTACAACGACTTCTCCCTCCCCTTCACGCCCGACAACGCCAAACCCGCTGCCCTTACCTTCAACGGCGACGTGTACAACGGCCTGGAAGCCACCGCCTTCAACGGCCACGACCTCAACTTCGCCCAAAAACACCTCCGCATCCTCTCAGGCCTCTACGGCGTACTCCGCCCCCTCGACCTGATGCAGGCCTACCGCCTCGAAATGGGCACCAAACTGAAAGTAGGGCGGGCCAAAAACCTCTACGAATTTTGGGACAACCACATCACCCTACAACTCAACAACGACATAGCCGCCACCAAAAGCAAACGGGTACTCAACCTGGCCTCCAACGAATATTTCCACGCCGTCAAACCCGACCAGTTGGACGCGCCTGTCGTGTTTGTTCAGTTCAAAGAAAAACGCAATGGCACTTATAAAGTCATTTCGTTTAACGCTAAAAAGGCGCGAGGCCGGATGGCCCACCTTGTTATAAAAAACAGGATCAAAACCGTCAAACCACTCCAAAGCCTGGAGGTAAACGGATACCGCTTCAACAAGGCATTGTCGGAGGGTGCCAATCTGGTGTTTACCATTGAGTAGCTGCCCCTCTTCGTCTTCTTCACTCAGCCAATAGATCGAGCAGATTGCCTGTTGGGCAGGAACAGACGTTGAACGAGTATAATTGCAAAGTCATGACCAAAACTTTTCGCGAAAGCGGGCTGATATTTACCTTTCCGGAAAACTGGACGGTAGTCAAACTGGACGAACACCGCTTCTACAGCTATGTGAGTGGACGGGGGTATAAAGGGGTCGACTTTATCGCAATTGATGGAACCGGACGGCTGATCCTGCTGGAAGTCAAAAATTACCGCGATCGGTATCCGAAGGATGGCGTCCGACCTGTAGCTGCATTGTTGGAAAGCCCAAGCCTATATGCCCATAATTATCTCCGCAAATTTGAAGACAGCTTCAGCCTCATCCGGATCGTGCATCAGTACTATCAACGAAAGTTTTGGGTGCGGCGCGTGGGAGAGCCCTTTTTGAGGTTTGGTTTCCATCCGTGGTTGTTGCGGTTCGACTGGGTATTTTGGTGGAAGGTTTACCAAAACCGGATGGCTGGCTCCAAACATACGAGGCTGGTATTGTGGTTGGAGTTGGATGAGGGAGTTCTTTCAGAGCAGTTAGCTTCTCTGCGTCATCATTTGATCCATCGGTTTGACGAGCATTTCGAAAAAGAAAACGAACGCATCGAATTAATTACGGACCCCATGATCGACAACAATCTCCAGATCGAAGTGCGGCACGGGCCTTAACAATCAATTTACATACCTGGCCACAACAGTTGGGTCGTAAACTATTCAATATGCCAACGAACGGATCAGGAAAAATCCATCATCGCCTTTCGACTGATACAGCGGCATAAGGATCAGCCCTTCGTCCTGAGCAAGGATGTCGCCGTTGCGGTCGCTGGCCAGCCGTTCGCCTTTTTTTACCTTTTGGAAATTTTTGTAGTTGGGTGCCATTTGGAATTCATCGCCGGGTTTGATCTGGTGAACGGTAATGAGCTCCGCCACTTTTGGCAGTGACCTAGAATAGTTGATGAGCAGCTCGTCGTGCCGGTTTTCGACGTGGTCAGGCTGTACACAACCTATGGTTCGCATACAGTTGGTGATGGCAGCGATGGCACGGTTGACGGAGAGGTGATCCTCGTGCTGGCCCGATTCAAAGGAGACGCCAAGGATGTTTACCCCCAGGTTATCCTTTCGGAAATAGTGGAGGATGGTTCCGTCGAGGCCATCCAGCAAGCCGGTAATGACAGGGGCATGGAGCTCTACCGCCACATCGAGGCTGTCGGGGTCGGGTGCGGGAATGGAGAAGATACCGCCATTGGCAGTGGTGGTGTGCAGGTCGAGTAGTACCAGTGTATGGGGCTGGTAGGTGGCGATTTCCATTTCGATCAGGTCGATGAGTTGGCGGAGTTCGAGGTCTTCATTTTGGAGGAGTTGGATGGGGGTGGACTTGAGTTGGTTGATGAAGTCGGTTGTCCAGATGCGGTTGAGGTCTTTTTCGATGTATCTGACGCCTTTGGCGAGGGCCTGGAGGTTGCCCCGCAGCCCGACAAACCGGCCTTTGAACCGGAATTCCGGGTTGTGGAGAGGCTCCACCTCAAGCATATCAAACATACGGCTGAGTGCTTCCACACCGGCAGGTTCGTTGCCATGCATACCGCCCAGAGCGATAAGGAGGGAGCCTTTTTCGTAGCCGGTGTAGCTGCCTATGATGCGGTCGGGTAGTTTGCGTATTTGTTCAGACATGTCTCTTCTCACTGCATTTTGTGATTTTCACAATGATCCTGTTCCGGCATGTTTGGGGGATCTAAGGTATGGAGAATGGGATTTTTTATCAAAATTTGAAATGATAATTTTGAGACTTTTCAGGAAAGGGTGTTATAATTTTAGCTGCTTCTATTCTCTCCCCTGACTTTGCCGGTTCCGATTCCCCACTTCCGGGTCCATCTGCAGGGCCTTATTGCGGTATTGGTCGGCTTTGGCCTGGTCGCCTGCGTAATACCAGGCATTGCCCAGGTTCCAGAAGGCATCGGCATTGTTGGGCTCCACCTGGGTGGCTTTGGTGAAATACTCGACGGCTTTGGGGTGATTGCCCGAAACCCCGTGTGCTACTCCCAGCAGGCGGAGCACTTCGTATTCTTCGCCGCGCAACTCCAGGGCTTTGTTGAGGTATTGCATGGCCTTTTGCATATCGCCCTTTTCGCCGTAATATTTGCCGCCTTCACGATAGGTCAGCCCCATATTGTTGCGGCCATTTTGGTCGTTGGGATCGAATTTGAGGACTTGCTCGTAGTACTGGATGGCTTTGTCGTACTCCTTGAGATAGTTGTGTACGTTGCCGAGTTGGAGATAAGTATTTTTGTAGGTGGGGTGGATGGTCAGGGCCTTATTGAGGTAGATGAGGGCTTCCTGCAGCATGGTATTGCGTTTGGTTTCATCTTTTTCATTGGTGGCCTGAACGCCCGTTTCGGCGCCCATGGCATTGAGTAGTTTGGCGCTGTTTTGTGAAGTTTTTACGTCGGTGCGAAAAAGGGTATAATTGTCTTCCCATACCTTATTCCGGTCTATTGTTTTTATGCTAAATAACAATACTACCGCACCCAACACCGCCAATGCTGGTATCAGTTGCACTGTTTTTCCGCCTTTAGCAGCCCAGCGCCAGGCCAGCGCCGCCAACACGAGGCAAAAGCCCACAGAAGGCATAAACATAAACCGCTCCGACATATTGGTGCCTACCGGAAACACAATGTTGGAAACAATCGACAGAGTGATCAGAAAAAACAATATCCCGTAGCTCACCACCGATTTTTGGCGAAAGCCGCGCCAGGCAAAAAAGATCAAGGCGCCATAAACCAACAAGCTCAACAACACCGTCCAATTGCCCCAACTCATAATGTCGATGTGGCGGGGGTAGTAGTCGTGCGTCAATGGGTGCGGCACCAACAACAGCTTTACGTAATATCCCAGCGTGTGCATGATGGTCGCCATTTTTTCGCTTCCGCTAAACGGCACCCACTGGTTGTTGACGATTTTGAGGTAGGGGTTGTTCATCAACTCCATGCTTGGGGGCCCCATCGACCATCCCAGGATGCTTCCACGGATGACCAAAAACAATACCGTCGCACCCACCAGGGGAAGGGTCTGCTTGATGATGTCTCCAACTTTGGCCTTGCTGAAAAAATAAAAGGTCAGCGGCACCACCGCCAAAAAAGTGATGGCGTTTTCTTTGGAAAGGAGTGCCAGGAAAAAAATTACCGCCGCCAGGACGTTGAACAGTGGTTTTTTTTCGGCGAAAGCCCGCCACGAAAAATACAATGCGGCGAGGCTGCCCAGGAGGGTAAAAATTTCGTCGCGCCCTTTTATATTCGCTACCGCCTCGGTATGGATCGGATGAGCGATGAAAAGCAGCGATGCGGCCAATGCCACAAAGCAGCTAAAATCGTCGCCAAAGCGTGGGGTCAATATTTTTAACAATAATAAGTACAGCACCATCCCCGTCAGGCCGTAAAAAAATGCGTTGAGCAGATGGCCTATCCAGGGATTGCCTTGATACAGGATGTTGCCTTGAGCATCTTTGAGGACATTGCCGGCGGCATCCACTTTTGGCTTTTTAAACAATTGCCACTCCAGGGCAAATGTGAGTGGCGTCAACGGACGGTAGCGGCCACCCGATACCAGCTTGTCTTTGCCCTCTACTTTGAAGAATCCCTTGAAGGTATCATACTTCAACAGGCCGGGAATGCCCTGAAGGCCCTGAGTGGTGTACATATTGTCGTAGATGACGATGGCGTCGTCTTGGGTGTAGTCGTGAGAGAGGGTATTGGCATACAAAAGGAGGCCAAACAGCAGAATAATCCAACAATTCACTTTCGTATTGTAAAAAAAGGAAGGTAGTTGGTGCGGTGCGTGTCGCGGTGAACTGCCTTTTTTAATCTTTCCTTCCCGTTTACCGGAAGGTTTCTTATTTTTGGATTGCTGCTGCTTGGCCATAAAAAGTTCGGATTGAGTTGGTAGTCCCCCTACTGTGGCGGGATGCGGAGTACCTGTCCGGGATAGATCTTGTCGGGATGGGTCAGCATCGGTTTATTGGCCTCGAAAATGCCCTGGTATTTCATTGGGTCGCCATATTGTTCTTTGGAAATTTTAGAAAGGGTATCGCCTTTCTCTACGGTGTAAAATACAGCTTCGGGCTCGGGGTTGTCTACTTCGATGTGGTCTTCCACGCAGCCTACCCCCTCGACGTTGCCCAGGGCCAGGATGATCTTTTCGCGATCGGCGTTGGTGGCGGTACGGCCTTTAACGATGACTTGCTCGCAGAGGTCCACATCGAGGTTGCTGACGGGGATACCCAGGCGGGCCACTTCGTCTTTGAGAATGTCTTCGCGCGATTTTTCAGCGACAGCTACGGTCGCCTCTTCTTTGCCTTTCCGCTTAAAGAGTTTGGCACCGGCATTTTTTAAAAAAGAAAATAATCCCATAATAATACAATTTTTAAGGTTTTTGTTTCCCGGCCCCGCTACAACAGGTGGCGGATGCCTAATGGAAACAGTTTGAAATGAATTTTGGGCAGTTATTCGTTTTGCTGACGATTTTGTTGCCCGAATAAACTATTATTGTGAAATGCACTTGATCTATTGGGAAAGCCGCTATTGGCGGGCCGAAAGATAGAAAAAATTAGGAAAAAATTGCAACTCCTTTTTCAAGTACCTCTATCTTGGCGGAATCAAGCTGGTGTAGAAAGATTTCATTTTTAAATTTGAAAACATCCATTTACCTTTAAGCTATGGCAAAATTGAGAAGACTACAAAGAAAGCGTTTTTTTCCAAAATTATGGCTCGACTACAAACCCTATGACACATTGAGCCGGTACGACCGCTTTTATATCAGTGTGGCAGAAGATATTTTTAAAGTGCTGGACAACGATTGGCTGGAAGTATTCGACTTTGAAAAAGAAGATATCAGACGGCTGGCCTGCATCCTGGCGTCCTATTTTGAAGACTACATCAACGATCTGGGCATCTGGACTTTTTTCACCCATACCAACAAGCGGCTCTACGGCTACTACCTCCCTTTTTACGACATGGAAGACTATGAAGCGGACTACCTCAACCCCCAGGATGTCAGCTACCTCATCTGGCATTGGATGAGCAAGATCAATGAGACGAAAATTTATGGGCCGGATGCACTAACTTTACTGGAAATGGGCGATGCCATTTATGAAATCATCGAACCAATGATCGACGATGCCCCGGTAAACCCGTTTTATAAAACGTACTTTTCGATTCCCGACGACATCGGCTTTTTTGACCTGCGGGTTAAAATTCAGTGGATGGGAGAATCTTGTTATCTGCCTGGTGGAGCGGAGTTGATATTTCGGTTGAAAACAAAGATTCTGGACTTACAAAAAAACTCCCCGGAATTCTTCGAAAAAATGCCCTTCGACAAGCTCCTCCACAGCATTGGAAGTGAATTTTTTTTCAAACAAAGAACTTCCTTCTCAGCACTATCTACGCTGGAGTGGTTTGCAGGAGTGATCCAGGCCTCAGATCAAATGAAGGCAGCCATTTTAAAATTAAGTGAATGTTTGCATTCCATGTTTATATATGAAGGCAACGACAAAGATCATTGGATTTACCGCCAATTACAAACCAATAAGCAGTATCGGATTGCCCGCCAATCTATGACCGTAGAAAAAGATACTCCGCCGGGAGAAATTCATATGTTGCAGTTAGTTCCCTGGAAAGGAATATGGTGGTTGTCGGGTACGATGTCTTCCTGGGGTGCGGCGTCCGACGACGATCAACTACAACGAGCCAGAATGGACATCAGCGTCATTCCTTTTCACCTGTATGATGAGCCAACAAAGGAAAAACTTCGGAGGGATACGGATGAATCGCAACAAATGTTTGACGACTACTTTGGCGGCCCTATGGCTCATTTCAAAGATGAGGAAAGCATGCAGAAAGCCATAGATGAATTTATGGATTATTGCAATCAACAAAAAGTCACTGACAAACAAAAAGCCAAAAAATCAAAAGAGCGTTATGACGAATTAAAGAAAAAACATAGAAGCCCTCACGATCAATCGGATGTTAATCTCATCGAATGGGACAAGCAAAAAGGGCTTACCCTCTTTTTTATACCTGGAGTAGGAAACATCGTTTCCCAGCACATCCTACCGCTGATAGAATTAATGGAAAAGCCTCATCCCACAGAAGGAGACAAATTGTCGCTATTCCTTACCCTACTGGGAGAGGCTACCCATCCTTCCACCACCCGCTATCTGATGGATTACTACCCTCTGCGAAATCTGGCTTTTCCCATTGAGGTTTCCGAAATCGATGTACACCAACATGTCGAATTTTTTATGCGCTTTTTGGATCCCGACAGCTTTGGAGAGCCTATACCTGTTATGCGGATCCTTCCGGAGTATTGGGAGGTGGAGGGGTGAGGTTGGTTCGGGATTACTGAAAGAATCCGGAATTTGTATGTCGTCATCTTTCTGGGTGCATATGAGAAAGTAGTTTCGTTTATATTTTTGCGAAAATGCATCTATTTATCTCCCCGCCAAGCCTTATACCGCCCCTTCCCAAATCTGGTCCCGTTGAATTTCATCGTCTTGCGCAACACCTTCCGCTCCTCCTCCGGCAGGTGGTTGAAGTCGCGGCATTTCTCCGAGCAGGTTTTTTCATAGGTTTTGGCGCAAGCCTCGCACTGGATGAAGAGGATGTGGCAGGCATCGTTGGCGCAGTTGACGTGGGTGTCGGCTGGTTCACCGCATTGGTGGCAGCGGGCTATGACCTCTTCGGAGATGCGCTCGCCCATCCGCTCGTCGAAGACGAAATTTTTGCCCCGGAATTTATTTTCCAGCCCTTCGGCTTCCACTTGTCGGGAGTATTCGATGATGCCGCCTTTGAGTTGAAATACATTTTCAAATCCACGATGTTTGTAGTAAGCCGACGCCTTTTCGCAGCGGATGCCGCCGGTGCAGTACATAACGATGTTTTTGTCCTTGTCGTTTTCCAACAATTGTTCTACAATGGGTAGCGATTCGCGGAAAGTCTCTACATCCGGGGTGAGGGCATTTTCAAAATGACCCACTTCACTTTCGTAGTGGTTGCGCATATCCACGATGACAGTGTTGGGGTCGTCGGCCAGTTGGTTGAAGCGACGGGCGTCGAGGTGGGTACCTTTATTGGTCACGTCGAAGGTGTCGTCATTGAGGCCATCGGCAACGATCTTGTCGCGCACTTTCACCTTGAGTACATAGAACGATCTACCATCGTCTTCTATAGCGATATTGAGACGGATGCCGTTGAGGAAGGGAATGTTGTAAAGTTGTTGTTTGAAAGATTCGAGGTTGGCTGTTGGCACGGAAATTTGTCCGTTGATGCCTTCGCGGGCTACATAGGTACGACCAAAAACGCCGAGCTCACTCCACTCTTTGTACAGCTTATCGCGAAACCGTTCGGGATCGTCGATATGAGCGTACTGGTAAAACGACAAGGTAGTGCGCAGCTCCTCACTGGCGAGGAGCTGCGCTTTCAATTCTGATTTGTTGACTTTATTGTACAGCTTTTTTTTGCTCATTTGTAGCCTGATTTTCCAACAGCAAAGATAGAAGGACGAAGATCATTAATTCCGGGAAGGATAGGTTCCCTGCAAGGCAATGATGTAGTTAATGCCGAGGCTGGGTTGGACCGAACCTATTTCTCCGGGTAGTTCTTCGATCACACTTATTTTTTTGGATCCAGAGCCCGGCGATGCGTCTACTTTTTGGGGTGTCAGTTTCCTTGATTCTTTACCATATTGGTGTCCTAATTTGCGTTCTGTCAGGTTACTCCCTTTTCCAGGATGCATGGCCACTCTTCCCCGCAAATCGGGTAATGCAAAAGTGGTTCTGCCATCGCCACCATAGGTGGTTCCAAGTAGGGAAAACAGCGATTGATGGTCTTGGATGGATAGTATCTGTCCATCACAAAAGGCCCACCCCTTGGGCGCAAAATTACCTGCGAATAGGGTTACTTCTCCGATAAATGGGTTTTCAGCGATCATTTCATCGTTAGCTGTTTCGAAGGCCGCCAATGAGGTTTTCACCGCTGCCAGCTCAGCAGACAATTTTGAAATAGTCTCGTAGTTGGCATTTTCCATGGTAGTAGTGGAAGGAAACATAAAGCCGATGGCAATGATCAACAAGGGAATGATCAGCCATCCTGCTTTTTTTACAAATGTTTGATTTTTCATGATTTCGTTTTTTAGTGTTAATGAAATTGGAAATCTATTTGCATAGAAATTAAATGCTTATCGCAAAATTCTTTTCCCGGCCACAAAGATAGGGAGACGGAGGTGATTATTGCAAGGGGAAGTATGGGATATTCAGCAAGTTGGGTATCTTTAAGATGTAAAATTGCCCAAAGATGAAAAACCTTGAAATATATCTACATAGAATGCTGCCCGGCATGGAAGTCCAAAAGCTTGTCCAGGCGTTTTCCACCACCCGCCTGCTCAAAAAAAACGAATTCCTCATCCAGCCGGGCCAGCGCACCACCTTTTTGTCGTATATCAACAAGGGTAGTTTCCGCGTCTATTTTTACAACGACAATGCCGACGAAATAACCACCTGGTTTTCCTTTCAGAACTACTTTGTTACCGACCTGTTGGCCTATTACAAGGGGACACCTGCCACTTACTATGTCGAAGCCATTGAAGACAGCGAAATTTTCATCGCCCAAAAACACGACCTGGAAGCACTGTACCGGGTACATGCCGACTCCCGGGAATTCGGAAGAAAATTTGCCGAAAACGGCATGGTCATGCTCATGGAACGAATGGTGACCCTACAGACCAAGTCGGCTACCGACAGGTACCTCGAATTGCTGGAGCAACCCCAATTTATGGAAAAGATACCGTTGAAATACCTGGCGAGTTTTTTGGGTATCACCGATACATCGCTCAGCCGTATTCGGAAAAATCTGGCGGAATGACTTGTCGTTTGGTGAGAATTTGGGAAATGAGTATCTTCCCATTTGAGCAGACATATGTTAGAATGAGTAGTCAGAATTTTAACCCACTGTTTTCCTGCCAATTATTCAGATGGCTATTCGGCCTGGCATTTCTGTATATTTTTAACAAACACAATCACTGCTCAGGAAAATATCCGCAATTACCGCTTTCAGACTTTCAAAATAGTTGACGAGCCGGACTACACCTCCATCAACGATTTTACCAATGTCTTTGAAGATACCCTGGGGTTTATCTGGGCCGTCTCCAGAGGAAAAGGTCTGATGCGATGCGATGGTCATGACTTTTCAAACACCTGAGAAAAATGCAAACGACACACTGGATATTTTTGCTCTTGACTGGAAACGTGCCAGAACGGCAATGGATAATCGGGGAATGATATGGGTATCATTTACCGACGGAAGTGGAGGATTGTATAAATATAACCCATATGAAAACCGCACCTCCGACATGGGGGCTTTCGTACCGCCCCCCAGTGGAGCTATACGAAGTCTGGGATTTGGCCCCAACATCACATCGAAAATGATCTTTCTGACAGATGATGCGAAGGGAAATGTGTGGATCAGCACGGTGAATCATCTTTTATTGTATTTTCCTGAAAAGGACACCGTTGAGTTGATGTATTACGATTCGACCTCTTCTTTTCAGCACCCAACTCCATTTGGCAAAGACCATCTATTATTTGCTAAGTTCGACTTGAAGAATTCTAAAACTACGGTTCTATTTTTAGATAAAAACACCAGGGAGACGACCTTGTTTTACGACAAATTCTATTCGGGCAAGGGTTGGAGAATAGACTTCCCAGGGCGTGACAAACAGGTGTTGGAACTGCATAGTATTCACGGCTTTCGACAACGCAATATGGAAGATGGGGCAGTAACCAAAACATGGTTTCAATGGAGTGATGAAATCCCATTCAATTACGCGGAGGTAAAGAACGTCATCCAACTCAACAATGGTGACATATGGGTGTCTTGCGAATCGGAGGTGTTCGTTTTTTCTGAAAACAGTGAGGCGCCCAAACAGTTGAGCCTTCAGGCAGGTAACCATTTTCATATTTCTAGCCCACAGATCAATGCCGTCAATGAAGATGCAAATGGCAATCTGTGGCTGGCTACTTCAAATGGCATCAGAATGCTCCCCCCATCCCCTCACTCCATTTTACATTATAAAGATTCCTTTCTGGTTCGCAGATTGGAGCGCAGCTATACGGGTGGCCACACCATCTGTAACCTCAACAACCGGGAAGTCATGATCGGGAATGAGCATGGCCTTGCTTTGTACGACAAAGAGACCAAAACCGTTCATCGCAATTGGGAAAAATTTCCGAACATAACCCCTCTGGTCAACCAGAATATCATCGACTTGTACCTGGACCAACATCAGATACTTTGGATTTCATTATATGACCTTACCGAGGGTTATTTCAAGGTGTTTTTTTATGATATGCAAGCTGATCAACTTGCTCCTTTGACATCGTTGGAAGGGACTGAAGCATTCCGGAAAAAGTCTTCCAAATGTGGTTTTGCCTTTGAGGATGAAAAATCGGATGTTTATTTCTATGCTAATCCTCATGCAAAACTATTTCGACTGAATAGGGAAGAAGAGCGCCTGGTACCAGTTCTTTATGGCAAACAGCCCTATTTTGCAACGGCTTTCTTTTACGACGCCTACCGCCATCAACTTTGGACGTATAATCAATCTAAAGTAAGGGCTTATGATTGGGTAAGTGAAAAACTGTCTGCCGGAAATACTCCGGCAATTGAAATAAACAATACTACCGTAAATACTATTTTTCAAGATGCAAAGAAAAGAATTTGGTTGGGCACCAATACCGGTTTGCTCGAATATGATCACTCCCGTAAAACCATTGCCCGGCACCAACAAAGAGATGGATTGCCCGGAGCCAAAGTAAACGGCATCCTGGAGGATGATCATGGCCATCTTTGGCTTTCCTTTTATGAAGAAGGAATTGCCCGATTTAATCCCGACATCAAAACCATCACCCATTTTTCAAAATCGGAAGGGCTGGGCTCCAATCGTTTTTGGTTACAAAGTTGTGCGAAAGATGAAAACGGGTACTTCTATTTTGGAGATGACGGCATTGCTGTTTTTCATCCGGACAGCATTAAAACCAACAAGGTCATCCCGCCGGTTTACATCACGGGCCTGGAAGTACTAAACAAAGCCGTGGTACCTGGCAGCGCCGATTCCATCCTCAGGCAACCTATTTATTTGACCTCTAACATTGAATTGACATACAATCAAAATGTAATCACCTTCCAATACAACGCCCTAAACTACCTCAACGCAGAAAAAAACCAATATGCCTATCAGCTTGAAGGGTTTGATGCCGACTGGCAATATGTGGGTAACAAAAGAGAAGCGACATACACCAATCTCTCACCCGGCACCTACACCTTTCGGGTAAAAGGATCGAACAACAACAACCAATGGAATGAAGCCGGTACTTCCCTGAAGATAACCGTACACCCACCCTGGTATCTCACCTGGTGGGCCTACCTCGGCTACATTATGTTGGGACTTTCAAGCCTATTCGCTTTGTACCGCTTCCAACTCAACCGGCAACTGGAACAACAGGAGGCTCATCGCCTCGCCGAACTCGATGCCTTCAAAACGCAGCTCTACACCAGTATAACCCACGAATTCAGAACCCCCTTGACCATCATTCTCGGCATGGCTGAAAGAGCAACCGAATTTTTCGATAAAAATGATCGGGCCGGATTTCAACAAGCCGCTCACCTCGTCCGTCGCAATGGCAAACAACTCCTTCGGCTGGTCAACCAAATGCTCGACCTGGCACGCCTGCAGGCAAAGAAGATGGACATTCAGTGGCAACAGGACGACGTGGTTCATTTTTTGAAATACCTGGCAGAGTCGTTTCACTCCATGGCTACCGATAAAGAAGTCAGTGTCCAACAAACCTATGAACAATCTGTATTTGTAATGGATTTCGATGCCGATAAATTACAGAAAATCGTGTCCAACCTCTTATCCAATGCTATTAAGTTTAGCCGGGAAGGAGGGAAAGTGACTTTGCGAAGCCGAAAAGAAAAGGGCCATTTCGTCATCGAAGTAGAAGATGAAGGAGTTGGCATTGCTGCAAAAGATATACCCCATGTTTTTGACCGGTTTTTCAAGTCCAATGGGGTGTCTTCTCACGTCAGTGGCACTGGTATTGGCCTGGCCTTAACTAAGGAACTGGTCAAATTGCTGGGCGGGACGATCTCCGTGGAAAGCGAGCCGGGTCGGGGTAGTCTTTTTGTTGTCCACCTTCCCATCCATCAATGGGCAGAACAAACCTCTAAGGTTCCATTGGACGAAATGGATGTAACGCCAACGGTTCCATCAACTCCGCTACGAATACCCGCAGGTCAGCAACAAGAATTCCCCTTGATTTTAATTGTTGAAGACAATGAAGAGGTCACCTGGTATTTGTCGGGTTGCCTCGAAGATAAATATCAGTTGGCACATGCTAACAACGGCCAGGAGGGTATCGAAAAAGCTATAGCATTGATACCCGATTTTATCATTAGCGATGTGATGATGCCGCTGATAAATGGATACGAACTTTGCCATACGCTGAAAAAGGATCAACGTACCAGTCATATCCCCATTTTGTTGCTGACTGCCAAAGCCGATACACAATCAAGGATCAGCGGTTTACAGCAAGGCGCTGATGCCTACCTCACAAAGCCTTTTGACAAAGAGGAGTTATTCGTCCGCATCGACAAGCTCCTCGAACTCCGCCTCGCCCTCCGGGTCAGATACGAAAATGGAATTCCAGCGGCCCCAATGCCTGGAACTACCGAAACAATAATAGAATATGCCTTTTTAACCCAACTACGGGAGATCATAGTACAACGGCTCGATGACCCTGCTCTGGACGTGACATATATTTGCAAACAAATCGGCATGAGCCGCACTCAGCTCCACCGAAAAATCACGGCATTGACCGGCCATTCCACCACGCGATTTGTCCGGTCAGTTCGATACCAAAAAGCTAAAGGTCTGCTTCACCAGTCGGAGCTTACCATCGCCGAAATTGCCTATCAGGTTGGGTTTAGCGACCCCGCCTACTTTAGTCGCATGTTTAAAAAAGAAACTGGTGCAACACCTACCGACTTTCGTGCAGAAAAGAAGCTATGACTGAGGTTTACAATCTCACAAAGCCAACCCTCCCTATTCCATTGTTTCATATTGCATTCGCAATGCCCTGATAATAAACCTGTTGCATGTTCCAAAACATATCTACAATCCTTTGGAACAATACTGCAAGTTGATCAACGCGCTCTCCCTTACTTTTGTAAAAAGCGATTAATTCCCGTTACCTGTAAACGATTTCCAGTTGAAAAAGGAAGCCCTGACCAAGTAAAACACCTAATTCTCACATCAAAACAATGTCAATCATGAAAACAATCATTTACTTACTAACCAGCATAGTACTTCTTTCTACAAACGCATTTTCTCAACAAACCAATTATAAGGTTCTGCTTCAGTCCGGCACATTCATACCGGAAGCCAATGCGAACAATTACACCAACCAGCAATACCTGACAGCCAGCGAAGCTGTGGGAGGCTTTTTATTCCAATTATTCCAGTTTTACGACATCCCCAATCACTATCAGAGAAAAGCAATGGAAAATACAGGGGTCAGGTTTTTGGAGTACTTGCCGCACAACACATATGTAGTCGCTTATCCAAAAGACCTGCCGCTGGAAGAAGTTGCAAGTTGGAATTTAAGGAGCATCCTACCCATCCGCCCAGAATACAAAATTGACCGAACCCTGATCGAACACCCTTATGGTGAATGGGCTGTCAGAGGCGACCAGATCATGGTAATCTTGCAGTATTACAACAACATTTCTATGGATGTTGCGAAAGCGGAATGCCTGACGCGGGGGTTTACTGTTTCGGATGAAAATCCGATAACACATAGCCTCAAAATATGGGTGCCCCAAAATAAGATATCAAAGATAGCTGCACTACCATTTGTGCGATACATAAGCCTGGTACCCGCTCCTCCTCAACCCGAAGACGAACCAGCGGCCACCCAACAACGTTCCAACATAGTGGCTTCCGCTGTGGGAAATTACGGATTCGACGGCACTGGCGTAAACGTTTGTGTGCGGGAAGATTTTACCATATCATCGCATATTGATTTTCAGGGTCGGGTAAATAATGATATCAACGAATTCGGTTTTACCAATTTGGAAAGTAGCCACACCCACCAGGTAGCGGGGGTATTAGGTGGAGCTGGCAACCTCGACCCACGAACGGCAGGAGCCGCACCAGGCATTAGCATTTATTCACTGGAAGCCTACAACGACTTTTCCGGCGGAGAGGAACTTTTGCATACCCAGGAAGAGGTGGTGATAACCACTACTTCCCTGGGTGATGGTTGCAATGCCGGGTATACGCAAGCTGCTCTAGCTGTCGACTTATTATCCAATACACATCCCCGGTTTTTACACGTTTTCTCCTGCGGCAATGCCAACGACGATGGCAACGATTGTGGATATGGCGCCGGCCCTAACTGGGGCAACATTACCGGCGGCAATAAGCAAGGCAAAAACTGCATTGCATCTGCTATGCTGACCACGACAGGCAATTTGCATATCGCCAGCAGCAGGGGGCCCGCCCAAGATGGCCGCATCAAACCAGACCTCTCAACAGTTGGATTTGCTACTGCGCCTAGCCTAAACAACACGTATCTATCAAATTGGGGAACTTCTTTTGCCTCACCAGGTGTAGCAGGGGCAGCCGCCCAATTGGTGCAAGCTTACCGAACCTGGAACAATGGAGAAAATCCCGACGCCGCTCTCGTAAAAGCTGCCCTGCTCAACACTGCCATCGACCTGGGCACTACCGGACCAGACTTTTCACACGGCTGGGGACAGGTCAACACCCTGCGCGCCGTGCAGCTTTTAGAAGAAAATCGATACACTTCCGTGGAAATCGATCAGGGCCAAACACAACAAATAACCATTGATATTCCTTCAGATATAGAAGAAGCCCGCATTATGATTTACTGGAACGATCCGGCCGCTGCCGCGGGCACACTAACAGCACTCGTCAATGATGTAAACATGCTGTTAACAACTCCTGGTGGTATAGAACTTTTACCCCTTGTACTAGACCACACCCCCAACGAGGCTACACTCGGAAACCCCGCCGTACCTGGCATCGACAACCTAAATAATGTAGAGCAGGTTCGAGTGACTCCGCCACAGGCAGGCAGCTATACTTTGACCATTTCGGGAGATGCCATCCCTATGGGGCCACAAAAGGTATTCGTGCTGTATGAATTTATCAACAAAGACATTACGCTGACCCACCCCTTTGGTGGCGAATCGTTTGCACCAGAAGAAGAGACGATGATCCTCTGGGATGCTCATGGCGACGAAGGGCTGTTTTTAATTGAATATTCCTCCGATGGTGGTGCCTCCTGGGAAACCGTTGCAGAGGTCAGCGGATCTTTGCGCACCCACTCCTGGGAAATACCCTCTACAATTACCGGGGACGGGCGCATTCGCATCAGTCGAGATGGAATGGAAGCCACAGGAGTCGATTTTTCGGTATTGGAATCGCCCACCAATATGGAAGTAACTCAGGCGTGCGTCGACTTTTTACAAGTCAGTTGGGATTCGGTACCGGAGGCAACCGCCTATGCCGTTTATTTGTTAGGAGAAAAATATATGGAGGCCGTCGACACTACCACAGCTAATTCCTATATGTTGAGCATTGACAACCCAACAGAAAATAACTGGTTGTCGGTTTCCGCTTTGGGCGAAAATGGAGCAGAAAGTCGACGAGCCATCGCCATTCCATACAACTCCGGTTTGTTAGACTGCGACTACGATACCGATATGGCAATACTGGAACTAAGCAGCTATTGCTCGGAAAATCATTTGAGCTGTACGGACGGAGCCGATCCCATTCAAATACAAATTCAAAACACCGGGCTCCTGGCCCAGTCCGATCCATCGTTGAGCTATCAGGTAAATGCAGAACCGGTTGTAACGGAAACATTCACTGGAAGCCTGGCGCCGGGAGCCTTTGCCGAATACAGTTTTGTCGCCATACCCCAACTGGTTGAAGGGCAAAACCTGATCCGCGTTTGGAGCAACCTGCCTGGCGATGAAGTTTTTTTCAACGATACCATCGCCTTGGGGTTGGACGTCACTTATCTGGAAACCCTACCCCAACAAACTCCTGAAGAAGAAGACTTTCAGTCGGCAGTTTTCCCACCCGTCGGATGGCAAAGCATTGATTACGATAGCTTGATTGGGTGGGCAACCGCTTCGGTGACCGGCCCGGATGGAGACATCACCCAGGTCGCTTTTATGGAAAACTACAACAACTTTAATATGGGGCAACGCGATCTGTTGCTGACTTCGCCCATTGACCTGTCGGGCACGACCAGCCCTAAACTGGTATTTGACCTGTCGTATGCCCGATACAATACCGACTACGCCGATACCTTTAAAATATTTGTAAATACGATCTGTTCCGCTGACTGTTCGCAAACAGAGGTGTACAATAAATTCAGTCAAAATTTGGCAACAGCCGGTGAATCTGTCAACCCCTTTACCCCTAACAGCGCCAACCAATGGCGCAAAGAAGTGATCGATTTGTCGGATTTTGCCGGGCAAACCATTTATGTAACCTTCGAAAACACAACCGGCTATGGCAACAATCTCTACCTCGACAACATTGCTTTTGCGGACTTCGAACCACCAAACGCAGGTTTTACTTACACCGACCTGGAAAATGGCGTGGTTGACTTCAACAATACTTCTACGGGAACCGCTTCCTTCCTCTGGGATTTTGGGAATGGGGAAACCAGCTCAGAAGAACACCCCCAAACAACCTATACCACCACTGGTTCCTACACAGTGACCCTGACAGCCTTTAACGATTGGTGTGTGGATGAATCGACGCAAACGATCAACATCATCATTACCGGATCACATGAGCTGTCTTCGCTGTCGGAAGTAAAACTTGCACCCAATCCAGGCAGTGGTTATTGTCGGCTTAGCTTTACGGATAAAGAAACCGGCACTTATCACTGGGAATGGACAAACGCAATGGGACAGTCGACACAATCAGGTCTGATTAATAGCCATCCGGGCACCAACCAACTGGAATGGGATCTATCCAACTGGCCGACAGGTGTGTATTGGTTGTGGCTCGTCGATGAAGCGCAACGCCAAACGGTGATTCGGTGGGTGAAGCAATGAGTCCGCCGGAGTGACTGTTTGTGGAGCTTTCTAAAAAGTAGCCTTCTTTGACAAATCCTGTGGTCGGAGGAAAAGAAAGTCAAAAACGACGTGAGGAAGTGTTGACTTTCTTTTTCTCTGACTGGTTGAATCACAGGATTTGTCGAAGAACCAAAAGCAGTTGATGACACATCCGTTTGTCTTTTGGCAGACAGGTGTGTCGCCAACTCCGTTCTTTTCTTGTCATATGGCAAGACATCCTCGCCCCCATCCCTCCATCTTTGTTGTAAAACTAATTTATTATGACCTACAACAAAGATCTCTATCCGTTCCAATCCCGGTGGATGGACATTGACCACCACCGCATTCATTACATCGACGAAGGCTCTGGCCCCACCATCTTGTTCAGCCACGCCCCGCTGGGGTCCTCCTTCATGTACCGCAATCTGATCCGCTTGCTGCGCCAACGCTACCGCTGCATCGCCCTTGATTATCCTGGATTTGGGCTATCGACTGATCTTCCAGACCGGCAATATTCCATCCTCACGCAAAGCGTCGTCCTCCAACAATTTATTTACAACCTGGGGCTGAAAGACATCATCGGCCTGGGACACGACACCGGCGGCCCCACCTTATTCAAAATCGTCGGCGAACAGCCGGGTTTGTTCAAGAGTCTGATTTTGACCGACACCCTGATATTTCCAACTGTGGCGTACCCCCGTATTCAACGCACCCTGGCCGTAGCTGGAAGCAAACCGTTTCAGGCACTGAATGCCCGCACAAACCTGCTTATCCGGCTTATGCTGGGGCCCGGCACCCCCACTTACAATTTTTCGGGCGCTGAACTGACCGAATACCGAAAACTCTTTGACACTCCACAAAAGCGGAGAAGAACCACCGAACTGCTGTACAGCCTCCGGCAAAGCGAGTCGATCATGAGAGGCATTCATGCCGCCTTCAAAAATCAACTCAACAATAAACCCACGCTATTGCTCTACGGCGAAAAAGACCCGCTTACACAAATGGGTATTCCTCAGCGTATTTTCAAGCTGTTGCAAAAAGCAAGTTGTTATGTCCTGCGGGGAGAAAGTCATTTCCCCCACGAGGGGCAATACCTCCAAATGAGTCGGCTCATCCATCAGTGGGCCAGTTTGCTGGAAAACCAGTCCGAAACAATTTCCCAGCAGCGCGCTTAAATGAAAAAAATAAAAACAATGAAAAAACAAACTGCCTTCTTCATCGTCATCCCTTTTATTGTATTGCTGATTGTAATGGCATTGTTATTATTGGGTAAGCTGCCCGCAGTCGTCTTTGCCTTTGCCGCCATTGGTGGATTTGTGTTGTGGCTGTTTACCACCTACAAGCATCCGGTTGATCCTCAAAAAATAATCGTCCCTTATTTATTTGCCGTAATCCTGTTTATCGTCCACGTTTACGAAGAGTACCTCACCGACTTCGAAGTGGCGCTGGTAGACATCACCGGCTTTCACGTTTTGGAGAAAAACTTCCTGACAGTAGCTGCATTTTTTGCTCCGGTTATGTGGCTGACGGGCGCCATCTTGATCCTGAAAAAAACGCAGGTAGGGTACTACTTTCTCAGCTTTTTTTTCTTTGCGATGGCCATTGCAGAACTGTCCCATTTTGTGTTTCCTTTTTTGAAGGATGGTACTTTCCATTATGTTTCCGGGATGTATACGGCTGCACTGCCATTGATACCGGCGGGGTATGGGTTGTACGTTGTTCGCCAGGAGACGTTGAAACAGAAAAGAGGGAACTCCCTCAACTCAGAGGAATACTAATTTCGGCAAAAGATAGCTATCTTCCTCAGTCGCCTCCCTATCGAAACGACTGATTGATCACCTCCAACGCCTCCGACCCCGGGCAAAGATCGGACTTGGTCAGTTGGTTCAGCGGCGTTTTGGTCGTGCCCATCAGGTCGTGCAATTCCTTGCTTTCCGGATCGATGTAAAGCAGTCCGGTGAGTACTTCACCATTGGCTTTTGCTTTCAGCAGACGGTTGGCTGCCGAGGCGCGGTCGGTCGGATCCCAGTTGGGGCTCAGCTTTTGCAAATGCAAGACGGAGCCGTCGTGGAGGGTCACATTAGCTCCTTTCCCTTTCGGAAAATCAACGGTGATCTCTTTTTCAAAAGGCACAAAATCGAGTATGGAAGTAGCTGCATTGTGATCGCGAACAAAGTCGTAAGATTTTGTAGAACCTTTGTTATTGTTAAACGTCACACAAGGCGAGATGACATCGATCAAAGCAAATCCCGGATGAGAGATACCTGCCTTGATCATGGGTACGAGTTGGTTTTTATCGCCGGAAAAACTACGCCCTACAAAGGTAGAGCCCAGTTCGAGGGCCAGTCCCACCAGGTCGATGGCCTGATAAGGCGTGGGTACCTTACCGGCTTTGGAGATCGACCCAAAATCGGCAGTAGCCGAATCCTGCCCTTTGGTGAGGCCATAGCAGCCGTTGTTCATCACGATATATAGCATATTGATGTTTCGCCTGACGGCGTGGCAAAACTGTCCCATGCCGATGGAAGCCGAATCGCCATCGCCCGAAATCCCCAGATAGATCAGGTCGCGGTTGGCCATGTTGGCGCCGGTGGTGACGGAAGGCATCCGACCGTGAACTGAATTAAAGCCATGAGAATTACCCAGGAAGTAGGTCGGCGTTTTAGACGAACATCCGATGCCCGATACTTTTGCGATCTTGTGTGGTTCGATCGACAGTTCGTAGCAGGCCTGAACGATGGCTCCGCTGATGGAGTCGTGGCCGCAGCCGGCACACAAGGTCGAAATGGCCCCCTCGTAGTCGGCTTTGACGAATCCGACTTTGTTTTTCTTCAGGCCAGGGTGTCGGAAGGTGGGTTTGATGTAGGTCATGTTTTGTGTTTTCTTTTTAATCTTAAACCTCTACAGCCAATTTTGTCTGTATCTGCCTCACAATAGCATCCGCCGTCACCGGCATACCATCGTAGTTCAATACCGGGATCAACTTCTCCGGATGTATCTCCAACTCGTTGATGAGCAATGACCGAAACTGGGCATCCCGGTTTTGTTCGATGACAAATACGCGCTCATGCTGGGCGATGAACTGCTCCACCGTTTCGTTAAATGGCAAAGCCCGGATTCGCAGGGCATCCACGATAATGTTTTGCCCTTTGAGCAGTTCTATGGCTTCCAGCGCTGCATATCCAGAAGTGCCAAAAAACAAGATGCCGAAGTCGTTGTTGTTTTTCTCCTGAAACAGTTCCGGCGCAGGCACCTGGCTTTTCGCCGTCTCCCATTTTTTTGCAATTCGATTGACAACCCGCACATAGGCCGCACCATCTTCGGTGTATTTGGCATTTTCGTCGCGGGAGGTACCACGGGTGAAAAACGACCCTTTGCTGGGGTGAGTGCCGGGAATGGTCCGGTAGCAAATGCCATCGTCATCCACATCGCGGTAGCGGCCCCATTCTTTGGCGTTTTCCAGCTCTTCGGCGTTGAGCACCTTGCCCCGGTCGTACTGGCGGTTGTCGTCCCACTTCAAAGGGGGCGACATGTGGTTGTTCATACC
Organism: Saprospiraceae bacterium; assembly: GCA_965222105.1. Taxonomy (GTDB): domain Bacteria; phylum Bacteroidota; class Bacteroidia; order Chitinophagales; family Saprospiraceae; genus CALGLS01. The sequence goes on along the minus strand of CBDCTQ010000010.1, from coordinate 15,032 downwards.
CAGGTCGAGATCCGACATTACCATCACCGGCGTTTGGAACCGCTCTGCCAGGTCGAAAGCATCTGCCATCATCTCAAAACATTCCGCTGGGGTGCTGGGAAATAAAAGGATATGCTTGGTGTCACCATGCGAGGCATAGGCCGACGAAATAATGTCGGGTTGTTGAGTCCGGGTGGGCATGCCGGTAGACGGGCCGCCGCGCTGTACATTGACCAACACCACCGGTATTTCTGCAAAGTAGGCCAGTCCTATAAATTCATTCATCAATGATACGCCGGGGCCACTGGTAGCCGTAAATGCTCTGGCTCCATTCCAGGTAGCACCGATCACCATGCCAATGGCAGCCAACTCGTCTTCTGCCTGTACAAAAGCGTATTTTTTATTGCCGTCGGCGTCGATGCGCAATTTTTTGGCGTAAGTTTCAAAAGCTTTGGCAGCAGAGGTAGAGGGGGTGATCGGATACCAGGCCATCACGGTAGCACCGGCATAGAGGCTGCCCAGAGCAGTAGCCGTATTGCCGTCGATGAGGATGTGGTCGCCCACGTTGTCGCGTTTTTCCAGGCGGTATTCGAGGGGACATTCGTAGTGATCGCGGGCGTATTGGGCGCCCATATCAAGGGCTTTGAAGTTGGGTTCGAACAACTTTTCTTTGCCGGCAAAAGTCTCACGGATGTTGTCGCGGATCACCTCCATGTCGAGATCGAGTAAAGCGGAAAGGGCTCCGACATACACGATGTTTTTGAACAACTGCTGCATACGTGGCACTTCAAAATGATCCATACACAATTGCATCATCGGGATGCCGATGTAGTTGATGTCGTCGCGGATGAATTCGGCATGTAGTTTTTTAGTGCTGTCGTACAGCAAATACCCTCCCGGCCGCACAGAGGCAATGTCCTTTCTATAGGTCTGCGGGTTGACGGCCACCAACAGGTCGATCCCGTCGCGGCGGGCCAGGTAGCCTTTTTCGCTGATGCGCACTTCGTACCAGGTGGGCAGCCCCTGGATGTTGGACGGAAAAATGTTTTTCGGGCTAACCGGAATACCCATCCGGAATACCGATTTAGCAAAAAGATCGTTGGCGGAAGCCGAGCCGGTACCGTTGACGTTGGCGAACCGGACCACCATGTCATTCACAATGCTCGTTTTCTTCGTCATAGCTGAACCGCTTTTGTAACGTTGTATAAATATTTGTGCATATCCCATGCTGCGGTAGGGCAGCGTTCGGCGCAAAGGCCGCAGTGAAGACAAACGTCCTCATCTTTGATCATCACCCGGCTGGTAGGCAGGGTATCAGACACGTAAAGGTCTTGTTGGAGGTTTTCGGCAGGGGCAGTAAGTCGCTTGCGCAAATCCGCCTCTTCGCCATTTTCCGTAAAGGTGATACAGGAAGTGGGGCATATATCGACGCAGGCGTCGCATTCGATGCATAGGGAGGTTTCAAACACGGTTTGCACGTCGCAATTGAAGCAGCGCTGGGCTTCCTTGAATCCCAGCTCCTGCGAAAAGCCCAGTTCTACCTCTATCTTCCGGTTGGTGAGGGTAATGGTTTTGTCGGCATGTGGCACCTTGTAGCGGAGGTCGTCTACCACGGGGCTGTCGTACATCCATTCGTGGATGCCCATTTTCTGGCGAATCAGGTTGGTGGTGGGGGCGGGCCGGTCGCTTACCAGGTCTTTGCCCTGACAGAAAAGATGGATCGAAATGGCGGCCTGGTGACCGTGGGCAGCAGCGGTGATGATGTTCTCGGGGCCGAAAGCCGCATCGCCTCCAAAGAATACTTTTGGGTTGGTCGACTGGAAAGTCGTTTTATTCAAAACGGGCACATCCCATTTGCCGAATTCGATGCCGAGGTCGCGTTCGATCCAGGGGAAGGCATTGTCCTGCCCGATGGCGATGATCACGTCGTCGGCTTCGATGAATTCGTCGGGTTCGCCGGTGGGGAGGAGGCTGCGCTTGCCATTTTCGTCGTATTCGGCACGCACTTTTCCGAAAAGGACGCCTTTGAGTTTGCCGTTTTCCACCACAAATTCTTTCGGGGGCATATTGTTGAGGATGGGGATGTCTTCCATCTGAGCATCTTCGATCTCCCAGGGCGAGGCCTTCATATCTTTGAAGGGGCTGCGCACCACTACTTTGACGTCTTTGCCGCCAAGGCGCCGGGAGGTACGGCAGCAGTCCATGGCTGTATTTCCTCCGCCGAGGATGATGACTTTTTCGCCGACTTTCTCTTTATGTTCAAAAGCTACGTTGGCCAAAAATTCGATTCCGATGTGGACGTTGGCGTCGGCTTCTTCCCTTCCGGGCAATTTTAGGTTTCTACCTTTAGGGGCACCGGTACCCACGAATACAGCGTCGTAGTCTTTGTCGAGAATTTCTTTCATGCTTTCCACAAAGGTGTTAAAGTGGGTGTGGATGCCCATGCCGATGATGTAATTGACCTCTTCGTCGAGTACTTCTTCGGGAAGGCGAAAGGCGGGTATCTGGGTGCGCATCATGCCGCCGCCCTTGTGCCATTCGTCGTAGAGGTGCAATTCGTAGCCCAGGGGAGCCAGGTCGCGGGCCACGGTGAGCGATGCCGGGCCGCCGCCTATGAGGGCTATTTTTTTGCCGTTGGCCGGAAACGGGCCTTGGGGCATGAGGTGTTTTACTTCGCCTTTGTTGTCGGCGGCCACCCGTTTGAGGCGGCAGATGGCCACGGGTTCTTCCTCCACACGACCCCGGCGGCAGGCGGGTTCGCAGGGACGGTCGCAGGTGCGGCCCAGGATGCCGGGGAATACGTTCGACTCCCAATTGACCATATAGGCTTCGGTATACCGTTCGGCGGCGATCAGGCGGATGTATTCGGGCACGGGCGTGTGTGCCGGGCAGGCGTACTGGCAGTCGACCACCTTATGGAAATACTCCGGGTCTTTGATATTGGTAGGTTTCACGGTTGCTGCTGTTTACAATTGCGTGGATAAAGTGGTTTGGGGGTGGGAAATTTTGCGTAAGCTACACCATAGGCGTACGCTCTTTTACCTAAGGCTCGCTCGAAAATTAAATTAACGACATCTTTGACAAAATTTACAAATAAGCGATTGATAATGAGCGTTTTGCAAATTTTTCAAAGATCCAAAAGAGGGAATTTAATTTTTGAGCTCTGTCAAAAGTCCAGTAAAAGAATATAAACATAGGGATTTAGGTTGGAAAATTAATAATATTGGTTTTGATAATTTGGCGAATGCCACTTCTTTGCAGGAAATAGCCCATATTAACCCAACCTTAACACCCCAAATTTAATTTCAAGGGCGCCCATTTTTAAAAATAAAAACCGGTTCGGTACCGTTATTTGAAAGGCGCCCCGGCCCTCCATATTTACGGCCAAATTATCTGCGATCGCGTTCTCAAATCCCGGCCTCCCATTCCCTTCTTTTTGTCGATTTTAGGTTGACCTTTCCCCTCAATTACCTGCATCTTTGCACCAACCAAAATTAGAATACCCGATATGATCGTTTACCTCAAAAATATGCCTATGCTTTTCAGCAAATCCGCCGCGACCGCCATTGTTTTTTTACTGGTAAGTACCGTACTCGTGGCTCAGGTCGACCGGTCTTCCAGCGAGAGTATCTTCGACCAAATGAGCCATACCGATGTACTGGACATCACTATTGCTGCCGATCTTTCTGTTGTTACCGACAAATCAACCCGAACCAAACAAAAGGGTACCCTCCGCTTCACCGACGGCCAGGGTAAAGAGCAGGTTTGGCCTGTCAAGTTGGTGCCCCGTGGCAAATTCCGCCGCACCCGCTGCACCAAAATGCCGCCCCTGAAAATCCATTTCGACAAAGACGACCTCCGAGCCGCAGGCCTGGCCACCTTCGACGATTACAAACTGGTAAACCAATGCATCGAAGAAAAAACAGTCGCAAAAGAATTGTTATTGAAAGAATACCTGGCCTATAAACTATACAACAACATCACCGAAGAGAGCTTCCGGGTGCTGTTTCTCAACATTACCTATGTCGATTCCAAAACGGGTAAAAAATCGAGACAACCCGGCTTCCTCATCGAAGACACTGCCCAACTGCGCCACCGCATTGGTGCCAATAAAATAGCGCAATCCGTCGGATTTTCCGCCAGGGATTTCGACATTCAAAAACTTCAAACAACCGCCCTTTTCCAATACTGGATCGGCAATGCCGACTGGAGTGTCTCTCTTGGTAAAAACATTAAAGTGCTGGAAAAAGGCGGTCACCTCATCGCCATCCCCTACGACTTTGACTTCTCGGGCATGGTCAATGCCCCCTACGCTCGCCCCAATGTCGACTACGGTCTGACGTCGCTCCAGCAACGCATATACCTCGGTTTCGCCACGGAAGCCTCCCAACTGGAAGGAACCATCGATCGTTTTGTGGCCCTGCGACCCGTATTCCGCAAAACTGTCAAAAAGTTTAAGCTACTGAATTGGAATGCCCGCGACCTAGTCTGGTCGTTTTTGGATGCTTATTTTGAGGAGCCGACCAACGTGTTTTTTGGAGCTCAGGCGACTCCGCCCAACAATCCTCCTGCCGATACCGTTCGGGCGATTAAGAAAACTTTAACCTCGAAAAAATAACCTTTTGGAACACAGCCCCCAGCTTTTGGGTTTGTGTATGAGAAACCTGTCTCACCAAAAGGCGGAAATCGTACCATTGTAACCACAAGGGTCTCCGTGTTTCTTTGTGACTTGGGGCCTTTGTGGTGAGAATACATCACGCAATAATTTTTTTGATTTTAAAGCAAAAATTGCCTATGTTGCAAACTATACCCTCCTTAACATTGAAAGACGAAAAGAAAAACAAACAGCGGCTCTCCAGAGAAACCATCAATGTGATTCGCACCACCCAGCGCAATAACATTGATCTTACAGCTATTGCCGACAACAAAGCAAATGTATTGTTGAGTCTCAATGCGCTGATGATCACCGTACTGGTGCCGCTGGTGCTGGCCAACATGAATTTCATTGTAGCCCGGCACCTGTACATCCCGCTGATCATACTGGGCATCACCTGTATTGGTACCATCTATCTGGCAGCAAAAGTGTTGAAGCCTTACAATTTCGACAAATTGCGTATGGAGATCGAAAGGAAAATGCCGGCTAGCCCATTCTTCTTCGGCAACTTCTACAAAATGGACGTCGAGGCTTACTTCGAGTCGATCAAGGGGCTGCTCGTCGATCCCGATATGGTCAAGGCGCACATGGCCCAAGACCTCTACTACATCGGACGCCGACTGGGGTACAAGATGGAATGGGTCCGCAAGGCGTTCAATATTTTTACGATCGGAATTTTTATTACGCTGGTTTCTTTGGTGGTGGTGTTGGGGGTTTGAGGAGAATGTTGTGGGGGAAGGGTTGAATGAAAAGCTTTTTACTTAACATTCGAGGAAAAGCGATTGACTTTTTATACATTTTCAACAGTGAAACACTTTCAAAAGATCAACTCGAAGGTGGTCCATTGTCCCTGAGTTTCCAGGGAAAAACTCGCCTGATGCTGAATTAAAATATCCCGTATCAAGGTCAGCCCCACGCCCTGACCGTTGGTTTTGGTACTGAAGAAAGGAGTAAACAATTGGTCGGCCACCTCAGGGGCAATTCCTGTACCATTGTCCGAAATAGCAATGCGTGGAGCAGCTAGGTGTTTGTCCGTTTTGATGCGGACGATGCCGCTCTCTCCTTCCAGGGCCTCTATGGCATTTTTCAGGATGTTGATCAGTACTTGTTCGATCTGTTTTTGGTCTACGGGGTGCCAGAGCGGTGACAGATAAAACTCACATTGAATGTCGACGTGATGACGGTGGGCTTGTGGTTCCATCAAAACGCAGATGTGCTGGACGATTTCATTGAGGTTGCACCGTCTCTTCTGGGGAGCAGGCAATCGAATTACTTCTGCAAAATTTTTCATAAACTGGTTGAGGCCTTCGTTGCGTTTTACTGCTGCCTTCAGGGCCATACGCAAGTCGTCATCCATATTGGCGGAAGCCGGAGCAGTATAGGTTAGTGTCGATTCCAAAATAGAGTTGACGGCACCGATGGAATTGTTCACTTCATGAGCCATCATGCGGATCACTTTGCCGTAGGCTCTCTTTTCTGCGGCCAGCATTTCTTTGGAAAGCTCCTGGATGAGGATGAATTTTTTGGGGAAGCCCCGATGTATGAATTCCGACACTTCGCATTTGTACTGTTCAGTAATTTTATATTGTATGATCTCTGAATGTCCCACCGGAATTTTCACGATTTGTTTCAACAAAGGGTGCTCGATTTCCGACAATTGGCCTCCTGTTTTTTTCGGCTCCCATTGCAATAATTGCTGGGCTTTAGGGTTGACTTCTTCCACTTGACCGTCGTAATTTAACAATATAATGCCGGCAGGAGAAGCCTGGATCAGCTTTTGCAAAAAGAAGTGTTGCTCCTCTGCCTGTACCCGCTCCAACCGGATACTGTCGATCATTTCGTTGTATACTTCTATGAGTTTGTCCATTTCGCGGGAGCCGGTCCTGACAAATTTCACGTTGAAATCCTTGTCGCGTATGGCATCAGTGCCGCTATACAAAAAATCAAGTGGTTGGATAAAAGAGCGGTACAACATGTACGACAAAAACAACGACAACAGGATACCCGCCTCTACTAACAGAAAATAAACAACCTGCTCTTTCAACAAAAGAAAAAACAGGTAAGCAATCAACAAATGGATGATTCCAATAAAACAGAAATATTTAGCTTTAAGACTCATAGGGTATATTGTACTTGTTGAGTCGGCGGTATAAGGCGCTGCGGGTGATGCCCAGTGAGCGGGCGGTTGGGCTGATCTTGTGTTGGTGAAAGGCCAGCGCTTTTCTAATCATTTGCAGCTCCATTTCCTCCAGGGAAACGCTCCCCACCGCGGGCAGATGGATTTTTCCGCCCATCGTGGTGCTGCCGTGGTATTGTTGTTGAAATTCTTTGGTGGTCAACAGGTTATTTGGACTGACGAGGGCGGTGCGCTCCACTAGGTTTTTCAGTTGGCGGATGTTTCCCGGAAAGGGTTGTTGTTGCAGCCATTGGAGGGCGTCCCGGTCGATACGTAGGGTTGGCCGATCGTACAACTCCCCCATGTTAAGCAGGAAGGCTTTTGCCAAAAGAGGGATGTCGGAAGTGCGTTGGTTCAATGCCGGAATTTGTATTTTGATTAAATTGATCCGATAGTAGAGGTCTTCACGAAAAGTACCATCCGCAATCATGGCCTCCAGGTTTTTATTGGTAGCACTGATCACCCGAACATCGGTTTTTTGGGTTTGACTGCTGCCCAGGGGTTCGAAGGTACGTTCTTGCAATACGCGGAGCAATTTGACCTGGCTGTCGGGTTGCAAGTCTCCTATTTCATCGAGGAAGATGGTGCCGGTGTTGGCCAGTTCAAAACGTCCAATCCGGTCGGAAACAGCATCGGTGAAGGCCCCTTTTTTGTGCCCAAACATCTCCGTTTCAAAAAGCGAAGTGGAAATACCTCCGAGGTTGACTTTTACAAAAGGGCGGTCAGCGCGTAGGCTGGCATAATGTATCGCTTCTGCAAAAAGCTCTTTTCCTGTACCGCTATCCCCTTGCAGTAGTACGCTGGCGTCGGTTTTGCTCACCCGTTGGGCCATAGCTAATACGGCTCTGAAAGATGGGTCTTCTCCAATGATATGTTTAAAATGGGTTGGACCATCAGAGGTTGAAGCCGCATTTTCATGCAAATCCAACAATGTTTTCACAGAAGTGAACAACTGTTTATTATCCCAGGGCTTAGCGATGAAGTCGTTGGCACCCAGCTTCATTCCTTGTACAGCTAATTGGACAGTGGCCCAGCCCGTCATCAGTATCACCGGCGTATTAGGACACTTCTTGCGGATGGCTTTCAGCATTTCCAGTCCCTTTTTTCCCGAAGTTTCGATGGTAAAGTTCATGTCCAGGATGATCAGGTGGGGTTGGAATTGGTCGATGGTGGGCAGCACCTGTCTGGGCTGATAAACGGCCTGGCATTGAGCGTCTGCCTTTTTCAACAACAGACTGATGGAGGTGCAGACCGCACGATCGTCGTCGATGATTAATATTCTTGGTTTTTGTTCCATATTATTCTTCATGCAAGGCCAGGGCTGGTTGAATGGCTGCGGCCTGCCGACTCGGGTAAAAAGTACAAACCAAAACAACCAAAACAATTAGGACGGTTGCTGCCAGCATGGCATAATAATAATTGCTATTTTCGATATCTACTAATTTCAGCAGAGGAAGTTGCACTGCAAAAAACAATCCGACCAATATACCTATGATTACAATAGCCATCACCTCGCCGATGAACTGTAAAGAAATGGCCCCCGAAGTGGCTCCAACAGCTCGCCGCAACCCCACCTCCGGGCGGCGCTTGGAAATGTTGTACCATACCACCCCAAAGAGTCCTAATGCAATGTTGAGAATTAGAAAGCCACTGATGCTGAGCAATAGCACGATGGGCACCCAGGTTTCAAGGCTGTCTTTTTTTCGCTTGGCAGCCAGGTGTTCTATGGCAAAATCCTGTTTTTTGGTAATGGCTGCTATGGTTTTATTTACTCGCTCTTCGAGTGCCGGTGACCCCTCCGCTTTGAGGCGGATCGACAGGTTTGGCGACCCCCTTAACGTACCCTCTTTATATACCATAGTCATGGGTCGCTCCTCCGAAAACTCACCCCGATATCGGTAGTGGTCGACGATGCCTACGATTTTGTTTTCGCCATAAATGTTGTACACACTGTCGAGAATGGGTTTATCCTTGAAAAACAGTTCTTTAAATCTTTTGGAAACAACTACTGGTGTCTGCTTCGCATTTTTGTCGGTTTCATTAAACCAGCGACCTTCGAGTAAGTTCAGATTGGCGGCTTTGTCGTAGTGTTCGTCGCCAAAAAACAGTTGCGTTTTGATATCAAAACCATTGTTATCGTGGCTAGTAGACCAGTTATTGGTACCCAGCGGCACTACATAACCAGAATAGGCCGTGGCGGCGATTTCCGGAAATGTTTTCAGTTCTTCCCGCAGCCGGATTTTGGTATCGGCGATAAAAGCCGAATCAGTACCTTCATCGAAATGCAAGCCCACGATCCAGGTATTTTCGGTGTTGTAGCCCAGTGGTTGTTGGTATATACGCAGGTTGTGCGACACAAAGGCAAAGACGGCAAAGAGAATAAGAAATGCCAGAAAGATTTCGAGAAACAACAGGAAGTTGCTTTTCTTCCGGTTCCAGATCAGGGTGAAGATATGTTTGATCATCGTATATTTTGTTTTAATGCATTAATTATGGACAATCTCGACATGCGAAATGCGGGGATCAATCCCGATAATATGCCGAAGAGCAGGCAAATAAGCAGACTCCAGAAAAACACCTTTGGATTGAATGTCAGAGTGGTATGAACGAGTACCTCACTGTCATTAATGAGGTAGATCAGTAGCAGTGCAAATGCAAAACCAATGATGCCGCCGATAAGTGTAAGCACAATGTTTTCAAAAATAAATTGAAACAGTATATCCCGACTACTAGCACCGAATGACTTGCGGACACCGATCTCGGATGACCGCTCCAGAATTCGGCTTATGTTGAGATTGACGAGATTGAGCGTAGGCAACAATACGAACAGTGCTAGCAAAATAACCAACACCCAACCCAGAATGGTGACGCTGTCTTCCGGATCGTCTTGATAATACACCCGGACGGCATATCGCTCCAGATCAGAAATAGCAGGCAACTCCAATATATTGAAATTCTCGGGGTCGGGTAGCGGGATCAGGGTAGCCTTGTGGTCGAGCTCGGCGCGCAACAGCTCCCTTTCTCTTTCACTCCCAGTGAGAAAAACAGCTTCAAAGCCGCCGCGATATTCGTTGTCAAGCAACATTCTTTTAGTATCTGTGGTATAGGGCATGAAGGCATCTGCTATTACGTTTCCACGATAGTTATTGGGGGTTTTAATGATCCCTGTTACAGTAAAGTGTTTTCCGTCGAGAATCATTTCTTTTCCCATCGCTGGCTGGTTTTCACCAAAATAGGCATCCCGTGTTTTTGTTGTTATGATGACTACCTGTTCCTGGTTTTCTACTTGCTGGTTGCGATAGGGTTGCCCTTCTATGAATTCAAAATCGAAAATTTCCCAATAGGCTGCATCGGTTTTAATTGCTGACAGGGTGAGTTTATTGCTGTTCAAAAACAAATCGTACAAATAATCAGGACTGTAAAAACTGTATTTTTCTACATGAGGCAAATCCCGCATATACTTGTCGAGAAAAGGATAGCTGGGCGAGGAGGTGGAATTGGACTCCGTCCGCTCACTATAGGTATAGGTAGTATCGTAGGCCACCGTTCCGTCGAGCATTGTGCTGTCGACCGAGGGGATGGTGTCCATCACGTTTCTTTTTAGTGAAACATGCGGCAAAAACAACATTCGCTCTTTTTCTGTAAGGGGCGCCTGGGTACCGAGTTCCGTTTCCAGAAAGGCCGTAATGACCATCAAAATGGTCAGTGTAAAGCTAATACCAAACAAGCTGATGAAGGTGAAAAATTTCCGGCGGCCCAGTACTTTGATGGCTAGTTTGAAATAGTTTTTAATCATGGTGCGCTTTTTAAGGCTCGCTCGAAAAATAACTTGTCGTTGTCTTTGATAAAAATTACAAATAAGCGATTGATAATGAGCGGTTTGTGATTTTTTCAAAGACACCAAAAAGACAATTTATTTTTTGAGCTTTACTAAATATTATTCATAGTACCTGACTGCCGTCAAAAAGTCGGATCAGCCGATTTGTTTTTCGGGCCATTGTTTCGTCGTGCGTGACCATCACGATGGTGGTTTTTTCTTCCCGGTTGAGGTCGAGGAGTATGTCCATGATCTCATTGCCCATTACCGAGTCGAGGTTGCCGGTGGGTTCATCGGCAAGGATGATCCTGGGTTTTCCGACGATGGCACGTGCGATGGCCACCCGTTGTTTTTGTCCACCGGAGAGCTGTCCGGGGAAGTGTTTCATCCGGTTTTTAAGGCCCACCTGTGTCAATGCCTCTTCGGCTAGTTGCCGACGTTCTCTGCCACTTACATTCCTGTAAAGCAAGGGTAGTTCTACATTGTCGATCACCGACAGGTCGTTGATGAGGTGAAAGCTCTGGAAGATGAATCCCAGGTTTTGGTTGCGGAAACGGGCGATGCTTTTTCCACTGTAGTCGGAAATGGGTTGATTGCCAATAGCTATCCGACCGCCAGAGGGTTCGTCCAGCAAGCCCATGATGTTGAGCAAGGTGCTTTTTCCGCAGCCGGAGGGTCCCATCACAGAGAGAAATTCGCCCTCAGCTACATCAATGTTGATGTTATTCAAGGCGAGAGTTTCGATGGTTTTGGTGCGGTAAACCTTGTTGACGTTTTGTAGTGATATCATATTAAGTAATTTTATTGTTGTGTTTTAGATTAAAAGGCATTAAGTCATCGTCGGTTATTTCGGGCAGTTTTAAAAATCCCATAGCGTCAGGCTGCGCAATTGGAAATAGCTATTCCAGTAATCCCGGAGAGCATTGGTGTATGCTCGTTGTGCCTGGTCTTTCTCGCGCTGAGCCAATGTGAGTTCGGTGACGCTGATGGCACCGAGTTGATAACTTTGATTTGCGATGTCGAACCGTTCGAGTGCCAATTGCCGGATAGATTTGGCCGACTGAAGGTCTTCTTTGAGGAAGTTAAGATCTTGGGTGGTTTGTCGTACAAGCATTTCAAAGTCACGTTTTTGTTGTTCCATGCTAAATTCTGCAAACTGCCGTTGGGTATTGGCAGCACCAACGGCAGCCTTGCGGGCACCCCAGTCGATGATCGGCACGTCAAGTTGCAATTGTACGAATTGTTGCTGTTGTGGGTCGCTATAAATATCGCTTAAATTTTTGGACGAACGAACTAAGCCAAAAGAAGCCGTTAGATTGGCATTGAGACCATATTCCCTTTTGGCTCGATTGACGTTGCGGTCTGCTTCCAGAAGTAGCCGTTGCTGAGTGATTGCATCGGGACGGTTGGCCCAGGCTTGGCGAAGCGCCTCTTCTTCGTCGATGGAATCGCTGTTTATCGTTTCCGTAAAAACGGGATGCAATGTTTTCTTTTGGTTAGGTTGTCCCAAAAAATTGAGGATGGCTCCCGAAGCCTGCTGAGCGAGTTGTTCGGCGCGTTGCCGGGCTTGCCGGGCAGATATGAGCTGCAGCTCCAACTGTTTGAGGTCGCCTTCGGAGAGGCGCCCTAATTGGAGTCGTTCTTTTGCAATGCCGAAAAGCTGTTCGTTGTTTTTTTCGTTGGCATTGGCGATCTCTGCCTCCTGATGCGCGACCAGCAGATCAAAAAATAGGCTTGAAACGGTCATTGAAATATCGGCCATTTCAGCGCGGTATTTTTTTTGTGCTTCTTTTTGTTTGAGGGGTTCGATCTTACGGTCCCATTTCAAGGCGTTAAATCCCCATAGTGGTTGGATCAGGCCGATTTGGATGGGGTTGCCGTTGAAAAGTTTAGCATCGTTCTCAAAGTCATCAAAACGTTGCAAACCGGACTGCACAAAGAGACGACCTCCCGTCAGTGGGATATTTTGCGAAAGCAATAGCCCTATTGCAGAATTATTGTTGGTAATGGGTTGAAACAAAATAGTTCCATCGGGTTGGGTAGTTTCCGAAAAGGTCTTGGCGTAGTTGGGAAAGTTGGCATTGGCGGTCAACTGTGGCTTCAACACAGAGCGATACAATCGGTAGTTCCACTCCGCTGTGCGTAGATCGCTAGTGGCTGCCTTAGCCGCCAAGCACTGACTTTGCGCCAGTTCCAGGAACTGCTCCAGGGTGATCTGCTCCGGTGTTTGGGCATTCACAAAAGTGAAAAAGGAAAGCAGGGATAAAAAAGGAAATAGTTTTCGCAAAACGAGTTTTACCCAGGATTGTTTCTTCGCCACAGGTACCTCATAGGCAGTCTCTCCCTGGGCAGGTGAAAAACGTCGACGTATATTATGTTGGAGCATGGTTTAGTTGTATTATTGTTTAATGTCAATTGAAGTTAGGTGCTGATACTCCTTCATATCTGATATGATAATGCGGTCACCCTCCTGCAGGCTTCCTCCGGCAATTTCAACAAAGTCGGTATTGGTCAGGCCCAGTCTTATTTTTTCCTTGACGGCCTTTTGACCACGAATGACGAACACTTCCTGTTCGACCGCACCGGTGAAAGCACTTCCATTGGCTATGCGCAGCACATTCTCCTTTTTGTTGGAAATGACATAGACCTCCACCCGCATATTGGGCCGCAGTTCGGGATGATTGTTCTCCTCCAGTCCCACTACAAATTCGATTGTATTGTTGGCCACAGCCGGAAGGATGGAAAAAACAGCCCCATTGAGGCGGGTATTGTTGATGCGGATTTGCACGGGCATACCGGGCTTGACGAGGTCGGCGTATCGGTCGGAGCAACTTGCCTCCACCCTAAAGTTGTTGAGGTTGGCCAGTTTGACCAGCGGGTCTCCTTCGTTGACTTTTTGACCGATATTTTCATTGACCCATGTAACAACACCTTTACCTGGGGCTTTTACCTGGGTTTCTTTTAGTTTTTTAGCTAATTCCTCCAGGTCTTTTTCCTGGATCATCACTTCGAGTTCGAGGTTACGTCGATCACTGGTCACCACCTTTTTGCGGAAGTTGAGTTCGTTCTGCAATTTCTTTTTTTCCAGCTCTGCAATTTGAAGGTTGAGTGCTGCCTGTTCGACTTCTTCCTGAGTAGCTCCACCAATGTCTTTGAGACGCTGTACGTCGGCGAGGTTGGCCTGGAGGTTGGCGACCTGGAGGGCTTTGATTTGGTCGTCGTAATCGAGTTCATTGAGGGTTTTGGTGTATTCATGTTGCAGGCGGGTGATGTTGTTTTTGCGGAGTTCGAGTTGGTCTTTTCGCGATTCGTATTCTAGTTGGATATATGACTGGTCGAGTTGTAACAATAATTCTCCGGGATGGACATGGTCGCCAGGTTTTTTATGGATGGCTAGAATCTCGGTTTGTATTGGAGCATTGACCTGCTGCTCGAAAGAGGGAATGACGGTGCCTTGAGCCGTGATGGTGTTTTGCATATCGCCCCGATCAATTTGGGCGATGCGGAAGTTCTTAGCGGTGATGCTGGTTTTCAATAAGCTTCTGAATAACACGAATGCAGCAATCATCACGGCAATGACTAGGCCGATTTTGAGCCAGTGGCGTCCTCTGGATCTTCTTTGTTCGGAAGTGGAGATGGTTCTGTCCATTTTTTCGATTTTATCGTTTGAAAGAAGACAGGCCAATGGCTGTGCCAAGAAACACAGCTTTGATTATCAACGTTTTATGAAAATGTTTTTCACTAAAATTGTGCGATATCGAACAGAGTTGTTCGGTTTTGGCGGATAGTGCCTTCTATTGCAATCTGAGACGAACGGTGGTTGTCAAAGGCTAAAGCCCCAGGTAATGGCGCTGTCGTTCCACTATTTCTCAATTCGCCGTCGAGCTATACAACCCAACTCCGCAACCCGAATGGCCGTTATTCTTGGAGACAGAACTGTCCTATTTCCTCACTTTTAAATTTTTTAATTATGAAAACATGGTACGCATTTCTCATTGCATCGGTTTGTTTTGCAAATCTGGTTGTTGCTTGTGACTGCATCGTCCTTGAGAGCACTTTCTGTGAATCCATTGTGGATGAAAACGGAGACATCCCCTCCTACCGGAGCTTGCATTATGTGAAAATTCTGGACATCGGTACTGCAGGAATGAATGCAGAGGTCATTCAAACGTTTCACGGAGCGGACAAGGCAGGAGAAGAATTATTTATAATAAATGGTACCGGGGCAGACTGCGTTTTGCCTAACGATCTGTTTAGCGAAGAGGATGAACTGATCGTCTCGCTTCAAGAAGCAGGTGATAATTGGTACATTTTTATATGCGGACTTCACTACCTTGAGGTAGTCGATGGCCAGGTGACGGGAGCTATTGACGAGGGTGTTTCGAGTCTTTCGCTGGCGGAGTTTT
>CBDCTQ010000009.1:267500-318329 GCA_965222105.1 Saprospiraceae bacterium | reverse complement strand
CGTCCAGTGTGCTTTCGTCACAGTCGTCATCGAAACCATTGTAAGGTATCTCTGTTGCAGCCGGGTTACAAACGTATTGTTATCATCACAGTCGTCAGCGATTCCAAAACCATCTTGATCCAGATCATCATCCAAAGTCGTTTCATCGCAATCGTCGTCCACACCGTTGTAAGGCGTTTCGGCGGCAGCCGGATTGACATTTGCGTTTTCATCATCGCAATCATCGGCTAATACAAAACCATCCTGATCGAGATCGTCATCCAGGGTAGTTTCATCACAATCGTCGTCCAAACCGTTGTAAGGAATTTCAGCCACAGCTGGATTAATTGCCGCATTGGCATCATCACAATCGTCGGCTAGGACAAACCATCCTGATCCAGATCATCGTCCAGCGTTAGTTCGTTGCAGTCATCGTCAATGCTGTTGTAGGGTATTTCAGCAGCAGCCGAGTTGATCGCACCATTTGTATCATCACAATCGTCGGCCGCGACAAAACCATCTTGATCCAAATCGTCGTCCAACGTCAGTTCATCGCAATCGTCATCGGTGCCGTTGTACGGAATTTCAGCAACAGTCGGATTGACGTCTACATCCCCATCATCACAATCCACCCAAAGCTCAAACCCATCCTCATCCGCATCAAAAGTTTCCACAATACACTTTCGGTCGTATTGGTCACAATGGCAGGATTGAAATCAAATAAATCTCAGCCGTATTTTCAACAGCAGTGAAGTCGTCCACATCCGCATAAGGCCGTATGCTGTACATCACGTAGCCCTGACTTTCGTCAAAACTGGTGGTGCTATCCGGCAGGAAGATGTCTCTAATTCAAAAGTGATCGTATTCCCTTCCAAAAAGGTACTCAATACCGATTCATGACTGCTGCTGATGTATTGGAAGGTGGATAAATCCAGATTGGGATCGATTTCGTCTTTGATGACTACGTCGTAGGCTTCGGCGTTTCCGGTATTTTGGAAGCGGATGGTGTAGACGAGGTCTTCGCCGATTAGGGCGTAGTTTTCGGGGTATTGGGGGTGGACTAGTTTGTCGTTGGGGTCGTAGGCGCATTGGACTTCTACGGTGTAGTCGAATTTGGCCAGGCCGTTGGGGTTGATGTTGTCGGAGTAGAAGACTTCTGTTTCAAAATATAAATTATCCCCTATAGGGAAGTCCGGCGGGCCGGGAATTTGCAGTTCTATTTCTTTGGTGATGGTTTGTTGGGGGTATAGGTTGGTGAAGTGCCAGCCTATGCGGTTTTCGCCATCTAAAGTATCTGGTGGATCGATGTAATTGACTTCTAAAATATTTTCGTCGATGGTGAGCCAGAGAGTGCCGTCGGCAATTGTAGTACCGTTGTTGGAAGCCAGGGCAGTGAAGGTGATGTGTTCGTTGCAGCGGGGGAGGTTGTTGGTGCAATGGGTGGTCAGGTCGGAGAGGTAGGCGGTTGGGGTTAGGCCGAAGTATAGGGTGTCTTGATTGTTGGATTCATTGAGGGTGATGTTGTAGGAGGTGGAGCCGGTGGTTAGTTCCCAGTTGGGGGTGCTGGCGGGGTTGTAGGTGATGGTGTAGTCGCCGTGGTATAGGTATTTTATGCCGCCGTTGGTGGGGTTGCCATAGCCCACATTTCCTCCTGGTTCGATCAAAACAGATGCGGTTGGGAGGAAAGGCTCTCCAATGTCTTGAATGCTATTTTCATTGAGGTCATAGAATAATGGGAAGTTTGATTTTTCCAACTTCTTGGCAGTTGTATAAAATCTGTGCTTCACTATTGCAGCCAGGGCAAGTTGGACTCAATATCATTCTCTGCACCGTTTATGAGAAGGTTACAAATAGAAGCAATGGAGCAAGAAGATAAAGCATCGTTATTGGAAATTTTTAATTCCCCACCAATTGTGGATACATTTTCAAGGCCAGTTAATGAGATTAAAGCATCATTCTTGGAAATCTCAATATATTCATTAATAGTAGTTATACTTTCAAGCCCGGTTAGAGAGATTAAAGCATCATTATCTGATATTTCTAAAAATCCGCTAACGGTGGATATGTTTTGAAGCCCATTTAAAGAGGTTAATGCAGCATTTCTGGAAATAAATAAATCTTCAATTGAGGTTATGTTATCCAGTTCATTTAAAGAAGTTAAAACATCATTTTTTTCAATTATTAAACTTCCTTCAATATTGGATAAGTTTTGAAGTCCACTTAAAGAGGTTAAATCATTGTTATGGGATATTCTAACATCTCCAGGAACAGAAGATATGTTTTGAAGTTCATTTAAAGAAGTTAAAGCATTAATGTTGGAAATTTCTATACGACCGTCTATAGAAGATATATTTTGAAGCCCATCTAATGAAGTTAATGCATCATTCATGATAAGATTTATCCCTCCTCCCAAGAGTGGATATGTTTTGAAGCGCACTTAAAGAAGTTAAAGCATCATTGTAGGAAATATGTAAATTGCCACCAATGGTAGATAGATTTTCAAGGCCATCAATGCTAGTTAAATCATAATTTAAGTAAAAATATAAATAGTCACCAATAGAAGACAAGCTTTCAAGTCCATCTACATTAGTTAATTCAAAATTGCTAGAAATTTTTAGATAGCCACCAATAGAAAACAAGCTTTCGAGTCCATCCAATGAAATTAAATTGTCATTGTAATAAATTTCTAAATAGCCACCAATAGAAGATAAGTTTTCAAGCCCATTTAATGACACTAAATTTTCATTCCAAGATATATCTAAATCTCCTTCAATGGAAATTATACTCTGAAGTCCATTTAAGGACATTAGTGCATTATTATAGTCCAAATGCTAAATCTCCTTCGATTGAAGTTATACTCTGGAGTCCACTTAATGATATTAAAGATTCATTGCCTGAAATACTCACGTACCCCCCAATAGCGGAAACATTTTGAAGTCCATCAATATTAGTTAAAGCATCGTTAGTCCAAATCCTTAAAAAGCCATCAATTGAAGACAGGCTCTCAAGTCCATTCAATGAAGTTAGGACATTACTGTTGTTAATGCTTAAATCTCCAACACTGATTAAGTTTTCAAGCCCATTTAATGAGGTTAAGCTAGGATTCCAATAAACTCCTAAAGTTCCTCCAATAGCAGATAAATTCTCAAGCCCATTAAGAGAAACTAAATCATCATTGTACAAAATCCTTAAATCTCCTTCAATAAAAGCAAGGTTTTGTAGTCCATGTAGATTTGAGATAGATTGATTAGGACTAAGATGTTCACCTATTTCTATACTACCAGGAAACTCCGTACACCCCGGATACATCACCAAAAAATCATCAATCTCAGCCTGGGTAGTAAACATAACATCCCCCGAAGGGCACTGCGCATACCCACCCTGCACCAAGCCAATCACCAAAAAGAAAAAGAAGTAAAAACAGGTTTTCATCGCATCTTGTTTTGAATTATAAAAGCATACACCACATCACAACCACCTCTACTTCACCACCAGACACACCCCTCCCACCCACAAACCACCCCCAAAATGCACCAAACCACCCAAAACCACAAAAACAAAAAAAGCCCATTGTTGCGATTTCATTTCCGCAAAACGGCCTGATTTACGAGTGAAAAAGTCTGGATTTGTTGGAAAGTCGTTTTAGATAGGGGGTAGGACACAACCACCAAGAAAAACTCCGTGTACCTTAGTGCCTCTGTGCCTTTGTGGTAAAAAAACCCACATTATTCATTTTAGATTGGAACGAGACAAAACACAACCACCAGGAAAAAACTCCGTGTACCTTAGTGCCTCTGTGCCTTTGTGGTAAAAAAAACCACATTATTCATTTTAGATCGGAACGAGACAAAACACAACCACCAGGAAAAAACTCTGTGTACCTTAGTGCCTCTGTGCCTTTGTGGTAAAAAAAACCACATTATTCATTTTAGATCGGAACGAGACAAAAACACAACCACCAGGAAAAAACTCCGTGTACCTTAGTGCCTCTGTGCCTTTGTGGTAAAAAAACCACGTTATTCGTTTTAGATCGGAACGAGACAAAAACACAACCACCAGGAAAAAACTCCGTGTACCTTAGTGCCTCTGTACCTTTGTGGTAAAAAAAACCACATTATTCATTTTAGATCGGAACGAGACAAAAACACAACCACCAGGAAAAACTCCGTGTACCTTAGTGCCTCTGTGCCTCTGTGCCTCTGTGGTAAAAAAAACCACATTATTCATTTTAGATCGGAACGAGACAAAACACAACCACCAGGAAAAAACTCCGTGTACCTTAGTGCCTCTGTGCCTTTGTGGTAAAAAAACCCACATTATTCATTTTAGATCGGAACGAGACAAGACACAACCACCAGGAAAAAACTCCGTGTACCTTAGTGCCTCTGTGCCTTTGTGGTAAAAAAACCACGTTATTCGTTTTAGATCGGAACGAGACAAAACACAACCACCAGGAAAAAACTCCGTGTACCTTAGTGCCTCTGTACCTTTGTGGTAAAAACCCGCACAACCTAAATATTAAACTTAATCTCAATGGTACTGCCATCGTCGTGGAAGACGACGTCGTCGGAAAGTTGCTGCATGAGGAAGACGCCCCTGCCACCCAGTTTGAGGATGTTTTCGGGAGCGGTGGGGTCGGGCAGGTTGGAATAGTCGAACCCGCGGCCTTCGTCGGAGATGAGGAAGGCCATCTGGTCTTTCAGCCTTTTGATGCGTACGCGAACGTATTTAGATACATCCCCGTTGTTGCCGTGATTGATGGCGTTGGTCACGGCTTCGGTAAGGCTGATCAGGATGTTGCCATACATATCGGGGCTGAGCTGGTACTGTTGGAACACCAGTTCTACGAAAGGCTCTACCCGCGATACGTTTTTCGGGTCGGAGGGTAGGGATAGTATTTCGTGTTGTTTGCTCATCGAAAATGTAAAAACCCGTCTCTTTGGCCGGTTTTACGGGGCTGGCCCGAAATAGTTGTACTCTACGACAAGTTTTTATGGGCCGTGAAAGCTCGTCCTGCTCTGAAAGCAATCGGAATCGGAGGACTTTGACGGGCACCTTGCGTTGAAGCGCATCAGCACATCAATCATCAGCAAATTTCAACTGCCGTAGGCAGTCAGCACATCAAACCTACTGATTTTTAAGCGATTTGAAATATTCTTCTACCAATAGTTTGTAATAGGGTTTGAGCGCTGGCGACACGGCCTTATACATCTCTATCTCTGCCTCCCGCTTTTTGATGTACTCTTCCAGGGAGGGGGGCATCTTGCGTTCCTTCTGGGTGCCCGTCTCGGCCTTGCGCTTGTTGTCGAACTCTCTTTCGCGTTCCGCTTTTTCGGCTTTGAGCAGGCGGGTGAGGATGTCTTGCTGGCGCTTCATCATCTCGTTGGTCAGGTTTTTATTGACCAGGTCGATCTCCATCTTGTTCATCTGATCGATGATGTCCTGGAGTTCTTTGGTGCCCTCTCCCCTTTCCTGTTTGGCCTTTTGGAGGTCGCGGAGTGCCTTTTGTAGAGCTGCTTGCCGGGCTGCCATTTGGCGAAGTCTTTGCTGGAGCCGCCCTTGCCTCCTTTTTTGAGGCCTTCTTTCATCTGCTGCATGTCCTTGTTGAGCTGTTCCTGGCCTTTGGTGATCTTATCCATAGGTGCCTTGCCGGATTTGCCACCCTGTCCGCCGGGTTTATTGCACATTTGACTGCCTTGCATCATGCTCGACATTTGCTGCTGCATCTGGTTCATCACTTCGCTGAGCATCAGGGCCAGGTCGTTGACGTTTTTCATCGTGCGCTGTTGGTGTTCGGCGGCCTGGGGTTTGTGTCGTTCTTCCAGTTCGTCGATGCCGTCTTTCATGTTCGACTTTATCTCTGTTACCTTTTCGGTGACGAACGACTCGATCTGGAATACCCGCTTGCTGAGGGCGTGCAGGCTGTCTTCTATGAGTTTGAAATCGTCTTTGAGTTTGTACTGATCCTGCACCAGTTCGACGTAGTGGGGCGTGTTGATTCTGGATTCTTTTATTTCATCCATCAGGTCTTCCTGGTCGAACGACAGGCCGAGGAGGTTCTCCATTAGTTGACGCAGGGCTTCCATGTCTTCCTGCATCTGTTGCATCTGCTGGGAGGCCATTTGTTGCGACATCTGGCTGGCCATGTCTTTCATTTTCTGTGCAGCACTTTTTTGCGATTTGGAAGCCTTGTTGTTTTGCTGTTGTTGGAGTTGTTCCTGGCTTTGGTTGAGGTCTTTTTCGATGTCCTCCATTTGTTCTTCGGGGTCGCCCAGGTCGGAGGGGTTTTCCAGTTCTTCGTTCTTTTGCTGGATGTCCTCCATGTCTTTTTGAATGTCTTCAAATTTTTCGTTGATCTCCTCCTGTTCTTTTTGGAGTTCGTCCTGTGGTTTTTCGTTGTTTTCGGTTTCCTCGCTGAGTTGCTCCTGCTCTTCGGCCAGCTTTTCCAGTTTTTCGATGGCCTTTTCCATATCCATTTCCAGCTCCAGTTGTTTGAGGAGTTCGAGCATGCGGTCGAGTTCCATTTCCATTTCTTCGTCGTTCATTTCCATCTCTTCCATCATTTCCAGGGCGCCGTCTTTTTCGAGTTCCTGGAGGAGTTCTTCTATTTGCTTCATAAGGTCTTTCATCTCCTCGCTCATCACCTCCTCGAAGAGTTCCTGTATTTTTTCCTGTTTTTCGAGCAGTTCTTCTTTGGGCTGGTCAAATTCTTCCTGGTTTTTGACGTTTTCTTCAAAGTTTTCTTTGGCTTCGTTGACCATGTTTTCGAGTTCCTTTTGCCGTTCGAGGAGCTTTTCGAGTTCTTTTCGGGTTTGCCAGTCGACCTCTTTTTCCTGGAGGAGTTTTTCGCGCAGCTTTTTCATATCCTCCCGTATCTGTTTGGATTCTTTGAGCGACTCTTCCAGGTCTTTTTTGATCTCTTCGTTGTTTTTCTCGGCCATTTCCTCGAATTCCTCTACGGTGGGTTTGGCGAAGGTCATCAGGTTGGTGCGTGCCGATTTGGCACCGTTGACGCCGTCGTTGTCGAACACCTCAAAATAGTAGGTCACCTCGTCGCCGGGTTTCAACTCCAGCTCGGCCATGTCCCAGGTATAGTCGTACTGAATTTGTTTGTTGGTCGGGTTAGACAGCTTGACGGTGTTCAGGGGGCCTTGTACGCCTTTGGCAGAACTGACCTGATAGTTGAAAGAGAGGCTGCGCAGGCCATAGTCGTCGGCTGCATCCCCCACGAAAAATAACAAGGTGTTGTCGGTGCTGTCTTCAAATTTTTCGACCCGGATCGTAGGGTGCAGATCGGGAATGACGGTGATGGCATAAGAGATGGAGTCGGCGTTCGGAAGCTCTTTGTTAGAAACAAAAATCTTATACCCCTCATCGCGGAGTGCCCGTTTTTTGAAAGTAAACAGGTCATCCGAAAACCGGGTGGTGGCCAGGGCTTCTTCCACGCCGGAAAACTGTACTTGCACCTCGTCGGTATTGGAGGCGTTGAATACCCAGTCGAGGTTGGTACCGACGGGTACCACGATGTCGCCGATGTTCGACAGGGTTTCGTCTTTCCGTTTGGTGTAAGCCGGATAGTCGACCTTGATGTCAAAGCCGAGAATGTTGGGTTTTTTCAGCACATGTAGTTCGTATGCCTTCGACTCTACCCCGCTGGAAAAAACGTAAAACTCCGTATCTTTTTGCACGTTGCTGAACCGGTAGGTAAAGGAACCGTCGTTTTGTTTGGTGAGGCGGTAATGGTAGTTGTCGATGTCGATGAACACCTCGTTGGGCCGCACTTCGCCTTCGGTGGTGACGGTCAGATCGTAGTCTTCAAACTGGACGACGGTGAGCCGCTCCCTATCGATCTGGAAAGAAAAAGGCGCTTCTTTTTCGAATTCCCGGTCGTTGTTGATCAGCCGGGTAGTGGGGTCGGTGATGATGCTGGGGGCGGCAAACAACAGTACCAACAACAGCAGCAGCGGCG
The DNA here is from genome assembly GCA_965222105.1 of Saprospiraceae bacterium. Lineage (GTDB taxonomy): Bacteria > Bacteroidota > Bacteroidia > Chitinophagales > Saprospiraceae > CALGLS01. The sequence continues at coordinate 310,381 of CBDCTQ010000009.1, read as the reverse complement.
GCAGAGCGTAGCGGAGATATCTGCGGTTTTGACCCAGGTTGATGGCCGAGCGAAATGGCACGGGTTTAATCTCTTCTGTCTTTTGGTTGATACCGGCCAGGATCAGATCTGTGTCGGGCGACTCATCGGCCTGCTTTTTCAACTGCAATATGTTGAGCAACTTGTCTTTCACATCGGTGAAATGCTCCCCAATGATCTCGGCAGCCTGCTCGTGGGAGATCACGCTGCCCAGGCGGAAATACCGCAGTAAGGGCAGCAGCACCCATCCGGCCAATGCCATCAGGCTAATGCCGATAAAGGAGAAAAACAGGAGCTTTCTGCCTCCGGTACCAAAGAAAAACTGGTGCTCGAGCAGGTTCATCACCAGAAAAAGGCCGAGTACCAACCCGATGCAGTAAAGGCTGCCACGGATCAGTTGGTTGATGTAGTACTTGCGGATGAACCGGTCCAGTTTTTCGATCAGAATTTGGTAGTTGTCTTTTGCCGCCATGTGTTTAGTTTGTTTTACACAAAATTAATCAAAGTATTAAGGCTCGCTTTACTAGAAGTGGAATTTCGGTTTGGAATGCGGTTTTCAGCTATGTTTTGGCTTTACGCTTGCAAGATTGGCAGGGTTGCTTTTCTTAGAAGCTGTCTTAATTTTCATGATTGAGCGAAAGCGAGAATCCCGAAAGCATTCGGGATGAACAAGGCAAAAAACCTGCCTGCCGGCAGGCAGGCGTAGGCGATGCCTTTAGCATCGGCGAGGCTTTTTAACAGCCTGCCCCGATTATTTCGGGGAAGTGCAGAACAAAATTTGCCGCTTGCAGCCAATTGATGGAATTTTAGACAGCTTATTAAACCCGTAAATACAGAATTAGTTGTACAAAAACTCCGTAATTTAATGATTAAACCACATATAATCAAGACCATAAATAAGTGGAGGCCGACAAAAGGGTGGAATTCGACGAGATGGGGTTATTCTTCTACAAAAAAGGCATCCATTGTCACTTCGTTTTGCACCATGTTCAGTGCGTATTGGTTTTGTTGCAGACCAAATGTAGTGAGTAGGGTCAGAAAAAGGGTTTTGGTGGTTTTTGTTTCGCTTCGAAAAACCGCTATTTTGTGTTGCAGGGCAGCGGCATAGGGCTTGGTGATGGCGAACGCCTGCTGAGAGAACTTGATTTCACACAAATTAATGACCCGGTCTCTTCGGTTGAGAACGAGGTCAATTTGCGTCCCAGCTTGATCTGAGGTACTTCGCCAGGCAGACACTTCGATGAAAAGCCCCTCAATCGTAGCCCGGTCATTTGGAAAGTGTACCGGTCGGAAAACAACTCTTTTATCAAAAAAGTCTTTCCGACCCTCCTGCGGCCATACAGCGCAACAAATTCCGAACGGTCTGTTTCATACAACTGCTGAAGCAACCGGATTTCTTTTTCCCGCCCAATTATTCGGTTCATATCCTGGATAATGGATTTTTTACCACAAATATATGAAAAAACCCCACTTACCGCGCAGTTGAGGGGGTCAATTGCGCGGTATCTATGGTTTTGAACCCACTTACCGCGCGTTTGAACTGCCGACCATGATCTGGAAGAGCCTTATTTTCGGCAACAATCAAGTCCAATTACCCTGCTTTTGGCTGTTTCGAACAGCAGATGTTGGTTCAAAAAAATAACTATATTTTGGCACTAAACAGCAATTTGTGCCAAAAATTAGAAATGATAAGCAAACAATCTCTGGACCCCGAATGGATAAAAGCCATAGCGGCTAAAAATAAGAAAGCAGACCCTGGTTTAGTTGAAAAACTGTTACCTTACCGCCATTACATCAATCGCAAAAGCCATCCTGTCAGAAAAGCCCCACCCCCTTGCCAATTAGACTGCCCCAACTCCCTTCCTTCTGCCATTTTAACAAAAAAAAGCCGGATTATAGTATTGGTCAACATTTTGATGCCTATTTTGCGAAAGCTATTAGACATTATGAATGGATTTTTTGTACAGCAACTGAAGAGCAATTTTTTGCTTAACCAAGGAACACCCGGAGCCTCGTAGCCTTAGCTACGAAGGCGAGCCTCGCCTGGCGGCCAGACAGGGATGTGACGCAGAGTAGGCAAAAAACCTGCCTGCCGGCAGGCCAATGTCATTAAGATTGCATTTTTTATATGTATAACTCGTTGAAAAATGTAGCCAGAGGCCACAATAATTAAACGCACAATCTCAGAGATATCTCGCGAACATAATTTTTTCAGTTAGTTATATATAAAAATAAACCTAACTTAACGACATTGGCCGGCAGGCAGGGGGCATTCAGGCTGCATACAAAATTTTTGTTCATAATGTCTATTATAGCCAGGTATTTAATTGACCAAACACCACAACATGACGTACGACAATTTCACCATAAAAGCACAAGAGTCGATCCGCAAAGCACAACAACTGGCAGGCAGCTACGACCAGCAAACCGTCGATACCCCCCACCTCATTCGCGGCATCATGATGACCGACGAGCACGTCCCCCAGTTCCTCCTCAAAAAAATGGATGTGAGCATCGCCCGCCTGCAAAAACTGCTCGACGATGCCATCAAAACTTACCCCAAAGTACAGGGCAGCGACAAACAATACCTCACCAACGACGCCAACAAAGCCCTGAGCCGAGCCAAAAAAATGCTCAAAGAATTTGGCGACGACTTCATCTCCGTTGAGATCATGCTCCTCGGCATCATCCAGGGCAAAGACCGCGGCGCCATGATGCTCAAAGAACTCGGCGCCACCGAAAAAGAACTCAAAGCCGCCATCAAAGAACTGCGCAAAGGCAGCAAGGTGACCGACCAAAACTCCGAAGAACAATACAACGCCCTGGCCAAATACGCCATCAACCTCAATGAACGGGCGGAAAGCGGAAAACTCGACCCCATCATCGGGCGCGACGAAGAAATACGACGGGTACTCCACATCCTGTCACGCAAAAAGAAAAACAACCCCCTGCTCATCGGCGAACCCGGCGTAGGCAAAACGGCCATCGTAGAGGGCATCGCCTGGCGCATCGTCAAACAAGATGTGCCCGAAAACCTCCAATCCAAAAAACTGTACACCCTCGACATTGCAGGTCTCATAGCTGGCGCCAAATTCAAAGGCGAATTTGAAGAAAGACTCAAGGCCGTCATCAAAGAAGTAACCGCCTCCGATGGGCAGATCATCCTCTTCATCGACGAGATACACACCCTCGTAGGTGCCGGCGGTGGCAGCGGCTCCATGGACGCCGCCAACATACTCAAACCCGCCCTGGCAAGGGGCGAACTGCGTACCATAGGCGCCACTACCCTCGACGAATACCAAAAATATTTTGAAAAAGACAAAGCCCTGGTGCGCCGATTCCAAACCGTTGTGATCGACGAACCCAGCGTGGAAGACTCCATCTCCATCCTGCGCGGCCTGCAGGAACGCTACGAGGTTTATCACAAGATCGAAATCCTCGACGAAGCGCTGATCGCCGCCGCCGAGCTCTCCCACCGCTACATCGCCGACCGGCATCTGCCCGACAAAGCCATCGACCTCATCGATGAAGCGGCCGCCCGCCTCCGCCTCGAACTCGACTCCGTGCCCGACGAAATAGACGAGCACGACCGCAAAGTGCGGCAACTCGAAATCGAACGCGAAGCCATCAAACGCGAGGGCGATAAGAAAAAACTAAAAGCCATCACCGAACAGATCGCCAACGCCAAAGAAAAACGCGACACCCTCCGCGCCGCCTGGAAAAACGAAAAAGAGATCGTCGACACCATCCAGAAAATTAAAAAGGACATCGAAGACCTCGAATACCAGGCCGACAAAGCCGAACGAGAAAGCGATTTTGAAAAAGTAGCCAAGATCCGCTACGGCGACATCAAAGAAAAAGAGGCCATGCTCAAAGTGGCAGAGGAAAAACTGGATAAACTACCCGAAGAAAACCGCTTCACCAACGACCAGGTAAATGGCAATGACATCGCCGAAATCGTCGCCCGGTGGACCGGCATTCCCGTCTCCAAAATGATGAAAAGCGAAAAGGAAAAACTCCTTCGGCTGGAAGACCAGATACACCAACGCCTCATCGGACAAGACGAAGCCGTGCGCGCCGTCTCCGATGCCGTGCGCCGCAGCCGCGCCGGCCTGCAGGACAGCAAACGACCCATTGGCTCCTTCATTTTTGTAGGACCCACCGGCGTGGGAAAAACCGAACTGGCCAAAGCACTGGCAGAAGTATTGTTCGACGACGAGCGCGCCATCACCCGCATCGATATGAGCGAATACATGGAGGCCCACTCAGTATCGCGGCTCGTGGGAGCGCCTCCCGGATACGTGGGCTACGACGAAGGTGGTCAGCTCACAGAAGCCGTCCGCCGAAAGCCTTATTCCATCATCCTCCTGGACGAGATCGAAAAAGCACACCCCGACACCTTCAACATCCTGCTGCAAGTACTCGACGATGGCCACCTCACCGACAACAAGGGTCGCATCGCCAACTTCAAAAACACGATCATCATCATGACCTCCAACATGGGGGCACAAACCATCCTCGAAAATTTTGAAGACCTCGACGCCCTCGGCGAAAAACACCGCGCCGAGATCATCGAAACCACCAAGATGGAAGTATTCGAAGCACTGAAAGAAAACCTCCGTCCCGAATTTCTCAACCGGATCGACGAGCAGATCATGTTTCTCCCCCTTACCAAATCGGAGATCAAACAGATATTCGACATCCTCATACGCAAAACGCACAAGCAACTCGCCAAGCAAGGCATCGTACTCAAGCTCGAGGAATCGGCCAAAGACCTGATCGCCGAAATGGGATACGACCCCCAATTTGGAGCCCGCCCCCTCAAAAGAGTGATCCAGAAAGAACTCGTAAATGAATTGTCGAAACTGGTACTGTCGGGCGAATTTGGTACCGGCGACACCATTTACGTCAAAGCCGACCGCAAGGGATTGGTGTTCAGCAAAGAACCGCAAAAAGACAAAAGTCCTAACGGCCAACCCTCTCAAGCGGAAACAAAAAATAAACCAGCCAAAAAAGACGACGAGGAATCCCCGAAAGAAAAATCAGAGCGGGACCAACAACTGGAAGACCTCAAAAAGGCCACCAAAGATGTAGAAGACGCCGTAAAGAATATCAAAAAGAAGAAGGATAAGGAGGAGGATTGATCTGTTGTCTTACCCGTTGTAGTTGCCCCCGCTGGTTGAGCGAAGTCGAAACCAGCACGTGTAGTCCTATCCCATCTCCCCCTCATCAGCAAGGCTATAGTACCCCCGTTCGGTCACGATCAGGTGGTCGAGCACCCGAATGTCGATGTTCTGGCCTCCTTTTTTTATTTTCTTGGTGAGGTCGAGGTCGGCCTGGCTGGGGCGGAGGTTGCCCGACGGGTGATTGTGGCATAGAATGATGGAGCTGGCCAATAACTGAAGTGCTTTTTTGAATATGATTTTGGCATCGACGAAAGTGCCGGCTACGCCACCGGAACTTACCCTTTCGCGGGCAATAACTCTGTTGGACCGGTCGAGCAATAGTATCCAAAACTCTTCATGCGGAAGGTCGATGAGGAGGGGAGCGACCAATTGATAGGCTTCGTTGCTGGAAGTGACCTTAGGCCGGTTTTTGATGTCGGCCAGTTGCCGGCGCCGGCCCAGTTCTATGGCTGCCGCAATGGCGAGGGCTTTTGCTTCTCCCATGCCTTTGAAAGTGGTGAGTTCTGCAATATCGCAGCGCCCCAGCAGGTGGAGGTCGTTGTCGAAATGGCGGAGGATGCGTTGCGCCAGCCCCAATGCCGACTCCTCTCTCGACCCCAGTCGGATCAATATCGCGATGAGCTCAGCATCCGTCAGTGCCGACTTTCCTTTCAACAATAGTTTTTCGCGCGGGCGGTCTTCTTCGGCCCACGATTTGATGCTGGCCGGGCAGGGTGGGTACACGATTGTTGACATTATTGTTATTGCTCTTTCGTTAAAAAAACGCAACCACCGGAATGGGAGACCCCGGCAGTTGCGCAACCAAATGAAAACATGTTGTTAAGCGGCTTGCTGTACGCCTAGTTTCAATTTTTCAATGCGGATCTTGATGGCACCGGGCTGTCGCTGGAGGTTTTCCGATATTTGGAAAGTGTTGTTGCCTTGTTGGTAGAGGGTAGCCAGTTGGTCGTCTTCTTTTTTGGTCCAGGGTTCGTAGGCGTTGGGGTATTTTTCTTTAGCTTTGGCGATCCTGGCTTCTTTGGAAGTGGTTTTGCGGACGAAGTTCAACAAGCTGCGCCCGATTTTGGCGGCAAAGCGATCGATCTCATTTTCGAAGATGAGGAGTTGCCGACGTTCGGTTTGTCCGTCTTCTTTTTTGCTCACCTCGCTGATGACCAAGTAGTTGGAGCCGTTTTCAGCTTCCCGAATGTCGAAATAGAATGCGCGGTTACCGGCATCTATTGTTTCTGTGTACAAGGATTGCTTTTTCATGATGTTTGTTTTTAAGTGATTTGAAAAAATGTTTAGAAATTTATTTCGCCGATTTTCCAACCGACCTTCACTAATAAGCTGCAGAAACACCCCAAATTCCATAAATGAAACCCAACTTTTTTCAAATTTTTTTTATCATTATTTCTAAGTTTATGAAAATCAACATTTTGCGAAAGCTAAAAAACATCAGGAAAAATGACTATATTTAAGTTCGCTTTACGAATTTATTTAATTTATGAGCTTTGCTTAAATGACTTATTATGGAAACTTACACTTACCAAAACTGCCGCTTTTGTCGTACAACCTTACCAGTCCTCCTTCTCTTTTTGAGTATGCCTTTCATCGGCCTTTCGGCAAACGACAACCGTACCGAACCAGAGGACCTCTCCTTCAACGTGGAGATCAGCAACATCGACGAAAGCTGCAACAGCTACAGCGTAGAGCTGGCCGTAATAGGCGGCACCATGCCCTACAGCCTGGCCTACTCCTGGCCCGATGCCACCATCGCCGACGAGATGGTCAGCAATGGCGTTTATTTCGTGACCGTTACCCAGTTCATTCCAGGTACCCACGCGGTTGAGGTGACGGATGCGCAGGCCTGCACGGAGTCGGTGTCCTTCACCATGTACGAGCCCCCCGTTTTTTCAGCGACCATTTTGCTGGAGCCGGAAAGCAATTGTTCGGAATCCAAATATACCGGTACGGTGACCGTCAACTCCAACGCCACCTGCATCGATCCCAGCCTGATAGGCAATGCCTTATGTCCGGCAGTCTTCGATCCGGTATGTGGTTGCGATGGCAATACCTACGGCAATAGTTGCGAAGCAGCTCTATGGTTCGGAATCACCTCCTTTACCCAGGGCGCTTGCAACGGCCCACCAGGCCAGCCCGGGTCGGCTTACTATTATGAAATTACCTGGCCCGATGGTCAAACCGGTCCGGTAGCTAACAACATTTGTTTGGTAGATATTGAAGATGCCACCCCGGAGATCATCGTCCACGCCGGCCTCAACAGCCCTTGCCCTATTGATCTTGTTGATTTTGTAATTGTTGTACCTCCTGTAGTAGACGCTATCGCAATGCCCGAACCCGTCACCTGTGCAGGATATACCGACGGTAGCATCGAATTGACGGTGATAGGAGGCGAGCTGCCTTACAACTATCTGTGGTCGACGGGCGACACAACAGCGCTGGTCGAAAACCTTTCTCCTGGTGTTTATATAGCAACCGTCACGGAGGGAAGCGGCTGTACCCTTGTTGTATCCGGTATAATTTCAGAACCTCTGGAACTTATTCCCGAGGTTGTAGAGATAAACAATGAAAACCCCGTGGGTGCCAACAACGGAAGTATTGAAGTCGATGCAACAGGCGGTACCGAACCTTACCAATTCAACTGGGACAACGGCAGTGTAGGCCCCATCATAGACAATCTGCCGCCAGGCCAGTACACGGCCACCATTTCCGATAGCAATGGTTGCAGCCTCGTAGAAACCTATGAAATTTTTGGTTGTAACATCACGTACACGACAGAAATCACCAACCCGCTTTGCCCTGATGCCAGTACGGGCGAAATCTACCTCCAACCAGCCACGGGTACACCTCCCTTGCAGTATCTTTGGTCGAATTCCGACACCACCAACCTGCTCACTGGTTTGCCGCCAGGCACCTATTGCGTAACGCTTACTGACGGCAGCAACTGTACGTACGAGGATTGTTATGAATTAATGGCACCTCCCGCCTTTTCTTTGAATGTGATCGATCAGCAGCACGACATCGGCAATTCCGGCAATGGACTCATCATCATCGGGTTTACGGGTGGAACGCCACCCCATACTTTTGAATGGTCGCTCGACGGTGTATTCTTTTCCAACCAACAGAACCTGAGCGGTCTGTTTACAGGGGTGTATACATTGGTAGTTACCGATGCCAACGGCTGTCTGTATGAGTTGAGTGATCCAATTGTTATTGAAAATATCGTGGGTACGTCGCAGCCCAATCAGCAATTGCCCTTCCGGGTAATTCCCAATCCGGCAGATGACCGGTTTTACTTCGAATGGTCCGTTTCTGTATCGGGTCCGGCAAGGTTGCAGGTTTTTCAACCAAATGGCAGGGTCATTTATGAAAATGGGGAAATTCCCAGTTCGGTAGACACCCGCCATTGGCCAAATGGCATGTATATGGTCAAAATGATAGCAGAGGGAGCAGCCTATTGGCAAAAATTACTGGTGGTGCATTAGGTGATTTGCCGACAGGCGAAGGAGTACAGGTACCGACATCGGTGTAAACCAACTTCCTGTCCAAATTGTTGAACAACGATAGCCAACATAACCACTTATGCCAAAGATACTACTGGCAGGCGGCACCGGCCTGATCGGCCAACGGCTGTGCCACCTGCTCTCCGCCCAGGGATACGAAATAACCTTGCTGAGCCGACGGAACAATGCCGATGTACCTTACCCAATATTCCGATGGAATCCCATTGCCGGACAGATGGACGAGCGCGCCCTCGACGGGGTTGATTACCTCCTCAACCTCGCCGGGGCTGGCATCGCCGACAAACCCTGGACCACCCGTCAGAAAAAACTGCTCGTCGACAGCCGCGTCAAGAGCAATGAACTACTCATCCGCACGCTCAAAACCCAGAACAAAACCGTCAAAGCCTTTCTTTCCGCCTCTGCTGTGGGCTACTACGGCCACCGGGGGAGCGAACCATTGACAGAATCGGCCCTGCCCGGCAACGACGGATTCCTCTCCGAATGCTGCATCGCCTGGGAAAACGCGGCCCTCAAAGCCAGCCCGGTAGCTGAGCGGCTGCTCATCGTTCGCATTGGTATTGTGCTTTCTGCCAGCGGAGGCGCCCTGGAAAAAATGGTACTACCTTTCCGCTTTGGTGTGGGCAACTACGTTGGGAAAGGAGGGGCCTACATCTCCTGGATACATATCGACGATCTTTGCCGCATCTTCATCAAAGGGATAAACGATGTCCAAATGACGGGCATCTACAACGGCACCGCTCCCCACCCAGCCACCAGCAAAGCAATGGCGAAAGCGATACGGAAAACTCTGGCCAGGCCCGTCGTTCTCCTCCCCGTTCCAACATTAGTATTGCGGATGGTATTACGCGAACGGGCCACCATGCTCACCAGCAGTGCCCGGGCAGTGCCGAAGCGATTGCTGGCAGAAGGGTTTGAATTTCATTACCCGGAGTTGGGTGAGGCGCTTGATGAGCTGCTCGAAAAATAGTTGACCCCTTTATTTTCAGGAGGAAGCCCCCACATTTTGTGAATTCGGGCAAAAATCTTTATCTTTAAAATGAGTACAGCTAATATGCTAAACGATTGACCAACTCCCATGACATCAGACAACGAAAGCGAGCCATCACTCAAGAAAGGGATCATCCGGCTGTTCCTGCTCAAGGTTCGGTTTGCCATGTCGTCGTTGGTTGCTACCCTGGCCGATTATGTGTTGTATTTGGTGTTGGTGACGTATTTCCTCACGCCAGTGGTGTCCAACATCATTTCAGCTTTTACGGGTATGGTCATCAATTTTTTGCTGCAAAAGCGGTTTGTATTCCGCCTTAGGCGTTCGGTGGTGATGGCTTTTTCCTTGTCACTGTTGGTATCCATCGGGGGCATCAGCTTGAGTACCTTTATCATATGGTTTTTAAACAAATACGCCTTTTTTTCCAGCTATCAGTTCATCACCAAACTTTGCGCAACGGGTATCGTGTTTTTCTATAATTTTTACCTGAAGCGGTTCGCTTTTGAAAAACGGTTTTTTGAATGGACTGTTGATCAACAAACATGAAAAAGAAAACCTCCAGGACAAAACGAAAGACAACTCCCCGGCCCAGGCAGGGCGCGGTTGTAAAACCATTGTTTGAAAAACTGAACGACCATTCAAAATGGATCGTCCTTTCTTTTTTCGTGCTCTACCTGCTGCTGGGATTGTTGGTATATGATGACTACGGCCTATCGTGGGACGACAACATCCAGCGCAACCACGGCCTGGTGTCGATGGACTACGTCAATGAAAAATGGGGTAATCCTTTTTATGAGGAAAAAATATTTCCCGACAAGGACTTGCGCACCTACGACCTGGGGTTTTACGGGGTGCTGTTTTCGATGTCGGCCTTTGGTGTGGAGCAGCTATTGGGCGTCAACGACTTTCGGTCCTCCTTTCTCATCCGCCACCTTATGACCTTTCTATTGTTCTGGCTGGGTGCGGTGTTTTTTTACAAATTGTGCAAATTGCGGTTTACAGACTGGAAGCTGGCTTTGCTGGCAACGGCGTTTTTGGTCATCAGCCCCCGCATTTTTGCCCATTCATTTTTCAATGTCAAAGACCTGGTGCTGCTATCCTGCTACATCATCAGCACCTATACGATGGTCCGGTTTTTACGGCATCCCACCCTCAACTCTGCCCTCGTACACGCCCTGGCCTGCGGAGTAGTGATCAATACACGGATATTGGGCATCCTGATCCCGTTGATGACGTTGGTGTTTTGGGTATTGGTGGTTTTGCACCAAAAAGAGATCAAAAATTACGTTGCACAATCGTCATTATACCTGGGGGTTTTTGCCTTTTTTACCTTTTGTGCCACCATTTTGTTTTGGCCATACTTGTGGGAAGCACCGGTGGCCAATTTTTTAGATGCCTTTGGCAGGTTGGGGCAGTATCAGTGGAACAGTGATATGTTGTTTATGGGGTCGGTGATCAGGCCCAGTAGCCTGCCCTGGTATTACATCCCTGTCTGGATAGGGGTCACCACGCCGATATTGTATTTGTTACTGATGCTGGCGGGTCTGTTTTTCATTTTCAGGCGCATTATTTCCTCTTTACAGAAAAAACGATTGTATCGTTCACCGGATCAATTCATCGACCTGGTTTGGTTGGCCACCGGACTGGGACCCCTGTTTATTGTCATTGTCATGGGGTCCAATTTGTACAACGGCTGGCGGCATATGTACTTTATTTATCCATCGTTGATGGGGATTGCGGCAGTGGGACTGGTGGGTGTAATCAGGTTGTTAGAAAAAAGGATAAATGCTTCCTCTTTCCTGTGGAGTCGGTATGCAATAGTGGGAATAATCGTATTGAGTTTGGCGACGACCGCCTATCAAATGGTCAAAGACCACCCCTGGCAGCAGATCTACTTCAATGCCCTGGCCGGTGGTGGCGATCTGATGCAACAGTACGATCAGGACTATTGGGGGTTGTCGTTTAAAGCAGCTTACGAGGAACTATTGCGCCGCGACAAAAGGGAGCGCATCAAAGTCAATTGTATGGAGATGAACATACCCTGCAAGCAAACCATTCAGTATTTGCCTGCCGCCGATCAGCAGCGACTGGAATACGTTCCGGACATCAATCAGGCTGATTACTACATGACCAATTATCTATGGTCCGACATGGCCAACTATCTGAGCAGGAAGCCGCCGGTCAATCAGGAGTTTTTTTCTCTGCAAAAGGGAGCAACAAAAATTGTGGGAGCTTACATTGTCAAATGAGAGCAGCAGCACCTACCGTTTAAACACTTCGATCTTTTTCGTCTTCACCACCAGGTCGGTAAACTTCCCTTTAAACCGGGTAGCTTTCACGATGTGGTTGTCGATCCAGTGATAATTGCCGCCACGGGGTTTGTTCATCAACAGGAAGTGATACTGAAAGCCGTGCTTGCGGAGCCATTCTTCTGTGATTTGGCGGTGCGCTTCAGTACGGGAGGTGAAAAAGGTAATGATATGTCCTTCTTCGTGCCATTTGTTGAGCATACGAAGGGCATCGGGATAAGGGAGTACAGTCGACATTCGCTCGGGCTCTTCGTTGGGCACGTCGTCGCAAATGGTGCCGTCGATGTCGATCAGGTAGTTTTTCACACCGTCGGGAAGGATGGGGCTGAGGGCCTCCCCTTTTTCATTGAATGCATTTAGAAGGTCTGGGTCATTATTATTCATAAGGGCTATTGTTTTTAATTAATAATCGAGGATGTATAAAAAGTCAATCTCCTATTGATACCACTGAAATTATGATTGGTTTGTGGGCAGTGTCCTCCCATTCAGGAAAGCTAAAGGGGCGGGGGTAAGTAAAAAAACAAACATAATTTTGCACAAACTTCAATTGAGAACCCTTTCATACACCCAATAATACAAGCTGCAAAGGTACGGGTATTCAGGGTAAGAAACCAGCGAATTGATAGTCGTAATTCTGATTAGAGATTATGCGGAATTTTTTCGAATAAACTCTATTACTCAAAATGAATATAATCCTCCGGGTTGACGTGGTGGCCGTTGTGCCAGAGTTCGAAATGCAGGTGCGGCCCGTCCGACAAGGTGCCGCTGTTGCCGATGATGGCTACGGCTTCTCCTGCTTTGACGTGGTCGCCCACCTTTTTGAGTAGTGCGGAGTTGTGTTTGTAAAAGGTGATGATGTTGTTTGGGTGTTGGATGCCGATGGTGTTGCCCGTTTCCAGCGTCCAGTCGGAAGCGAATACATATCCTTCGAGGGCGGCAAGTACGGGTGTGTTTTTGGGCGCCATGATGTCGACGCCGTAGTGTTTTTTATCGATGGTGTACGACTCGCTGATCACGCCGTTGACCGGAGGGATGAAGTATATCTGTTCGAGGGGAATGCCCTGGGGGATGTAGTTGGCCGATTTGAGGAGTAGGGCTTGTTGTTCGGCCTCTTCGTCGTCGGCGATTTCCTGGCGGAGTTGTTCATCTTCTTCGATGCGTTCTACGTTGAGGAGGCTGTCGGGTATTTCGGGGAAGGAGTCGTCGGAGGGGAGGGTATCGTCGACCACGTCGCCCACCAGTATTCGCCGGAAGTTTTCGGTGTAGTCGCCCTGTGCATTGACCAGTTTTTCAAAATCATTGACTTCCTGGTTGAGCCGCAGCATTTCGGTTTCCTGGCGGAGGTCGCCATAGCCGGGAATGTATCGTTTGATCGGGGTAAAAGCGATCACGGCCACCACAAAAATGGAAACGGCCACGACGATGGCGCTTAAAATAATGTATAGGTTAAGTGCCGACAGTTTATAGGCGCCTACTTCCTCGAAGGTCTCATTGTTCATCACAACCAGGCGGTAGGTTTGCCGCATTCGCTCCAGCCATTTTTTTTCTTCGTTGTTTTCCATGACGCTTTATCTCTTAAAATTGTGGAAATTAAAATAACTTTGCCCTCTTTGCGGTTAGAGTGTATGTAATACCCCAAGGTAATATCTTGTGATATTGAAATTAAATGTGGTTTTAGGCTGCCGTCCAGGCAGGCTTCATTTGTCCGAAGGACAAAAAACCAGAATGTCCCGATGTATATCGGGATGTGTCCTATTGTGCCTATGTGCCTGTCTACCGACAGGTAGACCTGCCTGTCGGTAGGCAAGGTTTCAAAACAACCACCGTATGATGGTAAAAACATCACAAATCCTGGGTTGTAGTACTATAATTTGCCTGAAAAAGTAGCAAGATATGCCGGATTTACAGTTTGAAACAAATGCTTACGCAAAAAGTATAAATTCGAGGCAAATTACCTGTCAAGCCGATTTTTTAGCTAAAAAGACTTCTTTCTATTTCTTGAACTTCCAAAGTCAACGCTTAAATTATGCGTAAAATTACACAATTTTTCCCGTCCCGGCACACTCCTCTGTTCAAAGTGGCAACTACCTTTGCCATTCTATTGGTCATGACCGCCTGTACCACCCAGAAAAAGAAAGGCGACGTGGGTGGCCTCGGAAAATTTTATCAGAACACCACCACCGAGTTCAATTACTACTTCAACGCCAACGTCCTGCTCGAAGAAAGTATTGCCAAACTCAATGAGGAACACAAAGACAACTACAACCAGTTTCTGCCCGTATTCAAATACGTCGCCAACACCAATCCCCAAAGCGTAGCCCCCCAGCTCGACGACGCCATCAAAAAAGTAACCGTCGCCAAACAGCTACACCCCGCCACCCACTGGATGGACGATATATACCTCATGGCCGGTAAAGCACAATACCTCAAAAAAGACTACGAATCGGCCGAAGAAACACTGGTATACCTCTCCCGCGAGTTCAGCCCCGAAGCTATGGCCGCCAAAGAAAAAGACGCTAAAAAACTCCGCAAAAAGCGAAAGAAGAAAAAAGTAGGGAAAAAGAAAAAGTCGTCCAAAAAGAAGAAAAGGCGAAAGAAGAAAAAAAGAAAGAAGAAAAAGAAAAAACCTTCCAAAAAGAAATCATCCTCCAAAAAAGGAGCTAAAAAGCCCGCTAAAAAAGACACTAAAGCGAAAAAAGAAAAAGAACCCCCCGTCACCGAAGGCGAACAACCCGACAAATACTTCCTCAAACACCGGCCCTGCTTCCAGGAAGGACTCCTATGGCTGGCCCGTACCTACATCGAACGCGAAGAATACGATGAGGCCGAACTCCTGCTCAACGAACTGGAATACGACTCCAAAACCTTCAAAGACGTTCGCAGATCAGTGGCGCCTGTAAGAGCCCACTTCTTCATGAAACGCAAAGAATACGAAAACGCCATCGCCCCCCTGGAAAAAGCCGTCGAATACGGCAAAAAGAAAGACAAAGCCCGATACGCTTACATCCTCGGACAAATCCACAACTGGGCCGGCAACAACGAAAAAGCCTACGCCTACTTCGAACAGGCCATGAAGCAAAGCCCCACCTACGAAATGGAATTCAGCTCCCGGCTCAACCTCGCCCTCAACGGCTACAACTCCGGCAAAACACCAGCCGACGCCACCATCAAAGGGTTGAAGAAAATGCTTAAAGACATTAAAAACGAAGAATACCGCGACCAGATATACTACGCCATGGCCAACATCGCCATCAAAGAAAACAACGAAAATGACGCCATCGCCTACCTCAAAAACTCCCTCAAATACAACACCGGCAATATGGCCCAAAAAACGGAGTCGTACCTCCAACTGGCCGAATACTATTTCGCCAAGGATGACTTCGTCAATGCCAAAAACTACTACGACTCCACTGCTCAGGTCATGGTCAAAACCGATGAGCGCTTCGACAAAGTCGTCAAATTCAGCCAAAACCTCACCGATATCGCCAAAAACATCGAAATAATCACCCACTACGATAGCCTGCTCATGGTCAGCGCCATGACCGATGAACAGAAAAAAGAACTCGCCTCCAAAATTAAAAAACAAGAAGAGGAAGCACGCCGAAAGGCTCTGCTCGAAGGAAACAAAAAAGTGGTCAACAACAAATTCAACCCACCAGGTAGAACGCCAATTAACCCACGGGCCGGCGGCCCCAACGCCCAGTCCACCTTCCCCTTCTATGCCGACGACCGCGCCCGGAAAAAAGACGCCCGCGACTTCGAACGCAAATGGGGCAACCGAAACCTCGAAGACAACTGGCGACGCTCCAACCGACAAGGAGTCGGCGTAGAAGAAGAGGAAGAAGTTGCCGAAGAGGTCATCGACTTCCGCCTCACCGATGAAGACATCGCACGTATCCTCAAAGACATCCCCGACACCGATGAGGAAATTGCCGACGCCCACCAGCAGATCGAAGAAGCCATGTTCAAACTCGGCATCCTCTACCGCGATCGCCTCGAAAACAACGAAAAAGCCGTCGAAACACTCGAAGAACTCCTAAAACGGTACCCCCATTCCGCCCATGAAGAGGAAGCCCTCTACTACCTCTACGTGGCCTACACCGATATGGACGACTCCGCCAACGCCAAACTAGCCTACGACCGGCTCATGGCCAAATACGCCGACGGCACCTACGCCCGCGTACTCACCGACCCCAACTACCTCAAGCAAATGAACGAAGAAGAGCGAAAGCTCACCAACTACTACAACGAAACCTACTTCAAATTCAAAAAAGGAGACTATCAGGACGCCTTCGACCGCATCTCCAAAGCCGGCGGCATGTTTGGCCCGACCAATATGTACCAACCCAAGTTCGCCCTCCTCAGCGCCATGTGCATGGGCAACCTCAAGGGAAAAGAAGACTACGTAAAAGGCCTCAAACAAGTGATCGCCAAACACCCCGACACGCCCGAAGAAACCCGCGCCAAAGAAATACTCCGCCTCCTCAATGCCGAAGAACAGGCTGCCGCCAAACCAACACCCGTCAGCAAAAAAGAAGGTGGACTATTCAAAGTGGCCGACAACAAACTCCACTACTTCATCATCGCCCTCACCGGCGAGGAAGACATCAAACTCTCCGACGCCAAGATCGCCGTGTCAGACTACAACCGCAAATACCACAAACTCGACAAACTCCGCATCTCCAACGTCATGCTCGGCTCCGCCAGCAAAGGAGGTACCCCCGTACTCGTCATCCGCCGCTTTAAAAACAAAAAAGAAGCGATGAATTACTACAGCGGTGCCACCAACAACAGCAGCGACCTCCTGCCCGACAAGGTGCAGTACGAGATGTACCCCATCACCCAATTCAACTACCGCATGGTGCTCAAAGAGAAATCGCTGGAAGGGTATAAGGAGTTTTTTGCGGAGCATTATATGGAGTGAGGCACGTATATTGATGATGGGATAGAAGAAAAGCTATCGCCTTTCATTACGAAAAATGAAGGCGATAACAATATCATTACATCATCTCTTATGCACTAAGGCAAACTGCTCCACCACCGATCCGTCCGGACCCAGGTCAGCACCGTGTGTTTGTCCGTCCATATGAAGGGCCCCAACAATATGCCATTCTACTTCGTCAGTCAAAGCACACCCAGCAATACTTCCCATCATGGAAAGGTTGTCGGCTGGTGAAACCAGTTCAATGGTTGCACGTCCTTTAGCAGAAGCGACAAAATAATTGTCCGAACCATCTCCTTTGCCGGCGGCTCCCAATCCAATCAAGTTGAAGCCTTCAGCATCCGGATCAAATCCTGGTGACTGAAACGTGACATTCCAAATGGTGTAAACACCCTGAGGAACCAGTCCGCTTAGTGCTAAAACTACCTTGGTACCTCCTTCTTCCAGGCAAGTAATGGCCACCATTCCCTCGACAGAGTCGAATTCCTCCCAGGTCAATTGGTGTCCATCGGGAGCGATAATAGGAGCATGGGTTCTGGTTTCAAAAAGTTTTTGATCGGGAGCAGAAGGGGGTTGGCCATTAGTTGTTTCCACAAAAAAAGGAACCGTTGTGAGTTCACTTGAAATAAAATCGGGATTGGGGACTGGGTTATCATCCTTTTTGCATGAGCTGGAAAGAGTAATGATGCTTAACAACACCCACAAATAAAATCTAATAAAGACATAAAAACTTACTTTGTTTTTCATAAAGTTATGGATTTGGTTATGTGAATAAAATTTACTTTTAAAATGGTTTGTTGGGGCGTCGTGTCAGTAATACTGACAGATCAACGTCTTGTTTTCGTCGAATACCTGTATGAAAAGAATATTGGTGGGGGCACTCATGGCCCGGCTGAAATCTCCGGTCTTATCAAAGAAAACAACCATGTGTTCCTTCAGGTAAAAAGGCAATAACGGTGGCCGTCCAAAATAACCGTCTTTACAAATGAGTATGATTTTCGCGCCTCGGCCAATAATCAGATCATGGTGCCTTTCCAGTACTTCCATCAGGTCTTCGATATGTATGTTGTACGTATTCGACCAGTACACGATAATGACTGCCTCGTTGCGCGAAAAAATATGGTTAGCATATATCGTTTTTCCATCGGGCCGCACCAGTTCTCCAGGAGGAAATTCTCGTATTTGAGCATTTCCCGAAAGGGGAACTAAAAAATAAATAGACACCACCCAGGGGATTATTAATTTCATCGCTATTCTTTGATTGATTGTTTAGAATGTATATTGAGGAGTTTACCCAAGTAGGGAATGGTCGAAAGTGGTTAATCTTCCACCGCCAATCCACTGGGTACATTAGCCGGGGTCAAATGTTCCAAATTATGCGCCGACAGATCGGTCAAGCTGTGCATAAAGGCCACCAAAGCATCTACTTCACAATCGCGGAGAGGACGAGGCTGGAGTTCATTGGCAGCAGCTATTTTTCCACGCAGCATGTTGTGGCGATGTACCCAACTGTCTCGCATTAAGAATGCCTTTCGACGCTTATCGCTCATAGAATCGGCATTGAGTTTGGGCCCATTGGCAGTCAACTCCAGTACAACTTGTAGTGGTTGTAAGGTGGTGTCCGACAACTGGTACGACTCCAATGAAGCGATGGGATTGAGGTGATGACGGATTACTGCTTCCAAGTCGGTATAAGCACCGTCGTGGCCATAGGGAGCAGTAAGTGCCACATTGCGAAGTGATGGCGTGCGAAATTTAAAATTGTCCTCCTTGCGATAGGTCACCCGGCCTCGTCCAAAGTCTTCCATATAATCTTTCATGCCAGTGGCATTCCAATAGCTGTCATTATTGCCGTCGTTTTTGCCGGGACCAATCTGCGGCATCGCTATTGCGTGAAAGGCATGGTCGGTCTGAAATTTGCCCGAATGGCAGGAAACACATCCGGCCTTGCCATAAAATAACTTCATGCCACGGCGTGCTAGGGCTGGCAGAGGTTTGCCACTGCGTAGATATTTGTCAAACGGGCTCTGATCCGACCGGAATGCCGTTGCTTCAAAGGCTGCAATGGCATTAGCAGCCAACACCATGCTTACGTCTTGAGGCTGCTGCACCTTTTCAGGAAATGCCGCTTTAAACATCTCCACGTATTTTGGAATGTTCTGTAACCGTTCTGCCAGTTGCTGCCACAGACCGTCGTCACCAGCGAGATTGTTGAGGGCCTGGGCTTTCGCCAATGTGTTTTCACCGCGTTGTCCTGCCATTTCAGTGGGAGAGGCAACGGGAAACAGGGCTTGTGCTGCCAACACATTGTCCAGGCCTTTGGGGAGTTTCCACCGGGCTGGAGTGATGAAACCACTCTGGTAATATCCAAAAGAATCTACCTCTACCCGACCATCGTGAAACAGACGGACAAACTCTCTGGCTCCGAGGTTGAACAGAGCAGGTGAGTTGCGCGGTACCCGTTCGTAAACGGCTGTGGCAGAGGTAGTTCCGGGTTTTCTTTTCGAGCCGAGTCCGGAGGCGCCTTCACCAATTGGTAGGGCCACCCGGTCACCCGATGCAAATTTGGGGTGGTGGCAGGTAGCGCAGGATATGTTTTTGTTGCCGCTGAGTATTTTGTCGAAGAAGAGCAATCTCCCCAGTTCCACTTTTGCTTTAGGGGCTTGTCCATTGTCATAAAAATCGCTGTTTTCGATAGCGTCGGGTAATGGACGGTGATACTTTACTTCAGAGGCCGTTTCAAAAGAAATAGTGGTCAGCCACAAAAAGAATAACAATACAAATACGATAAGGAAATTTCTCGCTTTAAAGGTAAACATAATAGATGTTTTTGGAGTAAACAAGATTTTTAATATAGCCTGCCTTGCAGGCTATATGCCTAGTGCTGTGTCACACTTGCGTTAATTGTCTTTTGAGAAATAGTTTCTTAAGGATTGCCCTTGTCAATGCCTTGCCGTAAAGGGAGCATAACAAAAATGGGGACATGGGCATTGAGGCCAAAATCGCCCGGACTACCGCCATAGGTTTTTCCGTCGCTGTGATAGGCCAGGGCCAATCCGCTAGTCGTCCATATATCTGACATTTGCAGGCAGGGAGTGAAGCGATGTTCAAATGAAGCCATGCCGTTTTCATCGGCAGTGAAGACACTTTCTGTGCCATCGCGGGCTCCCAAAGGAAGGTCGAGAATGCCTGTAAAAGGTACAGGAGGAGGCAATGCTACGAAAAAGTGCCACATTGAGTACACTCCATTGGGCACGAGTCCTGCAAATCGCAATTCAATAGTGCCGATGCCGTCCTCACATCGGTATTTACCACTGCCCTGGTGCTGAAGCCATTCACCCAGAGTAATACCTAAGGGTTCGCCTTTTGGGTGAGGGCCTATTGCTTCGGCATCGAATGGATTGTGTGGTACCCGCACACTGGTTTTATACAAAGGAGCCTGCATGTTGTGATCGCCTTTAGTGACCCGGTATACATGGCAGGAATCGCCCTCTCTTACGATGTAAACATCTTGTTCGGGAAGGTCGGCATCAAGATGGGTACGGAATGCCAGTTCCAGCGATACCTCCTCTTGTCCGAAAAGTGACACTGTTAAAAGTAGGGGTATCAAAAAAAACAAATTCTTCATTTTCAAAATTTTTTAAAAGAGTTAATAAAATGCAATGATCTTGTTGAATACAATTGATACCACAAAATTACAGGGGAGCAGGGGTGCCGGAACCGACTGATCCTTTCAGAAAATGTACTGAGCGTGTCAGAGGAGCGTATAGATTGTTTTTTTAGGTAACTACTCAGGAAGCTATTACCGTTTGTTTGAATTTAAGGGGTGTAGTTCTAAATTTGGACTTGAATACGCGGATAAAGTGGGAAGGGTTTTCAAAGCCAGAGTCGAAGGCAATTTCACTGACGTTTTTGTCGGTAGTTTCCAATAACATTTTCGAGTGATCTAGTCGGCGTTGAGTAAGCCATTTGCTGGGAGAGGTCTGGTATTCCTTTTTAAAGTCGCGATGGAAAGAAGATAGACTTCTGCCAGTGAGTTTGGCAAAATCTTCCAGGTTCATATTGTAGGCGAAGTTGGCTTCCATAATGTCGCGAACGGAAGTTTTGGTATTAAAGCGAATGTCTTCAAAATAACTGGCCAGATCGGTGTTGTGTGTGTTAGACATTATATTGATGATGAATTCCTCAAATTTTACCTTCAGCAGACTTTTAGCAGGTGGTCGTTGTTGGGGGAAATAGCTCCATACAGAATGGAAATAACTTTGTAGGCTGGGATCGACATGAAGCTTGAAAATGGACTCTTTATGCACATCAACTGACTTTCCAAGAGTTCTCAAATCGTGTTGTTGCATGGCGTTGCGTATAAAGTCATCTGACAGAAATATGACCAGTGAACAAAATTCTTCTTCAAAAAACTGTTCTGCCACATAAGCTCCTTTCTTAAGAAAGAGGGCATCGCCGGGTTGCCCCAAAAAGGGCTTGTCGAGACTGCGCCATACCTTTTTGCCAGTAAAAATGTAGATGAGGTAATTGCACGAAGTCCAATAGCCGGATTTCAATTCTTCCAACATACAGTGATATTCAACAAACATTGCGTCGTCGAATCGGAACTTTTTGAATGTCCGGTTGTCTCTGATTAGTTTATATACGTCAAGCATGTGATTTTTTTTGAGGTTATTATTTTATTGGGAAAGATAAAGACAATCATAGCTTTGGCGAGAAAATACAATGTACAAAGTTAAACAATTTGATAAAAATCTGCAATTTACCTGTACTCCAAACATATTCACATATTGACCAATACCCTAATTGAATCCAAATACTCCGAACCCCTCTGGTATAAATTTCCGTATACCCACCAATTCCCTTTCGGAAAACGAGCAGTTTAGCGTAAGCACCCTTATCTTTGCAGCCCAACAATTATAAACGCCTATGCCAGCCATCTTCCACCCTGCCATCGCATTCAAACGCGGCAAACTAAGCGATAAAAAACTCAAAGAGCTGTACCGCCACCTTCTGCGCCCACGCATGGTGGAGGAAAAAATGCTCCTGCTCCTCCGTCAGGGTAAGATCAGCAAATGGTTTTCCGGCATTGGGCAGGAAGCCATCGCTGTGGGAGCCACCGTCGCCATGCTACCCGAAGAGATCATCTTCCCCATGCACCGCAACCTCGGCGTATTCACCACCCGGCAGGTGCCCCTCCGCCGACTTTTTTGCCAGTGGCAGGGCAAGGCTTCCGGCTTCACCAAAGGGCGCGACCGGTCTTTCCACTTCGGCACCCTCGAATACAACATCGTCGGAATGATCTCCCACCTCGGCCCACAGTTGTCGCTGGCGGCAGGAGTAGGGCTGGCCCATAAGCTGGGCAATGAACAGAATATTTCCCTGGCCTTCACCGGCGAAGGAGGCACCAGCGAAGGCGAGTTCCACGAAGCCCTCAATGTGGCCTCCGTCTGGCAGCTCCCCACCATCTTTCTGATCGAAAACAACGGCTATGGCCTTTCCACTCCCACCTCCCAACAATACAATTGCAAAAACCTGGCCGACCGGGCAAAAGGCTATGGGATGCGCTCTTACATCATCGACGGAAACAACGTGTTGGAAGTGTATGCCACCCTGAAAAAGATCGCTGCCCAACTGCGCAAAAAACCAGAGCCGGTACTCGTAGAATGTAAAACTTTCCGCATGCGCGGCCACGAAGAAGCCTCCGGTACCAAATACGTGCCCAAAGAGTTGATGGAAGAATGGGCCGCCAAAGACCCCGTCGCCAATTACGAGTTGTATCTGCTTTCGCAAAATATCCTTTTGGAAAACGACATTGCCAACACAAAATCGGAGATCAAAAAAGAAATAGAAGAGGCCCTGGAATTGGCCTTCGACGAGCCGCCCGTCAGCAGCGATATCTCCACCGAACTGGCCGATGTATTCGCACCTCATACCCCGGTCATAAGCCAACCTGCCTTACCTATCGGTAGGAAATCTGACCAGGAAGGCAGTACATCTACAGAAAAGCGCTTCATTGACGCCGTTTCCGACGCCCTCCGCCTGGCCATGCAGCGCCACCACAACCTCGTACTGATGGGACAGGACATCGCCGAATACGGCGGCGTGTTCAAGATCACCAATGGTTTTGTCGTCGAATTTGGCTCCGACCGGGTGCGCAACACGCCCATTTGCGAAAGCGCCATCGTTGGCATAGCGCTGGGATTGAGTCTCAAGGGGTACAAGTCGATGGTCGAGATGCAGTTTGCCGATTTTGTCACCTGCGCTTTCACCCAGATCGTCAACAACCTGGCGAAGATCCATTACCGGTGGGGGGTGGCCGCCGATGTGGTCATCCGCATGCCTTCAGGAGCGGGAGTGGGGGCCGGCCCATTCCACTCGCAAACCAATGAGGCCTGGTTTGCCCATACGCCGGGCCTGAAAATCGTCTACCCCTCCAACCCCTACGATGCCAAAGGGCTGTTGCTTGCCAGCTTTGAAGATCCCAATCCGGTCTTGTTTTTTGAACACAAAGCCCTCTACCGCAGCCTTACTGCTCCAGTTCCCGACGATTATTACACAATCGAAATAGGACGAGCCAATGTAGTGAGATCAGGCGAACAACTGTCGGTGATCACCTATGGCATGGGCGTTCATTGGGCAGTGGAAATGACTGAGGAATTGTCGCTCGACGCTGAGATTGTCGACCTGCGCTGTCTGATGCCACTGGATTATGAAGCCATAAACAATACGGTTCGCAAAACGAACAAGGTATTGGTCTTGCACGAAGACAGTTTGTATGGCGGCCTCGGCGGGGAAATCGCGGCCTATATTTCGGAACACCTGTTCGAGCACCTGGATGCACCGGTGGTGCGGGTAGGGTCGCTCCATACGCCGGTACCCTTTGCCGGTGAGCTGGAAAAAGATTATTTGCCGAAAGGTCGGCTGCGGGAGCAATTGCAAAAGCTGGCGGCTTATTAGTATGTCAGCCTGCATTCTTCCAGGGAAAGAGCGTGGACTTCCTTTTAGGGATTGAGGGTGCCTGACTGCTCCCGATACGAACCGGGACGGGCTGTCAGGCAGGCGCGAATGGCATTGATGAGCTTACTCCCCTCGATTGAGTTAGTACTCTTGTTCAGACGTATCGTCCTCCAGTACTTTTTCTTCTTCTGGTAAAATAGGCACGATGGGCGTGGTATCTTTGGGTAGTTTGACCTCCGGCCGTCCTGGGCGCAGAGGTATTTCTGGTTTGGGTACGATTTCCCTGGCATTTTGTTTGGCACGTGCAATCAATGTTGAGTCGACGAGCTCTCCCGCCCGGGTGAGTATTTTCTGGCGGCATTTGGCTGTTTGTTTTTTCCTGAAATCGACGAGTTTTCGATCTACCTCTTCGCGCATCAATTGTTGTTTGGTGGGCACCTCCTGGAAGGAAAACAAGAGGAGGGTTGCCAGGAGGAGCCAGATGTAATTCAGAGAGTGGCGGTATTTATGCTTTCCAAAGATCATGTCATCGTTGTTGGTTTTGTGTGCGGCTGCCTTTAAGCCGTTCGATCTCTTTCATTCGTTTTTCCATGATGGAGTCTACGGCGAGTTGTACCTGTTCGTCGAAGTGGGTGTTGCAGATGCTGTCGAGTTCTTTGAGGAGTATTTTGCGTTCGGCGTTGAAGAGGGAGTCGACCTGTTTTTTGTCTGCGCGGTTGAGATGGGGCGGCTCTTTCATGCAGGAAGAAAGGGCGAAGCAAAAGCATCCGAGCAAAACGATCAACGAATGGAATGTAGCGTTACAATTCATTGTCGAGGTCGATTTTTTTGCGTTTCAGTTCAAAGGATTGACCCAGGTACACTTTCCGGACCATCTCGTCGGCGGCCAGTTCTTCAGCGGTGCCGGCTTTGAGGATGTTGCCTTCAAACATAAGGTAGGCCCGGTCGGTGATCGAGAGGGTTTTCCTGTACGTTGTGATCGGTGATGAGGATGCCGATGTTTTTGGTTTTCAGTTTGGCAACGATGTACTGGATGTCTTCCACAGCGATGGGATCGATGCCTGCAAAGGGTTCGTCGAGAAGGATAAAACTGGGAGAGGTGGCCAGGGCGCGGGCGATCTCGGTGCGCCGCCGTTCGCCTCCCGACAGGGTATCGCCCCTGCTTTTGCGCACCTTGTGGAGGCTGAATTCGTCGATAAGACTTTCCATTTTTTGGTTTTGCTCGGTGGTGGTCAGGTCGGTCATTTCCAATACGGCTTTGATGTTGTCTTCCACACTTAATTTGCGGAATACCGAGGGTTCCTGGGGCAGGTATCCGATCCCTCGTTGCGCCCGTTTGTACATGGGCAGATCGGTTATATCTTCCGGGCCGAGGAATACCTGTCCTTCATTGGGTTTGATAAAGCCCACCACCATGTAGAAGGTGGTCGTTTTTCCGGCGCCGTTGGGGCCCAGCAATCCCACGATCTCTCCCTGGTTGACTTCCAGCGAAACCTCCTTGACCACCTTTCGGCGTCCGTATATTTTTACCAGGTTTTTGGTCGTTAAGATCATTATCTAATTTTCAAGATTCATGGTGCTTTCCACCTCCCAATCTGCCCGCAGTTCCTCCAATTGGCGAAAATACAATTTTTCGGGTTGGGTTTTCAGGTCGTAGTTGCCGGGGTCCCATCGTTTGTTGCCATTGACGTCTTCGATGATGCGCACGCTGTATACTCCTGGCACCAATTGGGTATATTGATGGGTATAGATGCTGTCGGCAGTAAAGTACCGTTCTTCTACCAGCTCCGTTTTTTTCAAAAGGCGAACCACGTAGGGCATTTCTTTTTTAACGTTTGTAATTTGCAAAGTGATGGTTCCGAACTGATCGGCTGAAAGCACTTTAAACGATTGGGAAAGCGAATCGTTTCGCAAACCGTACCAATCCGTCAGAGCATTGGGCAGCAGCAACAATTCGTAGGGTCGGTCGGGCTGCCAGGAGTGATTAAATACGAGCCTGTTCGGATCATCATCAATCGCGATATCGGGATAAATCCTGGTTTTTAGGGTATCCTCCAACAATAGTATTGCGCTGGTATCAACGCTGGTAAGGGGATGGTTGAAAGCCAGGGCAATCGGGCGGGAGGGGTGCAGGTCGGTAAGTTTGGCGGCAGCCAGCTTCAGGGCAGCTTCTTTTTCAAATGAAGTTCGGCTGAGGGGCTTTAGTTCGATGGTATCGTTAAGCAGGCTGTCTTTTTGAAGGTAGACCGACCAGTTGACCGAATCGGTTAGTTGGTACCACAGGTGGATGCTATCGGCCTCGTAGGCAATGTGGTGCTTTTGCAAAACCGAATCGAACGACAACTCTATGGTTGAATCAGGCGGTTGGTTGAATACCAGAGTAAGTCGACCATAGCGTTTGGTTTCTTTTTTGAGAAGCCTCAATGGTGGCGTTTCTTCAAACATTTGCATGAACATAACGGGGCTCACCGAATCGTTCACCACGATGGCCGAATCGATATAGCCGATTTGCTCAGTAGGGGTGTCATACAGATAGTTGAAATTTTCATCCACCAGGGCAAAAACCTTGAATGTGTCCGACTTCATATTTTCAATGCGGAACCTCCCCTGCTTGTCGGTTCGCCCGAAATAAAAAGGCCGTTCAGTACGCACAACGCTGTCGGCCAGATTGTCGTACAACAAAACAATTACATCACTTACCGGGTCGCCCGAAAGAGCATCCGCCACGCTGCCCTGCACAGAAAGCGAGTCGATGAAATCGCCGGTAGAAAATACAAATCGAAGGTCTTTGGCTGGGTTGCCTTCATTGAGGTCTTTGACGGCATTGCCGAAATTGATGATGTAGGTGGCGTCGGGGCGGAGCACCTCTTTTTCGTCGAAAGCGAAGCGAACAGTGCGTTTTTGAAGGGTCACCTCGGGGGTGAATTCCAGTGGAGGCGACACCACTATCTGGTTGAAGGCATCGGTGAGGGTGATCCACTCGTCAAACGTCAATTCAAAATACCGGCCGGTGAAGTTGGTTTGGCGGTTGGCATCCGAATTATCGGGATCGATCTGCGGTGGGGTCACATCCTTTGGGCCTCCTGTGGGCGTTATGGGGTTGGCACAGGCCTGCCACAACAACAAACCGGTTATCGATATCAGAACCATCCAAAAACTGCTGTAATTATTCCACATACGCATTGCTGCAAAGGTACGAAGGCTCTTAATGGATAACGGATTTTTTGGGCATTTATGGTGAGTCAGCTCACCATGAGGTCGGCTGCAATCCGGTCGGCCATTAATTTTCCGGCTCTAGTCAATACATATTGATCTTTTTCAAGGGCAACCCACCCTTTACCCAGAGGGGTTTTTATGCCGCCGAGGAAAGTTTCCAAGAACCTATTGTCCATTTTTTGGAGTTCAGAAAGGGGCACCCCCCATTTTGTCCGCAAGCGGGTCATGACGTATTCGTTGTATCGGATGTCCGGGGTGAGAGCTTCCCGCTCAAACGGCACTTGGCCGGCCTGAATGGCTTTGAGATATTGTGCATTGTGCGCCACATTCCACTGGCGGCTGGTACCGTTGTAAGAGTGAGCCGATGGCCCAACACCCAGGTATGGAATACCGTTCCAGTAAGCGGTATTGTGTTGGGCAAGGTGGCCGGGCCGGGCGAAGTTGGATATCTCGTAATGGTCGAAGCCATGCTTTTCAGCAAAATCCATGAGCTGTTCGTATTGGGTGGCGGACTGTTCGTCGTCGAGGGGTGCTGTTTTCCCGGTTTTGATGAAATGATGCAATGCCGTGCCCTCTTCCACTGTGAGCCCATAACAAGACAAATGCGGAATGCCGAGCGAACGAAAAATATCGAGGTTCTTTTGCCAGCGGACGGCTGTCAGGTCGGGCAAGCCAAAGATAAGGTCTATGGTCAGGTTGGGAAAACCGGTGTCCTGGGCAGCTTTGATGCAGTAAGTTGCTTCAGAAGCAGTATGTGCCCGGTTCATAAATTGGAGGTCTTGCTCGTGAAAGGATTGCACGCCGATACTCAACCGGTTAATAGGGCTTCTTCGCAGCACGTTCAGTTGGGCTTTGGTCAGGTCGTCGGGGTTGGCCTCCAGGGTGATTTCAGCGGTGTCGCTTATGTTGTAAATTTTATAGATGGATTCAAAAATCCGGTTTAGCTCCGATTCGTTCAAAAGGGAGGGAGTGCCGCCGCCGAAATAGATGGATTCCAGCTTTTTTTCCGAAAGGTAATGCTGCTGCAAGGTTATTTCCTGGACAATGGCCTGTACCATCTCTGCTTTATTTTTCACGGAAGTGGAAAAATGGAAGTTGCAATAGTGGCAGGCCTGTTTGCAAAAGGGGATGTGGAGGTATAGCCCTGGCAAAAGGTTGGATAAGTTATATTGGTGTGGTACAAATGTAACAAAATATTACCCAGTCCGCTAAAACAAATTTCGGGAATAAGGGCGTTTTACTTGTAATTCGCCATATTTAGCGACCGATGTACCATAATCGACACATATTCCTATTGGTTTGCCAGATGTTATTGCCGACGATTTGCTGGCTGACCATCGCGGCTGTGGCGGGTCAGGCCCAAAACAGCATTTCGCTACAACTGAAACCGCTCGACCATTCGCAGGGGAAAGTCATCGATTTGTTATCCTATGAGCATACGGTTCCCGATAGCCTCAGTGCTGTCGCAGAGCTTGCGAAGGTCATCACCCAGTTACAAAGTCAGTCGTATTTAGAAGCCTCCATTGATTCGCTCGAACGCAGGGATACACTCTGGACGGCTTACCTCCACACCGGCAAGGCATATGAATGGGCATACCTCCAAAATGGCAACGTCGAAGAAACCTTTCTCAATCAGGTGGGCTTCCGCCAAAGGTTATATCAAAATAAACCGTTCCACTATGGCGAACTCCGAAAGTTGTTGGAATCATTGTTGGAATATGCCGAAAACAATGGCCATCCCTTTGCTTCGGTACAGCTCAACAACATTGTTATTACAAACGGTGGGGTCAGCGCCCAAATTTTCATGAAAAAAAACCGGTTGATACTACTAGATGGTGTCAACCTAATTGGCGATGCCAATATCTCGCCCCGCTACCTCGAAAATTATCTGGGGCTGCGGCCCGGCCAGCTCTACGACAAAGCCAAAGTAGTGAAAGTGCGCAACCGGATCAAGGAATTGCCTTTTGTCAGAGAACTCCATGATGCCACCGTCACCTTCCGGGGAAATAAGGCCACTGTCAACCTGTTTTTGGAAAAGCGGAAGGCCAGCCGGTTCGACATCCTCTTTGGGCTGCTGCCCAACAATGCGGCTCAGGTGCCGGGCGGGCCGGAGGTACCCCGATTTTTGTTTACCGGCAATATCGAACTGGACCTGCACAATCCTTTTGGGATCGGCGAAAAAATAGCCGTTTCTTTTCAACAGATCCGGCCACAAACCCAGGAGTTACATCTCCACTTTTTGTATCCCTATGTGTTGAACCTCCCCTTTGGGTTCGATGCCAAATTTGAGCTGTTCAAAAAAGATACAACCCACCTCAACGTGGTTTACGACCTGGGAGTACAATATCAATTGGAAGGAGGAAACTACATCAAAGCCTTTTGGAACAACACCTCTTCCTCCGTCCTGTCGGTCGACGAAAGCCGGATCCGCCAGCAAGGAAAGCTCCCTGCCAACCTCGACTTCAGCCAGGCTTCCTTCGGCCTCGAATACAACTACCGCCAACTCGACTACCGCTACAACCCCCGCAAGGGGTGGGGACTGCTTCTTCGGGGAGAAGCCGGCGTTAAGCGAATTAAAAAAAACAGAAATATCACAGACATCTCCGATCCTGCCATCGACTTTGCTATGGCCTACGACTCGTTGAAGCTAAGGGTGTTTCAGTACAGGATCACTACCGGCCTGGAGGGATACCTCCCCGTTTTTCAACGCGCTGCCATCAAGGCGGCTGCCAATGTGGGGATCATCCTCAGCCCCCAGCAGGCCATCTATCAGAACGAGCAATATCGCATTGGCGGCAACAGATTGTTACGTGGGTTTGATGAGCGCTCCGTTTTTGCCACCCGCTATGGCGTGTTTACCCTCGAGTACCGGCTGTTGATCGGGCAAAACTCCTACCTTTACGCTTTTTCCGACCTGGCATACGTCGAAAACATCACTACCACCACCCGTCGTTTTGATCGTCCGATGGGTTTTGGCGCCGGCCTGACCTTTGAAACGAAGCTGGGTTTGTTTGGCTTCAGCCTGGCCGTAGGGCGCCAGCAAAACAGCCCGATTGATTTTCGGAATGTGAAGACGCATTTCGGATGGGTTAGTTTGTTTTGAAAAAGGATATATTTGCAAGAATGAAAAAACAGTTCAACATAACCGGCGTATGTTTTCCCCACCTCCACTACATGATGGACAACTCCAAAAAACTGGAGGAGGTAATGGCGTTGATCGAACAGGGCACCTATTTCACCATCAACCGTCCCCGCCAATACGGAAAAACGACGACGTTGCACTTTTTAACAGAACGGCTCAACAAGCTGGAGGAATACCTGCCCGTGGCGCTCAACTTTCAGGGCATCGATGAGCAATGGCATCAGTCGGATCGGGCTTTCGCCAAAATGTTTGTATCTCAAATTGCCAATTTCTTCGAATTTATGGATAAAGAGACTTATTCTTTTCTACTGGAAGAGAAAAAGATAATTGAAGATATGGACAGCCTGTCAAAAGTGATTACAAGACTGGTACGCAAACTTTCGAGAAAGCTGGTATTATTGATCGACGAAGTAGATGCCAGTTCCAATTACGAGCCATTCTTAAGTTTTCTGGGCATGCTGCGCACCAAATACCTGGGCCGGATGATGCCCCAGCATGCTACTTTTTACAGCATCGTGTTGGCGGGAGTACACGACATCAAGTCGCTCAAGTACAAACTCCGCAACCCCGAAGCCGCTCAATACAACAGCCCCTGGAACATCGCCATCGACTTTGAGGTGGACATGAGCTTCAACTCGGCCGAGATCGCTCCCATGCTGGAACAATACTGCGAGGCGGAAGGCGCCACGATGGACGTGCCCGCCATTGCCGAAAGGCTGCACTACCACACGGCTGGCTACCCCTTCCTGGTGAGTAAACTGTGCAAGAACATCGCCGATAAGATTTTGCCCCAGCGGGAAGACAAACAATGGACCTCTGACGACGTTGAGCGATCAGTCCAACTATTATTGTTGGAAAACAATACCAACTTCGACAGCCTCATCAAAAATCTGGAAAACCATAAAGACTTATACGATCTGGTTTTTCGCCTTATCATTGACGGGGCCAAAGTGGCTTTTAACCCCGATAATCCTGCGATTCAAAAAGGAGTTTTGTATGGGATATTCCAGCGAAACGGGAATCTTAAAATTCACAACCGGGTGTACGAACAAAGGATTTACAATTATATGTCGTCGAAAGTTGAGATCAAACTAAAAACGGAAAACTACAACTACGAAAACCAGTTCTACCTCGCCAACAACGAACTCGACGTTGAGAAAATCCTCGTCAAGTTCCAACAATTCATGCACGAGCAGCATAGCCACCGCGACCAGGACTTCCTCGAACGCCAGTGGCGGCTGGTATTTCTGGCCTTTCTCAAACCGATCATCAACGGCGGCGGGCACGACTTCAAAGAGGTGGAAATATCGGCCGAAAAACGCCTCGACGTAGTCATTACCTTCTTCGAGCACAAGTACATTGTGGAACTCAAGCGCTGGTACGGCGAACAATTTCATCAGGAAGGCCTCCAACAACTGGCCGACTACCTCGACCGGCAAAACGCTCAAAAGGGCTACCTGGTCATATTTGAACAGCGCACGGAGAAGAGCTGGCGAAAAGAGTCGATCTCCCATCAGGGCAAAGACATCTTTGCGGTGTGGGTGTAGGGGCCACTAATATTTGTTAAAATGAAAAAACAGTTCAACATAACCGGCGTATGTTTTCCCCACCTCCACTATATGATGGACAACTCCAAAAAGTTGGAGGAGGTAATGGCGTTGATCGAACAGGGCACCTATTTCACCATCAACCGCCCCCGCCAATACGGAAAAACGACGACGTTGCACTTTTTAACGGAGCGTCTCAACAAGCTGGAGGAATACCTGCCCGTGGCGCTCAACTTTCAGGGCATCGATGAGCAATGGCATCAGTCGGATCGGGCTTTCGCCAAAATGTTTGTATCTCAAATTGCCAATTTCTTCGAATTTATGGATAAAGAGACTTATTCTTTTCTACTGGAGGAGAAAAAGACAATTGAAGATATGGACAGCTTGTCAAAAGTGATTACAAGGCTGGTACGCAAACTTTCGAGAAAGCTGGTACTCCTGATCGACGAAGTAGATGCCAGCTCTAATTACGAGCCATTCTTAAGTTTTCTGGGCATGCTGCGCACCAAATACCTGGGCCGGATGATGCCCCAGCACGCTACTTTTTACAGCATCGTGTTGGCGGGAGTACACGACATCAAGTCGCTCAAGTACAAACTCCGCAACCCCGAAGCCGCTCAATACAACAGCCCCTGGAACATCGCCATCGACTTTGAGGTGGATATGAGCTTCAACTCAGCCGAGATCGCGCCCATGCTGGAACAATACTGCGAGGCGGAAGGCGCCACGATGGACGTGCCCGCCATTGCCGAAAGGCTGCACTACCACACGGCTGGCTACCCCTTCCTGGTGAGTAAATTGTGCAAGAACATCGCCGATAAGATTTTGCCCCACCGCGACGACAAACACTGGACCCCCGACGACGTTGAGCGATCAGTCCAACTATTGTTGTTGGAAAACAATACCAACTTCGACAGCCTCATCAAAAATCTAGAAAACAATAAAGAACTCTACGGATTGGTATCCCGCATTATACTCGAAGGAGAGCGAGTCAGTTTTAATCAATACAATCCGGTCATTTACCTCGGTGTCTTATATGGGATATTTAAGCGCAATGGCCACATTCAAATCCACAACCGCATCTACGAACAACTGATCTACGACTATATGTCGTCGAAAGTTGAGGTCAAACTAAAAACGGAAAACTACAACTACGAAAACCAGTTCTACCTCGCCAACAACGAACTCGATGTTGAGAAGATCCTCGTCAAGTTCCAACAATTCATGCACGAGCAGCATAGCCAGCGCGACCAGGACTTCCTCGAACGCCAGTGGCGGCTGGTATTTCTGGCCTTTCTCAAACCGATCATCAACGGCGGCGGGCACGACTTCAAAGAGGTGGAAATATCGGCCGAAAAACGCCTCGACGTAGTCATTACCTTCTTCGAGCACAAATACATTGTGGAACTCAAGCGCTGGTACGGCGAACAATTTCATCAGGAAGGCCTCCAACAACTGGCCGACTACCTCGACCGGCAAAATACCCAAAGGGGTTACCTGGTCATATTTGAACAGCGTACGGAGAAGAGCTGGCGAAAAGAATCGATCTCCCATCAGGGCAAAGACATCTTTGCGGTGTGGGTGTAGCCTGCTTTCGTTTTTGTAATAATCATGTTATGAAATTAAAAAGAAAAGACTTCTTCAAAGCCATTGCGTTGGGTACTATCTCCCTTCCCTTCGCCATCCGTTCCTGCGGCGGCCAACAGATTGCCCAGCAACAGTCTGATGGGCCCCATCTCATTACCGACAAAAAATATCAGTGGAAGCTGGTCACCACCTGGCCGCCCAATTTCCCCATCCTCGGCGAATGCTGCCATCTCTTCGCCGATTGGGTCAATGAAATGTCTGCCGGAAGGCTGAAGGTCAAAGTCTTTGGCGGCGGCGAGCTGGTGCCGCCCCTGGAAGCCTTTGAAGCGGTGCGGTCGGGAGCTGCCGACATTGGTCATGGCTGTGCCTACTACTGGGCAGGCAAGGCCCCGGCAGCGCAGTTTTTTGCTTCGGTGCCATTTGGGATGAATGCCCAGCAACTCAACGCCTGGATCATCAATGGGGGTGGTCTGGCTCTGTGGAAAGAACTTTACGGACAATTTGGGCTGGTGCCCATGCTCGGTGGCAATTCGGGCGTGCAGATGGGCGGCTGGTTCAATAAAGAGATCAACAGCCTGGCCGACCTCAAAGGGTTGAAAATGCGCATACCCGGCCTGGGCGGCAAAGTGCTCAAAAAGGCAGGCGGCGCTCCCGTGCTGCTGGCAGGTGGAGAAATTTACACCGGCCTGGAAAGGGGCATCATCGACGCCACCGAATGGATGGGGCCCTTTCATGATTATCACATGGGCTTCTACCAGATCGCCAAATACTACTACGCTCCTGGCTGGCATGAACCGGGCACGGCGCTGGAGTTTTTCATCAACAAAAAGCAATTTGAAAGTCTGCCCACCGATTTGCAGGCCATCGTTCGCACAGCCGGTGCTCGCGTCAACATGTGGGTGCTCAGTGAGCTTGAAGCCAAAAACAGCATTTATCTTAAAAAATTGATCGAGGAGGAAAACGTCAGCCTGCGCAAATTCCCACAGGAAACACTTGACCAGTTGAGGCAATACACCGCTGAAAGCCTCGCCGACATCACCCGCGTCGATCCTTTCAGTAAAAAAGTGTACGACTCTTATCTCGCATTTAGGGCCACCGCTGTGGAACTGTCAAAACTAGCCGAAAAGGCATTTTACAATGAGATACAGTTGTCGTAATAAAAAAAGAGGCTCCTCGTCGTTGAAAAGCCTCTTTTTAGTTTTCTCGTTAAAAAAAATTATTTAAGTCTTTCTGCATCGGCTTTAGATAATACCCGCCAGCACTCGTGAGAAGCACCTTCAGCTTGTGATTTAGTCACCGCATAGAATCGTCCGTTCTTCTCCCGTACTTCATATTCCGTAGATGTGAACTTAGATTTTGTCTTTACATCGTAAAAAGATAATGCATCTTTTGCCATGATAAAAAATTTAATGTTTTAAAATATACTGTTCACGGGAAAATTAGTGAATTTACAAAATGATAATTTCCCCGTGAACAGTGATGCCGAAGGGGTAAAACCTATATTTTGTTTTTAGTTTTTTTACCCCGTTCTCGGTATAATGGCGCAAATTTATAATTATTTCCATACAAACGCACTAATCTGACGACCTACTGGCCCCGAAAACAGCTAAAATACCCATAAAATCGCCTTTTTTTTCTCATTTTATCCAAAAAAACAGCACTTCCGGCCACATAACCACCACCAAAAGAAAGACCAACTGCACCAAAATAAAGGGAATAATACCTCTGTAAAGCTGTCCCGTAGTCACTTCAGGAGGAGCTACGCCCTTCAGGTAGAAGAGCGAAAACCCGAAAGGTGGCGATAAAAAAGAGGTCTGCAAATTAAGCGCCAGCAAAATGCCCACCCAAAGCAACAATTTGTTGGGCGCATCCAACACCGGAGAAAAAGCCATTGGGTCATATGCCAAAAAGATGGGTGCCACCACCGGCACAATGATGAATATGATCTCAATAAAATCAATGAAAAATCCGGCAATGAATACCACCAACATGACCAACAATAGAAACGCAGTTGGCCCCAGGTTCGACTGTTCAATCAGCTCCACCAGGTAGCGGTCGCCCCCCATCTCGCGGAATACAAAAGTGAACGTCGTCGCTCCC
Source organism: Saprospiraceae bacterium (assembly GCA_965222105.1). GTDB lineage: Bacteria > Bacteroidota > Bacteroidia > Chitinophagales > Saprospiraceae > CALGLS01. Next base: position 274,859 of record CBDCTQ010000009.1, on the reverse strand, counting down.
AGCAATATCAGGAATACCATGCAGGTGAGATGGGTCGTTTCGCGCATAACCTGTTGTAATTTTTCGAGGGAAAACCTTCCTTGAAATATGGTCAGCAAAGTAGCTCCCAATGCGCCTACCGCAGCGGCTTCCGTCGGGGAGGCATACCCCCCGAATATCGACCCCAGCACTGCCACGATCAACAACAACGGCAATACAAATGCCTTGATCACCTTGATGGCAAACTGTCCCTCCCTGAAAGCCGCCCGCTCTGCGGCCGGTATCTCCGGGGCCCGCTCAGGATACAACCGAGCCACCACCAGGATGTACATCACATAAGCCCCCACCAACAACATACCCGGCAACAAGGCTGCCTTGAACAGGTCGCCTACCGAAACGTTCAGCACACTCCCCAACAATACCAACACAACCGAGGGCGGAATGATCTGCCCCAGGGTGCCCGCCGATGCTATTGTGCCCGTTGCCAGCTCCGGTTGGTAGCCCCGCTTGAGCATAGTGGGCAGGCTGATCAGCCCCATCGTAATGACTGTAGCACCCACAATGCCGGTCGATGCCGCCAACATGGCTCCCACCACCACCACCGCAATGGCCAACCCACCCTTCATTTTGCCGAAGAGCATGGCCATCGTCTCCAGCATACTTTCTGCCAGCCCCGATTTTTCCAGCATAATGCCCATATACACAAACAGGGGTACGGCCAGGAGAATGTAATTGCTCATCACGCCCATGATGCGGGGCGGTAGGGCCGAAAAGCTGGCCGGGTCCAAAAAACACAAAGCATAAATAATGGAAATTCCCCCCAGGGTGAAAGCCACCGGGTAGCCATACAAGATGAGCAGGAAAATGCTGATGAAAAGCAAGATCGCCAATAGTGCCATAGGTCAGTCTTTGTCGGTATTTTTCGTTTTGTCGTAAGGTCAGGATGGCTTTACACAGCTCCGCCACACCTTGCAATAACAATAGTCCTACGCCCACCGGTATGGCCAGTTTGATGAGATACCGGGCGGGCAACCCTCCCGGGTCGGGGGAGCCTTCGCCATCGTGCCACGACTGAAGGGCGTAGTCCCAGCCCACCCAAATGATGATGACACACCAGGGGATGAGAAAAAGCAAGGTACCCAACAGGTTGACCCAGGCTTTGTCCCTTTCGGAAAACCGGGAGTAGAACAGATCGACCCGGACATGTCGGTTGTGTTTCAGAGCGTAGCCCGCCCCCAATAAAAAGATCAATGCAAAGAGATACCACTCCAACTCCATGATCCAGGCTTCGGTGTCGTTGATGGCAGAGCGACGGATGACGTCGAAACATACGAGGGCCACAAGTAGGGTTGTTAGCCAGGCGACTGCCCGGCCAATGGATTCATTGACGGTTTCAGCCAGCACAATTATATTCTTCAAAAGGTGGCTCATGGAAAGCAAGGTACGGAAAATATCGGGACGTTCTGTCAAGCCTGCCTCTAACTCAAACTGAAGACTGAGGTTTAATTGCCGTCAGCTATGGCAAACGCAGGGGATTTTTATTCTTCTTAAGACTTTGTTCCGGAGGAAGCTGAATGCTTGCGTACTATTATTCGTAACTGGAAGAAAGTGGCTTAATAACCTCCCCGACTCTGCTCACCCCCTATTCCCGGCAAGATAGCGTACCGTAGACCGCAGTACCCCCCTTATCGACCTCAATGATCCGGTAAGCAATGCGGTGGTGGTCGACTGAGAAGTCCTCACTTTGTTGGCCGATCTGAAAAAAACAGGAAGGGGTGATCATCAGCGTTACATTGTCGTGTACCACGGTTTTTTCAATGTGGTAATGTCCGCAAAATACGCTGATCTGATGTGGAAATTCGGCGAACAGAGCCTGCACCTGCTCCATATCCTGGAGGGCGTGGTTGTCGTCCATGTAGGGTACGCCGGCTTTGAAGGGCGGGTGATGCATAAACACCAGTAGATTGCTGTTGATGTTTTTCAGTTGGCGTTTGAGCCATTTGAGCTGGTTGTCGGAATGATGACCTACGGCAGTGTCGAGGAAGAGGGCGGGCTGTTTGCCCCATTTTTTAGCAAAATAGATCTCCGAATCGATGAGCAGGTGGGTGCGTTCAAATACCTCGGCCATCATGGCAGAGTCGTCGTGGTTGCCTGCGATGACCTCGTATGCAAAGGGCAGGCCATCGAGCTGGGCCCGTATCCAACGATAGATGTTTTCTTCTCCTACCCGATAGCAAAGATCACCTGAAACGACCAGATGGTCTGGTTTTTCTGCGGCAACGGCATCCAACACATCGAAAAAATTCTGACGGACGTCGATCTCGAAAGGGCATTCCCCAGCCTGGTCGATGTGCAGGTCGGTGATCTGAATAAACTTCATCCGGCAAAGATAAGCCCCTATCGGTAAATACGCTATATTTGCAACTCAATTGGTCGAAGATATATGTACAAAGGCAAGAAAGTAGTGGTGGTATTGCCGGCATACAACGCGGCACTTACTCTTGAGAAAACCTATCGGGAAATACCCTTTGATCTGGTAGATGAGGTCATCCTGTGCGACGATGCCAGCAGCGACAATACCACTCAACTGGCCCACAAAATCGGCATCCGGCACGTGATCACCCACCAAAGGAACAAAGGTTATGGCGGCAACCAAAAGACCTTGTACAACAAATCGCTCGAACTGGGGGCCGACATCGTCATCATGCTCCACCCCGATTATCAATACACGCCTAAACTCATCCCTTCGATGGTCAACATCATCGGCGACGATCTTTACCCCGTGGTGCTGGGGTCGCGTATTCTGGGAAAAGGCGCAAGGGCAGGAGGAATGCCCATGTATAAATATTTTGCCAACAGACTGCTTACGTTTACACAAAACCTGTTGATCAACTACAAGCTATCGGAATATCATACGGGATATCGCGCTTTCAGCCGGGAGGTGTTGACGAACATCAACTTCAATGACAACTCCGACGATTTTGTCTTCGACAATGAAATGCTGTCGCAGATCATCTACGCAGGTTTCCACATCGCAGAAGTTACCTGTCCGACCAAATATTTCGAGGAGGCATCTTCGATCAATTTCCGGCGTAGCGCCATCTATGGGCTGGGCGTACTGAGGGTATCTCTGAGCCATTTGTTGCAGCGCATGGGGTTGGCTTCTTTCAAAAGATATCGTTAAAGATTAGAGCTTACTTTTGCGTAAGCGAAAAAGCCTTTCTGCCCAGATAAATGGCTGCCAGTACCAATACTAATGTGAGTGTTGCTGTCATAATATTTCCACCAGCGAAGGTAGTGATAATTTCGCCAAGTACAACATAAACGATCATCGCATCTTTGCCGTCATTTGCCTTTGCGGCAAAATTTGTCAGTTAGTTGCCATTATATTATGAAAGATAAGGCCCTTCGCAATGTCCTTGAAACCCTTGTGGTCCGATACAACACACCGGCCTTTATCGAAAACGATCCCATCAGCATTCCCCACCGTTTCCGGAAAAAGCAGGACATCGAGATCGCCGGATTTTGGACGGCCATGCTTTCCTGGGGCCAACGCAAAACCATCATCAGCAAAGCCACCGAACTGATGGAGTTGATGGACAATGCCCCTCATGATTTTGTGGTCAACCACCGCGAAAAAGACCGCCGAGCCTTCCTCTCCTTCAAACACCGCACCTTTCAACCCACCGATACTCTTTATTTCCTGGCCTTTTTTCAGCAATATTATCGCCAGTTCGATTCGCTCGAAACGGCCTTTGCAACTCATATGCATCCCAACGATACAGATATCAGGAAGGCGTTGACGGGATTTCACAACCGGTTTTTCTCCTTGCCCGATGTGCCGGACCGTACACGCAAACACGTGAGCACGCCTGCCCGAAAATCGGCCTGCAAGCGGTTGAATATGTTTTTGAGGTGGATGGTGCGCAAAGATAATGCTGGGGTGGATTTTGGTTTGTGGAAACGCATTACTCCTTCCCAACTGATGATACCCCTCGACGTACATGTGGGCCGGGTGGCCTCCTCACTGGGACTACTCCGCCGACAACAACGCGACTGGCAGGCGGTGGTTGAACTGACGGAGGCCCTGCGCCGGTTCGATCCCGACGATCCGGTCCGATACGATTACGCCCTGTTTGGTTATGGGGTGTTGGAAAAGAAAACAGGTATGCCACTCCGAAAGTGACATACCTGAATTATGGTGGTAAATTATGTCCTTAAAACTCATCGCTCAAACCGCAACTCCTGGATCAGGTGTTTATCTCCCTGAATGTTGAGGTAGATATACACTCTGAACTTTCCGTTGTTGGTCGTCAGATTTCCGATGCTGTACTGTCCGCGTTGTCCTTTCGATATTCCTTTGTGCACCTGAGCGTAGGCGTTGGGTTTGTTTCTTTGAAAAAAGGAATCGATGGCTTGTCGGGCAGCTTGCTTGTCCAGGATGTTGATCTCATCCAGGATGGTCAGTTCCACATCCGAGTCGAAATATTGCGACAGGGCTGAGGCGTCACCGGATCGCATCGCTTTGGAGATGCCCGTCAGGTTGGTATCCATTGGCAATAGCGAACCCGCAGTTAATAAAACAAACATTAAATATTTCATGGTTTTAGAATTTTCGTTTTTCTTTTGATGTAGATGATGCGGCTCACTCTATTTCAAATAATATTCCACTCTCCGCTTTTCATCAGATAATAAATCTACATCAATCTAAACGTATAATCAAGTTGAAGCGTTTATTCGTTCCTTTACAATTGTGAAATTTTTGCGTGGAAACGTTAATAGTTGTTAAAAATTTATGTGTTTTGGGTTGATATTCAGCCTAAATTGAAAAACACCCCCTTTATTTGCCCAATTTTTTACCTAAGCACATTAACAGTTTAATTTTCTGTTAAAACAGCCTGGTTTTCCAAATTCACACCCAATGCTTCTCCCTTTTTCAGGCTATTTTCATGACAATGAATGACTCTTTTCCCCCTCTGTTACAACGAGTGGAAGCCGAAAAAGTCACCTCAGTTGCCGTATTGGGTCTTAGTTGTAGTATTTTCGCCTTTATGACTTCCAGCAAAGCCTTGTTAGTGATTTTGGATGGGTGGGGGCACGGCCCCAGCCCCGAAGTAAGTGCCATAGCAGCAGCGCAGACACCCTTTATGAACAGTTTGTACGATCGGTATCCTCATTCCGAACTGGTCACCTATGGAGAAGCCGTAGGGCTGCCCAAAGGACAGATGGGCAACTCCGAAGTGGGCCATCTCAACATCGGAGCCGGCCGGGTGGTATATCAGGAACTGGCCCGGATCAACAAAGCCATCAGCGACGGCACTTTGGCTGCCAACACGGAGTTGGTTGCCGCCATAACACATGCCAATAACAATAATAAAAACATCCACCTCCTGGGGCTGGTATCCGACGGGGGAGTCCATTCGCATATCTCTCACCTGATGGCCCTTTGCGACATCATCAACAGTCACAGCCTCTCGGCTGCCTACATTCACGCCTTCATGGATGGCCGCGACACCGACCCCAGGGCGGGCATCCGGTACCTGGATCAACTCCAACAACATATTGACGGGAGCCCCGTCCGGCTGGCATCCATCATCGGTCGGTATTACGCCATGGATCGCGACAACCGCTGGGAACGGACCCGCCTGGCATACGACCTGTTGGTGCATCGAAAAGGAAGGCCGGTAGCCGATTGGAAACAGGCCCTGACGGATAGTTATAACAACGATATTACAGATGAGTTTTTAAAGCCACTCGTTTGCCTCGACCCTGCAGGCGCCCCCCATCCGGGTATTGCGGAAGGCGATGTGGTATTTTTTTTCAACTTTCGGACCGACCGGCCGCGGCAGTTGACCCGGGCTTTGAGCCAAACGGCCTTCCCGGAGCAGGGGATGCAGCCGCTGTCGTTGTATTTTTTGACGATGACCCGTTACGACAAAACATATGAGGGCATCCGGGTGTTGTTTGAAAATGAAGACCTTAGGGAAACGCTGGGGGAGGTTTTGGCGAAAGCCGGAAAAACCCAGGTCCGGATTGCAGAAACCGAGAAATATCCCCACGTGACCTTTTTCTTTTCCGGTGGCCGGGAGGTCGAATTTGAAGGTGAGCGGCGGTTGTTGGTGCCTTCGCCCAAGGTGGCTACCTACGATTTGCAACCGGAGATGAGTGCCGTGGAAGTTACCGGGGCCATCATCAGGGACATTCGGGACAATCGCCCCGATTTCGTTTGTCTCAATTACGCCAATACGGACATGGTGGGGCATACCGGCGTTTTTGCTGCCGCGGTGAAAGCCGCCGAAACCGTCGACCAATGTTTGAAAAATTTGATTACAGTGGCATTGGAAGAGGGGTATACTACATTGGTCATCGCCGACCACGGCAACTCCGATGTGATGGTCAATCCCGACGGGTCGCCTCATACCGCTCATACGCTTAGCCCGGTACCTTGCATTTTGGTAGCCAATCGTCTGGATGGTCTTGCGCTTGCCGATGGCAAGCTGGCCGATGTAGCACCCACTATATTGAATATTATGGGGGTTCCGCTTTCCGCAAAAATGACCGGACAATCGCTAATTCTGCGGAGCCTCCTTTCTACTTGAAAATGCTTATTTTGAAAAATTCTGTCGTTGTAATTATATTGTTGACATTGGTTTGGAGTTGCAATTCAACCTCTACCTCCGACCCCTCGGAGCCGAGCCCGTTTTTTGATCTGAAAGCGTATTTTTCTTCTGAACTCGGCCGTTTGGAAAACAGAGCCGATGTGCGCAAAACGGTGGCCATCAACGGGCAGGAAGAAACCCGGCAGGTGGAGGCAGTGGATTGGTCGACTGAGTTGGCCATATTCAGCAAATCCGACATCAACCGCCTGGCCTGGAGCGATAAATACCGGATAGACTCCATACATAACGACAATGGCATGCTGACGGCGTTGAAATATACCGCTGCCAACGAAAATATGCGCACACAGGTTTTGTATATTGGTTTTCGCGGTGGTGGGGAGGTGGATTCCATTTTTATTGACAATCAGGTCATTGGTTTTGCTACCCAGAGCCGTCAGGAACTGGTGTATTTGCCGAGGAGCGGATATTCGATCAACAGCGTACATAACACGTTATTTACGAAAGAGCAAACGGTTTCCGTTGAAGTCTTTTATGAAAACTAGTGGTCGCTCTTGGTAGAAGAGCGTCAATGTTTAATGACCTCGCCACTATGGTTGTACAGGGCGACGACTACTCTTCTGTTGTATTTTCTTCCAAGTGGAGAATCTTTTCCCTCAATGCTTTGATTGGTTTGGATGGGTGCCGATTCGCCGAATACTTTTATTTTGATCCGGTGGTGTGGAATGCCCTTGGCGACGAGGTAGTTCCTTGCTACGCGGGC
>CBDCTQ010000009.1:0-262500 GCA_965222105.1 Saprospiraceae bacterium | reverse complement strand
ATGCCTTCTTCGAGTTCGACGAAAACGCCGTAGGGAGTCAGGTTTTTGACATCTCCTGTGTGGCGCGAATCGATGGGGAACCGTTCTTCGATGTCGCTCCAGGGGTCTTTGGAAAGTTGTTTGATACTGAGCGACATTTTGCGGTCTTCGCGGTCGACGGTGACCACCTTGGCCTCGTAGTCTTCACCCAGATTGAAGTATTCGCGTGCGTTGATGGGGTGGTTGCTCCAGGTAACTTCGGAGACGTGGATCAGACCCTCAACACCGGGTTGAATTTCGAGGAAAGCACCGTAATCTTCGATGTTGACGATCTTTCCTTTTACGACGCTGCCTTCGCCGATCTCGGCAGTGAGTACTTCCCAAGGATGTGGCTGGAGTTGTTTGAGCCCCAGGGATATCCGTTTTTTATTTTCATCAAAATCGAGGACGACGACGTTGATCTTCTGGTTGAGTGCCAGCACTTCACTGGGGTGGCTGATACGCCCCCAGGAGATGTCGGTGATGTATAGCAAGCCGTCAACGCCACCCAGGTCGAGGAAGGCACCGAAGTCGGTGAGGTTTTTGACCAGGCCTTCGAGCACCTGTCCTTTTTCGAGACGACCGATGATGGCTTCCCGCTGTTCGGCCAGGTCACTTTCGATGAGTGCTTTGTGGCTGACGACTGCATTTTTGATGGCTTCGTTTATTTTTACAACTCGGAATTCCATTGTTTTTCCGACGTAAGAATCGTAGTCGATGATGGGTTTGATGTCGATCTGGGAGCCGGGAAGAAATGTTTCCAGTCCGCCGGCATCGACGATCAGTCCGCCTTTCGTTTTGCTGATAACGGTACCTTTGATAACGGTACCATTGGTGTGAGAGTCGACAATGTTTTCCCAGGCGCGCAACAGTTTGGCTTTTCTGCGGGAGAGGATGAGCTGTCCTTTTTCGTCTTCTTGTCGTTCGACGTAGACGTCCACCATGTCGCCAACTTTCAGTTCGGGCATATCTCTGAATTCAGAGAGGGAAATGAGGCCGTCTGATTTGAATTTGACGTCGAGCACCACATCACCGCCAGAAATTGATGATACCTGGGCGGATACGATTTCGCTTTCGCCGATGGAGCTCAATGTCGATTCGTATTCTTTAAGATAGGCATCGATTTCAGATTGGGTGTAAGGCAGAGAGTGCATATTGCCTTTTTCCCAGTCGAAATCGTCGTGGGGAGTTTGAGAGGTGTCTTCTTGTTCGATCAGTTCGCCGATGGCTATTTCCTCGGGTCTATTGTCCTCTTCTTGGGTGGTGGCCTCTTCTTGAACAGTGGTGGTCTGTTCTTCTGTGGGAGTAGGTTGTTCTAATTCGGAAGAAGCGTTTTCGGTGATTTCTTCTTCTTCATTAAGGTTCTTTTCGTCGTGCATAAAAGAATCCTTGGGTTTGTAGTCTCGTACACTTTTGTACAAAACGAGGTTAAGAAAAATTTTTAGCGGCGCAAAGGTACGGTTATTCGTTAAAAAATCCAAAATACAGGCAATTGACCGGCGTATTGATTTTGCGAAAGCTGCTAAATTTGTACTTTTACTCGGTTTAAGTAAAGCTCAAAAAAGACAAAAAAGCTCAATATAATGACAGAAACCCGACCATGGCTGGTGAACTACCCAGGCGGCGTACCCGCCAATATTGACCCGGAAAAGTACTCCGGGCTGGTAGATTTGTTTGATGAGACATTTGCCAAATACAAAAACAAAACCTCTTTTTCCTGTATGGGTAAAGACCTCAGTTTCAAAGAATTGGATCAGTACTCTACCCAGTTTGGTGCCTACCTTCTTTCGAGGGGACTGGAGGCGGGCGATAAGGTGGCGCTGATGATGCCCAACATGTTGCAGTATCCCATTGCCTTGTTTGGGGCTTTGCGGGCTGGGCTGGTGGTGGTCAATACCAATCCGTTGTACACCCCGCGGGAGATGGAGCATCAGTTTACCGATTCGGATGCAAAGGCCATTGTAATTGCTGAAAATTTTGCGGCCAACCTGGAAAAGATCATCGACAAAACCGGGATCAAGACCGTCATTGTGACCAGTATTGGCGAATTGCTGGGTGCTTTCAAAGGGGCGATGACGAATTTTGTGGTGCGCAACGTCAAGCGAATGGTACCCAAGTACGACATTCCCAACACGGTCAGTTTTAAGGAGGCGCTCAAGCAGGGCAAAAAGTTTACACTAAAAAAGCACCAGGGGTTGCCCAACGATGTGATCCTGCTGCAATATACCGGCGGCACTACCGGGGTGTCGAAAGGGGCCATGCTGACCAACCGCAACCTGGTGGCCAACATGCTTCAGATACAGTCAAGCATGTTGCCGTTTTTGAAAGAGGGCGAAGAAGTGGCTTTGTCGCCGTTGCCGATGTACCATATTTTTGCCTTTACGGTAAATTGTCTGGCCTTGATGAGCATTGGTACGCAGACCGTGCTGATCGTCAATCCGCGGAATCTGTCGACGGTAACCGGAGCATTTAAAAAATATCCGATATCGTTGGTGACAGGTGTAAACACCTTGTTTAATGCACTGATCAACGATGCCGATTTTCAGACCGTCGATTTTTCTGCGCTCAAAGTTACCGTCGGAGGGGGGATGGCTGTGCAGACGATCGTTGCCGAAAAATGGAAAAAGATCACGGGCTGCCCCCTCTGCGAAGGGTATGGCATGACGGAAAGCTCGCCCGTGGCTACGATCAACCCCCTGGACGGCACAGGGCGGGTGGGCACCATTGGCCTACCAGTGCCGTCTACCGATCTGCGGATCGTCGACGAAAACGGACATCCTTTGCCACAGGGCATGGTGGGTGAAATACAGATCAAAGGCCCCCAGGTGATGAAGGGTTACTACAATCGCGAAGAAGAAACCAACAAGGCGCTTACATCCGATGGCTGGCTGAGTACGGGCGACATTGGGAAGATGCAGGAGGGTGGTTTTTTCCAGATCGTCGATCGCAAAAAAGATATGATCCTGGTATCGGGGTTCAACGTGTTTCCCAACGAGGTGGAAGACGTGGTGGCTACCCACCCTAAGGTATTGGAAGTGGCTGCCATTGGGATACCCCACGAAAAGTCGGGAGAGGTGGTGAAGCTCTTTGTCGTGAAAAAGGACGACTCCCTCACCCAGGAGGAATTGGAGACCTTCTGCCGGGAAAACCTCACCGGCTACAAAGTGCCCAAGGCCTATGCCTTTAAAGAGGAGTTGCCGAAGAGCAATGTGGGAAAGATATTGCGGCGGGTGCTGCGGGAGGAGGAAACATAGCCCCTCGGATCAAAAAAGGGATCGAAAAAAAAGATTCTGTTGAACTTTACTAACATGCGAAAATGTTGTAAATTTGTGCCCGCTTCCTACAAGCATGGATTGACCCATGGTGTAATGGCAACACAGCTGGTTTTGGTCCAGCCATTCTAGGTTCGAGTCCTAGTGGGTCAACAAATAGACCTCTCAAACCCTTGTAAATCAACGATTTATGAGGGTTTTTCTTTTGGAACTAAAACATAACTAAAACATTCCCTCTTTTTCCTTATAACTATTTTGATGTCCGTCAGCGGTTTTGGTTGGCTTCCCTGTTTTTCTATTAGACTTGTTCAACTATGATAATCAGTATGTTAGGTGAAAATCAAATAAATGTAACAACATATTCACTATGTAACCACATTGTTATTTAAGTTATATTCCTAAATAGTGCCTTTTTAAGAGAATAACATTATAATTTCGGATGCTCTTTAAACGGACGATATCGTAAGTGCTTGATTTTCAGTGCAAAACAAGTCTATTGATTTCCCAAATGTTTGTACTGCCTGATCGGCAGTCAGGTTCTCGGATTTTCCTCCATCTTAGGGTTTACTATAGGAGGGCTATTGTGGTATTTTGAATTTGTGTGACCCGTTTCACAAATTAGGAAAAGGCTAAGTTCAAATCCCAGAAGAAAAGCATTTCTGATCTGGAGACACTACGAAAATATTTGGAAGAAGTGACTTTGGAAGATTGAGTAGCAGAAAAACGCAACCGGCATTTTCATGAATTGGGAGCTATGAAACTGGCTTGTCTGTGGGTGTTGGAGCATTTTTGATAAATAATCACTGCTACGCCGTTCTAAACTCACTGCTGGAACGCTACTGTCTGGTCAGCATCAATGACGACTATGCCTTCAGGGATTTGAACGGTGCAAGAGCAGTGCATGAAACAGAAAATCAACCTGAGCGAACTTTTTATTATCAAATGGACATTAACTTAACATTTTTAACGAAATATTTAACACTTTCTGTTAAAAATAAATTGTAATTTTGCAAAAATGATCATAACTATTAGTGAAAAGACCCTCAAAAAGGTGGTGAATGATGACAGAAAGTTGTACAAGAAGTTTGGGCAGAAACGTGGCAAACTCATCAAACAACGTCTCGACCAGTTATCGGCTGCCGAAAACCTTGAAGAACTGCGTCACGCCCCAGGTAAATTTCACGAACTTACAGAAAATAGGAAAGGACAATGGGCATGCAACTTAGACCAACCCTACCGATTGATTTTTGTGCCGCACGAAGCCCCCATCCCAACTGATGAAGACGGCAAATATATTTGGATAGAAATAAAAGGTGTGGATATAACAGAAATCGTTGACTATCACTAAAAAAGGAAGAACTCTTATGACTACTACCATCAGAAACGAGTACAATCCCCAGACTGTCACACATCCTGGAGAGGATTTGCGTGAAAAACTGGAAGAGCTGCAAATGACACCTTTGGAATTTGCGGTTAGGTGCAATAAGCCCGTCAAGACCATTTCGGAAGTGATGAACGGTAAGAGTTCAATCACACCTGATATGGCCGTACAATTTGAAAACGTGCTGCAAATCCCTGCCAATTATTGGCTCAAGCGACAGTACAACTTTGACGAAGCCGTTGCACGAAATAAGCAACAATCCACCATAGAAGCGGCCATCCCCTGGGCAAAGGAATTCCCCTATGCAGATATGGCTAAAAAAGGTTGGGTTGTTGCCACCAGAAAAATAGTGGAAAAGGTGGAAGCCCTCTTCGAATTCTTTTGCATTTCCTCCCATATCTCTTGGGAAAACTATTACATCGGGCAAAAACTGAAAGGGGCATTCCGCATTTCTCTGGCACATACCAAATCGCCCTATGCATTATCGGCCTGGTTGCAACGTGGGGAAAATGAAGCACGGAAAATAAATGCACCTAAATATTCTGCAAAAACACTAAAAGAGATTTTACCGGAATTAAAATCCATCATGGCTGAACAGCCAGATGACTTTTTTGAACGGGCTCAATCGCTGTGTTTGAAGGCAGGGGTTAAAGTGGTTTACACAGCTTGTTTGAAAGGGGCACCCATCAACGGCGTAGCCCGATGGATAGAAAGCAATACCACCCCGTTGATTCAGCTTTCTTGCAGGCATAAACGCAACGATATTTTCTGGTTCTCGTTTTTTCATGAAATAGGACACATACTATTGCATGGAAAAAAAGATATTTTTCTGGAAGGCAATGGCCAATACAACGAGCAGGACAAAGTAAAGGAAAAAGAAGCTGATGAATTTGCCGTAAAATGGACTTTGACCGAAGCTGAAGAAAACGCTGTGCTTGATGATGCTCCGCTTGGTGATGATGATATTTTATATTGGGCTGAAAAATTGAACACCCACCCTGCTATTATCATTGGACGCTTGCAGCATCGCAAATTAATTCCCCATTATATCGGAAGGGATTTTTTCGTAAAAATAGAAGTGAACGAATCGAACTAAACCATATCTACAGCCATCGGCAGAGAGGCCGATTCAAAACCGTACCACACGGTGAGCCTGAATTATCTCCGATTTGTCATGCCGCACAAGCCCATTTGAATATCTGGGCGAATAACTTTGATATCCAGGAGTTTGTTGGCTTTGGAAAAGAGACGATGAATCAAGTTTTCAAACATCCGCTGTCGCTAAAAGATGGCTATGTATTCTTAGCAGATAAGCCGGGTCTGGGTCTGGACTATGATGAAGCCATAGCGGAGAATTATAAATAGAAGATCTTATCTGTCTGTTACAAGTTTAGAGAATGGGACTTTATGGAATTGGTAAGTTGGGGAGTTCGAAAACCTTGCCGCGGGCAGGCAGGAAATAATCTACCCGTTTGTTTACAAATTTTTCTTTATACGTCGTTGAATTTTTCTAAAATAACTCGCTATCCCGCCTGGTGGCCCGACAGGTTCTTCAAAAAATTACGCCTAGTCTAAAGAAAAATTTGCTACGCCCTTCGGGTAGGTTATTTAATTCCTCATCCCTTATGAGAAAAAAACAGTTGATTTTTTTGGCAGATTAAAAATAATCACTACATTTGGGCGACCAAAAACTGGTTGACCAATTACCAGTTGACCAAAACAACACAAATTTTATGGCACATTCAAGTATGCTGAGCAACTTTCAAGAAATACGAATTGAGTCGCCGGTAGATAAAATCATCAGACAGATAAGAGACCTGATTACATCCGGACAACTGAAGCCCGGTGATAAACTACCTCCAGAACGAAAATTGTCGGAACGGCTTGGAGTAGGGAGAAGTAATGTCAGAGACGCCATTAAAAAATTGGAGTTTTACGGTATATTGAAGACCCTTCCACAGAGCGGAACGGTTGTGGCGGGAATTGGAATTTCGGCTTTGGAAGGGTTGATCTCGGATGTTTTGAAAATTGAAAACAGCGATTTTGCTTCATTGGTCGAAACGAGGGTTTTGCTGGAAACGGAATCTGCAAGATTGGCTGCATGGAGAAGAACAGATCAGGATATTGCCAACATTAAGAATGCCCTGGAAGCATATGAGTCTAAGGTGAAACAAGGTCAACAAGCAGTTGAAGAAGACCTGATCTTTCATTTGAAAATCGCAGAAGCGAGTAAAAACAAGGTGCTGAAGTCATTAATGTTGATCATTACCCCCGATATCATCAATAATTTCATTCAGCTCGATATTTGCAAGAACGGTCGCTTTTATGAGGCGCTTAAAGAGCATAAGGTCATTGTACAACACATCATTGATCAAGAGGCTGAAAAAGCAGCAGCAGCTATGCGAATTCATTTGAAAGAAGTGTTTGAATACAGTCAAAGCTTAAAGCAAAATAATAAATAGCAGTACAACATACATAAAATAGCAGATCAATCGGCGGCCTATGGCAAAAAACAACAACTAGCTCTCTGTATTAGAAGCTTTTCCCTTCATCTCACAACATATCAGTAATTACTTTCAATAATTATTTTCCTAAAGTGTATTGTTTGGGGATGGTGGCCCTATGCTTTGATTGAAAAATAAAAAACGCCCACCCGGAGGTGAGCGAAAACGTAATACAATTTAAATTAATAAATCATGTCAACAAAATTAACAATTCTTTCCAACAATTCCGCCAGGATGGTCCTGCTGCTGGCGTTGTTGATTGGGCTTTTTTCTTCAGGGAATTCCGCAATTGCAAATGGGAGCTACCTGGAAGCAGGTCAGCTTATTACTGTTTCGGGGGTTGTTACCGCCGCAGAAGACAACGAGCCGCTTATTGGAGTCAACGTGATAGTAAAAGGGACAACTCAAGGTACGGTTACGGATTTGAATGGCCGCTTTTCCATCGAAGTGGAGGAAGACGCCGTTCTGCTTTTTAGCTATACCGGATATAAAACGGTCGAAGTATCTGTGAATGGTCAGACGAATTTGCAAGTAGTGATGAGTACCGACTCAGAAGTGTTGGATGAAGTGGTGGTGGTTGGTTATGGTACTCGAAAAAAGTCACACAATACCGGTGCCATTTCACAGGTAGGGGGCGATGATGTAGCAGCTATTCAGGCCAATCGTGTGGATGATGCCTTAGCAGGTAAGATGGCAGGGGTCTTGATCCAAAATCAAAGCGGCGAGCCAGGGGCAGACCCAAAGGTTCAGGTCAGAGCAGCTTCATCGCTATCGGGTGACTCCAATCCGCTGATCGTGGTGGATGGGTATCCGATTTCGGGAAGTTTGGCTACCGTTAACCCAAACGATATTGAAAGTGTGGAAGTGCTGAAAGATGCCGCTTCGGCTGCTATCTATGGTTCGAGGGGAGCAAACGGGGTTATCCTGGTTACCACCAAAAAAGGAAAATCAGGTAAAGCTAAATTTAGTTACAACGCTTATACAAGTGTTTCACAAAAATATGTAAAGGACATTGAAATGCTAAAGACAGCTTCCGAATGGGCCGATGATCTACAAACAGATGCCTACGACTATTCTGAAGTAGACCCACGGTTGGCGGAATACAGGATAAATGCCCTCAGAAATGCCCCCGACGTAGTGAGCATGGAAGACTGGCTTTTCCGGACAGGCAACACCCAGAGCCATGACTTTAGTGTGGCAGGAGGAAGTGAAGATGTAAATATTTTTGCTTCAGTTGGTTATCAAAATACGGAGGGTATTGTAATAGAACAAGCTTTTGAAAGGTATAACGGACGATTGAATGTCGATGCCAACCTGGGGGAGCGCTTCGAGACGGGGTTGAGTATGAACGGATTCTATAGCGACCAGGAGATCGTACCTCATGATATGAGGGACCTCCTCCGGGCGTATAGTATTCATCCGATTTACCATACAGCAGCGTCTATTCAATTTGTTCAGGCTCTGGACGCAGAAAGGCAGATGTTGCACGATGCAGGAGTCTTAACACCGGATGGGAATGACAGGCTGGGATCTGATTTTGATAGTGGTTATAGAGGTGGTGGTTTGATTACATCGAGTATCTATGATCTGAAGCCCGGTGATATTGCCCACGAATGGCATTATGGCAGAGGACAAAATGGCATCGGAGGATCGGGAGACGCCGGTCCGGCAGCGAAGTTTGATAACGCACGAAGATTTCAAAAAACGTATTTCGGCAATGCGAACTCCTACTTGCAATTTAATATTGTAGATGGGTTGAGTATAAAAACCGTTCTTGGTGCAGATATTAATGATTCCCGGGCTTATTATTATCAGGGTGTTTTGGCAGATTCGCGGGAACGGTCCAATCAGTCTGATCTGGATCAGGTAGACCTCAAAAGATCTTCCATATTAAGCGAGACCACTTTGGCTTACTCGAAAGTAATTGGTGTACATGACGTGGGAGCAGTGGTAGGTATGGAGTTTCAAAATTTCTATATAAAAGGAACTACAACAAGAGGGACAAATGTACCCGTTGGTCAACCGCTGAATTATTCGTTTTTAGACCCCGCAGATATAAGCATAAGTCTGAGAGACGAGACGGTGTCCAGAAGGAGCTATTTTGGAAGAATAAACTATGCATTCGACAATCGTTACTTAGCATCTGTATCCGTCAGAAGAGACGGCGATTCCCGGTTCGGAGCCAATAATAGGTACGAAACATTCCCGGCGTTTTCTGTAGGTTGGAATGTACACAATGAATCTTTTTACAACTCAGACATTCTGAGTGATGTAAAACTGCGGTTCAGCTATGGGTCTTTAGGCACTACTTCTTTTTTAGGGTCTTATGATGCCTTGAGCCTTTTACAAGCTCAATCTACCGTTCTTGGAACTGGATTCCTTATTCCTTCAAACATAGCAAACCCGGATTTAACCTGGCAAACCAATACGGAAACCAATTATGGTATTAACCTGGGTTTCCTCGGCAACCGGTTTACATTAGGTGTGGATTATTATACTTCCGATACCGAAGATATGTTGATTAATCAAAGTGTTTCCGAAGTATTGGGTACGCCTTCCATCGTACTTAATCGCGGAGATGTGACCAGTTCCGGGTGGGAGTTCGAGCTGGGTGCAGCCATTATTAACAATAGTGATCTTCGTTGGGATGTTAGTGCCAATCTATCTACTGTTGATACCGAGATCACGAGTTTGGGAGACCTGGAGGAATTGCCCAATGTAGTCTACGGAGGCCCCAGTGGCAGAGGCCCTCAATTTAGAAATTATGTGGGTGGAGAAATTGGAGAAATGTGGGGATACGAAACCACCGGGCAGGTCGAAACCATACATATTGCAGATCCAACGAGAAATATCGGGTACAGCAGCTCAGAATATTATGTCGTAGATCAAAATGGTGATGGTGAAATTGATCCTGAAAATGATTACGTCAAATTGGGATCAGCTACTCCCGATTTTTACTGGGGTCTGAATACTTCAGTGGGTTATAAAGATTTTGACCTTTCCCTTCAGTTTCAAGGATCCCAGGGAGCAGAGGTTTACAATATCGACCCCATTTACTGGGAATCACAATTTGGTGGCAGACTAAGAGCTAGTTTTGATAGTGAAGGGGATGGAATTGCCGATCATAACGGACAACATTATCAGCAGACCAGAAATGCACATGGTGCATTGGTTCAGGATGCGTCCTATACCGCATTGAGAAACCTGACCCTGGGCTATACACTTAAACCGGACTGGATCAATAGAATAGGATTAGGTTATGCCAGAGTATATGTTGCAGCCACTAACTTGTGGTATAACATGGCGGACAATTATACCTCCTTTAATCCCGAAGGTGTAGAGACCACTAATAACGGATATCTGGGGCCTACCACATACGGATATCAGGAAGGTGCAAGTCCGATAGTGAGAAGTTATACTTTTGGACTTAATGTCAATTTTTAAATAATAAAACAACAATATAATGAAAAACATATATATAACATTGTTGGCGGTGTTGTTTATAACAACAGCATGTGACAATGATCTGGACCAACTTCCACCTTTAGATGCTGAAGCCACTTCTTTGACTTCTTACGGAGAAGTTTTGAATGCGGCCTACTATTATCAGCAGGCTTCCACCACGCCGATGGCCATCATGGGCGATTTCAGAGCGGACAATATGCTGATGGATGAAGAACCCTATCCCGCATTCGACAGATACAATGCGGATTTAGCAGGCGGCGATTTGGTAGAACAATTTTTTCGTCCCTTTTACAGTAATTTGTACAAATCCATTTTGAGTGCGAATAACGTAATTGATAATTCTGAAGATCCTACACAGGTGGGGGAAGCTAAATTCTTAAGGGCTTTGTCTTACTTCAAGCTCGTGCAGGTTTTTGGTGATGTCACCGTGAATTTATCCCCTGCGCCCGACATATCAGATAAATCTATATTAGCAAGACAACCTGCTGCCAATGTTTATAACGACGTGATCATTCCCGATTTTGAAGATGCCATTGCCGCATTGGATAACGCTGGGTTATCGAGTGGCCGGGCGTCTCAAATCGCAGCTCAGGGATTGTTGGGAAAAGTTTATATGCACCGGGGTGATTTTGGTAGTGCTGAATCAGAATTGGCTAACGTGGTAAACGGCGCTGCTGGTGCTGGGATTGAATTGCAAGCCAACTTTGCTGACATTTATGGACGTGTTGGTGGAGATTTTGACGGAAGTGAAAATGACCTGAATCCGGAAATCATATTTGCCACTCAATTGTCAACTTCTATAGAAGATGAGTATGAATTTACCCTGTTTCCGGGGTGGTTCAGCGGAGGCGATACAAAGTCGCTTGAGCCGTTAGATCCGGACTTGATAGCAGCTTTTGATGCCGTTGCGGGTGATACGCTTGCCGCAGGAGACTTGAGAAGAGCCCATACGATTGATGAGGAAAATATGACCGGCCCGAAATGGGGCGGCCTTGACCAAGACTGGATAGAACTGAGATTTGCAGATGTTATTCTGTTGTATGCAGAAGCGCTGAACGAGAATGGTGCTGCAGCCGAAGAGGTACTCGATCTGTTGGATCCCATTCGAACCAGGGCCGGCTTAAATCCTTTGGATCATACCGTTCTCAATACTCAGGAATTGGTCAGACAGGCTATTCAGGACGAAAGAAGACTGGAGTTGGCACTTGAAGGGCAAAGATGGTTTGATTTGGTGAGAACGGGTACGGTGGATGCTGAAATGGGAGAAATGATTCATCCGAATTATCATCTGTTTCCTATTCCAGAGTCAGAAATCCAGGCGAGTGATGGAGAAATCACGCAAAACGATGGGTATTAACCAAGTAAAGCCCAAGCAATTTTTTTTTCGTACTTAAAATGGGTTTCTCTCATCATACTCTCAGAGCAATGTGCTCTTTATGAAGTATAAATAATGCAGGTAAGCTATCTATATTAGACATAATGAACAAAAATTTTGTATGCAGCCTGAATGCCCTTTTTTGCCTATCCTGCGTCACATCCTCGTCCCGATAGCTATCGGGACTCCGGGTGTTCCTTGGTTAGACAAAAAATTCCTATTCAGTTGCTATACAAAAAATCTATTCATAATGTCTATTGTTTTCATTGGATAGACTGCCTGCTTTTTGATCGGTCAGTTTGAAGTTTGCTCAACAAAGGACAGCGCAGAATACACCACTTGGATGATAATAACCAATGCCAAAGTCATAGTAACTTCACCGGGACGGAATTTTGTTACTTTAAAAATAGAAACCAACGAAGGAGTCTACGGTATCGGCGATGCTACTGTTAATGGCCGCGAACTGGCGGTGGTGAGCTATTTGGAAGAACATTTAATTCCCTGTCTTATCGGAAAGGATCCTCAAAACATTGAGGACCTCTGGCAGTACTTTTACAAAGGGGCCTATTGGCGAAGAGGGCCGATTACGATGGCAGCGATTTCGGCGATCGATGTTGCGCTCTGGGATATTAAAGCCAAAATGGCCAATATGCCCTTGTACCAATTGCTGGGAGGAAAATCGAGAAAGAGCGTATTGGTGTATGGCCACGCCAACGGACAAAATGTCGAAGAAGTAGTGGATCAGGTGGGGCAGTATCTGGAAAAAGGATACCGCGCCATCCGGATCCAATGTTCGGTGCCGGGTGTTAAAGACAGCTATGGTGTTTCTGATCGCGACAAAACATTTTATGAACCTGCCGCGTCTGATTTGCCGGAGGAGTGTATGTGGAATTCGTCAAAGTACATCAACTTTATCCCCTCTGTTTTTGAAAAGCTGAGGGCGGTTTATGGCTTTGAGCCCGAATTGTTGCACGATGTTCACCATCGGTTGACCCCTATTCAGGCGGCTCACCTGGGTAAGCTGTTAGAACCCTACCGGTTGTTTTGGTTGGAGGATGCCGTCCCCGCAGAACTACAGGAAGGATTCAGGGTCATCCGTCAACACACTACTATACGGCTTGCCGTTGGAGAAGTTTTTAACACGGTTTATGATGCCCACAAACTGATTACGGAACAGCTCATTGATTTTATTCGCACCACCGCCACCCACGCCGGCGGCATTACGGGCATAAAAAAAATCGCTGCTTTGGCAGAACCTTATCACGTCAGAACGGGGTGTCATGGCCCCACGGATATTTCTCCGGTTGGCATGGCCGCCTGTCTGCACTTTGATTTGGCGGTTCCCAATTTTGGCATACAGGAATACATGCTGCATACCCACTTGATAAAAGAGGTCTTTCCCGGTCATTACCGGTTAGACAGTGGGTCTGTCTTTCTGGAAGATGTTCCCGGACATGGGGTTGACATCGATGAAGCCCTGGCAGCAAAGTACCCCTATCAAAGGAAATACCTGCCGGTGAACCGACTGGAAGATCATACGATGTGGAATTGGTAGTGACTTGTTGTCGGTTGATCGTTGTTTGTTCCTTCACAACGCAAAATAAGTCACGTGTTTCAATTGTAGTGTTTACACAAAAGTGAAAAATGAAGGGTCAGAACGGACTCAGTAAAGCTCAAAAAATAACTTCCCTTTTTTGAATCTTTGAAACATCGCACAAAACGCTCACTATCAATCGCTAATTTGCACGATGTTTCAAAGATAGCGGGAACTTATTTTTCGAGCGAGCCTCATCATCTGTAAAAAATGTCAGGACAAACCAACATATTCCGGAAAATCTACAAGCTGCTTCTGGCCATCGGCCCGGGTATTTTTGCCATTGGCTATACGATCGGTACGGGGAGTGTTACTTCTATGATCGTTGCGGGCAGTACTTACGGAATGCAATTGTTGTGGGTGTTGGCGCTGAGTTGTTTGTTTTCCTGGGTTTTGATGGAAGCCTATGGACGATACTATTTGGTGACGGGTGAGACCGCGCTTTTCGCTTTTCGCAAACACCTCTCATTTGGCAGCCTGATGGCCATACTGATCATCGTTGGGATCACCTTCGGGCAGTGGAATTCCCTGATCGGGATTTTAGGCATTTCTGCCAATGCCATTGTGGAAACATTGGGGCTGTTTATTCCCGCAGTTGAAGGCAACGAATATTGGTGGGTGCTGACAGTGGCCATCATCATCATAGTGGTCATGTACGCGCTTTTGTGGAAAGGAACCTATTCCATTTTTGAAAAAATACTGCTCTTTTTCGTCACCTTGATGGGGCTGTCCTTTTTATTATCGCTCTTCGTGGTTTTACCCGACCCTACGGCCATTGCAAAAGGTTTTATTCCTTCCATTCCACAGGTTGAAGGAGGAAGAATGTTGGTGGCAGCCTTTGTAGGAACTACTATGGCGGCAGCTACTTTTATCTCGCGGCCATTGTTTATTCAGGGAAAGGGATGGACAAAAAATGATCTGAAAGACCAACAAAAAGATGCGCTTTGGGCGGCCCTGCTGATATTTTTTATAAGTGCGGCCATTATGTCGGTAGCAATGGGGGCATTTTACCATGAAGGAAAAGTCGTAACCAAAGTGTTGGATATGGTTTATGCGCTCGAACCCGTTGCAGGCCGATTTGCCATTGCCATATTTTTTATGGGAACTTTGGCGGCAGGACTGTCTTCCGTTTTCCCCATCCTGATGATCGCTCCTTTGATGATCGCGGATTATCAGCAGGGAAAATTAGACACTACTTCCCAACGATTTAAGATCATCACCGGGATAGCCTGTTTGATCGGCTTAGCTGTTCCCATTTTTGGGGCAAACCCGATTCAGGCTCAAATTCTAACACAGGTTTTTAATGTTTTTGTGCTTCCGCTGGTCATTATCGGAATACTGATCCTGATCAATAGAAAGGAATTAATGGGCGAACACAAAGCAGGCCGGGCACTCAACACAGGTATGGGATTATCTCTGGTTTTTGCCTGCATTATTTCGTACAACGGGATAATAGCCATATGGGAAAAAATATAGTCCCTATTAGAGGGAAATTTGAAAATATAAAAAAGATGAAAAAAAAATTTGTTACTTTGCTGACAACATTTTTAGTCCTTGGTGTTTGTACGATGCTGAATGGTTGTTTCGATACTGGCAAAAGTCCAAATAAAAAGGGAGGTGAAAAGACCATTTATCCAAGTGATGTAATTTCCTTTTTCGATCATTGGAATTTGATATTGGGTGATGGTTCAAATGCTGGTCAGGCGATCAATTTTGAGCATGAAGATTTCTTCTATACTGCGAATGATGGTGAAGGCGATTGGGCAGTTTTTAAAACACCTAATGCAGGAAATACCCATGGCACTTCAAACAATACAAGAACGGAATTGGCTCAACTGAAAAAATGGTCGCCCATGACGGATGCCAAACTGAAAGCAACACTCAAAGTAATGAACGTAGCAACTACCGGCGACGCCAGGGTAGCAGCTACCTACTCCGTAGTCGTTGGGCAGATTCATAGCGCAGATGGGCATGAGAACGAACCGCTTAAAATATTCTATAAGAAATTCCCGGGCCACTCTAAAGGATCCGTCTTTTGGAATTACGAAATCAATACTGCAGGCGATGATAATTCAGGAAGGTGGGATTATTCTTACCCCATTTGGGGGTATGATTTTTCCGTTGTTGGGAATACTGAAAATACCTATCCACCTGAACCAGAGGACGGAATCGCTTTGGGGGAAGTGTTCAGCTATGAAGTAGAAATAAAGGATGGCATCATGCACCTCAAATTCACCAGTGAAGGGCACGAAACCAAAACATTTACTAAGAATTTGATCACGTCGGAATACGCACTACGCTCCGACATGCCAGAACAAGTCGAGCATTTATTTGTGCCCGTAGGCCAGGATGGCATGGAGCGCGAAAATGCCTACGCAAATGAAGGACTCTTTTTCAAACTAGGATGTTACAACCAAACCAACGGAAAAGATCCCAAAGTAAATAGGGTTTGGTGTTCGGGTGCTGAAACGCATGGTGGCGATATTCAAAAACAATATGCAGACGGAAACTACGCCGAAGTTTGGTTTAAATCAGGAAGTATCTATATCAGCGATGATGCCATATCAAATGCAGGGTACTTCCAGGCCAATGATGGCTTAAGCAAGAAAACGGTTTATCCGCATGAGGTTATTCCTTTTATGGATAAATTTAAAATGCTAATGGGAGATGGAACGAATGTAGATGATCTCACGAAGTTTGAACACAAAGACTTTTTCTATACGGTAATTGATGGTACAAGGCGGTGGGTCGTCTATAAAACGCCCAACTCCGGAGTCACTTCACCCAACTCCAGTAATACGAGAACAGAGTTGCACGAAAAAAGAGAGTGGACGCCTGAACAAGGAGGCAAACTAACCGGCACTTGCAGGGTCATGCAGGTTTCTACTTCCGGCGATGCCAGAGTTGCGGCGTCTTACTCCACCGTGATTGGGCAGATACATAGTGGTGAAGGACATGAAAACGAGCCCTGTAAAATCTTCTACAAAAAATTCCCGGGCCACAGTAAAGGTTCTGTCTTTTGGAATTATGAAATCAATACCCAAGGCGACAATTCAAAAAGATGGGATTATTCCACCGCTGTTTGGGGGCATGATATGTCTGTCGTTGGTACAAGCAAAAATGACTACCCTGCCGAACCTGCGGATGGTATAGAACTGGGAGAAGAGTTCAGCTATGAAGTAAATGTATATAAGGGCATCATGTATCTCACCTTCAAAAGCGATGGTCACGAAACAAAAACATTTACCAAAAACCTCATCTCCTCTGACTATGTAAAACGGTCAGACATACCGGCACAGGTCATGAAGATATTTGCACCTGTAGGACAAGATGGGACAGAACAAGCCAGGGCTTATAAAGGAGAGCTGAACTATTTCAAACAAGGCGCTTACAACCAAACCAATGGAAAATCACCCGAAACAAATATGGTGTGGTGCGCAGGTGCAGAAACCTATGGTGGTGACATCGCCAAGCAATATGAAAATGGCTGTTACACGGAAGTGTGGTTTAGAGAAGCTACGGTGGGACCGGGCACACCGCCAAAGTAGAACTAATAAAAATTAAAAAAATGATAAAAGCAAGCAGAGAATTTTTCCTTCAGGAAGATCAGGAATGGGAACAGGTGGATCCGCTACTGCGCCGACAGATCCATGGCCACGACGACAAGATCATGCTCGTCATTGCCGACTTCAAAGCAGGTGGTGTCGGCCAAATGCATAATCACCACCATTCCCAGGTCACTTACGTGGCCAGTGGCGAATTTGAAATGACGATCGGCGACCAGGTCAAGATCATCAAAGGAGGTGACTCCTACTACATTCCGCCCATGGTCATGCATGGATGTAAGTGTGTTAAAGACGGCCAGTTGATCGACGTCTTTAGTCCGATGCGGGAAGACTTTTTGAAATAAATTTCTGTTCATAATGTCTAATATGAGAATACCGGCGGCAGTGCTTTTGCCTCCGCAAAACAAAACGAAATGAAATTAAAAGGATTACGATGGTGGATCATAGGTCTGATCTTTGTTGCTACCGTCATCAATTACGTCGACCGAACGGCGTTTGCATTGTTATGGCCGCAGATGGGAGAAGACCTGGGAATGGATAAAACAGATTATGCCTTCCTGCTCAATGTATTCATGGCGACTTATGCGATCAGTAAATTTCTGTCGGGCAGATTGTATGATAAAATTGGCAACAGGATAGGATTTACGCTTTCTATTCTTGTATGGTCGGCGGCGGCAGCTTTTCATGCTGTTGCAAAAGGGATATTTTCGCTCTCGGTTGTGCGCGGACTTCTGGGTTTGGGCGAAGCCGGTTTATGGCCCGGAGCAGTTAAGAGCAATGGGGAGTGGTTTCCTGCAAAGCAAAGGGCATTGGCTCAGGGAATTTTTAACTCAGGCGCCTCAATAGGAAATGTTGTTGCTCCGGTTATAATCGTGTTCCTGTATGCTAAATTTGGCTGGAAAGCTACCTATGTCATACTCGGACTTCTTGGGTTTATCTGGGTTATTCCCTGGCTGATCATGAATAAAACGACTCCGGATAAGCATCCCTGGATCACGGATGAAGAACTAAAACTCATATCGGAGGATGATTCTGTCGGGCAAACAGTTGACCAACAAACCAATGGAAAAAGTTTAAGTTTAGGAAAAATTTTGAGTTTTAAAGAATCGTGGGGCGTATTATTGTGCCGGTTTTTTATTGAACCCATATGGTGGTTCTTTGCCGGTTGGATGCCCATTTACCTCAATTCCAAATTTAATTTAAGCATAGAAGAAATTGGGAATACCATGTGGATTTCCTATTTAATGGCTGCTGTCGGTAGTATTGTAGGTGGTGTGTTTACAGAATATGCCATAACCCGAAGTTCAGTGGATTTTGGAAGAAAGATAAGCATCGTCATAGGAAGCGTTTTGATCATCCTTGCCTTTGTAGGAATAATCATGTTTGTAGAAAATGACTTTATGTTGTTTATTTATCTGGCAGGTGTTGCACTGTTCGGATTTCAATTTGCGATTGGTAATATTCAAACACTATCCAGCGACTTGTTAAAAGGACCTTCCGTAGGGACCTTAGCTGGCTTAGCGGGAACGGTAGCAGCCGTTTCACCTATGATCATGAATTGGTTTATCGGGCAAATTACAAGTGAAGGGACTTATGTACCCGCCTTTATAGCCATTACCATATCGGTTGCACTGGGAGTGCTGGCCATATTCTTTTTTATCCGAAAGGTGAGATTGGTTGAAAATACGGCCTGATAAAAATGAAAAATCATATTTAAATATTTAAGAAACGTTAAAAGACACCACAATGAAAAAAATAGCCATAATTACCGGTGCCACAGGCGGCATTGGTTTTGAAGTAGCCAGAAGATTAGGTAAAGACGGATATAGAGTAGTTTTAAACGGCATTAATGATGAACAAGGAGCTAAAAGAGTTGACGAACTCGTTGCAGAAGGGATTGCCGCTGAATATTGTGGATTTGATGTTACAAAAGAAGAAGCTGTAACTACAAACATCACCAGAATTGGTGAAAAGTATGGAAAAATTGATGTGCTTGTAAATAATGCAGGTGGATTAGGTGGACGATCCAGATTTGAAGAAATGACAACGGAATTTTACAGACATGTAATGGCGTTAAACTTAGACTCTGTATTTTTCGCTTCGAGAGCGGCCATACCATTCCTTAAAAAAGGAGAGAATCCGACCATCATTAACTATACGTCAAATGCAGCATGGAACGCTGGAGGACCAGGAGCCGGCATTTATGGAACATCTAAAGCTGGCGTTCATACCTTGACAAGAGCCCTAGCAAAAGATTTAGCGGAATATGGCATTAGAGTAAATGCAGTATCGCCGGGTACCATCGACACCCCATTTCACAAGCAAATCAAATCAACAAAACCAGAAGTTTTTGCTTCCTGGGCCAATAACATCATGCTGGGAAGATTGGGTCAACCGGAAGATGTTGCTGGTGTCGTTTCTTTCCTGGCCAGTAAAGATGCTGCTTTCATGACCGCAGAAACGGTACAGGTTGGCGGTGGTCAGGCATTAGGGATCTAATTTTCAAATCGCTTAAAAAAAGAATAATGAGTCTATTAAAAAGAAAAGTAGCAGTCGTAACCGGAGGAGGCAGAGATATAGGTAGAGCAATAGCAGTCCAACTCGCAAAAGAAGGGGCAAGGGTCGTTGTGAACTATAATAAGTCTAGAAAAGGAGCTACGGAAACAGTAAAAGAGATAAAAGCACTCGGAGGCAAAGCCATCGCAGTTAAAGCGGATGTATCAACTTTAAGAGGCATTAAGAGTCTAAAGACAAAAACAGTTAAAGCTTTTGGCAAAAAGGTCCATATTCTGGTTAACAACGCAGGAGGTCTTTTTGCTCGCAAATCACTACCAGAACTTGATGAGTCTTTTTATGACCTGGTCATGAATGTGAATTTCAAGTCTACTGTTTTCGCCATGCAAGTATTTGAACCATTAATGGGTAAAGGTACTTCAATCATCAACATTTCTTCTCAGGCAGCGAGAGATGGTGGTGGCGGTGGATCTTCCTTGTACGCTTCTTCTAAAGGAGCTGTAACCACTTTTACTAGATCAATGGCAAAAGAACTCGGACCTAAGGGGATAAGAGTCAATGCGGTTTGCCCAGGGTTGATTGCAACAAAATTTCACGATGATTTCACCAAAGATGAAATACGAACAGCAGTTGCGGGTAAAACCCCCTTAAGAAGAGAAGGCAGAGCGGACGAGGTCGCGGACCTGGTGGTTTATTTAGCTTCTGAAAATAGCTCGTTTGTCACTGGAGCCAATTTTGACATCAACGGTGGACTGGCATTCTCCTAACCCTTTTTAAAATGGTAATTTATTAGACAATGGTTCGGTAGTTTTTTCATATGTAATTTGATTGTTTAAAAATGTGTAGTAGAATTCACTTTTCTAATTGACTGAAAATCAATTGTTTAAAATTTTGATGTAGTAGAACATATTTATGTTTTTATTTTATGAAAGTCTCTACATTGACCAGAGTTGAATAAAAATAAAACCGCAATTCATAACTAATTGACTATCAAGAGACCTACTACCTAAAATGTTACCGAACTATTGTTAGACATAATGAACAAAAATTTTGTATGCAGCCTGAATGCCCCCTGCCTGCCGGCAGGCAGGTTTTTTGCCTACCCTGCGTCACATCCTCGTCCCGATAGCTATCGGGACTCCGGGTGTTCCTTGGTTAGACAAAAAATTGCTCTTCAGTTCCTATACAAAAAATCCATTCATAATGTCTATTAACAATAAAATTACATTTATGAAAAAAGTGGTAACCTTCGGAGAAATAATGTTGCGATTAACTCCGCCGGGATGGAAACGCTTTTCACAAGCCAACTCTTTTGATGTCGTGTATGGAGGGGGCGAAAGCAATGTGGCCGTGTCATTGGCTAATTATGGGGTGCCGGTCGACTTTGTCACCCGACTTCCCGATAATGACATCGGAAAATGCGCCCTTATGGAAATGAGAAAACGCGGAGTAGGAACCCACCATATTGTGTTTGGCGGCGACCGGCTGGGGATTTATTTTCTGGAAATGGGGGCGGTAAGCCGGGGTAGCAAGGTGATCTACGATCGTGCGTATTCTGCGATGTCTTCCATCCAACCGGGCATGGTCAACTGGAAAAAAGTGTTTAGAGATGCGCACTGGTTTCACTGGACGGGGATTACCCCAGCCATTTCTCAGGGCGCCGCCGATGCCTGCCTGGAAGCCATCAAAGTGGCCAATAAAATGGGAGTTACCGTTTCCACCGATTTGAACTATCGGAAAAAATTGTGGAAATACGGCAAAACGCCAGCTCAGGTAATGCCAAAGCTGGTGAAAGGATGCGACGTGATCTTAGGCAATGAAGAAGATGCCGAAAAACATTTTGACATTCACCCACAAGGGGTTGATGTTACACACGGCGATACCGTTGATGCCGACGCCTATATTTCCGTTTGTCAACAACTGATGAAAAAATTCCCCCGTTGCAAAAAGGTGATCATCACCCTGCGCGGGTCGATCAGTGCTTCTCACAATACGTGGTCAGGCGTTTTGTACAACGGCAGGAAATTATACTATGCACCAACCTATCAAATCACGCATATCGTAGACCGGGTTGGGGGCGGCGATAGTTTTATGGGCGGATTGATCTATGGGCTGATGAAATACCGCCGGAGCGACCAGAAAGCGTTGAATTTTGCAGTGGCAGCGTCCTGCCTCAAGCACACCATTTATGGAGATGCCAATTTGGCTTCGGTCGAGGAAGTAGAGAAATTAATGAGTGGCGATGCATCGGGCAGGGTGGCTCGCTAGTAAAAAAACTGCAATGGCTAAATTTACCAGAATTGAAGTAGCACAGAAGATGGAGGAACAGGGAATGGTCCCTCTTTTCTACCATCCCGATTTGGCTATTGCCAAACGCGTAGCACATGCGCTGTATGTCGGCGGAGCCAGATTGTTGGAATTTACCAACAGAGGGGATTTTGCTCATGAAATTTTTCGGGAGCTGAACCAATACTGTCTTGACGAGATGCCCGACATGATCATTGGAGTGGGATCGGTTACAGATGCTGGTACGGCTTCTCTCTACATGCAGTTGGGGGCTAATTTTATTGTAACACCCGTTTTACGGGAAGACATAGCGCTGGTTTGCAACCGGCGAAAAGTATTGTGGTCACCCGGTTGTGGTAGCCTGACGGAGATCGCCAGGGCCGAAGAATTGGGGTGTGAGATCGTCAAACTATTTCCAGGTAGTGTATATGGCCCGGGATTTATCAAAGCGGTTCGGGCACCGCAGCCCTGGACGCATATGATGCCTACGGGCGGGGTCTCGCCCGATGAAGCAAACCTGAAAAGCTGGTTTGACGCAGGTGCCTATTGCGTAGGAATGGGGTCTAAATTGATGATAAAAGACGAACAGGGTAATTTCGATTTTGAGCAAATTCAGAACCTCACTACCCAAACATTGAAAATGATCCGGCGCTTAAAACCGGCCAACAATAGCGGGTAGACGCTCCATGTGCCGATGATAAATTGACACTTTCTTTTGATAGATATATGATCTCTTTGTGAGGATTCTGTTACAACTCGCCCCTAACTTTGTAGTCGTAATTATTGTTCATCTCAAACTGTTCAAAACATGACTACACAGCCTTTTCATTCCTCCCGCCAGCCGTCCACTTTGGAAGCATTTGCCACCGCTCTGACATTTGAGGAAAACCATCCCGATGTCTCAAAAAAAACAGTTAAAAAGAACGAACCGGTCTATTTGCCTGGCTCTGCCTCTGGCCAGATATACTTTGTCGTCAGTGGAAGAGTGAAGCTGGTCAGGCATTACAACACCGACAAGCAGATCATCAAAACCCTAATCACAGAAGGCGAAGTGTTTGGCGAGTTTTCTCTGTTGGGGCAGCCTACCCGCAAGGAGGCTGCCATCGCTATGGAATCTACTGAACTATTCGTCGTAAACCGCTCTACCATCAAAAAAATGATGCGCGACCACCCTGAATTCAGCTTCACTATGATGAAAGTGCTCGGCAACCGCCTGATGGAAATGGAACACCGCCTCGAAACCATGGTGTACACCAACTCCCGTAGTCGCGTCATCGATTTTCTGAAAAGGCTGGTATACAAAAAAGGGCAACGAGTGGGATACGAAATGCTCGTCCGCAAATTCCTCACCCATCAGGAAATCGCCAGCCTCACCGCCACCTCCCGCCAAACCGTGACCACCGTACTCAACGAACTGCGCTCCAAAAACATACTGACATTCAACCGCCGCCGACTGCTGGTTCGCGATATGGAAATGCTCATAGCAGAGGGACGGTTTTAATAAATAACCACCTTTTGGGAAAACCGAAATCGCTTTTTTGCTGATACCTTCAGTAGGTAGGTTCCCGGCTGCAGGCCTTTTACGTTGATGGTATGGTTGTCCAATTTTTCTTTGTGGACCAGCCGACCGTCGATGGTGTAGATGCGTGCCACTGGTTTTTTCACATCCGGAAAATTGCCCAGATGGACGGCGCTGTCAGCGGGGTTGGGGTACAGCCGTATTATTTTGGCTTCCTGGCTGGACACACTGCTGAGGTCGGCCCCATCGAAGAGCCAGAGGTAAGCCCAGGGAAATTCGCGTGCCCAATACCATTCGGCATGCTGACCATCGGTGTGAAATGCTTTGTTGAACTCTTCGTTTGTAAAACCATTGTTGAGTAACACCGACTCCATTTCGTTGACGTCAGCTACCACCGACCCGTTGCCTTCCGGTGTGCCGGCCAGCATGTATATTTTCATAAAATGCTCTTTGGGCGTGTTGGCGCTGTGGTCGAATATTTCGGGGTTGAACCAAAAGGCCGGTGAAAACACGCCCGCCTTTCCAAATGTTTCCTGATGTTCGATCAGTCCGTATTGAGAGATCAGCCCACCCAGAGAGCTTCCAAACAAAACCGTGTGTTCTCTTCCGGTGAGGGTGCGGTAGTTGGCATCGATGTAGGGCTTTAGGGTTTCGACGATAAAGTCGATGTAGGCTCCCCCCTCGCCTCCTGCATTGTAGCTGGCATTGTGCCAGGGGGCATATTCGTCGGTGCGGAGGCTGCCGCCGTTGTCGATGCCCACCACGATGGCGCCGTAATCACCTTGTTGGAAAAGTTCGTTGAGGGATTCATCCACTTCCCATTCACCGGAAAAACTAGTCTGGACGTCGAAGAGGTTTTGTCCGTCGTGCATGTACAACACCGGGTAGTATTTATTGGAGGTTTCGTAATCGGGAGGGAGGTAGAGCCAGATGCGGCGCGACCGGTCGAGCTGGGGCATGTAGAAATCGTCGTCGAGCAGAAATACGTTGTCGGCAGCGGTGGAGGGGCCAGGGCCGCCGAGGTCTTCCCAGGAGAGTATTTGAAGTTCGAGCGAGGAGGGGCTGCCGTTGTAGGTGTATTCTCGGTTGGGGAGGTAGCCTCCGTTGGCATTGCCTTCGACGGTATCCCAGTCACCACGGGTAAATTTGAACTGGATGGTTCCCGTTGGAGGTGAAAAGCTGATCTCGTAGGTGCCGTTGCCGAGGTCATCGAGTCGATAATCGGGGTCGGAGGGGTTCCAGTTTTGAAAATCTCCGGCGATGTATATATCGTCGCCGACGGGCGTATCGTCGGGGACGTCGGTGATGGTGATGGTTATCTGGGCACTAAGTTGAGTACACAGGAGGGCAAAAAGCAAGAGAAGTTTGTATTTCATATCGTTATTTTGCCGCAAAGGTAAGACCTTCGGCAGGGATATTCAAAGAAGGATGCCCTACTTGTACTCTCTTTTCTGGTCAGGTGGCTCACTCCACCACCAGCTTTCGGACAACGATGGCTTCGTTTTCCAACTGTAAGGCAATCAGGTACATTCCCGGCAGCAGGTCGCCGACGGTTGTACTTGTGGCGGGCCTGTGAATTTGTTTGACCACTTTTCCGGCAACGTCGTGAAAGGTCAGCATCTTAACGGGGCGGTTGGATCCCAGGTAAATGAGATCATTGGCCGGGTTGGGGAAGATGGTCACCACGTGTTCTAACAACCTGTTTTCGTCCAGGTTCGTTGCCTCCCCTTCTACGTACTCCAGGAATTGATTGGCGGAGATATTTTCATAGGTTTCCACCAAACCCAAGGGCCATTCGATCACCAGGCTGTCGATCAGGTCGGCGTCGCCCGTTCCGAAATGGACGCGCAGGCTGTTTTGTCCGCAGAAGGCATCCTGGGCGGAGATGTCCCGGCGCTGCCAGAGGGCCTGGCCGTTTATAGTGGCTTTTATTCGCACGGTGGCGCCAATGGCCGACCGGTTGGAGAGGGTGCCCTCCAGGGAAATATTGATCCAGTTTTCTGTGGAGCCGGGGTCGAGGTTGTTGCGGTACAGGCCACGGGGATTGGCGGTGGTAGAGTTGATAAAGAGGTCGAGGTCGCCGTCGTTGTCGTAATCTCCAACAGTAGATGCACGTGAGCCGGTCACATTGGCGAAGGAAGGAAAATGGTGTTCAAAAGTGCCGTCGCCCTGGTTGAGGTACATGTGGTTGCCGAAGGGGCTGTTGTAGTCGGCGGTGAGGATGACATCAATCCACCCGTCGTTGTTGAAGTCGCCCCAGGAGTTGGCCAGCCAGGTGGCGGCTTCGGTGGTCATGTGAACGCCGAGATCGGCCATGCCCAGTTCGGTGAAGGTGCCGTCGCCATTGTTTTGATAAAAATCGCAGGGAAGGTCGGTTTTATAGTTGGTGACGAATGCGTCGAGGTCGCCATCGTTATCGTAGTCTATGAGGTTCCAGTTTTGGCCGTCACGTTGATCGCCGAACAGGGTACCTGTTTGCGTCAGCACCAGGTCTGGCGAACCCGTTTCGGCGAGTTGGTTGATGTAGATGTGGTCGAGGGAGTTGAAGCTCACCTCGCCGCTGCCGATGAAGAGGTCCTGGTCGCCATCGTCGTCGAAGTCGGCCCAGTTGGCGACGGTGTAGGCGGCAAATCCGGTGTTGACGTCCGAGTTGGTGATCTCAGTGAAAGCGCCATTTCCGTCGTTGTGAAAGAGCCAGTTGCTTTGGCAGGGGCCGATGAATCCGCAGGGGTGGGTGGCTACGAGGTCGATCCATCCGTCGTTGTTGTAGTCGCCCCAGGAGGCGGCCCAGGCGTTGAAATTGGTGGCGATGTCGCCGGTGGTTATTTTGGAGAAGGTGTCATCGGCGTTGTTGGTGTAAACCCCGGTATTGGTTTGGTTGACGATGACCACATCCAGGTCGCCGTCGTTGTCGATGTCGGCCCAGGAGTTGCCGTTGTTGATGCCAGTAGTGGTGCCTTCGAGGCCGTGATTGGTGGCGGTGGTGAAAGTGCCATTGCCGTTGTTTTGGTACAGGTGGTTGGGGTTGACGAAGAGGTCGATGTGGCCGTCGTCATTATAGTCGATCCAACTGGCGCCGGAGTAACCACCCGAAGGGGAAGCAGTACCGATGGGGCCGGTGGTGATCTTGGTGAAGGTTTGGGCGGCGAGGCAGCAGGTTGTGGCCATCAGGAAAAGAGTATAAATGAGTCGCATGTTGGATGTTTTTTGATTTATGGAAATAAAGGCTTAGTGGCAACGACGGCTCGTTGTCATTAGACGGGCAGGAAGGACATCAGAAGAACGAAGGCAGCGGTTGTAACACTGCCTGCCGGGCAGGGAAATTGAAGGGGCTTGTCATCCAACAAACATATTACGTTTCACCCTTTTTCCAGTATTCGCAGGAATTCTTCCCGTCGGCTTTTGGATACGGGGATGTTCATCTTGTTGCGCATAATGAGGTAGCCACCGTCGGTGCGAATGTATTCCTTGACTTGTCGGAGGTTGACGAGGTAGGAGTGATGGGGCCGGGAAAAGGAGTGGTGGGAGAGCATAAGATCGAATTCCTTCAGCGTTTTGGCGATGAGCTTTTTGCGACCGTCGGTGAAGTGTATCATGGTGTAGTTGCTGTCGGCGGCGCAGGCTACGATCTCTTCGGGCGACACAAATTCGATGCTTTCTTTGGTGGCCAGGGCGATGAGGCCGGGTTGGCCGGATTGTTCCAGGTGGATGTTTTTGAAGAGGAGTTCGATCTGTTGCTGGCTGATGTTGGTATTTTTGTTTATGTGTTTTTCGACGGCTTTTTGGAGTTCGTTGACTTGTACCGGCTTGAGCAAATAATCCAGTGCGCTGAATTTGATGGCCTGGATGCCGAAATCGTCGTAAGCGGTGGTGAACACGACGTCGAAGCCGATGGAAGGGAGGGCTTGTAGAATGTCGAAGCCGTTGAGTTTGGGCATTTGGATGTCGAGGAATAGTAAGTCAACATCATTGTTTTTTAAATAGTCGAGCCCTTTGGTGGGGTCGTTGAAGGAGGCCAGAAGGGCGACCTGGGGGCAGTAGTTTTCGAGTTTCCATTTTAAAGTGTCAATGCTGTCGGGTTCGTCGTCGATGATGATGGATTTTATCATGATGTTAAATTTATGAAAGGATCTTCCTTCAAAAAGGGCCCTTCCTCAATTACAGCGGAATATACAAGGTTACCTTCGTGCCGGTGGGGCAGTTATTGCGGTCGTACAAGTCTTCGATGTGAACGGAGTTCTGGGTTTCGTACATGCGGTTGATCATATCGATTCGTTGGGTGGTAATGTTCATGCCCATTGATTTGCGTTTGATCTTTTGAGTAGCTTTGTACTGGGCGGCGGCGGCTCGACCGATGCCGTTGTCGTGGATGGTGCATTTCAGGGTTTCCTTTTCTTTGTGGATATTGATGCTTAGTTTTCCGGGGGTTTCTTTGTGTTGGAGGCCGTGCCAGATGGCATTTTCGACGAAGGGCTGGAGGAGCATGGGGGGTATTTCGTAGTTTTCGGGGTGGAGGCTGGCTGGCAGGTTGATATGGTAGGTGAAGGAGTGTTTGAACCGCATTTGTTCCAGCCGGATGTAGAGGTCGAGGGCTTCGAGTTCGTCCTGGAGGTTGATGTAATTGCTTGTGGAGTTTTGCAGGATCAGCCTGACCAGGCGGCTAAATTGATTGAGGTATTCGGATGCTTTTTTGGAGTCGTTTTTAATAATGTAAGCGTCGATGGAGTTGAGGCAGTTGAAGATGAAATGTGGATTCATTTGCGCCCGGAGCGCGTTCATTTCCAGGTCGGCCTTTTGCTTTTCAAATGCCGACTTTAATTGCGATTCTTTTTGCACCTGACGGATTCGTTGGCGGTAGTAGGCGTAGATCAATCCACATAACAAGGTGAACACGGTCGCCCAAAACAGGATGGTTTTGTACCAGGGAGTGCCGACGTAGATGGGGAGGGCGTACACTTCTTCATTCCAAACGCCTTCATTATTACTGGCTCGTAATTTGAAAACATAATCCCCTCCGGGCATGTAGGAATAATTCAGGCTTCGTTTTTTGTCAGCGTCGATCCAGTCTTCATCCAACCCTTCCAACTGATATTGGAACTCCGTCTTTTCAGCAAAACTGTGATTGATGGCCGAAAATTCGATGGTCATTACATTTTCGTGGGCCGCAATGCGCACAGGGATTCGGCTGAGGTGATTCTCTATCCTGTTTTTGGAGCCCTTGTTGGTCCGAATACACGTCACATAGGGTCGTGGGAGGATTTCGTTTCGGTACAACTGGCCGGGGTCAACGGTGTAAAAGCCATCCCAGGCGCCGATGAGCAATTTTCCATTTTTCAAAAATTGAAATACATCACCTAATCTATTGACGCCATAGTCCAGGCTGAATTGATGCGCCGTCCAGGTCGTTTTGTCGATTTTAAATATGTTTTCATGATCCAGTCCCCACAGGTCGTTTTGTCGGCTACAGGCGAGCTTATAGACCGTTATTATTTTGCCCTCATCGTTTTTGATTTTTTTCTTTTTAAGGACTCCCTTTGACGGAGCAGTGCTGGAGACCAATGCAATACCGGCTTTGTCGCCCGAAAACCAAACCTCTCCATTGGGGCATTCGCAAAACGGTCTGGCAACTAAAAAAGTGGTAGTGGAGTCGCGGGTATAATCAAAGGTGTGAAAGCGCTTTTGTTCTCTATCGAATACGGCGTGTCCATAATTGGTGACGATCCAGATGTTGTTTTTCCGGTCTTTAAAGGGTTTTGTCGTGCTTGCGTAGGGCAGGTCATCTATATGGTGTGTGATTTTATTGGTTGCAACATCGACGGAAAACAAGCCATCCGACATTGTCGTTACCCAGAGGACGCCTTTCTCATCCAGGGTGATGAATTTTTGATAATTGTTTTTCAATGGAAGGCTGAGGTAAGGCACCAGGGTGTTGTCTTTTTTATACAATTTGTAAAGCTGATGTCCTTCTGCCACCAATAGTATTTCGTCGTTAAGACGAGTCATCCCCATTGCAGAAAAGGAACGGTTGTTTTTCAGATGTTCTTCGGCTCTTGTTTTGAACCGATGCCCCGTCGTTGGATTTACATGATAGACGCCATCTCCAAACTGGCCGGTAATGCTGACATAACCCGGATAAAAATCTTCAACAATGGACCGGGTCAGCAAGGTGAAGTCTGATGTGTTCATATCTTCCAGCGAAAAGTACTCGAACTGGTTTTCAACGGGGTCGCTGAAATATACTCCATTGGAAGCGACATTCCACAGCCGGTTTTGACTGTCGATGAAATCAATGCCGTAGCCTATGTTCGTCTTTTTGTACAAATTCTTTTTAATCAGCAGAAATGTTTTTTCTTCTGGTTGGTAGCTGAATAGTCCATTTCCATAACTAAGCAAAAGCTTACCCTTTTCTCCCGGCACGATTTTATGCAATTGATTCAACTTCAGGTTGTGGGCACGTTCCAGGTCTTTTGCGTGGGTCAGGGCGGGTAGGGTATAATTTCCCGAAAGGGGATCGTAAACAGATAGCCCTCCCTGCCACGATCCGGAATAGATCATTCGGTTGTCCGGGCTTTGATACATGCATATCTTACGGTTGATCTGAAACCGGTAGTGGTCGCTGATGTCGTTGAAAAGTATTCTCGATATTTCTTTTGTATCGGTGTTTAGCTTAAGCAATCCGGCCCTGCTGGCGCCCCAGAAAATGGAATCCTGTTGGGTGTCTTGCAGGAGGGCGACGAGGCTGGTTTGGTCCATTTGAAGATAGTTGCTGGGAAGGGATTCATCGGGAAAAACCGGGTAGTGAATGAACTCTTTTTTCTGCCGGTCCCATTTTACGAAACCACCAAAAGCGGGGGCCAGCCACACGTTTTTTTGCCGGTCTTCAACCACATCGGATATGAAATACCGGCGTTCAATTTCACCGGCGCCGTAGTCCTTTTTGAAATGATCCCGATCCAGGACATGATTGGAAATCTGGCCACTTGTCCGGTTTAATATGGACAGTCCATCCTTGGTTCCCACCCAAAGGGAGTCGCCGCGCACCAGCAAAGACACGATATAATCACTGAGTAAATGCATGGAATCAGCAGCGATTTTCTCCACTTTCGTAAACTTGCTTCCGTCATATCGCACCAGGCCATTGGCGGTGGCCAGCCAGATGAATCCTTGGGAGTCTTCTGCGATGTCAAAGACATAATTGGAAGGAAGTCCGTCTTCAATGGTGAGTTTTTTATAATTGTTGAAGCGGTATTGCGCCTGGAGAGCGGTTCCCCAAAACAGAATGGTATAAAGAAGAGCGAGCCTCATCGTGGATCATTGTAGCCCGAAAATAGGTGTTTTATTCCAGATATTTTGTTCCTATTGAGTAAAAACCACCCACTGGTGCGTCATCCGACCTGTAAACGAGTAATTGACATTCCGCCTTCGTTTAAAGAATTCACGATGATAGCTCAACAAAGGTCCTCCAAAATAGGCCAGACTGTCCGATCAATCAATTGCTATTTCCTCTGCTTCCTTCCCGCCTTAGATTTGTAGTGTCCGAAACAAATAGTTCGTGCTCAAATATTCAGTTCATGTGTCTTTTTGCCAAAATAGCTAATGTCCAAAAGCCCAAGTCTGGGATCCGACAGAGCGGTGGAACGGTGTTAAACAGTGGTTTTGGAAAAATAGTTGGTCGACTGGACATGATCAACTTCATCAGCTTTCATTTTGCCATCGTGGCTCTGATCGTATTGATGGCGGGATGGCAAGTGGCAGGGAACCAGGACTGGACCTGCGTGGTGGGCGACAGTTACAGCGAGTGGTTGGGCATATTGATCGACGCCATGTTGTTGTACTTCATCAACTGGGCGATCCGACGGGAGGAACGGGAAAAGCTGATCAGCCAATTCTCCTCCGAAAGCAACGCCTTTGCCCTGGATGCCGCCAAGCGCTTACGCAAAAAAGGATGGCTGACAGACGGTCGGCTTCGGGGTTGTGATATGACAAATGCCCAACTGGAAGGTGCCAACCTGAGCAGGGCGATATTGCCCGATGTGGACTTTAGCTATGCTTCGTTGCAAGACGGGTTTCTGGTCGAGGCCGATTTTTCGGGATCCAATTTTATCGGTGCCGACCTTCGAGGTGCCGAATGCCGTTGGGCCAATTTCAATAACGCCAATATGCGATGGGCCAATCTGGAAAGTGCTGTGCTCGACGGAGCTAATTTCGACGGAGCCGACCTGCGATTTGCCAAACTGGGCAAATACAACCCGGCAACCGTGTCGATGAAAGGTGCTCAGCTTTCGCAAAATCTGACAAAGGACGAAATAGACTTGGTGCAAAACAGTGTGCAACTGATCCGCAAATCGACCGAGGCATTCAGCCTGGCTTTTTACCGGGAGTTGTTCAAAGCCAGCCCATCCGTGCGCACCTTGTTTTTGGCCAACATAAATGACCAGGCACAGAAGTTTGCGCAGCTTTTCGAGATACTCGTGGCCAGTCTCAACGACATGGAGAAACTCCTGCCGGCTCTGCAGACACTGGGCAAACGCCATGTCAGATACGGCGTGGAAGAAAACCACTATCAACTCGTCGGGAAGGCATTGATCCATACCCTTCGCAAAAGCCTGGGGCGGCACTTTACCCCGGAGGTGGAAGCGGCCTGGTTGAAAACCTATGGCCTGGTTACGATGGTTATGGTCGATTCGTCGAAGGGGTTGATGTGAGTAGTGCCGGGAATAGGGGATGTTGTACAGTTTGAATGATTTGAAAAATACACATAAAAAATAACAATTTATTTACAAAAAATAAAAGAAACCATCATGACCACTCTGCCGCAACCGCAATGGACACACGCCGAATTTCTGGCTTACTTCCTTTTATTTGCAGCCCATGCCGATATACAATACAACGACGACGAACGACGGCACATTCTTTCCAAAGTGGATCAAAACACTTACGACAGGGTGTGGACCGAATTCTCCAACGACACCGACTACATGCAGATCCAAAAGATCATACAGTACTATGAGCTCCGTCCCACTCTTTCGTTGGCCAATCTGTTGGAGGAACTACGGGCGCTGTTTTTATCCGACAACCATTTTCATCTGATGGAAAAGGCTACACTGAACAGCATGCGGCGGATGTTGAGGTAGGAGGGTACGTTAAAAAACAAAATTTCAAAAACATTTTATTAAAAAAACATAGCAATGAATTCATTAAAAAATCTAATCCTGATCACGGCCACCCTTTTTTACGCTGGCTGTGCCAATACCTCCACATCAGACACTCCATTATTGACCAGCGAGAACGGGAAGCCCGCTCCGGTCTTTGCGCTTCCCTCCCTGGAAGGAACCACTGTTTCGCTTTCCGATTTTGCCGGTAAGTATCTGGTACTGCACATCGCCACCACCTGGTGTCCGTTTTGCAATGCAGAAGCACCGTATCTGGAAAAACTATACCAGGAGTACAAAAGTAAAAACGTCGAAGTAATGATCATTGACGCGATGGAGACCGCTACGTTGGTGAAAACCAAGCTCCGGGACCGGTTCGACCTAACCTTTCCGATTCTCCTGGATGGTGATGGCGAGGCTTCCGCCCGGTTTGCACCCAAAGGCATCCTTCCGGATTTGGCTCGATATGAAGTGATGTTGGCGTCCAATATTTTGATCGACCCTTCGGGAAATATTCAGTTTATGTCGTTGCTCGATTCCCAGAATTTCGATGCCCAATTGGTCGACCTTAAAAAGCGGCTCGACGAGTTGCTGAAAAACGATAACGGTTCTATTAGTTCGTCAAAAATTTTGCAGGTCAAACCACATTTGAACCAGGCGATAAAAGCCGGTGAGCAAGCCCTCCTCAGTGCCTATATCCACCTGGAAGAGGGGTACCACATACAGGCTGCGGAAGTTGTCGACGACAATCTGATTCCAATGGATATGACCCTGGAGTCAATACCACAACTTATGGTCGGTGAGCCGGTTTTTCCAACCTGGAAAGAGAAAAAATTCCACGATAGCATCTTCCGCATTTACGAAAAGGAAATAAAGGTGGGTATACCGGTAACAACTGCAAAAGCATTGCGCCCTGGAGCGTACCAGTTGTCGGGGAAAGTACTGTATCAGGCTTGTACCCAATCGACCTGTCTGACGCCTCGTACAGAATGTTTCCACCTACCGGTAACGGTCATTTGAGTACGGTCTGACCTGGAAGGCAAGTCAATAACGAGCGCATCTGAAACCTTGCCTACCCTGTCGGCCGTCAGGCAGGTGGCCGCGTATCAACTTTCCAACAATACAATTTCATTTTATAACTTCGTTTGCCAACCGGCAGACTCCTAAATCTTTTTATCATGAATGAAGCAACTCCTAAATCGCTAAACGGTGTGAACGTCGATCAGTTGATGGGCACCATCGCAGCCGTAAAAGAAAATGCCGACATCGCTCAGTTCAAGTTCAGGGCGAACACCCGATGGATCAGAGGCGGCCATTGCCAAACCGAAATTCAGGGATTTTACGGCGCTATGCAGGAAGACCAATCCCGCACCAAACCCTTCGTGCTGGTCGGCGACGAACCAGCCGTATTGCTGGGGGAAGACCACGGCCCCAATGCGGTAGAAGCCGTGTTGCATGCCCTGACGTCGTGCCTGTCGGTAGGTATCGTTTACAACGCTGCGGCCCTGGGCATTGAAGTGGATGCGCTAAATTTCGATGTGGAAGGCGACCTCAACCTACACGCATTCCTGGGCTTGTCGGAAGAGAAACGGGCAGGATACGAAAACATCCGCGTACGGATCAATGCCAATACCCGCGCCTCGGATGAAGATTTTGCCAACCTGATGAACCATGTGTTGAAGACGTCCCCGGTGTTGGATATTGTCCGGAATCCGGTGCCGGTGGAAGTGGTGTATGGGTGAGGTGGTTTTGATTTGGCGAAACTGCTTTTTGTAACACCTTGCGCATGGTTTTGGGGTCGTGTGCGAGGTGTTACAAAGTTTTCCACATTTCACACACTGACCGTCACCACCGTCCCCACCCCTTCCCGGCTCTGCAAATGGATGCTCCCACCGTGCATGCGGATGATCTGCTGGGAGAGGCTTAGGCCTATGCCAGAACCGTTTTGCTTGGTGGTGAAAAAGGGCACAAATATCTGATCGACTACCTCCTGGGGGATGCCCGGACCATTGTCGATGATCTGAAGGGTGACCTTTCCCTGTGGCGTTTTGTCGGCGAGGATAGCGATTTTGGGTTGGTCGACTTCCCGGACAGCTTCGATGGCGTTTTTCAGTATATTGATCAGCACCTGTTCGAGCAGGATGGGGTCGGCGGAGAGTTTGATTTCTTTGAACAGGAATTTTACATCCAGTTCGATGCCTTTTTCCAACAATTCTTTTTCGAACAGCTTGGTGATCGATCCGATATAGGTCCGTAGGTTGATCGTTTCCAGCTTTGGAGGGGGTATGCGGGTCAGTTTGCGATACGTTTCCGTAAAACGCATCAGGCCCTCGCTTCTTTTCTGGATGATCTGGAAGGCTTCTTTGATCTCTTTGGAATCGTCGGATGAAATGGGTTGGGTTGTGTCGATCATCTGCATGGCCGACGAGCTGATGGAGGCGATGGGCGTTATCGAATTCATAATTTCGTGGGAGAGGATGCGGATGAGTTTTTGCCAGGACTGGACCTCGTGATCAGACAGTTCGTTGTGTATATTGTAAAAGGTGTAGACCTTGATCTCTTCGTCTTTGATTTTGAGGATGTAGACCTGTACGGCTATTTGCAAAATCTCGTTTTGGATGACTTCGCGGACGGTTTTGCGTTCGCCTGGCGGCAAATTGTTCAGTGCTTCGTACAGGTTGGGTACCAGGGGTTGAAAGGCGGAAAAGTTGGGGATGTACGATTTGTGCAGGAGTTGTTTGAGGGCCGGGTTCATCATCATGCAGCTTCCGTCGTGATGGGCGCAGAAGATGCCGGTATCCACCTGTTTGATGATGGTTTGCATCAGTTGGTTTTGGATTTCCTTTTCGGAGCGGAGGTGGCGGAACTTATCGACAATGAGGTTGAAGGCACGGTAGAGCTTTTGCTGAGAGTCGTTGAGTTGGCCGGTGGCGTACTGTTGTTCGTAGTCGT
Organism: Saprospiraceae bacterium; assembly: GCA_965222105.1. GTDB lineage: Bacteria > Bacteroidota > Bacteroidia > Chitinophagales > Saprospiraceae > CALGLS01. The sequence goes on along the minus strand of CBDCTQ010000009.1, from coordinate 226,902 downwards.
CGTATTTGATGCTGAGCAGGAAGTGGGTGATGTCGTCGTTGGTTTTGTTGACGAGGTGAAACAGGTTGTACAATAATAGTATTACGAACGGTACCAGGAGCATCAGAGCGAAGACGTAGTCGCGGTGTACCACCACCCAGGCGATGCCGGCCAGGGCGAGGACGATGAGGCCCAATTGGGTCATTACTTTGGTGCGGAAGGTTTGGAGTAGGGCCATTTGTAGTGTTAGTAACTATTCTAAGTTATTCTATGCTTTCAATTCTTTCTTTGTAAACATTTTGCATAAATGCATAAAATTCCCTAAGTTTCATGTTGCCAACTTTTACATGGATAATTTTAGGAGGAGGGGACGATACTAATATTCGATTTGAAAAATCACTGTCTTTGGAAATTATAGTTAGATTGTAGTTATGCGGCCTAGGAAGGTACTCATATCGAAAATTTATACAAATTTGGAATCTGATTCCAAATTTACATGAAAAATTGCGATTTCACAACCCATACTTATCCATACGCCGGTACAGCGCCGGCCGCGTCAGGCCCAACTCCGCAGCCGCCTTCGACACATTGCCGTGGTGTTTGACCAGGGCTTTGCGCACCAGCACCTCCTCCATCTTTTCCAGGTTCAGCGATTGTGGCTCTGCCGGTGAGCCGGAATGGTTGGTGCCATAAGCCGGTTGCAAAACAAAATCTCCAGGCATCAGTTGCCCTTGTTCCGAAAGGATGATGGCCCGTTCGACGCTGTGGCGCAGTTCGCGGACGTTGCCATGCCAGGGGTAATTCATCAGCTTTTTCAGGGTTTGGTCGTGGAGTGTCAGGTCGGGTTTTAGGTATTTTTTTCGGTATTGTTGTAAAAAATGTCGGGCCAGGGTAGAAATATCGTCACCTCGCTGTCGCAAAGGCGGGATGGCTACCTCCACCGTGTTGATTCGATAGAGGAGGTCTTGCCGAAAGCTGTTTTCCTGTATCATTTTCGCGAGCGGCATATTAGTGGCAGAGATGATGCGTACATCTACAGCCACGGGAGTAGCCGATCCGACTCGGAAAATTTGTTTGTTTTCCAGGGCCTGCAACAATTTGGGCTGTAAGCCAATGGGTAAGTTGCCGATCTCATCCAAAAACAAGGTGCCGCCGGAAGCCGCTTCAAACCGTCCGACCTTGTCTTTGTCGGCACCGGTGAAAGCGCCTTTGACGTGGCCAAACAACTCACTTTCAAAAAGGTTTTCCGAAATGGCCCCCAAATCGACGCCCATAAATATTCGGTCTTTCCGGTTAGAAAGTTTGTGGATCGTGCGGGCGATGAGTTCCTTACCAGTGCCGTTCTCTCCCAACAACAATATATTCGCATCGGTGGGGGCGATCTTGCCGATCATCCTTTTCAGTTCTTGCATAACATTGGATTCGCCGAGGATATCGCCGAACGATTGGTCGATGTTTTGTTGCAAATAGGCCTGCTGGCTTTCCGACCTTTGAAGGGCCTGGGCGGAGTGGCTTAGTGCCAGTGCGGCATTGACGGTGGCGATCAGCTTTTCATTGCGCCAGGGTTTTTCTACAAAGTCGATGGCTCCGCTTTTGATCGATTCGATCGCGGTGCTGACATCGCTGAAAGCAGTCATCATGATGACGGGCAGGTCGGGTTTGAGTCCTTTGATCTTTTTCAGCCAATGAATGCCTTCTTCGCCTTTGGTTTGGCTTGCGCGAAAATTCATATCCAGCAACACTACGTCGGGCTGGTACTGGTTGAGCAGCCGGGGTATATGATAGGGGTTGGTTTCGGTATAGACATGGGAGTATTGTTGCTTAAGTAGCATTTTCAAAGAGAAGAGGATGTCTTCTTCGTCGTCGATGATGAGGATGGTACCGAGGTTTTTCATGGCTTAAGTGTCAGCATAGCATTTCGAATTCCAGCATTGGAGAAAATTTTTGTCAAAAAAAGTGGAAATCTTTTAGTTTAAAAACAAAAAATGTTATATTTGCACTGTATTTTAAAACAACACGTTGTAATTTTTAGGAGATTCTTCATTTGAAATACCTCGCCAGTTCAACGGAACTGATTCGGGCTGATCGTTTAATAATGGTTGTCATGCTCCCGCTGTGGTGGGAGGCGGCGGTGGCTGTGGGTGGGTAACCCACCCTCGTTAGAGGGCCAATTCTATGCCTCGCATGTAATTAATTTACAATATACCCATTTTCCCTCCTTCCCTCCTTCCCTTTCACCCTTATTCTCCACCTGGACATTAGCCAAATTTATATCACACCACTCTTCTCCAAGCAATACCAAAACGCATGTTGGCTGTTCTGATCTGTTGGGGCAATCCTATTAGCTGACTTTTCCAAACGCCTGGCCAGTAACCCTTTTCCTGTCCATAAATGTACAAATACTGTCCGTTTTTGAACAGTGTTTTCTCAAAGAAAAAAATGTTTCCTACATAATCTATTGACAATCAATTTTTTAAAAAGTTGGCATTGCGTTGGGATATTTTTTGGCACGGCAAATACTTAAAACCCTTTTTGATGGATCAAAAAATTGAAAAAAAGAACAGAACCTGGCAAAAAATCATCCTCGGCATACTTGCTGCCGGACTGATCGGATGGTTCGGATACAACTTTTACCAGGATGCCGGTACAAGCAAGCTCAACGTCCAATCCAACCGCATTCTAACCGACACCGTCCACCGGGGTATTTTCCAGGAGTTCATTCCCGTAACAGGTGTCATCCATCCCATCAAAACTGTGGTGATCGCAGCCGTTGAAGGGGGCGGGTAGAAGAAAAACTCGTGGAAGATGGTACCTCGGTCTCCGCCGGAACACCCATACTGCGCCTCAGCAACTCCGACCTCCAACTCAATTACCTCAACCAGGAGGGCAACATCATCAACCAGATCAACCAGATCCGCAACATGAACCTCCTGCAGGAACAACAAAGCCTCAATCTCAAAGAGTCTGCCATCGATGCGGAATTCCGTTTGTCTATACTAAAAAGGCGAATGGAGCGTGACAAGGTTTTGTTTGTGGATAACGCCATCGCTCGGGTCGATTTTGAAGACCTCAAATCGGAATACGAAAGCCTCGTCAAGCGAAATCAATTGTTGAAAAACAGCATTGAAAAAGACAGCCTATCCGCCATCATTCAAAACGAACAAATGGAAAACTCCCTCGACCTGATGCGCCGCAATCTCGACATGGCCAAAAAAAGTCTCGAAAACCTGACGGTAAAAGCCCCTATAAAAGGACAACTGTCGGGCCTGGCAATTGAAGTGGGCGAACTGATCCCCGAAGGCGCACAAATTGCACAGATCGACGACTTGAGCAATTTCAAGATCCGGGTTCGCATCGACGAGTTTTACATCTCGCGGGTATTCCCCGAACAGGAAGGCTCTTTTGTGTTTGCCAACGAAACCTATCAGTTGCGTATCGTCAAGATTTACCCACAGGTGGTCAACGGTAGCTTTGAAGTCGATATGCACTTCACCAGCAAAGTACCCGACGGCATCAGGCGTGGACAAACCGTAACCCGTAAAACTTCAACTTAGTGCCGAACAAGAAGCTATCCTCGTCAAACGCGGCGGATTTTACCAGTCTACCGGGGGCAACTGGGTCTACATCCTCGCCCCGGATGGCTCCCACGCCACAAAACAGAACATCCGGATCGGTCGGCAAAACCCGAATTTCTATGAAGTGCTCGACGGCCTTCAAAAGGGCGATGTCGTCATTACTTCCAGCTACGAAAATTATGGCGATAAAGATGTGCTTGTTTTGAAAGAGTAAGGGGTAATGTGCTGAATTGCGGATGATTGATATGCTAATGCAACTTCCCCACAAAACCACAAAACCATAAAACCACATCAATTTAAATCATGATACGAACAGAAAAGCTAAAAAAAGTCTATCGCACTGAAGAAGTGCAAACCACCGCTCTCAACGACCTCGGCGTAGAAATCAACGAAGGCGAATTCGTATCCATCATGGGACCCTCCGGATGCGGCAAATCGACCCTGCTCAACATCCTGGGTATGATCGACAGTCCGACAGAAGGGGCCTATTATTTCATGGATCAGGAAGTGGGCGGCTTGTCGGAGCGCAAACGTTCCAACATCCGCAAGCACAACCTGGGATTTGTTTTTCAGAGCTTCAACCTCATCGACGAACTCACCGTTTTCGAGAATGTGGAATTGCCCATGCTCTACACCAAAGTGCCTTCCGGCGAACGCAAAAAACGCACAGAACATCTGTTGGAAGAAATGAATATGATGCACCGCCGCAATCACTTTCCACAGCAACTCTCCGGAGGTCAACAACAACGTGTAGCCGTAGCCCGCGCCATTGTCAACAACCCCAAACTCATCCTCGCCGATGAGCCAACGGGTAACCTCGACAGCAGCAATGGCGACGACGTGATGAAGATTCTATCTGATTTGAATTCCAAAGGAACGACCATCGTCATGGTGACTCACTCACAGTACTGCGCCGAATTTGGCAACCGCATCATCCGTCTCCTCGATGGGCAGGTGGTGACAGAGAACATCGTGCGGCAGTATCTGTAACTCGAAAATTGACAAACTATATTTTATAGTGCCATTTTCTCAGGGGTGGCGTTTTGGTCACCTCTCTTTTTAAAAAATCAAATGGTCCGGAACCATCAATTTAATTTTATCTAAATGATCCAATTAGAAAAAATAGAAAAATACTATCGCCAGGGGCTGCAAAAAGCCTGGATATTGAAAAACGTAAGTCTGACCGTACAGCCCGGCGAATTCCTCACCATCATGGGCCCCAGCGGAGCGGGCAAGTCGACACTGTTGCAGATCATTGGTATGCTCGACAAAGCCAACTCCGGCGAATACCATTTTCTGGATGAACCCGTGCATGCCTTCAACGAAAAGAAGCGCACCAACCTTTACAAACACTACATCGGTTTTGTATTCCAGGCCTATCACCTGATTGACGACCTGACGGTATATGAAAACATTGAAACGCCATTGATTTACCGGGGAGTGAAAAATTCCGAACGCAAGTCGATGGTCGCCGAGTTGTTGGACCGGTTCAACATGGTTGCTAAAAAAGACCTGTTTCCGCACCAACTTTCCGGCGGTCAGCAACAACTGGTGGGCGTTGCGCGCGCCATCATTGGCAAACCAAAGCTATTGTTAGCGGATGAACCCACCGGGAATCTCCATTCCAAACAAGGAGAAGAGATCATGGACCTGTTTGCCCAATTGCATCAGGACGGAATGACGATTATCCAGGTCACCCATTCGGAAAAAAACGCCCAGTACGGCGACCGGATCATTTACCTGGAGGATGGATTTATACAAGAAGATTATGCCGTGGAGAAGTCGAAGGCAGATGTATAGCCTTATTATCTGCTGCCTTCGACTACGGCTCGGTCAGTGTGCGTAGGCCCGCTGGTTGAGCAAAGTCGAAACCAGCATTACAATACTAAAAATAATCAAATCATGTTGAAATACAATTTGCTGGTAGTATATCAAAAGTTCAAAAAGGTTGTTGGAGTGAGCCTTTCGGCAAATAAAACTCTTGACCGGAAAGACAAGCAATCCCCTCTGCGGGAATACCGATACCCCGCACCGCACCTTTTTTAAAGAAATCGACCATGTTAAAAAACCACCTTAAAATAGCACTCCGTCAACTAAAAAAACAAAAATTTTATAGCGGCATCAATATTCTTGGTTTGGCTATTGGTATGACTTGCTGTTTAATCATTGCTTTATTTATTCGAGATGACTTGATGTATGATCGATTTCACGAAAATGCTGATCAAACATATAGAGCTTTGTGGCACGCTCGTTTTGGTGATAATGAATGGAAAGTTCCGTTGGTTCCCGTCCCTTTGGGTCGCACCTTGAAGTCAGATTTTCCTGAAGTAAAATATATGACGCAATTTGTATCGGGAGGTTGGACTTTGCGAAAAGGAGAAGAGTATCTCCGCGAACCAAATATATTCTTTGTAGACAATGATTTTTTCAATGTATTCTCCGTTTCCTTTCTCTTTGGAAGTCCTGTTGATTTAACAAGCAAAAACGATATCATATTAACCAGCGAAATGGCGCAACGCTATTTCGACCACTCCAACCCTATCGGTAAGACCATAGAACGAAACGATGGGCAACAACTCCTAGTAAAGGGGGTGGTAGGTAAACTCCCAACTCAATCTCATTTTCACTTTGATTTTATTGCGCCACTCAGCAATGTTGAAAATGTAGAAAACAGAAAAGACCATTGGGGATCAGCCACCGTATTCACTTATTTCACATTGGAGGATGGGGTCAAGGAAAATATTTTGCAGCAAAAATTGCAAAAGTTTGTGAACGCTGAAATAGCCGGAGAGAATTTTAATAAAGGAAACAATTTTACTAGTTTTCCCTTCCAAAAGCTTACGGACATCCACCTAAGCCCTAAATTGGAAGAGGACATTGCTAAAGGCGGAAGTAAAACGTATGTGTTTTTTTTAGGATTGATTGCTTGCATTATACTGGTATTGGCTTGTATCAATTTCATAAATATTGCCACCGCTCGTGCCGTTGTTCGAGCAAAAGAAGTAGGCATTCGAAAGGTACTCGGCTCTCAACGCTGGCAGCTTATTCGGCAATTTATTTCAGAATCCACCTTATATGTTTTTTTGGCCATAGGAGTGGCATTGATCTTATGTTTCCTTACCCTGCCTCTGTTCAATGCCTTTACAGAAAAGGAACTGGCACTTGACTTTTTAGGCTCTCCTCTTTTGTGGGGCTTAATAACAGGAATTACATTGTTTGCTGCAATATTAGTTGGCTTGTTCCCTTCTTTTGTTTTGTCCTCATTTGCACCTGTTAAGGTATTAAAAGGCAAACTTGCCCAAGCTGGCAAAACTAATTGGCTACGTCACGGATTAGTGATATTGCAATTTTGTGTGTCAATAGGTTTAATCATCTGCACGCTTGTCATTTGGGGGCAATTGGATTTTTTGCGGAAGCAAAATCTTGGATTTGACAAGGAGAACGTATTGCTGATCAACCGAGCCACGGCACTAAATGATCAATACGATGTTTTTCTTAAAAAACTGGAGGATTTGCCGGTAGTACAACAATATGCTTCCTCACAATTTTTACCTGGTGACGATTTTTCCAGTACAGTTTTCTTGCCAGAGCAACCCGCTAATTTTGAAGAAACTTCATTGACTTTCAATTTCATCGATGGTGCATTTTCAAAAACACTAAAACTAAATTTTACAGAAGGTCGGGATATCAATCCAGCCATTGCAGGAGACAGTCTTGCATGCCTCATTAATCAAACCGCTGCCAAACGACTGGGTTGGGAAAACCCAGTTGGGAAAACCATGAATTACGGCGGTCGGATGCCATTCAAAGTAGTCGGCGTAGTGGAAGATTTCAATTTTGAGTCGATGCATCATGACGTCGAACCCATAGTGATGATGAAAAGCTGGTGGAATCTGCCAAGTATCGCTATCAGGTTGGAAAGGGGAGATATTGAATCTCAAATAGCCAGTATTCAATCTACCTGGAAGGAGGTAGCTCCCCTTGCACCCTTCAACTTTTCCTTTTTAGATGATGACTATCAGCACCTTTACCAAAGTGAGATGAAAATGAGTAAAGTGTTCAGTATGTTTTCACTGTTGGCCATTTTTATCTCTTGCCTGGGCCTATTCGGATTAGCTACATTTATGGCGGTACAACGTACCAAAGAAATCGGTATCCGAAAGGTTTTGGGTGCAAGTGTAACGGGTATTGTAGGACTGTTGTCAAAAGATTTTATAAAACCGGTTTTAGTTGCCTTCATTATTGCTTCTCCTTTGGCTTGGTATGGCATGGAAAAATGGTTAGAAAATTTCGCTTACCGCCTCGAAATACAATGGTGGATGGTTGTCGTCAGCGGATTAGCCGCTATTACAATAGCATGCATAACAATAAGTTTTCAAAGTATAAAAACAGCGTTATTGAACCCCGTAGAAAGCTTGCGCTCAGAATAGATGGGATAGGATTCAATAAATCGTTAAAATAAGAAATCACCATGTTAAAAAATCATATAAAAATAGCCCTCCGCCAACTGAAAAAACAAAAGTTTTACAGTGGTGTCAATATATTGGGGCTGGCCATCGGTGTGGCTTGTTGTTTGCTGGTAGTGCTGTTTATCAAAGACGAGTTGAGCTACGACCAACACCACCCCAAACTCGACAATTTGTACCGGATCGGGCTCGACATCAACTTCAACGACTGGAAGGGCAGAAGCACAGCCATACCTCCCATTTTGACCAAAACATTGGTAGAGGAAATTCCGGAAGTGGAAAATGCCGCCCGCTTTAATCCCCATTTTGAAAATGCCGGAAGCAACCTCGTGCGCCGACAGCAGGAAAGAGAAAATCAGTTTGAAGAAGGGTTTGTCTATGCCGATCAAGCCATTTTCGAATTGTTCCATCTGCCTTTAGCCAACCGGACCAACCAATCGCCATCAGCGGCAAAAAGAGAATTGCTGACCCAGCCCAACACCGTAGTGATCACAGAGCGGATGGCCCGAAAATATTTTGGAGACGCCAACCCCGTAGGAGAATTGTTAGTGCTCAACGACGACTCCGGGCAATCCTACAAAATAACCGGCGTCATAGAAAACCTCCCGAGGCAATCTCATTTCCAATACGATTTTTTCCTGTCGATGCCTTCACTGGAAGACAGCAAAAGTACCGGCTGGATCGCCAACAACTACTACGCCTATGTGACGCTGACGCCGGGTACCGACCCCGCCTCTCTCGAAGGTAAACTCCGCGCTTTTTCGCTTAAAAACTTCGGTCCCCAATTCAAAGAATTCCTCAACACAGACTTTGAGGCGCTCGAACGGCAAGGGCAATACTACCGGCTGTTTCTCCAACCGATGCGGGATGTTTATCTGAAGTCGGAGGGGTACGTTGCACATGGCGTCAAGGCCGGCGACATCCGGTATGTTTGGTTGTTTGGTGCCATTGCTATGTTTATCCTGTTGATCGCACTGGCCAACTTTATCAACCTTTCGACGGCGCGTTCTGCCAACCGGGCCAAAGAAGTGGGCTTGCGCAAAGTGTTGGGTTCTTTTCACCGGCAGTTGATCGGGCAGTTTCTGACGGAGTCGGTGTTGATGAGTGTGCTTGCTTTTGTCATTGGGACGGTGTTTGCAAGTGTATTGTTGCCTTTTTTCAACACCGTTTCCGGAAAGGTGCTTAACATTCCATTCACATCACCTGGTTTTTGGGTTGTTTTGCTGGCAGCTTCTCTTACGGCCGGGTTGTTGGCTGGTTTGTATCCATCGTTTTATTTGTCGGGTTTTCAGCCGGTGAAAGTGTTGAAGGGGAAGTTGAACCTGGGAGCCAAAAGCGGCTGGTTGCGCAGTGGATTGGTGGTATTTCAATTTGCCATTTCCATTGGGTTGATCGTGGCTACTTGTGTGGTGTATCAACAAATGAATTTTATTCAAAACAAAAAACTGGGGTTTGAAAAAGAACAGGTACTGCTTATTGAAGATACTTATACGATATCGGATCAACTACCCGCCTTCAAAGCTGCATTGAAGAAATTACCGGAGGCTAAAAACGTCACCGTTTCCTCTTATTTGCCGCTGGAAGGCGGAAGAAGAAATTCCATTGCTTTTTACCCGAAAGGGAAAACAACTGCAGAAGACCAGGTGTTGCTCCAGCTTTGGCGGATCGACGAGGATTACATCAACACCCTGGGCATGAACCTGATCGATGGCCGCAACTTCCTCCCGGAAATGCGCACTGATTCGCAGGCACTGATCGTCAACGAAACAGCGGTCAAGGCCTTCGGCCTCGGCGACAACCCCATAGGTAAAGAACTCACCACTCCTTTCGACAACCAGATGTTCAAAGTGATCGGTGTGGTAGAAGATTTTCATTTTGAAGGTTTAAAACGGAAGGTATCCAGCGTTGCTTTTTCATTTGGGCTGAGCAGTTCGGTCGTTTCCGTAAAATCGACGGCTGCGGAGATGGAACAACTCATCGCCAAATCGGAGGACATATGGAAGTCCATTGCCCCTGCTCAACCCTTTCGATATAATTTTTTGGATGACCGTTTCGCCACCATGTATCGGTCGGAGGACCGGGCGGGGAAGTTGTTTTTCCTCTGTTCGGTGATCGCCATTTTTATAGCCTGCCTCGGATTGCTGGCCCTGGCCACTTTTATGACCGAGCAGCGGATGAAAGAGATTGGCATCCGAAAAGTGTTGGGCGCTTCTGTGCCGGAGATCGTTTTTCAACTCAGCAAAAAGTTTTTGGGGTTTGTATTTGTAGGATTGTTGTTGGCTGTCCCCATTGCCTGGACGCAGATGGCCCGGTGGCTCGACAATTTTGTGTATCGCATCGAGGTGGAATGGTGGATGTTTGCTCTGTCGGGAGCCCTCGCCATTGGGATCGCTTTTTTGACGGTGGGGTTTCAGAGTATGCGGGCAGCGTTGGTGAATCCGGTAGAGAGTTTGCGGAGTGAGTAGCATTATGTTTATAGCCAAGCCTAAAGAATAAGATACTATGTTCAAAAACCACATAAAGATAGCTTTGCGAAGTTTGTTGAAAAACAAACTGTTTACATCGATCAAACTCATAGGGTTGACCGTTGGATTGACCGCTGCTTTGCTCATTGGGCCTTACCTTCACCATGAGCAGTCGTTTGATGCTTTTCATGAGAAGTCTGACCGGATTGCGCGAGTGACCATGGAGGCGAAGTTTGGCGGTGAATTGGTGAGTAATATACCCGTAACTGGCAATAAAGTGGCTCCGTCCTTTCGGCAAGATTTTCCGGAGGTAGAAGATGCTGTCCGACTCATTAGATACACCAATGTAGTCAAATATCAGGACCGTCTTTTTGAGGAAAAGGAATTTTACTATGCAGATTCCAGCTTCTTCAACATTTTCAGCTTTCCCTTGCTGGCAGGAGACCCGGCTACCGCCTTAAATGCCCCAAACAAAGTGGTCATCACTACCCAAATGGCCAAAAAATATTTCGGTAGTGAAAACCCCATTGGCAAGCAATTGACCATTGATGACCGAAAGGAATATGTGGTATCCGGCCTAATCGCGCCCGCTCCCACGGCCTCCCAACTTCAACCAGACTTTATTGGTTCCTTCACCACCTTACGCGCTTCGAGGCCTGAGCAAATTACCTGGTGGACCGCCAATTATGCCACTTATGTTTTGTTGTATCCAGGTACCGATATACAGACGGTCAATCAAAAAATACCTGCTTATATGGCAGCTCGCACCAATGAAACCGGAACGGAAGGCGATGATTATCTGACCTACAAACTGGAACCATTGGAGGCCGTACACTTGCATTCCGAGGTGCCGGGTAATTTCGTGCCAAACGGCGACAAACGATACATCTATATGCTGGGAATTGTGGCGTTTCTGATCTTGCTCATTGGTTCGATCACCTATATCAACCTGACTATCGCGCAAAGCACAGAACGAGCAAAAGAGATCGGCGTGCAAAAAGTACTGGGTATCAGCAGACCACAGCTTTTCGGGCAACACATTGGGGAGGCCATCGTACTGACAGGAATTGCCCTGGTCATCAGCTATGTGCTGGCTATACTGTCGCTTCCTTTTTTCAATTCATTGGTTGACCGGACGCTGAGTGTCGTCTCATTGTTCGACCCATTCGCGATGATAGGTGTTGGGGTACTCGGCATTTTAATCGGTTTTTTGGCAGGGGCCTGGCCTGCATTGGTTGTGTCGAAATTCAAACCCGTCACGGTGTTAAAAGGAAATTACAAAAGCTCGACATCCGGGTCGTGGCTCCAAAAATCGTTGATCGTTTTGCAGTTTGGCATTTCGGTGTTTCTCATTATTTGCATGGCTGTGCTGCATCAGCAAATGGACTTTATTCAAGGCAAAAAATTGGGATATGACAAAGACCATGTGCTTTCCCTTCCTTGCGACAGCAAGATCGTTAAAAACATTGACGCCATCAAGTCAGAAATGTTACAGCACAGCCATGTTCATGCTATGAGTTTGGCTTATGAATCGCCGGTTGACATTGACGGCGGCTATGGGATCAATAAAAATGTGAATGGAAAGAATGCGAAGCCCGTAAAGGCCATTCCGGCAGATGAAGATTTTGTGAAAACCTTAAATCTGACAATGGTGGCGGGGAGTGATCTGGCAAAAGCCGATATAGCATTGGCTGCCCGAATGGATAGTGGTCAGGATTCTACCTCTGCACTTCCTATTTTGATCAATGAGTCTCAATGTGCTGCTCTGGGCTGGTCGCCGGATGAGGCGATCAATCAGTTTGTCGGATTTCAGGGAAGAGCGCAAATTAAAGGTGTTTTCAACAACTTCCATTTTAAATCATTGCACGAGCCAGTTGGCAATCTTGTTGTTTTTCCTTTTGGTGGATGGGGGGAGTCATTGCTCGTCAAATTAAGTGGTCAGGAAATGGCGGCTACCCTTTCTTTCCTGGAGTCGAAATGGTCAGCACTCGTTCCTCATCGCCCATTCAGTTTCTCGTTTTTGGATGAAGAGCTGGAACAAATGTATGCCTCCGAAAGGCAAACCTCCCGGCTGGTCACCACCTTCTCCCTGTTGGCCATTTTGCTGGCCTGCATGGGCCTGTTTGGCATTGCATCATACAATATCGTCCAGCGTACCAAAGAGATTGGGGTGCGAAAAGTGCTCGGCGCTTCTACCGCCAACATTATGTTATTGTTGTCAAAAAATTTTCTGCTTCTGGTGGCCATTGGGCTGCTTTTGGCTGCACCTGTTTCCTGGTACCTGATGCGTCGATGGTTGGAGGACTTCACTTACCACATTGATATGGCGTGGTGGATGTTTGTTTTACCTGGATTGGTGGCTGTTGTAGTGGCTTTTCTAACAATAAGCGTACAATCTATTCAGGCGGCGTTGAACAATCCGGTGGAGAGTTTGCGGGCGGAGTGATGCTTCTGATTGGGTAAATATGAAAAAGTACCGCCTGACCTGAAAGGCAGACGGTAAAAGAAAAAAGTACGACCAAGCAGGCAGGTCGTAATAAATAAAAACATCATGCTAAAAAACTACATCAAGGTGGCGCTTCGGGGTTTGTTGCGAAACAAACTGATCAGCAGCATCAACATCTTCGGGCTGGCACTGGGAATGGCTTGTTCGATAATCATTCTGATGTATGTAGTGGATGAGCAAAGCTATGATCGATGGTTGCCGGATGCCGACCGGCTCTATCGCGTGTCGATGGACATTACCAATCTGCAAGGGGAGCACCTGCTGTTTGCTCCGGCTTCCGCAACGTTGGCAGCGGCCCTCGAAGATTACCCACAAGTAGAACAGGCTACCCGGCTGGTACCCCCTTTCGAGGAATCGGTAACGGTCAGCACTGCCGCTGACAAGGTGTTTTACGAAACGGGGTTTTATTGGGCCGATCCAGATGTATTTGAATTATTTCAATACGATTTTTTGGCAGGCATGCCGACCACGGCATTAGAAGGCCCGCGCAACATTGTAATTACAAGAGCTATGGCAGAGAAATACTTTGCCGTGAAAGACGACTTTGGCCGACTGCTCGACCAACCACTCAAAATGGACACGACAGAATATGTCGTAAGCGGTGTGATCGAAAACATACCGGAAAACACTTCTTTCCGGCCCGACTTCATCGCCAGCCTAAAGGAATGGAATGGCCTGCGGATCATGGACAATTGGCACGCTACCGTTTTTCATACTTTCGTAAAATTAAATCCGGGAACGGACGCTGCAGCTTTTGAACAACAGATCAAAAACATCGCCGATAAATACGTCGGAGAAGAAATAAAGACCAATGCTCAGGGGTATCGATATTTCCTCCAACCATTGACCAGCATTCACCTGCACTCTAAGCTCCGATACGAATTCAGCAAAAACAACTCCCATCGATATGTACAAATATTTGGGTTGGTGGCCTTGTTTATATTACTACTGGCGGCCATCAATTTTGTAAACCTCGTGACGGTGTATGCTTCCCGGAGAGCCAAAGAAGTAGCCGTGCGCAAAACAACAGGTGCTCAACGTCGCCAACTCATCGGCCAGTTTCTGACAGAAACCACCCTGACCAGTTTGGCGGCAGCCCTCATCGCTATCGGGATGGTTGCACTGGTCTTGCCATCGTTCAACGTTATTGCGGAAAAACAGTTTGAATTAAGTACTTTGCTGAGTAGTCGGTTTGCAATATTATTGTTGAGTATTATGGTTTCGACGGGCGTTTTGGCAGGAATCTATCCCGCTTTTATACTGTCGAAATTCAAACCGGCGGAGGCATTTCGCGGTCGATTATCCGGACGATCGAAAACGACGACGCGGTTGCGAAGTGGGTTGGTCATCGCCCAATTTGTCATTTCCACTGCCCTTATCGTTTCGACCCTCGTGCTGTCGAAGCAGATGGCTTTTTTGAAAAAACAGAACCTGGGATTCGACAAAGAACATTTGCTGGTGTTGAGTGCGCCGGGGAGTACGGAACTGGTGCAGAATTACACTGCCGTGCGTACGGAGCTGAGCCGGTTGGCAGGTGTAAGAAATGTTTGCCTGACCGGCATCGTTCCGGGGAAGACCTATCCCAATAACCTCGTGGCTCTGCAGGGAGACAGAAGCAAGTCGACGGATATGCAACTGATGCAGATAGATGAACACTATCTCAAGACCTACAACATTCCGCTGGTGGCCGGCCGGAATATTTCCGAAAATATCCCGGAAGACCTTACCTCGAATGTGCTCATCAATGAGGCGGCCCTGCCCTTTTATGGATGGTCGTCGGCAGAAGAAGCCTTGGGCAAGACCTTCGACAGTGGCTGGGGAACGATCGTGGGCGTCGTGAAAAATTTCCACTTCAATTCGCTTCATCGGAAAGTGTTGCCCCTGGAGATGTACTTTAGCCAGCGCCGTTTCAACTACGTAACGTTGAATGTACAAACGCCCGACCTTGGAGGGTTGCTCGCTGAGTTGAAATCGACCTGGTCCTCGTTGTTGCCGGGTACCCCATTCAGCTATTCTTTTCTTGACGAAACGTTTGACAAACAATACCGCTTTGAGGAGCGGCTGAGTACACTGTTCAGCATATTCGGACTGCTGGCCATTGTTATTGCCTGTCTGGGTTTGTTTGGTCTGGCGGCTTTCATGGCCGAACAACGCACCAAAGAGATCGGCATCCGGAAAGTGCTGGGTGCCAGTGTGGCTGGAATTGTAGGACTATTGTCAAAAGATTTTTTAATACTGGTACTGATTGCCATTCTGATTGCCTCACCGCTGACCTGGTACTTTATGGAAGAATGGCTTCGGGATTTTGCCTACCGCATTGAGGTGGAGTGGTGGATGTTCGCATTAGGAGGGATATTGGCCGTATCAGTGGCATTTATAACAATAAGTTTTCAAAGTGTGAAGGCGGCCTTGCTCCATCCGGTGGAGAGTTTGCGGTCGGAGTAATACTTTTAATAGAGAAAAGGATGAAGGATGAATGTTGAAAACATAGCAAAAAAAAGATGATATGTTAAGAAATTATTTGAAACTGGCTATAAGACATTTGTGGAAGAACAGGCGTTTTTCCGTCATCAACATCATTGGCTTAGTGTTGGGGTTGGCAAGTTGTGTATTTATTTTATTGTATGTTCATAAAGAATGGCATTATGACGCTTTTCACGAAAATGGCAATGATATATATCGGGTCACTACTTTTGAAACCGATGAGGGAACGGAACGCTTTACCGCTAATACCTATCACCCTCTGGCGCCGATATTGGAATCCACTTTTCCTGAAAAAACGATAGTAGTTCGTTATTTCCCCGTCAGCATTTCGGTGAAAAACCTGGAGAACAATGAACAGGCGCAAGAAAAGGAATTTTATTTTGCAGATAGCTTATTTTTTCAAATGTTTTCTTTCGAATTTGTGAAAGGAGATGCGAAAACGACTCTTACAAATCCCAATAGCATAGTACTCACCGAACGAACAGCAAAGCGATATTTTGGTATGGAGAACCCAATGGGCAAATCCTGCTTGCTCGAAAACAAAACCGAGGTAGTTGTAACTGGAGTAGTAAAGAATCCGCCTAAAAATTCTTCTTTACAATTTGATTTTATCGCGCCGATGAGTGGGATCAATGCTGTTTTTGGATCGGACTATTTTCATGCTCATGGCGCCTGGTTTTATCCACCTGTTTACACTTTTGTGCAAATACCTGAAACTGCATTTGTATCGGAATGGAAAGACTATCAACCTATTTGGAAAAAAGCAAACCTGCCTGAGAGACTGGTTGACCGCTATACCTTCCATCTCCAGCCGTTGAAATCAATGCATTTTCTCGCATTGGAAAACGACTTTGCAGCCTCTACCCGACGGTCGTTTTTGTGGGTCTTAATAGCCGTTAGTTTGTTGATTCTGGGTATTGCTTGTGTGAATTATGTCAACATGGCTTTGACTGATTTATTGGGTCGGATTCCAGAGATAGGCATGCGAAAAGTGTTGGGTGCTGCCAACCGGAACATCTTGCATCAAATATTGGCAGAGGCATCGGTATATATCGTATTATCTTTTGTTATTGCACTAGGGGTGGCCTACATGGGTTTGCCGTTAATTAATCGGTATATCGGTTTAGATATTACCTTTCATACCCCTGAAAGTTATTCCATTTGGATGTTGTTGTTCGGACTAATGCTTGGGCTCATTCTTTTGATTGGTGTTTTTCCATTTTTCGGCCTGGCCCGCTACAAAGTCATTGGTATTTTAAAAGGAAAATTTGCCCTAGCGTATCATCGGAGGACGGGCTTTTCGCTTAAAAAAGGATTGTTTGTATTTCAGTTTGCTATTGCCATAGGGTTGGTTATTACCACCTTGGTTATCCAGCAACAAGTTCGCTTTTTGTATCAAAAAGACATAGGCTTTCGGCCAGAACAGGTAGTAGTGGTGCCGATCAGAGACGAAGATGTACAAAAGAATTATGAGGCCGTTAAAAACGAGTTGTTGTCACAACCAGGAGTGAAGTCGGTGTCTGCTATTTCAAATTTTCCGTGGGAAACAGGATTTTACGATTTCTCTACCAAAATTAAGAGCGAAGGCCAAGAGCGGATCATCAACATGCCAACTCTATTGGTGGATTTTGATTTTTTGAAAACCATGAATATCCATCTCAAAGAAGGGCGCTCTTTTTCCAAAGCATTTGGCGAGGACAAACAATCCGCTTTTATACTAAACGAATCTGCCATGGAAAAATATAACCTTACTTCTACAGAAGGTGCGTATGTAGAAATGTCACATGTGGCAGCAGGTAATCCTAAGGAAGGCCATATCGTGGGAGTGGCGAGAAATTTTCACTTTAAGTCGCTCCATAATCCCATCGATCCGGTAATTCTGACAGTGTCTCCTGCAAGCTATTTCCTCGACAATTTTGTAATTCGCCTGGAAACCGACCACCTGGCAGCAACAATTGCCGGGTTGTCAAAGAATTGGGCAAAGATTGCCCCTAATCGTTCTTTTGAATATTTTTTTATGGATGACTCTTTTAATCAGCTCTACGAAAAAGAAAGTCGTATGTCGAAAATTTTTCTGGCCTTCACCTTTCTAGCCTTGGTGATTGCATTGCTAGGACTGTACGCTCTTTCTGCCCTGGAGGCCCACCAACGAGTCAAAGAAATCGGCATTCGCAAAGTATTGGGAGCCAGCATCGTTGGAATTGTAGGACTATTGTCAAAAGATTTTATAACGCTTGTACTGATCTCTGTTGTCATCGCTTCACCGCTGGCCTGGTACTTTATGGAAGAATGGCTACAAAACTTTGCCTATCGTGTTGAAGTAAATTGGTGGGTATTCGCTCTTAGCGGAGGATTAGCAGTCTTGGCAGCATTTATAACAATAAATTTTCAGGGCGTGAGGGTGGCCTTGCTCAATCCGGTGGAGAGTTTGCGGAGTGAGTGAGTTGCAGTTCCCCTTAAACTTTCCAAGTTTCAAAAACTTGGAAAGTCTGAAGCTGAAGTAAAAAAGTACGACCTGGCCTTTAAGGCAGGTCGTAATAAAAAAAAACACCATGCTGAAAAACTATTTAAAAATCGCACTGCGCAACTTGCTTAAGCAACGCATCCACTCCGGCATCAACTTGTTGGGCATGGCACTGGGATTGGCAGGCACCATCCTCATTGCGCTGTGGATCAACCGGGAGTTGAGCGTCAACCAGTTTCACGAACACAAGGGAGAGTTGTACCGCATCCTCGAACACCAAACTTATGGCGACGACATCTTTACTTTTACAGCTACACCTGGTCCGCTTGCCGCAAAACTGAAAGCGGATTTCCCGGAGATCACCCATGCTACCAGGTCGTCGTGGGGCAATCGCGCCCTGCTGAGTTACGGTGGTCAATCGTTTTACGAACGCGGGCGATATGTCGACCCCGACTTTTTGAAAATTTTCACATTCCCTCTTTTACGGGGGAATACCGAAACGGTGCTTACTGAGCCCAACAGCATCGTGCTGGGCAAAGAACTGGCAGAAAAATACTTTGTAGGGGAGCAGCCTGTCGGCAAAACGATCAAGCTGGATAACGACATCGAATACAAGGTCACCGGCGTGTTGGATGCCCTTCCGGAAAATTCCCTCATTCGGTTCGACTTTTTGCTGCCCTTCTCCAATTTTGAAAAGAAAAACGAATGGGTTACCAACTGGAATAACAACGGCATCCAGACCTACTTCCGGGTGCAGCCGGGTATTTCTGCTCCCCAGATCAACGAAAAAGTGAAAAAGGTCGTTGCCGAAAACGGGCAGGAAAACGTCGAACTCCTCGCCCACCCCCTCGCTGACTGGTACCTCCGCAGCGAATTCAAAGACGGACAACTCCAGGGGGGGCGTATCCGCACCGTCCGGCTCTTTGGGGTCATTGCCATCTTTATTTTGCTGATCGGTTGTATCAACTTTATGAATCTGTCCACAGCCAAGTCTTCTACCCGGTCGTTGGAGGTGGGCGTGCGCAAAGTGTTGGGGGGCACCCGACAGTTGTTGGCCGGACAGTTTCTGGCCGAGTCGATGTTGATGGTCGTTGTTGCTGCTGCTATGGGGATAGGACTTACCTGGTTGGCACTGCCCTACTTCAATGAGCTTTTTGGTCTCGAGCTTACCCTGGCTTCGGCAGGCACCGGATTTTGGGTGGCGATATTTGTAGTTGTATTGTTGACGGGGTTGTTGGCGGGCAGTTATCCGGCATTTTTCCTGTCGGGTTTTCAACCCATAAAAGTGTTGAAAGGGTTGGTGCGAAAGGATGGTGGCGCCACTCAGTTGCGGAAAGGGTTGGTGGTGTTGCAGTTCACGATTTCCGTATTTCTAATTATCAGCACTCTGGTCATTTACAAGCAAATTGAAATGATCAAATCCAACAACCTGGGCTACGACAAAGAAAACCTGCTCTTTGTTCCCGTCAATGGCACGCTTTTGGACAAATACGACGCTGTCAAAACAGAACTTTTACAGCTGCCCGCCGTGTCGAACGTGTCGGCCACCAATGGCCATATCCATGCCTGGGGCAACAACACGTCCAGCCTGGACTGGGAAGGTAAAAACCCCGACGAGTCGATCCTGTTTCAAACCATCCCGGTGAGTTACGATTTTGTGAAAACGATCGGGGCCACCCTGAAAGACGGCCGCGACTTTTCGCCCGATTTTCCCTCCGACTCCACCAATTTCTTAATCAACGAAACCGCCGCCGAACTCATGGGCATGGACAACCCCGTTGGACAAACCATTACGCTTTGGGATCAATCGGGTCGGGTTGTAGGCTTGCTCGATGATTTTCACGTAGGGTCACTTCATCAAAACCAGGATCCCGTCATCCTGTTTATGGCGCCCTGGAAGAATTTCATCTACATCCGTACCCAACCTAACAATGATTTGGCGGAAACGCTGGCATCGTTGGAAAAGGTATTCACCAAACACAATCCGGCCTACCCGTTTGAATACCAGTTTACCGATCAGAAATACGAAGAACTCCATCGTACCGAACTGCGCACTGGAGCGCTGGCCAAGGTTTTTTCCTTTCTGGGCATCTTCGTTTCCTGCCTCGGACTATTTGGGCTGGCAGCCTTTTCCGCCGAACGTCGTCGCCGCGAAATCGGTATCCGAAAGGTGCTGGGCGCTTCTATACCCAACTTGATCGGGTTGATGTCGAAAGATTTTATCCGATTGGTGTTGGTCGCCATTATAATAGCATCGCCAATTGCCTGGTATTTTATGAACAACTGGTTAGAAGATTTTGCCTACCGCATCGACATTCATTGGGGAATGATCGCCCTGGCCGGCGGAGCAGCTATAATTATTGCAGCACTTACGGTGGGTACACAGAGTATGCGGGCGGCGCTGGCGGACCCGGTAGAGAGTTTGAAGACGGAATAAGTAGATCAAAAAAAACAAAACCAATGCTTAAGTACAATCTGCTCATCGCACTTCGCAATTTCAAAAAAGACAAAACTACTTTTGCGATCAACCTCATTGGTCTGACAGCCGGACTGGTAGTGGCCATCTCCATATTCAGTTGGGTGTTGCACGAGTTATCGTACGAGGGGTTCCATGCCAAATCCGACCAGATATACCGGATCATCAATGAGCGGTTTCAGAATGGTGAAATGGTGCAAAAGGGGACCATCACCTATCCCACCATCGGCCCTACCATGCAAAAGGATTTTCCGGAAGTGGTGGATGCCACCCGTATTTTTTATCAGGGCCAAATGACGCTTACAAAAGGCGACAAGATCGTCCGAACCGGAGAAAGCCACTTCGTCGATCACCGGTTTTTTGAATTGTTCGATTTCGAATTGTTGGCCGGTGACCACAACACGGTACTTACACAGACCAATCAAGTTGTGCTGACAGCAACTATTGCCCAAAAATTGTTCAATGTACGCAATCAGGATTATGATCCGTTGATCGGTGAAAACATTGTTATGGATCGGGATGAGCATCCGTCCGAAATCGTCGGAGTGATCGCCGACTTTCCCGCCAATTCCATTTTCCAATCCGAAGTGTTGGGTAGCTACCCTACGCTGGTGCGGTATTTGGGGGAGCGGGTAGATAACAGTTGGGACTGGTCTGATTTTTACCATTTCGTCGAGTTGGCCGAAGGGACGGATGTGGCGGCTTTGGAAGCCAAATTCCCCGCATTTTCTGAAAAGTATTTTAAAGAACGAACCGAAACCCAAAGTGTCGAAAAATTTTATTTGCAGCCCTTGTCAGAAGCGCATCTTTACTCCGCTGGCCTCGAATACGAGATCATGCGCACCGGCAATGCGCGGGCCGTTTGGTCGCTGCTGGCCATTGCCTTTTTGATCTTACTGATCGCTTGGGTCAACTATGTCAATTTATCGTCGGTCAAAGCCATTGAACGAACACGGGAAGTGGGGTTGCGCCGTGTGATCGGTGCAGGGAAAGGACAGATCACCCGGCAGTTTTTGGCGGAAGCCTTCCTGATGAATGCCATCGCCCTGATGGTTGCCATTCCTTTGAGCCGGTTTTTTCAACCCTGGTTTTACGGCGTCATGGGAGCAGATGCACAATCGGCTCTGGCCACCCCACCTGGCACTACGGAATACCTGCTATATGGAGGGTGTGGCGCCCTGATGTTGGTGGGAATATTGCTGTCGGGGCTATATCCGTCTTGGTTGTTGTCGTCCAAAAATACACCGGAGGTGCTCAAGGGAAAATTCCGGAATACGAAGGGCAGTCAGCTTTTTCGTAAAAGTCTTGTTGTGGGACAATTCACCATTTCGGTCGGTTTGATCATCGTGACGATATTCGCCTATCAGCAAATCAAATTCATGAACGAAAAAGACATCGGTCTCAACATAGATCAGGTGATGGTGTTTAACGGCCCGGAATTGACGGGGTGGGACAGCCTGTTTATCGAGAAGATGAATGCTTTCACCACCTCGCTTCGGCAGTTTCCCAATATCAAAAACGCTTCCACTTCCAACCGCATTCCCGGCGATGGGATGGCCCGGATTTTTGGTCTTACGGTAAAAGGCGACGAGCCGGGTAAGGGGTATATGTGCAATGTGTTTCACGCCGATGCACAATACGACGATACCTATGGGTTGCAAACTCTGGCTGGCCGGTTTTTTCGCCCCGACGATTCCAACTTTGATGGCGCTTTAGTCAATAACATTGTTGTCAATGAAGCGGCGCGGAAGCGGCTGGGCTTTGCCAGCAACGACGAATGTCTGGGACAACAATTGCATTTTTACGGTCGCGATTTCAACGTCATTGGCGTAGTCAATGATTTTCATCAAATGTCGGTACACCACCCCATCGAGCCACTGGTGATCATGCCGCTTTACTCCACTTACAGTCCCGTTTCCGTAAGGGTATCCCCTCAAAACATCGACCAGACCATCGCGCAGATACAATCGAGCTATCAGCAATTTTTCCCTGGCAATGCCTTTGAGTATCGGTTTCTCGACAGCCAGTTTGCCCAGCTCTACGCCGCCGATATAAACTTCAGCCGGATGTTGTTGTTTTTTACCGCCCTGGCCATTTTTGTGGCCTGCCTGGGGTTGTTTGGGCTGGCCTCTTATATGGCCCATTTGCGCACCAAAGAGATCGGCGTGCGCAAAGTGTTGGGAAGTTCGGTTGGTCAAATTGTAGCCTTGTTGTCGAAGGACTTTTTGAAGTTGGTATTGATTGCGGTGGTGCTGGCGGCGCCGTTGGCCTGGTATTGCGCAGGAGCGTGGTTGCAGGGATATGAATACCGCATTCCTATGGAGTGGACGGTATTTATTTTGTCGGGAGCGGTGGCGCTGGTGATCGCTTTTTTGACAATTGGGGTTCAGTCCTTTCGGGCGGCACTGGTTAATCCGGTGGAGAGTTTGAAGAGTGAGTAGGGGCTTGTGGGATCGCAGTTGCAGACCAGCCCGCGTGCCACAGGCAGGCAGTCGCGACGAACGCAAGGTATTTAAAAAAATAATGAGTGCGTGACAAAATCGCTGCGGGCTTTACCACAAAGACACGAAGACACAAAGATTCACAGAGAAAATCTTTGTGCAGACGTCGTTCGTCGCGGTTTGCAACCGCGATGCTCCGCTAATATGTCACGCACTCAAAAATAATTAAAACTCAATCGAAATAGAAGTTAAAATGTCAAGAATAAAAAAAATAATATTCAAGATAGCTCTATTTGCTTTATTTATAATCCTATTACCATCGAATGCTAAATTAGATGTTAGAAATTCTAAAGACGTTATAAGTCCAGGTGCAAGATGGGGACATGTGTTTATTTATAATCCGGTCGGTAAACGGATATTGTTGTTTGGTGGAACAAATCAACGCTCTGGCCCCTATTTTAACGACACCTGGGTATGGGAAAATGGAAGCTGGAAAAAATTAGACACTCCCGGTCCGCCTCCAAGGGGATTTTGTGCAGCGGCCTTTCATAAGGAAAGGCAATCAATAATTATTCATGGTGGTCGGGGCAATGACAGGGTAACTTATTCTGATTTATGGGAGTGGGACGGCAAGATGTGGACCCAAATAGATAGCAATAGTTTATATCAGGCTGATCATCATCAAATGGTTTATCTGGAAAGCGAAAATGCATTGTTGGCTTTTGGCGGATGGAATGGAAAAGAGGTACTTGGAAGTACCTGGCGCTGGTCAAAAAAATGGGAGCAATTAAATACTCCTTCTCCACCTAAAAGAGCTGCATTTGGTATGGCTTACAATTATAAAATCAATAAAGTTTATTTGTTTGGAGGGCTCTGGATCAATGGTCAGTACGCAGATTTATGGGAGTGGAGTGATTGGCAGTGGTCACCTCTAGGTGGGCCATATGACAATTCTTCGTTAGATCACCATGCTATGATTTACGATCATAAGCTGGAAAAAATAATTGGTTTTGGAGGTAAAAATTACCGGTATGAATCGCAAGGAACTACTTTTCAAATTGAGAATAATAAGATTGAAGCAATAGCAAAGGAAGGACCAGCTGGCCGACATAGTTTTGGATTTGCATATGACGACAATTCTAATCTTGGATATGTCTACGGTGGAAAAAGCTATAAAAAAGGTGAGCAAATTGCTTTAGATGATTTTTGGAGATGGGATGGATATCGGTGGGAACAAATCAATCCTCGGAATGAATAAAAACCTTGGCCCGGTACATCGCGGTTACAAATCGCGACGAACGAGCCCTAGGAAGCATAAATAAAAACCATGATAAAAAACTATCTAAAAATCGCCTGGCGGAATCTGGTACAAGACAAGCTCTATTCATTCATCAACCTGACGGGGTTGTCGATCGGCATTGCCGTGGTGATTCTGATCATGTTGTTTGTGAAAAGCGAATGGACCTACGATCAGTTCCATACCCAATCCGACCGAATCTATCGGGCCTGGGTGAAAGAACACTTCAAAGACCAGTTGATCTTCAATTCGGTGACGCCGCTGTTGCTGGGGTCGGAGTTGAAAAACAACTTCCCGGAGGTGCAGGAGGCCGCCCGGTATTTCAATGTCAATAGCTTTGTTAGAAGGGATGCCTTTGTGGAAGAAGAAACGATTCATTATGTCGACCCTTCTTTTTTGAAAATCTTTGACTTTCCGCTGATTAAGGGCGATAAGAATCAGGTGTTCTCCAGTCTGCATCAGGTAGTGCTCACCGAGGAAATGGCATTGAAGTATTTTGGTGAGGCGGCCCCTGTCGGGCAAATGCTTACCCTGCAGGTGGCGGGGGTGTGGACGGATTTTCGCGTAAGCGGCATCATTGAGGAAGTGCCGGACAACTCCAGCATTCAATACCAGATATTAATTCCGTTTGAAAACAGCAATACCTTTTTCAATGACAATGCCCGAAACTGCTGGACTTGCGTATATGGCGAAACCTATGTGTTGATCGATCCGAAATCAAATGTAGAAGCCTTGTCGGCGAAGATCGCTCCGTTTATCGATGAAAAAGTAAAAAACGACTATCAACCCGGCGAATACATTGTAGGGCTACAGCCCCTCGCCGACATTCATCTGAACAATGACGTGCCGGCCGGGCTCGTCCAGGTGAGCGATGCCCGTTACCCTTACATCCTGGCGTCGGTGGCTTTGTTGATATTATTGTTGGGAGGTATCAATTTTACGACCCTTTCCATCAGCCGGTCGATGCGGCGGGCCAAAGAAGTGGGCGTGCGCAAGGTGACGGGAGCCACCAAATGGCAGTTGCGCAGTCAGTTTTGGAGCGAAGCCATTCTCACGGCGGGCATTGCGCTGGTGCTGGGGGTTGGCCTGGCCTGGTTGCTATTGCCGGCATTCAATGAACTGGCAGGCAAGGAGATGGTCTTGAATTTTAACATTGCCAACCTTTCCTTTTTTGTGGGGCTGGCTCTCGTAATTGGATTGTTGGCAGGTATCTATCCGTCGTTGGTCTTGTCGCGTTTTTCACCGGTTCAGATCGTGCGCGGCACCATTTCCGGCAAAGGGACCGACCGTCATGTGGTGTTGAAATGGTTGGTGGGGTTCCAGTTTGTCCTCTCCGTTTTTTTGATCATCTGCACCGTTGGAATGAGAAAGCAGATGTCCTATTTGCAAAATAAAAACCTGGGCTTTGCAAAAGAGCAAACCGTCGTTGTACCTTTTATGGGATCGGGGCGCGTATTTTCGGAAATATGGCAGGAAACGGAAGGGGTGCATCAACGGCTGAAAAACGAAATGGCGGGTAAAGGCGTCGAAGAGGTGCTCGTTTCGTCGCATACGCTGGGTACGCCGGGTTGGTTGCAGTTGGGGTACACCGAAGAAAGTTCGAATACCTTTCGTCAATTCAATGCCCAACAAATTGATTACGACTATCTGGATGTCTTGCAGATCGAATTGGCAGCGGGTCGCAACTTTTCCAAAGAGATCGGCACCGATGAAAAGGCCGCCATCGTCAATGAGTCCTTTGTGAAGGAATGGCAGTTGGAAAACCCCGTTGGTGCCTACCTCCCCAAGCCTTTTTCCGAATACCAGATCGTTGGGATAACAAAAGATTTTCATTACAGTTCACTCCATACGCCTATTGGGCCGCTGGTAATGGTCAACGATTTTATTCCACTCCTTCAAGCAGCGCCGGATATGAATTCGACCGATAACCTCCTGCCGAAATTTTCATTCAAAATGGACGGCGAAAACCCGATTGCAACGCTGGGGAACATCGAAAGAGCCTGGAAAAAACACACTACGGAGCAGGCCTTTAGCTACACTTTTCTCGACGAAAATATCGCCCGGCAATACCTGTCGGAAACCCGGCTGAGTCAGATATTCAACCTCGCCACGGCATTGGCCATACTGATCGCCTGCCTGGGGTTGTTTGGCATTGCCACCCTCGCTATCGCGCAACGCACCAAAGAAATCGGAGTGCGAAAAGTATTGGGAGCCAGTACAGGCAATCTGGTCTTTTTACTTAACAAACGATTTACATTGCTGGCCGTTTTGGCTACCATCGTTGCGGCTCCGGTGGCCTGGTACTTTATGCATCAGTGGCTCGCGGACTTTGCCTACCGCACCGATATGCCCTGGTGGTTGTTTGTGCTGGCGGGGTTGTTGGCGGCGTTTATCGCTTTTCTGACGGTGAGTTTTCAGAGTGTGCGTGCGGCGTTGGCTAATCCGGTGGAGAGTTTGAAAACAGAGTAAAGTTAAACTTATGATCAAATCATTTTTCAAAGTTGCTTTTCGGACCCTTTGGAAAGACAAACGTTATTCCACGTTCAGTATACTGGGCTTATCTGTAAGCATTGCCTTTTGTTTGCTCATGGTACTGTATCTAAACATGGAAACGACCTACGATCAACACCATAGGGATCCCCATAACCTGTATCGACTGGTATTTGACAATTACGACAATATGGGCCCCTATGCTACTACGCCCCTCCCTATTGGTCCTGCGTTACAACAAGACTTTCCCGAAATAGAGGCCATGACTCGATTTTCCAAGGGGTTTAAATCACTTGTTCGATTTAATAACAATAAGTTTTTTGAGACAGTTTCATTTGTAGATACGGGTTTTATGAATGTCTTCAAAATGGAATTTATTTATGGAAATCCAGAGACGGCCTTGTCTAAGCCCAATCAAATAATCTTAAGTGAGTCTGCTGCCAAAAAGTATTTTGGAAGTAGCAATCCAGTCGGAAAAGTATTAAGCATAGGCAGCTCGGGCAGTTTAAATTCTACTGTAACGGCGGTGTTTAAGGATTTACCTCAAACGACCCATATCCGCCTCGATATGGGACTTCCTTTTTCTACTTTCGAAAAGGTTTGGGGGGCTGCTACTTTATGGAGGCAAATGCCTCTAAACTATACCTATTTCAGACTTTTGGAAGGGCAGTCGGGAGCTGATTTTGTCGACAAGCTGCCTGCATTTGCCGAAAGGCATGTTGGAAAGGAGCTGGCGAACTTAGAGCTGGCATACAACATGAACATCCAACCCATTACGGATATTCATTTATACTCTCATCTGGAAAAAGAAGCAGAGCCGAATGGGAACCTTTCCAGCCTGTATTTGCTTGCAACGATTGCCTTACTGGTTTTGATTATTGCTATTATCAATTATATAAATTACGCCACAGCTCGAATTCGCAAAAGAGCTAAAGAAGTGGGAGTAAGAAAGGTGATTGGTGCTGGTAGAAATCAACTTATTATGCAGTTTTTGCTGGAAACTTTCCTGATTGCATTATCGGCTGCATTGATCGCCTTTTTATTGGCCGGGTTGCTGATTCCATTATTCAATGAGATATCGGGTAAAGCCTTTATTCCGGCCAATTTGAATAGTGTAGTGATTTACAGCAGCTTAGCCATACTTGTGATGGCGATTACAATTGGAGCGGGTATTTTTCCGGCATTGTTTCTTACCGGATTTAAGCCAATGGAGGTACTCAAGGGACAGTACGTTCAATTTTCTTCCCCTAAATCTTCCAGAAAAATATTAGTCACCATTCAGTTTGCGACATCTGTTGTTTTATTGATCGCAACCGCTGTTGTCTATACTCAGATGCATTTTGCCCGGCAACAGTTTCTGCCCGGTAATGACGAAAAAGTAGTGTTATTTCAAATAAATAAAAATATAAATGAAAAGTTTGAAGTACTAAAAGCAGAACTATTAAAACAGCCGGGCGTAGTAAATGTTACTGCCGGCAGCAATATGCCTACCTTTTATGGAGACAGTTGGCCGGTGGTGAGAACGCTCGGCGCCAACCAAGTACAAACGGAGAACTACACCATAGAAAATGATTTTATAGAAACATTAGGCTACCAATTAATAGCTGGCCGCGACCTCGACAAAAATCGAGTTGATGACGAGTTATCCGGATTTATTGTAAATGAAACTGCGGTCCATTCCCTGGGATTTTCCAGCCCTGAACTGTCATTGGGCAACACCATTTACTTTGGAAGTGACAACAAGAAAAAAGGAACAATCGTAGGGGTGGTCAAGGATTTCCACTTCCAACCTCTTTACAAATCGATAGAACCGGCTATAATCCAGTTTTCCCAAATCGAGTGGCTCACCAACAATTTTATTGCTGCAAGAATTAGGTCAGACCAATTCGAGTCCATTCGCAAAGCTATTCAACATTCCGTTACTCAAATTGATCCCAACTGGATAGCGGATGTAAAATTTATAGATGATAATTTTCATTCGCTCCACCAAAAAGATATTCAACAAGGACAGATATTCGGTGCATTTGCATTGTTGGCAATTTTGATTTCTTGTCTTGGATTATTGGGGTTGATTGCTCTTTCCATTGAAAGGCGTATTAAAGAAATTGGAATTCGAAAAGTGCTGGGAGCCTCCGTTTCCAACATCATTGTGCTTTTATCCAAAGAATACTTGTTGTTAATAAGCCTGGGATTATTTGTAGCCATTCCTCTTGCCTGGTTCTTAATGAATCGCTGGTTATCCAACTTCGCCTATCGCGTTGAAATGCCCTGGTGGGTTTTCGCCTCGGCAAGCATTACAGTGTTGGTTATTGCTTCTTTGACATTGAGTATTCATTGCTTTCGGGCGGCACTGGCTAATCCGGTGGAGAGCCTGAAAACAGAATAAAACCATATTTTATGTTAAAATCAAACTTCAAAACGGCCTGGCGTCAATTCTATAATAACAAAGCCGTAGCCTCCATCAATGTAATAGGTCTCTGCCTGGGGTTGACAGCTGTTTTATTGGCCTTTCTGTTTATTCGGGATGAGTACCAATTCGACCGTTTTCACAGCAAGGCAGATCGAATTTTCAGAATCAACAAATGGGTCAATGAAAATAACGGCGACCGCACTAAGAATGCCGAAACGCCCGGACTTATGGCACCTGCCCTAGATGCCGATTTTCCAGAGGTAGAATTAGCTACTCGTACAGCGCCGTGGTTTAATGAAGTATTGGTATCATATGAAGACCAGCACACTTTCGTGAAAAACTGGCTATTTGTCGATTCCAATTTTTTTGAGGTATTTGATTTTAAAATGATCAGAGGAAGCGATCCGGCGAAGATTCTTAATGTACCAGGGCAGATTATTGTTACTCCTGCGTTGGCGCGGTCTTTATTTGGCGGACAAGACCCGATCGGTAAAGTCGTCACAGGTCAAAATGACAAATTGTTCACCATTGCTGGTTTGGCAGAGCCTGCGCCCCGACAGTCGCATATCCAGTACGACGCTTTGGTGTCGTGGCCTTCTACTGATCCCAAATCTGATTTTTTGAATTTTAATTTTATGAATAATTGGTTGGGGCAAACCGTCTATACCTATCTGCTTTTGCGAACTCCTGAACAATATGCTTCCGTAAATGAAAAATTCTCCGATTTTACTGTTCGGTATATGAATAACAGGAAGGACAACTATGCCTTTTATCTCCAGCCGTTTAAAGATATTTATCTGAAATCGACCGACCTTCAGCACCTTCGGGGTGGCAAATATGGTAGTGCGGTATTCCTTCGCACTTTTTCCATTATTGCATTGATGATATTACTCATCGCCTGCTTTAATTACGTCAATATCACTACGGCTAAATCGCTGCAACGTGCCAAAGAAGTTGGGATAAAAAAAGTTTTGGGCGTTGGCAAAAAACAATTGATTGGGCAGTTTCTGACCGAAACCCTTAGCCTAACCATCTGTGCTGGGGTACTCGCCATTGGATTGGCTATCATTCTGTTGCCTCAGTTTAATCTTTGGTTTGAGAAAGACATTCCATTACACACAATATTTACGGTGCCATTGATGCTGACTTTTATCACTGTTATTTTTGCGGCCAGTATTGTGGCCGGACTTTTCCCCGGATGGCTGCTGACGCGGTTCAAGCCCATGTCTATCTTACGCAATCACCTGAAAATGGCACCTGGCGGCGAATGGCCCAGACAGGTACTCACCACGTTGCAACTCAGCATTAGTATTGGCTTAATAGCCGGAACACTGATATTGTACCAACAATTCAGTTATATGTTAAACAAAGATCTTGGCTTCGACGGAGATCAGATCATCGTGTTGAACACTCCACCAGGAGTAGAAGTGAATCACACCGCTTTCAAAAATGAATTGGCGGCCCTGCCCGGAGTACAGTCTGTATCAATTTGCAATGCAGTAGTAGAAGAAGGCACTTTTGGATCCACCGTTATTCCGGAAGGGTATAATGGTGAAGAAATGGATGTTCGTATGTTTCGTGTCGATACCAATTATTTGGAAACCTTTGGAATGGAATTGGCCGAGGGGCGATTTTTGGGTCTGGCCACCGACATCAATCCAGGTACCATGGTCATCAATGAAGCCTTTGCCAGACAAGCGGGGTGGAGCAATCCCCTGGAGCAGAGTGTACAGTTTGTTGGAAGTGAACAGCAATTCCCGGTTGTCGGCGTGTTGAAAGATTTTCATTTCAACTCGCTGCACCAACCAGTCAGCCCTTTGTTGATGTATCTCGACGGACGCAAATCTCACATATCTATTCGGGTAGCACCCTCTCAGATCAGTACACTACTACCACAAATAAAAAAACTATGGGAAAAATTTGAAAGTCGTTTTCCATTCGACTATCAGTTTCTGGATACTTACTTTGCTGAAAAGTACGTGTTGGAGCAACAGATGCTGAAGGTCATTGCCCTGTTCGCATGTCTGGCCATTTTTATTGCTTGCCTGGGATTGTATGGATTAGCGGCCTTTGCGATTTCGCGCCGCACCCGGGAAATCGGCATTCGTAAAGTATTGGGAGCTTCGGTAAGACAAATCATTCATATGTTGACCTTCCGCTTTGTCCTGTTGGTGTTGTTGGCCTTTTTGATGGCTATACCGATCGTGTATTACTATGCCGATAATTGGCTAAACGGGTTTGCTTACCATGTTCCTTTACAATGGAGCGTATTCGTAATAACCGGATTGACTGTGCTGGGTATTGTTTTCTTAACAGTGAGTTTTCAGAGTGTGCGGGCGGCACTGGCTAATCCGGTGGAGAGTTTGAAGCGTGAGTGATGAGGCATCGCAGTTACAAACCTGCGGGTCGACAGGTGGGCTGCGACGAACGTGGTTGCTGTCAACCGCTACGAACGCAAAGAAACGCAATGAGTCCCGGCTTTTCGAACACTCTGTATGAGAGTTTATGTATTAAGTAAAGCTCAAAAAATAAAATGCATCATGCTAAAAAATTACATAAAAATAGCCTTTCGGCAGTTGCGAAAGCAAAAGCTGTTTTCCTTTATTAATGTCTTTGGGTTGGCATTGAGTATGGGAGCTTGTTTGCTCATCATCCTGCTGGTAAAAGATGCGCATAATTACGATCGGTTTCATGCCGACGCTGATCGCATTTACAGGGTGATCACAACGCCCGATCGGGTGGATGGCGGATCGGAAAGCTATGCTACTTCGCCTTTTCCTGTCGGAAAATCATTGTTGGAAAAATACCCACATGTGGAATTATGGGTGCCACTGATCCGCAATTTCTCTGGTCAGTTGACCAGAGAAGGCAAAAAACTCGATTTTGGTGGCCTGCTGACCAATCGGTCTTTTTTCGAACTGTTTAACTTTCAATTGGCATTGGGCGATGCGACCACAGCACTAAACGAACCTTACTCCATCGTGTTGACCGATGCGCTTTCGCAAAAGCTGTTTGGTTCTGAAAACCCTGTCGGGAAAAAAGTGGAAATCTCAACTATTGCCACTCCCTTTAAAATAACCGGTGTGTTGGCTCCCTTTCCGGGAAAAACCCATCTGGATTTTGAAGCGCTGGGGTCGATGGCTACCCAACTGGCGTTGGAAAAAACACAGGAAAACAATACAATTACTTCCAATTGGAACAACTACTACACCAGCTATAATTTCGTCCGGCTCAAAGAAGATACGAAACCGGCTTCCGCCGAACTGGCCCTCGCCGATATCGCCAAACTCCAATATGCTGATCTCGATCTCGAAACCCGCGACGCCGGCTATCATTTTACCCTGCAACCGCTCGACGCCATCACCCCAGGGCCGGTCCTTTCCAATTCCATGGGGCGGGGTATGCCCCGGTTCCTGATCTGGTTTTTGATCGTACTGGGTATGGTCATCATGCTATCGGCTTGTTTTAATTATACCAACTTGACGGTGGCCCGTTCATTTATCCGAACCCGCGAGATCGGTGTCCGAAAGGTGATGGGTGCTTCACGGAAGCAGGTGTTTTGGCAGTTCATCAACGAAGCGGTTGTAACTGCATTGTTGGCTTTGGGGATGGGATATTTGTTGTTGATGGGGATGAAGCGACTGTTTTTACAATTGCAGTTTACCGAATTCATGGACATTAGTTTGACGGAAGACGCCGTGCTTTATCTTTTGTTTTTGGGATTTGCACTGGCGGTGGGGCTGATAGCCGGATTGCTTCCCGCTGTGACCTTATCCAAAACGAGCCCCCAGAACGCTTTGCAAAAGCTGCAAAATATAAAATGGATGCGCCGCCTTGGGCTTCGGAAAATCTTGTTGGTGGTGCAGTTTACCGCTACCCTGATTTTTTTCTTCATTGTAACAGTAGCCTGGCGGCAGATCGACTATGCCACCCGGATCAATTTTGGCTTTGACCAGCCCCAAACACTATTGGTGGATTTACAACAAGAATCTTACGAGAAAACGGTTGCTGCTCTTTCGCAGGTGCCCGGAGTTGAAAAAATGTCTGCCATTTCTTTTCCGATGGGAACCTGGCGGGATGCATCTTCGGATATTCGACTTTCGGAAGAAGCGGAAAAGATCACTGTCCGCGATTATTTTATCGACGAAAATTATCTCGATCATTTTGGCATTCCCCTCGTTGCCGGTGACAATTTTCCATCCAACCTCAACCAGCAGCAAGAGCGCTTTGCCATCGTGAATGAGCAATTCATTAACCGGTTTGACCTGAGCGATCCCGTATCCGCCATAGGACAACCAGTTTTCATAGGCGACGAAACACAGGTGACCATCCGGGGAGTGGTTTCCGATTTTTTGTTCAAACCCTCCTCTTACGCCATAGAGCCTTTGATGCTGCGATATGACCCTGCGCAATTGGGCACCTTAAACCTTCAGTTGACCTCCACCGATATTCCTGCAACGATGACAGCCCTCCAACGGCAGTGGATGCAACTATCAGAGATGCCTTTTCAAGCTGAATTTTTTGACGAAACCATCCGCGCCAACTACGCCAATGCCAGAGACCTCATCTGGCTGATTGGTTTCTTTGGCATTATGAGCCTCGTCATTTCCAGCTTAGGATTGCTCGGTATGGCCATCTACATGGTACAAGTGAAAGCTAAAGAAATCAGTATACGCAAAGTGATGGGGGCCGATGTTGAAAATGTCATTCTATTGTTATCAAAAAATTACTTAGTGCTTTTTGGCGTAGCCGTGTTGATCGCTGCGCCGGTAAGCTTTTTGGTTGGCTCCCAGGTATTGCAGGTTTTTGCCAACCGGATTTCCTGGTCGCCGGGCTTGTTTTTGCCGGGTATTCTGGGACTGCTTATAATTGTATTGGTGACGATTGGCTCGCAAACTGTTCGGGCGGCCCTGGCCAATCCCGTGGAGAGCCTGAAGACAGAGTAGGAGATAGGTGCATCGCGGTTACCCACCATAGACTTGACGACAAGTTTAAAAACTTGTCAAGTCTCACCAAACTCAAAAATAGCGACAATGATAAAAAACAACCTAAAAATTGCCTGGAGAAAACTCCGCAAAAACACCTTGTTCAGTGGCATTAACATTGCCGGATTAACACTGGGAATGACCTGTTTCGTGTTTATATTGTTGTACGTTTTCTCTCAATATCAATACGACAAACACCATGCGGCCGGCCATCAACTTTATCGGGTGGAAACCGAATTGAATGGTGCGGATGGCGCCTGGATTTCCGCTACGGTATCGCCCCCCATTGTGCCGGCCCTGCAAACGGATTTTCCGGAAGTAGTCAACTCAACCCGCTTGGTTGACCCACCTGAAACCGATCATCATATTTTAGAATGGAAGGGCAATGCGTACTATGAAACGAAGGGATACTATGTTGACAGTACCTTTTTTCAATTGTTCGATTACGCCTGGGTAGAAGGACATTCGACAACAGCATTGCAGGAGCCCTACACCGTTGTGCTGACCAAAAAAGTAAAGGACAAACTGTTTGGGCGGCAGTCCGCTTTAGGTCAAACCATTCGCATCAACAATCGGTTTGCCGATCACGAATTCAAAGTAACCGGTGTAGTTGACCCCGATGAATACAAGTCGCACATCCAGGCCCATTTTTACATGGCGATGAACAGTGGCGGCATGGGCGAATACGTGCGCAACAACGACCAATGGGGCGGCGGAAATTTCATTTACGGCTACGTAGAATTGCATCCTTCTGCAGACCCAGCGATCGTAGAAACGAAGATGGCCGATCTCTTGCAACGCTATGGCGGACAAGAACTAAAAGAGATGGGTATGGAAAAAGTCTTGTCTTTGCAAGCTGTCCCAAACATCCACTTGAAAAGCACGCGCAACAATCAGTTGGAAGCTGCCGGCAATCTTCGGTTTTTGCGCATTTTGATGTTGATCGGTGCTTTTATCTTGTTCATCGCCTGTGTCAATTTTATGAATTTAGCTACGGCTAAATCACTGAAAAGCCGCGCTGAAATCGGTATTCGAAAAACCATTGGCGCCAACCGAAAAAGCATTGCCCGACAATTTTACATCGAGTCATTTTTCGTCAGTGGTGTGTCTTTCCTGCTGGCTAGCCTTCTGGTGTATTTATTGTTATTGTATGTACCTCAGTCATTCAGCATTCCCCTTCAGCCCGGCGACTTATTCTCCCCTGTTGCAGTAGCAAGCATGTTGGGCACTTATTTGTTGACTGCCTGGGTGGCCGGTAGTTACCCGGCGATTTACTTGTCTGGTTTCCAGCCCGTTTCCATCATTAAAAAACACTTCCAAAAAGGAAAAGGGCAAGACAATTTCCGGAAAGGGTTGGTGGTGTTGCAATTTACCATTGCCATTGGTATGATCATCGGATCGATGGTGGTATTGAAGCAGTTGCATTACATGCAAAAAAAAGATCTGGGGTTCGAAGTCGATCAAAAAATCATCATTCCGTTCCTCACGCAGGAGGCCCGCGATCATTTGGATGCCTTTAAAAAGGAAATATCACAGTTGTCTGGCGTAGAGCAAGTGGCCGGGACCAGGGTTTACCCCGGACAATTTGTCGAACGCGATTTCGGTGTTTACAAAAGTGGCGAGGGTATGCAGCAGTCACATATTGTAAAACTGGTACAAGGCGATGAAGATTACCTCAACACCCTGGGCATCCCGTTATTGTCGGGCCGACAATTTGTGCTCGGAGATACTTCGCTGCAAATTCTCATCAATCAGACTGCTTTACAAACCCTGGCCATTCCGGAAGAGGAAGCGCTTGGGCAGCGGCTGACCTCCGAGTATCGGGGTGAAGCCTATACTTATGAAGTGATCGGTGTGGTAAAAGATTTTCATCAAAATTCTTTGAAAGACCCCATCCGCCCGATGATTTTTGAATACCGCCCCACACCCAGCACTTTCTCCTTGATCGTAGATGTGGCCTCCGCGAAAGATCAGGGTTTGATTGCATCGTTGGAGGCCAAATGGAATGAAATGGTAGCCGATGTTCCGTTCGAGTATCAATATTTGGACGAACATTTTCAACAACAATACCTCGAAGAACAGCAGTTGGCGCAACTGATCTACCTTTTTACATTCATCGCCATATTTATTTCCTGCCTGGGCCTGTTCGGGTTATCAGTATTCATTGCCGAACAACGTACCAAAGAGATCGGTATTCGGAAAGTGCTGGGGGCCTCGGTCACCGGAATTGTAGGGCTGCTGTCTAAAGGATTTGTCAAACTAATCCTTCTGGCATTAGTTATCGCAACCCCCGTTGCCTGGTACGCTATGAGCGATTGGTTGAACCACTTTGCTTATCGCGTGCCGCTGGATGTCAGCGTTTTTGTATGGACCGGAATAGCGGTGTTGGGAATTGTCTTTTTAACGGTTGGATTCCAAAGCGTACGAGCTGCTTTGGCAAATCCTGTGGATAGTTTGAAAATGGAATAGACGTGCTTACGGATAAAACGGAGCATTGTAAATGAAAGGAGGCCACTTTTTTAAGTCTGTCAATGGGGCCTCCCTTAGGATTGAGGTGTCTGCCTACTCGATTGGTTAAAAAATAACTCGTAAATAACTTCAATAACAGTTACAGTTATGCTAAAAAATAATCTAAAAATAGCACTTCGCTATCTCGCGAACCATAAAAGCTACGCCGCCATCAATATCATTGGCCTGACCCTGGGATTCCTATGTTTTCTATTGTTGATGGCTTATGTCAGCAGCGAAAACAATTTCGATACCCAGCATGGACATGTATTTCGATTGTTGCGGAGTCAGCCCAATGCACAGGGCGATCAACAGGTATTCGCACAATTGGGACCACAAGTTGGCTATACTGCTAAAGAGCAGTTCCCTGAAATTGAAGCTGCCGCTGAAATCGTCGTCCTGGGGCGAATGACCGTCGGCAATGAACCCGCCAGCCGGGGCTACGAAAGGATAACGGTGGTGGACGAAGGGTTTTTCGACGTATTCGATTTCAAATTCCTGGATGGCAATGCCCAAAGCGTTTTTTCCCAACCCAACGCCCTTCTCTTAACCCGTTCTGTCAAAGAAAAATATTTCGGAAAAGCCTCCGCTTTGGGCAAAACGCTTCGACTCAACGAAGTTGACGGCGTGGTGGCCGGCGTGGTAGAGGATTTTCCCCCTAACACTCATTTTACGGCAAACCTGATGTTGGCCCCTCAAACGGCCGCTGTCGTTTTCGATTGGTGGAAGGAATTTGTGGCCACCAACTGGCACCGGAATGCGTTCTGGACTTATTTCAAACTCCGGGAGGATGCCGACCTCGCCAGCCTCGAAAACAAGATCACCCGGCTTGCCGGAGAAAACTGGCCCAAAGAAGAAGACTTCAACAGTGTATTTACATTGCAGCCGGTGACCGATATCCATCTCTCCACCCTCGAGGTCGACGGCGAAGTCAATCATGCAAAAGGCAATCTTTTTTACATCAACCTGTTTTTCTGGATTGCCATAATGATCCTTTTGGTGGCTTGCTTCAACTACACGGGCTTGTTGAATGTTGCTTTTATGGGGCGCTCGCGTGAGATCGGTTTGCGGAAGGTGCTGGGGGCCGGACGCCGAGAACTGCTACGTCAGTTTTTGCTGGAAAGCCTGTTGCTCACCTCGGTATCGATGTTGGCAGCCTGGGGTATTTTGCAGCTCATCCAACCTTATTTGCCGGGGTGGTTTGGTCCGGCATTCAACCTGTCGGCCCTGCCTTTACAGCAAATTTTGTGGATTGCACTGGCCGGTTTGGCGATCAGCTTATTGTCCATCGGCTACCCGGTCTATCTGATCAGTAGGACCGTCATCGTTCGCGCATTGAAAGAGGAACGGAAAGGCCGGGCGAAAGTGCCATTCCGAAAGGTGATGACGGTTTTTCAATTCGTTACGGCCATCGTATTGATCGCTTGCACCTCCATCCTTTACCGCCAGGTGAATTACCTACAACAAAAAGAGCTGGGCTTCGATGCAAATGGCCTCCTCGTTGTGGACATCAACAGTGGCACCCTGCGCAGTAAATTCAAGGCCATCAAACAATCGTTTTCCGAACTGCCGGAAGTGCAATCGGTGTCGGTCAGTTCGCGGGTGCCGGGGGAGTGGAAATTGTTTCCATCTGTGGAGGTGACACGCCAGGGACAAGCCCCGGGCCAATTCGAGGAGATGATCTTTATTGGTGCCGACGAAGACTTCTTATCCACCTTCGAGGTCTCCCTTTTGCAGGGAAATAATTTTAGCGGCAGCCCCTCGGATAGCTCCAAAGTGATCGTCAACAAGTCGGCCGTCGAAGCCCTGGCTCTGGAAGAACCCATCGGACAGTGGATCGACATCCCAGCCGTGCTTTGGCCTGGCGAGCGCGAAGCCGCTGAACAGCCTATTCGTGTACAAATTGTTGGGGTGGCAGAGGATTTTCATTTTGAAGATATTCGCAATGCCATTCAGCCCATGGTGATCGGGTTTTGGGACAACCCCATTCATCGAATCGACTATTACACCTTGCGGGTAAATACCACCGATTGGGGAAACACCATTGCTGCCCTGCGACGGATCAATGATGGCTTCGACCCCGAAAACCCGCTGGAGTACAACATTCTAAACGATCAATTCGAGCGGTTCTACGAAGGAGATATTTTGCGCAGCCGACTCCTCTTGTTTTTTGCCGGCGTAGTGATCTTTATTGCCTGTCTGGGCTTGCTGGCCATGACGGCATTTACGCTGAAAAACCGCATTAAGGAAATCGGCATCCGAAAAGTACTGGGTGCCAATACGACTCAGATCGTGGGGCTGGTGACTTCTGGTTTTTTGAAATTGGTTGTGGTTGGGGCGGTCATCGCTATCCCCATTGCCTGGCTGCTGATGAACCGCTGGCTGAAGGAATTTGCTTACCGGATACCGCTGGAGTGGTGGATGTTTGTATTGGCGGGATTGGTGGTATTGGTCATTGCTTTTGTAACAATAAGTACACAAAGTATTCGGGCGGCACTGACCAATCCGGTGGAGAGCCTGCGTAGTGAGTGAGGGGTGCTCTGGCTGTTTTTTAGGTTAAGTATTGAGAGCTTTCTTCATGATAATGTTCGGAGAGTGGAAATATCGACCATTTGTAAAATGCTCCCCTGAAAATTAAAATGGAGCATGAAACATGAAAAAATTAAAAAATGACATCCACAAACCTAACCCTGTTCTTTAGGCAACTCAAAAACCAGAAGAGCTATGCCTTCATCAATTTCCTGGGGCTGACTATCGGGCTGGCAACTGCCTTGCTGATCGGCCAATATGTACTCAACGAATGGACGGCAGACGGCTTCATTCCCCATCCCGAACGCACATTCCGTCTGGTGCGCACTAGCGAGATCAACGGCGCTCCCTATAACATTGGTGTTACATCGGCCCCCTTTGCAACAACCATCGAACAAGACTACCCCGATGATGTGGAAGCGACTACCCGGGTGATCAATGGCAATAGCCTGGTATCGATTGGCGACAAGACATTTCAGGAGGGCGATTACCTCTATGTCGATCCCAACTTTGTGTCCTTTTTTGGTTTGCCATTGTTGCATGGCGATCCCAACTCCGTTTTGGCAGAAGCCAACCGGATCGTGTTGTCAAAAAGAACAGCGGAGAAGTACTTTGGTACTACGGCCAACGCCGTCGGCAAAACCCTAAAAATCGACAATAGTTACGATGCCATTGTATCGGGGGTGTTTGACGATTTGGGCTATCAGTCCCACCTGAAGTTTGAGCTGGTGGAAAGCAACCAAGCGTTATACAGTCGTCGGTTTTGGAACGAATGGTGGAGCAATTCTCTGGTCACCTATCTGAGGCTGCCCCCAAAAGTATCGGCGCAAAACTTCAATGCCCGCC
This sequence comes from Saprospiraceae bacterium, assembly GCA_965222105.1. Taxonomy (GTDB): domain Bacteria; phylum Bacteroidota; class Bacteroidia; order Chitinophagales; family Saprospiraceae; genus CALGLS01. Next base: position 186,981 of record CBDCTQ010000009.1, on the reverse strand, counting down.
TACCCAATTTTATGGAAAAATATTTTGGCGACGACTTTGAACGGATGAATGCGCGCGTAGGGCTGCAACTCGAACCGGTCAACGATATTTACTTTGCCGCTGACACCCGCTACGATCCGGTCCAACACGGCAATCGGGCAGGGGTACTCGTCTTTTTCTTTGCGGCCATTTTACTGATCGTAGTGGCTTGCATCAATTACATCAACCTGTCAACAGCGACGGCCATCACCCGATCCCGCGAAATGGCCATCCACAAGGTGCTGGGGTCGGGCAGGGCCGCGATCGTGTGGAGAATGTTGGTGGAGGCGGGATTGTTGACAGGCATCTCCCTGCTGGTGGCATTGTATATTTCTTACCTGGGGCGGCCGTGGTTTGAAGACGTGCTGAATACGAATTTCATTTACCAGTTGCCCGTTGGGTACATGGCTTTGTTTTTGTTGGGTCTGGGTATAATTGTCAGTCTGGCTTCCGGGCTGTATCCTGGTGCTTTAATGGCCTCTTTTCAACCCAAAAAAGTATTGAATAGTAAGTCCACTTCCGGAATCAAACAGACCAACAGACTGCGAAAAGGGCTGGTGGTTTTTCAATATGCCCTCTCAACAGTATTGCTTTGTAGTACTTTTGTTATATACCAACAACTCGAATACCTGGGGCATAAAGACCTCGGGTTTGACAAAGAACAGGTACTGATCATCCCCATCAACAACCGGGAAATAAGCCAGCAAAAAGGCAGTTTTAAAAACCAGGTAATGCACGAACCCGGCATCCACGAAGTGTCTTTTACGCTGAGCATTCCCGGCGGATTCTATGATGCCACTTCGATTGACGTTCCTGCCCTGCAAAGCAATATCCGGATGCGGGTGGGCTTTATCGATTTCAACATCGTGCAAACGATGGGGATGGAAATCGTCGCCGGCCGAAACTTCAACGGAAATATGGCCACCGACTCCACCCAGGCTGTTCTGCTCAACGAGCAGGCAGTCAAAGACATTGGAATGACAACGGAGGAGGCCATCGGGCAAACCCTCTATATGACCTCCTTCGATACGCTTCCGCGAAAAGTGGTTGGAATTGTCAAAGACTTCAACTTCACCAGTCTGCACGACCAAATCGAACCCCTCATCATTGGCTACTCTCAGCGGCCTGGTGTGATCGCCCTCAAGGTAAGCAGCGACCGGATACCGGAGTCCATCGCTGCCGCTGAAAAGGCCTGGACAAACCTGGTACCTGCCTTTCCTTTTAACTATTCTTTTTTGGACGAGCGGCTCGACCAGCAGTACCAAAGCGAGTTGAAGCAGGGCCGCATTTTTGCCTTTTTTGCCCTCATCGCCATATTCATTGCCTGCCTGGGGATATTAGGGCTATCGGCATTTTCGGCTTCTGTCCGCACCAAAGAGATAGGCGTCCGAAAAGTACTGGGCGCATCCGTACTGGGAATTGTAAAACTATTGTCGAAAGATTTTTTGAAGCTGGTACTGGTGGCCTGCCTCCTCGCCATTCCATTCGCCTGGTATTTGATGAGCAACTGGCTGGAAGGCTTTGCCTATAAGATTTCCATCGAATGGTGGGTGTTTATTGTTGCAGGATTGGCGGGCTTACTGGTGTCGTTGCTCACGGTAAGTGTGCATAGTGTTAGAGCGGCGCTGGCCAACCCGGTGGAGAGTTTGAAAACGGAATGAGGGGCAGCGTTCATCGCGGTTACAAACCGCGATGAACGGGTAGGCCTCATCGCAGTTGCAAACTGCGATGGACGGTTTGGTGAGCAGGCAGGTATACTGCGGTGACCGTGGGGATACATTTTCTAACCGCAACATGCCTCCGGCAGTTAAAAAGAACGCTAAGGGGCGCAACCTTTTTAACGCCTTAAAATTAATTGCAAATAAATAAACCATGATAAAGAACCACATCAAGTTTGGATTTCGAAGCCTCTTCCGGCAAAAGGGATTTTCCTTCATCAATATCCTGGGATTGTCGGTTGGATTGGTTGTTTTTTTGCTCATTTCATTGTGGATACGAGATGAAATACGCTTTGACAGGTTTCACTCAGGTGGCGACCGATTGTATCGCCTGTTGGCCAACCTGGAAGACAAGGGGAGTATCCATACCTGGCCGACCACTCCCTATCCCCTGATCGAGTATTTGTCGTCGAACCATCCGGAAATAGAAGCCATCGGAGGTTACGATCCGACCAACAAAAAGCAGTTTGTTGTTGATGGCCAGGAAATACTCGCAGATGGCATCTATGCCGATCCGGGGTTTTTCAAAGTGCTGTCGTTTCCTTTTGAAGTAGGGAAAAGCCGGAAGGTATTTGACGAACCCAATGCAGTTGTCATTTCCGAATCAATGGCTGAAAAACTGTTTGGCGAAAGCTGGAAAGGGCAAACCGTGGGAGAATTGTTGAGTATCAATGGCTCGCCGGATTACAAGGTAACCGGAGTTTTCAAAAATGTACTCTCCAATTCGTCTTTGACATTTGATTTTGCATTGAATCTGGATGAACTGCACGAAGAAAATCCGGGCGGATTTCCCTGGGGAAACTACGATACAAAAATAATCTGCAAGCTGAAAGAAAATGTCAATCCTGCTGCTTTCAAATCAAAAATAGCCCAGGCAATAAACCTGAATAATGAACATGTAAATGGGAGCGTCACCCTCATCACCCAGTTGTTTAACCGTAAATACCTCTACGATCAATTCGAAAACGGACAGGAAGCGGGAGGCCGCATCAACTATGTACGTCTTTTTGGGATCGCGGCCATTTTTCTATTGATTATCGCATGCATCAATTTCATGAATTTGGCAACAGCCCGGGCATCCAGAAGAGCAAAAGAAGTGGGGGTTCGTAAGACGATCGGTGCCGGAAAGAGCGCATTGGTGTCGCAGTTTTTGACCGAAGCTGGCATCATTACTTTGGTCAGCATCGTCGGAGCCATTGGACTGGTGGTACTGTTGCTGCCGGGGTTTGAGGAATTGACCGGCAAAGAGCTGTACTCTGGAATGTACGACCCGGAGCTGTGGTCTGTAGTCGCCCTTGTTGGTTTGGCTACGGCGTTGTTGGCAGGTAGTTATCCGGCCTTTCTGTTGTCTTCATTTCGCATCACCCATGTATTGAAAGGGGATTTTTCCCTTCGCTTTGGTAGTGGTGGGATGCGGCGGGCTCTGGTGGTTTTTCAATTTGTCATTTCCGTGTTGCTGGTAATCGGAACACTGGTGGTTCAAAATCAGGTCGATTACATCAAAAACAAACATCTCGGATTGGACAAAGAACATGTGCTCTATTTCAGAATACCTTCGAAGGCCGACGAAAACCCGGAAGCTTACAGAAGCGAATTGTCTCGCCTTCCGGGCATCCATAACATTACTTTTTCAAGCAACAACCCCCTGGAAGTGGGCGCGCAAACCGGCGATCCTCAATGGGAGGGTATGGCCCCTGGCGACAACTTGCTTTTCAAGGTGTTACTCACGGACGACCAGTTTTTGTCCACCCTGAATATTCCCCTGGCGTCGGGCCGTGACTTTCTGGCTGTTGGCACTGCCGATACCGTCCAATACCTGGTCAATGAAACGGCCGCCAAGGCTATGAATCTGGATCAGCCTCTGGGGAAAAACCTCTCTTTCTGGGGTAGTGGTGGCCCGATTGTTGGCGTGGTCAAAGATTTTCACATCGGCTCGTTGGCCGAAGCCATTGGCCCGCTCATCATTGGGTACATACCCGAAAACACCGGGCTGACCTTGTTGCGCATCGACCCCAAGCGGACAGAAGAGGTGATTGCTGCCTCAGAAACCCTTTTCAAACAATTCTCTTCCGGTCAACCCTTTCGCTACGATTTTCTCGACGAACGTTTTTTACAGGCCTATCGAAGCGAGGAGCGGATCAGCAGCCTGTCAAAATGGTTTGCCCTTATAGCCTTGTTTATCTCCTGCCTGGGATTGCTGGGCTTGTCGGCGTACATGGCCGAGCGGAAAACCAAAGAGATCAGCATCCGGAAAGTGCTGGGCGCATCGGTAGCAAATATCGTGTATTTGTTGTCGAAGGATTTTCTCAAGCTGATCTTGATAGCACTCGTCATTGCCTTCCCCGTCGGCTGGTACATGGTGGACAACTGGCTGAGCAATTATGCATTCCGGGTTGGTTTGTCCTGGCAGTTTTTTGCACTTGCCGGAGGTGCGGCGGTATTCGTCGCCTTGTTTACGGTCGGTTTTCAAAGTATAAAAGCGGCACTGGTACATCCGGTGAAAAGTTTGAAAAAGGAATAAACAAACCATTATGATAAAGACAACTATAAAAATCGCCTGGCGCAACCTGCTGAAAAACAGCGGCATCAGCGCCATCAATATTTTCGGATTGTCGATTGGCCTGGCCGTCTGTACCTTGATCGCTTTGTATTTGCAATACGAATACAGCTTTGACAAAAACCATCCGGACCACGAACGCTTTTACCGGTTGACCACGACGTTCAAATATCCCAATTCGCCGGAAAGCGAGGTGGCATTATCTTCGCCCATGATGGGACCCTACCTTCAGCGGGAAAGCGGCGACATTGAGGCCTATCTACGCGTGTTTACCGATAATGAGAATTTTCTCTGCCGGGCCAATAGCCGCGAAAAAGCCATAGAAAAAAACCTCCGCGTCGATACCAGTTTTTTTGAATTTTTCAACTATTCGATTTTGCATGGCAATGCCCGAACTGCCTTCGACCGCCTGGAAAACATCCTTCTTACCCGGCCGGTTAGCGAGGAATTGTTTGGTACGCAGAACCCCGTTGGGCAATCTGTCGAATACACCTATGCCATAGATGCGAGCCGAGATACTACCGTGCAATACATCGTTTCTGCCGTATTCGATCATTTGCCCGAAAACAGTCATCTTCAATTCGAGTCGTTGATGCCGATCAACCCCAGGGCTTTCAACTTCGACGATCCCAACTCCCTGTGGCACGGCGTGTTGGCCAACACCTATTTTCGACTGCACCCATCAGAAGACGATCCCAGGAAAGTAGCGGCTGCGTTTCCGGCATTGCTGCAAAAAGAAATGCCTTATGCTGATATGGTCGGGTTGTCATTGCAACCTTTCGGCAAAATTCATCTGGGTTCCGGAGGGTTGCAGTCCGATGAAAACAATCACCAAAAGTCCAGCGGCAGCTATCTCCGGATACTGGGTTGGGTCGCCTTGTTTATTTTGCTGATCAGCAGCATCAACTTCGCCAATTTGTCTACCGTACTGGCCATGCGGCGTATCCGGGAGGTGGGCGTACGCAAATCACTGGGTGCCAAAGGCAAGGATGTTTTGTTTCAGTTTTTGGGGGAAGCACTGCTTCTTTCGGTCATAGCTGGGGTGCTGGCTCTGGTATGGGTCACCTTGCTCCGCGAACCGTTTTTGATCTTGCTCGATAAAAGTATTCCCCTGGTGGTTGATCCCGTCAACGTTGGGATTTATCTTTTTGTAATTGTATTGTTGGGTTTGCTGGCGGGATTATTTCCGGCTTTGCAGGCAGCTCGCTATGCGGCTGTAGAGGCCTTCCGGCAAAAGGCGGTATCGGTAAAGCGCCCTTTCATACAGCGGTTAGTGGTGCTGCAATTTATGTTGTCGGGCATATTGATCATCAGCTCGGTGGTCTGCTATAAGCAATTGTGGTTTTTGCAAAACAAAGACCTGGGCTTCCAATACGATCAGGTCATAGAGCTGGACCTGGGTTTTGCCAACTGGACGCGGGCCAGCACCCTGCACAAACAACTATCGGCCCTTCCCGGTGTATTGGAAGTGAGCGGCAGCGATGTCTCTTTGGGTACCATCGATGGTCAAAACGGGGTATTGATCCGCAACGAAACTACCCGTGAATGGGAAAACCATCCCATGAGCATCAACCGGGCTGCCCCTAATTATTTTGATTTGTATGGTGTGCAATTTGTTGCGGGGCGCCCACCCACACCAGAAGGTGCTGCCCATGAAAGGGAATACGTGGTCAACGAATCCTTTGTCAAAAAAGCGGGCTGGAAAGAGGATCCTGTCGGAAAAGAAATACGTCGGGCTGGCATGGAAACGGTTGGCCGTGTAGTGGGTGTTATAAAAGACATTCACCACAACACCTTGTATCACGCCATCGGGCCGATCTGTTTTCAGGCGTCGACCTTTACGCCGGTTTTATCGTTGAAGGTCAGTCCTTCCAATTTGCAACACACCTTAACAGAGATCGAAAACATTTGGGCCACCCAAATCAAAGACCGGGCCTTTGATTTCAAATTTATGGATGCCCATTTTGCTGCGCTCTATCGGACTGAAACCCAACTTGGGCAATTGCTGCTAATGGCTACCCTGCTCTCCATTTTGATTGCCTGCCTGGGCTTACTTGCCTTGTCGGCCTTCATCATCCAACAACGCACCAAAGAGATCGGCATCCGCAAAGTGTTAGGGGCCACCACCACCGGTATTGTCGCCCTATTGTCGAAAGATCTGGTAAAGCTGGTACTCATTGCCTTTGTCATCGCTTCGCCATTGGCCTGGTATGTTATGGATCGATGGTTGCAGGACTTTGCCTATCGCATCCGAATGGAATGGTGGATGTTTGTGATGGCGGGTACGGCTGCTGTGGTCATTGCTTTTCTAACAGTTAGTTTACAAAGTACGCGGGCGGCACTGGCCGATCCGGTGGAGAGTTTGAAGAGTGAATGACGTAGCATCGCAGTTGCAAACCTTTCGGCCGACAGGCGGACTGTGACGAGCGTTGGGTGGAAAGTATAAAAACAGAATAAAACTAAACATTATGACAAAGACAAATGTAAAAATCGCCTGGCGCAACCTGACCCGCAACCGGAGTCATGCCTTCATCAATTTATTGGGGTTGGCCATTGGGATCGCCTGTTGTTTGTTGATCATATTGTGGGTGGTAGATGAATGGCGCTATGACAGGTGGCATACAAAAGCAGACCGCACTTACCGGGTTACCAGCGAAGTCAAGTTTGGGGGCTCCCATCAACATTTTGCAGTATCGCCTGCTCCACTGTCTGCTGCTTTGGTCAATGACTTTCCCGAAGTCGAAACGGCCATGCGGTTTAGGGATTACGGCTCGGCTTTGGTAAAACACGGCACACAGCATTACAAAGAATCCAATATTTTATTTGCCGATTCCTCGGTGTTCGATGTATTCAGTTTGGAGATAATTAAAGGAGATCGGGAACGGGCACTCGCCAAGCCCAATGCCGTGGTAGTCAACGAGCGGACTGCCCGGAAGTATTTCCCCAATGACGACCCCATCGGACAAAAACTGACTTTTGACGACCGGGAAGAATACTTCGTCTCGGCAGTAATGACTGATATGCCCGGTCAGTCTCATTTCCAGGCCGATCTGTTGGTGTCATTGAAAGGTGTCAAAGAATCGGAAGAACAGGTATGGGTCAGCCACAATTTCCACACCTATTATGTACTTCGGGAAGGTGCGGATGTCGGCGCTTTTGAAGCTAAGTTATTTCCACATCTGGTAGAAAAGTATATTTCTCCGCAAGTAGAGAAGATCATGGGTATGCCCTTTTCCGAACTCGAAAAATCGGGATCGTTCGTCAAATACCACTATCAGCCATTGACGGATATCCATCTTCATTCTGATCTGATGGTAGAATTGGGTGCGAACGGAAGCAGCCGGTATGTCTGGATCTTTTTGATGGCCGCCTTTTTTATTTTACTGATCGCCTGTGTCAATTTTATGAACCTTTCAACGGCGCGATCTACCATGCGGGCCAAAGAGATCGGTGTGCGAAAAGTAATGGGTTCGGGACGCATCCGTTTGATCGGACAGTTTTTGGTGGAAGCGGTATTGATGACCGGAATGGCTTTCGTTGTAGGATTGTTGTTGACGACATTGGTATTGCCCTCTTACAACGTGCTGGCCGACAAACAATTGAGTATCCCTTTCAGCAGTCCGGCCTTTTGGGGAATTTCTTTTTTGATGGTTGCCGTAGTGGGATTGATAGCGGGAAGTTATCCTGCTTTTTACCTTTCCAGCTTCCGTCCCATCAAGACGTTGGCGGGCCATTTTTTCCGAAAGGGAGGTAACTTAAATTTGCGCAACAGCTTGGTCGTATTTCAGTTTATGATCGCTACGCTGCTGATCATCGCTACATTTGTAGTCAACCAGCAGGTGCATTTTATCCAGAATAAAAATCTGGGATACGACCGGCAACAGATATTGATCCTCGACAATGCCGATCCACTCAATGAAAAAGCCTTTACCTTGAAAAAGGAATTACTGAAGCATCCTCAAATCGAAACGGTTACGGTGAGCGGATATTTACCCACCCCCTCTTACCGGTCGGATTCCCCCCTTTGCAAAAGCCAGGAATTTCAGGAAGACAACTGCGTGGCCATACAAATGTGGCAGGTGGATGAGGACTACATACCCGCTTTTGGTATGGAGCTAGCTGTCGGTCGAAATTTTTCATCCAACATGCCAACCGACTCCAACGCCGTGATCATCAACGAACGGGCAGCAAAATTACTGGGGTTTGCCGATCCCATCGGCCGCAAAGTATACAGAGGCAAGGGGCAGGATGATTCCGGAGGCATAGCCATGGAGGAAGCCACCATCATCGGTGTGGTCAAAGATTTTCACTTCGAAAACCTTCGGCAAAACATCGGCGCCCTCAGCCTTTGGCTCAACCCTGCCCCGGGCTTTATTTCTATGAAAATAACGACCGACGATCTACCCACTTTGATTGCCTCTGTCGAACGCGATTGGAAAGCGGTCGCTCCGGGGCAGCCCTTTAGCCATCGGTTTATGGACGAGTCATTCGACCAGATCTACCGCTCCGAAATGCGCATCAGTCGTATTTTCAGCGTCTTTTCCTGGTTGAGTATTATTGTGGCCTGCCTGGGGTTGTTTGGCCTGGCGGCGTTCACCACCGAGCGGCGTATCCGCGAAATCGGTATCCGGAAAGTATTGGGTGCTACCACTACCGGCCTGGTGCGTTTGCTGTCGCAGGATTTTTTGAAGTGGGTTTTAGTGGCCTTGATTTTGGCCATGCCCATTGCCTGGTATTTCACCGACCGATGGCTCGAAGACTTTGCCTATCGGGTGGCACTACCCTGGCAGACGTTTGCCCTGACAGCTTGCCTGGTGATCATCATCGCTTTTATAACAGTGAGTTTTCAGAGTGTACGGGCGGCCCTGGCCGATCCGGCGGAGAGTTTGAAGAGTGAATGATAGAGGTGTGATCTATAAAAAGCCAATTGTTGGTTTATACCATTGAAATTACTCAGATTTCAACTGACAGCCTTTTCATACACCCACTACCTTGGTCCGAACACAAAATAAAAAAATCAAATCATGATTAAAAACTATTTCAAAATCGCCATTCGTCAGCTCTTCCAACAAAAGGGCCTGGCCTTCATCAACATCATCGGGCTAAGCATTGGGCTGGCCTGTTTTTGCTTGTTCCTGCTCTATACGGTGCATGAATTCAGCTTTGACCGTTTTCACGAAAACGCCGACCAGCTTTACCGAATGTACCGGTGGACGGAGGACCTCGACGGCGAAGGCACCGAAGGCGATCCCCACCTGCCCATGCCGTTGGCTGCAGCCTTGAGGGCCGAATTTCCCGATGTAGCATCCACCGTCCGTTGGAAGGAAGCCTGGGGGGAAAGCTTTGTCAAAATAAACGGGGTGACGTCGCGTGCGGAAGTCTCTCACGTCGATCCCAATGTGTTTGAGGTAATGACCTTTCCGTTGAAATACGGTTTGCCGGAAACGGCGCTCGCTGATCCCAAAAATGTGGTACTCACCGAAGAAATGGCGTTGAAATTATTTGGCGAAAGCAACCCCACCGGTAAAACCATTGACATTAAGATCGAAGAGGACTTTGTGCCTTTCATCGTCTCGGCCGTTGCCGAAAACCTCCCATCGAATTCCTCCAAGCAGTTCCAAATTATGGGGAGTATGGACTACTTTGCCAGCACAGGATATGGGCAGCGTCGATTGGACAATTGGAAGAGTTCGTTTCTTACTGTGTTTGTCAAATTGCGCGAAGGAAGTGGATTAGCTTCCAATGAAAAAGCATTGTTATCATTTCGACAAAAGTACTATCCTGGTGAGGAGAAAGAAATCCGGGAAGGAGGTCTTTGGAAGGGAGAAGGCCCTCCGGTAACTTATCGGCTTCAGCCTATTCGGGAGATGCATACCTATACAGGCGTGTGGGGCAGCACCGTCGAGTCCAAAAACATCTGGATGCTGCTGCTGATTGCTGCGGGCGTGCTGCTCATAGCTATCATCAATTTCACTACTCTGGCCATTGGTCGTTCGGCGGGACGGGCTCGGGAGGTAGGCATCCGCAAAGTAGTGGGGAGTAGTAGTGGCCAATTGGCGGGGCGGTTCCTGGCCGAGTCGGTGGTGTTGAGTTGTATTTCTGTTGTTATAGGACTGGCATTGGTTTTCTTTTTACTTCCTTATTTTAATGAATTGGCGGGGAGGGAACTTTCTTTTTCATTGAGCCAGTTTCCTGAAATGGGGTGGTTGGTCGTTGGGGTGACCCTACTCACGGGATTGTTGGCGGGCAGCTATCCGGCCTTTGTACTGTCGCGGTTCCGGCCGGTGGAAGTGTTTAAAAACAAGGTTAAACTGGGGGGCACCAACTGGTTTACCAAATCGCTGGTGACGAGCCAGTTTGTGTTGTCGTCGGGGTTGGTGATTGCTACCCTGGTCATCCTTTCTCAGCTTCATTTTTTGCGCAGCAAATATCCGGGGTTCGATAAGGAGAATGTCATCGTAATTGATGCCGATGAAACCGATACCAGAGAGATTTATCCTCGTTTCCGTGAAGCTATGATTCCCCACCCGGAAGTATTGGGTATTGCCGCTTCTGATATGGGATTGGGCGGCGATGAAGGATGGAGTAGAGCAGGTTTTGAATACCAAGGCGAACTCAAGCAAGTATTTGAATATTATATCGACGACGACTACCTCCAGGTCATGGGAATGGAGGTGATCGCCGGTCGTCACTTTGAACCTGGAAGGCAGGACGGCGCCAACCGATCCGTAATCATCAATGAAAGTATGGTCAGCGATTTTGGTTGGACACCTGACATCGCTATTGGGCAAGATTTGACGGGCTACTTTCAGGAAGGTACCCAGCCCAAAGTCGTCGGAGTGGTTAAGGATTTTCATTTTCGCCCCTTTCGGGAAAATGTGAAGCCGCAAATGTTCCATCAATACGACGACTACGACCCCTTCCGGTTTTTTGTGCGCGTAGCAGCGGGCGACCCGGCCCCGGTATTGGCGACCCTGGAGCAAAACTGGACGCAGATAGTGCCAGATATTCCCTTCAAGTATAGTTTTCTCGACGAAGGCCTCAACCGATTTTACAGGACAGAAGAACGGTTTAGCCGGATCATGGCCTGGGCGGGTGGCCTGTCTATATTTTTGGCCTGTCTGGGGCTGATGGGGCTGGCGGCATTGGCGGCAGCCAACCGCACCCGGGAGATCGGCATCAGAAAGGTGTTGGGCGCTTCGGTGACAGGCATTGTAGGACTGTTGTCGAAAGATTTTATCCGGCTGATGCTGATCGGACTGGTGGTGGCTTCCCCTTTGGCCTGGTATTTTTTGAATGACTGGCTGAACGACTTTGCCTACCGGATCGATATGGGTTGGTGGGTGTTTGTGGTGGCGGGCATTGTAGTGGTGGCGGCGGCGCTTACAACTGTGTGTTTACAATCGGTAAGGGCGGCGTTGGCTGATCCGGTGGAGAGTTTGAAGAGGGAGTGAGGGGCACCGGGTACTACTTCAGATCGCCCTTTATTTCGACGATGCCACGGTCCTTTTTGCTTTTAAAATCCAAGGTCAGATCCAATGCCCTTCTAAGTGCATCGATGTGTGCATGATCTTTGTCCTGGGTCCAGTATTTGGTATGGGTGAATCGCCCTCCATTCATGGTGGTTTTGATGGGGATGTCCCGGATGCCATTTCCGAAAAGGGGGGACAAAGGGCCGCCGATAATGTCTCCATCAAAAATGCGTTTGTTTTCAAAATAGATGTTCGTCCAGCGGGTAAAAGCGAAAAGCGCATCGTGGGTCAACAATCTGTTTTTGGACACTTTGTCGGAATAGACCAGCCCGGTGTTGTCTAATTGAGGGGGGCAGGTAGGAAACTCTTTTTGGTCTATTTTCAAATCCAATTCTTTTTTGGTGCTTGCCAGCAGGATGTCGGCATAGGTCAGGGGGCTTCCCAGGGTGATCAAATCCGACACCAGCCAATTGTTTCCTTTGTCTATTTGTTCTTCGAGTGCTTCTTTTTGAGCGATCCGGAAGCTATGGTGATCAATGTGTTGGTTGCGAATCAGCTCCTGCAGGTGGTTTAGTTTGGGGAGCTTTGTGCGGGCGGGAATGACGGATTCGAACTTCGGCCAGGCATGGATCAGGATGTCGTAAGCAATCACGCTTCCCAGGCTGTGTCCGACCACAATGATCCTTTGGTATTCTCCTGATTGGTGCAAATCCATCAGTATTTTGATGCCCGTTTCTCTTATTTTTTGCCGCTGCTGAATGTTCTTGGGAGAGGAGTCCAGATACCTGGCGGCATCCCCAACGTAGTCTTCTACTGATCGTAAAAGCATGGGCACCAGGCCCAGGGTAAGGGCGGTTCCTACCAGCCATTTCAGCCAGGTGATGTCGTAATTGAAGGGCAGGAGGTACACCAAAAAAACGAAGCCCACGAATACCATCAGAAGGGTGAGTAACAAATAGCAGACTCTTTTGATGGGCGGGGGAAGGTGTGTAAAACCCACTGCAATCAACCGCTTCAACCAGGCGAGGATGTGGCTGATTTTATTTCCATCCATCATGTGCGCCCAATAATATTCAAAAAAATCGGTTCGGATATTGGCCTTATTGTAAGAGGTAGTTAGTCTTCTGAGTTCGAGGTTTCCCGAAATATCGTCGGGTTTGCTATAGGTCTTTGGCGGCCTTCCGGGAAAGTGAATCTCTGTGTGGTTTTCCCACACTACTTTTACAAAACTTCGGAGCGTGTCCATGGGCCTTTGTTCGCCTATTCCGTGGATGATGATGACGGCTTGTTTGTGCATGTGGTGTTATCTGGTTTGTTTCAACTCAATTGTGTTAAGTGCCTGTCAATAGGGAGTTGACGGGCAGTTTCAATAAGCAAGATAACGGATTTTTTATTTTCTCTTTACTTCTTGTTATTACTTTCATAACCATCTCCCAGTCAAGTACCTTTTTTACGTAGAATTTATTTGTTGTCGACCCAAGACTTTTTTAAATTCGTATCCCTTCCTCCTTCCGGGAACGTAAGTGAGCATATAAATCATTCAGAATGAATTGGACTAAAAACCATACAGAATACACCATCCACCTCCTTTTCTGGTTGTTCTACTTTGCTTCCGTAAATGTGAACTGGACAGCAGATTGGTTTGACGCAAGTCTGAGGCCAAACACCCCTGCGGCATTGAATGTCCTTATTTTCCCACTCTACTTTTATGCTAATGCTTACTGGCTGATCCCCAGGTTTTTGAATCGGAAAAACTGGGTGCGTTATGTTGGATACTCTTTTTTGGTTTTCGTTGGGCCGGAGATATTGAGATGTTTTTTTTATATGTTTTATTTTCCGGAGACTTCTTTTTGGGATATAATTTTCGGGAGAGACAGTTTTTTATTTGGCGCTCCCAGCCCGTTTTTTCTGGCTTTGAATGCTTCATTCATTTACCGGTTTGCCAAAGATTGGTTTGTCAACCAAAGAAAGATCAAAAAACTGTCGTCGCAGCTTCAGGATGGGAGAAAAGGACCGTCATACCAAAATGTTGTCTTACTCACCGATGCAGAAACTACGCGGTTAGCCGCCGAACTGGCCTACCTGATGCAAACCCAACAATTGTACCTCCATCCCAACCTGACGCTCCGCGATTTGGCAGAAGCCATCGACACCTCTGAAAAAAAACTTTCTTATCTGCTGAACCAGAAATTGCAAACCAGTTTCTACGACTATCTGAACCGTCACCGGATCGAGGCCTTCAAAAAAGCCTACGGCAACGAAGACCATCAACACCTCTCGATTGCCGGCGTAGCATTGAACTGTGGCTTCAAATCAAAGAGTAGTTTTTACCGGGCCTTCAAGGCCAGTGAAGGCGTTTCTCCTGCCCAGTATTTTAAAGAACTAGAGTAATTAGCACTTCTTAGTAATGCGTAATAAATAAATTCCCGATTTTGGGTAGTCTATTTTGGTGCTGAACGAGGCGAAAAACGTAGGCGATGCCATAGCATCGGCGAGGCTTTTCAACGAAGTGCAGCGCCAAAAGAGGCAGCCATAAACGAGGAAGTTATTTTTTGAGCATTACTTAATGGCTAGGCCAATCGTAAAAAATCAGTGTCTCCGCATCCAGTGAGACGTTTTGACACCCTAAAAACCAGCAATTCTTTCCCATTTCCAATAGGTTTGTTGAAAAACCAAGATGCACCTATCGGTCAACAATATCTCCAAAACCTATCCCAACGGTGTAAAGGCACTGGACCAACTTAGCCTGGAACTGACCAGCGGCATGTTCGGGCTCCTGGGCCCAAATGGTGCTGGAAAGTCGTCATTGATGAGGACCATTGCCACCTTGCAAGCACCGGATACAGGCTCCATCTATTTCAACGGAGCGGATATTTTCAAAGATAAAATCGGTTTTAGAAAAACACTGGGCTACCTTCCCCAAGATTTTGGGGTTTACCCAAAAGACTCTGCAGCAAAATTGCTGGAATACTTCGCTGTTCTGAAAGGCATCACCTCAAAGAAGGATCGAAGCTACAAAATCGATGAAGTACTCGCGGCAACCAACCTGACCAACGTCCGCAAAAAAAGGGTCAGCACCTTTTCCGGCGGCATGCGCCAACGATTCGGCATTGCCCAACTACTCCTCAACGACCCCCAACTCATCATCGTCGACGAACCCACCGCCGGCCTCGACCCGGCAGAACGCACCCGCTTCCTCAACGTACTCCGCAACATCGGCAGCGAAAACATCGTCCTTTTTTCCACCCACCTCGTAGAAGACGTGAGCGACTTGTGCAACGATATGGCGATTATCCAAAACGGACGACTGCTCAGCCAAATCGCACCCAAAGCGGCAGTGAGTAAATTGGAAAAGAAAGTGTGGGAAGGTGTTTTGAAGCACACCACTTTGCAAAACGTTGTCAATAATTGGGTAAAACTCAGCACCCACTACAATGAGAACAATGAAATGGTGACGAAGGTATTTTCTATGGAACGACCCGGGCCGACCTTCACCGCCGTAAAAGCAAAGTTGGAAGATTATTACTTCTTAGTGTTGAATAAACATGATGAAAAATGACGTGAGAGCTTTTGAGGAGAATGTAGGTATTGCTGCATGAAACAATCCTGTTTGGTTTTTGATGATTTTACAAAATTTTTAATCCTTCTGCCAAAGGAAAAATGTTCATGCAACAAAGCCGAGAATGTATATTAATTGAGGGCGGGCAAACAGCAATTCTCAATTTAGATTTAAGTAATTTGCTGATTTGCTAATTATTGATGTGCTGATGCCCCTCTACCGCGAAGTTCCCTGTGTAGAACGTAAATATTGATTTTCAAATTGAGAACCGCTGGCGGGCAAAGTATTCTGCGGCTCTCAGAAGCTGGCTAAACTTCATGAATGAGCCTGCCAGGCGGGTGAAATTAATTTAAGCACATTATTCATATTGATTATTTTTTGATGTGTTTCGATGGGTGCCCTCTTATGAGGGTGGGACCCACCCTCAAGACCGCCGCCGCCGGAACTCAATCCGCAGAACAACTAACCAACATACCTATGGCCTTCCTTTGAGAGCCATTCCTTCAGGATATAAAGAATTCTTAAACCGTTGAAACATATATGTCGAATCGGCACAAATATAAAACAAAATTTTTAAAATAAAAAACAAATCGGTGGTTTTTTTCAAAATTTACGGAGTGCGTGACAAACATGTCTGGCCACCAGGCGGGAATCGCTGCAACAATAAACACACCTAGCCCGCCGACCGGTAGGAACACACGGACTGCCGTCAGGCAGGTTGGAGTCTTTCCCGAAACAAGTTCGGGACAAGTCGTGGTGAGAGGCTCCGCTAACCCGCCTGCCAACAGGTATGTCATGCACTCAAATTAACGCAAAGCCTACAACAGCATGTTCAAATCCATCTTTCAATACGAATTAAAGCAGTGGCTCCGTTCCTTATTGTTTTACGGGTTCAATACTGCCTTTTTGCTGTTGGCATTCGTCATGATGATCGGTACAGCCGGCTACTTCGATGGCCCACCGGCAACGGAGCAAAAATGGAGTATCCTCAACACGCCATTCGAGTTGAGTTTTGTCGGGTTGTTCTTTTTCAAAATGATTGCATTCCTCCTTCCGGTGATCGTGGGTAACACGATTTACAGGGATTACAATACGAAGACCTACGCCATCCTGTACGCTTACCCCATCGGCAAGAAGGATTATTTTTTGGGTAAGGCGGTGAGCGGTTTTTTGTCGATGGCATTGATCGTTTTGGCATTGGGCGCGGGCATATTGGCCGGAGAGTTGTTCGTTGGGCCTGCCAACCCACGGATCGGCCAGTTCAATCCCCTGGCTTACCTGATCGCTTTCGGCGTGTATCTTCTTCCCAATGTCATCATAGTGGGGTTGATGGTTTTTACCATCGTCGGGGTTACCCGCAACATCTTTTCGGGATTCATTTTGGTGGGTCTATTGATGCTCTTCCAATTAATTATTGAAAACGTTTTATTTTCCAACACCTTTTTATTGGGTTTGCTCGATCCTTTCGGACAAAATGCCTTTCAGTTGGCTACCCTCGACTGGGACCTCGACCTCCGCAACGCCGGTGCCATACCAGTCAATCAGCTCGTTGTTTTCAACCGCCTGTTTTGGCTGGCCATTTCATTAGCGGTGTTTGGCGCGTATTATCGAAAATTCGATTTTCACTACCACCCCATTTGGCAGCGACCGGGTCGGGGGAAAAGAAAAAAGCAGATTGGGAAAACAAAGAAAACCAGCGAAGCCCCAAGAACAGTATCGTTCGATTTCTCCCTTTCGGGAAAAATAAAATCGTTTCACTACTTAGCGCGTTACGACTATTGGTCGATCCTCAAAGACTGGAAGTTTTTCGTTTTGACCGGCGTTGGTATTTTGACGATTTTCTTTATTCAATTGCGCGTTACCCATACCGGCGAATTCAACCTCCTGCCGTTTACCCGCATCCTCATTGGGGCTCCGCTGAAGATCTACTCTTTGCTTATTCTTTTTGCCACCTTTATTTTCAGTGGCTTGTTGGTACACAAAACCAGAAGTAGCCAAATGAATGGTTTGGTCGATGTCACACCCGTGTCGTCCTGGCAACTATTGGGCACCAAACTGGCGGCACTTGCCGGCATGCAAATCACCCTGCTGTGTTTATTCCTGATCTGTGGAGTAGCCATACAATGTTTCAGTGGCTACTACCATTTCGAATGGGGGTTGTATTGTTTTCAATTATTCGTTTTGTACCTGCCGTTTTTGTTGATCTGGGCCATCGCCAGTTTGTTCGTTTACACCCTGGTCCCGCATCTTTTTACCGGGCTGTTTTTGTTGCTGCTACTTTGGTTTGGCGTGGACGGATTGGAACAATTTGGCATGACCACCCGGCTGTTGAAATTCAATAAAATGCCCGACCTGGTGTACAGCGATTTCAATGGCTTTGGCGAACAGTTGAGCGGGTTTTTCCAGGTGATGGGGTATTGGTCGGCCTTGTCGATTCTATTA
Organism: Saprospiraceae bacterium; assembly: GCA_965222105.1. GTDB lineage: Bacteria > Bacteroidota > Bacteroidia > Chitinophagales > Saprospiraceae > CALGLS01. Next base: position 169,215 of record CBDCTQ010000009.1, on the reverse strand, counting down.
TTGCTGCTGACCTTTTTGTTGTGGAACAGAGGAGTGGCAGGAGGTTTCATAAATCGCGTGAACCAGGCCATAACGTTGGCGACTAAACCGATTGTTGTAATTTTATTGTTATCAGCATTTGGCTTCTTCACTTTGGGGTTCAATATTTACCGTCAGGAGGACGCATCGGTCGGCGTCGATTTGTCTTCCCAACAATGGAAACAACACCTCGACCATTTTAAAAACCGGTGGAAAGAATATGCCCGGCTTCCGCCACCTAAAATCAAGGCCATTGATTTAACGCTGGATTTGTATCCCCGTGAAAACAGGTTTCAGGCCAGCGGCACTTACTTTTTGGTAAACAAAAATGCAACTGCACTCGACACCTTGTTGATACGCACCGGATTCGATGAAAGAACCCGTTTGAACTGGGACAGAGAGGCCACGCTAATTGACCGGGATTCACTCCTCAAGTACAATATTTTAAAACTTCGCAAGCCCTTGCAGCCGGGTGATTCCATGCAATTGCATTTCCACATTCAAAGCCTGCCCAATACCGTTTTCACTAAAAACAACAACGTGCTGTACAACGGCACCTTCCTCAAACATGACATCCTGCCCCGACTCGAATACCAGTTTGAAGATGAACTGCCAGCGGCCGGTCATCCGGAGACGGGCCGCTACCACTATTTCAACAAAGATGCAGATAAAGTCACCTTGCGCACGGCCATTTCTACATCCGCCGATCAGGAAGCCATTGCACCGGGCAGCCTGATTTCTCAGGTTGTCAAAGATGGAAGAAGCTATTTTGTTTATGCAACCAAAGAGCCGGTAAAATTCAACTTCTCCTTTCACTCCGGAACTTTTCAAAAAACGGAAACAACCCACCAGGGCGTCCTGATAAAATCTTATGCAGTTCAAAACCATCACCACAACATTTCGTCTATGATCGACGGCCTCAAAGCCGCATTGGATTTTCATGCAAAATGGTTTGGCCCTTACCCCAACCAGCCGATTCGGATCGTTGAGTTTCCACATACTGAAGAGCGTTTTTCGGCAACTCTGACCGCCAATAATATTCCTTCGTCGGAAATTTTGTTCACGATCAACGAACAAGCTATGGCAGACAAACTAAATTTACCGTTCTACGTCATGGCGCACGAGTTGACCCACCAATGGTTTGGCAATGAGGTGATGCCCGCCAGGGCAAAAGGTGCCAAAATGTTGACCGAAAGCATTACGGAATACATCACCCTCTGCGTTTACCGCGAAAAGTTGGGTGAAGATTTGGCCGACCAATTTCTTCAATTACAACACCGCCGCTACTGGAAGGGCAAAAGAAAAGAAACAAAAACAGAACTGCCATTAAACGCGGTAGCAGCACGACAAGAGTACATCTCTTATGGCAAAGGCACCATAGCCCTCAATACCCTGGCGCATTACATCGGTCAGGCCAAAATGATCGGGGTACTTCGTACATTTATGGAAACCTATCGCGCCGAACCGAATGCTTATCCCACTACCGCTGACTTCATTCAACTTTTGCGAGCAAACACTCCACCGGAATACCACCACCTGATCATTGACCTTTTTGAATCGACGACTCACTACGATTTTGAACTCGTGTCGGCACAGGCCCTATCAGGCCATGAAGCAGAACTGGCTATCCGTATCCAGAAATTTGACCGTGGAAAAACCATTGCCCTTGCCGAAAAGGAAGTCGTTGAAATCGGGCAGATAAACGAAGAGGGCAAGTTGGTAAAAGTCGATGCCGTCTACCTTACGGGAAATGAAACTTCGGTTACGCTCCGTCGCGAAAAAAGCACGGACTCCTTTGTCATTGATCCGCATTGGCTTTGTTTGGATGTGGATCGGGGGAATAATGGTTCTGTACGGTTTGTACACCGGTGAGGATCGCCCAAATCACACTCTAAAGGAAGTATATGAGCACAGTTTATTACACTGGCCGAACAGGCGTCATTGCGCTCTTGCCAACGAGATGCCGTTTTTGACATCATGCTTTCAAAAGCCGACAGGGTGGTTGAGTTAGTAAATGCCTCTTACCTCAGCCCCAAAGCCAAGCGCAATTATTTGCAGGCTTTTCAAAGGCGGTATAAAAAGTTGCTGAAGGGGTGAGGGGGGGGCTACACACCAGGCCATTTAGTACAAAATCAGTCAAAAGTCGCATTCAACAACACATTCAAAAAATAGTTTATATTTCTCCGCGTTGGTCTATCGGTGCTATATGTTGAATAGGTGCGCCCGCTAGCCAGCAATGCTCCATTTGAAAAAAATCATCCGAAAAATACAACTTACACGTAGAAGGAGCATCAGTAATTTGCTTGTCGGTAGACAAGCCAGTCCACCAAACCTGTCCCGAACTCGTTTCGGGAACATCATAATCCAATTTTCTAACATCCTAAAAACCCCCGGTTAATGCGATATCCAATCTCTCTACTCGTCCTTTTAATCCCTGCATTTATCTGCGCCCAAAACTTTGAAGTCCTGGAAAGCACTTCCCTGCGTAGTGAAGCAACCAGCAAAAGCGCCATCATATTTCGGGCCAAACCCGGCCAAACCGGCCAACTGATCTCTTCCGAAAAATGGTGGTCGAACGTCGTCCTCAACGGGAAAACGGGCTACATCAAAACCGCTAAAATCTTTGTATTGGAAGAGCCCGTTGTCACGGAAAATGAACCCACAGATACGATGGAACCCTCGCCCTTCGACGCGCTGGTAGAAGACCCCGACACCACCACAACGACAGCATACATCCCTACTCCCGAAACATCCTCCTCGGCCACTCCTTCCACTTCCAGCGCCGACCCGACGCTGTATAAGCTACAACGCAAACTCGACGAAACGGAGGTCATCCTCCATTCCAGGGAACGGGAGCTGAAAAAAATCCACCAACTGCTGGAAGAGGAGAAAAACACCACCGAACAAAAAACAGCCGTCATACTGGCCCTCCAACTGGAAATCGATTCCCTCCAAAGGGCCTTACTCCGCTACAACGATGAAAGCCATTCACACCAATCGGGAACTCGCCGCCTCCATTCCTACCTCGACTTCAAACCCGGCGTCGCTACCTTTATCGAAAAGGACGACGGCGTATCCAATGGCGTCGACCTGGAGCTGCGGTATACCGTAGTCAACCCGGGTGGGTTCGGCGGAGAGGTGGGCATCAATGCCGTTTATCTGCCCGAACTGGACGGCTTCCGGCCTTTTGTCAATCCATTTGTGGGCATTTCATTTGGCAAATACACCGAGCGGTTGCGGTTTTCCGTTTCGCCACGGGTCTACTGGGTTACCATACCAGGCATTATGAAAGAGCGGCAGACCGATGCAATCGCCACCACCACACGGGTAGTCCCCTCCTTCTTTTTTGGCGGAAGCCTGAACGTCCAATACGTACTAAATGAAAAACTGGCCCTGGCCCTTTACGGAAATTATATGAACGGAACCCTCGACATGGAAGAGACGGGTACTGTAGACGGTGTCGGTTTTAATAGCGTGACCACCAAAAAACTGAACGTCATCGGTGCAGGGGTGGGGCTGTCTTATTCGTGGTGAGGGTGGGCTGCTTGGGGTTTATGGTGTAGCACTGGCTTATTGGAAAGACAATGCAGGCAAAACTTTTGATTAAAAGTATTGCAGCTAATAAAAACCATCCATTTGCCCAAAAGGCTCAGGGTGTCTTGAGGTCGTTACAATCAAAAAATTGCGATGGCAAATCGAAACGTTAATTTTTTGTTGTTACTAAAAGATCGATCCCTCGCGGAATACACTTTTTTTTTCTACATTCCGCGAGTGATAAATTTTATTGTTCGCGGAATCTGTCTATATTTGTGCGATTCCGCGAGCGATAAATTTTAAAACGCATGTTAGAAAATCCTTTAATTGGAAGAGAAGAAGAACGGCAAATCCTGGAAAAAGCTCTGAATTCTCCCAAGGCAGAGTTGGTATCTGTTATTGGCAGGCGGAGAGTGGGTAAAACCTTTTTGGTAAAATCGGTGTACAAAGAGATGATCGACTTTGAAATCACCGGAGTACAGAAAGCTACTCGAAAGGAGCAGTTGGAAAACTTTACGCTTCAGCTATCCCGTTTTTTTAAAAACGCAGTATTGGGAGGTGAGCCCAAAAACTGGATGAGGGCTTTCCATCTTTTAGCTCAATTGCTGGAAAAAAAACAAGCATTGTCATCCAAAAAAGGAGTAGTATTTTTAGACGAGTTGCCATGGCTGGCTACGCACAAATCCGGATTCCTGAAAGGATTCAGCTTCTTCTGGAACAGTTGGGCTGTCGATAAAAATATCGTGGTTGTCATTTGTGGGTCGGCTGCCTCCTGGATGATAAAAAATGTTGTACATCATAAAGGAGGACTCCACAATAGAATTACAAAACGCATACATCTGAGTCCGTTGAATCTGGCGGAAACAGAACGCTTTTTAAGAACTAAAAACTTCAACTTTGATCGATACCAAATCTTGCACCTCTATATGGCAATGGGAGGTATTCCCCATTACCTCGAAGCAGTAGAGGGAGGCAAAAGTGCCGCTCAAAATATCGATCAGATTTGCTTTTCCAAAAACGGATTATTGCAGGATGAGTTTTCCAAACTTTACGGGGCATTGTTCGACAACCCGGAGTCGCATCTGGAAGTTGTACAGGCACTAAGTAAAAAACACAAAGGGCTGACCCGCTCTGAAATTTTGCAGACTACCAATCTGGCGGAGGGTGGAGGCACCACCAAAATATTGAAGGAGTTGACCCAGTCTGGTTTTATCACTTCATATTATCCTTTCGGAAAAAGGAAAAAAGACAGCTTGTATCGCCTGACGGATGAATATTCCCTGTTTTATTTGCAGTTTATCAAACACAACAAATCAGAAGGAAAAGGCATCTGGCAACAACTTCAACAAACCCAGCCCTACAAAAGCTGGTCGGGCTATGCTTTTGAAAGTATCTGCCTGAAGCACCTGCCGCAGATCAAAAAAGCCCTCGGCATCTCCGGTGTATATACTAACGCCAGCACTTTTGTCAAAAAGGGAAACGACCGGGAAGAAGGAACTCAAATTGACCTGCTGATCGACCGAAACGATCACGTCATAAATATTTGTGAAATGAAATGTTATAACGCACCTTTCTCCATCGACAAACGAATGGCTATGGCCCTGAGAAACAAATCGGCCATTTTCAAACAAACCACCAAAACGACCAAACAGGTTTTTCTCACCATGATCACCACCTTTGGAATCAATCCCAACCAATATCATCCTGGCCTGATAGACGTTGTGCTGACTTTGGATGACCTTTTTGAGCAGGAATAGACGCATCGCACTTGCCTAGCTTGGAATAGTAACACATCAACCATCACCCCTTCAACAAACCCCTCAACATTTTCACCCAAACGCTCCATTTCGTCCTCTTGTTAGACCCCGTCAAATGGTTTTCCATCTTGTCGAGGGCGTCTTCCAGGAGTGCGTCGTGCAGCCAGCGTATGCCCAGCACCCAAAGGACGGTACCCTTAAAGTTGGTAGTCATGTCGATGGTGTGTTTCACCTGGGTTTGATGGTCGTTCAGGCGATGGATTTCCAGTTTGTGGATCCCCTTAAATCCTTCCGGGCGGAAAAACCTAAATTGAATAGCGGTACTGGGATCGTAAGCCTCGACGGTATACCTTATCGGGCCATGCCCGCCGGTTGCGCCTTTTTTGATCCCTTCCGGAAATCGCATAGCAGGCCATTTCTCACGGGGCCAAATGCGGTCATTCTGAGTGGAGAGCGTCTCCATCAATGCTACAACCTTACTCAACGGCTGATCCAAAATGCGGGTATGAATGTTGAGGACTTGCATCGGGCCTTATTTGAAAAACTATTGTTGGGAAATGAGCGAAAAATTTTTGTTCTTAGACAAATCATAGGGAGTACTTAATTTTCCCTGCGCGCCTGCATGCAAGGGGAGCCTTGCGAGTAGGCAGGCACCCCCACTCCTTGAAGATAACCCCACCCGCCATCAGCCCGGAAAAGTGGGCAGCGTTCCATTCATGGTTAGCCTGCTATGAAGGCAATTCGTCCTTCATGGGGTGCGGGATGGTAAAACCCTTATTTTTCGAGCGAGCCTTAGTTGAAATGTTGTCCTAATCCCTATCGGGATCTACTTGTAGGCCGACTAAGGTGGCGGCCTCTGGCCGGAGTTCCGATACAGGGGTTTCAATGCCAGGCAGGAACCCCGAACCACTATTCGTGTAACAGTAAAGGGTGCCCTCTAAAACCACCTAATAGTCAAATCAATCAACTTTTGTTTGAAATCGTTATACGGCGGCATCAACAATTCCAAAGCATTGGGAACGTGCTGTTTCAAAATCCCCCGGGCATTGGAAAAGGCCTGAAAACCATAAAAACCGTTCCCCTTTCCGATACCACTGTTGTTGGAACCGCCAAACGGAAGATTATTGTTGAAAAAATGCACCCCGCAATGATTGATGCACCCCCCTCCTGCCCTCGTATTGGCCAGGATGTGGTTGATGGTTTTCCGGCTGCTGCTGTAAATATATAAGGCCAATGGCTTTTCCCGTGCATTGATCTGGTCGATCACTTCGTCGATGTTGGTAAAGGAGAAAACCGGTAATACCGGACCAAAAATTTCATGGGTCATCAATTCCGTATTTTTCGATACATCGGTCATCACTGTTGGAGCGATAAAGTTTTCATCGTCGTCACACTGGCCACCCGCTTCGAGGTTCGCTCCCTTTTCTACCGCGTCTTCTATATAATTTTTCACCCGGTGGTAGTGGCGGTTATTGACCATCCGGTTGTACGACGATTCTTTGGAAGCATCCTCAGTGTAAAACTGTTGAAGGCATTTTTTTACGGCGTTTATAAACGCTTCTTTTTTATTTTCGTGAACGAAGACGTAATCCGGGGCAATGCAAATTTGTCCATTGTTGATGTATTTCCCCCAGGCGATGCGTCGAGCCGCCTTGTTGATATTGGCGGTTTTGTCCACAATGGTAGGCGATTTCCCACCCAGTTCCAGAGTCACAGAAGTGAGGTGTTTCGCCGCAGCGGCCATCACCACCTTCCCTATCTGGGGCGAACCCGTAAAAAAGATGTGGTTGAACGGCAGTGCCAGGAGTGCCGTCGACGTTTCCACCCCACCTTCTACCAGAGCAACTTCATGCTCGTCAAACACTTCGCCGATGATCTCCTTCATCAAAGCCGAAATATGCGGGGTGTGCTCCGACGGTTTCAATAGGACGGCATTGCCCGCCGCCACCGCCCCTACCAAAGGCCCAAACGTCAGGTTGAACGGAAAATTCCACGGCGAAATGATCAGCACCACCCCTTTTGGCTCATAGCGAATATGGGAGCTCGACCCCAACAGCGATAACGGCGTGCCGACCCGCTGTTTGTTCATCCACAAATGAAGGTGTTTGGTGGCATGTTTGAGTTCGCTGGTGACGGGATAGACTTCCGTCAAATCCACCTCGCTGGGGTGCTTCCGAAAATCCGTATACAGCGCTTCTTTGATCCGGGGGCGATACTTCAGAATGGTTCGGTGCAGCTTTTTCAGCTTTTTCACCCGCTGCGAAGAGGTGGTATTGCCCACCTCGAACTGATGCTTTTTTTGAAGGTCGAATATTCGCTGTATTTCATTGGTGCGGGTGTCGGGAGCGATGGCAGTGGCTGAATGCATGATATAGGCGTTTTAAATAAATACAGGTTCTTTTGCGTTTGATAAATGGAGCAGCAGTGCTTACTTGCAAGTTATTGAAAATATATTGTCGGAGCAACTATTTGGCAATATCAAATCCTGATTGTTTTAATATCACTACAACCAATTTCTATGAAAAAAATCCAACTATCCGAATTACGTCCGTTTTTCAAAGCGGTAATCCTCTTCGTATCTTTGGCAATGACATCTTCCTGTTCGTCGCCCCAAAATGAGGAAACAGACAGCGTTGCGTTGACTCCATTAGTTGACCAATTTGTAAAGCTAAAATACGATGGTGCCTACCGGACTGATACACTTTTCGCAAAAACAATGCGCACACATTTTTCAAAAGCTACGGAAAGCAATGATAAGAAAGGGGCAAATGAAATTTTACTTCTGGAAACAGAATGGCAACTCCTCAAAGAAGATCAAGCCAAAGTAACCCAACTACTAGCGGAGGTTCATACTTCGCCAGCTTCCGGCATGCACCGTTGGCTAAAAGCATTTTCGCTGGCCAATGATGGAATGCGCGATTCAGCAAAACAAACAATTGCTAAGATTTTAGATGAAAAATCGGTGCCTTCCGCCCTCCAGTTGAAGGCCAACTGGCTGATGGGTGCTATCTACGAAGAAGAAAAACGGGATTCGCTCGCCATTCATCATTACGCAAAAGCGGTGGAGACCGGTCCGGTCAAAAATGAAGTAGACTACTATCTCGAATCCCTTTTTCATATGGGAAACATAAGATATACCGGAGGCGACATTGCCCAGGCAGAAAAAGATTACGATTCCGCACTGGAAAAAGCCATCCAATATGAAGTACACCGATTGGTACCCTTCGGATATTACCACACAGGTAAAGTACAGGAGAAAAAAGACAAAAAAGCAATAGCCCTGGCGCAATACGCAAAAGGTCGGGCCTATTTGGTGGATAGAAACCAGCCCGGTCATTTTCTCATTCCATTGCTGGAAAAGAAGATGGGAGAACTGGAAGAATCGGTTGGGAGGTAAACCATATAACCCAGTCAATTATTGAGGCACTCCTAAGCTCTCTAACACTATGTTGGCTATATCTGTAGTGGCACATTGATTGCACACTTCTTGTCCGATGAATACGCCAAACGATGACTTATGCGCCAACGAATATCCATGATCACCTTTAAAAACCGGTACATCAAAAACCGGTTGGTCTGAAAAAAATGCCCGCTGAAAAACATATCCCGACCGAAGCAAAACAAATAGATCTCCAGCCCGCGGGTGGTTCATTCCAATGTCCGGTAATGTCTGTTTCGTATAGACCTTTTCGACAACGGAAGCCCCGGAACCGGGGTCTTTCAACGTCTCAAATAGTTTTACCAGCCGATCACCGATCTCCTTTTTTTCCTCCTTGTTCAGGCTCGGATTGAGATAAATGTGACCGGATACCTTTCCCGGAAACCCCCTGGCTTCCCAGGCAATGCTGTCGCTGGTGGCGTTGATACCCTGCTCCGTAATCAACTTGTTAAGGTTGATGGAAGTATGAATGGGCGAAAAGCCATGTCCCGAGGCGATGAGTAGTTGGTAGCCTTGCCTTTCGGCAAATTGGAGCAGGGTTGTAAAATCGGTATCCATGCGATTGTAGGCAGCACGAAAATGTTGTTGAAATCGTTGTTGGACATCGGAATGGTCACCATCTTCAAGCAATCGTTGAAATGAGTGGCCATATCGGTCCATTAGCGGATAGTCGACAACGATCAGGTCGTAATCCTTTTTACCACTGGCATATTGGAAAACGTCCATTACGAAATCCATCTCTGTGTCTATCTCCTCGATCAGGGTTTGCCCGGTGATCTGCCCATTGGAAAAAGAGGGGATGTCGGGCCAGCCTTTTGAGGGGCCTACTTCTGCGTCGATTTCCTGTACAAAAGAGGAAGGGAACCCCCGGTTTGTGAAAGAGGAGCGAATGTATAGTTGGACCGTGTCTACATTGTTGGAAATCCACTTTACGCGAAGTGCTTTGCGCAAATTCTGAACAGTTCCCGTTTGGACCTTCGAGCCAGCCCCCTTTTAGCAAAGTGCCCAGATTGCCGTTGGTGTCGTCAGAGTCGGTGTCAAAAATCAACGTGTTGGGGTCAGTATCTTTATTTGCGTAAACGAATACAGAGGTACTGTCATTTAGCAAAATCTGGCCTTCATCACCTTGATCCTTTTGGGATAGGGCAATAAAAGGTACCGCTGTCGACGAGCGGCCTGGAGTGTTGGGTATCAATTTTATTTTCTTCCCTGCCTGCTGGTGACTTCCCTGGGCCAGGCAATCGACCTGTTGGTGTTTGTCGTATTTTCCGTGAAGGATCAGGGCACCCACGTTCAATACCTTCAACCCAGCTTTATCGGCCTTTTCCCAATAGGTTTCCCGTTCCATTTTTTGAGAAAAGCCACTGATGGGCGCCTCAAAATTATTTTTTGTCGAGCCAAATGTATGCCCCACGATGCCGTGTTCGGCAGGGAGAGTGCCGGTTTCGAAAGAGGCGATGTTACAGATCGTTACGGCGTTGGTGATGGGACGCAACGGATGTAGGTCACCACTTGCCTGAGCCTTTTTGAAAAAGCCACTGCCCGTCTGGCCGGGTCGATCAAGATAGTCCATCAGGCCGGAATGGGAAAGTCCTCTGGCGTGAACGACGATCAGTTTGTTATTTTGCTTTTCTGCCGAATGGCAGTTGGTAAGTCCACAGGCCAACAGCCCGGTTAGAAAGAAAGTCGAATACAATAATACGGTGGGTTGGAAAGTGAAATTCATTGCCGTTTTTGATAGCAAGATACTGTTATCTGCGCCAATTGTACGAGGAGAATCTATTTTAACAACTTTTTGACAACTGGGAATATCGACTGACAATTTGGTATATTTGCCACAATGGATAAAGAATTCAACATCACCGGTGTCTGCTATCCGCACTTGCATTATCTGATGGACAATAGCGCCAAACTGGCAACGGTGATGGAGATGGTGCAAAAAGGAAAGTAATTCACCATCAACCGCCCCAGGCAATATGGAAAAACCACCATCTTGCATTTTCTCAGCGAGGCGCTTAAAGAGATGGATGCCTACCTTCCTATCCGATTGAATTTTCAGGGAATCGACGGACAATGGCACAAAACAGACGGGGCTTTCGCAAATATGTTTGCAGGGCAACTGGAAAAAACCATCCGGGCCATCGACACTCAACTGGCCGATTTGGTAAAACAATTGATCCCCGGAATTCAAAATATGGACGCCCTTTCGGATGCCATTTCTCAACTGGCAAACGGATCAGACAAAAAAATGGTATTGTTGATCGACGAAGTGGATGCCAGCAGCCATTTCACTTCATTTCTCAACTTCCTGGGCATGCTGCGCACCAAATACCTCGACCGGTTTGCAATACACCACGCCACCTTTCACAGCATTGTCCTGGCTGGTGTTCACGATATTAAAACGCTAAAATCAAAAAGTACGCTCAACGCAGGAAGCTCAGTACAACAGCCCCTGGAATATTGCCTCCGATTTCAAAGTGGATATGAGTTTTAATGCTAGTGAAATCGCCCCAATGCTGGAGGAATACGCTGCCGCTGAAAATGTATTGTTGGATGTATCTTCCCTTTCGGAAAACCTCTACTATTACACTGCCGGACATCCGTTTTTGATAAGCAAACTCTGCAAAATTGTCGCAGAGGATTTGTTGCCCGCCAAAAAAGATAAAAGCTGGACACTAAAGGACTTAGAACAGGCCACAAACATATTGTTGAAAGAAAACAATACCAATTTCGACAGCTTGATAAAAAACCTGGAAAACAATCCCGACTTGTACCAACTTGCCTACGAGATCATCATCAATGGGGTAGAAGTGCCTTTCGATCCGCACGAACCGGTTGCCAGCATCGGCAGGTTGTACGGTATTTTCAAACAAAATGGCCGCCTCAAAATTCACAACCGAATATACGAACAGATCCTGTTTAACTATATGACGGCTAAAACATTTAACCGTTATTTGCAGCAGCGCAGAGAGGTATTCCCTACTTCCTTTTCAAAAGAAAACAACCAACTCGATCTGGAAGCAGTACTGGTCAAGTTTCAGCAATACATGAAGGAACAGCATTCTCAAAAAGACCAACCTTTCCTGGAAAGAGAATGGCGGCTAATATTTCTTGCTTTCCTCAAACCCATCATCAATGGCAAGGGACACGACTTTAAAGAACCACAGATTTCTGAAGAAAAGCGGCTGGACGTCGTCATCACCTATTTCCAACACAAATACGTCGTAGAGCTAAAACGTTGGTACGGCGACAAATACCACCAAGCTGGCCTCCGGCAATTGAGCGATTACCTCGACCGGCAAAACCTGAAAAAAGGATTTCTCCTTATTTTCGAATATCGAACAGTAAAAACCTGGCGAAAGAAAACCATTCACTTCAACGACAAGGAAGTATTTGCCGTTTGGGTATGAATGGACCACCTCCCACCTAAAACTGAGGGAGTAGTGACAAAGATTTTTTCTCGAACTTTACTAAGTTAGTAAAGCTCAAAAAATAACTTCCTTTTTTTAATCTTTGAAATAACGTACAAAACGCTCATTATCAATCGCTTATTTGCACGTTATTTCAAAGACAACGGAATTTATTTTTCGAGCGAGCCTTAGCGGGCCATCAATACGAATCGGGGCCTGATGACCCGCTAACAATCAGAAGCCAGACCCCTCTCTCAAAAAACAACTTAACGCACTAAAGAGTCTGCCAGCGCAGCGGTCTGACACCCCCCACTACTTAGGAGGCTCCATCGACGCTACAGAAGCCGGCATATTATAGTAGAATCGCTCTTCAACGATCTGGCCATTCTCCCATTTCTGTACGGCCACCTCTTCCATTTTGACGCGGTTGCCATCCTTGAAGGTATTATCGAACCACGACTCAATGGAAGTCGTATTGCCGTCGGCACTGGTCATAGCGTTGCCGGAACCGCCGCCATGCATTTCCTGGATCATCCCAAACCATTGGTTGATGGCTTGTCGTTGTGCTTCTTTTCCATCCCGGACTTCGCCGTTGGGTTCAATCACTTTTACATTGTCGGCATAGTAGGCTTCAAAACCTTCCATTGCTTTTCCCTGGCCTATCTTGGCGTAAAGGTCTTGCAGTTTTTCTAAATTGGTCATAATGATATTTAGTTTGTATTAAAAAAAATAATGTTGTTGTTAACAATAATTTTACATTGTTTGCTGAGTAGGCCGGATGGTCAATTCATTTACGTTCACATTATCAGGCTGACTGATGGCGTAGGCAACCCCTCTGGCAATGTCATCTGCGTTTAAAAACTCGAATGGTTCCCAGCTTTGGAACATGGATATGGCATCGGAGTCGGTGATCGTGCCCATTAGTTCGGTAGTAACGGCGCCGGGTTGGATGTCGGTCACGCGGATGTTGCGTTTGTCCATCGCCATTTCCTGACGGAGGCCTTCGCTGATGGCGCGCACGGCAAATTTGGTTCCGCAATAAACGGCACCGGCAGGCATCACCAGTTTGCCAGCTATGGAAGAAACGTTGACGAAATGACCCTTATTGTTTTCGATCATAGCGGGCAGTACGGCATAGATCAGGTTGAGTACCCCTTTGATGTTGACATCAACCATCTTGTTGGCCTCCTCTATTTTGCCGTTTTTGAAAAAAGACAGCGGCATCAGTCCGGCGTTGTTGACCACCACGTCAATGCTCCCCAGGTGATTGACAATAGCGGCCACTTCTGCCTTTACCTTTTCAAAATCCGTGACGTCGCAACTGTGGATGAAGGCTTTCCCGCCTTCCGCTTCAATATTGCTTTTCAGAGACTCCAGCCGTTCTTTCCGGCGGGCCATCAATACGACGTTGTGCCCTTCGCTGGCCAACCGCCTGGCCGTAGCTTCTCCAATGCCGCTACTGGCACCGGTGATTAGGATGTTCTTGCTCATTGTTTTTGTTTTACGAAAGTGATAAAAATAACTACAACAGTAAAATAAAAAGAATGTTGAGCAGGTACCGTAAACCGTGTACCATAAACCTAAAAAATGCTGCCACCCCTGTGCTTTCAACGGATGGATATTCCCCCCTTTTGTGTGCAACTTAACGCCCTCGTCCCGCGCCACCATCTCTCCGGCGATGTACAGATCTGGTAGGTATTTCACCTTGTCGATGTCTTTTGGGTCGACGGCAAACAAGAGTTCGTAGTCCTCCCCGCCGCTCAACGCACAAGTAACCGGGTCGAGTTGAAATTTTAAAGCCATGGCCTCTGCTTCGGGATGGATCGGGATGCCTGATTCTTCGACGTAGGCTCCCAGCCCCGATTGTTTGCAAAGGTGAAACACTTCCGAGGCCAGCCCGTCGGAGATGTCGATCATGGCGGTAGGTATCAATTTACTTTTTTCAAAAAATTCGATCATATCCACCCGGGCTTCCGGTTTGAGTTGTCGCCCTACGAGGTAGGCCTGGTTTTCCAGGTCGGGTTGTATGCCGGGGTTAGAAAGGTAAAGCTGTTTTTCTCTTTCCAGGATTTGGAGCCCCAGGTAAGCCGCGCCGAGGTTGCCGGAGATGCAGAGCAGGTCTCCTTCTTTTGCACCGCTGCGATAAACGACCTTGTCGGGGCTGACCACACCAATAGCCGTCACGCTGATGAGGAGCCCTTTGGTTGAAGAAGTTGTGTCGCCCCCAACAAGGTCTACACGGTAGTAATCGCAAGCCGCCTTGATGCCGCTGTAAAACTCTTCAAGAGCCTCTACCGAAAACCGGTTGGAAATGGCAATGGATACCGTGATCTGCCGCGCCTCTGCGTTCATCGCACAAATGTCAGAGATGTTGGCCACCACTGCCTTATAGCCCAGATGTTTGAGCGGGGTGTACATCAGGTCGAAGTGGATGCCTTCCACCAGCAGGTCTGTAGATACTATTGTTAGGTCATCACCTGTTTGAATAACGGCCGCATCGTCGCCTATGCCCTTGACGGTGCTTTTATGCCTGTCGGCAAAATCGCTGGTAAGGTGTTCGATTAGGCCAAATTCACCCAATTCGTTGATGTCTGTTCTTTTTTGATGTAAATCTTCTGACATGATTTTTTGTTGTGAGTGTGTGTCATTTTAGCAGAATTTCTCACCACGAAGACTTTAAGGCACAGAGTTACACGGAGATTTTCTCCCTGCCTGTCGGCAGGTGTGAATCCCCCGCCTGTGGCGGAGCTGGTTTGTGTCTCCGTGTCTTCGCGGTAATTATTACAGCGATTCCCGCCCTTCGGCAGGAGAGGATTGTCACGCACTCGTTTATTGTTTAACTTACGCACTCTCCGAAAAAATCCCACAGTGGACCCTCAGGCATAGGCGCAACAATATGTTCCCGTGTTTCTGCAATGGGGTGCTGAAAGCTCATTTTCCAGGCATGGAGGTGGATTGACCGGTCGGCGTTGGCGCGCTTAAAACCGTATTTTACATCTCCCTTTATCGGGCAACCGATGGCACCCAGTTGGGCACGTATCTGGTGATGCCGGCCGGAGTGCAATTCGATTTGCAGCAAGTAGTAGTGGTCGCTGCTACCCAGTAGCCGGTACGATAATTCAGCCTTTTTGCTGTGCGCAACTTCTTTATCGTAAGCTACCGAGCGGTTTTGTTCCTGGTTTTTACGCAAGTAATGTACGAGGGTACCGCAGTCTTCTGCAGGTCTGTTTTTTACAATGGCCAGATAAGTTTTTTCTACCGGATTCACCCCGCTATTCGAGGGATCGGAATAATTGCTCCGAAACTGAGCGTTGAGGTGTGCCAGTGCACTTTTGCTTTTCGCAAACAAAACCACGCCGCTGGCAGGCCGGTCGATCCGGTGTATCAATTCCAGTTTCTTTTTGGTGTAGGCTTGCGCCAAAACGAGGAGGGACAGGTCTCCTGTTTTGTCGTTTTGCACGGGCAGTCCGGCAGGCTTATTGAAAGCGATCAACTGATTATTTTTGTACAGTACTAAACTGCCGGTTGGAATGGTATCTTTCATATTTTTTACTCAACCTCTTCGTAATCCACATATTCATCTTCACCAGGTTTTTCATCGGGGGGAGGATCCTTCATCGTAGGCGCGTTCAGGTAGGGGCCCATTACCATTCGGTAGAGCAGGTAGATCAATCCGCCGAGAACCAGTAGTTTGAACATGGTCGTTTTTCCTGCAAAGGTACCAAAAAAATACCTTCCATTATCCGATCAGAAATACGGCGGGGCGTTTGTGCAAGTCCGGCAATTTGGTTTTGCGCCATTGCCCGACCGTTTTGGTGGCTATGTATTGAGAGGAAAAGGTCAGGTCGGCGGCTATACACAACTTTGTAGGGGGACTAAGTATTTTAACGGCTTCCGCCAACACATTGTTATTCCGGTAAGGCGTTTCGATCAGCAATTGGGTTTGCCCCAAACGTTGTGCCGCTTGTTCCAGCTTTTTGAGGGCTTTCGCCAAATCCGGCTTTTTTACTGGAAGGTAGCCATGAAAACAAAACGATTGCCCATTGAGCCCCGAAGCCATCAGTGCCAACAACAATGACGACGGACCCACCAATGGCACCACCCCTATCCCCCGCTCGTGGGCCAGGGCAACAATGGCCGCCCCCGGATCGGCCACCCCCGGACAACCCGCCTCCGACAACAGGCCCACATCATGCCCCTGCTCTGTGGGGTCGAGAAAAAGAGGCAGGTCGTCCTCGACCGTAAATTTGTTCAACTCAAAAAAGGTCAACTCACTAAATGATTTTGCCGGATGAGTCGATTTAATAAAGGCACGTGCGGTGCGGGCACGCTCGGCAATAAAATAATCGAGCCGGTGAAGCCGATCCACCACATAGGCGGGAATCGTAAAGCCTGCTGAATCTCCTAATGGCGCAGGAATGAGGAACAATTTTCCTTTCAAGGTTTGGTTGCTTTTTTCCTCAAGGTACAAATCTTTTGCTTTCACCAAACAGAATTATCGTATATTTGCAGCCTGCCAAGCCGAGCCCCTGTTTCAAAAAATATATGGAAGCCACCTTTACCATACAACTCCCCCAGTTTAAGGGGCCATTCGACCTGTTGCTGTTCTTCATCGAACGCGACGAGTTGGACATCTACGACATTCCCATCGCCCGGATCACCAACGACTTCCTGTCGTACATTCGTCAGATGGAAGCCCTCAACATCGACCTGGCCAGCGAATTTATCCTGGTGGCTGCTACCCTGATGCGCATCAAGGCCAAAATGCTCATCCCCCGGAAGCCCCTCGACGAAGAAGGCAACGAAATAGATCCCCGCGAAGAACTCGTCCAGCGGCTCCTCGAATACAAACGCTATAAAAGCGTACTCGACGACCTGCGCCAACTCGAAAAAGACCGCAGCCTCCGTATTGAAAAAGGACACAACCACACCGAGATCAAAGCCATTGCCGAAAAAGCATTGGTCGATCTGGAACTCGAATCGCTTACCCTCTTCAAGCTGATGAAGGCCTTCAAAAACGTCCTCGAACGAATGGACGACCGCCAAAAACGGGCTGTTCACAAGGTCTATCACTATCACCACACCGTACAGGGCCAGCAGCTTTTCATCCTCTCCAGAGTAAAATGGGGAGAGCGAACCGCTTTTGAAGCCATCTTCGAGGACTGCCTTGACCGCATCCACGCCATCATCACCTTTCTGGCCATGCTCGAACTGCTCAACAGGCAAAAGCTCAAATGTACTCCCGGCCTGGGAATCAACAACTTTTGGCTCGAACTGCACGAAGGAGAAGACGACATTCCGGAGGAAGAGCGTGTCCTGCCGGGAGAAGAGGAGTGACCTGGGGCCTTTCTCTCTATTTCAGACATTTTTTAAATTTTTTTCATCATTTGTCCCCTATGGGCGTCCCGGCTCCGTCATTAGGATGAAAATCTTATTTCTAAACTAATTAGACATAATGAACAAAAATTTTGTATGCAGCCTGAATGCCCTTTTTTGCCTACCCTGCGTCACGTCCTCACCATGATAGCTTAGGCTATCAGGTTCCGGGCGTTCCTTGGTTAGTCAAAAAATTGCTCTTCAGTTGCTATACAAAAAATCCATTCATAATGTCTATTTCAATTCAAGAAAATGAAAAAATTTGTTGCGATCTATTACGCTCCCGCTGAAGCAATGGCTCAAATGGCAAACATTACTCCAGAACAAGCCGCCAAAGGGATGGAACCCTGGCTGAAATGGCGCGAAAAATGCGGCAACAGTATCGTCGACTTCGGTACTCCATTGGTGGCGGGCCAATCTGTCAACGCCTCTGGATCCTGGGCGGGCAGTACCAAACAGGTAAGCGGCTACTCCATCCTTCAGGGCGAAAACGCCGACGATGTAAAAGCATTGTTTGAAGGACATCCCCACCTGTCGTGGGCACCTGGCTGTGAGATCGAGATACACGAATGTGCAGCTATGTAACAGACTACCGACTTTCCAGGACAGAGTGCCTGGGAAGTCTGACCTTTTTCTTATTTTCACAAAAAAAATAGTCACAATGAAAGACTTTATGATGATATTCATCGGTGCCAACTACGGCGAAATGGGCCTCTCTCCCGAAGACATGCAAGGCAGGATGAATAAATGGTTTGCCTGGAACACTAAAATGGAAAAAGCAGGCATCGTAAAAGGCGGCCATGCCCTTCACCCGCAGATTAAACGGATTTCTGGAGCCGACCGAACGGTGACCGACCGTGCCGCAACAGAGGTCAAAGAACTCGTTGGCGGATACTACATCGTCAAAGCCAACGACTACGATGAGGTCGTCCAAATAGCGCAGGACTATCCCGACTATGACCTCGGCGGTACCGTAGAGATCCGCGAAGTAATGGTTTTTGACCAGTAATTGTCCTTTTGAGAAAGCACCATTTAACTCATGTCAGAACAAAAAATAGTAGACCATCTTTTCCGCCATCAGTACGGAAAGATGGTCTCTGTTTTGACTCGGATATTCGGGCTGGCGCACCTCGAAACCATCGAAGATGCCGTACAGGATACTTTCGTAAAAGCCATGTTGACCTGGCGAAACCAATTACCTGACAACCCGGAGGCATGGCTTACCCAGGCCGCCAAGAACAGGGTGATCGACTTATTTCGCAAACTACAAACTGATCAAAAAAGAATACCCAAAATAGACAGTGGCCCCTCTGTCATCGCCTTGCGGGAAATGTTTCTCGACACCGAGATTGAAGACAGCCAGTTGAGGATGATCTTTACCGCCTGCCACCCAGCCCTCAACCCCAAAGACCAGCTTTCTTTTTCGCTAAAGACCATTTCCGGGTTCAGCAGCAGGGAGATCGCCTCGGCTTTGTTGCTCAAAGAAGAAACCATCAAAAAGCGCCTCCACCGCGCACGCAAAGCCATCCGCGAAAAGTCCCTGTCGTTTGAAATACCCCAAGGAGACCAATTGCCACAGAGGCTTCACCGCGTACTCGAAGTGCTTTATCTGATATTCAACGAGGGATTCCACTCCAGCCGAAAAGACCAACTGGTACGCAAAGAACTTTGCGGCGAAGCCATGCGCTTATGCAAAATGTTGCTGAAAAATGAATTCACCAACAAAACAAATACATACGCCCTCTTTGCATTGATGTGTTTCCAAGCTGCTCGCCTCGACACCAAAACCAACGAGCACAACGAACTAATCGATATCAAAAATCAGGATCGCACCAAATGGTTCTTACCCCTGATACAACTCGGCAACCGCGCCATGAGCAGAGCCGTCGAAACGGACGAATTCACCCTCTACCACTACGAAGCCGCCATCGCTGCCGAACACCTCAAAGCCCCCTCTTTCGAACAAACAGACTGGGATAAAATACTTCATTGGTACGACCAACTCTATGCTCTGCAATCCTCGCCCTTCATCCTGATGAACAAATCGATCATTCAGCTACAGCAAAAAAAATACGACGCTGCCTATGCCTTGCTACAAGCCATTGTGCCTGGCGAACTCGAACAAAGAGCCTATCTTTACTACGGCACCTGTGCCGAATATTTTTCCCTAAAGGGCCAAACGAACAAAGCCATCGACTACTTCGACAAGGCCATTGCCAGCGTAAAAAATGAATCCGAAAAACAATACCTGATAAAGAAAAAAGAGCAGGTCATCCATTCAACTCACGGATCAAAAACAGATTAAAATGCAATATTTCACCGACGACTTCCAACAGTTTTTCAAAGAACTCAGTCAGAACAACCACAAAGAATGGTTCCACAGCCAGAAGAAACGCTACGAATCAACAGTCAAAGAACCCTTCCGCACCTTTTTGGCCGACCTGATCGCTGAAATACAACAGCACGATCCTACCCTCGATGTCGAACCCAAAGACTGTGTGCTTCGCATCAACCGCGACGTCCGGTTTTCCAAAGACAAATCGCCCTACAACCTCCACGTTACGGCCTTCGTCTCGCAGGGTGGCCGCAGAGACAAAAGCATTCCGGGGCTCTTTGTCCGGTTTTCTGCCGACCAGGTGGGCATTATGGGCGGGGCTTTTGGCCCGTCGAAAGAACAACTCGCCGACATCCGGCAAGCCATCGCTGCCGATATAGGTGGGTTTAGAAAACTCATTTCCAACAAGAAATTTACATCAAAATTCGAAACCATCCGCGGGGAGGCCCACAAGCGACCTCCTAAAGAATTGGCCGAAGCCATTGAGCAGGAACCACTGATCCTCAACAAACAATTCTACTTCATGGCCGAACGGGAAGCCGATTTGCTAACAAGCAAAAAACTTCTCCCCGAAATGATGACCTACTGGCATGCTGCCCGCCCGGTCAATGAATTTTTGCACAACAGCTTCGTTTCCTAAACATTCATGTCGATCGACTATCTCTGTATCGGCCATTGCTGCCACGACAAATCCGACAGTGGCTACCATCTCGGCGGCACCGCCTCCTATGCCGCCATGCTGGCCCGGCAATGGCGCCGGCATCCGGCTGTGCTTACCAGCTTTGGGCCTGACTTTCAATTTGAAGATGCTTTCGCAAAACACGACATCCCGGTATTCCACAAACCGGCAGAACAAACCACTACCTTTTCCAACACTTATTCCGATGGCCACAGAACCCAGCACCTATTGGCCTGTGCCGCAACCATCTGTGTAGATGACTTGTCGGCAGAAATGCAAAAATCACCCATCGTCCATTTTGGACCCATAGCCGACGAAATACATCCCGACTTGCTGCGGGCTTTCCCAAACAGTTTGAAGGGTGCCTCCATTCAGGGGTTTTTGCGAAACTGGGATCATGGTGGCCGGGTTAGCCCCAAAGAGATGGATTGGTCGCTGTTGCGTTACATCGACATTGTCGTACTTAGCAAAGAAGACATCCGGGGAGTAGAACACTTTCTGGATAAGATTGTCGCTTATGCCCCCCAGGTCGTTTGTACGAATGGGGCCGGGGGAGCAACGGTGTATAACGATGGATTCCCGAGATTTTTCCCCGCATACCCAACCACAGAAGTCGACCCCACCGGCGCTGGAGACGCCTTTACCACCGCCTACCTCATCGACTACCATCGGACAAGTGACATCCGCTCGGCATGCAGCTTTGCTCACTGCGCTGCCTCCTTCATCGTCGAATCGAAAGGGACGACAGCTCCGCCCACCCTGGCCGAAGTGAATCGACGCAAAGCCGTTTATCTGAAAGAAATCTTGAAATGAGTGGAGGTCAAAACTGCATAAACGTAGTTGTACAAAAAGACTCCAATTTGAAATCCGGGTAAACCAACACATCAATACCACCCCAACATGACATAGATCAAAACCGTCACCACGCAAAGCACGATAGAAAACACCCGCGTATGTCGCCAGGGCTGTAGCGCCACCACCTGAGCGTCTTTCATATCGAACACTTTCTCTACCGGAAAGAAATGCGAAACGGCCAACATTACAACTACATTTAGTAAAAACTCAATGCCCCAGATGTGTACAAAATGGATGCCTGTATCAAAAACAAAGGTGGTCAGGATGTAAAAGGTCAGTCCGGCAAACAAGGCCGCTTTGGCACCCGCAGCCGAGATGTTTTTGGTGAAAAATCCTGCCAGCATAATGGAAGCGATGGGGATGAAAAAAATGCCGTTCAACTGTTGCAACAATTGGTACAATCCATCCGGTGCGTTGGCTACCTGCGGAGCCACCAGTATGGCGAATACCGCCAGAATGGCCGAAGTGAGTTTGCCGATGCGCACCAGTTTTCCATCGTTGGCGCGGGGGTCGATGTGTCTTTTGAAAACGTCGATGCTGAATATAGTGGCGGCACTGTTCAACACGCTGTTGAACGTACTCAACACCGCTCCCATCACGATGGCCGCAAAAATACCCACCATCCCCGCTGGCAACACTTTTTTGATCAGTTCGGGGTAGATACTATCCTGACTGGCGTACAACGAGTCGCCGAAATAATAAAAGGCGATCACCCCCGGCAGTATAATGACCAGCGGGATCAGGATTTTCAGCACACCGGTATACAACAATCCTTTTTGGGCTTCGACCAGGTTTTTTGCGCCAAGCGCCCGTTGGATGATCGTTTGGTTCATGGCCCAAAAATAGATCTGATTGATGATCAGCCCGGTAAACAACACTTCAAAAGGCATAACCGAATCAGCGGCTCCAATCACGTTGAACTTCTCCGGGGCGTGGTGGTAGACTTTCGTCAAACCCGACCAGAGGTTCCCACCCCCAATTTCCCAGAGGGCCAGCACGGGAATGGCCAGCCCGCCGATCAACAATCCGTACCCATTGATGGTGTCGGATACTGCCACCGCTTTCAATCCACCAAAAATGGCGTATACCGACCCGATCACCCCCACGCCCACCACCGTCAGCCACAATCCCCTTTGCGGGGAAATGTTCATCAATTCAGAGATATTGAAAATACTTTCCAGGTTGATCGCTCCCGTGTAAAGAACAATTGGCAACAAAGTGACTACAAAGGAGATCATCAAAAACAGAGCGACAAGGGTACGGGTAGTCGCGTCGAACCGGTTTTCGAGGTATTGGGGGATGGTCGTGAGCCCCATGCGCAGGTACCTGGGTACGAAGTAGACCGCCGCTGCCACCAGAGCCAACGCCGAAGTCACCTCCCAGGCGATGATGATGAACCCGTTTTTGTACGACGAGCCGTTCATCCCGATCAGGTGCTCGGTGGAGATGTTGGTCAGTAGCATGGAGCCTGCGATCACCACTCCGGTGAGGCTGCGTCCGCCGAGGAAGTAGCCGTCTTGAGAGTTGAGTGGCTCATGTCGCAACCGATACCAGGAGTAAAGGGCGACAAATGCCAGAAAGGCAAAAAAGGTAAGGGCTGTGAACATGGATTTTGTGTTCTGAGTACGGTTGCTTTCGCTAATGTCGGGTTCAGAAGCCGGAATTGCAAATAGACCGAGCCAAAACGCTGTTATAAATCCTCTTTAGCGTGTATGGGCTATAACTTACCACCTGGTATTCTTCCAGTCTGAAAATGTCGTCTGTTTGCTCCAAAATAAAACAATCATCCAGTTGGGTATCTGTTTTTACCCCTTGGGCAGAAATTCTTTTTCTATTCAGGACTTTGGGAATAGGTTTGTAAAGAAAGACATAAAAAATGGAAGCCGTATGAAAAGAATAAATACCGGGACCTTCTCTACGATTTTTTACAGCATTCTTGTTGTTCTTCTGATTGGCCCAAAAGTCGCAAACTCCCAATATATAGAGCTGGAAGCAGCCCGACAACTAGCCGTAGCAAAAAAGCACGCAGATGCAGAACTAATGTTACAAGCACTTCTGAAAACCCACCCCGATTTCGTGCCTGCTCAAATCATGCAGGGACATAATTTCGCCTGGTGGGAAAATTACGATGCAGCAATAGCGACTTACGAAGATATTTTGAAAAACGATTCCGCCAATACTGAGGCCCTCAACGGACTGGGATATGCCCACTCCTGGTCAGGCAATACCGGGCTGGCAGAAGACTATTTTTTCAACGCATTGCAACTCGACCCTAACAACGAAAATGCAAGAAAAGGATTGGGATATAATTATCTGGCA
This sequence comes from Saprospiraceae bacterium, assembly GCA_965222105.1. Lineage (GTDB taxonomy): Bacteria > Bacteroidota > Bacteroidia > Chitinophagales > Saprospiraceae > CALGLS01. The sequence goes on along the minus strand of CBDCTQ010000009.1, from coordinate 145,493 downwards.
GCCGACAATGAAACTGCTGCCCAAACCATATTCAGAGCCTTGCTCAATGACTTTCCCGGCCGACCGGAATACCTCATCGGACTAGGACAAGCCTACCTGCTGGAAAACAAGACCAGACAGGCAGCCGACGTCTTCAAACGAGCCCTTGCCATCGACCCCACCAATGATGTGGCCCAAAGTTTCTTGCAATATGCCAATACCAAAGCGCCTTTCCTTGAAGCGGATATTTGGTCGGGGTGGACGCGAATAGACGATGAAGAAACGTTCGGTATCCGGCAGGTGCAGCTATCTTATCGGTTCCATAAAAAAATAACAGGTTATTTGCGGTACGACAATGCCCTTTCACTCGACAATGTCGACTTCATCGTCAACAGCAGGGAGGCGGCCTCTTTTGTAGCCGGATCACTGGTGGGCTGGAACAAGCAGTTGGCTTCACGACTGGAGTACGGACTTCGTTTTGTTCCGGAAAGCGAAACACAACATCTCCTACAAGCCGAGCAAGTATTTTACCTTCCCGGAATGATCAATTTAAAGGTAGGCGGGTTTACTGCTTTTTCTAACAGTTCTCTTTCAGAATGGTATACCTTTGCCGGTGCTTACCTGCCGCTCAATGAATGGCTGGCACTGGAACCGACTTATTTTTACAGTCGTAACGAATCGATATCTGACGATCAACATCGTTGGATCGTCGCCGGAAAGTTACGCCTCGCATCTGGATTTGAATGGAAAATAGGAGGGTTTTACGGGACTGCTAACCTGGCATCGGGCGAAGATAGTAAGCGACTGTCGGGTGGGTATTCCCTGGTGGTGTTGCCGGTTCATAAAAACCTGTGGCTGTTGCTTTCCGCAAATTACGAAGATGGGGTTTTGAACAGAACAACCGTGGTAGCCGGTGGTCTTAAATGGCGTTTTCACAAATAACAAAGTTAATTTTGAAGTAAAATAAATATTATATGTGAAAAAAATAGCACCGTCGCTGTGGAAGAGCTTCGATGCTAAATATCAAAATGTGAATTAAGATGCGACAATATACAAAAAACCGTGTATTTGTAAAAGATACACCTGTGGTGACCCAGTTGCGGACAGCCATCCCCTTCAAGAAAGCCATCAAACAGCTCCCCGCTCAACAACGAGTGCTCTCCCACAACCCCTCTCCGTGGATGTACATTGCCATATTTGGCAGTTGGGTGGCCGCCTTGTTTTGGTTCCAACCGCGCTTGTTTCAATTACTCGACATTTCTCACAACTTCTGGAGTTGGCTGACCTTATTGTGCTTTATTCTCTTTATTGACTTTGCCTGGTTGTACGGACTATATAACACGGGAGTGGTGGTGTTTGCCCTGATACACCGGTATTTTGGAAAAAAGCCGGAAAATGTCCTGACCGAAAGTAAATTGTTGGAATTCCCTGCGGTAGCATTGTTATACACTACCTGCAACGATTTTTTGGAAGAGAGCGTGCTGTCTTGCGTCCGGCAGGATTATCCCAATTTTACGGTCTATATTCTCGACGACAGCACCCAGCAGGAATACCAACAACAGGTGGATCGTTTTGCCAGTTGGTTTCCGGATGTAGTTCGGGTAGTGCGCCGGGCCGATCGCAAGGCATTCAAAGCGGGCAACATGAACCACGGCCTGAGTCAGGTGGCTACCTCCGAGCCTTACTTTGCAATTGCCGACGCCGATGAAATTCTGCCTTCCGATTTTTTGAGCAAGCTAGTACCCGTCATGGAAGCTGACCCGATGTGCGGATTTGTACAAGCGAATCACCGGGCCAACCCAAATGCTAAGAGCAACCTGGCCAGATCATTGGGGGTGGGCATCGACATCCACTGGAAATGGTATCAACCGTTGCGCAACAATTTTGGATTCGTGATGTTTTTGGGGCATGGCGCTTTGCTGCGCCGCAAATGCTGGGAGGAGATCGGAGGGTTTCCCGACATCGTGAGTGAAGACCTGGGTTTCGCCATCCACGCCCGGGAAAAAGGATACCGGGGGCGCTTTGTAGAGAATGTAGTTTGCTACGAAGATTTTCCCGACACCATCCGGGCCTTTCGCATCCGGCATATGAAGTGGACGCGTGGAACGAGCGAATTTTTAAAAAAGAAAATGAACTGGCTGCTTCGTGCCAAAAATATCACCTGGACGGAAAAACTCGATATTTTGTTTCCTACCCTGAACCTGCCACTGACCTTGCTGTACTTTCTTTTTATGGTAAACGCAAATATATTGTTGCCTTATTTTTTCGGACATGAACAAATGATTACTTTGGAGGCTGGCGGCCAGACCTTGTCTTATCCAGTAATGATCTTACATGCCGGGTTTGAAATAATATACAGCGTCGATTTTTTTCTGATCACCATGCTTACCTTTTTTGCGCCGGTATTGTGTTTTATATTGGCGATGGCCACCCGTCCGTGGAAGCTGTTCAAGTTTTTGAGCCACAGTACAGCACTATATGCAGCCCTGGGGCCACTATCGTCGATAGGGGTGATTGCCTATTTGATTTCGGGAAAGGCCGTTTTTTTAGTGACGGGTGATGTACAGCAAAAAGAACACCGCAGTAAGGCGGTTCAATCGACCTTCCTGAGTTCTGTCTCCGCCGGATGGAACAAATTCATTACCAAAAGTCATCCCGACACCTTGCCGGTACAGATATTTGAAGTGGTCACCGGGTTGGTATTTGCCGTACTTTGCGTATACATGTTTCAGGTTTCCTTTTTGGGGCTTTGCCTGGCATTTGTGTTTTTGCCTTTGATGCACTACCTGGGTTGGGACAACCACCTGGTCAGAGGGATCGTTTACCTTCCTTTTGCATTTATCATGCTGGGAGTAATATTGGCATCGATGAGTTTGATGGGCATGCAAGCGGTGTTTTTTGGATATGGATTCCACTTTTAAGTAAAGCTCAAAACATAAATAGTCTTTTTGGCGTCTTTGAAAAAATCACAAATCCTGTCTGCCGACAGGCAGGCGCTCACCCCCGATAGCTATTGGGGTCGCTTATTTGTAATTTTTTTTATCAAAGACAACGACAATTTATTTTTCGAGCGAGCCTATTTATAATAAGAAGAACGTTTTTCAACATAGTTCTTAAACTTTTGGATGGCCGGAATGTCTCAATGGCATTCAGTGGCCATTCTTTACGAAAAAGCCTTTCAATATCCTATTTTAAACCAAAACGGCGAATTTATGTATCTTTGATCCCCACCAACCTGTACAACATGAAAGATTTTCAATACCTTGGCAAGTCGGTATCCAATCCTCCCGAAGACCCCAAAGACGCCACCATCGAAACCTTCCCCAACGAATTTACCGAAAGGGACTACCTCATCCAATTCGACTGTGCCGACTTTACCTCCCTCTGCCCCATAACGGGCCAGCCCGACTTCGCCAAAATACGGATCCAATACACTCCGGATCAGCAGTGCATCGAAACCAAGTCATTGAAGTACTATCTCCATTCCTTTCGCAACTTCAAAGGGTTTAATGAAAAGATCATCAACACCATTTTGGGGCACCTCGTCGAAGTTTGCCAACCCAAGTGGATGAAAGTAGAAGGCACCTTTGCCGCAAGGGGAGGCATCACATTGACCACCGTGGCCGAATACCCCAACCTCGATCTGGATAAAGTGAAAACACAACCCCGATGAGTAAAAAAGTAATTGTATTGTTGAGTGGCGGGATGGACTCTGTCGTTTCGTTGTATTACAGCCACCGGAATTATTATGTAACCGGTACGCTGTCGTTCGATTATGGGGCGGTACACAACCACCGCGAACTCCCCTTTGCAGCCTATCACTCCGAAAAGCTGGGGATTTCCCATCAGATCGTCAATGCGGGTTTCATAGGCACTTTATTTAAGTCGGCACTGCTGGCCGATGCCCAGGCCATTCCCGATGGGCACTACGAAGACGAGGTGATGAAACAAACCGTGGTGCCCTTCCGCAACGGCATCATGCTGTCGATAGCCGCCGGATATGCCGCCAGTATTGGGGCGGAAGGGGTGGTGATAGCGGCGCACTCCGGCGACCATGCCATTTATCCCGATTGCCGCAACGATTTTATGGCGGATATGGCTTCTGCCATCAGGCTGGGTACCTACGAAGGTATTGAATTGATCGCTCCTTTTTTGGATATGGATAAGGCGGCTATTGCCAAACTAGGTGGTACACTGAATGTCGATTTTTCGAAAACCTGGTCATGCTATAAGGGGAGGGAGCAGCATTGTGGTGTTTGTGGTACTTGTGTGGAGCGGCGGGAAGCCTTTGCTCAGGCTGGGATCGACGACCCTACCAGCTATGAAAATTAAAAAGCTGTATACAACTCACTACCGGTCGGTGGTACTGGGAGATGGTTGCACTAACTAATGATTAACCGGTATCAAGCGAAATGGCCAGGGCAATCATTTGCAACCTGGCCAAATCACCTGTTGTCTTCTCTGACCTGCATACGTATATATAAGGCCGTTACCCAAAAGGCCAGAAAAGTACCAAACCTCCTGGTAGATAAAAAGCAGGATTAACGCTTTTTTGACTATACGGTGATGGAGGGAGAAAATGCTGCGTGAGGCTGAAAAAAATACCCCGCCTGTGGTTCGACAAGCGGGGCATTCTGCATGGTTGGTTGTTGTGTCATACACTACTGATCGTCGTCCTCATCGTCGATCTCGTTGGCATCGTCCTGGGAGTCTCCTCCTTTGTTCAGTACGCGGCCGTCGGGACCAAAGACGACTTCCATCTCTTTGCTGCTTCGCCCCTGCTTCATTTCCACTTCGTAGGCCTCGCCCACTTCGGGCAGGTCCAGCATTTCAGCTTCGTGGATAGAAGCTCCGGGGATGTGCTTATCAATTGCTGATCTGACCTGTTGAGGCAGATCGGCGGCTTTAATTTCGGTTTCTGTTTCTTTCCAGGTGCCGTCCGTTTTAAATTCGGCTTCCATTTTTTTACCGTCGAGGGTGAATTCCACCTCAAATTCGGTGGCGGACTCCCGCTCCCATTTCACATTTTCTGCATTCGGAAATTTTTCTGCGAAAGCATCTTTTACTTTCTGAGGCACATTGTGAAAGGGAAAAGTCATGGCGGTAAAGGTCAGTGCAAACAAGGCTACCAACCCGGTGACTAATAATGTTGACTTCATGGCATTACGCTTTAAGGTTAACTAACAGACTGACCCATCTGCGCACAGACAATTGCCGGTTGCTTGCCGCAAAAGAGGTCATCAAGGACAAATATACATTAAAAAAGGAAAAATGTGACTGGTTGGGAAGGTATTTTTCTGAATTGTTGGCGAAAGACATCGCTGCTGGGAACCGCGACGAATGGCAAACACCACAAATAACAAAATCACACATGTGTTTTGGGCTGTTAATCAACCCTCCATTTTCGGGGCACCATCCAGCCTGGCGTTCGGCACATTTATTGTCTTATACTAACCCCACAACTCCGTTATAGTCCTATGAGAAAATCCAAGCCATCCCGCACCGTCTATCTACTTCTGATATTTTCCATTCTAATGGTCATTGGCCTGGTGTTTTCGGGCATTACACAGATGGACGGCTTCTATGTAAATGGCCTGAAAATAAATATGCCCATCGAGTTGGTCGTCTTTAATGCCTTTATGCTGGGTTTTCTGATGAGCATGTTCAGCGACCTTTTTAAAGGCTTCTTTCGGAAGATCAGATTTTGAATCTGACAATTGTTAGCTAAGCGTTTTTTACACCTTTTCCATCAACATCCATCCGTGGTATTCTCCCCGATACTGGTTGTATAGCAGGATCCGCTTGATAGCCGCGTCAGGGTCAAATACATCATTTAGGCGTACTACATCCGGCACCTGCTGTTCTTTCAGTATTCGGGCTGCCATCCAGCATCCGAATGCCGAAGCCGTATTATATTCGCCGCAAAGGTGTTTGTAATAGACTTGTTGGGTGTTCGCAAACAGGCTGCTTTGAATTTTATGGTAGAAGCCGTCGTATTCGATGTCGCCGTTATTGCCCAGCACCACCAGGTCGATGTCGGGTATTGTAAGATTATTGTTGGATAAAAAGCGTTCGAGCCGTTCCTCTGGATTTTGGGCAACCAACCGACTGGCCATATCGGTGGCCCTGATCCGGGCATAGCTGCCTTCCTGTTGCCGGTTCGACAGCATAAAAAACTGTGCGCCTTGTCCGAAAATGGTACCTCTGGTTTTCGTTTGCAAAAGGGCCATCGTATCGGGTTCCTCTTCTTTTATGTGGCGAATAAGCCGGTAAAGCTTCAGGGTGTGTGGAGCCCATTCGTCGACTCCACCTACCAGTATGTTTTGTTTTTTGTGAGGGCTTTCGCCAAAAAACAAAAGAGCATCCATCAGTGCCGATTCAAATGAGAGAGCACCGTGGACGTAAGTCATATTGTACGACTGGCATTTCAGCCCCAGCGCTATCTGTGCACCCACGGTATTGTGGGTCGACTGGATGAAGGGGGTGGGCGTGAGGTATTCTTCGTCGTTGTCGAGTATTTTTTCCAAAAATTTTTCGGAGTCGATCAGGCATCCCATCCCCGATCCGGTCAGGATGGCGTCGGGGTCGGCAATGTCGGCTTCGCGCAGGGCTATGGCCGAGGCCACCGTGCCCATTTTTACCCCCAAAGCCATTCGGCGGCTGGCACCCCGGCTGATGTAAGCAGTGTAGTCGGGCGACTCGACGGGCAGTACATTGGCCTGTCGGGTTGTTAGCTCGTCAAAAAGAGTTCCTTCGTTGTCGAACGTCTTTTGTGCAGAGACACAACCAATTCCATTAATGTAACAAGATGTGCCCGAAAACGTCATGATCGTGTTTTTGAGAATAGGAGACTAGAGCAATTTCCACCAAACCCAAAGGAATTAGACAGGACGTAGCGCACCTCCTGTCGTCGAACTTCCGTGATGGGAATGATGTCGATTTCCGGTATGGGGGAGCTGTAATTCAGATTGGGAAAAACGACCTGATGTTCCAATGCCAGTATGGAAAATACCGCTTCTATCGCCCCCGCTGCCGCCAGGGTGTGGCCGGTAAAGGCTTTGGTCGAGCTAACGGGGGGTGGGCTTTCGCCAAATACGCGGTGGATGGCCCTCCCCTCCGAAAGATCATTGTTGGGAGTGGCTGTGCCGTGAGCGTTGATGTAGTCGATTTGGGCGGGCGCTATGCCAGCCACTTCAAAGGCTTTTTGCATGGCGAGGGTGGCGCCCTCCCCTTCGTCGGAAGAAGCCGTTTGGTGGAAAGCGTCGTTGGCATTGCCATAACCTGCCAGGCGAGCCAATACGGGTTTGCCGTATTGCTGAACCAGAGCCTCCGATTCCATTACCAAATAGGCCGCTCCCTCTCCCAGGTTCAGCCCTTTCCGGTCGGCATCGAAGGGGGTGCAGTGGTCGTCGGAGAGGATCATCAGTGTTTTAAACCCGTTTATGGTAAATTTCGATAAGCTATCGGCACCGCCCACCACCACTCGGTCGAGCATTCCTGCGCGGATCAGCCGGGCTCCCAGCATGATGGCGTTGGCCGACGAAGAGCAAGCAGTACTAATGGTGGTCACATAATCGGAAATGCCGAGATGGGCAGCTATTTTTTGAGACGATTCGCCGGCGGGGTGGCCTTCGATGTAGCGGCGGTGGAGGTCGGAGTCGAGGTAATCGTAGTAATACTTTTCCGTCTGGTCCATACCACCTACGCTGGTGGCGGAAATGAGGCCGTTACGGTGGCTCGTCAGATCGGAGATGCCTGCCTGCGCCACGGCTTCCTGTGCCGCCACCATGCCCAGCAGGGTCGTGCGGGCGTAGTTGTTGTTTAGCGAAAGCCCCAGTTGGCCAAAGAACACCTCATTGGTCGTTTTGATCTCTCCTACCTTAATGACTTCTTTGTGACGGGTGGAGATCAGTTCGATGGTTGACATGCCATGTCTAGAGGCGGTCAGGGCTGCATGGTTTTCTGCTACATTGTTGCCAATGGAAGAAATAATGCCCATGCCGGTTATGGCCACGCCTTTGGTCATAGGTGGGGGGATTATTTGGTTCTGTTTTGAGCGATAAAATCAGCCATCACCTGGATCGATTTGAAGATGGCCCTTCCCTTTTTAGGGTCGGTGAGTTTGATGCCGTAGTCTTTTTCGAGCATGACGATGAGTTCGAGGGCGTCGATGGAGTCGAGCCCCAGCCCATCGCCAAACAGCATGGCATCGTCTTCAATTTCTTCAACAGCTACATCTTCCAGGTTGAGCTGTTCGATGATTTTTTCCTTTAGTTCGAGTTTTAGATCTTCCATGTAAGAAATAATTATTAATTATTGACTATTCATTCCTTGACATTCCATCAGACTGGTGTCCGTTGAACAGAGTTAGAATATTCTCGGCGGTGTGTTCCGTCGTACCTTTAGTAGTGACTAGGTAAAAAAAGGCGTGGTAGTGTTCTCCGTCTATGTCCACCCAGCCGCAAAGAACGCTATTTTCTTTTTTATTGTGAATAAGGGAAGCAGCATATTTTGCCAAAAAACCGGCATCAAAACTTTCAAAAACGAAAAAGGCATTTTCGGAGAAGAGTTTATGCCGGATGCATATCTCACCAATGGCGATGTTGGGTAGGGTGTAAACAAAAGTGGCCGGGCTGGGGAAGTACTGTTGGGGATCGTCGATGTCGGCCTGGTGCTTCCGGTCGGTATCCAGGCTGGCCGCCCGGTTGGAAAGAACGATGCCAACACGGTTGTCTTCCCCTGGTTTCAGGATTCCGCTTTCGGCAAACAACACCTCTGCCCCCAAAAACGCCAGCTTGCTTAGTGCATCCATTTTGAAAAATTTGGGATAACCTACCCCATTGGCCTTGTATACGTTTTTGGCAAACGACCCAAAGGGCAACGAAGGGTCTTCTTCCCACCACCGTTGGCCATCGAGATAGATGCTGTTGTGGATGATGGTGCAGTGGTTGGCGATGTATAGGATTTTATTCAAGGTTTAGTTGGATTTGAAGATATGGCTATCGGTATGTTAACCGATTGGGTTTGCAATGAAATATTATTGTTATGTATTATTTGTTTATAATTGTAACTTTTGACAAGGGTGGGATAACCCCCTCATCCCCACTTTTCAAACAAAACAGCCGCATTGCATCCTCCAAACCCGGAAGCCGTTTTAAGAAAAACGCTCAAGGGCTTTTCTCCTTCCTCTCTGGTGTGGGTCTGTTCAATTACCCGGAGCGGTTGGGAGGTTCCTGGCTCGTCAAACCCCAATGACTGATACAAATCATTGTTGCAAACCGAGTGGATGCCGACGATGGCTTCCAGCAGCCCCGAAGCACCCAGGGTGTGACCATAATATCCCTTGAGGCTGTTGAGCGGAGTTTGGCCCAGACCCAATCGGTTGAAGGCGATGGCCTCCATTTCGTCGTTGTAAAGGGTAGCAGTGCCGTGGGCGGAGATGTAGTCGATGTTATTTGCCGACAGGCGGGCTTCGCCAAGTGCCGACTCGACGCTCCGCACCAGCCCTTCTCCGGTGCGCGAAGGGCCGGAGATGTGGTTGGCATCGTTGCAGGAGCCGTCGCCCCGGATGGCAACTGCGCGGGGTCCCAACAAAATGTTGTCGGATGTCACCAGCACCGAGGCGGCTGCTTCTCCGATGTTGATCCCAGTGCGCTTTTTGGAATAGGGCCTGCAGGGTGCCCCACTGATGGCCTGAAAGGATTGAAACCCCGAAAGGACAAAAGCCGTCACCAGATCGCCGCTTGTGATGAACACGTGGTCGTACACCTCCTGTTGGATCAGCCTTTTGGCGACAGCCACTGCCAATATGCCGGAAATACAGGCATTGGAGATCACAATGGCCGGATGGTGAAAACCGAAAAAGGATCGGACCACTTCTCCCAGCTGAGGCAGATATGCCCGCTCTTTCGGAAAAGCAGACTGGCCCGACAAGGCATCAATGTTCCCTTTGGTGGTGGAGATGAGCAGGGCCGTTCTCTCGCCGGTTAGCAGGTGGGATCCGTTTTCCGAAAGGGAAAGCTCCTCCACCATCCCTTGCAATGACAGGATCATCATCTTTTCCAAAAGGGTGTATTCGTTGGGGGCTGCCAGAGCTGTAAAATGATCGTTGAGCGCAGCCCGGTCGATGATCGAGGCGAAAAACGGCTGCGGCAACAGCTTGTCATTATTGTGCTGTCGAATGCCGGAATGCCCTCCCGCCACCTGTTCGATGTTGGACTGGCTGTCAAAACCAAGTGGCGATACCAGGTTGTCTCTTGCAACATAGACCGTTCTCACGACGAATGTATTATTGTTGTTAAGTTAAATTCGTTTTTAGTCCCATCCGTTCCTTCCACTCCGAAAAAAATGCCGGGAACGTCAGCGCCAGCTCGCCGTTTCCATCCAGAAAGACCTGTATCGTTTCGCCTGTGCAGACTACCTCATCGGCATCGTTGTAGATGAGGTATTTGAACACTATTTTTGCCGCAAGGCTATCGACATATATCGTTTTAATCCTGGCCACATCCCCATATTTTAGCGGCAGCTTGTGCTCACAACAAGACTTGACAATGGGGGTAGTGAAACCATGCGACTGCACATCGAGGTACGAAATACCGTATTCCCGCCCGAAAGCCTCCCGGCCATCTTCAAAATAAGTAATGTAATGGCCATGCCACACAATACCCAGTGGATCGGCTTCCTGAAACCGGACGCGGAAATGGGTTTCAAAACTCAATTCGGCTTTCTTTTCATCAAACTGCCTTTTTCTTCGTATCATAATAAACGGAAATGCTGGTCGCGATCACAAAAAATAATAATAACAGACACAACTCCGGCATTATTGCCGCCCAATTGTTGTTTCGCAAAAGTACATCATAAAAAGCCGTTAACCCCCAGTTCATCGGAGAAATATTGGAGATCAATTGCATCCCCTCCGGCATCATGAACACAGGCACCCAGATACCGCCCACCGCCGCCAGAATCACCACGGCGGTGGCTCCAAATGGAGCGGCCTGCTCCTGCGTGTCGGCTATGGTGCCGATCAACAGCCCAAAACTAATAGCAGCCAACCCCGAACAGGCAGCTATCGCAAACAGGGGCATCAACGACCGACCACTCACCTCCAGCGCCGGTAATCCGAACATCGGCAAAAAGTAAACTCCCAACATCAGCATAAGCCCAAACTGCAAGAGGCAAACACACAGGTAGGTAATGACCTTGCCTCCCAACAGCGTCAGATACGATACCGGATTGGTACGAAGTCGCAACGCAGTGCCTTCCGTTTTTTCCTTGACCATGTTGATCGACAATGGCACCACAATGAAGAAAATGGCAAACAAGGTCCATGCGGGTACATTGTGTTGGGTGGAGTTGGGGAGGAGGGTGTGTTCGTCGTTTCCTTTTGGAGAAATTTCGCGGAAGCTGATGAATTCATCGTCGTCAAAAGGATTGGATTCTTCTGCTCCCAGCTCTTTTTGAAAGGCCGTGTACACCGACCGCACCTCGATGGTCGAGATTATTTTTTCGATGCCGCTGGTCACTGCATTTTTAAAAGTCTGCTGGGTGGCCGGATCAAAATATAGGCTGACTTCTTTTTTTGAAAAGCGTTTTGTAGGATTGTTGTTGGATGTATTTTCGGCTTCTAAGCCAAAATCGCTTAAAATGGTTGCGACATTTTGGGACACCTTTTCTTCAAGGTCTTTCGACAAATCGGGAGGGATGACTACGGCGAGCTGGTACCGTCCGTCAAAAACAGCGTTGCGGGCTTCCTCTTCCGTAAAGGGGTGGCCTTCCTTCTGTTGGGTGAGGAGTTCAAAAACGCCGTTTTCCCGGAAATGGCCTTCGATCTCCTTCGACCATTTGCCTCCGTCGAGGTCGACCCAGAGGATGGGAATCCGGCTATTGCCCAGCGCCCGGAAGGAACTGTCCTGGATGGTCGTCACCGTAAGGATGAGCAGCAGCGGCATGGCGAAAAGGATGATCAGTCCGCCAATATCTCTCCACAGTAGCAGCATTTCTTTCCAGGTGGTATACCATAGTTTAGACATGAGGCGGCGGTGCTTTTGAGGTGAGGGCAATGAACACTTCTTCGAGGGTAGTAGCGTTGGGAATCCGTTGGAGCAATTCCTCCGGTTTGCCCCTGACGACAATCCGGCCGTAGTTCAGAATGGCCAGGTCGGTACAAAACTGCTGGGCTTCGTTGATGAGATGCGAAGTGTAGATAAGGGTGGTGCCGCTGTTGTTGATCTTTTTGAGGTGGTCGAAAATGATCGTTTTCGATTGAACATCGACACCTACGGTGGGCTCATCCAAAAACAGGATATCTGGTGCATGCAGGGTGCCGGCGATCAGGTTGACCCGCCGCTTCATACCCCCGGAGTAAGTGCTGATCTTTTGGTGGATGAACGGTTCAAGGCCCAGCTCCACCAAAGCCTTTTTGACCTTTGCTTTCAAGGCATTGCCATGCAAACCGTACATACTGCCGAAGTAGATCAGGTTTTCATAAGCGGTCAGGGTAGGGTATAGTGCGTATTCCTGCGGCACGATGCCCATGAGCTGTTGCAGTTGGCGTTTGTTTTCCCGAAAGGTCATGCCCTTTATGCGAATGGCCCCGGCAGAGGGTTTCAGCCACCCCCCGAGCATCGACAGCAGGGTGGTTTTGCCAGCGCCATTGGGACCGAGCAAACCGAAAATTTCTCCTTTAGCGATTTGCAGGTCAAGGCTGTCAATGGCAAAAAAATCGACGCCTTTGTATTTTTTACTCAACCGGCTTATCTGAATGAGGGCCATTTACCATTACGGGTTTTGCCTGCTGTTTGATTTGGTGCAAGCCATGTTAAAAAACGCAAAAATAATCATTTTTCAATCGAAGGACTTCCGCCAAAATACACCTATTCTTAAATTCAGATAGGAATAAAAAAAGCCCGCCAAGAAAATGGCGGGCTTAAATCAAAACTTGTCTAAATTTTTCACAAACTGAAAAAATTCTTTATAACTTAATCAACCGCTTGGTGCGCAATCTGTCATTCGACTGTAGGTAGAGCCAGTACTGGTCGGCATCCAGGTCGCCTTGAAAAATAGTCGTTTTGTGGCCGGATGGCCCCTACGGACAGGTGAGAAAAATATATTGTTGGTGACTTATAACCGACACTAAGGTAGGTATTTTGTTTTCTGGAAGGGTTCTATATTCTTTTCGGAAAAATTTGGATAGGCTCATAAGCCTAAACCACCTTCCGCAATCGTTTGAAAAACGCCTCCTCCCGATAAGACAGTTCCATCAACCGATCGGCCACCTCTCCGAAACCACCCGGAGCTACATTCCGGTTTTTGTAAATGCGGGAGGCCTCTATAGCAAAGTCGCGCCATCCGTCGCCAATGGTTGTCATTTCGGCAGACAGTTCTTTCAGTTCCGGCTTATTCAGGATGGGCGCTGCCTCCTGCAAAAAAGCAGCGTAGATAAAGCGGAAGCCACCCCCTCCCGTGCCGATCTCTTCCTGCATCCGCACCAGTTGGCCGAGGTAGTGTCCTGCTGTTTTAGCTCCTTTTTTCGTGGGCCATTGACGGATATTTTTGGCCACCGTACGCATACCTCTTACGCCCACCAGCCATACCGGAGCCAGCATATCGCGGCAGGTGTGTTTGATGCCCTTGACGATGGCTTTTTCCAGATCAAAGGAATCGGGAATGCTCACCGGATAGTACATATGCCCTTTGGGGGCAAAGACACCTTTGGTAAAACGCACCCGGTCCATCTCTTTTTCCGTAAGGGTGGTGACCCGGTCCATCGTTGGGTCGCTGATGAGGTAAGTATTCCCGTCTTTGCCATATACCACCAGGTTGTGGGCATTGAAATGAAAGCGGTATTCTTCGGGAAAATAAGTGAGGTGAAATACACCGACTTGTAAACCGACTGGCTGGTTCTGACGGAGCATCTGGTCGAGCACCTCCTGCGCTTTTTGTGGAGAGCGGAATTTTTGGCGCTTCATTTTGATCCGGAGTCGGTTGGTCACCCGTTTGAATATATATCCGGGCACGGGCCGGTAGCTGAACCCCGGCGCATAGTTGACTTTGACCATCGGCAAATAGATGAAAAACAAGCCCGACCCAATACCAAAGACCATCGGTTCGCTGATGTCCATGCCATTGTGCCGGAGCAGATTAGACACCACGCCATTCTCACAATGCGCTGACTGATGATGCTTAAAATCTATTTTCAGCAACCCGGATTTATTTTGTTTTGTGATTTGCATTTTATTTGTTTACCGTTCTAAGCTCTTCCACAGAAATATCAAACACCTCCGCATATTTTTGCAACAGCTTTGGCGAAAGCCGCTCGAACACCTTTGGTTTCAAGTGCCGCTTCACCCGCCACTGCCACAAGCCCACGTAAGCCGCTAAGATAGGAATATCCATCTTATGTCGTTCCATATAGTATTTGATCGGGCTGGCCTCGCCGGCCAATACTTCTTTTTTGGCCTGAGCTGTTCGTTCTTCCAATACTTCCAGTGCCTTTTGTAGTGCAATGGTTTTGGGCTCCCAGCCGGTACTCTGTACGGTGGTGTATTCGCCATTTTCGTTGACAGCGTAGCAAAGTTCTTTAATATTTTTTGATTCCAGGGGACTATCGTCCTGGGGTACATCGTTTTTTTTCATATCTTTCTGTTTACTTTGATTTTCGATAAAAGTACGAATTCCTTATGATAAAAAAGATAGTTTATGGGTTGTTAGTCATCCTGCTGTCTGCTTGTGGCGTATCTAAGTCGGTCAATGACCGTCCGGTGCTGGAAGGATACAATGCCGAAATCCCCTCCCGCTATTCGCAGGGCGATACCCTGGTTTTTGTAGGTAAAAACAGCTTGCGCAAAAACCCGCAAAACCTCTGGGAGCTTTATGTGGAAGGGGACCCCCTGGAGCGTGGTCTTATAAATGGCAGCCTCACTCAGCCTTTGATGCAAAATCAGGAAAAAATCTTCTTTTCCAAAGTGGAAGAAATGGTCCCGTCTGAAAAACGACAACGGTTTTTGCGAAAATTCCTCGCCTGGTACAACCGCAAACTCCACAAGCACGTCCCCAACGAATACAAAGCCGAAATATACGGCCTCGCACAATACGCCTCCGACGAATACCAACACATCGCCGACAACTACGTCAGGAGCCTCTACCTCCACGGTGCCCACGACATTGGCCATGCCCTACAGGACCTGGCCATGGTAGGGTGTACTTCCTTTGCCGCCTGGGGCGATAAAACCGAAGACGGCAGCCTCATCATCGGCCGCAATTTCGATTTCTATGCCGGCGACGACTTTGCCCGCGAAAAAGTAGTGGCTTTTGTCAGCCCCGACCGAGGTCACCGCTTCATGATGGTCACCTGGCCGGGCATGATCGGCGTGGTATCGGGCATGAACGAGCAGGGCCTCACCGTGACGATCAACGCCGGAAAGTCGGGGATCCCGCTGACCGCTAAAACCCCCATTTCGATCCTCAACCGGGAAATCCTGCAATATGCCTCCAACATCTCCGAGGCCATAGCCATTGCGCGAAAGCGAAAGGTCTTCGTATCCGAATCCATTATGGTGGGCAGCGCCAAAGACAGGGACGTGATACTCATCGAAATGTCGCCCCGAAAATTTGGTATCTACCAGGTTGAAAACTCCAACCAATTGGTTTGCGCCAACCACTTCCAAAGTGAAACCTATAGTAGCGACCGAAAGAACAAAAAACGCATTCGCGAAAGCCACTCCAAATACCGCTTTGACCGCGTAGAAGAATTGTTGGGAAGTGAATCAAAACTTACCCCGCAAAAAGCCGTAGACATACTCCGCAACCGGGAGGGCCTCAACGATGAATCGATCGGCTATGGCAACGAAAAGGCCCTCAACCAATTGCTGGCCCACCATGCCATCGTATTTCAGCCCGAACAACTACGGGTATGGGTGTCTTCCAATCCTTACCAGCTTGGTGCCTTCACCGGTTACGATCTCAAAAAGGCTTTCGCCAAATTGGATAACAAAAATACTACATCTCTTATAAGTGAACGGGAATTGCGGATCGCCGAAGACTCCTTCCTCTACACCCAAGCCTATCAGCAATACGAATCGTTTAGAAAGATCCGACGGGAAATAATGTCAAAGATAAAAGCCGAACAGCCCATTGAGGAAGAAACACTCGACCTTTTTGTACAAACCAACCCCCATTACTGGGAAGTGTATTATCTTGCGGGCAAATACTACTACAATAACGAGCAATATGCCACTGCATTACCCGTTTTTGAAGCGGCGCTTACAAAAGAGGTCACCACCGTCCCCGACAGGAAAAGCATAGAGAAATACATCAAAAAATGCAAACGAAAAGCGGACTGATCCCCGACATCGAACTTCGGCCTCCTGCCGAGATAAAAAACCATCAGGAAGAAAAATTGCGCGTATTGCTTCAGTACTTACAGGCAAATTCGCCCTACTACCAGGCCCTTTTCCGAAAGGAAAAAATCGACATCGAAGCCATTCATTTCCTGGAGGACTTGCAAAAGCTCCCCATCACCACCAAAGACGACCTCCAACAACACAACTCCGATTTCATCTGTGTTGACAGATCAATGATCGTCGACTATGCCACCACTTCCGGCACCCTCGGCACCCCCGTGACGGTGGCGATGACCGAAGGAGACCTCCGGCGCCTGGCCTACAACGAGTCCATTTCCTTTGCCTGTGCAGGGGTGCAGCCCGGCCAGGTGCTACAACTGATGACCACGATGGACAAACAGTTTATGGCCGGCCTCGCCTATTTCCTGGGTGCCAGAGAGCTGGGAGCGGGCTTCGTCAGAGTGGGGCCCGGCGTACCCCAAACCCAATGGCATACCATTCAGACCCTACGTCCGGAATACCTCATCGTGGTGCCTTCTTTTTTGTTGAAGCTCATCGCTTTCGCTGAAAAAGCGGGGATCGACCACCGGGCCACTTCGGTCAAAGGGGCCATCTGCATCGGCGAGGCCCTGCGCACTCAGGATTTTGAACTCAATACATTGGGGCAGAAAATCAAAGACTTGTGGGACATCGATCTGTACTCCACCTATGCCTCTACGGAAATGAGTACGGCATTTACGGAATGCCAATTCCGGCAAGGCGGGCACCACCACCCGGAGTTGATCATCGTGGAAATACTCGACAATGACGACCAGCCCGTCGCCGACGGAGAGATAGGTGAGCTCACCATTACCACCCTCGGAATGGAGGCCATGCCCCTGCTCCGGTTTAAAACCGGCGACCGCGTACGTGTACATACTACCCCATGTGCCTGCGGCCGAACCACCCTGCGCCTCGGGCCGGTAGTGGGGCGCACCCAACAGATGATAAAACTCAAGGGCACCACCCTCTACCCCCCCGCCATTTACGACACCCTCAACTATTTTGGCGAAGTGGATACTTACCTGATAGAGCTATCAAAAAACGAACTGGATACCGACGAGGTGCTGATAAAGATCGGAACCCGCCACCCCTCCGACGATTTGTTGAAAAAGATCAAACGGCGGTTCAAGTCCACCATCCGGGTGGTGCCCCAAATCGAGTTTCATCCTCATGAAGCTATCAACAAACAAAAATTTCCCGGCGACAGGCGGAAGCCGGTGGTGCTGGTGGACCGGCGCTGAAGGATAGAAAACTGTCGTTTGTTGCAGCCCGCCCTGCCGATCGGGTTGCGGGACAGCTACGCAACCGCCTTCCTCCCATACATCCGCATCAAAAAATACCCCACAGTACCGAACACCACTGCTACCACCGTAGCCAGGGCAAAAGCCCCCACCACGTACTGCATCAGATGTTTGGCCACATCGAACCCATCGTCGATTTGATCAAGGGGAACGATGTCTCCACCCAGGAGGAACTGTCCCATCTTCAAACTAGCGTAAATAATCAGTGGTATCATCGGCGGAATACTAATGTTGGAAAAAGCAAAGGCAATGACCTTGTTGAGCCGAAAGACTACGGCCAGGAAAATGGCCAGCACTGTCTGAAACCCCCAAACCGGGGCAATGCCGACAAAGACGCCCAGGGCTATCGAAAGGGCCTTTTTCAAAGGAGGGTCGCTGCTGTGCAGCACATCTTCAAAAAAAAAACGTTTGATTCCTTTTTGTTGAAATTTTCGAAAAAAATCGCGCGGTTTGATCCACACCAGCGCCACCAACACCAGCCAGGTATTCAGCACGCTGATGCGCGCAAAGTCTATGAAGGGTCGAAAATGCGTCACCCGCTCCGACTCGTCGTACAACACCTTTACCGGGACGTTTTTGACCACCACGCCGTTCCAGGCTGCTTTTACAATCACCTCGATCTCGAACTCAAAACGGTTGGTGAAATACCGCCGTGCATTGATTTTCGGCAGTGGATAGAGCCGGTACCCCGACTGGGTGTCCTTCATCCGAATGCCCGTCTCCACCCAATACCAGAAGTTGGAAAACCGGTTGCCAAAGCTGCTGCCACCCGGCACGCCTTCCTGCGACATGTTGCGCGAGCCGATCAACAGCAGGTCCGCCGTATCCGATTGTTCTAAAGCGTCTAAAAATACCGGGATATCATCGGGAAAATGTTGCCCGTCGGAGTCGATGGTGATGGCATAGTCGAACCCCGCCTTGCCTGCTGCTTTGAACCCCGCCTGCAAGGCAGCTCCCTTGCCCCGGTTTTGGGGGAAGTGGATTTGCTTCAAAGCCGGATAGTTTTTCAGCAAATGGGGGGTGGAGTCGGTTGCCCCGTCGTTGACAATGATTAGATCAGGGGTATAGGCCAACACACCATCAATTACCCTTGTCAACGTTTTTTCATTGTTGTAAGTAGGTATGATGACACAGATACGGGCTTTCGCCAAACGCTGGGCGATTTCTTTATGTTTTGGGTTCATATTTTATGGAAACTACCAATTTCTACAATAATATGCACCAATTGGTCATCCATTTCTTCGCCGATTTGATTTTTTTATCAAAAATTTAACCCCGCCAATTCAATTTTCAAAGGAACTCGTTGGTGCTCAATGCGGATATTTTTCGCATAAGTGGCCCGGCTTTCGCTAAACGAGTACACCACTTTCTTTCGGGCCCACCCATAATGCCACAGTGAAACCAACCGCCCCGACGCCTCCTCACAGACACCATAATACCGGGTTTTGCCCCGCTTGGAAAGATAGACGTTGCCTCCGTCACCGGCCCAACATTTAGTGACTGGAAACTCATTGCGAAGAAGCAGCTCAAAACTTTTTCGCAAATTGTTAATCACCACTTTCCGGTCGAGCACCTCCACCGCGTAATTGACTTTGAAGGATTCATCTCCCATTTCAAAATCAAAGAGCTTGGCGCCAAACTCCGTCGTAAAAACAACGCGGTGGTGATCCGGCTGTTTTTTTACCACCAAAATGCCACCGAAAAAGTTGCCGAAGGCTTCAATACGCGCCTTATATAAATAATCTTGATCCGGATCGGAAAAATAAGGATTGATAAAGGTATCGGGATGGGTCGTCGTTTTTGTCAACGACTTTAGTTGATAAGGTGCACACGACGACAGACAGAAAAATACCATAATGCTTAATAAATCGTATTGGAGCGAAGGCTTTCCCTTCAGGGCCAGGGTGCGCGAAGGAAAAAAACACAGCATGCTAAACAACAATAAAAGATTACAACCGAAATTCCTCATCCGGCACCTCCCCGTTGATCTGTCGATTCTTAAAAATGATGTGGGTATAATCGTCCGTTGGCTCTACGATTTTTACGGAAGTGACGTTGGCCGTTTTGCCATCGAATGACAACTCAAAGGCCTTGATATACTCGCGAAGCTGGCGGTCTTTTGGCAAAAACCTGACGAGATAGTCGCCCTCATTTTTAAAGTAGGAAATGTCGAACCGCTCCTCATCGAAGAGGTCGCCTTTAATGCTTTTGGCGATGAGGTCGTTGAGCGATTGGAACGTCTTATTCTTTGTCAGATCGACGTCGGATTTGTTGCCGCCGTCGTTGATGAAGAGTTTATCGTCCTTGAACAGTACGCTGTACTCAAAGGGCTCGGTGTATTCCCACTTGATGAGGCCGGGCGCCTTAAAGAGCATTTTGCCAAAAGTCTCAATGTCGTTGGCGAGAAAGTCGAGGTGTTTTTTTTGTACAAAGTCACTGGCGATGGTCTCAATTTTGGCTGCAGCCTGCATCGCTTCTGTCCGGAAGGCAATAGCTTGGTCGGCACTCAGAGGCACTTCCTGCCCTATTGAGGAAGGGGCCAATGTCAACAGAATGACTATCAAAAAAAGTAATTTGTTAAGCATAAGCGTCAATATTCAAAAGTTCATCCACCCGGACCGCTTCCAACCGGTTTTTTTTCAGAAAAGGAAGCAATTCGCGAAGGGTATCCACCGTGCGGGAGTGCGTATCGTGGAGCAAAACGATGTCGCCCCCTTTGAGGCGACCGGTGATCCGCCGCAAAATCCGGTCTTTCTGACTGATCACTGTATCTAAAGAACGCAGATTCCAGCCAATAGTGGTGTGTCCCGACCGCGTTAACGCTTTTTTAATAGATGGGTTGGTCACGCCAAATGGGGGCCGGAACAATTTAAGCCGTTTACCGGTGTATTGCAATGCCAGTGAGTTGGTTTTTTCCAGTTCGGCCAAGACCTTTTTGGCACCATAAAACCCAAAATAATCGGAATGGCTGTAGGAATGATTGCCGATGAGGTGACCTTCAGCCACTATTTTTTGCAGTAGCTCCGGGTGCTTTTCCATGTTGCGGCCGATGCAAAAAAAGGTGGCCTGCACCTGGTGCTTTGCCAGCAAATCCAACACCTGGGGGGTGAATTCGGGGTGGGGTCCATCGTCGAAGGTCAATGCAATTGTTTTTCCGGAGGCTTTTGGGTTGCTGTTCAGTGAATCGACATGATAACGCCATAAAATGTTGAAGGAACCGATAGCGGTGAGGGTCAGCCATAGTATCCCCAATAAAGCAAATACACCCCAGGGAATGTGTGCCCAAAGCCTCGCCAACAGCAACAAAGCTGCCGCTAAAAGGGTAAGAAGATTGACCGTTTTAAATTTGAGGTACTCCACCCCACAAAGGTAGGGAAAAAATGGCCGGAGTGAGCACCTTCGTCACCACCCCCGATTCGCTTTGACAGAACGCCCCCTTACAGTACCTTTGTCGAAAAGAACTGATGAACGAGTTATTCCGCTCCATATACTGGAAGATCAAAAACAACCGCTGGCCTGCCCTGGGGTTGCTGCTCGTTCTATTGCTCGGCATGGCCTGGGCCGCCTCCCGTCTCCAACTCGAAGAAGACATCACCCGCCTCCTGCCCACCACCAGCGAAAACGAAATCGTATACAAAGTACTCCAACACGCCAATTTTTCTGACAAGATCATTGTCCACCTTTCGGCAAATGAAAAAGGCACTGCCGACGACCTAACCGCCTACGCCGGCCAACTGATCGATAGCCTCCAACAGTGCTGCGCCTCCTTCATCAAAGACATCCAAGGACGCATCGCCGACGATGCTGCCCTCCAAACCCTCGACTTCGTCTATGACCACCTTCCACTTTTCATGCAGGAGGCAGATTATCAGACCATAACAAAACGCTTACATCCGGACAGCATCAATCACCAAACCCAGACCAACTATAAAACCCTCCTGTCTCCTACCGGATTGGTGGCCCGAAAGACCATTCTCCGCGACCCGCTGGGCCTCACCTTTCTGGGTCTCCAAAAATGGCAACAACTCAACATCACAGAAGGCTTCAGCCTGTACAACCAATACCTTCTGTCGGACAACCGCCGACATCTCCTCCTTTTTATCAACCCCCAATTGGCTGCCAACGAAACGAACCAAAATGCTCAGTTCGTTGACGAGCTCTACCAAATCAGCGATCAGCTCAACAGCGCTTTTACAGACAGAGTGACCGGCAGCTACTTCGGCACCACCGTTGTGGCGGTAGCCAATGCCCGTCAGATCAAAAAAGACATTCAAACGACGGTCGGCATTGCCGTATGTGTATTGTTAGTTATTTTGTTTTTCTTTTACAAAAAACTGGCTGTGCCGTTGCTTTTGTTCGTGCCCACACTGCTGGGAGGCCTGCTGGGTATTGCCCTGCTTTCCGCGCTTAAGGGCACCACTTCGGCCATTTCGTTGGGCATAGGGTCGGTACTTCTGGGCATTACGCTCGACTATTCATTGCACATCCTCACCCATTTCCGCAACAGCGGCAACGTGGAGCGGGTGCTCAACGACGTCGCCCGCCCCGTACTGATGAGCAGCCTGACCACTGCCTGCGCTTTTCTTTGTCTGCTGTTTGTATCGTCGGAGGCTTTGCAGGACCTTGGCCTCTTTGCCGCCATTAGTGTATTGGGAGCGGCAATAGCTGCGTTGATATTCATCCCACAAGTCTATCGGGTTGACCCCAAAAACAGGCAGCCTGGTAGCACCCTCATCGATCGGGTGGCGGCCATTGATTTTGGCCAACAAAAATGGTTGTTGATCGGATTGGTCATTTTGCTGGCAAGCGCCTGGTGGTCGTACGATAAGGTGTTTTTCAATCAAAGCCTTTCCGGGATGAATTACCAAACCGAGGCCCTCCACCAGACCGAACGTCAACTGGATGCGCTGATCGACAACCAGGCCAAATCGGTATACCTCATCACCTATGGCGACAACTCCGAGCAGGCCCTCACCGCCCACAACCGCCTTTCGCCCCGACTGGAACAACTCAGGCAGCAGGGTCTCCTGATCCGGCACAGTTCCATTGGCGGGGTCGTGCTTTCGCAAAAAGAACAGGCGGAAAAAATAAAACGCTGGGAGACTTTTTGGAATGAAGAACGGCGCAGCTTCCTGGTCGATCAACTGATCGAAAGCGGCAACCAACTGGGTTTCAAGCCCTCGTCGTTTCAAGCGTTTTACAATCTACTTGAAAAACCTTTTCAGCCCATCACCCCAGCCGATTACGATACATTGAGCAGTGTACCACTCCAGGACTTCCTTTCCGAAAAAGACGGATTTGCTACGGTGAGTTCCCTGCTTAAATTGCCGCACGAAAAAAAAGCAGCAGTAAAAAATGCCTTTGCCGGGTTTCCCCAAACACTGGTCATCGACAGGCAGGGAGTCAATGAAGCATTTTTGGGCAACCTGAAAAACGATTTTAACCGATTGATGACCTGCTCGGCGGTGGTTGTATTTTTATTGTTATTGCTGTATTTCCGGCGCATCGAACTGGCCCTGATAACGATAACTCCCATACTGCTCACCTGGTGGCTCGCCGTGGGCCTGATGGGCTGGCTGGGGTTGGAATTTAATGTGTTCAACATCATCATTTCCACGTTTATTTTCGGACTGGGGGTGGATTACAGTATATTTATGACCAGTGGATTGATCAAGAACTACAAGTACGGTACCAACGAATTGCCCACCTACCAGGCGGCCATCATCCTTTCGGTGATCACGACGATATTGGGAGTGGGAGTGTTGGTCTTTGCCAAACATCCGGCGCTGCGATCCATAGCTGTAGTCTCTTTGTTGGGGATCGTGTCGGCCATGTTGATGTCGTTTGTGGTACAGCCGTTTTTGTTTCGACAGATCATCAGCGGACGGGCCGCACGCGGGTTCGCTCCGTTGCGACTGCGGCAAACGCTGCATGGATTCCTCCTTTTCGCCTACTATGGGTTGGGGGGAGTGGTGTTGTCGTTGTTCAGCGTTACGATCCTGCCGCTGATCCCCATTTCCA
The DNA here is from genome assembly GCA_965222105.1 of Saprospiraceae bacterium. Taxonomy (GTDB): domain Bacteria; phylum Bacteroidota; class Bacteroidia; order Chitinophagales; family Saprospiraceae; genus CALGLS01. The sequence continues at coordinate 121,810 of CBDCTQ010000009.1, read as the reverse complement.
AAAAGGTAAAAATGGGCTGGCTGCACCGGTTTATGGGGCGGATGGTCACTTCGGTGTTGCGCGGCAACTCGTTTGTAACAAAAGAAATACGAAACCCACACAACGAAACGTTCGACCCACCGGCCATCGTCATTTCCAACCACTCCTCCGCACTCGACACGCTGGTAATGGGCATGGTGACCCACCGGCTCATTTACCTTGTGAACGACTGGGTGTACAAATCGCCTGTGTTCGGTTTGCTGGCCAGGGTGGCGGGTTTTTATCCCGTGTCGAGCGGGGTAGACAATAGCCTGGACCACCTTCGGGAAAAGCTGCGGCAGGGGTATTCGCTGGTGGTTTTTCCAGAAGGCAAACGGTCGCGCACCAACAAAATGGGTCGTTTTCACAAAGGCGCTTTTTTTCTGGCGGAGCAATTGAAGATAGACATCCTGCCGATGTACCTCCACGGCAATTCAGAGGTGTTGCCCAAAGGCGACCGGGTTATTTATGACGGCGCCATAACGGTGTTGATCGGTCGACGCATTGCCCACGACGACCCCGCATTTGGCAGCAGCGACAAAGAGCGGCAAAAAAAGATCGGAGCGTTTTACAAACAGCGGTTTCACCAGCTAAGAAGCGAGATCGAACAAGCCGATTATTTCAAAGGCATCCTGTTGAGCAATTACATCTACAAGGGCGATGCCTTTTACCAGCAGATCAGACGGGATTTTGAGACCAGGAAACAATTGTATCAAACCATTTCCGAGTTTTTGCTTTTTAAGGCCAATATTCTCCATCTGGCGGACGATTACGGCCAGATGGATGTGCTGTTGGTGGCGCGTTCTCCCGATAGGAAGATCACCACTGTGATAGCTGATGAAGAAAAAAGGCGGGTGGCCGTAAATTGTTATACGGCGAAACATCGGCGGGTAACTTATGTGGACAATATCCGGCCATTCAACGACGTATTGGAAGAAGCGAATGACATGGTGGCGCCCTTGCCTGCCGCCTTGTTGATCCGTACTTCGCCGGAGCACCTCCCGGAAGCCCTGGTCGGTCGACTTGGTGAGTTCGATCAGGTGGTTTTGATGAAAAATCAACACCTGGAAAAGCAATTGGCTGATCAAGGGTTCATAAAAAGAGACGAGAAAGAAAGAGTTACTTTGTGGCTCAGACCATGAGTTTTGTATTCGTCCTCCAAAACCATTTCAAAACAAACCCTATCTTTACCACTTTTTACGTCATCGCCACAACAATAAGGATCAGTGAAGATTAAAGAATCATACGACGTTGTCGTCATAGGCAGTGGATTAGGGGGGCTCGTCACGGCCAACATTATGGCGCGAGAGGGCTACCGCGTTTGTATTTTGGAAAAAAACAACCAATACGGCGGCAACCTCCAGACATTTGTGCGCGACAAAAAAATATTCGACACCGGCGTCCACTATGTTGGCGGGTTGGAAGAAGGGCAAAACCTCTATCAGTACTTCCACTACCTCGGCATTATGAAAGACCTCCGACTCCAGCGCATGGACATGGAGAATTTCGACATCATCACCTTCGGCAACGATCCCGGCAAAACCTACCACCATGCCCAGGGATACGAATCGTTTATCAAAAGCCTTTCTCAACAATTTCCCGGAGAGGAGCCAGCCATACGCGCTTATTGCAACAAGATCAAGGAGACCTGCAACAGTTTTCCCCTCTACAACCTACAGCTCGGAACCGGCTATTTGGAAAGCATCCTGACGATCAAAACAAAGGAGTACATCACTTCGCTCACCTCCAATAAAGTCCTCCAGGGCGTACTGGCCGGCTCCAATATATTGTACGCTGGTTATGGTGATCGCACCCCGTTTTATGTACACGCCTTGTCGGTCAACTCTTACATACAAAGCTCCTGGCGGTGCATCAATGGTGGCGGACAGATATCCAAATTGCTCATCAGAAAACTACGGGAATACGGCGGAGAAGCCTACCGGCATCAGGAAGTGATCGACTTCGGTATGGAGAACAACAAGGTCACCTCGGTCATCACCAAAAAAGGACAGGAAGTAAAAGGAAACCTCTTCATTTCTAACATTGAACCCAAATTGACCATCGAAATGCTCGGCAACGATCGCATCAAAAAGTCGTATGCCTCCCGGATTTTCGCCCTCGAAAATGTCATCTCCGTTTTCAGCATTTATCTGGTTTTAAAGCCCAATGAAATCCCCTATTTCAACCACAATATCTATCATTTCAAAGACTACGAAAAGGTGTGGACGACTCAGGATTACACCCCCGATTCCTGGCCCGAAGTGTACATGCTCTCCACCACCGCAACAAACAAAAATGAAGATTGGGCGGAAAGCCTCACCGCTATGACCTACATGCACTACGACGAAGTGAAGCAATGGGAAAACACCTACAATACGGTGGCCCAAAAAGGCGACCGCGGCGACAGCTATGAGGCATTTAAAAAACAGAAAACGGAAATACTCATCCAGGAGATCGAAAAAAAAATCCCCAACCTGCGCAACGCCATCCTCTCATCGCATGCCTCCACACCCCTTTCCTACCGCGACTACATCGGCTCGCATCGCGGTGGCATGTATGGCTACATCAAAGACGCCGAAAACCCCATCAAGTCGTTCCTGTCACCAAAAACCAAGATCAAAAACCTCTTCTTCACCGGCCAAAGCCTCAACATGCACGGCATTCTGGGAGTGACCATCAGCGCCGTGTTGACCTGTTCGGTAATCCTCGGCAAGGAGTACCTGCTCAAGAAGATCATCGAGGCCAACAAAGTGCCGACCCCGGAACAGGAACTCGGTAAAGAATTTTGAAAACCCGTATCTTTGCTACTATGGTCGACGATATGACGAATGCCATCAAGGCAATAGCCCCTTACTCCAACGAAGAAGTAGCAAAAGCATTGGCTCGCCTGTCAAAAAGCAAAGTTTTTTTTCAGGGGGTAAAGTATTTCTATCCTCACTGGACTAAAGAAATCCTTCTGGAAAAACTTCAGAAATGCAGAAGCTGTGCCGACTTTAAGATCGTCTTCATGGAAGAGGTGATCCGAAATATTCTCCAAAACTCCAGTACCGGATTTGAAGTGGTTGGCCTCGACCGGTTTTCCAAAACCGATAACTACCTTTGCATTTCCAACCACCGCGACATATTCCTCGACGCCGGCCTGCTGCAATATGCCCTTTATCACCACGACCTGCCCTTTACGGAAATTTCACTCGGCGACAACCTCCTCATGGATGAACTGATCGAAACCGTCGCCAAAATGAACAATATGTTTACGGTACATCGCAGCGGCACCAAAATGGAACGCCTGCGGAATGCGCAACGACTGTCGGCCTACCTCCGCCATACCATCACGGAAAAAAAGACCTCGGCCTGGATCGCACAAGGTAATGGCCGCACCAAAAACGGCTCCGACCAGACTTTTCCCGGACTTGTAAATATGTTGTTAATGAGTGGTGGCAGCGATTACAAAAGGTCAGTAGAAGAACTCAATATCGTCGTTTCTGCCATCTCCTACGAATACGAACCCTGCGCCTTTGAAAAAGCCGTCGAAATGTCGGTCAAAGCCAAAACAGGCAAATACGAAAAATCGAAATACGAAGACCTCCAATCCATGATAAAAGGAATCGAATCGCCCAAAGGAAATATTTGCCTTACTCTCGAACGACTCGATCTCGCCAGCATCGATTTTTCGGGCAACCGCAAAGAAACCACCCATGCCATCGCCAAAGCCATCGACCACACCATCTACAACAATTACCGGCTATGGCCCACCAACTATATCGCTTACGACCGCTGCCACCAGACCAGCCGGTTTGCCGGCCGTTATTCTTCGGAAGCTACAACAGCCTTCGATGAATACCTTTCTAACAAAGAATACCCGAAAGAGGTGGTACAACGCGTTTTGCAAATGTATGCCGCGCCTGTAGCCAATTGGCTGGAAGTCAGGCAGGATGACTAAAAAAGGAAACGAGTGCTACAAGAACCGCTTTTTTTCTTCTGCCGAAAAGCCGTCCGAACCCAATACATAATCCCGGATAAGGGCCTTCAATTCGGAAGACTGTATGTCGTTGTAACGTTTGAGTAAAACAGCTTTATCTTCAGCAATGTTTTTGTTATATCCCAAAAACCGGGGCGCATTTTCCTGAATGCATAGTCGAACGAACCGAATCTCTACGCCCGAATCTTTTTCTGTTGAACTTTGAGCTACCGCGTATTCGAGCAAACCGGTGCCTTCCTTAAAAGACCGCTTTTTCTCTTCCTTTTTCTTTAAGTATTTGGCCTGGAGCGTCATGGCTGCTCCCTTATAGGCGACCAAAACGTTATTGGATTGTTTCGATACCTCAGACAGACTACTAAGCAGCTCGGCCGATTTTTCAGCAGACCGGGAGGCTTCCTGGAAAGCAATCCGGATGACGCCGATATCCGGATCAAGAAGCGTTGAAACCAAGAAAAGAAAAACAAGCGAAAGTTTCATAACAATAAAATTACAAATTGCTGTCAGTTCAATTTTTTAAAAGTAGCAGAAAGCTGCAGTGCAACCGTCGATCCATTGCCGGACGGCTCTGATGGTGTGGTAACAACTGTTTCAAAGCGGGTGGTGTTTTTTACTTTCACTACGTCGCCCTCGTCCTGGAGGGTGAGTTGCATCAGTAGTTCGGGCGTTTTCTCGGGGTTGATGATGGCTTTGAATTTGATGTTGCGCGACTGCGACATCAACAATTGGCTGCCTACCGCTTCTTCGATCAGCTCTTTGGTGATCTGTAAAATACAAACGCCCGGCATCACGGGGTTGTCGGGAAAATGACCTTTGAAGATGGGGTGGCCTTTGTTGACAAATATGCGCACGTCGAGCCGCTCGCCTTCCCTGCTGGTCGATACAATTTTGTAAAAATCTTTTAGGAGCATGTGGTGGTTTTATGCAAAATTAGAATTTTATATGAAAATTTATCCGCACCCCCCACCGGCCGGTATCGAAATGCCGGTGGGTCAGACCCCATATGGCATCAACGCGCAACACCTGAAGTATATTTTCGATGCCGGCGCTTACTTCCATATATGGCGTTTCGTTGGGAACCTGTATTTGCACCAATCCGCTATTTTCCTCCAGGTTGAATCGGCTCACTGCCCGGTTTTCCGCCGTCATATCGCCCCATAACAGCCGAAAATTGGCCACCGCCCGGATATTCGGCTTTCTGATGCGGAGTAACCGTTTGAACAGCAATCCCTCCAGGTGATAGTCGACCGCAAACCGCACCCACGAATCGGCCGCAAAAGTAAAGTTAGGTGTCAGGTTGAAGCCATTATAACTCGAAAAAATGCCCTCATTGCCTCCGGGGACGTAGAGCAGCAACCACGGCACCTCTCCAAACAATTTACCGGCCGTAATGTCGATTCTGGCATAGCCCAGCGGCGGAAGATTCACCCGGTCGAAAAAGTCGACACTCAACCGGTGAAATCGGAAATCGCCTTCCAAAAGACCCTTGATGCCCAATTTGTATTGTACCGAAACGATTGGAAAACGACTGTTGAGACTCACCCGGTTGAACACACCCGATACAAACTGCTCTTTGTAGGCAAAACGCAACCGCACTCCTGCCGCCGTATATCGAAAAGAGTCGATGGCCTGCCCCTCTTCCGGCTCGTACCTGAAGTCAAACCAGGGGTCGGTCAGTTGATGTTCGATAGAGGTGCGCACCGACAACCCCGTCATGTTCTCCCGGAAATACGTCAACCGGTAATGTTGAATGTCGAGCAATTTAAAAGGCACTGAGCTGCGTCTGACAAAGTTGGCGCCCACTACCCCCTCTGAGGTCAGGCCAAAATTTGAGTCGAACTGATGTCTCAATTCTACATCGTGAATAACGGTTGCGCTGAGCGACTGTCGGGGTACTTTGTTAAACAAAAACAAGGTGTTTACACCAAATTTGAAACGCTCGTCGCGGGTGCCGTAGGCGGCATAGGAGGCAATGAGCCAGTTTTTGCTAAAGCGGGCGTTGGTACGCAAACCGATTTTAAACCGGTCGCCCTCTACCGGGTTGCGATTGTAAAAATTGTACACATTGCCAATGTCAAACACCTTCCAGGGAACGAATCCGGAAAATACCAGGGTGGTGATTGTCCGCCAGGTCTGAAAAGCTTTTACTTTCTGAATGGTGTCGATGAGGTGTTCTGCCAGTTTTTCGCTTTCCGTCAGCTCTACGTGGCGGTTTTCCACCCAGAACGATTCGTCTTTCAGCAGTGTCTCGGGAGGCGGACTGGTTCGCGGCGTTTTCGGGCCAGGTGGAGCGAGCTGGTACTGGCGGTAGCTGGTGGTGCGTTTGCCCTGCATGCCGGGTGAACCGGCTTTTATTTTTTTGCTGAAATTGAGGAGTAGGGGTTTGGATATTTTATCGAAGGTAATGACGGTAAACTCTTGTTGGGGAAGCCAGTGCTGATCGTTCCAGTGTTCGAAATTCTGGACCATGCTGATCTTTTCTACAAAATTAAGATCGGCATTACTGAACAGTTGAAGGTTGATGCGTTTGACGGCGTAGGTGGTGTCATTGACCCAAAAGTCACCATTGAAGGTATTGGCGTTTTTCAATTTTGGAAAAAACTGGATCTGATAGCACCATTTGTTTTGGATCATGGCACTGTCTACCAGATAGTAATTATAGTAAGTAAATCCGGCATCGGAAATAGGGCTGACAAAGTCTTTGGTCAGGATGGGTATCCAGTTGTCGTAGGGATTGATGCTTTGGTACATCACTTCCAAAAACTGAGCGATGCTGGCATTGTTGATACCAGATACGCGGCTGGCCTTGTTGATGGATTTTTCCGATTTGGGCTGGCGTTGGTAGTAGTAATCAGAAAGGGTTTCGATGAAAAAGGCCGGGAGGAAGGGCAATTCTTCCGAAGTGCTGTCTATCTGGGTAAAGGCAAATTTGAAGGGACGGTTGATGGCCAGGTTTTGAAATCCTTCGGATATGTCGATCAGGTCGAGTTCGAGCTTATCGTATACTTCGCAGTGGTAGTGGTCGAGCGATTTGGGGTTGTTTTGCTTTTTGTGTGCCAAAACTCTTCGAAATATTTCCACGGCGGGATCTTCGGTGGGCCGCACCACAATGGTTTCCAGTCCGTAGGCCGTGGCTTCTAGTTTAAAAGTCAGGAAAGACTGTTCTTTATAAGAGAGGGTTTTGGTTCCAAATCCCAGAGCTGAAGCAGAGATCGAATCGGGCTTGGTTTCCAAAACCAACTCAAAACGGCCCTCAAAATCGGTGGTCGTACCCGTGCCTGGATCATCGGTCAAAAAAATGTGTGCAAAAGGTACGGCTTCATTGAGATGACCATCAACTACCTGCCCTTTGATGGTAATACCGATCGTGTCTTCATTGGTTTGAGCAAAAAAGCAGTTGGGTGAAAACAATAAAATGAATAACGTAAAAACAATATGTACACGAAAGGTCGTAAAGGTCTTAGTCATCCATAGAAGATTTCAAAAAAGAATGGACCGACAAGAAAGATGCTGCCGCCTTGTCGGTCCGCTCTGAAAAGAAGACCAGTTAGGCGTTAGAATTTGAAACTAATGCCGGTCTTAACATTGGTGAGGCCATATCCTACCTCTAAAAACCCAGCAATATTGCCCGAAAAAAAGTACCGCGCTCCGGCAAGGGCATTGGGTTCCACGTCGAGGTCGTCATCGTCCAGATGGTCTGAATCATCGTAACGGGTTCGCTCAAAGGCAAACAAGATCTGGACAACGGCATACACATCCAGTTTTTCAACGGGGATCACCGTAAAGTGAAAGGTCGATCTGGGCCCCACGCCTACTGTGGTATATCTGACATCTTCTTCGTCGAAGTAAATGCCAAATATCCGGTTACTTTTATAGGTTCTGATTCCGCCGATCGCCCCAAATCCGATAATACCAAATCCGTCACCGACAGGGATGGCCCCATATTCGTAAGAGACGGAAAATCCCGGCGCCCCAAAGTTGTAAACACTATGATAACCCCCAAATCCAATGCCAAGGTTGATGGCGGAATTGCCTACTTCAAAACTTTGCCCTCGGGCATCATATCCAAAAAACAAGGTGGTAAATACCAATACGATCAATAGTTTTTTCATCGGTAAGGTGATTTATAAATTTATATGAAATATCCCAGCTTCAGCGCCCAAAACGGGCTGGTTTTTTATGAATTCGTCGACAGGGTCTGTTCGGCGTTGCCCATGTCGATCACATGGGCAAGCGACCGGATGATCCGGTTGTGCTTCTTGACAAATGGGTTGGTGTCATCCCAGGCATAACCGGCCAGCACAGCGCATATTTTGCGTTTAATATCGGGGTTTTCGGGGCGGTGGAAGAACAGCTTTTGCAGATTACCTGTATACCATTCTTTCACGTAAGTGCCGAATACACCTACTCCCTTTTTGAGATAACCCGTATATTCCTCTTCCCAATTGACGGATTCTCCCTTTAGTTGGCGGGTTGCCAATTTGGCTGCCAGCAGGCCCGTTTCAGTGGCGAAGGTAACACCTGATGAGAAAACAGGGTCAAGAAATTCAGCACTATTTCCCGTAAGGGCAAAACCAGAGCCATAAAGCCGCGTAACCGCTTTGGCAAAATTTTTTACCTTATAAGGAGGAAACAAATAGTCGAGCCCCGCAAAACGATCGTAATAATGATCGGAAAGCCGCATCATATCGGCGAGTGCCTCAGTAGTCGACCCCTGATACGATTCGATGAACTCGGTTGGTCCCACCACGCCGATACTCGTTATGCCATTGGAAAAGGGAATGACCCAGATCCAAACGTCGGGCCGCACCACGTCGAAAGTGATGAGGGTACCTTCCTCACCGGGCGGTCGGCGGCTGTCTGTCACATGGGTGAAAACCGACGAGTTTTTGGGCATAGGAGAGGGCTTTTCCAGTCCCAACTGGCGAGCCAGCACGCGGCCATATCCACTGGCGTCGATGATGAAGTCGGCGTGTACAACTTGTTGAGTATTGTCGGCCGTAGCGATGGTCGTGCTCGAACGGCTGCCCTCAAATCGGACGTCGGTAACGGTTGTACCGAAAGACAGGTCGATGCCCCGCCGCATGATTTCTTTGGCGAGGGTATGGTCAAAATCGTCGCGCGGCACTTGCCAGGTCCAATCGTATCCTTCGGTAAATTTTTTGCTGAAATCGAAATGGCTGACCACCTCCCCCTGCAAAAAACGGGCACCCCTTTTTATCTCATAACCCCTGGCTTGGAGGCAATCCAGAAGGCCGACCTCCTCAAAATGGTCCATACAGCGGGGCAGGAGGCTTTCGCCAATAACAAACCGGGGAAAGGTATTTTTCTCGACGACTTTGACCGCGATCCCCTGTTGATGCAGATAGGCCGCGGCCACACAACCCGAAGGCCCTGCTCCGATGATTAATACCTGGGTGGTTTCTTGTTTCATAAATGGACTTTAGATGCAAGCACAACTCAAAACTAAGCGATTGAATTGGAAATCCAAACGCTTTGGGGGTACAAAACGTTACAAAAACTTATCTTGTTGCAACAATTGCAGTCAGCAACCTATCTTTGGATTGTGAATTTTGAATAATACGGAATCTATGTACTTGTTTTTTGACACCGAAACCACCGGACTTCCCCGCAACTGGAACGCCCCCTCTTCTGCCACCGGCAATTGGCCACGTATGGTTCAGTTGGCCTTGCTCGTTCACAACGATAGAGCCACCCTCCTGAAGGAATACAATTTCATCATTCAACCCGATGGGTATACCATTTCCGATCAAGCTGCCCGCATACACGGCATCACCACCCAACGCGCCAGGGAAGAAGGTGTGCCCCTGCCTTCCGTGCTGGAAACCTTCCGCAACCTGCTCGACGAATGCAAATACCTCATTGCCCACAATGTCGACTTCGACGAAAAAGTACTGGGAGCCGAATACTACCGGATAGAAAAAGTGGATCCCATGGTGGGTTACCCCAAAATATGTACGATGAAAGACAGGCGGGTGGTGAAGTATTGCGCCTTGCGACCCAAGCAGTACGGCCATTTCAAGTGGCCCAAGTTGTCGCAACTCCACTCAAAGTTATTCGGCGAAGATTTTGAAGATGCCCACAATGCCGCCGCTGATGTATCGGCTACGGCCAAATGTTTTTGGGAATTGCGGCGGCGGGGAGTGCTTTGACAGGTGGTTGCTGTCAATCCAACTGATCCAGCACATACCGCTTATATCCGTTGCCGGTCGCGTTATTGGTTTTGTGGCTACCGCAGTCTTCCGGAGCCGAAAGGTCCATGTTGAGCACGTAGTTTTGCCGGTCATCGAACGAAGGCCGGTAGTAGAGCCATTCCAGATCGTTGTCGTAGGTGTCGATGATGGGGAGGATGCCCAGTCGGTCCCATTGTGAGGTGTTGCAGATGGCATCGGCGGTGAGTTGATCGTTTTCCATCACGTCGGCAGGATCAAATATCAGCGTGCTGAGTGCCTGGGCGAGCGACTGGGTGGCATCACCGCCAGGACTGGCATTGGAGTTAATCAGGTCGGCGAGGGCGTTGCCATTTACTTCCGATACGAGCCTTCTCAACAATAGTCCTTCATTCATAAGAGTAGATTCAAAGGTCATAATGTAGTAAAGCTCATACTCTTCGCTGAGGGCTTTGAGCAAGCCGGTGGTGATGTAAAAATAGCCGCCAGGCAGGATGAATGCATTTTTGGTGTCGCTTTTCAAAACGGTTACCGGCCAGGAGCTGCTTTTCGTCCAGTGGTTGTCTGACGGAGCCTGGTGATCGATGCGCATAACGTTGGTAGCCTGGTCGTAGAGGGTTTGCAAAAACCAGTAAACAGAGGTGTCGTATGGAGGGCTTTTGGGCAGAATGGTGAAATTTTCGTCGTTTAATGCAATGGCATTTTGGAGCATGAGCCCCAGCTCTTCCCGCTGTGCTTTGGTGAAATCACTGGGAGCGACAACGGGTTCTGGCGGCTTTGCACAGGCTAAGATCAGCAGCAGTATAAATAACAAACCGCACCCGTGCTTAGAAGGGCAAGCAATCATTGTTTTTGTTTTTTGTAATAAGACTCTGTGTAGATGTTCGTATGTTCGTCTTAATTACCGTCGGTCGGTGGGCCGAAGGCGATTGTGTTGGGAAAATAGCAGCAAAAATCGAACCAAAAACCGTTAAAAACCCTGAAAATCCGGGAGGTTTCGGCCGTTTTACAATTGGGAAGCCATCTCTTTCAACAATTCTTTCACGATGAGGCGCATCCGTGGAGAAGCCACCTTGGCCAGTTCCAATACCGATTCGATGGTGGTGGGAATGATGTTTTCGACAGGGTAACAATGATTCGACACCACCGACAAGACAAACACCGGCAGTCCCATATGCCGGGCTACGAGTACTTCGGGGACGGTCGACATGCCTACCAGGTCGCCGCCAATGCGATGTATAAATTCGTACTCGGCAGGGGTTTCCAGATTGGGGCCCTGCAGGCTGACGTATACGCCTTCGTGGGCGCGGATGCCGTTCTTTTGAGCAATGGACAGGGCCAGTTGGTTGAGCCCGCGGTCGTATGTGTGCAGCATATCCGGGAAGCGGGGGCCGAGTCGCTCATCATTGGCGCCCCGAAGCGGATTTTCTGGATGGAGGTTGATGTGGTCTTTTACAAAAACAATATCTCCGGCAACGATGTCGGCATTGGTGCTTCCGGATACGTTGGAAATGATCAGTCGTTCGATACCCAACATTTTCAATACCCTTACGGGAAAAGTCACCTGCTGCATAGAGTATCCTTCGTAGTAATGAAATCGCCCGGCCATTGCCACCATCGGTTGGCCGGAAAGATGTCCGAAGATTAGTTGCCCTTTATGGCTTTCGACGGTAGTTGACGGGAAGTGGGGAATATCGTTGTACGAAATGGAAGCATCTTGTTGAATGTCATCGGTAAGGTCGCTCAGGCCGGTGCCCAGTATGATCCCAAACCGGGGTTGGAAGTCGGTTTGGGTTCGTATAAAGTGGTGTGCTTCCTGTATCTGATCGAATAATTCCATTTTTGTAACAATCAATCCACGATCATGGTGTCGTGATCGAGTTCTTGTTGTATGATGGATTCCGAAAGGTCAATAGGGGCGTATTGTTGGTTGCGCAATTGAGGTACAAAACCCGCATCCTGTATGGCTTGCTGGATGCCATTTGCTGTAAAGCGATGGGCTGCCCCTGCTGCGGAGACTACGTTTTCTTCGATCATAATACTGCCGAAGTCATTGGCCCCGGCGTGGAGGCAAAGCTGTGCAACTGGCCGCCCCACTGTCAGCCACGAGGCCTGAATGTTGGTGATGTTGGGCAACATGATCCGGCTTAGGGCGATCATGCGGATGTATTCGTCGCCGGTGACGGTGTTGCGGGCGCGTTTTAGCTTTTTGAGCAATGTGCCCTCATCCTGAAACGGCCAGGGGATGAAGGCTATGAACCCTTTGGCATTGGCGGGTTTTTCGTCCTGCACCTGTCTCAATGCCACCAAATGTTCCATCCGTTCGAGGTTGGTCTCGATATGGCCAAACATCATGGTGGCCGAGGTAGTCAGATCGATCTGATGTGCTGCCCGCATGATGTCGAGCCATTCCTGGCCGCCACATTTGCCTTTGGAGATCAGCCTGCGGACGCGGTCGTTCAAAATCTCGGCACCGGCACCGGGCAAGGAATCGAGTCCTGCTTCTTTGAGGGCTGTCAATACTTCCAGGTGGGTCGACCCTTCCAGTTTGGTGATGTGCGCTATTTCGGGTGGTCCGAGTGCATGGAGTTTCAGGTTGGGGTACAGCGATTTCAGTTCCCTGAAAAGATCGCAATAGTATTGCAAGCCCAGGTCGGGGTGGTGCCCCCCCTGGAGGAGTAATTGTTCGCCTCCGTAGGCAAATGTTTCTTCAATCTTCTTCTTGTACGCTTCAATGGAGGTAATGTAGGATTCTTCGTGGCCGGGCCGACGATAGAAGTTGCAAAATTTACAATTGGCGATGCATACGTTGGTCGTGTTGGAATTACGGTCGATGATCCAGGTCACCTTATTTCCGGGAACGTGACGTTGCCGTAGTTGTTGACCAACGTGCATCAGGGCAGCCGTGGAGGCATTTTCCAACAGGTGAACGCCTTCTTCGGCGGTGAGGTGCTCCAGCCGGAGGGCGCGTTGGAGCATGGTTGTTGTTTGCATGGAGATGGGATTGGTTTATCTCGATTGTTTAAAAGTCTATCTCATTCAACCATTGAGAGCGTGGAAAGTTTAACTTAGCCCGACCACTTACAGACTTTTGATTACTTCAATCGACAAACCGGTTGCAGCAGCAATAATGGTAAGGTCGACACCCTTTTGCTTCAATTTTTTGGCAGTGACCTCTATCAATTCTGTTCTCACTTCTTCTTTCACTTCTTCTTTCACTTCCTGTTTCACTTCTTCTTTCACTTCCTGTTTCACTTCTTCTTTCACCTCAGCCTTGACTTCTTCCCGCATAACCTTTCTTTCTTCTCTGATCATGCGCATCATGGAGCCATGTTTTGCTTTTGTCATTTCAAAAAACATGACTTGCTCAGGTGTCATCTTGCTCACATCAAGTATCTCAACAGCTCTTTCGATCCAATCTTCCGACATGAAAGGAGGCAGTTTATCCAGGTTTGGGATGGTACTATGCAAATTTTTCATAACGAAAATAAGGCTCGCTCGAAATTTAAATTACCGATATCTTTGACAAAACTTGCAAATAAGCGATTGATAGTGAGCGTTTTGTAAGTTTTTCAAAGATCCAAAAGAGGGAATTTAATTTTGAGCTTTACTAAGTGTATCCAAATTGGATTCAATCTCTTCTGGTTTTTTGTCAAATTTACTAATTTCTACAATAATATGCATCAGTTGGTTGTCCATTGTTTCACCGAACTGATTCTTTAACATCCCGAAATGGTAGTATTGTTCCGAAAACGGGTATATCATTTTTGCCAAAAATCCGATGCAATATATTTTGGGAATTGCGCCAAAGTCGAATTCTCCCTTTCGAATCAGGGTGTTAAACCGTTGGAAAGCATAAAATTTTGCCCGTTGGATAAATTCGGGGAAGGGGCCCAGTTGCATTTCGACAATGAAAGAATGACCGTTTTCATCCTGGCACATCAGGTCATATAAACCCGCCCGGGATTCTTTTGCGGAGCCAATAAATTCATTTCTCAAAAAGACGATGTCCTTTATAGGCGTTTCCGACTGGATAAGTGCCGTCAAAGCAGTTTTCAGGAATAGGGTGTCGCTTTCATTTCCGAAGGTGGCTTTAAATCCATAGTCGGATAGCATGGAAATAAATTGGGGTGTTTTCTTCATTTTGCAAAAATGAACAAATTTTTTTAAAATAAAAAACAAGTCAAAACATTTTTTTTATTCTAATTTTCTCATCTATTTCTGAATAGGTTTGTAACTTACCCTTCCCAAAGCAAATCCAACACCATGAAGCAAAAAATAAAAATGGGCATGGTCGGCGGAGGGCGCGGTGCTTTCATTGGAGCCGTTCACCGCATGGCGGCGGCTCTCGACGGACAGATCGAACTCGCCTGTGGTGCCTTTAGTAGCAACGCTCAAAAATCGAAATTGTCGGGCGCCGACCTTTTCTTGCCAAAGGAGAGAGTATATGGTTCGTATGAGGAAATGATCCTTTCGGAAAAAAAACTACCGGAGGGAGAGCGGATGGACTTCGTGTCGATCGTCACGCCCAATCACGTTCATTACGGTCCGGCCAAAATGGCATTGGAAAACGGCTTCCATGTGGTTTGCGACAAGCCCCTGTGCTTCAGCATAAAGGAGGCTAAAACCCTCCAACGCCTCGTCAAAAAAACCGACCTTCGCTTCGCACTCACGCACAACTACACTGGCTACCCCATGGTCAAACAAGCCCGGCATTTGGTGCAAACCGGGAAGATCGGCACCGTTCGTAAAGTCATTGTTGAATACCCACAGGGTTGGTTGTCAACCCACCTCGAAGCCACTGGCCAAAAACAGGCCGACTGGCGCACCGACCCGAAGCGTTCTGGAAAGGCAGGCGCTATGGGCGACATCGGCACCCATGCCGAAAACCTCGCCGAATACATCACCGGCCTGAAAATCAAAAAACTATGTGCTGACCTGAATATTTTCGTCCCCGGTCGGTTGCTTGACGATGATGGAAGCATATTGTTGGAATTCGACAACGGCGCCAAAGGCATTCTCTTCGCCAGCCAGATCGCTGCCGGAGAGGAGAACAACCTGAAGATCAGGATTTATGGCACCAAAGCGGGGTTGGAATGGTCGCAACAGGAGCCCAACTCCCTCCTGCTCAAATGGCTCGACAAACCAATGCAAGTACTACGCACCGGCGTCGGCAAGCTGTCAAAATCGGCCATAGCACACACCCGGATCCCCGCCGGCCACCCGGAGGGCTACCTGGAAGCGTTCGCCAATATTTACCGCAACTTTGCTCTTTGCCTTCAGGCAGATAAGGCAGGAAAAAAACCCAACAAACTGTACACGGATTATCCTACGGTAGACGATGGAGTGCGGGGAATGCGGTTTGTAGAGCGAGTGGTGGCCTCGGCAGGGAGTCGGCAGAAGTGGGTTAGGTTTTAACCATCTTTTTAATCCAGGTTCTCGTGTATAATTAATCCCCAAGGGAATCACTCAAAGAGGATGTCCATTTCCAGGTTGTTCTGGACAAGTCCCCAATGTTTTTTATCAATGATACCGTAGGTTGTTATCATAGTCAAGAATATCGCTTTGGAGGATTGGGTAACGGCCTTGAAAATAGTGATTTTATTACTCAGGTTTTCCGCGTAATTTTTATCGATGGAAAATGGACGGACGGAAAATTTCATTTCGCAGATGTTGATGACCCGGTCTTTTCTATCAATTACGAGGTCAATCTGCGCTTTCGGATTTTGCCAGGTATAAACAGATGTTTGTACACCGCTGATGCCCAGTGCCTTTTTTATATGAGGAATATGGTGAAGACAAATCATTTCAAAAGCAGAGCCAGCCCAAGCATAAAATCGTGGGGTGTCAATGAGGTTTAACCAATAAGACTCATCCTCTTCGTCCGATTTTTTTATAAATCGAAGATAAAACAGAGAGAAAGGATCAATGAGCTGGTATAACTTTTCTTTTCTGCCAAAGACTTTGTATTTTCGAATAAAGTTGCTCTCATCAAGCTCCTTTAATAGTCGGGAAAGGCCTCCTCCGTCGGAGAGCTTAGTGTTTTGTACAATCTCATAGCGGGTAAGTCCCTTTCTCTTACTTGCCAATGCCTCAATTATTGACAAATGACGCTCATGCCTTTTAAATAAAGAGGCATATAGGTTTTCGTATTCTAGGCGAAAAGGAGCATCTGCTGAAAAACAAAGGTCATTAATGTTTTGCATCGCACTTTTACCCGACTCTATTTTTTCCAGATAAAAAGGGATGCCTCCAAAAACCATATACAGTAACAGTATTTGATAGCGGTCACCCACAGCATTTTTTGCTTTCAAAAATTCTTCCGTCTCCGACAGCGTGAAAGGGGATAGCTTGATCCGGTCCGTTACCCGGTTATGTAAACCCCCTCTGTTTTTAAGCAGGTGATTGATCATCCATGAAGCGGCAGACCCACAAACAACGAATAGGATGTCGTCTCTTGCACTAGCCCAGCTATTCCAAAAATGTTCGAGCGCAGGTAGAAATCCGGCGTTTTGAGAATCCATCCAGGGGAGTTCATCCAGAAAGAGGATTTTCTTTTCATCACCAGGGAGCAATTCTATGTATTTTTCCAACTGCCGAAACGCTTCAAACCAATCGGAAGCGGGATTGGGGTCCCAGCTCAAATTAGTAGCAAATTTCACCAAAGCCGCATGAAACTGAGCCAATTGAATTTTCCGATTGACATTTGCAAGCCCTGTAAATTGAAAGGTAAATTTATTGGCATATGCCTTCCGGATCAAAAACGTTTTCCTTACTCTCCTTCGGCCATACACCGCCACAAACTCTGCTTTCGGTGACTGAAGAAGGGATCGGAGTTTTTTCCAGTTCCTTTTTTCGAGCAATAATGGGCTGCATATCAATTCAATTTGGCTGTACGGATACAAATATACACAGTTACAGCCAAAATGAGTATCCAATTTGGCTGTACCGGCTAAAAAAACTGACTGTACAGCCAAAATAAAGCATTATTTTGGCCGCGTAAAGGGTCAGAACATGCAGTTAAAAACAAATCTCTACTTTTACAAATTCATCCAGGTCAAGGAATACTTGATTTTCCTTCAAAAAATACGTCTGACATGAAAACCATAAAAGGCCCCGCCATTTTTCTGGCGCAATTTGTTGGCGATAAGCCCCCCTTCAACACCCTCGACAACCTCTGCCAGTGGGCAGCCGATCTCGGTTACATCGGCATCCAGATACCAACCTGGGAAACCCACCTGATCGATCTGAAAAAGGCGGCTTCGAGCCAAACCTATTGCGATGAACTAAAGGGAAAGGTGGCCTCCTACGGGTTGGAGATTACTGAACTGTCGACCCACCTGCAAGGTCAGTTGGTAGCTGTACATCCTGCCTATGACGCCATGTTCGATGGCTTTGCGCCAAAAGCAGTTCGGAACAATCCAAAGGCAAGGACGAAATGGGCCGTACAACAAGTCAAATGGGCCGTACAAGTCAGCCGTCGGTTGGGCATACGTGTACACGTTACCTTTTCGGGAGCTCTGATGTGGCACACCGTCTATCCCTGGCCGCAACGACCGCAGGGGTTGGTACAGGCCGGCTTCAACGAGTTGGCGAAAAGATGGCGGCCCATCCTCAAGGTTTGCGACAAACAGGGCGTCGACCTTTGCTATGAAATACATCCCGGAGAAGACCTTCATGACGGCATTACCTTTGAACAATTCCGGGAAGCCACCGGCAACCATCCACGAGTCAATATCCTTTACGACCCCAGTCATTTTGTTTTGCAACAGCTCGACTATCTGCAATACATCGACCATTACCACGAGTTCATCAAAATGTTCCATGTCAAAGATGCAGAGTTCAACCCCACTGGAAAGTCAGGCGTTTATGGTGGCTACCAGGGCTGGGTGGACCGGCCCGGGCGCTTTCGGTCCCTCGGTGATGGACAAGTGGATTTCAAAGGCATCTTTTCCAGGTTAACACAATATGGCTACGACGGCTGGGCGGTACTGGAGTGGGAATGTTGCATCAAAGATGGCGAGCAGGGAGCAAGGGAAGGGGCGCCGTTTATTCGGTCACACATTATTCAAGCTGCGGAAAAAGCCTTTGACGATTTTGCAGGGGGGAAGCCGGACAAGCGGTTGAATCGTCGGATTTTGGGGTTGTGATTTTTCGCAGATTTGTGCGAAAAAATTTTGCAACTTGCTGTAAAATAAATTCCGATGGCAGTTATTACCGAAATCGATCAGTTGGATTTCTCCACAAAATATACCTATGCTTCCGTCTGGCCAGACAGGCAGCTCAATCTTGAAAAATAAGACAGTTTCACGGGTATGCGGCATCTTATAATCAGCCATTTTTGAGGAAAACAGGTGATTTTGGCTGATTATAACTGGTTATATTCAGCCATCTTTCAATAAAACCGTTAAATTTGGCTGTATATAACCTTTAAAGTCCCTTTGATTATGCGACTAATCGGCCGGATACAGGAACAAAATACCTTCAGGCATTGTCTGGAAAGCACGGAGTCCAGGCTCATTGCAGTGTATGGTAGGCGAAGGGTAGGCAAGACCTTTTTAGTTCGCCGTTATTTTTCTAATAAAATCAAATTCGAAGTAGCCGGTTTGTATGATGGTTCGATGACTGACCAGTTGGAACACTTTGCCAACTCGCTTGTCAAACACGGCTGGGTGGGAGCATCTCTACAAGTGCCAAATAGCTGGAAGGCTGCATTTGGTATGCTGGAAAATTATTTAGGCTCGCTCGAAAAATAAGTTCCCGCTATCTTTGAAACGTCGTGCAAATAAGCGATTGATAGTGAGCGTTTTGTGCGATGTTTCAAAGATTCAAAAAAGGGAAGTTATTTTTTGAGCTTTACTTAGATAGCCTCGGTGGAAAAAACAAAAAAGTGATTTTTCTAGATGAGCTGCCCTGGTTTGCTACGCCCAGATCGAAATTTCTGATGGCTTTTGAGAGTTTTTGGAATTCCTATTAGACACTATGAATGGATTTTTTGTATAGAAACCAAAGAGAGATTTTTTCGCTAATCGAGGAACGCACGGAACCTCGTAGCCCTAGCTACGAAGGTGAGTACGTGACGAAGAGTAGCGTAAAAAGATCATTTGGGCTTCATACAAAATTTCTGTTCATAATGTCTATTGTACGCGCCGCGATGATCTGGTCGTTGTGATTTGTGGTTCGGCCGCTTCGTGGATGATCAGGAAAATACTTAAAAACAAAGGAGGGCTCCACAACCGGGTATCAGAAAAAATCAGGCTGACCCAATTCAATTTATACGAAACCGAATTGTTCCTCAAGGAAAAAGGCATCAACTGGAGCAGATATGATATTGCCCAACTTTATTTGACTACCGGCGGCATCCCCTATTACCTCGATGCCATCAGAAAAGGGGAAAGTGTCGCCCAGTTTGTGGACAGAGCCTGTTTCACTAAAGACGGTATTCTCGAAGACGAATATCAGGTGTTGTTTCATTCCTTGTTCAATAATAGTAACAAGCATTATAAAATCGTCGAAACACTGAACCGTAAAAAACAGGGTATGACCCGTTTGGAAATTATCGAGAAAACGCAGTTGGCCAGTGGTGGAACCCTCTCCAATGTACTAAACGAATTGGAAGAATCGGGCTTTATTCAAGCGGTGACTCCCTTTGGAAAAAACAAGACAAAATTGTGCTATAAGCTGATGGACAGTTTTATCATTTTCTACCTCAAATTTATGCTCAAAAGACCTGTCGGCAGCAAATGGATCAATATAGTCAAAACACAGTCGTGGGTCAGTTGGTCGGGGCTGGCTTTCGAGCGGTTGTGTCTGGCACACATTCCCCAGATTAAAAAGGCATTGAAACTGGAAGCCATTGAGTCGTTGGTGGCACCCTGGCAGGCAGAAAAGGAAGAACAAGGAGTACAGATTGATATGCTTATCGACCGGGCCGACCGGGTGGTTAACGTTTGTGAAATAAAATTTTCCAATGCCGACTACCGTATCTCCAAAGAATATGCTAAAAAACTTAGAAATAAAATTGCCCTCTTCGCTTCACTCCCTGCCAATAAAAGAAAAAACATCTTCCTGACCATGATTACAAGTTTTGGGGTTACCCCCAACGCTGACTACACAGAACTGGTACAAAGTGAAGTCGTGCTGGACGATTTGTTTGAACCGGTAGTATAGCGAGACATACTTTGAATTCCCTCCTTTTCCATAGAGCTAGATGGATTGTTCCATCAGGTGTTGTCGAAATAGCAATAGCGAATCTGCCTGCCGGAAAACGAGATAAAAAAAACGGGAATGGTATCTTTGCCCCATGAGCCGTTCTACTATCATCGCCAATATACTTTTTTTCCTAATACTTCTTGGTTTGGTCCCGGAGCTTTACAGCCAAACGCCGGTGCAAGTCATCCGGGGTATGGTCACAGATGGTTCGACAAAGCAGCGCCTCCCAGGAGCCTTCGTTATTTTGCCCGACACCGAACCACTCCTCGGCACTACCACCGACGAAAACGGCCACTACCGGCTCGAGGGCGTTCCTGTGGGGCGGTACAGTATGCAAGTCTCTCATCTGGCGTATGAAGCGCTGGTGCTCTCCGAGGTGCTGGTCGAGTCGGGCAAAGAAGTCGTATTGGATATTTCCATAAGGGAGCAACCGAAACAATTGGGCGAGGTAGTAGTCGTGGTAAAATCACCCAAAATAGATAACATTAATGTAACATCGTTGAGCTTACAGACCATTACCGTGGAAGAGGTACTCCGCTTCCCCGCCACTTTCAACGATCCGGCACGGATGGCCATGACCTACGCCGGCGTAGCCAATACCAACGACCAGGCCAACCACATTTCCGTAAGAGGCAACTCTCCCAACAGCTTGTCGTGGCGACTGGAAGGAGCAGAGATCGTCAATCCCAACCACCTGGGCGATGCCGGTACGGCCTCCAACCGGCCCTCTCAAAGTGGGGGTGGGGTGAATATATTGAGCGCACAAATGTTGGGGACTTCCCGCTTTTACAGCGGTGTGTTTCCACTACAGTATGGCAACGCGGTCGGTGGCATTATGGATATGCGTTTCCGCAATGGCAACGATGAGCAGCACGAATTTGTCGCACAGGCTGCGCTGACCGGATTTAATTTTTCGGCCGAGGGGCCGTTGTTGAAGAAAAAAGGGATTTCCTACCTGGCCAACTACCGCTATTCTTTTACGGGATTGCTCACCAATCTGGGAGTCGATTTTGGCGATGAAGCCATTGGTTACCAAGACCTGGCTTTTAATGTCAAAGCACCTGTTGGGCAAAATGGCGTACTGAAAATCTTCGGCATGGGCGGCATCAGCAACAACGATTTCACTGGCCAACGGGATTCTTCTAAATGGGAAGTGGATAAGGATCGGTTTGATATTGAGTTTAATAACCGAATGGGTGCGGTGGGTGCCAGTTTTGCGCGAGCGATCAACCATAATGCTACTTTAAAAACAACTGTTGTTTCTTCTACATTGAATGCCCGAAAGCGCAGCGACCTCATTTGGGATAACGGGGAGGTTATCAATAGTTGGTGGTACGATAGCATTACCATAAGCAAAACCGCCTTGCTGGCCCAGTTTGATTATACATTCAACCGAAAACACAAACTCTCAGCAGGCTACTCAGCTACCCGGTACCTTTTCGACGTCAATACTTCCAACTATCTCGACGGGTCGGTGGGTCGTGCCAATGGCTGGCTGTCAAATGTATATCTGGAATGGCATTGGAAACCACTTGCTTCATTAGACTTAACAATAGGTTCGCAACACACCTCCTTTACCCTGTCAAGTAGCAATGCCATCGGGCCCAGAGCATCGGTGAGTTGGCGCCTTTCCGGCAAAGACTTGATTTATGGTGGGTATGGTTTGCATTCGCAGGTTCAACCCGCGCAAGTATATTTGGTAAAAGGGACGCCTGGGAATATCAACTTGGGGTTCACCCGTTCACATCATTTTGCAGTGGGTTACCACCGGCAATTTTCAGTGCATTCTTTGTTCAGGGTGGAAGCGTACTACCAGTCCCTTTTCGATGTGCCAATACCCCGGATCGAAAATGGCGAAGAAGGTTTTTCTACGTTAAACCTGATCGGAGACTTTGAGTCAAGAGAGTTAGTAAACAATGGCACAGGCACCAATTATGGTATAGAGCTGACCTGGCAACGAACCATGGACGAAGACTATTTTGTACTCGCCAATGGGAGCTGGTACGAGTCAAAATATACCGACATTATTGAGGAAGAACGCGACACCCGTTTCAATGGCAATTATTTGGTCAACCTTACTGCTGGCAAAGAATTCAGTTGGAACAAAAAAGATCGAAAAAAAATACTGGGTATCAATGCCCGGTTGACCTATGCCGGAGGAATGCGTTATACCCCGATTAATGAAGAAACTAGCTTGTATTTGGAATTTTTTGTAACCGCCAGAGAATATCGGTTGTCTTACAGCTTACAGCTAGAAGACTACTTCAAAGCCGACATCAGATTGTACCTGAAAAATAATAAACCGAATTACAACACCATGCTTTCACTGGATTTGCAAAACGTCACCAACCACAAAAACGAAGCATACTATTATTTCGACACCACCCAACAACGCACCCGAGTGGAATACCAGCTGGGCCTGATCCCCAACTTGAGCTACCGAATAGAGTTTTGATCGACCTATATTAGGCATAGACATACCGTGAACCCTGAAGGACTTTGCTGCGCTACGCCTTCAGGGCACGCCGTCCACCATCAAAATCAACACCATGAAAATTACCAACCTAATACTAACCCTACTCTTCGCCATTTTCGCATTGGTGCAATACAACGACCTGGATTCCTGGAACTGGATAATGCTCTACCTCTTTGTAGCGGTGGTGTCCTTTTTCGCCTTTCGGGGCGACTACAACAAGGGGGTTCTGGCCATCGGCATGATCGTCATTTTGGGGTGGATGGCCCTGTTGTTTTCCGGATTTGTGGAATGGATTCAAATGGGGATGCCGACCATCGTGGAGGAGATGAAGACAGAAAAACCACACATCGAAGTTGTGAGGGAATTTTTGGGGTTATTGTTGGCTTTTCTAACATTGGCTTTTCATTATTGGCAGGCGTGGAGGCAAGGATAGGGAGTGGGCAAATAGGAATCAGTCGATTACGGCGTTTTATTAAGCCGTTGCTAACTCTTTTGGGAACGAGAGCGGACGCGACGATGGTAATAAGAGCATGTCTAAAGTCTGCGGAAACTACAATTCTTCAAGAGCCGCTATTGAAAGTCCCGTTGCTTTAGCTATCAAGGGTAGCGCGACACCATTTGCCTTTAGAATCTTTGCTGTTTGTACGCTTGTTTCTTCTTTCACTTCTTCTTTCACTTCTTCTTTCACTTCTTCTTTCACTTCTTGCTTTACTTCTTCTTTCACTTCTTGCTTTACTTCTTCTTTCACTTCTTGCTTTACTTCAGCCCTCATCGCTTGTCGTTCCTCCCTGATCATCCGCATCATGGAGCCGTGTTTTGCTTTGGTCATTTCAAAAAACATAACCTGTTCAGGAGTCATTTTACTTACGTCCAATATCTCAACAGCACGTTCAATCCAGTCTTCCGACATAAAAGGAGGGAGTTTATCAAGATTGGGAATGGAGGAATGCAGGTTTTTCATGACGAAAATAAGTTTATCGAGATTGGAAACAATTTCTTCCGGTTTTTTGTCAAATTTACTAATTTCTACAATGATATGCATCAATTGATTGTCCATAACTTCACCATACTGATTTTTTAACGTTCCAAAGTGATAATAATGTTCCGAGAAAGGGTAAATATTTTTAGCTAAAAAACCAATACAGTAAATTTTAGGGATGGCACTAAAGTCAAAATCGCCTTTTCTGATAAGGGTATTAAACCGTTGGAAGGCATAAAATTTAGCCCGCTGGATAAATTCTGTAAAAACACCTAACTGCATTTCGACAATAAAAGAATGCCCATTCTCATCCTGGCAAATAAGGTCGTACAATCCGGCCCTGGATTCTTTTGCGGATCCTATAAACTCATTTCGCAAAAATACAACCTCTTGTATCGGCGTGTCAGATTGAATTAATGCCGCCAGTGCTGTTCGCAAAAATAAGGTATCACTTTCGTTTCCAAATGTGGCTTTAAAACCATAGTCAGAGAGCATGGAAATAAATCGGGGTGTCTTCTTCATGCTGTAAACATAGCCAACATTTTTTCAAAAAACAAATTTTTGTTAAAATTATTTTATTTTGTTGTTTTTATAATGCCAAACTCCTCCGACCCTTGTTAAATACTATTCTCAATCCGATTTAAAAACCCGCAAAAACCGAAACAAGTTATGCCCTTCACTTTGCCAGGTGCCGGTAAACCCAACCGGCAAAATAATAAAGTCGCCAGCATAAAAAGTTTGTTCCTCGCCGGCAGTGTCCCAGAGTGTCAGCATGCCCGACACTATGTAAATGACCTGTTCTGAAAGGGGCGCGTTAATGTTTTTGACGCCCGGGGGTTCGGCATCCAGTACCACCTTCAATTCATGACCATCGTAAAGTACATCGCGATAATGGGATGCTCTGTCCGGTAGTTTAGTAATACCCAAACCCGCCAATTTTTGCCTGTCCATCAGTACCGGAAGTGTCTTGTTGGGATCATACGGATTTTCGTTTCTTTGCATGGTGGTGATGGATACTTCGTGGTGGTATTCGGTGGCACCGAGGGTTTCCCAGTCGCCGGCATATCCGCGGGGCACCATAAAAAAATCACCGGTCAGATAGGTGCGCTCCGGAGCGTTTTTTGGCGCAAGCCGGGCTCCGCCATTGATCAGGTAAATGAATTCGTCGATACCGAGGTCTTCGGGAGAGGCAGACGCCGTTTCGCTGGAAACGATTTGCACCCGGAGTTCCTTTCCGCTAAAGATGTTCCTGAAAAACAGTTTTCGGTCGGCTTGTTCCGGGTTCCTGCCTCGCAACAGGTTGACGCCGGAAAAGTGTTGTTGGTCAATTAACAATGGTTTTACAATTTCCCTATTTGTGCCTTCATCCTCCTCCTGGCTATTCTCCGAGAGGATCGTCAAAATCCAATCAACACATTCTTTTTCGTCGATGATCGACCAGGAATGTGGGTGGCGTTTTCCATTTCTGCGAAAGCCGGTTCGGTGGGTTTGGACAAATTCAGCTCGTTCATTGCCCAGTAGAAGCAATCGGTTGATCAGTTCTGAGGTGGCGAGGTAATTGGAATATTGTACGCTTTGATTCCGGTTGTTGAGTCGCCAGGCAATATCTACATCGTGATAGGCTCGCACAGCAACATCCTTTAAATATACTTCATTTTTGCTATGCTGCTCATCCATTGAAAACGGCGTTAGTTGTGCAAATTTTTTCGGATCTTCTGCTGGCGTGGCACCATAAATATTTCGGTACACTTTCTCTATCCAATTGGCTTCATCGATCGATACCTTGGAGTAGGCTTTTTCCTTTAAGGTCTGTGTCATATTCCACGAGTGAAAGAGGTCGACGGGTGCGTCTGCCATAAAAACGCCTTTGGGATCGACCGGATACTGCTCCGGAAATTGCTTACACCATTCCACATACCTCAGGGCAATGGCGCCGCCAGCCGAGAATCCACCAAATACAAAATCGCTTTTGTTCACCGGGTATCTGGCAAGTACATCGGTTAGCACTGCGTTCAACTTCTCACGAATAATGTCGTCGGCAGCCAATCGAAGCCTTCCGGCAAAACCTATGGTCAGCAAATTGTTTTGAGCCGCGAATTGGTGGAGCCAGGTATCCAAAAAAATATCTTCGGATTTTTGTCCAAATCCGGGCAACAATACGACTACCCCGTCGATATTTCCGGATTGCGGTTTTACCGAAAGATAGTAGCCATAGTCGGCATCGGAGCTGTCTAAGAGTATTTTTTCGACGTTCATAAAAGGCGTTGGTCTCTGTTGGCCAAAACAGAGAATGGATAACAGACTGGCGAACAAGAAAGAAATTATTCTCATGCGGCGGAGCGGTTAAAAATTAAATACGAGTCCTTCCGGATAGTCCTCATCGGCAAGGGGAGTGCCGGGGCGATGCTGGGTGGAGTCGGCAAGTACCGTCGGTTGTTTTCCAACAACCTCTTCCCTTGCCTCATCGACCAATTGATTCCGGTTGGAATCGGAAAACCCATACCAGCCCGCCATCAATAACAATAGTACGGTGGCGGCCTGATATACAGGGACCCGGTAAGTCAACAGCCGTCGCAGAAGGGGTGTTTTTTTAGGAGCGAATTCCAATTTCGGTGGCGCATCAGGCTTTGCCCCTTCCAGTTGTTTAAAGCCGAGAACCAGGGCACGATATTCCTCGTACTCTGCCTCGTGAAGATAGGTGTTGACCCGTTTTTTCTCCGTTTCGCTAAGTGCGGAAAAGGGCTTTTCAGCCAACAAATCAAACAGTTCTTCCGGCAGGTTTTCCAGATTTTTCATACTTCTTTTATTTTGGTGTCTTTCAATTGTGTTTTCAAATTTTTCAGGGCGTAAAAGAGGCGCGACTTCACCGTCCCAACACTACAATTACACACTTGGCTGATCTCACCCAGGGTGAGGTTATTGGTGTATTTCAATACGAAAACTTCGCGATGGGATTCCGAAAGTTGTTCCACCGCTGCTTTTATTTGCGCCAGGCGGTGGCGTTGGCCTGTTTCCATTTCAGGATGGCTCACATCTTGAAGGCGCTGAAGGTGTCGTATGTTTTCAACGGCATTTTCGCGGACAGCGGTATTTCTCACCTCATTTTTCCATTGGTTTTTGGCGACGACCAGTAGCCAGACTTTGAAATATTTCGAGGTATCGAATAAATCCGGATTCTGATAAATTTTCATGAAAATGGCTTGCGCCAGGTCTTTCCCTTTTTCCGGATCGTGGGTCAGCCACCCCAGATATTTACTCAACGATGAAAAATGCCGCTGATACAAATGACCGAAGGCCACTTTGTCGTGTCGATGCACAAAAGCAGCCATCAGAGACTCATCGGTCAATGTTGTATATTTATTGTTATGCATAATTTAGCTGCATCAATACCACGATTTGATCTCTGACTCCCGTCCACTCTCTACGGCAATTTTTTCTATCAGCCGTTGGTAGTAAGCTGCCTTTTGGGGCTGGTTGGATTTGTCGAAATATTTTTTCATTTTCATCAATCCGGGGATGTAGGTCACGTTCATCCACTTTTTGACCATTTCCTGTTCGGGGTGCGACTGGAAATCGTTGAGGAGGTAATCCAATTCGTATTTTTCCTCAAAATTTTGCAGGGTGAGGGCCATATTGTCGATCCCATTGGCGGCATAGCGGAAGGCGGTGCCCACCAGATACATATTTTCTTTGAGGCCGTAATTTTTAAAAAATTGCACATCGGTACCACAACTCATATACACGGGGCGCGAACTGTTTTTGAGGATGTGAGCAGCGAGTTCGTCGGCGTAGTCGGTCGCAGATGCGTAGTCGCTGAGGCTTTTGCTGAGGTCACGCATTCCCAGCTTTTTAAATACGGTTTTTCGGTACGAATCGTTGTCGGTCAGCATCCATTTGCTCACTACGAGTACGTCTTTCCGAATGTTGCGACCATGCTGGAGCACCCAGCGGGGGAGGGCATCCATGTCGCCATTGGAGATGTATACGCCGTTGGGTTCGGCGGTTTGTAAGGCGTTGTAATTCCATTTGTAGTTAGCATTGGAGTAGAGGTTGACGTCGAGTATTTTGCGGGCAATTTCAGCAGCCTGTTCTTCCTGGAAAGATAGTGCGTAGTGGATGAGCAGCGGGCCGTAGGTTTCTTTTCGGTTGGGGTCTTTGGCGTAAGCTTTTTTGGCGAAAGCCATTGCTTTGTCGCCCCGGCAGTTGTACGACTCCATAATGTAGTACTCAAAACTGTGATCGGTTTGTTTTTTCGCCTCTGCAATGATCGGTTGTAGCATACCGAAAACTTCGGCTTGGCTGTCGGCCCATTTTTGAGGATATGTCTTTTGCAAATACGCTCGTTCGGCCTTGTAGTATTGGAACCAGGCGTGGCCGTTTTTTGGCGTTTTTTGGGTTTCTTTTTTCCAAAGACTTGATTGTTCCTTGTAGTATACTGCCGTCTTTTGCTCTTTGGCAATGCCGAGGATTTCCTGTGGCTTTTGGGCCGAAATGCCAATCCATCCGAACAGGATAAAAACGAGAAAGATAAAAATGCTTTTTTTCATTTCAGATAATTTTAGAAGTGTTTTTATGGACAGTACACCTGAAGATTGGAAAGGTTCAATAGGTGGTAGTGCGATAGCTCAGATAAAATTGACGTTCATTCGTTTGGTTTAGAAATTTCTTATGTTTGTGGTAGTCATTTTTGGCTTGCCGTGTAGTGTACTACTTCACAGTGATTAGCGCATAACAGATTCCTAAAAAACAACGCTGATATGATGGTCAAAAACATTCCCCTTGTCGTCATCCTTATTCAATTAACTTTTAGTGCCCCAACGTTGATGGCCCAGATATCTGCCAACGATACACTTTACTTGCAAATAATGAAAGGGGATAGCCTGCTATTCGAAGCAGGATTTAACAACTGCCATCTTGATGCACTATACAAAGTTACAGACGAAAACTTTGAATTTTATCACGACCAGTCCGGCTATAATTTTGGGCAGGAAAAGTTCATAGACGGCATTCGAAAAAATATTTGCTCCCTGAGCTACCGCCCCAAAAGAAAGCTAAAAGAGGAAAGCACGGAGATTTATCCATTGCAATCAAATGGCACCCTGTATGGCGCCATCCAACAAGGTGTTCACGACTTTTATGCGGTAGAAGCCGACAAAGAACCTTACCTGACCAGTACTGCCAAGTTTACTCATCTATGGATTAAAAGCAAGAGTCGATGGGTGCTAAGACGAGTGTTGAGTTACGATCATAAAGCGCCTGAGACTCCTTCTGCTGACGAAAGTGACCGTTTGTTCGAAAACCGTGAAGAGATAGAAAAATGGCTCAAAAAAAATAAAGTGCCTGCCCTTGCTTTGGCAAAAATTGAGCATTACCGCCTGTCTAAACTCAATATTTATGGGCATTTGTACGACGATCAAAAAGCTGCCTACAACTCCCTCTTTAATGTCGCTTCTCTTACCAAGCCTGTTGTTGCTGTGCTTGTGCTAAAATTGATAGATAGGGGCGATTGGGATCTGGATGAACCACTTTACCATTATTGGACAGACCCCGATGTGCTGGGCCATCCTTTCAGTAAAAAAATAACTACCCGACATGTACTCTCCCACCAAACTGGTTTTTCAAACTGGCGATGGCAAGACGAAACTAAAAAGCTAACCTTTAATTTTGAACCGGGAACAGATTACAGCTATTCAGGAGAAGGGTTTGAGTATTTGAAAAAATCGTTGGAAAGCAAATTCCAACAACCCCTGGAAATCCTGGTTGACTCCATCCTGTTCCAACCACTGAAAATGACAGAAACACAATTCTACTGGACCGATCAAACAGCCGAAGCACTCTTCGCCAAATGGCACAACAACAAGGGTGAAAACGAATATGCGACCTATAAAAACAAAGAAGCAAACGCCGCAGACGACTTGCTGACGACCATTGAAGACTATGGAAAATTTGCCGAATATGTCATCAACGGAGCAGGGCTCTCAGCTGAGCTATTCCAACAAATGACCACCCAACAAAATGGAACAGACCACCAGACAAAAATGGGCCTGAGCTGGGAAATATTACCCAACCTCAAGGGAAAGGAATACGCCATTATGCATACCGGTGGCGATATCGGGGTAAACACCCTGGTCATACTTTTGCCGTTGACAGGCGAAGGGCTTGTCATTTTTACCAACGCAGACAATGGGAAGAACCTCTATTTCCGGTTGATTGAAGAGCATTTATCACTTGGAAAACGGATCATTGGAAAGGCCCAGTGAAGTAACCCTGGGAATTATAGAGATCTATAAGAAAGGCTCAAAAGAGCAAAAATCGGCAGGGTTCAAAACCGCTATTTCAGCGCTATAATCCGCCAAATCAGGCCTAAAACACCCACTTTTGGCGGATTATAATTTTATATCCCGCCAAAAGTAGGGGAAATACCATAGTTTTGGCCAATTATAACGCGCTCAATAAATACTTCCGGATACAAAAAGACAGTCCGGCGAAACAAGGAGCACATAATAAACGCCCGCTCATCATGCAGATCACTTTAAAACACACCCCCCACGATCAAATATTTTCCGCAACCAATGGCCAAACCGAAATCCTCCTCGGCTCCAACAAAAGCGACGGAGTACCACCTGCTTTTAGCCCGATGGAAGGACTGCTGGCCTCACTGGCCGGATGTATGTCCATCGATATCATGATGATCCTCAACAAACAACGGCAACAAGTTGATCACTACGAAGTGAAAGTCACGGGCACCAGAGCAGATGCCGCACCTGCCGTTTTTACCGCCATTCAAATGGAAGTCCATATATCGGGGAAAGTGAAAGAAGCCAAACTTCAGCAGGCCATCCGGCTCAGTGAAGAGAAATATTGTTCGGTATATCACATGCTGGCACCGGGAGTGGACATCTCGACGGTTTACCTTATAAAATGAACCTGCACCTTTGCTTTTGTGTGGGTTCGGTGGGAAACAAGACAGCCGCCTGAACCATCACCGATAACCAGCCGCCTGCAACGTAAACAACTCGGCATACAACTTCGGGCGGTCCATCAATTCCGTATGTGTTCCCGACTCCAGTATTAGACCGTCCTTCAACACGATGATCCGGTCCGCCATGCGCACTGTACTAAAACGATGAGAGATGATGATACTGGTTTTCCCCTGCGTCAGACCGATAAACCGCTGAAAGGCTTCGTATTCGGCGCGCGCGTCAAGCGCAGAGGTTGGCTCATCCAATATCAACACGGCTGCATCTTTCATATACGCCCTGGCAAGCGCGATCTTTTGCCATTGACCTCCGGACAAATCCGTTCCGCTGGCAAAACGTCGGCCCAGTTGTTGGTCGTAGCCGTCCTTCATTTCGCTGACCACCTGATCCGCCAGGCTTTGGCGGGCTGCATGCTTTATCTGAGCCAGGTTGTCGAGCCCTTCGATATTCCCCACCGCGATGTTTTCCCGGATGGTAAATTCGTAGCGAATAAAATCCTGGAATATCACACCGAACATGCGCTGATACTGCTCTTTGTCAAAGGAGCGAATATCCGTTCCGTCCAACAATATGTCGCCGGAATCGGGTTCATAAAAACGCAGCAACAACTTGATAAGCGTCGTTTTACCTGCTCCGTTTTCTCCTACAAAGGCCATCTTCTCCCCTGCATTGAGTCGGAAACTAACCCCTTTCAGTACCGGTTCGTCAGCGCCGGGATAGGTGAAGATCAGGTTGCGGATTTCAAAACCGGTTTTGATTTTGGCTGGGATCGGAACAGGCCGGGCAACCGGCGCTTCTACCTCCAGGTTTAAAAAATCGAAATAATCCTTCAGCTTCAATGCGTTTTCAGACATCCGCGTAAATTGCGAAAAAATGCTTTGCAGATTGGTGCGCAACCTTCTGAACGAACCAGCCAAAAAGGTGAGGTCACCCAACGTAATGATGCCCGTCAATACCCGGTAAATGATCAGCACATAAGCGCCGTAATAACTCAAAACCCCCAACACATTGAAAACGCCTCCCCACCAGACGCGCTTAACGGATAGTTTTTTGTTGACTTGATAGTATTCATCCGATAGTCGCTTAAACCGGTTGGCAATAAACCGGGTCAAGCCAAACAATTTCATTTCCTTGGCCGTTCGGGTATTTGCGCCGATGTACCGCAAGTAGTCCAACTCGCGCCGTTCGGCTGTCCAGCTTCTGGCCAGCGAATACCTCGACGTACTGAAATGGATTTCATTGATGAAAGAAGGGATGATACTCAACACCAGCAACACGATCAACCAGGGTTCGAAGTAGATCAACCCGGCAATAAGAGAAATGACAATGATCAAATCCTGGGACATGGTAAGTACGTTCGACATCAGGCTGACCCGGCTATTGGTTTGCATGCGTGCCCGTTCGAGCTTATCGTAAAACTCGGGGTCTTCCAGTTGTGCGATGTTCAACTCATTGGTTTTTTTAATGATGCGCACCGATGACTGGTTGGCGTACAAATCGCCTAGCAACCCATCGGTAAGGGTGATCATTCGGTTGATCACATCGGCGCAAATAACAATGCCCAACTCCAATCCGACGTACTGCCACAGCTGACTACTATCCGTTGCCTCCGAACCCAACAAGACAACGATCTCATCAATGATCAATTTGCCCACCCACAAAATAAGAATAGGCGTAAAGGAGTTGAGTATCCGCCCCAGCAGGTTGAGGAAAAACAATAGCGGTCCGCTCTTTCTGATTTCCCTGAAAAAGGGCGGAATAAAATACAGCGCCCGAAAGGCAGCCCGCCAATTCGTCTTTTTTTGATCCCGGATCGATATTAAGGGTCTTCTTGCCATTATAAGGTTGATAATTTGAGAGGGTAAGGGTACACTCCTTTTTTAATACTTCAGCCCAAACACCTGTACCCCCGCATCATTCCGCCCCACTACCATCAGTCGCTCTCCCGACGCCGCTCTAACCATCTCTATATCCCGCACCTGTCCAAAGACCGCCAATCCGGATTCCTCCGGAGATATCGGAACAAAACCACCCCGGCCATCCCCCTTCAAAAACAATCCATACCCCGCATCCAACCGACCAATCAGGGGCGGCACATCGTAGAGGTTTTCTCCAAGTACCAGGTCTGTTTTGCCATCGCCGTCAAAATCATCGCACAATATTTTTTGAACCGGTGCCAACTGCGCCTCCCGAGGCAGTGGTCGGGCCGAAAAATTCCCACTGCCGTCATTAATAAACACGCTGGAAGCAAAGGTCACCGCCTTTTTCCGCTCACTTTCGGCCAGCACCGTTTCCGGAAAAATATCGTAAAACCCTTGTTGGGAAAAACTCCGGTAATCCGAAAACCGTTTCTTTATACTAAATATCTGCCCGGCCAACTCGTCCAGATTGTGGAGGGGCTGGGCAATGGGTTGTCCATTCGCTTTTCCCCCTTTCGGAAAATAAGACAGCAGCGGATCTACCTGTCCATTCTGATCGACATCTTTCAAATGTAGGATAACGGGATACGCCGTACCAGCCGTTAAATAGGAATTCCATCCCAAATTGCCGGCCACAATATCCACATCACCGTCCGCATCCAGGTCGGCGGCGGCCACACAATTCCACCAGCCTTCGGAATCGGAGACGGGATGGGATTCGTAATGACCGCTTTTTTCCAACAATATAGTTACAGCCATCCACTCTCCCACCACCACCAGGTCTTTATTGCCGTTGCCGTCTACATCTGCCCAGGTAGCATCCGTCACCATGCCGAGGCTGTGGAGGGTCGGCACCAGGGCCGCTGCCGAATCCCGAAAATACCCCTTACCATCGTTTAAGAGCAAAAAGCCCGAAGGCGACTTTCCGTAGCTTCTGTGTACGACTCGGTTTCCGACAAACAGATCCACATCCCCGTCGCCATCCACATCGTGCGGCCGTACGCAAGCACCTTGTTGGGTGTTTGGCGGCAGCCGGTTGGCAGATTGCGCAAAGCGGCCGTTGCCGTCGTTGAGGTACAAATGATCGCGATTGATTGCAGAGCGTTCT
This sequence comes from Saprospiraceae bacterium, assembly GCA_965222105.1. Taxonomy (GTDB): domain Bacteria; phylum Bacteroidota; class Bacteroidia; order Chitinophagales; family Saprospiraceae; genus CALGLS01. The sequence goes on along the minus strand of CBDCTQ010000009.1, from coordinate 87,951 downwards.
CCCCACTGATTGCCACCATGTGCCACGTATAAGTCCAGGTCGGTATCGCCATCCGCGTCAAAGAATGCAGCGTCGGTATCTTCAAAAGAAACATCCTGGCGCCACAGATCCTCCTGTCGGCTTGCAAATGCCCCCTCCTTTGTCTGAACATACAAAGCCCCTCCCTGCCCCGATGCCCCGCCCACATAAAAATCGTTCAGCCCGTCGCCATCCACGTCGCCCACGGCTATTGGGGGTCCTTCCCGGCTGAGCAGTCGCGGCATCAGCACTTCTTTATTGAGGTCGGAATAATTATTTTCAAAATGTTTGTACGACAATTTCAACGAATCTGAAACGTCCTGAAAAATGGGTGCAGCTTTCGCAAGGACGGCGGCAGATTTCCCGACAGGATGAGCGGTTTCATAGGAGAGGGCTAGCGGCTCTTCCAGGCTCACATCGGATTTTAATTGCCGACGCCCATCTGGCCACACTACTTCCATCGAATCGACTTTTGGGGCCAACCCAATTCCAAACAACAGATTTACATCCGAAGCTGACTGGAAGCCCCGCGTAGCTGTCACCTCCTGATACTGGAGGTGGCCGTCAACCCAAATTGTGATTCTGGTACCCAGTCCATTTGGGTTTTCTTTGGGGCCAAACAGTTTGACCTTCAACGAACGGTGGCCGGTCATCTCCACAGCATTATTGCGCATCACGAAGGTCGGCTCATTGATGTTGTTCATCACCAGGTCGAGATCGCCGTCGTTGTCGAGGTCGGCATAGGCGGCGCCGTTGCTGCACGAAACCCGGTCGAAGCCCCACTCTGTGCTCACCTTTTTGAAAGTCAGATCTTTTTGATTTTGAAAAGCGTAGTTGGCCACCTTACCATCGGGCATATTGCCGTATATCAGAGCGTCGTCTTTGCCGAGGTGTACGTGGGTACGATCCACCGACTTGAGGTAGTCCAGGTCGTTGGGTCGGCGCAGAATGCCATTGGTTATAACAATATCTTTCCATCCGTCGAGGTCGAAGTCGGCCAGTAGCGGTGACCAGCTCCAGTCCGTTGCCTCGATGCCCGCCAACTGCCCGATCTCCGAAAACCGGGTGGTGCCATTTCGGCGCAGGTCGCCCCGGTTCCACTGAAGCATATTTCGGGCAAACTGATGGTGGTACCCATACCGCAGCTTATATTCGTAAATGCCCCAGTTGTCGGCCCCAACGGAGTTTTTCAGCACCTCAGGGTCTTCAGGCCGCATGTCGAGTGCGAGGATATCGGGGCGGGTATCGTTGTCGAAATCGGCGATGTCTACGCCCATCGTAAATGTACTGTTATGAGCAGTCGACTCCGAAATATTTTCCCGGAAGCTGCCATCGCAATTATTGTAGTAGAGGTAATCATTTTCATGGAAATCGTTTCCGACGTAGATGTCGGGGCAGCCGTCTTTATTGAGGTCGGCGATCACCAGTCCCAGCCCATAGCCGATCTTGCTGCTGATGATCCCTGCTGCTTCGGTGACGTTGGTAAAGCGGTTGCCGTCGTTGCGGAAGAGCTTATCACCGGACACATCGTCGGTCACGTGCCGGTTAGACGTGTCGCGATAATTGTCGGTGGCATGGGCGGAGTGGCAGAGAAGGAAGAGGTCGAGATCGTGGTCGCCATCGTAGTCGAAAAAAGCGGCCTGGGTGGACATTCCCCGGTGGTCGATGCCGTAGTCGGAGGCCCTTTCGGAAAAAGTGCCGTCGGCGTTGTTGATGTACAGCAGGTTTTGGCCCTGCATCTTTTGATAGCCACTCACCTGGCAGACGTAGATGTCGAGCCACCCGTCGGCATTGACGTCGGCCATCGTCACGCCGCTGCTCCATTTTCCATTCCCTTCGACGCCCGCTTTCGCGGAAACATTCTCAAACTGGAAATTGCCCCGGTTCCGATACAATTGGTTGGACTCCTCGTTGGCGGTAAAGAAAAGGTCGGGCAGCCCGTCGTTGTCGATATCGCCGATGGCCACCCCGCCACCGTTGTAGGCATAGAGGTATTGTACGATATTGACGTCGGGCCCTTCCTGCAGTTGGTTGGTGAAGTGGACGCCGGTATGCTCAGCCGACAACGTGGTGAACAGGGTGGTGGCGGGCTCTTCCCGTTGGCAGGAAAAGAGCAGGAAAAAGAGGAAAAGAATAGGGCTGTACTTCATTGTCGTGGACGCATTGTTCCGCAACAATGTACGTAGTTTTTATGGGATTTTTGGGCTCAGTGCCATCGCAGTTGCAAAACTACCTTGGGTAGTCAGGCTGCGACGAGCCGCAGGTTCGCTATCTAAACCTCGTTCGTCGAAGTCTGTGACTTCGATGTTTCAATGTTTATTAGAATTCAGTGCCATCGCAGTTGCAAAACTACCTTGGGTAGTCAGGCTGCGACGAGCCACAGGTTCGCTATCTAAACCTCGTTCGTCGAAGTCTATGACTTCGATGTTTCAATGTTTATTAGAATTCAGTACCATCGCAGTTGTAAAACTGCGACGAACGGGAGTGATTGCCCAGTTTCCATCTAATGATCATTTTTCCACTGCTGCTGTCCCGATTGCTATCAAGGAATTTATAAGGGTAATTTTCTATAGCATTTTGTAAATTGCAATAGCAATGTACAGTTTTCCGCATGAAAATCAATTTAATTTATTTTGGACATATATTTATTTTGTTTCTTTGTGTTGATTTTCAACAACTTACTATTAGCCAGCCTATTATGATCTGGTTCAATGAATTTATGTATATTTAAATATAAATTATATGTCCATAATTTATATTATTAAATCGAATCACAATGAGTACCCGATTCAGTTGAGGATTATAATAAACTAGTGCCTAAAACACAAAAAAAACTGTATCTTTGTATCTGAACGAAAAAACAAGATCATGGCAAATAAGGCACTAGCTGCGTTGCCGCTTGGAGAGCGGCATTATAATCTGTTGGAAAAATACAGTAGACGACGTGATATAGGTAACCATGAGTTGAAGCGAATAAAAATAATATTGAAAGGGTCAAAGGGACAGAGCAATTATTCGATTAGCAGAGAAGTGGGTCTGGGAATGGAGGCGATAGCAAGATGGCGGAATCGCTGGGAAAATGCGCATGATGCACTACTGGAATTTGAAGGGGGGAAGTCAGGGGAGGGCGTAAGCGATAGGGAATTATTAAAGAAGATGTTGGAGATACTAAGGGACCGCCCCCGTCCGGGCAAACCGGTTAGGATCACCCTATCCCAAAAAAAACAGATAGTGACATTGGCTTGTCGTAAGCCCTCCGATTATGGGATAAAGATGAACCGCTGGACCAATGAGATGTTGGCCAAAGTGGCCCAAAGAGAAAAGATTGTACCAAGTATCTCGCCAACGTATGTAGGCAGGATTTTAAAAAAATCAGGACATATGTCCGCATAAGAGTCAATATTGGCTCTTCCCCAAGATAGGGAATTGGGACAAGTTTGTAGTTCGGGTGAGTTTGATATGCCAACTGATAATAGGCTCAATTACAGGGGTTTACAAGAATCGTCATGTTATCAGCATGGATGAAAAAACGGGGATACAGGCTATTAGTCGGAAGGAATCCCCCATGAGAGCGGGCAAGGTCAAACGGCAGGAATATGAGTACCAAAGAAATGGGACAACAACCTTAATAGCAGCACAGGATGTAAGCAATGGCAAAGTGGTTCATGCGCATTTGGGCCCTACCCGGAATGAAGAGGACTTTTTAAAAAGCACTCAACAGGTAGTAGGATTGTACCCTGAACAAGATCAGGTCATTCTTTTGATGGATCAATTGAATACCCATATGTCAGCCAGTTTGGTCGAATGGATCGCCACACAAATAGGGTTTGAACAGGATTTGGGTATCAAAGGTCGAAAAGGCATATTGAAGAGTATGGATACCAGAAAAGCCTTTTTGGAAAGGGCAGACCATCGGATAAGGATTGTCTTTACGCCAAAGCATTGCTCATGGTTAAACCCAATAGAGAACTGGTTTGGCAAACTACAAAGACATGTAATAACCGGAGGCATATTTTCTTCGGTCGAGGAATTGGAAAAAAGTATTAAGGAATACGTAACCTTTTACAACAAGTGTCTGCTCAAACCACTTAAATGGAAGTTTGTAGGGTTCACCAAGAATAAAAAATTAAGTGATTATATAGTGCAGAAAACTTAGTGCCTACGGCACTAGGGTAATAAATTCCTTGATTGCTATCGGGATTCACTGGTATGCTGCCCTTGGTTGAGGCCTTTGGCCGCCGTAACTTTTTCCGCCGGGCAATGCCCGAAACCTTGCCCGATGTAACAGCAAAGGGTAAAGGAGTATGCCCTACACCCCACGGCTGTTAACGAGCACGACTGTGCTTTTTTAGTATTATCTGTTAAAATATTATTCGGGGGGTGGAATGGCGCTTCCGGCATTAGTCATGGTCCATAAGGCGGGTTGTCAGGCAAGATTACTTTGGTTGGAGGAACTGCCGAAGAACCTATTTTTTCATTAACTCTTTGACTAAAGATCTTACAATTCGGGTTTCTTCTTCGTTGAGTTTTACATTAGTCAACAATTTTTTAATTACAAAATCGAAAACGCTTTTTTGGGTGCCCGACTTTCGCTCTTTCAAAAACCCGCGGATCAACCCAGGTTTAATTTCTGTGATGGCGGCAAGTTGTTTTGCTGAAAAGTCGGGAAACAATTTGACGGAATTAAACAGGGTTTTGACTGCCTGGAATTGGCTTCCTTCTGTTTTGCCTTCCATTCTGCCTTCCATTCTGCCTTCCATTCTGCCTTCCATTCTGCCTTCTTCGCGGCCTTCTGCTTTTAACATCTGTAAAGTACTCATAATTTCGGGTTTTGAAGTGAACTCTATTTCTTCCAGCTTTTCCAAAAAACGTTTAGGCGAACGCTTTAGAATGCTTACCACATAAGTCACTATACTCACGATCTCCTCTTTTCTATTTCTTTTCTCCGCTTCAAAAATAATGGAAATATGTTCTAAAATCAAGTCGCCGCGATGCCGAAATGCCATAGCCATCACTGCACTTTTAAAAAAACTGCTTTTTAAACGCAAAAGTTCTTCTGCTGACATCCTCGACGCATTTTTAAACATAAAGTCAAAACTCGGAATGTATTTCTTAAATCGCTCAAAATGCGTAGATCCTTCAAATAGCTGGTGGATGGTCTTGGGCTCCCAATCCTTTTTGCCATTGTAGAATATCAAAGGCAGCAGCAACTCCACTGAACGGCTTTTATCATTCCACATCTGATACCATGCCTGAAACATATACAACCCCACCTGAAATACCACCCCGTCATCCGGTGCAGATTTGTGCTCCCAGATCAGGGAAAAATAAAAATGTTCATCCAGTCCTTTGAACCGGCAACGATAGATGATGTCCGAATGAAAGGTCTTTAATACCGGCCGTACATAATCTCCGTTATCAATGCGAAGGGTCCGCATATCTGCCAGGTTCGCAATTTCAGGGTAAAACGATTCGAGGTAAGCCCGCGCATTTTTCCGATCCGACATGACAAACCGGAAAAACTTGTCATCCGGATGGAGAACTTCTTGTTTGCCCTTTTGACCCTTTTGAGGATCACCCGAATTGCTTTTTGGAGATTGTTTTCGTTTACTCATAGTGGTAGGGATTTGAAGAATTTCTGCAAAGTACAACTTCTACATAAAACAGCAAAGAACTGGCTGTCGGGTTTTAAAATCTGAAAGGAGCAGCCCTCGTTCGCAGAAGCCTGACTACCGAAGAGGTAGTTCTGTGACTTCGATGGTCAATGTTTATGAGATTTCAGTGGTATAAGGTGTAGTTATTTGAACAATTGTGGAATGGTGCTTCCTGCATTGGTCATAGTCCATAAGGCGGGTTGTCAGGCAAGATTACTTTGGTTGGAGGAACTGCCGAAGAACCTATTTTTTCATTAACTCTTTGACTAAAGATTTTACAATTCGGGTTTCTTCTTCGTTGAGTTTTACATTAGTCAACAATTTTTTAATTACAAAATCGAAAACGCTTTTTTTGGTGCCCGACTTTCGCTCTTTCAAAAACCCGCGGATCAACCCAGGTTTAATTTCTGTGATGGCGGCAAGTTGTTTTGCTGAAAAGTCGGGAAACAATTTGACAGAATTAAACAGGGTTTTGACTGCCTGGAATTGGCTTCCTTCTGTTTTGCCTTCCATTCTGCCTTCCATTCTGCCTTCTTCACGGCCTTCTTCACGGCCTTCTTCACGGCCTTCTTCACGGCCTTCTTCGCGGCCTTCTGCTTTTAACATCTGTAAAGTACTCATAATTTCGGGTTTTGAAGTGAACTCTATTTCTTCCAGCTTTTCCAAAAAACGTTTAGGCGAACGCTTTAGAATGCTTACCACATAAGTCACTATACTCACGATCTCCTCTTTTCTATTTCTTTTCTCCGCTTCAAAAATAATGGAAATATGTTCTAAAATCAAGTCGCCGCGATGCCGAAATGCCATAGCCATCACTGCACTTTTAAAAAAACTGCTTTTTAAACGCAAAAGTTCTTCTGCTGACATCCTCGACGCATTTTTAAACATAAAGTCAAAACTCGGAATGTATTTCTTAAATCGCTCAAAATGCGTAGATCCTTCAAATAGCTGGTGGATGGTTTTGGGCTCCCAATCCTTTTTGCCATTGTAGAATATCAACGGCAACAGCAACTCCACTGAACGGCTTTTATCATTCCACATCTGATACCATGCCTGAAACATATACAACCCCACCTGAAATACCACCCCGTCATCCGGTGCAGATTTGTGCTCCCAGATCAGGGAAAAATAAAAATGTTCATCCAATCCTTTGAACCGGCAACGATAGATGATGTCCGAATGAAAGGTCTTTAATACCGGCCGTACATAATCTCCGTTATCAATGCGAAGGGTCCGCATATCTGCCAGGTTCGCAATTTCAGGGTAAAAAGATTCGAGGTAAGCCCGCGCATTTTTCCGATCCGACATGACAAACCGGAAAAACTTGTCATCCGGATGGAGAACTTCTTGTTTGCCCTTTTGACCCTTTTGAGGATCACCCGAATTGCTTTTTGGAGATTGTTTTCGTTTACTCATAGTGGTAGGGATTTGAAGAATTTCTGCAAAGTACAACTTCTACATAAAACAGCAAAGAACTGGCTGTCGGGTTTTAAAATTTGAAAGGAGCAGCCCTCGTTCGCAGAAGCCTGACTACCGAAGAGGTAGTTCTGTGACTTCGATGGTCAATGTTTATGAGATTTCAGTGGTATAAGGTGTAGTTATTTGAACAATTGTGGAATGGTGCTTCCTGCATTGGTCATAGTCCATAAGGCGGGTTGTCAGGCAAGATTACTTTGGTTGGAGGAACTGCCGAAGAACCTATTTTTTCATTAACTCTTTGACTAAAGATCTTACAATTCGGGTTTCTTCTTCGTTGAGTTTTACATTAGTCAACAATTTTTTAATTACAAAATCGAAAACGCTTTTTTGGGTGCCCGACTTTCGCTCTTTCAAAAACCCGCGGATCAACCCAGGTTTAATTTCTGTGATGGCGGCAAGTTGTTTTGCTGAAAAGTCGGGAAACAATTTGACGGAATTAAACAGGGTTTTGACTGCCTGGAATTGGCTTCCTTCTGTTTTGCCTTCCATTCTGCCTTCTTCGCGGCCTTCCTCGCGGCCTTCCTCGCGGCCTTCCTCGCGGCCTTCCTCGCGGCCTTCTGCTTTTAACATCTGTAAAGTACTCATAATTTCAGGTTTTGAAGTGAACTCTATTTCTTCCAGCTTTTCCAAAAAACGTTTAGGCGAACGCTTTAGAATGCTTACCACATAAGTCACTATACTCACGATCTCCTCTTTTCTATTTCTTTTCTCCGCTTCAAAAATAATGGAAATATGTTCTAAAATCAAGTCGCCGCGATGCCGAAATGCCATAGCCATCACTGCACTTTTAAAAAAACTGCTTTTTAAACGCAAAAGTTCTTCTGCTGACATCCTCGACGCATTTTTAAACATAAAGTCAAAACTCGGAATGTATTTCTTAAATCGCTCAAAATGCGTAGATCCTTCAAATAGCTGGTGGATGGTCTTGGGCTCCCAATCCTTTTTGCCATTGTAGAATATCAACGGCAACAGTAACTCCACTGAACGGCTTTTATCATTCCACATCTGATACCATGCCTGAAACATATACAACCCCACCTGAAATACCACCCCGTCATCCGGTGCAGATTTGTGCTCCCAGATCAGGGAAAAATAAAAATGTTCATCCAATCCTTTGAACCGGCAACGATAGATGATGTCCGAATGAAAGGTCTTTAATACCGGCCGTACATAATCTCCGTTATCAATACGTAGGGTCCGCATATCTGCCAGGTTCGCAATTTCAGGGTAAAAAGATTCGAGGTAAGCCCGCGCATTTTTCCGATCCGACATAACAAACCGGAAAAACTTGTCATCCGGATGGAGAACTTCTTGTTTGCCCTTTTGACCCTTTTGACCCTTTTGAGGATCACCCGAATTGCTTTTTGGAGATTGTTTTCGTTTACTCATAGTGGTAGGGATTTGAAGAATTTCTGCAAAGTACAACTTCTACATAAAACAGCAAAGAACTGGCTGTCGGGTTTTAAAATCTGAAAGGAGCAGCCCTCGTTCGCAGCAGCCTGACTACCCAAAGGTAGTCAGGCTGCTGCGAACGGGTCAATCCCAAACATCACACTCATCCCATAAATCCCAGTTCAGACAGGAGAGGCGTGCGGGGCTTAAACCTGATACTTGAATTTGGTCTTGACACTTGGGAAGTTCAAGTCCAGGAAAAAAGATTAAAGTTCAACCGATGCTACAATTGAACGCTGCTGTCCCTTTTACAGCCTAAATCCCCTACCGCGTAAGATACATCGATCGGTTGCGATCCAGCTCCCTAAAAAACGGATCGGTCAGGTCTTTAATAAACCGGATGGCCTCACCGGTAGACTTCATTTCCGGCCCCAGATTTTTGTCGACATTCGGGAATTTGTTAAAAGAAAAAACCGGCACTTTGATGGCAAACCCTTCGAGTTGTTTTTCGATGTCAAAATCCGATAGCATGTGGGTGCCGACCATCACCTGGGTGGCCATTTTCAAATAAGGCACCTGATAGGCTTTGGCGATGAAGGGGGTGGTGCGTGACGCCCGCGGGTTGGCCTCGATGACGTATACGTGGTCGTCTTTGATGGCAAACTGTATATTGATCAATCCTTTAATCTTGAGTGCAAAGGCCAGTTTTTTGGTGTACTCGATCATGGTTTTTACGGCTTTTGCCGAAAGGCTGTAGGTAGGCAATACGGCCGAGCTGTCGCCGGAGTGGATGCCCGCGGGTTCAATGTGTTCCATGATGCCCATGATGTGTACATCTTCTCCATCGCAAATGGCGTCGATCTCTGCCTCTTTTGCTCTTTCGAGAAATTGGTCGATGAGCACCTTATTGTCGGGCAGGTGTTTGAAGATGCTGAGCACGTGCCGTTCGAGTTCTTCGTCGTTTATAACAATGCGCATACGTTGACCGCCCAATACGTAGGAAGGGCGCACCAGTACGGGGTACGTCACCCGGTTGGCGATTTCGAGAGCCTTGTCTACATCGTTGGCGACCCCGTATTTGGGGTAAGGAATGTCGAGTTCTTTCAGCAGGTCGGAGAAGGCACCCCGGTCTTCGGCCAGGTCCATACTTTTGAAGTCGGTACCGAAAATTTTAATTCCGTTTTTGTGGAACTGCTCTGCGAGTTTGAGCGCCGTTTGGCCACCGAGCTGAACGATGACCCCTTCCGGTTTTTCCAGTTCGAGAATTTCCTGGATGTGTTCCCAATACACGGGTTCGAAGTAAAGTTTGTCGGCAATGTCGAAATCGGTGGAGACGGTTTCAGGGTTGCAGTTGATCATAATGGCTTCATATCCGGCCTCTTTGATGGCCAACAATCCGTGTACGCAGCAGTAGTCAAACTCGATGCCCTGCCCGATCCGGTTGGGGCCGGAGCCCAGTACGATGATCTTTTTCTTGGCGGAGGGGATACTTTCGTTTTCCTCATCGAAGGTAGAATAGTAGTAGGGGGTTTGCGCTTCAAATTCGGCGGCGCAGGTATCTACCAGCTTATACGTGCGTCGTATGTTGAGGTTTTTGCGTTGGCGGGTCACCTCCTGCTCGCGGATGCGCATCAGCCAGGCGATCTGCGCGTCGGAGTAGCCTACCTCTTTCAGTTCCCTGAAAAAGGGCTTGGGGATGTCTTCGGCTACGTTGTATCGCATCACCTGTTCTTCCATTTTGACCAGGCGCTTGATCTGTTTGATGAACCAGGGGTCGATGAGGGTGAGTTTGTGGACGGTCTTTTCGGGTACCCCCAGTCGGAGGGCGTCTTTGAGACGGTAGATGCGGTCGTCGCTCACCTGTTCGAGCCGGTCGAGGATATCGGAAGTGCGTATCCACTCTTTTTTGTCGGCGCCCAATCCGTTGCGGTTGTTTTCCTGCGACTGGCAGGCCTTCTGGAGCGCTTCCAGGAAGTTGCGGCCGATGGCCATTACCTCTCCGACCGATTTCATCTGGAGGCCGAGACGGTGATCGGCGCCGTGGAATTTTTCAAAATTCCACCGGGGCATTTTTACGATCACGTAATCGAGGGTGGGCTCGAAATAGGCAGAGGTGGTTTTGGTGATCTGGTTTTTGAGTTCGTCGAGGGTATAGCCGATGGCCAGTTTGGCGGCGATCTTGGCGATGGGGTAGCCGGTGGCTTTGCTGGCCAGGGCCGAGGAGCGCGATACCCGTGGGTTTATTTCGATGGCGATTAGTTCTTCTGTTTCGGGATTTTGTGCAAACTGGACATTGCATCCTCCGGCGAAGTTGCCCAGAGAGCGCATCATGTGAATGGCGTCGTTGCGCATTTGCTGATAAGCGGTATCCGACAGGGTCATAGCCGGAGCAACGGTAATGCTGTCGCCGGTGTGGATGCCCATGGGGTCGAGGTTTTCGACGGTACATATGATGACGACGTTGTCGTTGCTGTCGCGCAGCAGTTCGAGTTCAAACTCTTTCCATCCCAACACGGCTTTTTCGACCAATACTTCATGGGTGGGCGAGGCATTGAGGCCGCGCCGAAGGGCTTCGTCGAAAAGGCTCTCTTCCATCACGAATCCGCCGCCGGTGCCGCCCAGCGTATAGGAGGGGCGTATGACGAGGGGGAAGCCGATCTTCTGCGCCGCTTCTTTTCCTTCCAGAAAAGAGTTGGCGATGAAAGAAGGGGCCACCTGCATCCCTATTTCCACCATCAGCTTTCGGAATGCTTCCCGGTTTTCAGCCAGTTCGATGGCGTCGAGGTCGACCCCTATGAGGCGGACGTTGTGCCGCTCCCAAACCCCTTGTTTGCCGGCTTCGATGGCCAGGTTGAGCGCCGTTTGGCCACCCATGGTGGGGAGTACGGCATCGACGGGCCGCTCTTCCAGGATCTGCTCAAGGCTTTCCACGGTGAGGGGCAGCAGATAGATGTGGTCGGCGGTGACCGGATCGGTCATAATGGTGGCGGGGTTGGAGTTGATGAGGGTCACCTCAATGCCCTCTTCGCGAAGCGAACGGGCAGCCTGGGTGCCGGAGTAGTCAAACTCACAGGCCTGCCCAATGATGATGGGGCCGCTACCTATGATGAGGACGGATCGGATCGAATTGTCTTTTGGCATGGATTACGGGAAATTTTGCGGTTTGCTGATTTTGGATGCAAAGGTACAGAACGTTGGGGAGATGTTGGGGATAAAACGATGGTTCATTTTGTTGCGATCAGAAGGTATCGCAGTTTCAAACCTACCTGTCGGCAGGCGGGCTGCGACAAACGGGTTCTTCCAAAGTAGCCCTGCCCAAACTTTTGGATTTAAATATGCCCAAAAATTTTTATTTGTAGTGCAGATAGCCTATCTTGCCGAAGATATATCGCCAGAAACCGGCAGCAGCACCGGCCATGCTCCTGCCCATTTAACTTCCGCCCCGACCCGCGGACGTGGTGGAACTCATTTCCTAAAAACCACAGAATATGTGTAATTCATTCATTCATTCATTCATTCATTCATTGCATTGCTCCTCCTATGCCTGCCACTTAACCTATGGGGACAACAATGCGACCCCAACACCACCCTGCACTTCGGCCCGATAGACGATACCGGTTCAGAGGCCTCCTTCGACGTGACGATCAGCGATATCCCGGATTTGATCTTTGGGATGAATTTTACCATGACCATCAACCCACAGCCCGGATCGGGCAATGCTCTCATAGATGAAGCAGCCATGCAAGCTTCTGTACATCCGCTGTTCAACAGCACCTGGCTCACCACAAATGGCATCACTTCCATTCAGTTTAGTTTTCTTACTAGCACTGGGTTAGACATCTCAACCTTAGGAAATGCCCCATTGTTCCGGGTGTTTTTTACGGCAGATGAACCTGGGAGTTGTTATGATATTGCCTTTGGACCTAATAGGAGCTATTTTGCAGATTGGACACCTCCTACTAATACCCCATGTCCAATGGAAGCCGACGCCCCCTTTTCCCATTGCTTCAGCAGCATGGACCTGGGCGGTGTGATCCTCACCGAGTAGGACTGTGAAAACAGCATCAGCTCCGGGTTGGAGTTTGTGGATGTGGTCATAGACGACGGCACCAATGAATTGTGCAACGTGTCGACCAATGAGGCAGGTGATTACCAGTGTGCAGTTTTTCCAAACGGCACCTACACCATCACGCCGGAGAAGGAAACCAATCCGGGATGTGGACTTAATGATGATGATATCATGGCGGTACAGGACCATATATTGGAATTGGACTTTTTCGATCACCCCTGGCAATACCTTGCCGCAAATGCCAAGCCAGATGGAGTTATCAGTGTATCGGACATAGTGCTGATTCGGAAAATAATACTTGGTTACATTGACGATGCCTATGCTGCCGGCTTTCGCTCCTGGGACCTGATTCCCTCACCGACCTATGTGGGGTATCCCGACCCGGTTCCTCCTTCCCAGGATGCACTTGCTTTCGACCCTTTTATCATTTATCCCAACTTTAACCCACCACTAAGTCAGGACTTTTGGGGAATAAAAGTAGGGGATGTAGACATGACTTGTGCCAACGAATGCCATACCCCTTTTGCAGGAGATGCAGAACAGCGAAGCCAAAACCAGCCTGTGTCGATGTGGATGGATTACACCCGCCTCGAACCGGGAGAAACTGCAATCATTTCTTTTCACGTCGACGAGATGATTGACCCAACCCTGTACAGTCTGGGGTTGACCTTTCCGGATGAAGCCTTTGTGATAGAAAAAGTCACCAACCATCTGGACAATGGGAGTTTTGATTCAAAGATAGAGCCGGGGCTGGTCAAACTCCACTGGTTTAAAACGAACAAAGAAGCCATGAACCACGAAGCGAGGGCACCGCTTTTCAGTATCCGGGTGCGGGCGTTGGAAGGGATCGCTGATCTGAACAGTGCTATTCACATTGCAGCATCAGACCTGTTTTCCAACCAATGGTATACCGGTTTTGGCCACGACCCTACACCGTTTTTGCTGACAAGGCAGGAGGAAATTAATGAACCCGTAAAGTGGTCGTCTACGCAGTTTTCACCCAATCCTTTTCAGTCTACCACAACTCTGCATTTTGAGCAGGCGCAAAGTGGAATGGCTTCGCTGAATATTTACAATGTTCAAGGCCAGGTGGTCTGGACGACGGAAGTATTTATGGACAAAGGTGTCCATACCCTTCCGGTGACCTTACCGGCCGGGCAGTCGCTCTATTTTTACGACTTGAATACCAACACCAACCACTACCGTGGCAGACTTCTGCAAATCAACTAATGAACTGACCGGTGGAGGGTAGCTCGCGGGCTGCCCTCCATATTTTGTATATGAGATACCTACACTCCCATGAAAGCAATTACTTCATATCATTTGATCGTCTTGCTGTTTTGTATATTCTGTTCTAATGCATCGGGACAGCAGTTGTATTATTGTAGCACAAATGCTTTTCCCAGTCCCTTTGGACAAAGCGATATCGGCATTATTGACTTGGTCAATGGTTGTGATACGACGGTATTGGCAGCCTTAAACGTATCGTTAACGGATATTTGTTTTGATGCTGAAGGCAATCTTTATGGATGTAGTTGGGATTCATTGTATTTAATTGATTTTGACAATAACCAGGCAATAAGTTTGGGCGGACTGCCGGGCGCAGAAAGCAATGTCGCCGTTTATAACGGACTTGTTTGTAGTAACGAAAACATCATTTATGCATCGGGTGTGGGTGTTTTTTGCAGGTATACTATTTCTTCCGGACAGTTCGAATATCTGGCTGCTCCTTCTGCAGAGGCGGACGGGTCGCTTGCAGGTCTGACCTTCCGAGGGTGTAAGTTGATTGCGAATACCCAATTGCTGGATGAAGCGTTGTTTATCTCCAGGTTGTTGGAGTTAGACCCGGAAGGTGTCGAAGAAAATATTTTTATAAGTCAAGATCCTGTTGATACTACTTCTTCTCATTCTATTGCAACAATTTATAGTGATTGTAATACTTCCACAACGTTTATTTCCGAGCTAAGTTTGCCTAATTGGGGTTATTTTCTTTATAATGTAGACGAAACAGATTTGAGCTACAGCTATTTTTGCACTTTGAATGGCAGCTATCTATGTATAAATGGCCTGGCCTCCCCCACCGAAGCCCTCCAGCCCTCTTACCGCCCCATTACCGACCTCGACACCAACGACAGCACCACTCCCCCCGGCTCCCTCGACTACCACGCCCCACCCGGCTGTACGACCCCTGTCGCCATAGCCGACCTCGACGTCACCATTGACATCTGCCACGGCGTCGACTCGGTGCGGGTGTGGTTGATAGACGGCATCACAGACGGCTCCGCCGAAACCCTCAACACGACTCCTACAACCGGCATTACCATACAGGGAAACAACTCCCATCATCTACTGCTCGTCAACGACAGCACCGCCACCAACGACGACTTCGCCGCTCTGCTCTCCGGCACCCTCTATTCCAACAACACTCCTACACCAACCTCCGGCCTGCGCCAGGTGGCTGTGGTGGGCTACTGCGGCTACTTCCCCGGCGACACGGCCTATGCCTACATCACTCTGGAAGCATTGCCACAGGCGGGTGGCAACGGCCAACTCTTCCTCTGCCCCGACGACGACCCCATCACACTGACCGACTACCTTTCGGGAAACCCCGATCCCAACGGCGAATGGCAACCCGGCACGGCTGGCGGCAGTGGAATATTCAATCCCACCCTCGATGGCGAAGGCAGCTACTACTACATCGTAGGGGAGCCGGGCTGCCCACAGGACACTGCCGAGGTAATGGTTGACCTGCTGGAAACGCCTTTTTTCGAGTTAAGCGGAAGCCACTGGCTCTGCGATGGTGAAAGCGCATTGTTGGAATCGCCCATAACAGCCCTGCAGTACCAGTGGCAGGATGGGAGCGCCGATCCCACAATGGTGGTAACTGCCCCCGGCTGGTACTGGCTGGAAGTGACCAACGCCGATGGCTGCACCTGGCGCGACAGCGTCGAGGTATTTGGAGCCTCCACTTTTCAGCAAATGGAAATGGCTGCCATCTGTACGGGAGAAAACTACCTCTTCGAAGGAGCATTGTTGGAAAGCGACACTTCGTTGTGCATGACCTATACCACCTGGCAGGGCTGCGACTCCGTCCGGTGTCTGGAGCTGGTGGTGACGCCGGTACTCCTTTCGGAAACGGAGGCGACGCTGTGCCAGGGCGATAGTCTGTATTTTGCGGGTACCATTGTTTCAGAGTCGGGCTACTATGTAGACAGTTTGTTGAGTCAATTGGGCTGCGACAGCGTGTCGGCATTGCTGCTGGAGGTAGTGCCCCGGCCCATGTTGGATACAGATACGATATGGCTGCTACCGGAGTCAGGCCAGCTTACCCTTGACGGGGGTAGCGGATTTGCGCTCTACCACTGGTCGACAGGAGACACAGGCCATACCCTCCCGGTAGTCGACCCCGGCCAGTACGGTCTGACAGTGGCAGATGAAAATGGCTGCACCACCACAACTACCCTGATGGTCAACCGCCGGGCCGACTATTATATCCCCAATGCCTTCAGCCCCAATGGAGATGGCATCAACGACTATTTTACCATGTATCCGGGTAGGAGTGTACATCGTGTTAGCCACCTGCGGATATACGGCCGCTGGGGCGAGGAGGTGTATGGCGCCTCAACCCTGCTGCTCGACCTGGAAAGCCGCGGTTGGGATGGGCGCTTTGAAGGAAAGCCTTGTCCAAACGGAGTATACCTCTACTGGCTGGAGGTGCTGTACGAGGACGGCCGCCAGGAGCAGATGACGGGAGATGTGGTGCTGCTGAGGTGAAGGATGTATGGGATGAAACTATAGTTCAAATGTAACGATCCCAAAAATCCCACTAATCCCATGCATCCCAGTTCAGACGGTGGAGCCTAGCGCTCCCCCCTTGTCTGAACTGGGATATGTGAGATGGGAAGGATGTATGGGATGAAACTGTAGTTCAAATGTAATGATCCCGCTAATGTTAACAATCCCGGCCGTCCCGCGCCTCCCTTGTCTGAACTGGGATATGTGAGATGGGAGTGATGTATGGGATGAAACTGTAGTTCAAATGTAGCGATCCCAGAAATCCCAAAAATCCCATTCATCCCAGTTCAGACGGTGGAGCCTAGCGCGCCCCCCTTGTCTGAACTGGGATATGTGAGATGGGAAGGATGTATGGGATGAAACTGTAGTTCAAATGTAGCGATCCCAAAAATCCCACTAATCCCATGCATCCCAGTTCAGACGGTGGAGCCTAGCGCGCGCCCCTTGTCTGAACTGGGATATGTGAGCTGGGAGGGATGTATGGGATGAAACTGTAGTTCAAATGTAGCGATCCCAGAAATCCCACTAATCCCATTCATCCCAGTTCAGACGGTGGAGCCTAGCGCGCCCCCCTTGTCTGAACTGGGATATGTGAGCTGGGAGTGATGTATGGGATGAAACTATAGTTCAAATGTAACGATCCCAAAAATCCCACTAATCCCATGCATCCCAGTTTAGACGGTGGAGCCTAGCGCGCCCCCCCCTTATCTGAACTGGGATTTGTGAGATAGGAGGGATGTATGGGATGAAGCTGTAGTTCAAATGTAGCGATCCCAGAAATCCCAAAAATCCCATGCATCCCAGTTCAGACGGTGGAGCCTAGCGCGCCCCCCCTTATCTGAACTAGGATTTGTGAGATAGGAGGGATGTATGGGATGAAACTCTAGTTCAAATGTAACGATCCCAAAAATCCCAAAAATCCCATGCATCCCAGTTCAGACGGTGGAGCCTAGCGCGCGCCCCTTGTCTGAACTGGGATATGTGAGATGGGAGGGATGTATGGGATAAAGCTGTAGTTCAAATGTAACGATCCCAGAAATCCCACTAATCCCATGCATCCCAGTTCAGACGGTGGAGCCTAGCGCGCCCCCCTTGTCTGAACTGGGATATGTGAGATAGGAGGGATGTATGAGATGAAATTGTAGTTCAAATGTAACGATCCCAAAAATCCCACTAATCCCATGCATTCCAGTTCAGACAGTGACGGCCACCTGTTCTAACAAAAATGGCTTATCTTCTGGTTGACCATTCGGTAGACCATAACCCACCGTTTGTCAAAATTCCTGGGAAAGATCCCTGATTAAACCTCATCTTTGCTTATTGTTCCTGTTCTTTGGTATCTTAATCCCATTTGACCTTTGTCGAGGTACAAAACATCGCAGCGATGATCCGAATTGTTTACATCTTTCCTTTTTTTGTTCTTTCTGAATACCCTTTGGGCGCAACCCAAATCCCTGGTGGCCACCCGCATCAGCGAAAAAATCGTTGTAGATGGTCAATTGGACGAACCCATCTGGCAACGGGCGCCACGAGCCACCGGCTTTGTTCAGGAGGCCCCCAACCCCGGCGCGGACGCCTCCCAAAATACCATTGTACGGGTGTTGTACGACGACCAGGCGGTATATGTCGGTGCGCAACTGTTCGACGTCGATCCCGACAGTATTTTCAATCAACTTACCGAACGCGACCGGGTGGGGATCACCGATTGGTTTGCCGTAGTGATCGATGCTTATCAGGACGGACAAAACGGTGTGGGATTTTTGGTGACACCTGCCGGTATCCAGGTCGATATCAAGTATAGCTTGGTAGGGGGTGGTGGTGGCGGTCCCGGAGGCCCGGTGTTCAGTGGCGAGCGGAGCTGGGATGCGGTGTGGAAAAGTAATGCCCGCATTACGCCCGACGGATGGGTGGCAGAGATAGCCATTCCCTATTCCGCCATTCGTTTTCCCAACGTAAAAGAACAAACCTGGAACATCAATTTTGGGCGCATGGTGCGCCGACTCCGGCAGGTCAGCTTCTGGAATCCGGTATTGCCGCAAGTAGAGGGCTTCCTCAACCAGTCGGGTACCATCACCAACATCAGCGACATCAAATCGCCGGTGCGCCTTTCGGCAACGCCCTTTATCGTGGGGTATCTCGAACACCTGCACGACCAGGAGGCCAACCCCGCCAACTCCTGGGGCCAAGCCATCAACGGCGGGATGGACGTTAAGTATGGCATCAACGACGCCTTCACCCTTGACATGACCCTTATCCCTGATTTTGGGCAAACCCGCTCCGACAACCAGGTGCTGAACCTCTCGCCATTTGAAGTGCGTTTCGATGAAAATCGACCTTTTTTTACAGAAGGGACAGAGCTGTTCAATAAAGGCGATCTGTTTTACTCCAGAAGGGTGGGCGGCAGGCCCCTCTATTACGACGAGGTGGAAGACCAATTGTCAGAACAGGAGGAGATCACCAACAATCCCTTGGAGTCGCGCCTCTACAACGCCACCAAACTCTCGGGTCGTACCAACGGCGGGTTGGGCATTGGGTTTTTCAACGCCACCTCCCGGGCCACTAACGCCAAAATTAAAAACCTGGAAACGGGAGCAACCCGCTCCTTCGAAACCAACCCGCTGACCAATTACAACGTACTGGTTCTCGATCAAAACCTAAAAAACAACTCTGCGGTGACGTTGGTCAATACCAACGTGTTGCGAAGCGGTGCTGCCTACGATGCCAACGTGACGGCAGGGCTGTTCAATATCCGCAACAAAGCCAACAGCGTACAGGTAGGCGGAGGGGTAGGGCTTTCGCAAAAATACCTCCACCGCGACGACACTTATTTCCAAAAGGGCGATAGTGTAGGACTGGGATATGCGATGCAATTGGAAGTACAAAAGATCAGTGGGCAGTTTCAGTACGGTGCCGAATACTCGGTCGACAGCCGCCACTGGGATACCAACGACCTGGGCTTCCTGTTTCGACCCAACGTACAGTTTTGGGGGGGCAACGCCCGGTACAATATTTTCAAACCGTTTGGCATATTCAATAGCATGCGCTTTTCGGGCTCGGTGGGATACAGCCGTCTGGAAAACCCGGATGCTTTTGCCGACTTTGGGGTCGAACTGAATTATTTTGCCGTCACCAAATCGTTTTTTGCGTTTGGTGTTTGGACCTATTTGGAGCCGGTGCTCACCCGCGATTATTTTGAACCCAGGAGAGATGATTATTCTCTGTATTATGAATTTCCGACCAGCAACAATATCGGAGCCTGGGTGTCGTCGGATTACCGGAAAATTTTTGCCTACGACCTCAACGTCAACTACCGCTTTTTCGACGACGCCAACCGGTATCGGTTCAACGTCTTTTTCTCGCCGAGGTATCGGGTCAACGACCACCTGTCGTTTATCGCAGACCTTAATAGCCGCACCTTTCACGACGATGTAGGCTACGTCGATGAGGTAGACGAAACGGTCATTATGGGGCGGCGCGACGTGCAAACTTTTGAAAACATTTTAAACACCCGCTACATTTTCAACAATAAGATGTCGGTCGTATTCCGGGTGCGGCACTACTGGTCGGTGGCCAAGTACAAATCTTTTTGGGCATTGGGGACGGATGGCTTGTTGCACGACACTTCCTACGATTCTTTTAGCGACAACAGCTTCACCGCTTTCAACATCGACATGGAGTACCGGTGGCGGTTTGCGCCGGGTAGCGACTTGTTTTTCGTTTGGAAAAACGCCATTTCCGAATGGACAAACGATGAGCCTACCATCCAATACGATTACGGCAACAGCCTATCCCGGCTTGGAGACATAGCACAGACCAATAGTTTTTCGGTAAAGGTGATCTACTTTTTGGATTATTTGGATGTGGTACGGTGAGTGGGGATTTGTTGATCTACCTCCGGCAGACAGGTGTGCTGATGATTGATATGCTGATCTACCTTCACTTTGTTCTGGCAGAGAGGTGTGTTGATGTTTGCCCATGAAGGGCTGTCACCTACATGGCAAGCGTGAAGGTCCAACACAGCGGGGTCTCCTGAAGCAAGTTCGAAACAGACATTCACGGTGCAGATATGCGGTTGATTTGCTGATTATTCCACGTTGAATCGATAGCCTACCCCTCGCAAGGTGAGGATGCTGATGTTGGGATCTTCGGAAAAAAAATCGCGGAGCTTGTTGATGTAAACGTCGAGGCTACGTGTGTTGTAAAAGGTATCATCGCCCCAGACTTGAAGGAGGAGTTCTTTTTTGTTGACAACGCCATTGATGTGCCGGGCGAATACCTGGATCACTTCCGATTCGCGGTGGGTGAGTTTGCGGTCACTGCCATGTCGGGTAAGCAGTAGTTGGCCGGGCCGGAATTGATATTGACCGATGGGAATGATCTGTTGATCTGCTGTTGTTGTAGACTTAATGGGCTGGATGCCGTTTTTGAGATGCAGGAGGTTTTCCATGCGAATCAGGAGCTCTTCCAGGCTGAAGGGTTTTTTGAGGTAATCGTTGCCGCCAGACTGGAAGCCTTTAACTACATCGGCAGTTTGGTTTTTTGCAGTCAGGTAGATGATCGGCAGGTGGGGAAGGAGGTTGCGGATTTGTTTACCCAGAGTGAAGCCATCCACATTAGGCAGCATCACATCAAGCAGACAGAGGTCGGGGCCGAAACGCCGGGCTTCTTCCAACACGGTGTTTCCGTCGGCTACCAACGACACTTCGTAATGCTTGTTTTCCAGAGTGTCTTTTACGATGTTGGCCAGGGCGGGTTCGTCTTCGACGTAGAGTATTTTTATTTTGTTGGTGGCGGATGGCATGGGCAATCAGGATTGTTTATTGGGTAAGTGGATGGAAAATGTTGTGCCCTGCCCCTTCCGGCTGTCGATCCGTATTGTTCCCTGGTGGGCGTCTACGATCTCTTTTACATAGCTCAGCCCCAACCCATAGCCTTTTACGTTGTGGCGGTCGCCGCTGGGTACCCGGTAAAATCGATCAAACAATTTGGTGTGATGCCGGGGGTCGATGCCGATGCCGTTATCTTTGACTTTGATGTTGATCTGTCCGGTGGATTGCCCGATGGTGATGTCGATCTGAGAGGCGCCGTATTTGAGGCTGTTGTCGAGGAGGTTGTACAGCATGTGTTTGAAATGGGTTTGGTCAACAGTACCGATGATTTCCGGAAGTGCAGCTACGATAGGAGTATTGATGGTAGCAGTAGCCTCCCGCTTGTCGATCTGGGGTTGGAGGTTTTGGATGACTTGCCGACTCAGCTGCATAACATCGTGTTGACGAAAGTCATACGTTTGCGAAAGCGCATCCATTTTGCTGAGCAACAGCACCTGATCAATGGCGGTGGAGAGGCGATGCAGCTCACTCCGCGACGACTGTATGTATTGTGCTGTTTTGGCTTGGTCCGATTTGACGTTGAAGTCTTCAATGGCTTCCAGGGCTATGCCGATGGTGGTAATAGGCGTTTTGAGTTCGTGGGTGAGGTTGCTGATCAGGTTGTTTTTGCTTTCCAGCAAATCCTGTTGGTTAGCGTGGCTTTTTTGCAACGAGAATATGCCCAACCATAACATGCCGAACAGAAAACTGGCAAACGCTGCCTCCGGGACGATGTTGAGCAGGGCCTTTCGATGTATTTCGGCTTTGTCTTCTACCAGATTTCCCTGGAGGGATTCCATAAACTCCATCGAGACTTCTTTCTTCAATACCCTTTGATGGCTGCCATTCTCAAGGGGCAAGCTGTCCTCGCTTCGCATCAGCACCGATACGGATATGCCTGGCCCCTGGCCCTGTTGTGTATGGCTTTGATGTACCTGCACCTTTTCGACGGCAGCAGAGTCGGTGAGGAGGAGGTGGTCGGGTGCGTATTGAATTTTCCGAAAGGCCGTGTCGCATTCCCTTTGGATATCGAAACCATCCAGCACCTGGAGACTAAATTGGAGGCTGTCGGCAGAGGGCTCTTCCAGGTCGGCCAGGATCTGGTAAAAGTCGCCGCCGCCATACCCGATCAACCTTTCGGCAATGTCCAGATAGGCCTCATTGCGGAGGGCTTCCCGCTCGCGTTGGTATTCGCCGTAGAGCCAGAAGACGAGAAAGGAAGCCAGCAACACCAGGGTGATGTATACCAGTATTTTGGAAAAATGCGGTTTCATTGACCTAAAATTACGGGAAAACCGCCACTCCTGCCGCCTCATTAACTTTTCTTAACCTTATTCAAGATTCGCTTAACGCTTTTTATGTAGTTGATGTCCTAATTTTGTGGAAAACATTTGTCAACTATTTAAAACTTATACGAAATGAAAAAAATGTTGTTCGCCCTGATTGTTGCATTACCTACTCTTTTGGTTGCCCAAAATACCGAAGGCGTCATCACCTACGAAGAGATCATCAAACTGAAAATCCAGCTTTCGCCGGAAATGCAACAATATGCTTCTATGATACCCAGCGAAGAAAAAACCAATATGGACCTGTTTTTTACCGCCAAGGAAAGTTTCTATACCAAATCAAAAAAAGTGGAAGAGGCGGAGTCCAACCCCTTTGAAGGTAACGACGTCAACGTGAAAAAAATGGTAATTGGTGGTGGCGGTTCCACACAGACCTACTACAACTTGGAAGACAATACCGGTCTGCAGGCGGAAGACCTCATGGGCAAAAAGTTTTTGGTGACCCTTGATCGGGAAAAACAAGATTGGCGGGTACTCGGAGAACAAAAAGTGATCGGCGGTTACAACTGCATCAAGGCCGAGATGATGGTGGACAGCACCAACATCGCCGCCTGGTTTACACCCCAAATCCCGGTATCAGTAGGCCCCGCCGGATTTTATGGATTGCCCGGTGCCATCCTGTTCCTGGAAATGAGCGGCAAAGGCCCCAACATTAGTTTTACCGCCAAGGAAATAAAACTGGAAAAACTGGAAAACCCCATCGAAGCACCCAGCAAAGGAAAGAAAGTCAGTGAAGAAGAATTTGAGGCAATCGTCGAAAAACAAATGAAAGAGATGCGCGCCATGCAGGGAAAAAGCGATGCCTCCTCTTCGGGAAATAATATTGAGATTAAAATAATTCAGAATTAATTGGAGTGACCAACCTTCAACTCCTTATTCATGAAAAAAGTGATCAGATTGGCCGGATGGCTTCTTAGTTTTTTTATTTTTCAGACAACAATATGCGCACAAAGCAACTGGTCGGTAAGCGGAACAGTGCTCGACTCAGTATCTGCCCCCCTGGCTGGCGCCACCATCATGCTCACCCATCTGGCCGACGACCGACTGGAGGGCTTCGCCATTGCCGACGAAGCAGGAGCTTTTGAGATAGCCGCCCAAGAGGCAGGAGCATTTAAATTGCGGATCACCTACGTGGGCTATGGCAGTTTCGAACGGGAGGTCGGCCTCACTGAAGCTACCAAAACACTGGACTTCGGCAAGATCATCCTCCGAACCGATGCCGTCGATCTGACCGGCGTGACCGTCAAGGAGTCGTTCCTCCCGATTGTCATCAAAAAAGACACCGTCGAGTACCACGCCGATGCGTTCAAGACCAGGCCCAACGCCAACGTGGAAGACCTGCTCAAAAAACTGCCGGGCGTGGAAGTTGAAAAAGACGGTACCATCAAAGCACAAGGAGAAGAGGTAGAACAAATATTTGTCGACGGTAAAGAGTTTTTCGATGACGACCCCAAAATCGCCAGCCGAAACATTCCCGCCGACGTGGTCAATAAAGTACAGGTCTTTGATAAAAAATCGGACTTCACCGAATTTACCGGCATCGACGACGGCAACGAATCAAAAGCCATCAACCTCAAAATCAAGGAAGGCAAAAACAAGGGCACCTTCGGCAACCTCAAAGGGAGCTATGGCACCGACAACCGCTACCTCGCAGCAGGCAACATCAACCGCTTCGATGCCAAAATGCAACTTTCCGCCCTCGCCAACGCCAACAACACCAATCAGCAGGCTTTTTCGTTGATGGACTACCTCCGCTTCACAGGCGGACTCGACGACCTGATGAATGGCGGCAATATCGATTTCGACCAACTACCCACTAACCTGATCGATAATGCAGGTGTGACCAAGTCCTACTCCGGCGGCGTCAACTTCAACTACGACTTCGGTCAAAAAACCCAATGGCGCTCCAATTATTTTTACGACTATTCCGACAACCGCACCCGCGTCGACAACCGTTTTCAACGCTTACTCGACGAAGGCGTTTTTACCAATACTTCTGCGGGCGACCAGTTCAACCAATTGCGCAATCACCGCATTGCCCTCAAACTCAACCACCAGTTCAACCCGTCGCAGGACCTCAAGACCAGCTTTCGGATGGGATTTTCAGACAATGAAAAACAAAGCAGTTCCGACGCCAGCTCCTTCTCCACAGGCGGCGCATTGGCCAACCATTCCAACACATTCCGTACGATGGATTTCCAAAATCGTTTTTGGAGTAGCCAGACCAGCTTTCGCAAAAAATTCAAAAAGAAAGGACGGTTTTTCACAGCAGGCATCGAGCTGGAGGGCAAAGACAATGATGGCGAAAACTACCTCAACAATACACTTACAATATACGAAGCGCCGACAAAAACCGACAGCCTGACGCAACTGCAAAACAGCCAATCCAACCAGTTGAACTATCGCGCCGATGTCAATTACGTAGAGCCCCTGGGCGAGGCCAAATACCTTAGTTTTTCGGCCTCCCGCAGCACCGATGATGCCGTGGGGGAAAAATCGTTTTGGGAGGAGACTACCCACGGCAACTTTGTAGTCAACGAACCACTGGGCAATCATTTTGAACGGCGCCACCACATCACGGAAGGCGGGCTGGCTTTTAAATGGATACGCCCCAGCTTCAATATTTCTCTGGGGGCAGACTATCAGGTCATTGACGTCGACAACGACGACCTCAAAAGAAATACCGCTTTTGGCAAATCCTTTAAAAGCCCCTTACCCAATGCCCGGTTCGACTACCAGATCGGCCAGGGCACCCAACTCACCGTGAGCTACCGGACGAGGATGAACGTCCCGGCCTTTGAACAGATACAACCTGTGATCGACAACCTCGACCCACTGAACACCTATATTGGCAACCCTGATCTCGACGCCGAATACGTCCACGGAATTGATGTGGATTTTTCGAACATCAATCAGTTTTACTTCCGCAACCTTTTCTTACGTTTCAATGCCCAGTTCATCCAAAACAGCATCATCGAAGCGGTCACCACCAACGACCAACTGGTGAGCATACGCACCCCCGTCAACGGCAAGCCCGCCTGGCAGATGGGGGGCTACTACAACTACAGCAGCCCGATCAGAGGCATCAACTTCAAATTCAGGTACAGCGGCGAACTACGACTGCAAAAGACCAACCTGCTGACCAACGATGTGGCCGATCAGGCCATCAATACTTCCTGGCGCCAGACCTTCCTGCTGGAAAATAAGTTAAAAGAAAAGCTGAACTGGTCGGGTGGTATTCGACTCAACAATGGTTTTACAAAATACCGGATGCAGGTCGACGCAGCACAGAATTTTATGGACTACACCTTCTTCCTCGACATCATTTGGCCATTTGCCACTTCCTGGACGCTGGAAACCAACCTGGAGCACCAGCGTTTTTCCCCGACGGATTTTTCCGACCCTTTTCATTTCAATTTTATTCACGTCACGCTCACCAAGTCGTTTTTTGATGGGTTGCTGTCCGTTTATGCCAAAGGGCTAAACCTGCTCGACGAAAATATCATGATACAACGCAACAGCTTCGGCAATCAATACAATGAGACCACCAAAAACCGGCTGGGGAAGTATGCCCTGGTAGGAGTGGTGTACAAATTGCGGTCTTTTGGGAAGTAGTGGGGGGCTCGTTCGTCGCGGTTTTCCAACCGCGCTGCACGGCGCAAATAAATTTGCCGGTGACTTGGATTTTTGGAGTCAGGCGAATAAATTCGCCGACTACTATGTATCTACTCACTGAAATTAAAGCGCGTTGTGCAGATCCGGATCGCATTCGGGCCATCCTTCGGGAGGCCGGTGCCGACTTTAAGGGCATCGACCACCAGATCGACACTTACTTCGTCACCCAAAAAGGAAGGGTCAAGCTCCGCCAGGGCAACATCGAAAATACGTTCATCCACTACCGCCGACCCAACCAGGCGGGGCCCAAAAATTCGGAAGTGACCCTGTACCGACCCCACGATGCAGGGGCCCTCAAGGCCGTCCTCGTACAAGCATTTGATGTTTGGGTGGTGGTGGATAAGAAGAGGGAGATCTATTTCATCGACAACGTCAAGTTTCACATCGATGACGTGGTGGATCTGGGCAGCTTTGTCGAAATAGAAGCTATTGGCGAGGCAGCTACGGCCGACAGAGATCAGCTTTTACAACAATGCAATTACTACATCGATCTGTTTGGTATTGGTGAGGATGATCTGGTGGAAGAAAGTTACAGCGATTTGCTCCGGCACCTCAAATAAAATTCAGTTGACCGGCAAAAGGACGCCTCCAACCCTTTTCGGACTTGCAAGACAGGCAGCATAAAAATCTTGGCCTTTAATACTATAATAACCGCTACGAACGCAACGAGACGCAAAGTTCTTTCCGCCCTTTTTGATAATACTTTTTCTTCAAAATCGCCAGAACCCGGTCACTCCCTTTCCCGAAGGGCCATAAAAAAAGGAGAGCCCTCCGTTCCAGTTTTTATTGCGATGAAAATGTGGGATCAGCACACCACTGGCAGCACCCACCAGGGTACCCATCATGACGTCGGTAGGAAAATGGTTGAGGCTCCGGATCCGGTTGATGCCTACAAAAGCGGGCGGCACCAGGGCGAGCCCATAGATCAACCATTTTTTGGCGCCAAGCCCGGGGTGAAAATCGACGTACACCTTGGCGGTAAAAAAGGCACCGGTAGCAGTGGTGGAGACGTGACCGCTGAAAAAGGAATTGCGCTTGCGGCCTTCGCGGCGGTCTTCCAATGGCAACTCACCGTAATACGCCATTGGCCGAAACCGATTGGTAAAGGAGGGCCCCAACGGACTCCAACAGTACATGGAGGCAGCAATGGCCTGCGTTTCCCAATACAACAACAACACATCATCCCATTCGGCGCGAATGTCTTTGTCGATAAGCAGCAGTCCGGGCATGACAAAGCCTGTGACCAACCCAATGTCGGACAGCGTCCTGGCCCGATCCCGTTTGGTGACGTCTTGCCGGAGAGATACCCGGTCGAAACTGTTGACATCATCCTTGCTCAGGGCCAGGATGGTCTCTGCAGCGGTGTCGTCTTTGTTGAGTAAACGTCTTACGCCTACGTAGGTCGTGACGGACCCCACGGCGCCGATGCTTCCCGACACCCATTTGTTGATGCGGTAACGGTGAGTAGAGTCGGGCTTTTGGGCGCTTGTCGGGAGGTGGAGTATCAGCAATAAGAAGAGGGTGATCCAGGTGTATGGTCTCATATTAGTTATTTATGCGCATCTGGATTTGAACAGTGTTTGCTTTAGCAGGCAGACATCAGACCGACCATACACTGCATGGCAGGACTGTCTTCAGTCGCGCGTTGTCAGCGTTTGAAGGAAGTCTGATCTCTGACAGTCCCGATTTCGACCGGGACGATCTGACTTCTCAAAATAAAAATTAACCCCTGATTTGCATTATTTGATAAAAATAAAATTGTCGGAGGTGATGTGTTGCTTTTGCAAAGCTAATGAAATATCGTCGATTGCCTCTAGTTTTCCATTCGTCAAAATGAAATGGGGTTGGTATCCCAGGCTGGCGAGCAATTCTGCGGCGCGATGGTGGGGGCTGTTGGCAGACTGGTCTGCCAGGTACTCCATCGCAACGATGGGAGCATGGTTTTGCAGGGTTGATTGTAGCCCCCTGATCACTTTGTACTCGGCACCTTCCACGTCTATTTTGATGAAGTCGGGGATGACTTGGCATTTCTCCAATAGGGTGTCTGCTTTTTGGCCGGTTACTTCAATAGCTAAGGGCGGATTCCGGCTTATCCAGGGCCTTTCGGCAAATTGATCAGGGTCTAGGGTATTGTATTCGGAGTACAGAATGGGAAATTCGTAAAATTGTAACAAGGTGTTTTCATCGGTCGCGGCCAAATGATGCAGCGAAACATTAGGCTGGTCGGCTACATTTGACAATGCCACCTCGTACATGGCCCTGGAAGCCTCTACGCCGATCACCCGGCCTGCAGACCCCACCAGGTGGGCGGCCAATAACGAGTAAAACCCAAAGTGGACACCAATATCTAACACGGTGCTTCCGGGGTGTATATTTCGGAGCATCCATCCCATCAATCGTATTTCGGAATGGTGTGTTTTTGCGCCAAGCAAATAGATATCCATCCCCGCCGGAAGAAGGAGTTTCATTTTTTGCCCAAAAAAAGTATCCGCCATTACCAGCCTTCCCTTTTTGTTTTGTCGGTAAGCGGTTCGCAAAAACAACTGACTGTTGGCATAGCGATAGGGAGTATGCAGGAATCGCTGCCATTTGGAACCATTGGCCAGGCGGGCCACGGCTTCGAGCTTATCGATCAGGTTGGGTGGCATTTCGTTCGTCTTGCCGGTTGGCCAGGTCGATGTTGACCAATAGGGCCAGGTTGATAAAATAAAAACTCCCCACCTTATCGGTCTCTATAAGATCGTTGATGAGGCAAAGTGCATTGATGGCCACCAACGACATGACGGCAAACAACACCACCGACCGCCGCCAGGGTACGCGGGTTTGGTGGTAGATCACCTCCCCTTTGATGAGGGCATAAACCGTAAGCAGCAAAAATATCAAAAAGCCGAATACGCCTTGCTCAACCAACATCATCAGATAATAACAATGTATACCCGATTTTTCCGGATTATTGCTAACATAAGTCTTGTAGCTCCTCACCGTGTAGCCGTGGTAAAAATTGTAAAAATTGCCCGGCCCCACCCCCATCCACGGATATTCCGCGAACAGATAGCTGCCGGCGATCCAGCGGTAAAACCGCTCAACGGTGGAGATGTCCTCCATTTTGAAAGTAGCCTCCACGAGATTGTCGAACTCGTAGTGGGTGACGGTGCGTTCAAAGTCGGGCGAAAAGTCAAGGTAGCGATTGTCGTTCGCGAGAAAATAGGCGATCCCGGTCAGGAAAACAAAGCTGAGCAACAAGGCGATTTTCATCAAACGCAATCGCAATACCAAATAAGTTCCTGCCGCCAGTATCACTGCCACATAGGCAGCCCTTGTATACGAAAGCTGTATGCCCATCAGCATCAGCATCAGCGACCACCCCAACCACGTCCGTAGCCTGGAACCTTTGGGATACAACCGACGTACATACCAAACCATCGGAATGAAACAGGCCAATATGGCGGAATAGGCTACGTGATTGCGGTAAAACGGCCCACTGGCCGCATTCACCTTGGCAAATGAAAAGGAGTAGAGGGAATGCTTGGCGGTTACCCAAAATATGGTCAACACCAGCGGAATAAATACACACCAAAAAAAGGTCTTGATGTCGGCCTCCGTTTGGAGCATCCGGCCCGCCAGAAAGAAAAATATGGCGATGTACCAGAACTTTGCCAACGAATACTTGACCGACACCAGTGGTACTTCCGAAACAATGGCGCTGACTACCGTCCAACTGAAATGCAACAAGAGGATCAGAGTCAACGGATGCGTCAGGAAACGACCATTGACCGCTTTGGGATTTTGCAACAACCAGATTACGTAAATGCCCAGCAGCCCAAGGATCAATGGCTCAATGGGAAGGTCGGTACCCAAACCACCCGGTAAGGCCACCTCTATAGATAGCGGAATACTAATGAGCAATAACCAGAACAGTTTTTGAAAATCGACCAGGGCTATGTACACCACCATCACCAATACCGGCAACCCCACCAGGAAATAGGTTTCCAGCGCAATGCCGAGCAATATGCTCAACAATACAATGGCGGCATAACCCCCAAAGAGCCATCGCGCCTGCGCATCTGGAGAAAAGGCGTTATTGGGCATTCCAAATTTCTTTCCAGTTGATGGTTTTATAGGTTTCCAACAATAGTACTCCAATCGCACTAAACAAAAAAGCCAATACACAAGCCGCGATCACGATGATGGACCGTTTGGGGCGCGATTTGACGATGGGCACCGCCCCGGGCTCAATAACGTAGAGGGCTTTGAAGTCGGAGTTATTCATCGCCACCAGTTGTTTGAGCCGTTCTTTGTCGAGGGCAAGCTGGGAGCGGGCTTCTTCATGTTGCTCGGTCAATACCTGGATTTTAGACATCCCTTTGTTGAACACCACGAGGCTTTCGTTTAGGCCGCTTACTTCGTATTGCAGACCTGCAATCTCCGCCTCCAGATAAATAAGGGTATCTCTGGGGATGGATCTGTCTTTCGACAACAAATCGAATTTGGTCTGGGTGCGGATGAGCTTGGACTGGGCCTTGGCGACCAGTTCAGGCAGCACCTCACTTTGGGTGATTGTGTTGTAGATATTATAATGTGCCCTCAACCTTTGAAGAGTGTCGCCCAGGGTTTTGATCTCCTGTTCCTTGTCGTTAATATTATCGCGAAAGGTGGTGATCTGCTTTTGCTGGCTTTCTTTGATGAGTGCTCTGGCGATGGCTTCTATCTGGTCGCGGGCATCATTGACCATCGAGGCGGCAATTTTGGGGTCTTTGTCTTCTACAGAGATCAGGATGGCATCGTACTTGGTTCGGACCACATCGTACAGCCCTTTCAGTTTTTTAGCTACCCTAAAAGGGGCCCTGATGTTGGAGGTGTCAATGTCATAATGCTCGTATAGATTGTATTTTTGGATTAGGAAGCTCAATATCTGTCCGGATTCGGCGATGCTCAACACCCGATCAATGTCCTCTTCTTCCCCATAGTATTTGCGGTCGCCTGCCTCCCGGCCCACCGGAGCGGGTTTGGCCAGGTCGGGACTGGCAGCATAAAACTCGGTAGACGACATATAGTAGTTGTCCAAAACAAAAAGAGAAATAAGGATGCTTCCAACGGCAGCAATTACACAAATCCGAATGATGGGACGCTTCCAGCGCGAAAGCGTTTTTAATACCTCAAGGAGGTTGTAGGAGTTACTCATTATTGCAGCAGTTTGTTATAATATCCACAAATTTGCTGCAAAAGTACGGAATTTTGCCTGTCTGCCGACAAGTAAGATTATTGAATTGCTAATGCGCGACTAGGAGTATCCGGTTCGCCTATCTACTTTTTCGACATTACTACAAATTTAGCTGTAGCGAAATCATAGCCATCGGTAAGGCTGACGTGATAGATTCCCGGCTCATAGCCAAATAGGTCGATGGTGCGGAAATTGACTTCCAGCGGAGCATTGATTCGCTCCTCGTACATCTCAAGGCCAACGCTGTTCACTACTTTGAGCAATAATCCGGTGGTGCGGAAAGGAGAAAACCGCAGACGGACGTTCTCTTCGGCAACAGAAGGATAGGCCCGGAGGCGCAACCCGGGGTCGGCCCCTAATTCAACAACGACGACGTTGGAGTACGCAAAGGTGCCGTCGTAGTCCACCTGCATCAGCCGGTAATAGCCCACAGGCAGCGGATGTTGGTCGACCAATTGATATTGCTGCTGCACATCCGTCGTTCCGTTGCCGGCTATGACCCCCAGGGCGTCGAAATGCTGCCCGTCGGCGGATCGTTCTACGACGAAATGGCGGTTGTTTTCTTCAGAAACTGTAATCCATTCCAACAATATTTTTTCATCCTCCATAATCCTTCCGGTAAATGACAACAACTCGACGGGGAGTGCAGGTGGCGGGGTGTATTCTACACAAAGTACGGGCTCTTCGCCAGCACTGCCATTGAATGAATCAGCAGAGCGGCGCCCCGTCCCCTCTACCGAAAACACCAGAGCGCTGGCAGCCGTATACCCTGGCCGGTTGACGATTTCCTGGACAATGCTTCCCAGGTCGGGTGTTTGTTGTGCCGGTCCGGCATCGCCTTTAGTGGTCCAGTTGGGAGGCGACCAGTTGACGCTTGCTGCTGTTTTGGGCCGGTTGGAAAGGTCGAAATCGTTATTGAGAAAGGTCACAGCATTGTCGGAGTCTTCACCAAAGATGGTGAGGTGGCAGGGATTGATGTTTTGGATATCGTCGGCGGTAAATTGGATGTAGGCATTGTTGATGGTGGAGCCCGGAGGAATGTCCAATCCGATAAATCGGACGCCTACTATTTGATTGGTTCCGTCAGTGGCCATTTCAAGATCGCCGCTGAGCAATGACATGTCGCCATCCGCTTTTTCCTCCACATCATCGCTGCCTTTATCAACGGCCTGGCAGGTGGTGAGGTCGCCCGCTCCTATACGGATGATGTCGCGGCCGGTGTTGCCGTCGTTGTCGGTGGCTTCTACTCGTAGGATGTAGAGGCCGTCGGCGGGAATGGTCCAGTCGAAGTTGTAGGGAGCGACCGCATCGGTGCCGACGAGTTGGTTGTTGGCATACAGCGCTACGGAGTTGATGCTGCCGTTGCTGTCGGTAGCGTCTGCCAGTATGGTGATGGGCTGGGGGCTGAGGTAATATTGATCGTTTAGGGGAGTACTTATGTTGACGATGGGCGGCTCGAATTGTTTGAGGATGGTGAAATGGTCTTCCACCTCACCATGTTCGTCGATGAAACGGAGGTCCATTTGCAATCCGGATATTTCCAATGCCACCGACCCCAGCTTTTGAGTCCGGTGGAGCATGGTAGGATGATCACCAGCGGAATGATCGGCCCTACCGGCGGAGCCCGCCACGACGTATACGGCTCCCAGCCCGTCAGTGGGGCCTCCTATTGCTTTGAGGTAGGCGTCGTCGCCGGTCAGTTGGCCATTCCCTTCGTCCACCACCATAATGTCAGGGTTGAAAGTAGCGGCGGCGCCGTAATGGCCGTTGAGCAGCCAGGAGCGTTGATAATTGTGAGAACTACCCCCTAACACCACATCTACACCGGCGGCTTCCAGTATGGGGAGAGCGATTTCCCGCATGTCTTTTGAGTTGATCTCGATGTCGGAAATATTATTGAAGCTGCCACTGTAAGGTGGATGGTGGAAGAGCGCCACAATCCATTCCTGGTCAGTATTGTCGAGGTCGTTTTGCAACCAGCTCATCATCGCTCCTCCCGGCGAGCGGTTGACGTCGACAGAGTTGAGCACTACGAAATGAACATTGCCGTAATCGAATGAATACCAGGCTTTGGTTCCGGAAGCGGTGCCCCCGGAACTGCCATCGGTTGGAAAACTGAAAATGTCGTAAAACGGTCCCGTCTGAGAAATACTGTGGCTAACAGGCGTTTCTTCTTCTCCCAGAGTGGCCCACAAAGGGGTATTTTTCAACAGGCCCTCGTACATATGTTCAAACAGGGCCATTTGGTATTCGAGTTGGAGGCCCTGGGCGAAAGCGTTGTCTCCCAGCAAAAACAACAGGTCGGTGGGGTTGGTGCCGATGTAGTCGTAATACCCATCTCTGACGGTACGCTGTTCGTCGTTTCGCATGCCGGGGTCTCCGAGTATCCATGCGCGGATGGTTTGCTGGCTTCCGGTAGTTGGGCTGGTTTTGAAATGGTGGTCGGGGTCTTCGCCTGCCATCACACCGTTGCTGTCGCCGATGGCGTAGTAGTAAGTAGTATTTGCCGAAAGGCCGGTTATTTGAATTTCGTGTTCGGTGGTGTTGGTTGGCAATGTAACCGTATTGTTAAGATTGCCTGGATTCGGGCCGTACCAAACCTTGCTGTCGGTGGCTTCGCGGGTATCCCATCGGATGGTCATGCCGGTAGGGGCGGGAGCTTGAAGGTAAGGGCCCCGGGCCACCGGATGGCAGGGGGCAGTAGCTACGACGACAGAGTCTTTCCATATTTCAAAATCGTCCCAGCAGACGTGTAGCAGCCCGCCTTCGTCGGTGATGTAATTGACCAGGTCTTCGGAGGTATACAATTTCAGAGGGTTGAAGTCGGTCAGGCCATCGGGGTTGGGGTCGGCGGGGTGATGGGTGTAGTCGGTAATATCGTGTACAATGGTCGTGGGTTCGCCGTCAGGAGTGATGCTCATAAAAAAGCGGCCGTCGCAGCCTCCTTCCACAAAATTGATGGCGATGGTCAGCCATTTGCCAATAGGCACGGCGTAGTCGGTGTTGATGTATTCCCATACCTCGTTGTCCCAGTCGTCGGTCACGAGGTTGCGGGTCTGGGAATGGATGCTGATGTGGAGAGAGTCGACCGGGTTTTCGAGTTTGTAGAGGCTTACACCAATGCGAAAAGCGTGACCTTCGCCGTTCCAGAAAGCATTGTTCCAAAACTCCATGAGGGTGAGCCAGCGGGTACGGAATGGGGCGTTTTTGACGATGTTGAAATCGTGTGGGAGGTACAGACGGGTTTTGAAAAAGACCTCTTTGAGGTTATTGTTTTGGTAGAGGTTGGCCTGGACGCGGCCGGCGCCGGAGATGTTGGGTTCGGCGATCCAGTATTGCAGCACCTTGTTGGCGGGGTCCATAGGGTCGTCGGCAATTTCGGCTTTTCGCATCTGCGGGGTTCCTCCCTGGTATTGTATTTTGAAATATCCGATGTTGGGATGTTCTTCCAGGTCGGCTTCCCAATCGTTGTGATCGGGCATGGAGATGTCCGTACCGATCAGGTCAACATCGGAGCTGTTTTCGTCGTTGGTGGTCGTACCCGGTTCAAAACCGGAATGAAAGATCAGGTCGGGCGATTGCGCGGTCAGGGTGGTACCCACCAGACAAAGGATAAACAGTAATGATATTCGCCGTATCATGAGTTTTGGTTTGAAAAATTGCCTTCTTTAGTCAAAAACTTCTCAATTATCCACATTGCTCTGACGTCTCATTGTACATCATTGTTCCTGTTTTGCCGACAGGCATGACCTATGGAACCAGAATAACGGACGTTTTGAGAAATTACATTAGCCTACTCTGTGGTGTGAATCCACGAAGGCTATGAAAGCATCAAAAATTGATTCGCTTATCCTCTTTTACGATTATTGGGACAAATTGGAGAGAGTGTTTATAGGAGGATAGTTGCTGTTGCAATCAGGAGGAGAGCAAATTTACATAAACTTAACGTAAGTTGAAAATATTTTTTACATCATATTACAAGCTGTTCAGCAAACTGTGTCATTTTCCTTTCCTGCACCCCATGAAGGAC
Source organism: Saprospiraceae bacterium (assembly GCA_965222105.1). Lineage (GTDB taxonomy): Bacteria > Bacteroidota > Bacteroidia > Chitinophagales > Saprospiraceae > CALGLS01. The sequence continues at coordinate 52,404 of CBDCTQ010000009.1, read as the reverse complement.
GAATTGCCTTCATGGCAGGCTAGCCCTAGAGGGAAAACCTTCGCACTGACACCAGCTTATTGAACATTGTCTCATAATATACACAAGGTTATTCCAGTCGTTCGATCAACCTTCCGGAAATGCGGAGAAAATCCATCTCGGTAATGATGCCGATCAGTTCACCTCTTTGAACTACGGGCAAACAGCCGATCCGGTGTTTGCGCATCAGGTTCATGGCCTCCTTGATGTTGGCATTAGGTCCGATGGTGATGGGTTTGGCCACCATGATGTCTTTTACAGTAGTCGTTTCCTCTTTCAGCTTGGAGTGTTTGAGCATGTGGCGGAGGATGTGGCGCGAGGTGACCAGCCCGATGAGTTTGCCTTTGGTGTTTTCGACGGGGGTGAAGCGAATGCGGCGGTAGTCCATCATTTCGGCTACGAGTTCGATGATGTCGTCTTTTTGTACGGTGAAGAGGTCGGTGGTCATAAATTCTTCGACGAGGATGTCGGAGGGTCGGTAATCTTTGAGGTCTTTGAGTTCGGGCAATTTCCAGTTATGCACGGGCAATTCTTTTTCCTGGTTAGCAATGATGGCAGCGGTCAGACAGGTGATGGCTTCGTGGGTGGTGGTTTCTGTTTTTAGTTTGGTGAAAGCCCGGAGCTGCCAGCGGGCGCCGTTCATGTGGTTACCGGCTCGTTTGGCAATGATGTTCAGGTAGCGCTTGATGTCATTTCGGTCGACCTTCATTTTCTGAAGTCCGGCCTTGGCTATGGGCAGCAAATCTTTGAGAATCAATTGTCCGGCTGGCCGTTTTTTGTCATTAAACCAATTGAACTGAGCATCGAGACCAATGCGGGCCGCTTTTTCAAAATTGTCGCGGATGTCGGCAAAGCCGATGTGGCGGGTAATGTCTTTGTATTTGTCGGCCATGCCGATCATCAGGCCCACCCAAAAGACGGCGTTGGCCATTTCGTCGATAACGGTAGGGCCGGCAGGTAGCACCCTGTTTTCGATGCGAAGGTGTGGTTTGCCGTTGGGGCTGATGCCATAGCAGGGGCGGTTCCAGCGGTAGATGGTGGAGTTGTGTACCTGGAGGGCTCGTAGCTTGGGTATTTTGTTGTGGCTGACGAGTTCGATGGAGTCTTCTTTGACATCGCTGCTGAGGAGTACGCGGAAGCGGGCAATGTCTTCGCGGTAGATGTCCATGATGGAATTTTGGATCCATCCGCCACCGAAGTTGACCCGTGGACTGCGTTCGCGCATGTGGAGGTGGGAGCTGCGGGTGTCGATGGATTGCTGGAACAGGGCGATGCGCGACTCGTGCCACAACCGCTTACCGAAAACGATGGGCGAGTTGGCGGCCACTGCCATGACGGGGGCTGCCAGCGTCTGCGCGATGTTGTACATTTTGACAAAGTCCTTTGGCGCGATTTGCAGGTGTACCTGAAAGCTGGTATTGCAAGCCTCCAGCAGCGGGGAGCTGTGTTTGACGAGGAGTTCGTCGATGCCATTTAGGCGCAACTCATAAGACGATCCGATCCGCTGACGGTTGATGGACTCCATCAGAGCGCGGTACCGTTTCATGGGGGTGAGGTTGTGCATTTCCAGGTGGAATTTCCGCAAGGTGGGTAGGATACCCGTGAGGATGAGACGCGCGTCGAGGGTTTTGAGTTTTTTGCGGATCTTATTGAGCTTGGTCTTGTTTTCCTGTTCCATTTGGCTGAAACACTTGCCACGCAACACCCGCGGGGTGAGGTTGGTTTCGAGGTTGAATTGGGCTAGCTCGGTTTCGACCCAATCGTAGGTTTTCATTTTGTCCAACGCTTTTACGGCGATGGTAGCTGGCTTGAAAGAATCCTGATGGACAAGGCACATTTCCTGCTCGGCGCCTATGCGGGTGATGTTGTCCTCAAACAGGTTGTGGTCGAGCATGTATTGAAGGGCCTGTACATCGTTCAACAAATGTCTTACAAAACGCTGCATGGAGGCCTCATCCTGCAAAATGGATACTCTTTGTTCACCCATGGTATTTCGTTGTTTTGAGTTGCAATGTTCCTTAGACCTATAAATGTAGGGGATAAATTTGAAATGTAAGGAAATTTTGAACAGTTTTTTGCGTAAGCCCTAAATGACTAGTGGCGACCCTTCTATTATCAGCGTCGCATAGCGACGCCCCCCCCCCCTTTGGTAACAAAACGAAAAGGAATCAAACAGAACATGTTGGCATTCTCATTGTTAGCGGCGCATAGCGACGCCCGCCTTGGTACCCTGGAAAGATGATCTTTTCTCCCTCCTTCCATAATTTCCCTCTTTCGATTATTTATATTTGCGACAAGAAAGCCATTAGTTCAATCATCCGCTAAAACATGCATCAATGAACGATCTGCAACAGACCATGTTCAACGAATTAAAAACCCGGAAAATTCTCGACCAAACCCAACAATACGTTTACGAGTACCTGAATGCTGCCTTCGACCGACATGTATACCCCACCCAGGAAGCACTGGACGAACTGGTCCAATTTGAAGAACCGCTGCCCGGCCCATCGACGCCTCCCGGAGAGGTATTGGCCATGTTGCATCAATACGGCGCGCCTGCCACGGTCACCAACATCGGTGGCCGATATTTTGGTATGGTCAATGGAAGTGCCACGCCCGTGGGGTTGGCAGCGAAGCAGTTGGCCGGATGCTGGGATCAGAACGCAGTCCTGCAGGCCACCTCCCCTATTGCCGCTAAACTCGAAGCGGTGGTAGAACAATGGTTGAAAGACCTATTTGAACTACCGCCTGAAGTAGTGGCAGGCTTTGTCAGTGGTACCTCCATGGCCAACTACTGCGGGCTGGCGGCGGCCCGGTACCGGTTGTTGCAACGTCAGGGCTGGGACATCAACGAAAAGGGGATGTTCGGTGCCCCACAGATTAGGGTCGTGGCCGGACGGCATGCCCATTCTACCATACTGAAAACCGTTGCTTTGCTGGGTTTTGGAAAAGACAATATTGAATGGGTAGATGTGGATGAACAAGGCCGAATGCTCCCATCGCAACTACCGCCACTGGACGACAAATCGATCCTCATCCTACAGGCCGGCAACGTCAACAGCGGTGCTTTCGACCCCTTTGACCAATTGGTGGCAATGGGCAAAAAAGCCGGTGCCTGGATACACATCGACGGCGCATTTGGATTGTGGGCGGCTGCCGCCAAACAACTCAGCTATCTAACCAACGGCATCCAGCAAGCCAACTCCTGGGCAGTGGACGGCCACAAAACCCTCAACACCCCTTACGACAGCGGAATTGTGTTGTGCAACGACCAGCAAGCAATGGTAGCAGCTCTACATATGAAGGCCGGGTACATCGTGTTGAGTGATGGGCGCGACGGCATGTTCTATACCCCGGAGATGTCGAAAAGAGCGCGGATTATCGAATTGTGGGCTACCCTCAAATACTTAGGCAGGCAAGGACTTGACGAATTGGTGACGGGATTGCACCGGCGCGCCGTCCAGTTTGCCAATGCGATCAAAAAGATTCCCGGATTTGAGGTAATCAACGAAGTGGTCTTCAACCAGGTAATGGTAAGATGTAGCAGCGATGAACGTACCGAAAAAGTGGCGGCCAGGATTCAGGCTTTGCGCGAATGCTGGGTAGGCACTTCCACCTGGAACGGCACCAGGATCATCCGGGTCAGCGTCTGCTCCTGGGCCACTACCCAAGCGGATATTCAGCGCTCTGTTGCTTCTTTTGAAAAGGCGTTGTTGTTAACTAAAAATAACGGTTAAACGGCTTGAAAACCGACTCATAGCTCTGTTTTATAGCCCTTACGAACTTTTCACTATTTCTTCCACCTCCCAAGTTTCCACAATGCGTTCTACTTTGGAAAAACCGATGTCCACCAGAAGGATTTTATTTGGCGAGTTGAAGAAGGACTGCGTGTATTTGCGTTCTTTGATCTGGACAATGGCATTTTTAGCAGGTTCATCAAGTTTGAACGCCATAATATAGAGATGGTTTTCAGTTTCCATCACCATATCTAGCCGTCCTTTGTATTTCACGATCTCCGACTGTACATTTGGTAATCGCGTAAGGCCTTCGTTAAAAAAGTGGGGGTGCCGGTAGCAAACCAGAAATTGCCGAAGCAGCTGTTTCTTAAAAAATTCAACAAAGAAAATGGATTGTACAAGAATGTTTTTCCGTCGTAAGAATAGCCATCGTACCAACGCCCCACCCATTAAAATATCGTAAACCCTTTTCGTTTTATCGACATATATATAATTCGCCTCTATCAGCTTGCGAAAACTTTGAATACCGATAGGTAGTTTTTAGTTCTGAAAACAAATCCAGATCAACATCTTAAACTTATCTTTAGGCATTTTTAACCGATTAATCGATCCTTGCAGCACCCAAATAGTACACCCCTCGTTCTGGTTGCGCCCCTGCATTGGGGACTGGGCCACGCCACGCGCTGCATTCCCATCATTCGCTGCTTGTTGGAAAAAGGGGCAAATGTGATGATCGCTTCCGATGGTGCGGCCTTACAGCTTCTGCAGGAAGAGTTTCCCACACTACCTGCTTTTCCGCTGCCTGCTTATGGGGTGCGCTACCCTTTCGGAAATATGACCGTCAACATGTTGTTGCAAATGCCAAAGATCCGACGGGCCATCCACCTCGAGCAAAAAGCACTGCAAGCCATTGTCGAAACCCATAAGGTCGATGTAGTGATCTCCGATAGCCGGTTTGGGTGTTATTCGCCGCAGACCTATAATGTACTCCTCACCCACCAGTTGAACATCAAAGCTCCTCTTTCATTTGCCGAAAAGGCCATCGCATACTGGAATAAAAAAATGTTGAATCGGTTTGACCGCTGCTGGATCCCCGATTTTGCAGAAGCACCGGGGTTGTCGGGTGATTTGTCGCACCCTTCTCCGGTGGAGCATGTCGATTACGTGGGGCCGCTTTCGCGCATGGTGCCGGTGGTCGATCCCACTCTGAAACGCGATCTAGCAGTGGTGCTTTCGGGGCCAGAACCCCAACGAAGCCATCTGGAAAAGTTGGTTTTACAGCAAATAGCCCAGCTTCCTTTGAAAACGACGTTGGTAAAAGGGGTGGTTGGCCATAAGCCGGATATGGAAGTCAGGGGCTCCCTAAGTATCCTCAATTATCTGACGAGCGAAGTCCTCGCAAAAGTTCTGACCAATTGCGACCTGGTCGTTGCCCGATCAGGGTACACCACGATCATGGATTTGGTTGCCTTGCGGAAACAGGCCGTCCTGGTCCCAACACCGGGGCAAACCGAGCAACTGTACCTGGCTGACCTGATGCACCGGCAGCGGCGGTTTTACTGTCAGCAACAGGAAACATTTGAGTTGAAAAAGGCCCTGCTGGAGGCACCCAATCACATCAAAATAGGCCAAAACGCTACCGCAACGGAGCGCCTTGGCCTATTCGTAGACTCATTGTTGGACCGATAATAAGTTTGGCAGGTCAATAGCCAGGATATTACTTACTCTTGCAGGGCCGCCGCAGCTTTATCGTAGCGCTTGTTGATGATGTTTTTCAATGCTTTTCTGGCAAAGAAGATCCGGCTTTTGACGGTGCCGAGGGGCAATTGAAGTTCGTCGGCGATTTCCTGGTATTTGAATCCTTCGTAGTGTTTGAGGAAGGGAACCCGGATGCTTTCGTCGAGGGCGTCGATGATCTCGGTCAGTTCGTCCATCATAATGTTCGACTCGGCTTTGTTGGCGATGGTTGAGGAACCGGAGTTGATGTAATATAGGTTGTCGGTGGTGTCGGTGATGGTGTTGGCTTTTACCTTTTTGCGGTAATTGTTGATGAAAATGTTTTTCATAATGGTAAAAGTCCAGGCCTTGAAGTTGGTTCCCGGCCGGAATTTCTCCTTATTGGTAATGGCGCGATAGGCCGTTTCCTGGAACAGGTCGCGGGCATCTTCCACGTTTTTGGTTAGGTTGTAGGCAAAAGAGTGAAGCAGATTGGACAATTGTTCAAATCGGGAATGAAATTCTAAGGTTGACATAAGCGCAGGGTTTTAGGCTCGCTCGAAAAATAAATTCCGTTGTCTTTGAAATAACGTGCAAATAAGCGATTGATAATGAGTATTTTGTACGTTATTTCAAAGATTAAAAAAAGGAAGTTATTTTTTGAGCTTTATTTAAGTAGTTGTTTTCTCTAAATTTCGTTGAACAAATATACTACTTTGTTGAAGAGTTTGCAAGTGTTTCGTTAAACAAAATGGCTTTAACAAGCCCTATTTGTCAAGGTGTTTTACGAAATTAAAATGTAATTGTCTGATAATCAAGTAAATAAATGAAAAAACAGAAATTCCCAAACTTTCAAAAAGAATTGAAAATTATATTGCTCCCGACATCTGATGGCTCTCCCCACCCGGTGTAGCCCTACTTTTGTGCCCGGAATACGAGATAAATCGCCACCAAAGAAAAGAAAATATTGGGCAACCATACTCCTAAAACCGCCGGAAGGCTCTCATTAGTAGAAAAAGTGGTGGAAAACTTCGACAAAAAGATAAATACCGACCCAATGCCTACGCCCAGAGCCAGGTGAAACCCCATTCCCCCCCGTACCTTTCGGGCTGCTACCGCCACGCCGATCAGGGTCAGGATGAGGATGGTGACGGGCTCTGCCGAGCGGCGGTGAATTTCCACTTCATAGGCTTTGGTATTGCCCACGCCCCGTTGTTTTTCGATGTAGACAAAATTTTGCAGATCGCCGGTTACCATCATGTCTTTGTGTTCGAGAAAGCGGATAAAATCGCCGGGGGTCAGGCTGATGGTGGTGTCGAGGGAGCTGCCCTTGCCATTTTCGATGAATTCCCGTTTGTCGTCGAAGGCGCGCCTTTCGTAGTCGACCAGTTGCCAGTTGCCGGGAGGTCCCATCCACCGGGCCTTTTTGGCTTTGATGAATCCGGTCAGTTCGTTATTGTCGAATTTTTCGATCCGAAAATTATTGGCCGTGGAATCCCGTTTGTTGAACCGGCTGATGTACACCTTGGTGTCGGGAGCGATGAAGAGGTGGACGTCGCGTTTTTTGCCTTTGTCATTGTGTTTCCAGATGTATTTATGCTCAAAGTCGAGCCGGGTTTTATTGCCATTGGGTATCAGTATGTGGTTGGCGACCAGGTGCAATCCGGTGATGCACAATCCGGCAATCATATAGGGCCGCAACAAGCGCCGAAAGCTCACGCCTGCATTGAAGATGGAAATGATCTCCGAGTTGTAGGCCATCCGGGAGGTGAAAAACACCACGGCGATGAGAGCATACAAGGGCAATAGCAGCCCGTTGATATACAGCATGAAGTTGACTGTATAGTCGAATAGTATTTCCCGGAGGGTAACGTTCTCTTCCACATAGTCTTCGATCTTATCGCTCAGGTCGATAAAAACAGAGATGAGCGAAAAGATGAGAACGGTAAAGAAAAAAGTCGCCAGGTACTTTTTGATGATGTATCTGTCGAGTATGTTGAGCATATTACAATCGTCTTTGCAGGGCCGGGAGCATATTGTTTTTCCAATTGGTAAAATCACCTTCCTCGATGTGGTTGGCTGCTTCGGCTACCAACCACAGATAAAAGCTGAGGTTGTGCAGGGTAGCTATTTGGCCGCCGAGCCGCTCCTTGCTGTGTATCAGATGGCGGAGGTAGGCCTTTGAGTGATGCCTGCTGCCGGCGTAGGTACTGGTGGCATCAATGGGGTTGAAGTCGGCCGCCCATTTTTTGTTTTTTATGTTGATGATGCCTTCGGCGGTGTAGAGGAGTCCGTGGCGTGCATTGCGCGAAGGCAACACACAGTCGAACATATCCACGCCCAGAGCGATGCACTCCAGCAGGTTGGCGGGGGTTCCTACGCCCATGAGGTATCGCGGTTTTTCCACGGGCAAAATCCGGCACACCAGGTCGGTCATTTCGTACATCTCCTCGGTGGGTTCTCCCACTGATAGTCCGCCAATGGCATTGGCAGGGCGGTCGAAGGCGGCAATGGTTTCTGCGCTTTGTTTGCGTAGATCGCGGAAGGTACTGCCCTGTACGATGGGCACCAGCGTTTGCCTGTAGTTGTAAAGTGGGTCCGTTTCATCAAACCGGGTACAGCATCGACTCAGCCACCGGTGGGTCATTTCCATCGAGTTTTTGGCGTAAGCATACTCGCAGGGATAAGGCGTACATTCGTCGAAGGCCATGATGATGTCGGCGCCGATTGTTCGCTGGATGTCCATGACATTTTCGGGACTGAAAAAATGTTTCGAGCCATCGATGTGCGATTGAAAGGTCACCCCCTCTTCCCTGATCTTTCGTTGTGCGCTGAGGGAGTATACCTGGTAGCCGCCACTGTCGGTCAGTATGGGCCGCTGCCATCCTATGAAACGGTGTAGGCCCCCCGCCTGTTGCAAAATGTCTATTCCAGGTCGTAAATAAAGGTGGTAGGTATTACCTAAAATAATCTGGGCAGCAACATCATTGGCCAACTCGTGCTGATGCACTCCCTTTACTGTGCCGACCGTGCCCACCGGCATGAAAATAGGGGTATTGATGGTGCCATGGTCCGTTTGGATAACGCCCGTTCTGGCACTGGATTGTGGGTCGGTATGGTGTATTTTGAAATTGATCAATAAACTGTAGTTAACCAATATACCGCTTGGTGTCGAGCTTGAGCAAAACGCCAAACATGATGGTGAAGGCCAACACCGACGAGCCTCCATAGCTGATAAACGGCAATGGAATGCCGATGACCGGTACCAGCCCCATCGTCATACCGATGTTGATGAAAAAGTGGAGGAATAGAATCCCCGCCAACCCATAAGCGTATTGGCGGGAAAAGTCAGAATTTTGGCGTTCAGCAATTACTATGATCCGGGAGATCAGCAAAAAAAACAGCCCGATGATGCCCAGACTGCCCACAAAGCCTTGCTCTTCAGCGATGGTGCAGTATATGAAGTCGGTATCCTGCTCGGGCACATACCCTCCCTTGGTGATCTCTCCCTGAAGAAACCCCTTGCCCTGCAAGCCACCCGACCCAATAGCCATTTTGGATTGTATGAGATTGTACAACGACCCCTGCGGATCGCAGAGATGGGGGCGCAGCCATACGTTGATGCGATCCTGCTGATGGGTTCCCAACACGTCGTTGAAGGTATAGTTCGCTCCGCCAGCGACCATGCCTCCCAACAAAAACAACAGCCAAAGCTGGCCCGCCAGCGTGCCTTTCCGGTTGCCCCACATCAGATAAGTAAAAAACAGCACAAATAACCCATTGGCCAACAATACATACACGATATACCCTTTCCAACCGAGAAATACAGATACAGCTGCAAGCCCCAAAAACAACAATCGCCACTTCAATTCTTTTATCAGGCTGCGAAACATGATGAACAGGATCAACAACGTCAGCCCCAACATCACAGCGAAAAATGGAAAAATAAATCCCAAAATGAGCAATCCGGCAATGGCCAATGAAAATACGATCAGGGTTTGAGACAACCCCTCCCGGTATAACAATATGATAAACGATGAAAATATAAGGGCCGAACCGGCGTCGGGTTGTAACAATATGAGCACGGCTGGCGCCAAAATCAAACCAAAAGAGATCAGTACGGCATTGTAGTTTTTCAGGCTGGTACTGTACGTACTCAAAAAAGCAGCCAGTGCCAAACAGGTAGCAAACTTGACAAACTCCGCCGGCTGAATGGTGAATCCGCCAATGGAGAACCAAGAGGTGGCCCCTTTTACGGTCGTTCCAACCAGAAGAACCAGGACGAGGCTGAGCATCCCCAGCCCGTAAATTGGGTAGGCAAAGGTGCGCCAAAAGGTCCACTCAATAGAAATACTGGCGATGAGTACCAACAGAGAAATACCGATCCAGAGCGTTTGCTTTCCGATTTTGGTATCGAGGTCAAAAACCATTTCGTAGAGTGTGCGGCTGTCGTCATAACCTACGGTATATACCATCAGCCACCCGATACCCAACAGGCTCAGATAGAGGCATAGGGTCATCAGATCGACGCTTTGAAGGAAGGTGTTTTGCCGCTTGCTCATGGTTCAATGAGTGAAGAGAGATTGGCCCTGCCCGGCGGGCTCATTCATCGAATTCTACGAATTCCTTTGGAAGGATATTGGACACCTTTGCAGGAAATGCGCTGGGGTAATCCCGCTTGAGAATATGCAATACCCTGATGGCTTCCAGCTTGGTTTTGAAGGCACCTGCCCGGAGGCGGTAATAGGGCTTGGCGTGTTCCCAGTCGATGGGGATATTGGGGTATTTACTCAAAAAAAGTTCGCGATCTCTTTCCATTTTGCGGCGGTCGGTAGTGGCCACCAGTTGAATGCGCCAGCCGGGTACGCCGGTGGCCTGCCGGTTGATCTCGGTAAAACGGGTCATCATCCGGGAAATATCATATTCTTCCTGGACGCGGATATTTTGAGCCGACAACGTGCTGACAGCAATCATCAGACAAACGAAAATGGAGAAAAGACTTTTCATATTTTTGTTGTTGAGTGCCACATAGCTTGGAATTTACAAAAAACAGGAACCCCTCCATTCAAAGGTATAAAATTTTTCTGGCACTGCCTTTATTTTCGTCCGTGGCAATGTTTGTACTTTTTACCGGAGCCGCAGGGGCAGGGGGCGTTTCGGCCTATCTTGGCCTCTGATCTGCGGAAGGTTTCCGGTTTGGCGGGGCGGCGGCTCACTCCTTCTGCTGCCTGGCGTGCGGCGGCTTGTGCGGCGGTAGCGGCACGGCTGGCCCTCGTTTTGCTCAGGTCGGTTTTTTGTTCGCGGGCCTCTTCCAGGTTGCGGCCATCCTGGAAAACGATGGTGCCCTTCGACAGATACGACGACACCTGTTCGTTGATGGTATACACCAGTTGCTCGAATAGCTCGTAGGCTTCCATTTTATAAATAACCAATGGGTCTTTTTGCTCGAAAGAGGCTGCCTGCACCGCTTCTTTCAATTCGTCCATCGATCGGAGGTGTTCTTTCCATTCTTCATCGACGATGGCCAGCGCTACGGCTTTTTCAATGTCGCGCATAATGGTTTTTCCATTCGACTCGACGGCTTCTTTGAGGTTGGCCGAAATGGCGAGGTTGCGGTTGCTGCCATCGGTGAAAGGAATGAGGATGCGTTTGTAACGGTGGCCCTCATTTTCATAAACTTGTTTGACAGTGGGAAACAACACTTCGGAGATCTTTTCGCGTTTGCGTTCGTAAAAGGCGAGGAACTGCTGCTGAAACAGTTCGACCACGTCCATTTCGTCGCCTTCTATAAAGGTCGCTTCATCCAGTTTGGGTGCAAACCCAAGTACAGCCATCACTTCATTTTTGAATGACTGAAAATCGCCACCGGCCCGATGGTTTTGTACCATAGCCTCGGTAAGATTCATAAACATGGTGTGAAGGTCGACCGAGAGGCGGTTGCCGAACAGGGCATTATTTCGTTTTTTGTAGATGGCCTCCCGCTGGATGTTCATCACATCGTCGTATTCGAGCAATCGCTTTCGGATGCCGTAATTGTTTTCTTCTACTTTCTTTTGTGCCCGTTCGATCGACTTGGTGACCATAGAATGCTGGATCACCTCTCCTTCCTGCAGCCCCATCCGGTCCATGATCTTGGCGATGCGCTCTGATTGGAAAAGCCGCATGAGGTTGTCTTCGAGCGAGACGTAAAATTGCGAGCTACCGGGGTCTCCCTGCCGACCGGCCCGGCCGCGCAACTGCCGGTCGACGCGGCGGGAATCGTGCCGCTCTGTACCAATGATGGCCAATCCGCCGGCGGCTTTTACCTGATCATTGATCTTGATGTCGGTACCCCGACCGGCCATGTTGGTGGCGATGGTCACTTTTCCGGGGCGCCCTGCTTCGGCCACGATCTCGGCTTCGCGCTGGTGTTGTTTGGCGTTGAGTACGTTGTGATCGATGTTTCTTAGCTTGAGCATCCGGCTGAGCTTTTCAGAAATATCTACGGAAGTGGTACCCACCAATATTGGCCTTCCCGCTTGACTGAGGGTGACGATTTCGTCGATGACGGCGTTAAATTTTTCCTTGGAGGTTTTGTACACGAGGTCTTCCCGGTCATCACGTGCAATGGGCCTGTTGGTGGGGATGACCACCACGTCGAGTTTATAGATTTCCCAGAATTCTCCGGCCTCTGTTTCGGCAGTACCGGTCATACCCGCCAGTTTGTGATACATCCGGAAGTAGTTCTGTAAGGTGACGGTGGCGTAGGTCTGGGTAATGTCGCCCACTTTGACGTTTTCTTTGGCTTCCAGTGCCTGGTGCAAGCCATCGGAGTAGCGACGACCTTCCATCATCCGGCCGGTTTGTTCATCTACAATTTTGACCTGACCATCGAGGACGACGTACTCTTCATCGCGCTCAAACAAGGTGTATGCTTTCAGCAGTTGGTGGATGGAGTGGAGGCGTTTTGACTTGACAGAAAAGTCGCGGGTGAGGTTTTCTTTTGCCTCTGTTTTTTCGGCTTCCGTTTTGGATTCATCCTCGTCGATCATCATCGTTTCGAGGGCGATGTCGGGCATGATAAAAAAGTTGGGGTCTTCGCCCCCTCTTGCCAGAAATTCGGCTCCTTTTTCCGTAAGGTCGACCGTTCTCGTTTTTTCGATGATGGTGAAGAGGAGGGGTTCATCTACGAGGTGCATGTTCTTGGACTGTTCCTGCATGTAGAAGTTTTCCGCTTTTTGCATCATCACTTTAGCGCCTTCTTCACTAAGAAATTTGATGGTGGGACGGTATTTGGGCAGGGCCCGGTGTGCGCGCAACAGGGCCATGCCGGCCTCGTCTTCCTCGTAGCCGATGATGCCATCTTTGAAGAGGCTTTTGGCTTCGGCCAAATATTGGGTAGCCAGTTTGCGCTGCTCGTTGATGAGTTGTTCAACACGGGGTTTGAGTTGTTCGTACTCCTGCTCTTCGCTCCCTTTGGGCACAGGGCCGGAGATGATGAGGGGGGTACGGGCATCGTCGATGAGTACGGAGTCGACCTCATCGATCATGGTGTAGTGATGTTTTCGTTGTACCTTCTCGTCGGTGGAGCGCACCATGTTGTCGCGCAGGTAGTCGAAGCCAAATTCATTGTTGGTGCCATAGGTAATGTCGCAGAGGTAGGCCTTGCGTCGTTCGGGGGTATGGGGCCGGTACTTGTCGATGCAGTCGACAGTGAGGAAGAGAAATTCGAAGATAGGTCCCACCCATTCGCTGTCGCGTCGGGCGAGGTAGTCGTTGACCGTGACGATGTGTACCCCCTCGCCGGTGAGGCCGTTGAGATAAGCCGGGAGGGTGGCTACAAGTGTTTTTCCCTCACCGGTGGCCATCTCGGCGATTTTACCGTCGTGGAGTACCATGCCACCGATCAACTGCACGTCGTAGTGGACCATGTTCCAGGTAATTTCGCCTCCTGCTGCCACCCATGCGTTTTGCCAAACGGCGTTATTGCCGTTTATGGTGACGTAGCTTTTGGAGGCGGCCAGGTCGCGGTCGTGTTCGGTGGCAGTGACGATAAGGGTTTCGTTTTCCATAAACCGCTTACAGGTTTCTTTGACGACGGCGAAGGCTTCGGGAAGGAGTTCGAGGAGCACATCTTCGAGGTGCTTGTCGCGTTCTTTGCGCAGGTTGTCAATTTCGGTGAAGAGATCCTCTTTTCGGGTAAAATCCGGCTCTTCTTTGGCTTCGGCTTCGTAATTGGCAATGTCTTCATCGATGCCGGCCAGATGCTCTTTGATGCGTTGGCGGAAGCTGTGGGTTTTTTGCCTCAGCTCGTCGAGGCTCAACGATTGGAGACGGTCGAATTCTTCATTGATCTCTTCGACGCGGGGCGAATAGGCGGCAATGTCTTTTTCGTATTTGGTTCCAAAAATTTTACCCAGGGTATTGGTGATGAACTTGAGCATGATCGAAATTTCTTATGTATGGTTGGCCTTAGCGGCAAAGATAGTGAAATTGAAAAGAGGATGGTTAGAGCTTTGGAAACTAAACGATTCACGGGATAAATTACCGAGTTTAATTTTTAAATTTTCGGTTTCTTACCCCGTTCTAGGTATAAATTCGTGACAAGCGTCAAACCACCATGACCCATCTAAACAGGAGGTCGGAAAAGGATGTTCTATATCGTGTCGTGCTAGTCGCACTAGTTTTCGTTGGTAATGATGGTGAGCAGCATATTTCGTTCCATGCCTGAAAAGGGGGTACAAGTATGTCATAATGGCATTTTTGAACCGTGAAACGTATGAAATCCTGCCAAAGGGGCTGTAAATGAGTTGCTGCCGCCCTGTTGAATTTCTAATATTTACCCTTACTTTGAACGCAATTTGGTGGAAATACTTACAATGGGCTAACTTTGTGATTGCAAACCTCTCACTATTTTAATCAAAACATAAAATAAACAGCATCCAGAGCATTGGTCGTCAAAATCCGAATAGCATTGTTTCTTTGTTGCCTGTTGATGGTGTCGTTGGTCTATTCTCCTTTTTTGGCGTCGGTCAGCATGTTGGGGTTACTGGGTTTGTCGTTGGTGCGGGTGCATCCGGCAGGGCATTCGCCGAGGGTGGGGTTTAACCGGGAGCCTTTCGTTCGTTTTTCCAACTACCAGGCCCACTGGTCGTATGTCGTCATTCCATTGTATTTTTTGATCGTACTATTCAGCTTTTGGCAGACGACCGGAGATGCGAGCTATTATCTGGAGCGACTGCGGATCAAGCTGCCGTTTTTAGTACTACCCTTTGCCTTTTTAGGGCTGCCCCGTTTCAGCCAGCGGCAGGTCAACGGGCTGTTGTTGTTTTTGCTGGTATTTATGGCTTTGAATGGGGTGGGCATTTGCATCAACTACCTGATCCATTTCGACGAGATCAACATTCGACTGAGCAAAGGGCAGCCCATGCCTACGCCCCGCAACCACATCCGGTTCAGTTTGCTGACGGCGGTGAGTATTATCGGAGGTATTTATTTGTTGGTGCAAAGGTACATTCAAAAAAAAGAAAACATTGCTTCTAACAATTCAATTGCAGATTTCTCCGTTTCCGGAAACGGGATGGTGCAAGCCGTATCGTCGATGGCAGGCAATATATATTTCATTGCGGGATTGACGGTTTTCCTATTCGTTTTCCTGCACATCTTGAGTGTGAAGAGCGGTATTGTTTGTCTGTATTTTGCCCTGGGGGTGTTGGGGTTGAGGTATATTTACCTTTCCGGGAAAATATTGTTGGGAACAGGTATGTTGTTGTTGCTGTTGTCGTTGCCGGTGGTGGCATATTATACTGTTCCGAGTTTCAATCAAAAAATTGGTTATGTTATTTGGGATTTCGCTCAATTTCAAGAAGGGAAAGGAGGCAATTATGCGGATTCGGGTCGCATCAAGTCGCTGGTGGGCGGCTACGAGTTGTTTCGTCGGCATCCAGCAGTGGGAGTGGGAGCCGGCAATATCCGCCGGGAAATGCAGCAGCTATATGCTACGGAATACAAGGATTATGCTCAATCATTGGCGCCACACAATCAGTTTTTGTTTGTGCTGGCGGGCACGGGGCTTTTTGGTTTTGCGCTCTTGATGGTGGCCTTTTGGGTGCCGCTGTTTTTCCAAAAGGCCTACCGCGATGTATTTTTTCTGGGGTTCTATATGATTTTTCTAACTGCTTTTATGCTCGAACACACCATTGAAAACGCTGCTGGTGTGGGTATTTTTATTTTCTTTTTGTTGTTGGGGTTGGGAATTGGCAATGAGCCGACAGCTGCCGATCATGAATGAAAGATCAGATAAACAAATCACTCCCCCGCCGAAAGCGTCTCCGCCCCAGCCAGCGACCCACACACCTCTACCAGCGTTAAAAACTCATTGCGGTAGCCTTCTTTGTCTTGTCCCATAGCGCCCCGGGCCAGTTCCGCCACCTCTGTAAAACTATTGTTACCTTTGTACTTCGAGCTGCGGAGCAACATGCCATATCCAGCCACAGCGGCCGAAAACCGGAAATTGTCAGAGCTTTGTTGGAGGGATTTACCATCGTCGCGGGTGGTCAACTCAAATAATTGGCTGGTGTTGCCATCAGGGGCTTTGTAGCGCAGCTTTATGGTCATCAGGTCGGGGTCGTTGGCGGCTGAGATTTTTATGGTTCTATCCTGATATTTCAGATTATCGACAGCGGCTATTGGATCGGTTCCACCGTCGCCGGCAGGGATCAATTCGTACAGGGCAGTGACGGTATGCCCTACTCCCATTTCGCCGGCGTCTTTGGTGTCGTCATTGAAGTCTTCGTTGTTCAGCAATCGGTTTTCATAACCCACCAGCCGATAGGCTTTGATGTGGGCGGGGTTGAATTCAATTTGCAGTTTGACGTCTTTTGCAATGGTGTAGAGAGTGCTCATCATTTCGGTTACCAGAACTTTGCGAGCCTCCCGGATGTTGTCGATGTAGGCATAGTTGCCGTTGCCATTGTCGGCCAGTTGTTCCATTTTGGAATCTTTCAGGTTGCCGGTGCCAAAGCCCAGTACGGAGAGGAAGACGCCCTGTTCGCGTTTCTTTTCGATGAGTCGTACCAGTTCGGCGTCGCTGCTGATGCCCACGTTGAAGTCGCCGTCGGTAGCCAGGATGACGCGGTTGTTGCCGCCTTCTATCCGATTTTCCTGGGCTATTTTATAGGCCAGTTTTATACCTGCGGCTCCGGCCGTGCTGCCACCTGCCTGGAGGGCATCGATGGCGAGGAGCATCTTTTGTTTTTGGTCGCCGGGGGTAGAGGGCAATACCACCCCAGAGGCACCGGCATAGACGACTACGGCCACCCGGTCTTCTTCATTCAGTTGGTTGACCAGCATTTTGAAGGCGCTTTTCAGCAAAGGCAATTTATTGGGGGCGTTCATCGAGCCCGATACATCGAGGAGGAAAACGATATTGCTGGCCGGAGCGTTTTCACGGGGAATGTCTTTCCCTTTGAGGCCGATATGCATGAGCCGGTGGTCGGTATTCCAGGGGCAGGTGGCCACTTCCGTTGTCACGGAAAAAGGATGTTTGCCGAAAGGCGATGGATAGTCGTAATCGAAATAGTTGATCAGCTCCTCAATGCGCACTGCATCTTTTGGTGGAAACCGGCCCTGAAGAATAAATCGCCGGGTATTGCTGTAAGAGGCATTGTCGACGTCGATGGAAAAAGTGGACAGGGGCTCGTCGGTGACCTGCCGGAAATCGTTTTCTTTGATGAGAGCGTACGATTCGGTATTCATCGGAGGGTGGTTTTCCATCCCGCCATATGATTTGGGTATTGCTTTGTTCGGGGCTTTCAATCCGAGCGGCCTGTTATTAGCAAGATCATTGGTTGTGGAGGTAGCCTGTTCCCGGGCTTCCTTTTGTGCACTTTGGCAGGAAACCATCAAAAAACAGATAGCAAGGGCAAAGAAGTACAGGGCAGTTTTTTTCATAATCGATTTTTTTACCTGAAATTGGAAAATCAAATGGTTTGATGCAAAATTGTTTTATTTTGGTGGATCACCCCACACTCAATAACCACATTCATACGTCAACTATGATTACACAAATACAAATATCGTTACCCTCCTACTCCCGCGGCTTCCACCTCATCACTTCCGAAGTGATGGAACAGGTCGACTCCTTGCCGGAAACAGGCATATTTCACCTGTTCATCAAACACACTTCCGCCGGGCTGACCATCAACGAGAATGCCGACCCGTCGGTACGAGTCGACTACGAAGCCATCTTCAACCGGCTGGTGCCGGAAAATATGCCCTTCCTCACCCACACTCTCGAAGGTCCCGACGATATGCCCGCCCACATCAAATCGACGCTGACCGATTCCGCTATCTCCATTCCAATCACCAATGGTCGGCTCAACCTCGGTACCTGGCAGGGTATATACCTTTGTGAATTCAGAAACCGGGGCGGACGACGTAAATTAGTGGCAACTATTTATTCCTGATAATGACGGCACTTTTCACTGGCGTAAAATACGGCCTTTTTCTGGCAATACTTGTCGGGCCCCTGGTTTTTGCTTTTGTGCAAGCGGGTGTGGAGCGGGGCTTTCGGGCAGGGAGTATGATCGGCCTGGGCGTGTGGCTCAGCGACCTGCTCTTCATCCTCACCGTCTATTACTTCATTTCTCAGATCACCGCCGTCAGCGAATGGCCCCATTTTGAGATAACTGTTGGTATCGTTGGTGGCATCATTCTCATTATTACCGGCATTATAACGTTGGTGCGCCGTTCTCCTGACATCAACGTCCGTAAAAAAATTACCGGCAACTGGTTCGCCCTTTGGGTCAAAGGTTTTTTGATCAACACGGTCAACCCCTTCACCGTTTTGTTCTGGATATTCGTGATGACCCATGTAGTACAGGGCGAAACCTATACGCAACGGCAGTCCTTTCTTTTTTTTACTGGCATCATGGGCACCATCATCACCACCGATTCGCTGAAGGTACTGTTGGCCAAACACATCCGGCACTACCTGGAGATGCACCACCTTATATGGATCAGAAGGGTTACCGGAGTGGCGTTGATCCTTTTTGGCGTTGGTCTGATGTTGCGGGTCTTTTTAGTATGAGCATGAAGTAGATGGCTGTTGGCCTCCTATTTATTTTGCATAAGCATATACTTGTTCGTTGATAGATTTGTGATTTTTCGCGTGGATTTCCCACTTCTTGCCTGCCGTTAGCCTGCCTGACAGCCCGTCCCGATTCATATCGGGAGCAAGCAGGGATTTCCGACCGTAGGTGGGCATGGTAGGGGGTTAGGGGGCGGGCGAGTGCAAGAAAATCACAAAGTTATCCATTGAAGAGCATAAAAAACGGTCGTCGCAACATGATAGCTTTGCGACGACCGTTTTTAAACACTTACCGGTGGAAGGAGGAGGTACTGACTACTTATTGTTTCGTTGACTATTCCTCTGTTTTCGGCGTTTCATTTCTTTAACAACGGTTTCTCTGAACTCTCTTTCGGCCCGGTCCAATTTGGCGAGCTTCTTAACGGGTATTGCCTGTTTGAGTTGGCTGTAATACTTGCGTTTCAGTGCCAGTTGTTGTTCTTGTGCGTTGAGCGAAGCCAGCATTAACTCTTCGGCTTCCTTATCGGTCAGGTCGGGATTTCTAGGCCGTTGATTGCGGATCTTATCGCGCAATTTTTTCTTCTCCTTTTCATATTCATTGTAAATGGGCCAGAATTTTTCGGACTCCTTTGGCGTGAGCTGCAACTTATCAGTTATGAACGCCACGCGGAGGGCGCGAATTCGTTCCTCTTTTTGGGCGCGGTTGCTGGGTTGTGCCATCATTGCCGTTGTGGCAAAGAAGCATAGCATAAAAAAAGCTGTGAATGACTTCATTTTATCTGGTGTTTATTGACTTTATACACAGATTTTTTGCAGAGCAACTGAAGAGCCATTTTTTTGTCTAACCAAGGAACACCCGCCCGCCTGCCGGCCGGCAGGGAGCCCCATAGCCTTAGCTATGATGGCGAGCCTCGCCTGGCGGCCAGACAGGGATGTGA
The DNA here is from genome assembly GCA_965222105.1 of Saprospiraceae bacterium. Taxonomy (GTDB): domain Bacteria; phylum Bacteroidota; class Bacteroidia; order Chitinophagales; family Saprospiraceae; genus CALGLS01. The sequence goes on along the minus strand of CBDCTQ010000009.1, from coordinate 32,926 downwards.
CGCAGGGTAGGCGAAAAAGGGCATTCAGGTTGCATGCAAAATTTTTGTGAATAAAGTCTAATTCTCTATAATAGTTCTTCGATATCGGCAAAGTCGAAATCGTTGTTGATATTGTCGAAATAGTCGTTGAGTTCTTCGTCGTCGATGTCTTCCGGCAAATACGGCAGTTCCCTGATGGCTTCGTAAAGCAGGTCGTCTTCAAAATCGTGTATGTTCTCTGCGATGTAACTGATGTACTCTTCATCGGTCAACTCTTCAAACGCAAGTGCATTGTTACCTTCGATCTCTCCAGGAAAAAACTGGAGTACACCAATGACGAGCAAGGCCAGCGTTGCCAGTGCAAGTGCAAGTGCGGGGCGGGGCTGCCACAAACTTTGAAACATCCCGACCAATTCCTGCATCCATCTGGGTGGTTCATTTTGCGCACGGGTGGGCTCTTGCTGCACCTGCTCCTGTTCAGTGGATTTTATTTGTCGCATGACGTCGTCGCCCAGCCGGTCGAAATAACCATCGGGCACCTGGAAGCCGTCCCGTCGCTCCAGTTTGGACAGGGAGGGAGCGTGCTGCTCCAGTTCGTCATACAGATGATGGTGATCACTCATTTGTAAATGGTGCGTTTAATTTTATATATTAAAAAGGTTCTGATTCTTCTTCATCATTTGTCAGATAACTCACCTCGTGTTCCTACTCCGCCCGCTCCTTCAAAAACGCCTCAACTTTTTTCAGCGCGTGATGGAAAGAGGCTTTAAGCGCCCCCACCGAGGTATCTAAGACCTCTGCCATGTCTTTGTAGCTCATCTCCTCGAAATAGCGCATGTTGAATACGATCTTCTGCTTTTCGGGCAGCCGTTCGAGGGCCTGCTGGAGTAGTAGCGTCGCTTCTTCATCGTCGAAATAGGGGTCGGAACGCAACCGGTTGAGTTGGCCGGACTCCTCGTCGTCGAGCGAAACCGTTGCCTTTCGTTTCTTTTTGTTGAGAAAGGTAATGGCTTCGTTGGTGGCGATGCGATACAGCCAGGTATATAATTGCGACTTTCCTTCAAACCGGCCTATACTTTTATAGACCTTTATAAAGGTGTTTTGAATGACGTCGTTGGCGTCTTCGTGTTCGGTGACCATGCGCCGTATATGCCAGTACAGTCGTTCCTGATACTTTTGCATCAGCATCCTGAATCCTTTCTCCGAGCTGTTCGCATTCTGGACAAGGGACAAAATCTCCTGGTCGGTCATGTCTTTCGCTGATGTTTGCAAACGCTGATCGATTTGGTTATTTGACTATGCTTTTCCATATAGGTTTAAGCCAATTTGAAATTAAGAAATGATTAACAAATGCTTTCATGGAGGGGCAACATTATGGGATCATCAGGTGGTTGCTCATAGGCCGGAAGGGCAATGCCGGGGTCCTTTGCAGCCAGTTGTCGGTGAGCCATTCGCTAGCGAGGTCGGCCAGGTGGAGTACAAAGGCATGCCTCGACCGTTCCGACTGGTTGGGATAGCTACTGTGAACCAGCGAGCCGTGCAACAGCACCAAAGTTCCCTTTTTTACCTCCAAAGGGATCATTTTGTTTGTATCCCAGGTCAGTTTTTCGTGGTCTGTGGGGAGGAGGGCCAGGTCGCCATTGGTGCCGGTACGCACGAATTTCGTTTGCAAAGGCCAGTTTTGTGATCCCGGCAATGCCAGGAGGCAGCCATTTTCTGTATCGGCATCTTCGAGGGCCACCCAAGCACCCAGGCAGGACAGCGGTTCGGTACGGATGAAACTACTGTCGGTGTGGGCATCCACCTGGCCTCCGATCCGGGGTTGTTTGTAGATGTATTGGCTTTGCACTATGGCGGGGGTGGTCATCCCGGTAGCTTTCGCAAAATCGAATAGGGATTTGCGGTAAGCGATCCTCTTCCAAAGGGGCACCAAGTCGTGCATAGCATGGCCTATCTTGTTGATGGCCAGGTGTTTATCTACAGTCAGTTGGCCCTGGTCGTCGACTGCTTCCGGCTCGAAAAAGCAAGACACCCGCGATGCACTGTCCAGAAAGTATTGATCGGAATGTTGGCCTTGTTCTTTGGTGGAAAAAACAGATAAGGCGTCGAGGTCGAAATCGTCCACAATATAACGGGCCGACAGTTTCAGCGCCTCGATCTCGCCATTTGAAAGATAATTTTCGATGAGGAGGTAGCCGTTATTACGGTAAAAAGCCAAATTGTCGGGGTCAATCAAGGGCGTCATAGGCCGTTTTTCTGGTGCAATGTTTGAATATTTGGCAGGGGTGAACTTCGATAAACTTAATTAAAAGTACAGAATAATGTGCAAAATCGAAGTATCTGACCGGGCATGATGCCGTTCCCATAAGATGGTTCGTTATATTTGCGTTGATAACCTACTGATTCTGCATCTTTGTGGGAATCCGCCTCTGAATTAATACCGATTTCACATGAAACACATCCTATCCTTTCTGCTGCTGGCCGGTATTTTATCCGTCAGCCTGTATGGCAAAACGAACCAATCCGCCCACCAATACACCTTTACCATCCACATTGGCGCCTTTGTGAAGGCCCAATCCTCCGATTTTGCCGGGATCAAACCCTACGGCTTTCTGTATGCACAACGCATCAACAATCTCCTGCAAATATACATGGGCGACTATCCCACCGAAGGCCAGGCTATGGCAGTGCTGGAAAGAGTGAAGCGGCATGGCTATGCCGACGCCTTCGTCACCCGGCGCGACCTAAGCGGGAGGGCCGACCGCCGCGTCATCCAGCTCGCCACTAAGCCGTGGAGCGACGACATCGACTGGGCCCATTACAGCACGGCAGGGCCTTTGCTCGTTTTGCTCGAAGGCAAACTGGTGAAAATCCTAACAGGGCCATTTGCCTCGGTAGCAGAAAGTAACCAGCAACTCAAAAGAATCAGAGCCGCCGGATTTCGGGATGCTTTCGCAAAAAAAGTCAACGAAGTGTTGCTCCACCCCGTCACCGAATTTGAAGCAGGGGTGCCACTCGATGCACGGATTACCAGTTTGGCGGAAGCCACTCCTCCCCCACAACAGCCCAGTTCTTCGTCCGATTTGTTGATGGTGCCACCCAAACCCAAAAAGCAGCAGCCTCCTGCCACTACCCAACCTCCGAAAAAGGACGTGTTGACCGCCCGCGATGCCGCCATCCCTAAGTCGTACGATGTAGTGGTGCCCCCCCAAAGCAAATCCATCGCCAAGCCCGTCGTAGCGAATGAAGCAACGATTGCCCCGCCCAAAACCAGAGGCAAAGTGAAACGAAATTCCGCCTACGAATTACAAAAAATATTCAAAAACGAAGGGGTGTACTCCAAAAGTCTCGACGGATATTACGGCCCCGGCACCGCAGCCGGATGGACCGCCCTCCAACAGTCGAACGAACAAATGAAAAAATACCTGCTGCTGGCCAAACATCAGGAAAAAACATCCCTTAAGCCTTCCGGCAGCACCCTCTGGCAACACATCTACATGATGGGCGACAATTCCCAAAAAGCAATTGCCGGACTCAAAAACAGCAATAGCCCCATCGCAAAAGCCTATCGCGCTTACGCCGCTTTCGCAAAATCAGGCCCCAGCAAGGAAGTGAACGATTTGATGAATGCCGCTATTAAACAGGCTTTTGCCAATAAAAATCTGCAAAACAAACCCCCTTTCAACTACGACGCCACCTACGACTACAAACAGCTTGGCCAACTCTTGCTCCACCTCCGATACGTACAAAATACCACCGCACCCAACCTCGAAACGCCCTACTGGCTTTACGTTAAGCATCCCAAAGAAGTACAGGCCGCCTTTGAACCCACCGAAGATCAATCCGACTTTCCTTACCCCGTACAAGATAGCCGACCCCTCTTCGACTGGCCCGAACTAGACCTCCTCGAAACCATACTGGCCGATCTGAATACAAAGGCAGACAAAAGCCCATCTCCAGCGGCTTACCACCTCCGCTCCCGGCTGTTGCTGGCGCCAAAGCCGCTGTCGGTTGAACACTACAAGGCCATCAGCCAGTGGCATAAAAATCTTTGGAAAAAAATGGACGAATGGGGCGACAGCGACGCCCTTCACGGAAAACTATTGTTGCCACTTAAGGCCAGCTACTTCCAAACGCTTGTTCGTCTCGAAGATTATTTTATGGACAAAGGGTTCGACGCCCGTATGGCAACGGGCCTCGGCCTAAGCGTGATGAAGACCTGGGTAGAGGATACGCTGGATCAATATTGATGGAGGAAAGTGCGGGAATTATGCTATAAAAAATATCCTTCCAGCGTGCCTCAATATTCAAAGTCCACCTTCACCAGATCATTATCATCAGTGCGCACTGGCACACAGAGGACGGACAATTCTTCCCGCGAACCATAAAACACGTTGAAATCCACGTCGCCGTCAATGCCATTGATGCGGCCGGTGTCGCCGTATTGCCAGAAGTGCCAGTGCTGGCGGTCCGACAGGCGGGGCGGCTGATAATTGTAGCGGGCGATCCAAACCGGATAATCGGCAAATTCGCGGGCGAGATACTTTTCGTAAAACCGAAGATTGGTATAAATCACGGGCCGGACGCCGTAGTGGGCTTCGACGATCTGGAGCCAGGAACGCATCCGGTTGAGTATAATAGCGGAAGATGAGCCGTTGGTGGTTTCGACGTCGAGCACGGGGGGCAGGTCGCCGGGTTGTAAGTCCACCGTTTTGATGAAATTGCGTGCCTGCCGGAAAGCAGAGAGCCTGGGATGGAAAAAATGATAGGCTCCCCTTAGGATCCCTACGCGTTTTAAAGCTGCCCAGTTGGTGGCAAAGAGGCTGTCTTTCATTTCTTCGCCCTCGGTCGCTTTTACAAAAGTGAAATCTATTTCCTGGCTGGCCACCACTTCCCAGTTGATGCGCGATTGGTAGTGCGACACATCGAGGCCATGTACCGCAAACTCCGTCAGCCGTTCTGTCTTCCTTTCACAGGATGCGAACAGCAGCAAAACAAGTATAACAACCGGAAATTTATTCATATCGTTTTTTCTACTACCTGTTCAACCGGTACTCAATTTGGCGAGGCGGGAGGGGTTTTTAACTTGAACTGGATTCTTGAACTTGTACCGTTAGAATCCTCTTTTTTCATCAAATGCTCGTTTTAGCCTTGCTTTTAAACCCGTTGCTAAACGCTATAACGTCCGTTTTTAACAAAAATATCTTCCAGCCTTGAATAAATCTGTCGGGTTGGTTGCTCAAAAGGAAGAATCATCCACCTCAGAAAGCCAATCCGCAATGGTAGCCACCACCGAAGCCACACAGCCCTCTTCAAAGGGGGAGGTGAGGCCGGCCAGTTCGACCAGTTCGAGGAAAGCCTTGCTGCCCCCGGCCTTACAAAGGTCTACGTATTTGTCCCAGGCCTGCTGGTGGTCGGACTGGTCGAGTTGCCAAAACTGGAAAGCACATATCTGCGCCAGGGTGTAGTCGATGTAATAAAAAGGCATGGAGAAGATGTGGTTTTGGCGCTGCCAGTAGCGGCCCGACTCGAGGAAGTGATTGTCGTCGTAGTGGCGGTGAGGGAGGTACTTCTGTTCGATGCTTCGCCAGGCCCGGTGTCTGTCGGCAGGAGAGGCGTCCGGGTTCTCGTAAACGTAATGTTGGAATTCGTCTACCGCAACGCCGTAGGGCAAAAACTTTAAGGCTCCGGCCAGGTGAGCGAATTTGTATTTTTCGGTGTCTTCCTTGAAAAAGAGGTGCATCCAGGGCCAGGTAAAAAACTCCATGCTCATGGAGTGGATCTCGCAGGCCTCGTAGGTGGGCCAGTCGTATTCGCGCAGGCCCAGGTCTCTGCTGGAATAGACCTGAAAGGCGTGGCCAGCTTCGTGGGTGAGTACGTCGATGTCGCCGCTGGTGCCGTTGAAGTTGGAAAAAATGTAGGGTGCGCGGTATTTGCTGATGAAGGTGCAGTAGCCACCGGTGGCCTTCCCGTCGCGGTTGACGAGGTCCATCAGTTCATTGTCGACCATATAGTTGAAAAATTCATCGGTTTCGCCCGACAATTCGCTGTACATGGTACGGGCATTATCGACGATCCACTGGGGGTCGCCTTTGGGAGCGGGGTTGCCGGAGGGGAACCGGAAGTTTTCGTCGTAAAAATAAAGGTGGTCGAGGCCGAGGCGTTGGCGCTGGCGTTCGTATAGAGAAGTGGCCAGGGGTACTACGTGCTGGAGTATCTGCTGTCGGAAGCGAGCCACCATATCGGCATCGTAGTCGGAACGAAGCATGCGGGCGTACCCCAGTTCGATGTAGTTCTGATACCCCAGCTTTTGGGCCATGCCGTGCCGGAGGTGAACCATTTTATCGAACAACTGGTCGAAATCGTCGGCGTGTTTTTGGTAAAAAGCCCATTTGGTCTGGCTGGCATTTTTGCGGACGGCTCGGTCGGGGCCAGTTTCCAGGGGGATCAGCCCGGAGAGATTGTATTCTTTGCCATCAAATTCGATGGCGGCGCTGGCTTTTAGTTTGACGTATTCGCTGCTCAGTTGATTTTCCTTTTTAAGGTCTTCCAAAATGACTGGCTCAAAGGTTTTCAGGCTCAACTCCGCAATGACAAATAATTGGTTGCCACGCCATTCTGCCAGCTTTTCCCGAAAGGGTGATTGAAGCAAAACCCGGTAATAATCGTTGACCAATGCCCCAAAATCGGGATTGCTGCGGTCGAAAAACTCGTTTTCCTGCTCGTAAAAGGCGTCGCGGGTGTCGATGGTATGCCGGATGTGGCAAATATTGTACATCGACAGGAATTCCTGCCGCAAATCATTGATCTCGTCGAGCAATTGGTTTTGCTCTTCGGCCGACCCTGCCGCTTTGAAGGTCGCTAAAAGGTCGTTGAACCGCTGGGTCAACTCGGTCATGGCGGGGCGCTGATAGTCAAACTGCTCAAATTTCATAGGTGCTGTTTCAGATATCGAAGAAAAATCAAACAAAAATACGCACAATGGAGAAAGGAATCAACATTGGCCGATTTGTTTAGTCCAATTAATCGTTCTAATTTTGGGTTGGTCTTTTCGGCGGCGTAACGATCTGTTCAAACGAAAATCACCTATCACTATGCGATATTTTTGCCTGTTGGTCTTGTTGGTGTGTAGCAGCACGCTTGTGGCTGAAACGGATACCTTGCTGAATCTGACCTTGCCCTGGGAGAATATGCCTACTTCCGAGCAAGGCCAACTCCTGGAAAAAGGGCAACAACAATATACCGAGGGCGATCTTGACGGGGCGCTGGCCACCTATCAGCAGCTTTTGATGGGGTTATTGCCCGATTTTGACGATCCCGACCCACTTGCCCATCCTGAGGAGTCGAGCCTTTATGCCTATCCGTTGCTGGTGGAAACATTGGCACGTAAAGCAGCTGTCTTTGAAGAAAAAAATCCACCCAACAGCCGGTCGTCTGAAATGCTGGAACAAGCCCTCACCTGCAGGGAGTTGATCGTGGAGACGATTTTTCACTTGCGTCAAACATATTATCAACTGTCATTCGATGTACAACAACCCGACCGCCAACAGGAGCAGTTGGCCATCCAACTGGCTTATGATCTGTATGAAAAAACCAATAACCCTTCCTTTCTGCTCCGCTGTTTCCGGTTGGTGGAAAAGCGAAAAAAAGGCCTTTTACAGGAGGCATTGACCAACCCGCAGTCATTTCAATGGGGAAATGCCCCCCTGGATCAGTTTGCCGCCCTTTCAGAACAAAAAAAACAACTCGGACAGCAAAAAGCTGCCTGGGCAAGGGCAGTGAGCGGCGCTTCTCCGGCTGAAACCACCAAAGGGTTGGAAGACAACTATCACCAAGTACGAAAGGCGTTCAATAAGGCCAAAGAGGAGTTCCGTCAACAATTTCCGAGGCTCTACCCCTGGCGTTACGATGAGTCGGTCATTACCGTTGGAGAAATACAAAACCGGCTGACCTCCACCGATCAGGTGCTATTGTCCTACTTCATAACTCCCCAACATCTCTACGCTTTTGTCGTTGCGCAAAGTGGGATCCGGGCTCAGAAGATCGATCGCCCCGCCCAACTGGATCAGCAGATCCGTCAGTTTCATCAACTCTTGAAAAGCGGCACGGAAGAAAAAAATGGCAATTGCAGCGGCTACGACGAGTTGGCTCTGCAACTATACCAATCGCTCATCCAACCTTTTGAACCCTTGAAGGAGGAGATCGTCATCGTACCCGACGGGCTGATCGGATACGTCCCCTTCAATGCCTTATTATATGCTGCTCCGACCGCTTCCTGCGATTTTGCTACCTATCCCTTTCTGGCTAATAAATACCGGGTCAGCCTACATTACAGCTCAGAGGTTTTTGCGAAAGCAGCTTACGCCAAAACGAATAACCAAAGCAATTGGCTGGTGGCCATCGGCTCCGGCGAGCAGGAATATGTTCAGAAACTGGTTCGGCAGTCGGGCGGGAAGTTATTGTCAGATGGTGGCCTCACCTCCTCACAATTTGCCACCGCACTAGAGGAATCTCCCCTGTTGCTAATCGGCTCATTATCAAAGTCTTACAACGGCCCTCAGCGCCAACAATCCAAATGGCCCTGGCAGGAAACAAATGGCGCATCATGGGGAACACTCTACGGCGCCCCTACCAATTCTCCTTTGGTGGTACTCACCGAATGCGAGGTAGAAGTGCCCAATCAACCTCAGGGCGACCAGATCCACTGCCTGGCCCGGAGCCTGTTGCACAATGGCGCCAAATGCGTGCTTACCAGTCTCTGGCCTACCGACGGCCCCCATCTGTCGGGATTTTTTAAAGCTATCAACAAGGGAAAGGCAAAAGATGCCGCTCTCCGGCAAAATAATCTGCAATTTTTGTCGAAAAAATCATCCAATGCACAAGCAGCCCCTTCCCACTGGGCCGGATACACATTGATAGGCGATGCCGATCCCATACGCGAACGCAATTGGTACTGGTGGCTCCTCGCTCTGATCCCCGTGGGAGGATTGTTATATTTTTTGCGAAAGCGACAAATAGCAAAGGCCAAAAAGAAAAAAGAAATATCTTCGGTGATGGAATACTGAGAAAAATAACTTTTGTGAAATTATTGTTTTGTATATATGTTTTTTTATTCTTCCGTATTTAAGCTCTGCTATGTTTCTTTTTTGCCGCTTCCTAATTCAAAAGGACAACTGGTCTGTCGGGGCAACCCATTGCCTAAAAAGGGCTTGGGGGGAGTGGGTTTTGCCTGTATCTTTGTGGTGTGTAGTTTCTCATAGTATTTATTGTTTTTAATTCTCCTATGTCAGCAGCCTCCGACATAGGAGTTTTTTTGTATTTTACCCACCTGACGCCACGCTTTCCAATAAATCTACGTACTGGTACATAAGAAAACAGGCTTAAATGCCATTGAACAAAGAAAAACGGAATATCACCCTCATCGTCCAGGCTTGCCTGAGGGGCAACGAGGACGCCCAAAAGGCACTCTACCGGCTGTTTTATAGTTATGCTATGAGTATAGCGCTGCGGTATTGTGCCAACAGGTCGGAAGCAGAAGAGGTGCTCAATGAGTCTTTTTTCAAGGCACTTGTCAATTTAGATCGATACGACCCTACCTATGACTTTAAGCAATGGCTACGGAGCATACTCATACGCACAGCGATCGATTACCAGCGGAAATATCACAAAATAAAGCTGGACCCTACTCCGGTCGAAGAGGTGGGGTTTTTCAACGCCGAAAGCAACATGGGGCTGGACAATTTGCTGTTCGAAGACCTGTTGGAAGAAATTCAATTGTTGCCGCCAGCTTATCGACTGGTTTTTAACCTTAGGGCCATCGATGAGTACAAACACCACGAAATAGCGGAACAACTAAGCATCAGCGTGGGTACGGTGAGGTCCAATTATGCAAGAGCCCGTAAACTGCTCCAGGAACAGTTGCGTACAAAATATCCCGATTGGAGCCGGGATCAAAAATTTGGTAATGGAAGCTAATTTTGAAAAAAATATCCGGGATAAAATGAGCAATCCTCCGGAACTTCCTTTCGAGGAAAGACTCTGGGAAGACCTTTCGTCGCGGCTCAAAAAAGAAAAACAACAAAAGAACGCTGCGGGATTCTTCGGAAGTTGGCCTTTATTATTGGCAATTTTTACCACCGGGCTTGCGCTTCTGTTTTACGCGAAGCATTATAAAGCTATGAAAAAAGTTTCGCAACTGGAACAACAAATACAAGCCTGGGAAGAGAACCTGACGAGCAATACGACCGAAAAACACGTAACCGTTATTTACGACACGATCTACAACCTGGTAGAAGTAGGCGGCCAACTGGTCGGCCGGTCGGAAGAACACACATCAGCCAATTACTCACGGAGGGAGTTTGCTGTGGCAAAAGCATCCTTTTTCAGTCCACCAATAATGAACATCGATCAGATGAAAAGTGGACACGCCGCGATCCCGGCATCTTCCTCCCCATTGGCTGCTTTCGATTTCCCGCAGCTCGTTCTTTTGAACTACAACCAACATCTGCGCAAAAGCCAGCGCCAGTTGAACATCCAGGCCCCTAACAAACCGCTCTACACCAGGAGCACTCTGCTACAACCTCTGCCAACACTACCAACCCGTACTTTGACCCTGGAGGTTATTGCCCCTGCAGCCAACTTCCCCCTGATGGAGGTAGCAGCACGTAAACAACGAAAAAAGCTATCTTATTACTTACAGAAAATGAAGCCCACCCGGTTCTCCCTGTCGGGGATGATGGGCACGTTTACCAGTTTGAATCTGGGCAGTAGTGGTTTTAACCTCAGAGGTAGTGCTTATGCCGACCTCCATATGGGCGATCATTTTGTATTCACGCTGGGAGCGGAGTATTTTTCAAATGATTTCAACAGAAGAATCGAAGAAGATGAACCGGGCACTCCAAAGGGCTTTCCCGATTTGCCCTCTTCTAACCAGGAAGATTTATTGACGAATATAAAGGGCGATTTTAATTACCTCCAGATACCTTTTGGATTTAAATACCTCATCAACCCCATCCGACATTTTTATCCCTACGTCGGCTTTGGGATCGTGGCGAGCAAGAGTACCCGGTCGAGGCTGGAATACGAGTACACCTCCTTGCAAGGGGCTACTCATTTCGTTAGCCAAAACAGTTTGCTGCCCAACGCCTTCGACTTAAACGGGATATGGACTTCGCTCGGTTTTCAACTTCGTCTCAACAAAAACTGGTACTTCCTGGTGGAGGGTAGTTCGCAGTTTGACCTGGATAAAGGAAAATACCGGTACGAAGACCTGGAACTCCTGAAGTTTAGTGGCGGATTTAAGTATACCTTTGAGTAAGGCATCCACGAACAGATAGAAGCTGCCAGTCATTTTTTTTCTTCAATACGGCGGCTACCGATCCATTTGTTTTTGAATACAGATTAATTGTGAATTGACATCAATTCTCCTGGCATCGGTGTGCTCGGAGGACAACAACAAAAATATAAAGCTGTGAAACTATTCGTCATGAACGAATGGTCTTCCCGTCCGTATGGGTGGGGAGATCGCTTTTTACCTGTCCTGCCTGTTATTTTGGGAATATTGGCCTATGCCTTTGTTCACGTCAACTACAACATTTACTACGTCGACGATGCCTGGGTGCTGTCGAATGTCTGGAACATTTCGCGTTTGGGTGTTGCGTGTGATCTCGTATTCATCGATGCTGGAACGGCTGGTCACGTGCAGTATTTCGGCATCACCTATGCTATGGTGGTCGGGCAATTGCTCGACTGGTTGGGTTGGACCAAAAGCAATGCTTTCCTGATCAGCTCCTTTTTTGTTTGGATGACGGTGGGGGTATGGTATTTCATTTTGCGGCAGCTTCCATTTTCAAAGAAGGTTAGGCAACTTACGGTCCTTTTCATGCCGCTTTTTCCGCCGTTTTTCTTTGCAGCCCATTGTGCCCGGCCGGAGGCTTTTGTAGGATTTGTCCTGTCTTTACAATTACTTTTGTTTATTCGCAAAAGGTATTTCTGGGCCGCTTTGCTTACGGGGTTTGCTTTCGAGGCACACATCATGGGGTTGGTAGGATTGTTTTTCCTGTTGGCCTATGCGATTTACCACAAGGAGGAGCTTATTGCAAAATCAGGAGGGTTTTGGCGGATATTTTTACCATTTAGCTTAGGTGGATTGACGGCCCTGGGCTATTATTTTTGGTTGCATGGGGCTCATTTTTCATGGGTGGATCTGGCAACCCTGATCGGGGAAAAACGGGATATGGGCACGCCCCTTAATAATTACATTTTGAGCTATTTTATCAATTACGACTGGTACTCCCGTATCTGGGAGTTTGTCTTGTTTTTGGTGGCGCTTGGGTTGTATTTCCGAAAGGGCTTGTCGAAACGCAACCGCTTTTTGACCATCCTGGTGATCGTTGTGTTGGTATCAACATTAATAACCCGACGGGAAAACCGCAACTACATGGTGCATATTTTCCCGGCGTTCATTCTGTTGTATTTTTATACGTTCGAGCAGTTGGGGCAACTCCGAAAATTTGTAGGGGTGCTTACTTTGTGTATGAGCCTCTACTATGGGCTACATTTTTATTACAACAGCAGTTACAACTTTGAAAAGATCATTGCAGAAATCAGGGAAGCAATCGGCGATACGACCTTGCCGGTGGTAGGCGTTCCCGATTTTTGGTTTGCTGCAATGGAACAACCTTTTGTGCCGATACATCGTCTGAAAGAAGCCAATTTTCAGTCACTCGATCAACTCTTTCTGATTCAATCGGACTATTTGGAGTGGCGGTGCAGGGAGTATGATCGTACAATGAAGTATTACCAGTCGAATTATTCGACTTCTTTGGTGAAGGAATTTACCGCTTACCGCGATAAAACGATTTGCATTTGGAGATGCGACCGCAAAGCCACGATCATTTCAGAAAGATAAACCGGGCGGAGAGAGACAGGCAACATCTTGCCTGAAGAACGAGCTTAAACATTCGAAAGCCCTTTGGCTCCAAAAGAACCAAAGGGCTTTGCGAAAAATTCCTCGAGGTCGCGAGCGGACTCGAACCGCTGTACGAGGTTTTGCAGACCTCTGCCTAACCACTCGGCCACGCGACCATCAATGCGGCCACAAATATATGGCTTTTTTTAGATACTGGTCAAGGGGGTGTTGATTTTTTATCGTCGGCCAGTGTGTCGAGGCCGGAAGGAGTTTGTTCTGGTGACACTTCCTGGACATCCACCGTTTGTCTTTCCTCAGCGGCCTGGCTCCGGCCCATGTCTCTGCCAAAAAAACTGCGGTGAAACAACAAAATGCTGAGCACTCCTATGGTGATTGCCGTATCGGCCAGGTTGAATACGGGCCGAAAAAAAAGAAAAGGCTCCCCTCCCCAAAAAGGAAACCAGTCGGGGAAAAAACCTTCGGCCATCGGAAAGTACAGCATGTCGACGACCTTGCCATGCAAAAATCCAGCGTAGCCTCCTTCGGGAGGAAACAAAGTAGCCACCCCACCACCATGATAGGTGGGCGAGGCCGAAAAGATCAAGCCGTAAAAGGCGCTGTCGATGATGTTGCCCAGCGCTCCCGCCAGTATCAATGCAAAGCTGGCCAGAAGACCCATACCTACCCTGGCCCGGATCAATTGCCTGATGAAATAAAACAAAAACAGAACGGCAAGTATCCGAAACAGGCTGAGCGCCAGCTTGCCGTACTCCCCACCAATAGACAGGCCAAAGGCCATCCCATTGTTTTCCACAAAATGCAGCAATGCCCAATCGAACCCCAACAGAGATATTTCATCCCCATAAGACATATGAGTCTTGACCCATATCTTCAGGCTCTGATCCAATATCAGAACGAATGCGATTATCAGACCTACCGTTAGCGATTTACTCAATAAAGTGGATGTTTGTGTTCACTGATGAGGCGCCACTATAAAAGCGGCATCGATGCGAGCGGTTTTCACCTGGTATCCCCTCCTATGCTTCCTATTGTTGCTTGGCTTTGATGCTTAGGGTGGCATGGGGTACGGCGCGAAGCCGTTCTTTCGATATCCGTTCACCCGTAACCCGGCAAATGCCATACACCTTGTTTTTGATGCGGATCTTGGCATTTTCGAGGTGTTGGATGTGTTTGTTGAGGCGGGCGGCCATGTTCGACAAACGTTCGTTTTCGGCCGTGCCGGTGCCATCGTCGAGGCCACGTACTTTGTTGTCTTGTACATTGGCCGACTCTGCCAATAGCGATACATAAAAATTCAATTGCTCCCTGGCTTCATTCAGTTTTTGATCGATCAACTCTTCAAATTCAGCCAGTTCTTTGTCGCTGTATCTCGATTTTTTTCCAATGTTGTTTCTCATAACCAACGTTTTACATATGTTCAAAATAAAGATGCATCAATTGTGGAGGCATCTAAAAGGAAAAAGCGTACTTACCGGAGGTGTGCTTAATGCTTGTATTAAACACACGCTCTCGTCGATTATTGCCGCAAAAGTAGCTATTTTTTACAAATTTGGTTCCATTTGCTGCCAGCCGTTGGGATATACCCCAACGACAGGGCCTTCTCGTAGTCGCGGCAGGCACCCGATTGGTCGCCCATTTGTCCTTTGACAACAGCGCGATGCAGGTAGGCTTCAATAAAGCCTGGGCTCAAAGAAATGGTTTTCTCCAAATTGCCCAATGCATCGACGAGGCGGCGCAATCGTCGCTGGGCTTTGGCTCGCAAAAAATAGTACTCGTACCGCTCCACATTGCTTGCGCCAATGGCTCGCCCGGCGTCCTGGGCTGCTTGTTGATAGTCTTTGAGTTCAAACCAGGCCATACCCCGCTGGTGGTAAATACCGGCGTGGTGGGGATGGGCTTCCAGCACTTTCGTAAAATCGGCAATGGCTGCCTTTGATTTACCCTGGCTGACATACCATTTGCCGCGGTTGGCCAGCAGGCCGGAGTGCAGGGGTTGAAGGGCAAGCCCCGTGTTGTAATCTTCCTCTGCTCCAAAAACGTTGCCAGTACGTATTCGGAGCTGCCCCCGCTCGTTGTAGGCATCGGCGTCGGTGGGGTTCAGTGCCAGGTATTGGGCCCAGTCAGCCAGGGCTTTTTGCGGCTGTCCGGTTTGGGCCCAACAGGTGGCCCGCCCTTTGTAAGATGCAGCTAGTTGGGGATTGGCATGTATTGCCTGGTCGAATTTTTCGATGGCTTTTTCGTAGGCTTTTTCGGTAAGGAGGTAAGTACCCATTTCCTGTAGTTGCAGGGCTTGGTCGGCGAGGGAAGTAGTTGATGGTGACATATTGGATTGCCGGAAGGTCCCGCCCCGGTCATAGAGCCGTTCCTGCGGAGCCCCCTCCACTTTTTCCGAAAGGGCGGACTTCGTATCGGGACTGGTAGCCAGAATGGTGTATTCTACCAGTGGACTACCCTTGTCGGTAAATTCGCCGGGTTGTTCTTCTTTGGTTGTATGGACGGCAACCCCTTGCTGGATTTGGCGCCGGCAGTCGGCGATGCGTTCTTTGGCAGCGGCATCGGCGGGGTGGAGGGCTACCGCATTTTCAAAATCGGACAGGGCGTCTTCGTATTCGCGTAGCTGAAAGAGGGCCAGACCACGGCCATTGTAATAGGCGTGCTGCTGGTCGTCGAGGGAGAGGGCTTTGTTGAAATTATCGGCAGCAATGCTGTGGTTGCCCCGGGCATTTTCCACCAGCCCGACACAGTAATAAGCCTCCGGGCTTTTGGCGTCGAGCTGGGAGGCTGCGCGACTGTCGTCAAGGGCTTTTTCAAAATCGCCTTGCTGAAGCCAATATTTGGCCCGGTTGGTATAGGTGAGGCTGTTGGGCAGGGTGGTAATACTCTTGTTGTAATCGGCGAGGGCCTGACCGGTGAGGCCCATCTTCATATAGGTATTGCCCCGGTTGTTGAGGGCCACGATGTCAGTCGGGTCGAGGCGCAAAACGGTGTCGTAATAGGGAAGGGCGCTGTCATAATCGCCAGCAGCAAAGAAGGCATCGCCGAGAGCCCGGTGCGCTGCCCCGTCATCGGGGTCGAGGCGGACGGCATTTTCCAGGTCGCGGATCGCCTCGACGTATTGTTGTGCGTTGAGGTAGGCCATTCCCCGGTTGGTGTAGGCCACGGCCGAAGGACGGCTTTTGACAGCCATCGAAAAATCGGCAGCAGCTCCCAATGCATCGCCGGTCAGATACCGGAGGTGCCCCCTTTGTTCGTAGGCTCCTACATCGATGGGGTCGAGCTGGAGGATGCGGTCGAAGTCGAACAGTGCCTTGTGGTATTTTTCCAACTGGATGAGGGCCAACCCCCGGTTGTAGAGGCATTTGATGCAGGCAGGGTCGGCCTCGATGGCCATGTCGTAGTAGATGACGGCCTCGGCATAATTGCCTTTTTCGTGGAAGCGAAGCCCCTCCTGGTGATAGAGATCGTAGGTAGAGGGGGTATTGCTTTGCGCAAAAATACCGGCTTGAGCAATGGTCAACATGAGGAGGAGCATCAGTCGGCCGATTACGCGAAAGAGATGAAAATTCATAGTGTGTCTTTTTTTTAATGCTTTAAGTTAATGCAACATATGTCATTAGTTTCTATTCTGCTCTACTAATGAAAGTCAGGCCTTCGGCGAGGTACTTTTTCAGTCGAAAAAAAGTACCCAATCCCGAAAGCATTCGGGAAGGCAAAACAAAAGCAATCCCACGCAGGCCGTCACCTCTACCTGGCGGTAGACAGGCGCACCCACATGTTTTGCCATTCCCAGCGCGCCGGGACGCACCATGACGTGCAAAACGCAAATCACGGAACCAATAATAAGTATATCAATCAAATTAATTTTTGTTACATATGTTGTTTGGTTTTTTATGTTTCATTTGGGGCGTTTTTTTTTCATTTTTATGAAAATGCCCGGAAATACTGGGATCCCGCCTGAAGGTCGTTTTTCCGGGCGCTGTCACAAAATTTGCAGCCGCAAATACCGGGGCTAAAATATATGGCAGTTTTTTTGATATATGAATAATCGACATTAGTTTTTGCCTGTTTGTGTTCCTAGATAGCGGTATCTAAAATCCAGTCAGGCCAAAGGCTAGACATCGTTTAAACAAAAACATACAATGATGAGAACACTATTGCTCACCGCGATGGCACTGACCATCGTATGCCTGTTCCCCAACAATGCTTTTGCAAACCATCCGGCTTATGTAGCCCGATACATCGACGACTATGCTTTCATAGCCATCCAGGAGATGCACCGCAGTGGCATTCCGGCTAGTGTAACGCTGGCACAGGGCATTCAGGAGTCGAGTTGGGGAAGGGGAACACTGGCTGTAAACTCCAACAACCATTTTGGCATTAAATGCAAAAAAACCTGGACGGGCCCGACCTACTACATCAAAGACGACGACTATCAAAATGGAGTACTGATAAAATCCTGTTTTCGGGCTTACGGAACCGTTAAAGAGTCGTACATCGATCACACCAATTTTTTGCTGGACAATCCGCGCTATCAATCGCTGTTCACCTATTCAAAAACGGATTATGTCAGTTGGTCGAAAGGACTGAAAGCATGCGGTTACGCTACCGATCCGGCCTACGCCACCAAGCTGATCAAGACCATCGAAAAATACGGCTTGAACCAATACGACTATGTAGAACCACCCCAACCTCAGATACTGGCAGCTCCGGCATTCCACGTTCCTTCAGAGGCCGTTCCGACAACGCCTGCTGTCGGTGAGGAAGAGGTAACCGTAGCCAGCGTTTCTTATACCGAGCAGCCCGCAGCCACTTCGAATACAATGGAACCAGTGGTTCCCGCTGCCTTTAATATAGAAGACTATCTTAGGGCCGACAACCTAACAACGGCTCCTACCGGCAGTCAACAAACACAGGCAGCAGAACCGACCATCCCCCAGCCGGAAGCATCGAATGAACTAATGCCAATTGCACAAGAATTTCGGATAGATGATTTTTCGCAGGACGAAGAAGCCTTGCCTTCAATGGCAGAAGAGGAACTATTGTTACCTCCTGCCTACCATGTTGCGCAAGAGGAACCCATGCCAGCAGCAGCTATTCCCACAGAGAGGAAGGAAGAAATCAGGCGGGAAGACATCGTGCCGCTGGTGACGTCTGATACAAACCTGCGGTTGATAAAGGGGAAAACCCGCGTCAGTAGCGCGGTCAGGAAATGACCCTGCTTGCTATTCAGAAGTCTTTTCGCTTCGCGCCATTCTGTTTTGGGTGGCTTCCAGGTGTTCTTTGCGGTTGCGCGACAAGTCTAAGGCCAGATACAGTGCCTGAAGGAAGGAACTATGATCGGCCGAATTGGTGCCGGCAATGTCGTAGCCGGTGCCGTGGTCGGGAGAGGTGCGCACAAAAGGCAGCCCGGCGGTGAAGTTGACGCCACTACCAAAGGACAGCGTTTTGAAGGGCACCAGCCCCTGGTCGTGGTACATGGCCAGTATGCTGTCGAATTTTTTGTATTGGCCCGATCCGAAAAAGCCATCGGCGGGGAAAGGCCCCATAGTGAGCATTCCCTTCTTTTTGGCTTCGATGATGGCGGGGCGTATGAATTGTTCTTCTTCGTTGCCGATGGCACCCTCGTCGCCGGCATGTGGGTTGAGGCCAAGCACGGCGATGGTTGGCTTTTCGATGCCGAAGTCCACTTTGAGGGCTTCGTGCAGCAATTTTAGTTTGAGCGCTATTTGTTCTTTGGTGATGGCGGGGGCCACCTCGCTGATGGGGAGGTGGTTGGTGGCCAGTCCTATGCGCAGGGTATCGTTGACCATGAGCATGAGGCTGTGTTTGGCTTTGAGGCGGGCCGTCAAAAACTCGGTGTGGCCAGGGTATCCGAATCCGGCCAATTGCATGGCTTTTTTGTTGATGGGGGCGGTTACCAGGGCGTCGATAAGTCCTTCGCTCAGGTCGTTGGTGGCTTGTTCGAGGGAGATGCCGGCGTATTTGCCACCAGCCTCGTTGAGTTTTCCGAGGGTAATGTTGACATCGTCCTGCCAGCAGTTGACAACGTTGATGCGGTCGGACCGCAAACGGTGCGCCGACGAGGTGCTGTTGAACTGGAAAGACTCCGTCGAAACAATGTTTTTGTGGTAGGCCACAATTTTAGAGGAGCAATAAATGACCGGGGTGCAAAACTCCGTCATGCTTTGTGCCAGTGATTTGAGGATGACTTCCAGTCCGATCCCGTTGATATCTCCAACGCTTATTCCAACTTTGGGTTTATTCATTGTTTTGGTTTAGAACAGATGCCGCAAAGGGGCCGCATCAGTAGTTTTTAAAAAAATCAAAAAGCAGGCGGACGCCCACGCCGGTACCGTCTTTGGGGCGGTATCCGTCGGCTGCTTTCAGGAATGCAGGGCCGGCAATGTCGAAGTGCATCCATTGGTAGTCGACGAAGTGCTCCAGAAATTTTCCGGCCGTGATCATGCCTGCGGAGGTGCCGCCGATGTTTTTTAGGTCGGCGACGTTCGACTTGAGGTGTTCGCCGTATTCTTTCCACAGGGGGAAGGCGATGAGTCGTTCGTGGACGGCTCTGCCGCTCTCTTCCATTTTCTCTTTGGTGGTTTTGGGGGCGTTGCCCATATAACAAATTGCTTCCGGCCCACAGGCGTAGGCTGCTGCGCCGGTGAGGGTGGCAAAGTCGAGTACCAGTTCGGGGCGGTATTTTTTGGCGTAATGCAGGGCGTCGGCCAATACCAGCCGTCCTTCGGCATCGGTGTTGAGCACCTCTACGGTGGTACCGTCGTACATGGTGATGACGTCGCCGGGCACGTAGGCGTCGCCGGCGGGGCGGTTGTCGGTGGCGGGGATGAGTGCGATGAGGTGGATCGGCAGTTTGGCTTTAGCTGCTGCCACTACGGCCCCCAGCACGGTGGCAGCCCCGGCCATGTCGCATTTCATTTTGTCCATGGAATTGGGGGTGGGTTTGAGGCTCATGCCGCCGGTGTCGTACACGATGCCTTTGCCGACCAGTACTACGGGTTTTTTGTTGTTGGCTTTGGGGGGCTTCCATTCCACTATGTTGAAGCTGGGGGGTTGGACGCTGCCTTTGTTGACAGCCAGGATACCGCCCATTTTCATCTGTTCGATTTTCTTTTTATTGAATACCTTTACGGAAAATCCGCATTGTTTGCCCAGCGATTTCATCACACTGCTGAAGGCCGTGGCCGTCAGGTGCGACAGTGGTTCGTTGACGAGGTTGCGGGCAATGTAGGTGGCTTCCATGACTGCGTTGAGGTGGTCGATCTCCTTTCGGGAAATGCCGCCGGGCACGATCCGGATCTCCCGGAGGTGGTTGTTGCGGTCGTGGGTGCTTCGGAGGTATTTCAAAAACTGGTAATTGCCCAGCACCATGCCTTCCACGTATTCGAGCAAGGGGCAGGGGGCGCAGTGGGAGACCACTGTTACGGAGGGCACCTTGTAATGCGAAAGGGAGGTGAGTACCTCGTTGCCGGCGAGGCGGGCTGCTTCTTTGTTGCCGATGTCGTCGTCTTCCAGGTTTAAAAACTGAACCCAGCAAAGCCGTTCCTTTCCAGGTACAAAGGCATAGGATATATTGCTTTTTGCTGTTTTGGTGATGTAATGAATGTCGGCAGGGGTAAAATAGTCAGCCAGCCAGGTCAGATTTTTTTTATCTGCCAGAAATAAGCCGTTATCTTTACGTCTGATCGATTTACTAACCGAAACTTTGGTATTCATTCCTTTTTTTTGAAGGGCTTGCAAATGATGCCTCCCCGAAACCGGCGCTAAGATACAGAATGAGTGCTAAAAAATCATATGGTCAACATTTTCTCCTCGACGAGTCGATCGCTGCTGCCATTGCCAACAGCCTGACCTTCAATGGGCCCACCGATCAGGTACTGGAAATCGGCCCCGGAAAAGGGATGCTGACCAAGTACCTGCTCGAAAAGCCGTTTGGACTGCGGGCCATCGAAGCCGACTGGGATATGATGGAATATTTGTATAAACAATTTCCCGATTTTTCGGAGCAATTGGTCTATGCCGATTTTTTGAAAGCCGATATTGGTTCGCTTTTTGGCGAAAGCCCTTTTTCCATCGTCGGCAACTTTCCCTACAACATTTCGAGCCAGATCGTATTTAAAATGCTCGACCACAAGGAGTCGATCCCCCAACTGGTGGGCATGTTTCAAAAGGAAGTGGCGCAGCGCATCACCTCGGCCCCCAAAGTAAAGGCATACGGTATTATCAGCGTTTTGGTGCAAGCCTGGTATCGGGCGGAGTATTTATTTGAAGTGGATCGGACCAAATTCGCGCCGCCGCCCAAAGTGCAATCGGCTGTGATCCGGCTGACCCGCAAAGAGAATATGGAACTGGGATGCCCCCCTAAGCTGTTCAAAGCCGTGGTCAAACAGGCTTTCAGCCAACGACGTAAAATGCTGCGCAACACCATGAAGGCATACATAAAAGGACACCCCCTGCTGGAGGAGGATTTTTTTCGGCAACGACCCGAACAACTCTCCGTCGAGGATTTTGTTTGGCTGACGCAGCAGATTGAGGGGATACGGGGTGGGGCGGGGTGAAGTGGGGCTGGAACTTTTTTCTTAATTCTGAACTTTACTAGACATTAGACATTAGACATTATGAATGGATTTTTTGTATAGCAACTGAAGAGCAATTTTTTGCTTAACCAAGGAACACCCGGAGCCTCGTAGCCTTAGCTACGAAGGCGAGGATGTGACGTAGGGTAGGCAAAAAAGGGCATTCAGGCTGCATACAAAATTTTTGTTCATAATGTCTACTATATTCCCCCTTTTTAACAAACAAAACCCGACCCTATGTCACTGGAATCTAAAATAAACGAAGACCTCAAAACGGCCATGAAAGCCAAAGACCAGGCCGCCCTGCGCGGCATCCGCGCCATCAAAGCGGCCATCCTCCTGGCTAAGACCGACGGCAGCGGCAACGCCCTGACCGAAGAATCGGAGATCGTGTTGTTGCAAAAACTGGTCAAACAACGCAAGGACTCTCTCGACATTTTTACAAAGCAGGGCCGTGATGACCTGGCCCAAAAGGAAAGCGAAGAGATAGCCGTGATCCAACAATACCTGCCCGCGCAGATGGGTGCCGAAGAGCTGGAAGGAGTACTCCGACAGATTGTCGAACAAACCGGTGCCACCTCTATGGCCGATATGGGCAAGGTGATGGGCCTGGCTACCAAACAGCTCGCCGGAAAAGCTGACGGGAAAACGATTTCGGGCATCGTGCGGAAGTTGTTGAGCTAGCCATAAACAACCAGCTCCTCCCCTGCTTCGCTGACCACCTGGTTGCCAATGGCGCAATGGAGGCACTGCTTCTTGTCGCAATATTCGTTTTTCAGTTGGATCAGCGCTTGGGTGTTGTAGGCCGAGGTGGGCGCCACGCCCAGTTTTTTCCAGGATGTAATGATGTTGTTATTTTCTGCGGGCAGTTCTTCCAGCAGTTGTAGTGCTTTGTCTTTGAAGGCGGGTTCGTCTTTCCATTTTCCGTAGTAGAACAGGAATGGTGCAATGGTGTTGATGATGAACAGATGGATGGCCGACCTGCCCAGTTTTTTGCGGCGGGCAGGAGAGGGTTTGCCAAACACATAATGCGTTTTCCAGTAGGGGCTGAGTTGGAGGGCAAAGAGGTTTTCGAGCTGTTGGACATTTTCGGCAGCCAGTATTTTGCTGGAGAGGTGTTCGGTCTGAAACAGCAGCACAGCGAATTGAGCGATCCGGATGGTCGGAAAATTGGCCGGCCGCAGCCGCAAAAACCGCCAGCTTTCTTTTTTCAGAGGGGTGAGATTGTATTTCTTTTTCAAAAAAAGGTATTCCCGTTTCAACTTGGCGGGATAAGGTTCGTCGAAGTCCTCTTCCAGAAAGCCCGCCTGCCCGAAGAGAAGGGCTTCGATCTGGAAAAGGTTGTTTTTGTGCTTTTGCAAAATCGGGTAAGGGGTTTGGCGGGCCAGTTGCTCGAATGGTTCTGCGTTGACCTTGAGGCCAAAGCTGCGGGCGAGGACGTAGTACAGGGTCAGTTCCCAGTCGGAGTTGTTTTGTTGGAGGTGAGCGGCGATGAGCTGCGTTTTTTGTTCGAGCCTTTCCACCATCATGCGGTCGAGCCAAAGGTCGCGGATGATCTCTCCTACACTGTAAAACTGATGTTGGCAGGGAATCCAATGCTCGTTGTGAATGAGTTTTTGGTAGCGGCTCAGCAACTGTTGGGGCAGGCGTTTGCGCAGCTCAAGACAGGGTATGCGCGTACCGTTGGGGTGGTAGATGGGTTCGTCCTCTTCCAGTACTACGTGGAGGATGACGGTATTGTAGGCCGGGTCGGACTGGTGGTTGTGCCGAAGCCATTCCGATGCGTTGACGTGTATCTCCACATGTCCTGCCCACAAGGTATCGCCGATGTATATGCGGGCGTTCAAAAAGTCGGGGCCGGCATGTTGGTTGTATTCGCCGATGTGTTGGATGAGGATGGGCTGCCCCTCGGTAGTGGTCAACTGACGGGTGTCGAACTGCTTCATCCGCCACAGGTATTGTAAAAATTGCTCTTTCATCATGGTGTTTGCATATTTAAATTTCACAAAGCGGTCTACTAATAAGCTGCAGAAACACCCCAAATTCCATAAATGAAAAGCGACTTTTTATTAATTTTTTTTATTGTTATTTGTTTTGCTTTGATTGTGCTTTTATTATAAAAGTAAAAAAAGTGTATTTGTTGGTCTGAGAAAACCCCTGCGCCCGACAACAGGAACACTTTAAATTTGATTCGGGGACTAAAAATACCTTAAACATAGCATTGTAAATCAGTGGGAATAGCTGTAATTTTACAATCCTTTCACACAACTTCCCCTCCATTCCGGCTACCGATTTATAAGACTGTTTTTATGCGCTGTCAAACCATTTGACCCGGGTTTGTTGTGGTGCCTCTGTTATGGATGACCACCCGCGCTATTTTTTTACTAAAAAACCGACGATGGTACAAGCTAAAAATATACTTCTGACCAGATAAAGGGACTGTGTTGCGAAACCGGTTCCTTTGTTGTTTGGGGGCATCAAAGTCGCGGGTTTCGACGAACGAAGACGAGTTGGTACGCACGATGCCCCACCAAATACAAACCACGAAACTAATGTAGTAGCAAACGGAACTCCACCCCACTAATCATTGTTGAAAGGGGAAGATTACCTACCTTTGCTCCATGCTTCAATGGCTCAAAAAAATTTTTTCATTTAGCGAAAGCAGTACCCAACCCGATCCTATGAAATACCTCATCGCCGGTCTCGGAAATGTCGGCTCTGAATACACCAATACCCGCCACAACATCGGTTTTGATGTAGTTGATTTTCTCGCAAGAGAAAAAGACCTTACCTTCAAAAGCGGTGGCAACGGCTTGTCGGCCAGCTTTAAGTTTAAAGGCCGGACGTTTCTCCTTCTCAAGCCCACCACCTATATGAACCTCAGCGGCAAAGCGATCCGCTATTGGATGCAAAAAGAAAAGATCAAACCCGGTAATTTGTTGGTGGTCGTCGACGATAAAAATCTCCCCTTCGGCACCCTCCGCCTCCGTGGTAAAGGTTCCGACGGTGGCCACAACGGCCTCAAAGACATCAACCAGCAACTCGGCAACCAACAATACGCACGGCTGCGTTTCGGCATCGGCAGCGAATTTGCCAAAGGCCGGCAGGTCGATTTTGTACTGGGCGAATGGACATCCGAAGAAGGTGAACAGCTCTCCGCTCTGATCGAAAAGGCCGCCGATATGGTCAAAAGTTTTGGTACCATCGGGCTTCGGCACACCATGAATCAGTACAATAACTGAAACCTGGTGGGCTAAAGAGTCGGTTCGGCCAGCCGCATACCCCAGTCATTTCCCGTTCTTTTATTACCTTTGCATCACTTTTTCAAAAAGGGGGCTTCAGCGCAATGAGTCTAAAAGCAAAAATAATAAAGGAAAAACTGCCCCGGCACATCGCCATCATCATGGACGGCAACGGCCGCTGGGCCAAACAACACGGCAAACAGCGGGTATTTGGGCACAAAAACGGAGTGGTTTCCGTAAGGGAAACCACCGAAGCAGCAGCTGAACTGGGGATCGAATTCCTCACTTTGTACGCCTTTTCGACCGAGAACTGGAACCGTCCCAAATTTGAAGTCAACGCCCTGATGGGACTTTTGGTGGAAACCCTGCGAAAGGAAATCGCCACCCTCAACAAAAACAATATCCGGCTTATGGCCATTGGCGACCTGTCGAAGCTGCCAAAAAAAACGCATCAGGCTCTACTGGAAGGCATTGATAACACCCGGCAAAATACCCGAATGACCCTCGTGCTGGCACTCAATTATAGTGCTCGCTGGGAAATCATCAACGCCGTCCGTCAATTGACAAAACAAGTGTCGTCTCAATCTCTAAACCCCAGCGACATTGATGAATCAGTTTTCGCATCGGCCCTAAGCACTAAAAATATCCCCGACCCCGAACTACTGATCCGCACCAGCGGTGAACATCGCATCAGCAACTTCCTGTTGTGGCAAATATCGTACACGGAGTTGTACTTCACCGACGTGTTCTGGCCCGACTTCCGAAAGGAACATTTTTACAAGGCCATCGTCGAATACCAACACCGCGAACGACGTTTCGGTATGACCAGCGACCAGCTCAGTTGAGCCAACCACGACAATTTTTATTGCGTTATCCTAACAACAGTAAGCCGTTATGCTCGTTCTCATAATGATTTGACAAAAAGAAAATTTCCATAAATGAAAAAATATTGGCGCTTTACCTTACTAATTCTCAGCCAGTTACTTCTCTTTTCTTCTATAAAGGCTCAAAACAACGACACGATTCCCCCAGTCATTGACTATTCCCAGTTTAAGGAATACGAGATCGGCGGTATCAACGTCACCGGAGCCCAATACAGCGATGCAAACGCCATCATTTCCATTGCCGGATTTAAAGTAGGCGATAAAATCCGCATTCCCGGCCCCGACATCCAACGGGCCATGAAAGCACTCTGGAAGTTGAGGTTGTTTACCGACATACAAATTTACAAACAGAAAAAAATCGGCGAACTCATATTCCTCGAAATCGCCGTTCAGGAAAGGCCTCGCTACACCGAGCACTCCTTCAAAGGAGTTAAAAAATCGAAGCACGACGACCTCAACGACATCGTTCAGCAACACCTCATCAAGGGAGGGATCGTAACCGAACACGCCAAAATGGGGGTCAGCAATGGCATTAAAGAATATTTTCATGAAAAGGGATTCCTCAACACAGAAGTAACGGTTACGGAAGAGTTGGATAAAAAGAGGGTCAATGCTGTGCGGTTGATCTTCGATGTGGATAGAAACAAACGGGTGAAAATTCAAAATATCACCTTTACGGGAAATGAAAATGTGAAGAGCAGAAAACTCCGAAAACTAATGAAGGGTACCCGGAGGAAGGCGCGTTTATTTTCCGCTTCCAAAATGATAAAAGACGAGTATGAGATCGACAAGCAGACCCTGATCCAATACTACAACACCCTGGGTTTTAAAGATGCCATCATTCTGCGCGATACCGTTTGGCGCGAAGCCGATGGCGACCTTCAGGTAGAGATTGATCTTTACGAAGGAGTGCAGTACCACTTCAGAAATATCGCGTGGAAGGGCAACTCCATCTATGAAACGGATTTGCTCGAAAACATCCTGGGCATCAAAAAAGGCGATATTTACAATCAGGAACTCCTCGAAACACGTCTCCGCTTCAGTCCCGACGGGCGCGATGTCAGTACGGTTTATATGGACAATGGCTACCTCTTTTTCCGGGTCGATCCGGTAGAAACGGCCATCGTCGATGATTCGATCGACCTGGAGATACGCATCTATGAAGGCCCCCAGGCCACCATCGACCGGGTGGTCATCAGCGGCAATGACAGAACCCATGAACACGTTATCCGGCGCGAACTACGTACCCGTCCCGGACAAAAATTCAGCCGGTCGGACATCATCCGTTCGCAGCGTGAGATCGTCAACCTGGGCTACTTCAATCCCGAAGCGATGGAGATCAACACCCCGGTCAACCCTCAGCGAGGCACAGTTGATATCGAATATGTACTGGAAGAGAAACCGTCCGATCAGTTGGAGCTGTCGGCGGGTTGGGCTGGTGGGCGGGGTGTGATCGGCACCCTGGGCGTTAGCTTCAATAATTTTTCATTGCGCAATTTTTTCAAAAAAGAATCCTGGAGTCCATTGCCGCAAGGCGACGGCCAGCGGTTGTCGTTACGTGCTCAAACGAATGGCAGCCGGTTCCAGTCGTACAACATTTCTTTTACAGAACCCTGGCTCGGAGGCAAAAAGCCAACCTCTCTGTCGGTGGGGGCCTACATCAACATTTTGACCAATGGGCTTCCAAAAGGGTCTGATGACTTTGGGCGGTTCAACATTTTAGGAGGAACGATCGGCCTTGGATTTCGGATGAAAAAACCGGATGATTTTTTCATCTCCAACACCACCTTGAGTTTACAAAGTTTATCGCTGTCCAACTGGTTCGGCTCCTTTCAGGTGCGTCCGGGAGAACCGATTACAGATGGTAATTTTTACAACTTCAGCGTCAACCAAACGATTACCCGTTCGAGCATCAGCGATCCGATCTATCCCAGATCGGGGTCGAAGTTTTCGCTTTCCATGCAGTTGACACCGCCCTATTCTTTGTTCAACAACAAAGATTACAGCAATTTGCCGTCTGAAGAGCGGTTCAAGTGGTTGGAATACCACAAATGGCGATTCAATTTTGAATGGTACACGGCGCTGGATGCTGCCCAGAAGCTGGTCATCAAGCTCGGTGGCAAAATAGGGATGCTGGGGTCGTACAACAAAAGCATCGGGCTATCGCCTTTTGAGCAATTTCAGTTGGGAGGAGATGGATTTTCGCAACAAACGGCAGGCAATTTTTACACCGGGCTGGACATCATATCCATGCGTGGGTACGATGTTGGAGATCTGGAAGCTAATATTGGCAGCGATATCAATGGACGAGCCATTACGGTGGCAGCGCCTGTTTTTGACAAGTTTAATATTGAGTTGCGCTATCCGTTTTCGCTCAATCCAAGTGCCACGATATTTGTACTGGCTTTTGTGGAAGGGGGTAATGCCTGGCGGCGATTCAGCGACTTTAATCCTTTCGACGTTAAGCGGTCGGCCGGTATGGGGTTGCGGGTGTTTTTGCCTATGTTCGGTACGCTGGGATTTGACTACGGCCTGGGCTTCGATAAGAATACCAATTCCACCGGCTCTATCTTCAATAAGTACGGAACGTTCAATATTATCCTTGGATTTGAACCGGAGTAGGAAAGAGTGTAAACTAAAACCTAGCTCAACTTCTGTTTGATTTCCACGATTTCATACCCTTCGACGATGTCGCCGACTTTGATGTCGTTGAAGTTTTTGATGGTCAGGCCGCATTCCAGTCCGCTTTTGACTTCTTTGGCGTCGTCTTTAAATCGTTTTAGTGAGCCCAGTTCTCCAACCACGCCTTCTTTGATCGGGAAGACCACGATGCCGTTGCGTATGAGGCGTACTTTGGTGTTTCTGGTGATTTTGCCTTCCATGACGTAGCAACCTGCTACCGTACCCAGTCGACTGATTTTGTAAACCTCTCGGACTTCGATTTGGGAAACGATCTTTTCTTCTTTTGTTGGTTCGAGCATTCCTTCGATAGCCATGCGCAGCTCTTCGATGGCTTCGTAGATGATGGAGTACATTTTTATCTGGACGCCTTCGCGCTCGGCCAGTTTGCGGGCACCTACTGAAGGACGTACCTGGAACCCGATGATGATGGCGTCGGAGGCGGAGGCCAGCAATACGTCCGACTCGATGATCTGCCCCACTGCTTTGTGGATGACGTTGACCTGTACGGTTTCGATGGATTGTTTGAGGAGGGAGTCGGCGAGTGCTTCTATGGATCCGTCGACATCTCCCTTGATGATGAGGTTGAGCTCTTTGAAGGTGCCGAGGGCGAGGCGGCGTCCGATCTCGTCGAGGCTGATGCGTTTGGAAGCTCTGGTGGCCTGTTCGCGGGCGATCTGACCACGGCGGGAAGCTATCTGGCGGGCTTCCGTTTCGCTTTCCATTTCTTTGAATTTTTCTCCGGCCTGGGGGGCACCACTCAGCCCCAATATCAGTACGGGAGTGGAGGGGCCGGCTACTTTTACCTTTTTACCCATTTCGTTGAACATGGCTTTCACCTTGCCGGAATATTCGCCGGAGACGATGGCATCGCCTATCTGGAGGGATCCGTTGATGACGAGTATTTTTGTTACAAAGCCGCGTCCTTTGTCCAGTGCGGCTTCTATGACGGTGCCGGATGCCAGGGCGTTGGGGTTGGCTTTGAGTTCGAGCAATTCTGATTCGAGTAGTATTTTTTCCAGGAGGAGATCGATGTTCGTGCCTTGTTTGGCGGAGATGTCCTGCGATTGGTATTTGCCGCCCCATTCTTCAATGAGGAGGTTCATGCTGGCCAGTTCTTGTTTGATGCGTTCGGGGTCGGCGCCATCTTTGTCAATCTTGTTGATGGCAAATACGATGGGAACGCCTGCTGCCTGGGCGTGGCTGATGGCTTCTTTGGTTTGTGGCATCACCTTGTCGTCGGCAGAAATGATGATAACGGCCACGTCGGTTACTTTGGCTCCTCTGGCCCTCATAGCGGTAAATGCTTCGTGACCGGGGGTGTCGAGAAAGGTGATCTTTTTGTCTCCGACTTTGACTTCGTAGGCACCAATGTGTTGGGTGATACCGCCGGCTTCTCCTTCTGCCACGTTTGATTTGCGGATAAAGTCGAGTAATGAAGTTTTTCCGTGGTCAACGTGTCCCATGACGGTTACGATGGGGGCGCGGGGTTCGAGGTCTTCGGGGTTTTCTTCAGCGATTTCGTCTTCCTCTTCCACTTCTTCTGCACTGATGAATTCGATTTCGTGGTCAAATTCGCTGGCCACCAGTTCGATGATCTCTGCGTCGAGGCGTTGATTGATGGATACGATTACGCCCAGGTTCATACAGGTGGTGATGACGTCGGCAACGGCTACGTTGAGGAGGCTGGCCAGTTCAGAGACGGAGACGAATTCGGTGAGTTGTAGTTTACCCGACTCTTTTTCGAGTGCCTGCAATTCCTGCTTTTCGCGGTGACGGTCTCTTGTTTCGCGGCGTAGTTTTTGTCGCTTGCGCTTTCCGCCTCCTGAAAGGCGGGCCATAGTTTGTTTGATTTTTTCTTCGATCTCTTTTTTAGAGACCTCTTTGACTTCATCTCTGCGGCCATGTCCGCCCCGTGAGCGGCGGCCATCGCCTCTGTTGGAGACGGGAACGGCGGATATTTTTTTGCGGGTTCGCTTTCTTTTTCTGGGTGTTTCGTTGCTTTTTCCTCCACCCGGTTTTCCGGTACCCGTTTTTGTTTTGGAGGAAGTTTTTTTCTTTTTCTTGGGTTTTTTGAGTTTATCGGCGTCTATCTTACCCAATATTTTCAACCCTTTGAGTTGGGGGGCTTCTGCCCTTAACGTCTCGTCGGCAGCTGGTGCCGGAGTCTCTGTTTTAGCTTCTGGAGTGGCGGGCTCTTCCTTAGGAGTCTTGTCTTTTACCGGTTCAGGAGTGGCTTCTGGTGGTGGGGCATCCACCTCTTTGGGTGTTTCTTTGGCTGTTTCAGCTTTTTTGGGTTTGTCGAGGTCGATTTTACCTTTTATGGTGAGACCGATCTTGGGAGATTCAGCAGTGACTTCCGGCTCCGGTTCAACGGCAGGAGCGGGTGGTGTTTCTTTGGCGACGGGTTCGGGAATTTTTTCGGGTTCCGGTTTGGGAGGGGGAGGTGGGGCAACTGCACTTCTTTTGGCTTCGGGTTCATTTTTTGGGTTGGGGCGGGTGCCGAACATAAGTTGGTCGGCCTTTTCTTTGATGGCAGCGGAGTTTTGGAACTCCTTGACCAGTACAGTGTACATTTCGTCAGAAACCTTGGCAGTGGGTTTGTTGTCCAGGTCGAACCCACACTTATGCAAGTACTCCACGATGGTGGTGGTACCTACGTTCAATTCTTTTGCTACCTTGACTAAGCGTTGCGGCATAAAGTTATTTTAGTCGAAAATAATGATAGACAAAAGTGCTTTACGATAAGTTTTTTTCTTTTACATCTTGTATTTTGTTTTACTTGATTAATAAAATACTCATCATGAAAACCTTTTAGTCTAACTTAAGAACAACCTGCTGTAGGTTGAGAAATAGCGTTTCCGATTTACCTCGCATCCAAAAAATTGGATTGCAAAGGTAATAGAAAAGTACCGGATTCCTTAGGTCAATGTCTATAATTGCCTGAAAAAAAGGTATTTCGGTACTTTTCCGGGGGCAAAACGAGCCCGAATCGAGCCTGTTTTATCTTATTTTGGAAAAATCCAATGTCCGATCAGAAGGATTTATCTACTCTTCTTCGTCAAATTCCGCTCTGAAAATGGACAATATGTGGTCGATCGTTTCCTCTTCCAGGTCGGTACGGCGGATCAGCTCTTCTTTGCTGAGGTCGAGTACATTTCTGGCGGTGTCACAACCGATGTTTTTCAATGCGTCGATAACCCAGCCATCGATTTCGTCGGCGAATTCATCGAGTTCGACGTCGTCGATTTCAACTTCACCAATGGCTGAATTGCGGAACACATCGATCTCGAATCCGGTCAGGCGGCTGGCCAGCTTGATGTTGGTACCGCCCTTTCCGATGGCCAACGATACCTGGTCGGCTTCGAGGTAGACTTTTGCTTCCATTTTTTCCACATCCAGGTTGATGGTTGTCACTTTGGCGGGGGTCAGTGCCCGCTGGATGAACAACGAATGGTTGTTGGTATAATTAACAATATCGATATTTTCGTTTTTTAGTTCCCGAACGATGCCATGAATTCGGGATCCCTTCATTCCTACGCATGCTCCGACGGGGTCTATACGGTCGTCGTACGATTCAACGGCCACTTTGGCTCGTTCGCCTGGCATGCGGACGATTTTCTTGATGGTGATCAGTCCATCCTCTATTTCCGGCACTTCGTGTTCCATGAGTTTTTCCAGGAAGGTACTGTCAGTACGGGATACGATCACCACGGGGTTGTTGTTTTTCATTTCCACTTTTCGGATCACGCCTCGTATCATATCTCCTTTGCGGAGAAAATCGCCCTTGATCATTTCGTTGCGTGGAAGCACCAGTTCGGTGCCGGTGGCGTCGTCGAGTACCAGTATTTCTCTTTTCAGGATTTGGTGAACTTCTCCCATGACGATTTCGCCCACCCGCTCAATGTAGCGGCGGTAAACTTCGTCTTTTTCCAGTTCCATGATCCGGGAGATCAGCGTTTGCCGGGCGGCCATGATGGCTCTTCGGCCAAAATCTTCCAAAAACAATTGTTCGTAACATTCTTCGCCGATCTCGTAATCTTCGTCGATGGAAAGTGCTTCTGAAATGGACACCTGGCTACGGTCGTCCAGCACTTCGCCGTCGGGGACGATTTCGCGGACACGCCACAACTCCAAATCCCCTTTTTGGGTGTTGACAATGACGTCGAAGTTTTCATCACTGCCGTATTTCTTTTTGATGAGGGTGCGGAATACATCCTCCAATACGCGGACCATCGTAGGTCGGTCGATGTTTTTACCTGCTTTGAATTCCGAAAAAGTATCTACCAGGTTCATAATAGTTGTTGGTTAGTAGAGATTATGCGGAATTTTTTTGTATAGCAACCAAAGAGAGATTTTTTCACTAGTCGAGGAACGCACGGAGCCTCGTAGCCTTAGCTACGAAGGCGAGTACGTGACGAAGAATAGGGTAAAAAGATCATTTGGGATGCATACAAAATTTTTTCGAATAAACTCTAGTTATTAAAGCTAATTTGCACTTTCGTGTTTTTAATATCCTCGAAGGCAATCTCGGTTTTTTGAATTTGAGTTGTTTTCTTCTTGCCTTCTTTGATTCGTACTTTCTTTTCGAGGGTGATGGCCATTTCCGATACA
>CBDCTQ010000008.1:0-70013 GCA_965222105.1 Saprospiraceae bacterium | reverse complement strand
ATAGTAATTCATATACGATTTCATCATTTCCAACAAAGAGTCGGGCAACATGACGTATCTGTCTTTGAGCCCCTTACCCCGTCTGACGTGCAGTTGCTTTCGATCAATACTGATATCCTCAATCTGAAGGTTGAGTGATTCGCTAAGACGCAACCCCGTAGCATACAAAAGAATGATGTAAAACTGATGTTTGAAATTGGGCGCTGCTTCGATCAATGCCTGTACCTCCTGGGTAGAAAGAATCCGGGGCAGTGCTTTTTCTTTTCGTGGACGTGGGAGCTTATCCAAGTCCCATTCGCGGCCAAGTACTTTGGTGTAAAGCAATCGGATGGCGGAGTAATCGCCATTAATACTTTGCCAGCTCAGCCCTCGTCGCGCCCGATAAAGAAGATACTGTCGATGTGCATCGGCCTTGTCGAAGTCGGGATTGGAAGATTGTTTGAGACACCATTTGTAGAAATTACGCACAGCCCCAACATAAGATTTACGAGTGGCCAGCGCATAGTTTGATTGAAGCAGGAAGTCGGCGTACCGACGGATTAGTTTTTCCATGATGATATGTTTGTGGATTTGAAGTACTAATGTTATGGTACTTAGTATCTGACCGAAAACGCCCCATTTTTCACTTTTTGCCAATATCCGCTCTGCACTCAGCCGGACGATTCCTAAAATTATACGTCCAAATTTGTTCTTTGATGGAAATAGGGGCTGATTAAGCCCATAACAACACATTTACGGGACTACAGGGCAGACCACTCCACTGCTTTGTCACAATATTAACCCATATCAGGCTGCTGCCTTGCCGTTCAACGGCACAATGGTGGGTAGCAAGTTCTCCGACTTCACTACTTTGCCCAGCCTCTTTATGTTGTAGCCCAACACGCTCATGGCCACATATCGTTTGAAACCTTTAAGGCCCTTATCAGGTACCCTGTCTGCTCCACAATGTTCCAATTCATTTATGTTCGCCTCTATGGTACTGTGTTTTCTTTTTTTATACTGAAATTCGGGTTGTGTTTCCTCCTTCTGTTCTAGTGCTGATTTTTTCCCTGCCTTTGGCATTATCACTTGATCAAATATTTTTGACAAGGCCTTCTTCGCTGGCCCGGAAAAAAATCCGCGATCAAAACTTATACTTGACAGCTTGTATCCTTTCGCATATCGCTTTGCCAACCTCTCACCCAATTCTATGGGAACCTCTTTATCCGTTTTGTTTACCATCACCTCATGATCTGCCGCAAAACCATATTGATCCGTTGTCAGTAACACTCGATGTCCCAACTCTACAGGGCGTCCCGCCTTGCCCTTGCTTATCCACTCTGTATGTGGCTCGAATATCGAAAATATTTTCTCCGAATGAGGAATTTGCTCACCCTTCAGTATTCGGCGCTCTACCTGATCTATAAACTTCAACAAGTAGTCATGGTACATTTTTAAGCTCATTTTCAACAATTCCACCTTTATTCCACCTCCATGCTCTTCTAAGTCACCAAGCGTCCTAACAATGCGCACACTTATCTCTCTTGCTATCCGCAAATACGCTCGGGTCGAATCTGACAATCGTACTTTATAGTCACGACCCTTTTTTTGGTGTATGATCGAGGCCTTTCTATACGACTTCTTAGCTTTTTTATGCCACACCTTTATTTTCCCCCAACCCATCAATGGAACCAACTTACTCAACAATAATATTACATCCAGGCATTTATAAAGACTATCCCACAACAGTCTTAAATCTGTCGGAAAATGAATCGTTGTCTCTACAACATAACTATCCGTCTTCAATTCCAAAGATATTTCCTCTCCCTGGTCGCCTTCTTCTTCGCTTTTTTTTAACAACTTATGTCCATGTTTTACTACCAGCTCATTAATCTTTTTCAACGCTTCTTCATTCAATAACCTAACATTGTCTTTAACCGTTTGAAGTGCGAATACTTTTTTTTCTAACCAATCGGATGTTTCCTTGTGTACGCCCATTATGCCACGAACCGCCTGATGATGATTCGCCAAATCCAATAGTTCATCGTAATCACAATTCAACGTGTGACGCACGCTTCCTAACACTAATATCTCCCACAGCGGCATTCCTTCCCGGCCCGTCGCTTTTTTGCCTTTTAATATCTCATCTTCTAACACTTTAAATACACCTTCATTCAATTCCGGTGTTACGAATATGTACTGCAACCCGGCCAACAACTGAGGAAGTTCATGTCGGCTCCTGGAATTGAGCACCACATCTGCTATACTCAGTGAATTCACTTCTAATTGCTGTTCAAATCGTTTTCTCATCTTTATTGGTTGAAATCTTTCGAAAAAATAATTTACTAAAATTCATATGTATCTGACTGCCAAATTATTACGCATAAATTTAGAAAATATAATTCAATTTTCATAGCATTTTTAGCACTTTATTTGACTGACTATCAATTAGTTGCGAGATTCCGGCCAGATACTACTTAAATCTACAAAACAGAATCGTGAAAGTCAAGTGTTAAAAGGTGGATTTTGTGACATGTAGGATTGTTGTTGGGGAAGAGTTCTTTGTTCAACGGTTGGCTACCCGCAGTACGAAGCGCATGCGGAGTATTGACGGGTAGCCGTTGTTCTGTCCAGTTTTTTTTTCATCTAAGGTTATAAATATTAGTCGTGAAGGGTGGGCTTTGCAGCTCTTTGCTACCGCAGGAACGAGGATAGCAACGTGCTGCAATTTGTTCTTGCATCATTCAATTTATATTTTATTTAAAAAGTCTAGTATCTCGATGCATTTAGCATTGGATTTTATTTTATCCAATGTTAAATAATCTGAGTCATTTATACATACAACATTTGACTTACCAGAACATTGTAGTTGACCGACCGTTCCAATTAATGACTTTTCATATTGAAACTTAAACATGTCTCTTTTTCTTTCACTTCTTTTTTCTGTAATTAGATCATCTTGTTTTTGAACTTTTAAAGGGTATAACCTTTCTTCTTTATGGTTTGTATCTATAAATGACATTGCTTCATCAAATATACTTTCATTGTCTTTGCACATTAAAGGAATTAAAATATCTTCTAATGTTCCTTGGTTATTGTCATCTCCGGTAAAAACAAACACCCCTAACTTAATACTAGCTAAAGTCTGGAATGACGCATTGGTTTTAAACTCAGATGAAATCTTATTGTTAAATCCGTTGCTGATTTCATTATTCAATTCTTCAATCCGTTTTTGAACGCCCTTTTGATCGGCATCAAAAAGATAAACTACAGATAATTCAGTGTTTTCGGGGATACTACTAATTTCTCCAGGACTAGGAACAAAACTCAAAAGGTCTTGTAACATTTTTTCACGGATTTCTTTTTTACTATCTCCACCAATACTATAAAGAAAAATAAAATTGTTGTCTTTAACCATAACCTTACTTGGCAGAAATCCTCTCCTTAATTCAATAAGGTTTAGATTTTCAATATTACTCTTTTTTGCTTCTTGAAGAATTAATTGATTAAAAGGAATAGGTAATTCTCCAATTTTACAAGCATCGTATGATTTGTATCCGATGCATTTAAGTATTCTGTTAATAAAGGCAACATCATGTGGCCCTTCACAAAATGTAGTTATTAATTGTGATGTAGTACTCATCGGATATCAATATTTATAGAATCTACTAATTGTTTTAATTTATTCCCTGGTAAAAATTTGGAAATAATTTCTCCTTGAGTATTTTCACTTAAGGCAAATGCGGTTAATTCATCATCTGGATAATTATTTTCAACAAAAGCATCAATACATTCTTTACTGTGAGTAGTTAAAAAAACTTGTACGTTAAATTTTACTGCGGCTTCTTGTATAAAAGCAGTAAAATCTCGAAGTAAGTTTTTATGAATTGCACTATCTAATTCATCAATACATATAATTCCATCCTGACTGAACCCCATTAACAAAGCAATTTCTACAACTCTTTGTAATCCTTCTCCATATTTAGTAAGGTCAATTGCATGTTCATGCTTTGATGAGCTTACCATTAATCGACTTTCATTTTCAATACTAATCATTTCTATCTTCTCTATAGATTCGTCCATCTTTTCGTTTATGAAAGTTATTATTTCATCTAAATATCGAAGTTCAACAGCTCTTGCATGTGCCTTAACTATCAGATCATCATCAAATCGATAAGGGCTACTAAAACTAGCTTCACATAATACTTTACTCTTTTGATAATAAAGTTCTGGCTCTCTATTCTTAAATAAATGAATTGTTCCATCAAGTTCTTCTTCATTCACAACAGCCTCTGATGTGATAGAATTAAGATATTGACTCTTATCTATATTTTCTTCTGTTTCTAGTTTCTTTATTAGTAATCCAATTTCGGCAGAATTAAAAGAGGCATTTAGTTCAATATTATCTACAAATAATTTATCAAACCATTTAGTATGAAATTCAACATAAAATCTTCCTCTAAATCTTTCTAATTCAATTAATGAAGGAATATTGTTTAGTCGAGTGAGTAAATAAAAAGCTTCAAGTAATGAGGTTTTCCCAGTATTATTACCACCTACAATAATGTTTACTCTTGTCAACTGATCAATAGTCAAATTTTTCAGTTTACGATACTTAACAATTTTGACCCTTTCAAAATGTGAATTAAGGCTTTTGAAATAAAGGTTTGAAGACTTCTGTGTAAGACCAGAAATACTTTTACTACTTGGAATCAGTCTATCTAATTTGTCACGTAATATTCCAACCTTGGTGTAGTCTTCATTATCTAAATATTCACTAAATTGAAATGCGGCTTGAACCTCTTTTTCAATATTTTCCATTGCCTTATGCAGTCTTTGAACACCGACAGCATCACTTAATGCAAATCCAGCAGTTACACTTCGACGATCTTCCATTTGTTCAACAGCCTCAGAATCATTTACAAACTTTGACAGTTCTCTTATCTCATGACTTTTAGTAATAATTGGATCTTTTGTTGTTTTTAATTCTTCCCCAGTTTCTTCGTCTCGTATTATTAATTCTTCTTTAGAAATCCATGAAAATAATTTTTCTTCGTTGACCTTATTATCGGCTTGGTAGGTATAATCATTCCACTCTAACCAAGCTTTCATCTCTACCTTTTTAATTACTTCTTCAAATATTGAATATTTATTCGTTTGGAATTGATCTCCAAAATCACTTTCCTTATAACTATTGATCAAAGCTAATACTCTTAAACTTCTCCTTAGGTTATGTTTTGAAATTGATAATGAATTGCAAATCTCTAATTCACTCATCTCAAATTTATGACGTAAATCATATACTAATTGAGCTTGATTAACAGGACTCCATTTTCTTTTGCCACTAATATGATGCAATCCCATTGTAATTAAATGCTGGACTGGACTTTCATCTGAGATGAGAACAACTTCTACACTTTTAAAACTTTCTTGTGTGAGTTTTCCTATATCATTTCCAATTTTCCATTGTTCAAATAGATGTTTTAGAGCCGCAGTTCTTCTATTTCCTTCTATAACTAAGTAATTTTTACTATCTGGAATTTCTTGTACTTGAATTGGATCTAATTTAAGTATTCCATTCGCCTTAAAGCTTGTAATAAGATCAGTAATTCCTTCTTCATTTTTCCCAACCAGTAAATTTCGAGTACGAATTTGTATTCTCTCTTCCTCAACTTGACTAAGTGACACCACTCGATAATCCTTATTATCAATAAACCGATAATTGTTTGGGTCCAACATTAGTCGATCAATATGTCTTACGATAAGTTTATCCATAAATAATTACATTTTCTAAATAGTTTGCTATCTCCGTTTTGCTATTAATTCTTTTGGCTCTATATCCAATATTTCCGCAATTTTAAATAAAGTTTCAATGCTTGGTTGCCTTCTGTTTTTAGCATAAGAATTCACCATATTATAACTCTTACCTAATTTCTCAGCTAACCAAGTTTGAGTTAGCCCTTTTTCTTCCAAAACCTCTTTAATTCTATTCATTTTGGATTATTGGTTATGAATCGGTAAAATAGTTATAAAATTTCATTATCTCATAATATGAGTGGTTTTATTAACCCTGGTGGTGGGTGGGATTTGTGTGGGCTTGCTAAAAAAAGCAGCGGGTAAGGAACGAACCGGCTGCTTTTGCGGGATGGCAATTTTTTCTTAATTGGACAGAACAAGCCAATAGCTACCTCCCTAAGTTACGAATATATCGATTCCAGCTGTATATCATCTATCGGACTCGCAATTTTTTTCAACTGATCCTGCGCCACATGCGTATAGATCATAGTAGTATCTACGTGCGCATGGCCCAACAACACCTGTATATAACGTATGTCAACTCCCTGCTCCAACAAGTGCGTTGCAAAAGAATGCCGTAACGTATGTATAGTAGCAAAATCGCCCACTCCTGCTCGCTGGCAGGCCCTCCTGAATATCTTTTGGATACTGCTGGCACTATATTGGCCTCCCGTTTGCCCCTCAAACAACCAATACTCCGGACGATAGGCCTCAAGATACTTTTGCAAGATACTCACAAATTGCGATGAGAGCAAAGTATACCTGTCTTTTTTGTTCTTGCTACCATGCACATATATTTTCTGCTGTGACAACTTGATGTCTTCTACCCGCAATCTGATCAATTCGCCCAAGCGTAAACCAGCCGAATAGATCGCCATTATGATCACCCGATGTTTCAGATTTGGTATCGCTTCCACCAGGCGCTTTATCTCTTCCTTGCTTAGCACCTGTGGCAGCGATTGCCGAGGCTTGGGACGAGGCAATTCATACACCTCCCGAGGTCGCTTCAACACCTTTTCATAATAACATTTTATCGCATTGATCATCTGATTCTGATATGATTCTGAAATATTCTGCTCTTTTATCAGATAAAGCAAAAATGCCTTTAGTAAAGCTCAAAAATTAAATTCCCTCTTTTGGATCTTTGAAAAACTTACAAAACGCTCACTATCAATCGCTTATTTGCAAGTTTTATCAAAGATATCGGTAATTTAAATTTCGAGCGAGCCTTATCTCTTCCACGCTGATCTGGTCAGGAGCCTTGTCATTGTAGTATAGCAAAAAACGGGTGAAACATCCCCGGTAACTCTTTAGGGTAGCATGGCTGTATTGTCGCAGCCTTATCCACTGCTCCAACGCATCCAACGCCTGATAATACCTCGGACGTACCTTTTCTGCCCGCCTGCTCTGCCCTCCTTCCTTCTTCTTGTACACCACCGGCGGATACGTCGACTCCTCAAAACCTATTTCCAACTGATCTCGATACAACTTCCGAAGCTGTGCCACTGCCCAGGGATAATACATCATAGAATAATGACCCGGCCCGTGTTGATGCACATGCTTTAGTTTTTCCACCTGCTCAACCCAAAACCTCGCCCCCTCCGGTATCTTGATCTGCAACCGATGCGGGTACTTTTCCAATATTTCTAAACGAACTTTCATAACGATTTTTGACAGTGTTCAGAAAAGTGTGTCAGTGGGTTGTTTTTCCCTTTAAGGGTAGGGTGTGGGTAGGAAAAGACACACTTTTTTGAATATTCTCCAATTTTTCGTGCAAATTATAAAAAATACCACATTACAATCAACTGTTTTTCAAAGTTTTATAAAAATAGCCGTATTAACCGTTAAAGCTAACGGGTGACTAATCGATTATAATCGTTTCCTTAACCGTTAATACGGATAGAATGGTTACCTTTGTGCTATACGCAAAAAAAACATACCATGAGAAGGAATCCCTGTCCCGTCTGCGGGAAAACAATTATAGGCCGATCTGACAAAAAATTTTGCAGCCAAAGTTGTAAAAACAAATTCCACCATCCTTCCAAATCGGTTCATGCCAATGAAATCAAGCTCATCAACCGCTACCTCTATCAAAACTTCAAAATACTCCAGCAACTTTATCAAAGCGATAGCAAAACAAAGGTCCAGATCCCCAAGATAGTATTGGAAAAAATGGGTTTCCATTTTGACTATTGTACCGGATGCTACATCAACTCTCAGAAAAAACTCTATCGCTATGTCTATCATTACGGATGGATGGAATTTTCTTCCCAAAGTGTTTTGATCATTAAAACCCAAAACAAAACAAAGAAATAGAGGAAAGTAAAACGATAGGCCTCGCATCGCAAAACTAAAACGCAGCACTACGTCCACGACTTCTGGTGGATGGTGATTTCGGCAGGATCCAGAAAAGTCTCGTGATTTCTGGCAAAGAAGTATTGGTCGTGAAGGAAGAAATAAGGATAGGCATAGGTTCGTACTGTCTCAACCCAATGGAATGCGATTGCTAAAGGCATGTCCCCCCTCATCGAAGTCTGAGACTTCGATGTCCCGCTAACCACCTTCGTCGCGGCCCGCCTGCCCTGTCCAACCGACAGGTTTGCAACCAAGATGCCTCCTACCATCGCAGTTCAAGCCGATTCAAACTGCAACCGGGCCAAGCTGCTGTACAATCCATTTTCCAGCGCCGACAGCTCCGAGTGGGTACCTTGTTCGACGATCTTCCCTTCATCTAACACAAAAATGCGGTCGACCTCCCGGACGGTGGCCAGCCGGTGTGCGATGATAATGGAGGTACGGTCCATCATCAATTTGTCGAGGGCCTCCTGGACCACCTTTTCCGATTCTGCGTCGAGTGAAGAGGTCGCTTCATCCAACAATAAAATTACGGGGTTTTTCAAAATGGCTCTTGCAATGGCGATCCGTTGCCGCTGCCCGCCGGAGAGTTTGACCCCTCGTTCACCTACGATGGTATCCAGCCCTTCCGGAAACGACTCGATGAACTCCCAGGAGTTGGATTTTTTAGCGGCAGCGATCACCTCCTCCTCAGAGGCATCTTCCCGGCCGTAGAGAATATTTTCCCGGATGGTGCCACCAAAGAGAATTACCTCCTGAGGCACCAAGGCCATACAATTTCTGAGGTCGCGCAGGTTGTACTCGTAAATGCTTTTTCCGTCGACGAGGATGTCTCCCTGCTGAATGTCATAGAACTGCAACAGCAATTGGATGATGGTCGATTTGCCAGCGCCACTGGGCCCGACCAGCGCCACCTTTTGGCCAGCAGAAATCTGTAAGTTGAT
Source organism: Saprospiraceae bacterium (assembly GCA_965222105.1). Taxonomy (GTDB): domain Bacteria; phylum Bacteroidota; class Bacteroidia; order Chitinophagales; family Saprospiraceae; genus CALGLS01. Next base: position 60,939 of record CBDCTQ010000008.1, on the reverse strand, counting down.
GCCCGACAATACCGGCCGGTCGGGTCGGGTGGGGTAGTGGAAATGTACGTTCTCAAAGTCGATGTCTCCGGTCAGATGAAGAGGATTGACGGGTTGGTCTCCGGCCAGATCCACCTCCCCCGGCATATTCAAAATTTCGCGGACACGCTCCGTGGCACCCAATGCACCGAGTATCTGCGGATAAAAATTGCCGAGGCTGCCAATGGCGCCTCCAATGATAAAGGTATAGGTGACAAACGACACGAGTTTACCCGCCGAAATATCGCCCGACTGGACCATAGCCGCTCCCTGCCAAATGACAAAAAACAGGGCACCAAACATAATGGTGACGATAAACACCGAAAAAATAGCCCGCCCCTGGGCATACTTCATGGCAATTTTGACGACCCGCCCAATTGTCGATCCGTATTTGCGTACCTCAAACAGCTCATTGGAAAAAGCCTTCACGATTTGAATGGCCTGGATGGATTCTCCCAATATGGAATTGGATTCTGCCAACTCCTCCTGACGCAGTTTGGACAATTTGCGGATATACCGCCCAAAAAATATCGCACAAACCACCACCACTGGAATGGTCAACAACATAATGAGCGAGAGCCGCGGTGTGCTGATCGCCAAAAACAAGATCCCAGCCACCAGAATTAATACCTGCCGGGTAAACTCCGCCAGGGTAATGGAAAAAGTACTATACAGTTTCTCTACGTCGGCGGTCAGCCGGCTGATCAGGTCGCCCATTTTGTTTTCTTCAAAAAACGGGATGGGAAGCGATACCAGTTTTCGGTACAACGTTTTCCGTACGTCGGCGATGCCCTTTTCACTGACCTGCGCAAATAACATGACCCTTGCATACGACACAAATCCCTGAACGAACAATATGAGCGCCATCAGCCAACCCACATCGCCGAGCGAAAGGTCGTAGTCAGCCTTGCCTTGCGCAATATCCACCATCAGTCCGATCAGGTAGGGAAAGACCATAAAGACCATACTCGAAATAAAAAGTAACACCAGCCCGCCAATGAACTGCCACCGGTAGGGGCGGATAAACTCAAAGGTGCGCAAGGCTTCCCGCATCGTTTCGCGGTTGAGCTTTGGTTTGGCCTTGGTATCTTCTGATTTGTTTGCCATATTATTTCAGTCAACAACTCAAAGCCCCAATTGTTGCCGGAAGGTGGGGTCAATGATCTGCTGGCACCCCTTGTTGAGGGCGGTGCTCAGGTCCGATTCAGAATAATTCAGCCCTATCAACCCCCACCACCAGTGAAAGCGCAAACAACAGCCATTTGTCAACAATGTTTTTACGGGTGAGGGTTCCTTTGCTATAAACATCAAATGCCAGCAAGCTAAGTGGCAACCAAATTACCGGGAACAGCATTGACCACCGCCGGATTTTGAAGGAAGTTGTTGGGATCGTCCCAATTGACGAAGCCATTGTACAGGGTATTGACGAAGCCATTGTACAGGGTATTGCCGAAGGCGAGCAGGGTGATCACGACAACCGCCAGCGGATAATACCAATGGTTCTTTTCGTCGGCTGTATTGGCAGCGGCCGCTTTCTTCTTTTTCTTATAGGGCTTTTTCTTTTTGGACATAACAAAGATAGCGATTCGTAAATCCCCACAAAAAAGAACAGGTAAACTGAGTGTAGTTTACCTGCCCGAACGTCATGAGATTATAAGTTTTTGAATAGAGTTTATTCAAAATTTTTTCGAATAAACTCTAATAATTCCGCAAAGCTACTAAAACATTTCTGTCTTTGCAAAATGAAACGATCCTTCAATGATCGCGTTTTCATCGGAGTCGGCACCGTGTACGGCATTTTCGCCTATACTTTTTGCGTAAAGCGCCCGGATGGTACCAGGAGCTGCTTCTGCCGGATTGGTGGCTCCGATCAGCTTGCGGAAATCCTCGACGGCATTGTCTTTTTCCAGAATGGCTGCTACAATGGGGCCAGAAGACATAAATTCGACCAATTCTCCGTAAAAAGGACGCTCGCGGTGGATGGCGTAAAACTGGCCCGCTTTTTCGGGAGATAATTTGGTTTTTTTCATGGCCACGATCCGGAATCCGCCCTCGTTTATCTTAGCGAGAATGGCTCCGGTGTGACCTGCTTTCACAGCATCGGGCTTAATCATGGTGAATGTTCGGTTACCTGACATTATTATTGTTCGATTTAATAGTTTAGAAAACGCCGCAAAAGTAACCATACGACCCAATTTATTTTGATTTAAGGGATATTTTTTTCAATTTCGCGCTTCAATTTTATACCCATAATGACAAACCTGTCTGAAATCATATCACTCCTCAACACCCCAAGGGACATTGTGCTGACGGCCCACCGAAACCCCGACGGAGATGCCATAGGGTCTACCCTGGCTATGAAACACTTCCTCGACCAGTTCGGCCACAGCGTCAAAGCCATCTTTCCCTCCGAGTATCCCGACTCTGTGGCCTGGATGCCCCTGGCCGAGCAGATCCTCATCTACGACATCGAACCCGAAGAATCGGAGCGCATTTTACGCAATGCCAACCTCATTTTTTGCCTCGACTTCAATTCCTTGTCGCGCATCGACAAAATGGGCGAGATCATTAACAGCATGGGGCGCCCTGAACTGGTATTGATCGATCACCACCTCGACCCCGATATTCAGTCCGACTTTATTATGTCGGTCCCTTCTGCCAGCTCTACCTGCGAGTTGGTCTACGAATTCATCCAACTCCTTGGAAAAGACAATGCCATCACGGTTGATTTGGCGGAAGCCCTCCTTACAGGGATTCTGACAGACACCGGCTCCTTCAAATTCAGCACTTCCCCGCGCTTGTTTGTCATCGTTTCCAAATTGCTTGAAAAAGGAGCCGACCTCGTCAAATTGCAGGACCACATTTTCAACAGCCAAACCGAAAAACAACTGCGGCTGCTCGGCCATTGCCTCAAACACCGGATGGAAGTATTCGACGAATACCAAACCGCCATCATCACCCTCAGCCGCAAAGATTACGAGCAATACGACATTCAACGGGGAGATACAGAAGGCGTCGTCAACCACCTCCTCAAAATGAAACACATCAAAATGGCCGCCCTCATCACCGAACAGCCGACTGTAGTGAAAATATCCCTACGTTCCAAAGGCGATATTTCCGTACAGGCCATTGCCACCAAACATTTTAAGGGGGGCGGACATAAAAACGCTTCCGGCGGATATTCCTTCACCAGCTTGCGCAATACAGTCAATAAATTCAAAGAAGTACTCCCCGAATACCGCCAAATGCTGACGGCCAGCCACGATTAAATCTGTTCAAAAACTCTATTTATGCGCTACACCTTTGTTGGATTATTGGCATGCCTGCTTTTTTGGGGTTGCACCCAAAAAGAGAACAAAGCGATCAATACGAACAACAATAATTCCGAAACCATATCCCAGCCAACCACCACCCCAGAGGCAAAACTCCTGTCCCAAAACAAAAAAGGAACTACACCTACCGGCTATCGATATGTACATCATTTCAGCTACGACGGACCGAAGCCGGCCCTGGGCGACGAAGTACGCTACCACGAAATCGTTTTCAACAACGATTCTCTGATTAAGTCCTCTCACTACGGGTTCGAACCCATCCGTGCCATCATCCCTACCAAAGACAAAATAGCCGATCCGCCTCCTCCCAATTACGACGCCGTTATGATGATGAGCCCCGGAGACAGTATGACGATTTGGCACGACGTGGGCGACGAAGTCTCCCTCCCCAAGTGGTTGGAAAAAGGCGACCAACTCCGCTACGAATTGACCATGATCAGCATTCGACCCAGAGCAGCAATAGAAGCGGGAATAGAAGCAGTAAAGGCAAGGGAACAGACCGTAGGCGATTCTCTCCGCCAAAAGATACTCGATTTTAAAAACGGCAAACTTGCCGACCAACTCACCGCCACCGAAAGTGGCCTCCAATACATCATCCACGATCCGGGAAAAGGAGAACAAGTCAAAAAAGGCAATTTCCTGAAAGTGCATTACATGGGCTGCCTGCAGGAAAGTGGCGCCTCCTTCAACAATACCTACGGCCCGGCGCGTCCCTTTCCATTTCAGGTGGGCCGGGGCCGCGTGATCAAAGGCTGGGATGAAGGATTGTTACAGTTGAAAAAAGGAGGAAAAATGACCTTGTTTATTCCCTACCAACTGGGGTACGGAGAAGCCGGCAGGCCAGGGGAAGATGGTGGAATTGCCTACATCCCCGAACGCGCTGACCTGGCCTTCTATGTCGAATTGTTAGACATCCGATAGGCCCACCTCAACGCCCTTCCTTCACAATTTTAAACGTCTGGATTTCATCGGCAGTCTGCAACTGTAGCAAATACAAACCAGGAGGCAAACCGGGCAGCTTCAGGCAAAATGGCTCTCCGGACTCCAACGTTGCAGCAACTGCCCGAACGGGCTGGCCAGCCAAATTGTAGATCGTGCCGGTTGCTGTAGTCGATTGTCCGGTCTGCAACCACAGATTGTCATCAAACGGATTTGGAAAAATGGAAATAGCTTCGTTTTCCTGCCTGTTTTCGGAATGGGTAGTTGTGCAATCGGTGTTGAAATAATACATTTCTGTAAAAGGGCTGAGTCCGTTTTCACAAATCTGCCTGATCTGGTATTCATATTCGGTGCAGGGCAGTAAATCATTGAGAATGACAAATTCATTTTGACTGGTCAGCGATGCCCATTCTTCATCGGGAAAGCCCGACATCCGATACCTGAACTGATAGGAGATCGCGCCCCCACTACCATCCCAAACAATATGTGCACTACTGTCGGCCACCGTGTTCAAGTCGATGTCAACCGGAGCTGGGCATTCCCCGGCAATGTTATTGTAGATGTTGATGCAATAATCTTCGACTTCGCCCTGGAACCCGTCTTCACATCCGGAAACAACAGGGGAGTAGTACTTCATGCTCACCCGCAGCCGGGTCGATCCTTCCAGGGCAAAGGAGGGCACCTCAAAAGCGCCCAATATCAATTCGTCGGTAGTGGCAGAGTCTACCTCAAATACTTTTTCAAACAGGTCGTCGAAACTGCCATCCATATTGTAATCGATCCAGACAGTGTAGTTTTCATCGTAAACCTGACCTGCAAATCCGGGCTCTATTTCAAAAAAATACTGGTTACCCTTGATTAAAGAGGTGGTGTGGTCATTAAAATCAGCATAACCCTCTGCACCGGAAGAGTTGTTTATTTGATTTAAAGTAAATCGCGCGATCCATTCAAATGACGTATTGAGCTCTTCCGGAACGCAATAATCCAGATCGAGGCAGCCACCACATCCCAGGGTGGTAAATGGTTGGAGGGCAGACCATTCGCTGTTTTCACCATCGCATTCCGATCGTATCTGAAATTCGTATTCCGTGCAAGGAGCCAGGTCTTCCAAAACAATCAGACTCAAACTGGTATACAGCGTTATCCAGAGGGTCGAATTGGCAAGACGGTACCGGAAGTGGTATTGGTCTGATGCCAAATAATTCAGCCAACTGACAGTGGTTTGCGTCAAGCCATGTACTACCGAAATACCCGATGGCGGGATACATTCATTCGACAACCATATCTGGACGCAAAAGTCCTCTACTTCTCCGATCAGGTCGGTGGTTCCACACGGCTCTTCCAATGCCGCTCTGGCAGCTACCCGCATGCGCGTAATGCCGGTAGGAGTTCCGTGGGGTATGGCTATCCCAACGATGCACTCATTAGCAGCGACACTGCTTTGCCAGTACAGATCTTCCTCTTCCAAAAGGCCATCCTGATTAAAGTCGATCCATATCTGAAAATACAACTCTATTTCAGAGGATTCGTAATCGGTGTCAATGACCATTTCATAAAAATTTCCAATGGTCAGGTTGGCCACGTTGCCCGTAAAATCGGTGTAACCGTTGGCACTGCTTCCGGAAGGGACATCCAGATCGTTTAGCTGAACATGGCTGATCCACGACAACGGTTCGAACGAAGTGGCAACCGCACAATAGTTTGCCTCCAGGCAAATATCACAGCCACTGGTCTGAAAAAATTGACTTGCCGACCAGGCTGTGACCGTACCGTTCAGACAATGGGTTTTTACCTGCAATTCGTACGACGAACAGGCCACCAGACCCGTAAGGTCGACCGATGTAAGAGTAGTGTTGACCTCTGTCCACGCTGTATTGCCTACCTGCCGGTAGCGGGCGGTATAATGATCGGCGGCACTGGTACCCGTCCAACTGATCCCCGCCCCGGTAGACTGTTCGTAAAGAGTGGCGAAAATAGAAGGCGGCTCGCAGCATCCATCGGTCTTGAAAATGGCAAGCGGGGTGAATCCACTTGTCTGATCGGTACAATGCGACTGCAACTGGAATTCGTATTCTGTACATGCCTGGAGGTTGTTTAGCGAAAGCGGAAAGTCGACGTCACTTAAAGTCCACCAAATGGTGGCACCTACCGGTCGGTAACGCAATGATGTAGTTATATTGTTGGGAGCCGGTAATCCGTTGATCTGTACGCTGGTGTTTTCGATATTTCCAACAGAAATCTGTCCGGGGGGAAAGCATGCCGTAAAGGCGCAATCGTCCATCAATTGGGTCAATCCCGTATGTAGGTTCAATTTGCCGCCGCTGACCGTAATGCCTTCCAGATTGGGCAGGGAGGTGGTGCCGTTCAGGATATACGATTTTACCAGGAGCGCTGCATTGGCGGGGTCGTTTTTGGCGTACCAGCTGATGTCAGGACAAGGTGCAGCATACAACAATGCCACCGCCCCACTCACCATAGGAGCTGCTGCCGAGGTGCCGGTGAAGCTGCCGTAGGAGTTGTTTTTTTTGGTAGTCCAAATATCCGTTCCATAGGCTCCGAGGTCGATGTTAATCAGGCCAAAGCCGGCATTTGGGTGTTTTTGATCGGTACTGGTGAGATTGGTTACGCTTATCAGAAAATCACTGGGGCAGGATGTAGGCAGGTCCCCCACCTGATCGACGTTGAAATTGCCATTGATGGTAGCGGCCACGTTCAATATCCCCACCGTCCCCAGCGAATCGTAAAAAGAACACCACAGTGGGGCGTCCTCTGGTTGCCCGAAATCGATACCCCAACTGGTATTGGTGGCCACGACGAATGCTCCCAGCTCGCCATTGGTTTCATTGTATCGCTTTCGCATAAGGTAGGGGTAGCTATAAGCAGCAATGGTCTGTGCTTCTGTTATTCCTCTCACCACGGTCATGACTTTCACCTGCCAATTGGCGCCGCTTACGCCAATATCATTGTTGCCGGTGGCTCCGATCACGCCAGCTACGGGGGTGCCGTGCCATCCTGGGTTGGGGCCGTTATCGAGCACATCGTTTTGGCTCACCACATTCCAGCCGCGGTAGTCGTCGATGTAGCCATTCCCATCGTCGTCGATGCCGTTGTTGGGAATTTCTTCAAAATTGAACCAGATATTTCCGTTAAGGTCTTCATGGCCGGTTTCCATCCCCTCATCGATAACACAGACTACGATGGTATCTCCTCCGGCATAAGTCAGCCCCCCGGTGGTGATGTCCCAGGCCTGGGCTGCATCCAGGTCGAACTCCGAATAGATGGAATTGTAAAAATGCCATTGATCTCCAAACTGCGGATCGTTGGGCAAAAGGCGGTCTGTAAGGAGGTGATTCAACTGAGCCATCCTCACCTGGGGGAGCTGGCGCACCTGGTCAAGCAATTTGTATTCGTGCTCGACAGCCGGGTCAAAGGTCACGAGCCAATATTCAGATGGCACCTGACAGATGGGAAGCACCTGATGAGTGGAAGAAGCCAGCCGGTCAAATGCCTGCTGAAATTGACCGACAGATACAGAAGGCTGGAGTTCTACAATAAATTCACCAGGTACGTGGTCGAGGTCCTGCCCCTTCAGTAAGATCGAAAAAAGAAAAGTCAGGAACCAAAAGAGGCTCCTACAGATAATAGCTGTTTGTTTCATAAGCGTTCAAACGGTCGAACTACTGGTTGTACCTCTCGGCAGGGGTTGCTTTTGCAATATGCAGCGGATTTTCTTTCTGTATTGGCATCAAACGGACAAACGGTGTTTTTTGGTATATGCCTACTATTTTAAAAAGATTAATTAGCTTTGCGCAAAATTAGTTAATCAAATACTGATCAATGACAACCGATCAACTTAAAACACTCCAGACACGTGTGGATTCGATAAGGAGGTATCTTTGACATCGATACGCGCTTAGAACAGATAGAGGACAAAAAAATGCGGTCGATGGACCCCGATTTCTGGACCAATACAGAGCACGCCCAGGAAGTGATGAAATCGCTGAAAGCGGATGAAAAGTGGGTAGCCCAATTTCAACAATTGCACCGGGACATGGAAGACCTGGAAGTTCTCCTCGAATTTGCCAAAGAAGGCGAGGCTACCGAAGAGGAGGTCGAGGAGAAATACCAACAGGCACTATCCTTCCTCGAAGACCTGGAATTCAAATCGACCCTCAACAAAGAAGAAGACGAACTCAGTTGCATCCTGGAAATTAATTCCGGCGCTGGAGGAACGGAAAGTTGCGACTGGGCCGAGATGCTCCTGCGGATGTACACCATGTTTGCCGAAAAAAACGGCTTCAAATGGTCGGGCCTCAATCGCGTCGACGGCGATGTGGCAGGCATCAAATCAGCCGAAATAGAGATCAAAGGCCCTTACGCCTATGGCCACCTCAAAGGAGAAAACGGCGTCCACCGCCTCGTCCGCATCAGCCCCTTCAACGCTCAGGGAAAACGACAGACCTCCTTCGCCTCGGTTTTTGTACATCCCCTGATCGACAACTCCATCGAAATTGAAGTCAATACCGCTGATATCGAATGGGATACCTTCCGGTCGAGTGGGGCAGGGGGGCAGCACGTCAACAAAACCGAATCGGCGGTCCGCCTGCGTCACCTCCCCTCCGGCATCGTCGTCGAATGTCAGCAGGAACGCTCCCAGCACCTCAACCGCGAAAAAGCCATGCAGATGCTCAAGTCCCGCCTCTACGAAAAAGAAATAGAAAAACGCAATGCAGAAAGAGACAAGGTAGAAGCCGGCAAAACCAAGATCGAATGGGGAGCCCAGATACGGTCGTACGTCCTCGACGACAGAAGAGTCAAAGACCACCGCTCCAACCACCAAACCAGCAATACCGACGCCGTCCTCAATGGCGACCTATACCCCTTCCTGAAAGCCTACTTGATGATGGGAACAACGGTTGAAAAAGAGGCAGATTAAGCGATCTCCCAACTCCGAGAACTGACAGATGGTTTTATAACAATTAATTTACAAATCAATGAAACACCTTCTCCACCACCACCTCTACCTCCTCCTGCTGATTGGGATGCTATTGGGATGCCAAAACACCATCAGTACCACCCCCAAAGCCTCCCCCGCGGCCACTGTCCCCACCCAAATCCCCCTCGATGTCGATGTAGCCACCTTCAAATCCCTCATCTCCCAGCCCAACACCATCGTCCTCGATGTCCGCACCCCCGAAGAAACCGCCGAAGGAAAAATCGCCGGAGCCCTGGAGATCGACTACCACTCCGAAACTTTTAAGAACGAAATCTCCAAACTAGACAAAACTAAAACCTACCTGGTATACTGCCGCAGCGGTGGCCGCAGCGCCTCCACCTGCGAGCTCCTGTCAGAGCAAGGCTTCCAGAATCTCCACAACCTCCTTGGAGGCTACACCGCCTGGCAGGAACAATAAAACATCCCTCACTCCCCCAAAAAACTCAATCCCTCCTCAAATAACCGCCCAAAAACCCCGGAAGAATCGCTCTCAATAACCGTATCCGGATTGAGAGAACTGGTCAATCGAAATCCCTCTCCCTTCGCATAAGCGTTCACCTTAATCTCTGTCATATTATCACCGGAAAGCGTCAACGAATAGGCGCCATTACCTGATGGAGTGAAATGATCGTCGATCGCGGAGCCCGTCACATTCCGAAGGCCATTAATAAACTTCATAACAGTAGTGGAATCTGCAGGACTACCGTCGAGCAACCACTCATTCCCAGGTTTAGAAAGCGTATATCCACCTGCCGGTGATTGCATCTGTACCCGTCGCACCATCTCCGGATCGCATGTCATCAGCAACTTATTTCTAAATGAATTAAAATCGCGGTTAAAAGTCATGCTCAAAAAGCCTTCCGTGGCAAACGTCTCTTCTGCATCAGTACTGCGGATATAAGTCAAACCACTGATCTGTTGTTGGCCACCAAAATTCGGTTGTCCACCTTTGGGCTGCCGATACGAAAACTTACCGACCATCAGGTCAGCCATCTTTTTGCCGCCAGCATCTTCCACCACCACACGGGTGCCCAAAGAGTCGTTGACTTCGTATTTCGACCATTTATCGCGGGTGCGGGCAGCCAGTCGTTGCGGTTTAATGCTGACCAGAGAACTCAGCAACCCTTTGACGTGCCCTTCCGGCACGACGGACTGGATCGCCCCCTTTGACACCGTCCACTGATCGCCGTTTTTTTTGAACAAAATCTCTTCGTGGTTTTCCGCCTTGGTATACAACTTAATGGCTGCCACCGCCGAGGTGTCCATCTTAAAAAGATCGGCATTAAATGTACGGACGTTCTTATCGGCTTTCATCCAACGAACCAGTAGGAATAGACCTGCCAGCACGGCTAGTAGCAACAACAATTTTTTATTGTCTAACATGATTCAACATTTTTGACATGCGCTAAACATAAGATTCCCCTTCGCGCTTTGCCCGGATCCTTCTGCGCCGCTGCATCCTCCAAAAACCATATAACAATACCAGCACGATGGGTAGAAAAAAATTCAGATAGCGGAGCATGTTCTGGGTGCTTTCCTCCATCTGTTTGATGGGGCGCGACGCCACCCCCTTGGTACGAAGGTCGATCAGGCCGGTATCGTCCGACAACCAGTCGATGCTGTTTACCATCAGGCTGATGTTGTCAGGCTGTTGTTGTTGGAAAGATTGTTGAGTACCGTTGACGGCAAAATCGCCATCACTTACGACAACCATCTTGGAAAATCCATCGCCTGATAGCTTGCCCTCCAACACCCCTGCCACGGGAATGCCGGAACGTGGAAAATCTACATCCGTCCATTGTTTGTTGACATCGAAAATCAGCGGGGCCGAAGCTGAACCCGACTTAGCGGAGGTAGTGGCTATTTTTGTAAAACTAATACTGGAATCTTTCGGAGCAAATTTCAGCTCGCTGGCAAATTGCAATACTGCCGCCTCCAAACCCTTGGTGATGGGATGGTCGGTGAAGGTCTGAATGATGGGGATATACGGAAACTTGATCTGGTTGACCATTCTAAAAAAACCTCTTTGTTGCGCAACCGAAACCTGGCCGCAACTAGCGTCTACTACAAAATTGTTAACCACTTCCAGGCCCTTTTCTTTAAGCCAGCCTTCCAGCCCGGTGTTGAGTACTTGTCCCTGTCCGGTGGAGAGGTCGCCATCGACCCGGTTGATGCCAACGAACAAGTTGCCTCCCCTTGCCAGGAATTCATCCAGCCGTTGAAAATGGGCCGGTGGTATGGAATCCGTGGGCCGGATCAATGCCACCGTTTTAAATTTGGAATCGATCGGATCGTTTTCCGACAAGGTAAGCGACTCAAAACTGTAAAGTATTGAAAGATTATTGTTAACCTGCATCATTTCGTGGATGGGAGGTTCGCCATGCCCCTGTATCAATCCCACCGAAGGCTTATCCAGTACGGCCAGTTTTTTGATACTCGTCGTAAGGGCATATTCCAAAGGCGCGCCGGGCTGCATAAAGGGGATGACCTCGTTTTCTTCGCCCATTTGGATAACGGCCCCCATAAAGCCCTGCTGCTGGATCATCTCATTTTTCTCGCGCACATTGATGGTTACCGGTTGGATACCTGCCTGGAGGGCCTCCTGCTTGACGGTCTCATCGCTGTTGGGGTCAAGGAATTCGTATACCAGCATACCGTCCGACAACTCGTCGTATTCCTGCAACATTTCACGAAAGTCGGTTTTCGTTTTCGCGATTTCGGGCTTCAGCCCTTCCGAAAAATAAGCTTTTACGGTGATGGGCTCTTCCAGCCCCTTCAGGATGTTTTTAGTGGCGCTGCTGAGGGTGTATTGTTTATCTTCCGTCAGATCAAAGCGCATTGAAAATTGAGACAAAAGCAGATTGACCACCGCAACGATGGCCAATATCAACACAGCCGAAAGTAATAATTTGGAGGAATTCATGTTTCGTACAATGGTTTTACAAATTAGACATTATGAATGGATTTTTTGTATAGCAACTGAATAGGAATTTTTTGTCTAACCAAGGAATACCCGGAGTCCCGATAGCTATCGGGACGAGGATGTGACGCAGGGTAGGCAAAAAAGGGCATTCAGGCTGCATACAAAATTTTTGTTCATTATGTCTATTACAATCCCGTATTAATTCAGATTGTGTTTGTTCATCAATATTTCCGATAGGAAGATGCCGGAAAATGCCAGCGACAGAAAATAAACCACATCTTTCAGATCGATGACCCCGCGCGACATGCTGTCGAAATGGTAGTTCATATCCAATGAATTGAAAATGCTGCTGATCCATCCCGAACTGGTGTGGGCAATGATGCCAAACAACCAATGAAATAAAATGCCGATCGACAGAGCCAGCAGAAAAGCCACGATCTGATTGTCGGTAAGGCTACTCGCAAACAACCCAATACCGACATAGGCCGCACTCATCAGAAACAAGGCGAGATAACCGCATATGACTGCGCCATCATCCAGATTGCCGATCCGGGCCACCGTGATGACATAGGGCAGCGTGAAGGCCAGCGCAATGGCGATCAGCGCCAGCCCTCCCAAAAATTTGCCGATCACCACCTGTCGGCTCGAAATCGATTTAGTCAACAACAATTCTATGGTGCCAGAACGCCGTTCTTCGGCGATCATGCGCATCGTAATGGCCGGAATGAAAAAGAACAATGACCAATATGCGATCTGAAAAAAGATCCGCAAACTGGCTTGCTTGACAAAGAAAATATCGCCCACGGCGATCCATGTGAAAAAACCGCTCAACCCCAAAAACAAAATGAGCAGGATGTAGGCGGTCAATGAGTCAAAAAATGCTTGTAGTTCTCTCCTGGCAATGATTAGTATGGCTTTCATTTCTTGTTTTAATTCAAGGTGAGGTTTCTGAAAATATCTTCTAGTTTCTTTTCCGAGGCCACTAGTTCGGTGAGTACCCAGCCATTGTCGACACAACATTTAAAAATGGCGCGTTTCGAACTTTCATCGGTATGGCTCATGATCTCAAACCGGTTTTCGCCGGTTATTTTAGCCACTTCCACAGAGGCTATTTCGCGCAAAGCATCCTGAATAGAAGGGGTCGATCCATCTTCGATGGTTACCGTCAGTATTTCTTTTCCCTGAGATTCTTTGCGGAGTGTATCTGCGGTGCCATCGGCCACGATACGCCCCTGGTTGATGATCAAAATGCGGTCGCAGGTGGCTTCCACTTCGGGGAGGATATGCGTACTGAGGATCACCGTTTTTTCGCGTCCCAGCTCTTTGATCAATTTGCGGATCTCCACGATCTGGTTGGGATCCAGCCCGGTGGTGGGTTCGTCGAGGATCAGGATTTCGGGATCGTGGATCATGGCCTGTGCCAGGCCCACCCTTTGGCGAAAGCCTTTGGAAAGTTCGCTGATCCGCTTGTGTTTTTCGAGGTCGAGACCGCAAATGCCGACCATTTTTCTGACCTGATCCGGGATATGCTCCCTGGCGACGTCCTGGAGCGAAGCACAATAGGACAGGTAATCGATCACCGGCATGTCCATATAAAGGGGATTGTGCTCGGGGAGATAGCCAATGAGCTTTCGGACAGCGGCTCCCTGGGTCACAGCGTTTTGTCCGCCTACGGTAATTTTACCCGAATTGGGCATTAGGAAAGTGGTGATCATTTTCATCGTCGTGCTTTTCCCAGCGCCGTTGGGCCCGAGAAACCCGACAACTTCTCCTTTCCGTACTTCGAAGGAGATATTGTCCACCGCCTTTTGTTTACCATATAGTTTGGTAAGGTTTTCTATCGTGATGTTCATAGCTGTTTGTGTTGACTGGAATAAAAGCTATTGTCGGTTTCGGCCGCAAATTTTAACACCTCTTGCGAAAAATCCAAAATTTTCACCCAGTTTTTTAGTCTTTCGGCAAATCAACAGGACTCTTACATGCTGATCTTCCATTTTTTTTAACCATCCGTCATACCATATCTATTAGTTTGATCTCAATAATTCTACCTGTCGGTAGGCGGGCAATAATCAATCATTCAACAAATTTATACCCCACCCCCCGGACAGAGAGAAAATGAACGGGATTGCTCTGATCTTCTTCAAAGTATTTTCTAAATGACAAAACAAAATTATCAATAGTGCGGGTCGAGGGAAAAACATCATACCCCCATACGGCCTGCAATATCTGCTGGCGGCTGACTACTTCATTTTTCCGGTCGATCAGCAATTTCAACAATAGGGCTTCTTTTTTGGTGAGTTGTATTTTACCCTTTTTGCAGGTCGCCTCATAGGTCAGAAAATTAATGGTATTGTTGCCAAACCGGACGATCTCCGGAGCCATTTCCGGTGACTTAGTGCTTCTCTTGAGCAGGTTGCGAATCCGGAGCAACAGCTCTTCCAGATTGAAGGGTTTGGTCAGGTAATCGTCGGCGCCTTTTTTCAGGCCGGCTATCCGGTCGGGAGCCGTGTCTTTGGCGGTGAGAAAAATAATGGGCACCTCCATATTGGTCAATCGTACCTGTTCGCATATCTGAAAGCCATCCAGGTCGGGAAGCATCACATCGAGGATGAGCAGGTCAAAATGCTGGCCGTGAAAAAGGTCGATGGCTTCCCGTCCATTGCCGGTAGCTACTACCTCGTATTTTTCCATTTCCAGGTTGAGTTTGACCAGCTCCCGGATGTTAATTTCATCTTCTACTAGTAGAATGCGCATAGGTTGGTTGAATTGAAAACTTAACTTGTATTTGTCTTGTTATTTTCTGCGGCCTCCATCATCAAACTGAAAACACTTCCATCACCAGGGTTATCTTTTACCGATACTTTGCCGCCGTGAGCCCGGGCTATCTGTTCGACAATGTACAACCCCAAACCCGTACCTTTTGTTGTGCGGGTGTCTTCATTTCCAGCCCGGAAAAACCGATTGAAGACCTTTTTCTTATCCTTTTCGGAAATGCCATAGCCCTTATCAGCAACTTCCAGTAAAATCTGATCTTTTTGGCGCGACAGCCGTATCTGTATCCTGGCCGGTGAGGGAGAATATTTTACGGCATTTTCCAGCAGGTTCAATCCGATGGAATTGATGCCCTGTCTGTCGGCAAAAATCATATACAGCGGCTCAGGAGCCTCAATGGAAATAACCACTTCCGGCCATTTATTCTCAATATAGGAAACCCATTCTTCGATCATTTTCCTGAGATCGATCCTTTCTTTTTCGGGTTGATAATTTGTTTCCAGTCGGGCCGCCAGCAGTAAATTTTCGACGAGTCCATGCAGCCGGTTTGTTTCCTGCAAAGCTCCCCGGCTGAGCTTTTGAACCTGGTTGGGGGGCAATTCTCTTTTGAGAAACGTCTCCAATGCCAACTGGATCGATGCCAGCGGAGACTTCAACTCATGGGTGATCGACAGCAGGAAGTTGCGGTGACTTGCTGCCGACTGCACCTCCCGGTAGTAGGCCCGGTTGATCAGATATATGCCGATTACCAAACTGAGGATAAAAACGGCAGCCTCCCCAAAGATCATCCATTCCTGCCGCTTGTATTTTTCCGATAAGGCTTGATAGGCCGCACTGTTCGCAAATTCGGAAGGGGTAGTATCGCCCTCACTCATCATCACCAGTTTCATATATTCCGCTTTCGCTAAAAATGCGTCTTCATTTTTTTTGAACAACAACACCGACCACCATCCAAATGCCAACAACATATAGACGATCACCAGATAAGATAAAAACCGAAGATACAGATTGTTCATATTTTTGTCGGTTATGACAACTTTTCCCGAACTCGATTCGGGATCAGCAAATCAATCATCAGCACATCAGCAAATCAATCATCAGCACATCAACAAATCAATCATCAGCACATCAGCAAATCAATCATCAGCACATCAACAAATCAATCATCAGCACATCAGCAAATCAATCATCAGCACATCAGCAAATCAATCATCAGCACATCAGCAAATCAATCATCAGCACATCAGCAAATCAATCATCAGCACATCAGCAAATCAATCATCAGCACATCAGCAAATCAATCATCAGCACATCAACAAATCAATCATCAGCACATCAACAAATCAATCATCAGCACATCAACAAATCAATCATCAGCACATCAACAAATCAATCATCAGCACATCAACAAATCACCTCCTCCAAAACCCCACAAATAATCCCCGCCGCCTCTTCCAGGTCCTCCTCCCCATGTGCGGCCGACACAAAACCCACTTCATAGCCCGAAGGCCCCAGGTAAACACCTTGTTGTAAAAGGCCCGCATGAAACTCCTTAAACAAGTCCATCCCTGCCGGATCGATCTGATCGGCGCGGGTGAGTACATCTGAGGAAAAAGAAAACCAAAAAATAGAACCAATATGTGGAATAGACAGCGGAAATCCTTTCTTTTTAGCGAAAGCCAGTATACGCGCTACAAACCGGGCCGTTCGCCCTGCCAGTTCATCGTAAAATCCGGGCGCCATCAACTGCTTCAATGCTGCATACCCCGCCGCCATCGCCACGGGGTTGGCCGACAAGGTGCCCGCCTGATAAACAGGCCCTTCCGGCGCCACATGCGACATGATCGATGCCCCACCGGCATAGGCTCCCACTGGCATGCCCCCCCCGATGATCTTTCCAAAAGTGAGCAGATCGGGTGCAATATCGTAATAAGCAGCAGCCCCCTCAAATCCGATCCGAAAACCGGAGATCACCTCATCGAAGATCAACAATATTCCATGCCGGGTACATTGCTCCCGGAGATATTGCAAAAATGACCGGGGTTGCAGCAAAAGGCCGTTGTTGGCCGGGATGGGCTCGATGATGATGCAGGCGATTTCGAAAGCATATTGTTGGAGGGCTCTGTCCATTGCTTCAGTATCATTGAGTGGCAAGACGATTGTTTCTCGGATAAAACCATCGGGGATACCTGCTGAGGTGCTTTCGCCAAATGTAGCCAACCCCGATCCGGCGCGAACCAACAATGAATCTACATGGCCGTGATAGCATCCTTCAAATTTTACCACTTTGTTCCGACCGGTGGCTCCACGGGCCAATCGTATGGCCGACATCACAGCCTCTGTACCCGAACTGACGAAGCGAATTTTTTCGATGAACCGATGATGGTCCACCAGTAGTTTCCCCATCTCATTGCCCAGCCGGGTGGGGGCGCCAAAAGAAGTCCCATTGGCCGCGGTGGCTATTATGGCGTTTTTTACTGCTTTGTGGTTGTGACCAAGGATCAGCGGCCCCCAACTGCAACAAAAATCGATGTAGACGTGGTCGTCTTCATCGGTGATGCGGCATCCCTTGCCCTCCTTGATGAATAATGGGGGCCCGGCAACGGATTTGAAAGCCCGCACCGGCGAATGAACACCACCGGGGAAATACTTCAAGGCCTCTTGAAACAAGGCAGCAGAAACTTTTCGCTTGTCTTCTATCGTCGTTTTACTCATGGCCCAAAGGTACATAATTGTCCCATTTGTCAAATGGAGAGGAGGATCCCCTTTTTTAGGGCAAACCTTAGGCCTTTCAAATTTTCAAAACTTGAAAGGTCTGGCCAGGTATTTCCCGAAAGGAGAAAACAAACCTGTTACAAAATGAAACAAGCTCACTCCTTTTTATCCTCTGTATGCTATAATTTGTACATTTTCTCCTAATATCTATCCTACATGCTCTGCAATAAAAGCAACCCAAAAGCTCTTTCGCTTGTCTTACTATGGGAAAATGTATTAAAATCACCCACCCGGACACCTTCAAACACCGCTACGATACGCCAGGAAGGAGAATGGCGTCATTTCGCGCTTTTCTACTCATTTACTGATTTTTGTCACAGAACCTTCCTATATTGTGTTAAATTAAAATATCTGATATGCGCCGTCTACTTTCAATAACACTTTTTGCGTTGCTTACAGCCTTGTGTATCAATGAATTGAACGCTCAGAACTGTTCGGTTTTGATCGAAGAAAACATCACGGTGGGAGGAACCCAAATCCTGAAAACAAAGTCGGAAATGTTGGTCGTACGAGGCGATTACAGCTACAGCCTGTCCTTTATGCACAGTGAGAGAGGCGTCCAGGCCCGGTTTTTCTCCCAAAACGGGGTGGAGTTCAATCAGGGCGATGAGATCATCTTTATGGACCGCAATTCCAAGCGCATGAGTTATCGCTTTGTAGAAATGGGAGAATTGGTGCGAAGCGGAGGTACACCCGTTCACCAAAATACCCTCCAATTAGACATTGCCGCCATCGAATGGTTTGCCAATACCGGCGCTACAACGATTTACATCAAAAACAACATCAGCAACAAGATGTTTAAGTTTACCATCAATGGCAACCGGCAAACCGTTTTTAAAAACCTGGCCCTCTGCTTCCTCACCGGGCTCGACAAAAACAAGGCCGTCAACGTGGTACTGACCGGCAATGATAAATCACCAACCTCTTCCGGCGGCACCAATGGCGGGCAGCCCATCAGCTCTACCTCTGCCGGTGTCCGACAAGTGGTGGACATCAGCCTGCTCAATGACGACGAACTCATTGCCTTACGCAAAGAACTCAAGCAAACCAAAGACCGGTTGCGAAAGGAAATCGAGGATGAGCGCGCAAAAGGAGAGCAAATCAAATCGAACCTGCAACAGGAAGTAGCGCTGGCCCGCGAACAGGCAGAGCAAAAAAAAGCCGAATATGCCCAGGAAGTATTGGAGGCCCGTAAAAACTCACAGTCCGAAATCGACAAATCAAAACAAGAGCTGGCCTCCAGCGTAGCAGATGCACGAACCTCTGCCAACACCGAGATCCAAAAAATAAATACCAACGTAGATGAAGCCCGCCAGGAGGCCGCAGCAGAAGTACAACAAGCCAAACTCAAATCGGCCCAGGAGGTGGCTGATGCCCACTCCAAGGCTGCCACCGAAATCAAAGAGATCAAAGAAAAACTCGAACAGGCCAAACTTCAGTACTCCGACGAAATAGCCACCGCCCGCGAAAATTCCCAGGCCGAACTAACCCGTATCCGCGAAGAAACAGCCGCCACCATCTCAGAAGCAAGGGAAAAAGCCAAACTGGAAAAAAATAAAACCTCCGAAGATGTCGTACAAGCTAAAAAGACCGCCTCTCAGCAAATTCTGACCATCAAAGAGCAGGCTGCAGAAGATGTGGCACAGGCCCGCGAAAACGCCGTCCTCGAAAAAGAAAAAATAGCTTTCGATCTGGCAGAAGCTCGCCGAAAAGGGGCAGAAGAAAAAGCACTCATCCAGGAGTCCAACGCCGCAGAGATCGCCGAAATGAAAGCCAACGCCGCTAAAATCAAAGAAGCCAACGCCGCAGAAGTAGCTGCTTCAAAGGAAAAGGCCGCCGAAGAAATTTCCAAAACACAACAAGCCGTCGCTGCCGAAAAAGAAAGAGCCAGAACGGAAGTGGAAAGCACCAAATCACAATCCGCCGAAGAAGTCGCCAAAGCCAGGTCGGATGCCGAAAAACAAAAAGACCTCGCCGCACAAGACGTTCTCGCCGCCAAAGAAAGAGCCAGCCAGACCATCAGCCAAATCCAATCGGAAGAAGCGGAAAAAGTAACGGCTGCCAGAAATAACGCCAAGGCAGAAAAAGAAAAAATTGCCGCCGAAGTACTCACCGCACGCGAAAACGCCAACAAGGAAATTACACGCATCCAGGAAGAACTGAAAAAGGCCGTTGAAGCAGCCAAAAACAGTGAGGAAAAAGTCAAAGAACAATCCGCCCAGGAAGTAGCCCAGGCCAGAGAAAAAGCCAACGAAGCCATCACTAAAGCCCAACAGGAAGCTGCCAATAAAGTACAAACCGCCAACAAAACCGCCGAAAAAGCCAAGCAGGACTACGCCAACGAAGTAGCCCAATCCCAAACAATGGCCCAATCGCGTATCAAAGAAATTCAAGCCGAGGTAGCTGCCAAAATAGCGGAAGCTAAACAACAGGAAAAAGAAACCAAAAACCTCTCTACCGAAGAAGTCATGGCCAGCAAAGAAAAAGCTGCTGCCGAAGTAGCTAAAACCAAAGAGGAAGCCGCACGAGCCATAGCTACCGCCAAAGAAGAAGAGGCTCTTGCTAAACAAGCCGCCGCCGATGAAATATCCAAAGCCAAAAAACTGGCCGCCGAAAACATTGCCAAAACCAAAAACGAAGAGGCAGAAGCCATCAGACTCCTAAAGGAAAAAGCCGCCAACGATAAAAACGCCATCGCCAACGACGTGGCCCAGGCCCGCGACCAGGGAGCCGCCGAGGTAGCCGCCGTCAAAGAACAAGTAGCCAACGAAATCAAAACAGCCAAAGAGTCTGCCGCCAAAGCCAAAGAAGAAGCGGCCTTAGCCTCTGCCAAAGCTAAAGAGGATGCCGCCGAACAGGTCGCTAAAACCAAAGAAACAGCCGCCGTCGACGTGGCTACCACCAAAAAGCAAGCCGCCGAGCAAATCGCCCTCACCAACAAAGACAAAGAGGAAACAATAGCCAAACTCGAAACCGAGAAAAAAGAAGCAGAAACCAAAGCCAAAGCCGATATAAAAACCAGCAGGGAAGAAGCCCAAAGCACCATAGCCGCCATACAAAAGGAAACAAACGACAAAAAACAACAATACCTTGCCGACGCCGAAAAAGCCCGCAAAGCATCGCTGGAAGAGATCAGCCAGGCTCAAAAGGAATCGTCCGACGCCATTTACCAGGCCAAAAAACAAGCCACCGAACAGATTACCAAAGTAAAAGAAGACACCGCCACCAAAATCCAGGAAGAACGACGAAAACTCGAAGAGGAAAAAGCAAAACTTTCCCAACTACAACAGGATACCCGCAATGCCGAATTGGAACTTCAAAAGATAAAAGACGAAATAGAAAAGAAGAAACAGCAAAGAGATAATTGAGTAAAGCTCATCACCAAAAAAGGGTGAACGCAGGATGAATGCCTTTAGGGACAAGGGCGCGCGTGAGGACTTCATCCTATCTGGGGATGAGAACTGATCCTATCACCCAATCAACCAATTCACCAAAAAGAACACCACCAAATAAATCCAAAGAACATCCAGAAAATGCCAGTAGATCGTCAGCAATTTCAGCTTCATCCGCTTTTCCGGATCTGAAAAATACACCAATACACTCACCGGCTCTTTCATTCGCTTGCGCGCAATTGCTAAAAACAGGATCAAAAATGGCAACCCCGCCAACACATGCATAAAGTGCAACGCTGATATCACATACAAATACGAAGTAAGCGTACTACTCGTCAGAAATACCTCTTGCCGAAACAACTGCTGCCAGCCAAATAACTGCAACACAACAAACGCCACCGTCAACGCGATCGTAACTCCCAGCGCCAATTGATAAGCCTCTGTCTTGTCTTTTTGATAACATTGGTTGGCCCACCAAATGGTCGCACTACTCCCCACCAGCAGCAGCGTATTGAAAATAAACAGCCCCGGCAGCTTCACCGGAGGAACCCCTCCGAGCTGCACCCTGCTGTACACATAGGCCACCGAAAACGCCAAAAACAACACAGTGATCCCCGCCAGTACCAACGTCAGAAATATCTTGTACGGATGAAACCGGGTGCTCCGTTGCACGACTCGCTCAGGGTTGCTGGTCATAACTAAAAGTTGTTACAGTTGCTCCGGCTCCTCGTATTTAATCGAAGGCCGGTACGGCAAAAAAGGAATCTTGAGAAGATAAACCACATCAGTCGCTTCTTTCTTATCCATATGAGTATCCACTCCATACACCAGTTTGCGATTGTCTACCATAGCAAAAGTACCGAACAGCCGGTCCCAAAACGAAAAAATATTTCCATAGTTGGTATCGCTGTACGGCTGGCGGTAATGGTGGTGGATCCGGTGCATATTTGGAGTGCAAAATAACAATAATATCGCATTGTCCAGCCACTTCGGCATATTGATATTGGAGTGGTTGAACTGGGTGAGTACCAACGACATGGTCTGATACAAAAACACCAACCACATCGGAGCCCCTACCAGCCACACTGCTGCCAGCGTAAACACAAACCGGATCACGCTCTCTCCCGGATGGTGCCGGTTGGCTGAAGTCGTGTCGATATTCTGGTCGGAATGATGAACCAGGTGAAACTTCCACATCCATTTCACATGATGTTCGACCCAGTGCGGCAACCAGGCCCCCAACAAGTCCAACAGCAACAAACCGACAAAGGCTTTCAGCAACAACGGCATTGCAACCCATTGGATCAGCCCAAAGGAGTGCGCCACCACCCAATCGGCAGACATAACCAATAAAAAGGCCATCGCGAAATTGATGAGAACCGTAGTAGCGGTAAAAAACAAATTCAGCACCGTATGCCGAAACCGGTCGTACTTCAGCGCAAACAATGGCGCCGCATTTTCTATCAAAAAGAAAATCGTCAGTCCGCCTATCAGCAGGGCAGACCGGTGAGAGGAGGGCATGTCGGAAAAATAGTCGATAAAAGCGTCCATGAAAGAGCAAATTTTAATATTCAATGCAGAAAGCAACATCGCTTCCCATTGCACTGGCCAATTTTTCCGAAACTGCGGGAAAGTTACAAAACTTCCTCGAAAAAAAATGAAAGCCAACACTACTTTTTAGAGCAATGGCGCAATATTCTGTCGATCCATCCTCGCCAACAACCCCAATTTATAAAAATCAAAAACCCGCAGCGAAGGCCGGTTCGACATCAAATTATCATACATACGTTTTTCGAATAAATCAAAACAAGTCAAATACAACCCGGCCAGCCCCCACCGCTTCATTTGCCGGAAGGCCTTCAACAATCGCGTCTCCACCGGTTTGTCGGCCGCCGATAATTTCTGCAAATTTTCAACAGCTTTCCTGGCTTTCGCCAAAAACACCTCCGCCACTTCCAGGCCCGCGTGTTCCAGAGGATTGTCGAGGTGCCGAATTGGAATCTTCCGGTGGCGCAACGCCATGCCAAACAGCGTATCTTCATGACCGTATTGGGTCAGACATTCATCAAACCGGATGGTGTGAAACAGGGCCGCCGGCATCAAAAAATTATTGGTCATAAAAGAGTGGTACGGCTGTTCTATTCTCTGTGCTACCGGCTGTTGTTCCCGTTCGGTGCCATACAACCAATGCAAAAAATATCGCTTATCTGCCGGAGGCTCCCTCTCATAACAACGACCGCCATACAACAACGTTTCTGCCGAAAGCGCATTTACGTAAGTAGACACATAATCGGGCCGAATCACCTTCGAGTCTCCATCCATAAACAGCAAATACTGGGCCCGGGCGGCATCGGCCAGCAAATTTCTTATCCGCGAACGCCCCTGATTGTCGTCCATCTCCTCATACCGTACTTCTTCAATGCGACCCAGAGGCCGGTTCAATTGCTTATGTTCAATATTCGATCCATCGTCAAAGCACAATATTTCAAAATCGACCACCTTGCGGGCCTGCCCACATAGGTCTTCCACCAATTTTGTCACGTTCTCATTATATATCGGTATCAAAATGGACAGCGTCATGTTACAATATAAAAAATTTCACCCCCTTCCCAACAACCCAATCATCCCCAACTTTGTTGTGCTATTAGTTACTTGACTATATTTGTGCTTCCATTCAGAACTGCTAAGATATGCAAACAAAACAAGACCTGCTCGACTTACTTACTGTCGATTCGCTGCCTCGGCAATTGATCTCCATCGCCGACAAAGTAATGGATCAGGAGCGGATAACCGAAGCCGAGGGCAACACCCTTTTCGAAACCGCCCCCTTGCCCTATCTCGGCCTGCTGGCCAATCACATCCGAGAACAACGACACGGCGACAAAACCTACTTCAACCGCAACTTCCACCTGGAACCCACCAACGTCTGTCTCTACACCTGCACCTTTTGCTCCTATTCCCGACTCATTAAAAAACGGGAAGAGGGCTGGGAATATTCCCTGGACGACATGATGGACATCATCAAAAAATACGACGATCAACCCGTAACGGAAGTCCACATCGTTGGTGGGGTTTTGCCTCAGTACGACCTGGCTTTTTATACTGACCTTTTCAAAGCCATCAAAAGTCACCGGCCAACACTTCATATAAAAGCACTTACCCCTGTCGAGTTTCACTACATTTTCAAAAAGGCAAAAGTCTCTTACGAAGAAGGGATGCGCCAGATGAAAGAAGCCGGCCTCGATTCCATACCAGGTGGAGGCGCCGAAATATTCCACCCCGACATACGCGACCAGATCGCTGGCGGTAAATGTACGGGCGACCAGTGGCTGCGCATCCACGAAATATGGCACCAAATGGGCCAACGTTCCAATGCCACCATGCTCTACGGCCACATCGAAAAATACGAGCACCGCATCCACCACCTCGAAGCCCTGCGCCAATTGCAGGACCGTACCGGTGGATTCCAGACATTCATACCCCTTAAATTCAGAAACAAAGACAACCAAATGTCCCACGTCGCCGAATCGACGGTCGTTGAAGACCTCCGCAACTACGCCATCAGCCGCATCTACCTCGACAATTTTCCTCATCTAAAAGCCTACTGGCCCATGATAGGTCGACACATCGCACAACTACTGCTGGCCTATGGCGTCGACGACATCGACGGTACCATCGACGACACCACCAAAATATATACGATGGCCGGCTCCGAAGAACAAACACCTGTCATGAGTACCCGCGAACTGGTCAACCTCATAAGGGCCGTCGACCGCCAGCCACTGGAGCGGGATACCCTCTACAACGTCATCCACGACTATACTGAGCACGTCTTCCCAGATGAAGAGGTGTACAAAGGCTATGTCGCCTTACCTGTTGTCAACCAAAAAGAAAGCTAATGCGAAAAGAATGGTATTTCATACGGCACGGCGCAACGGCCTACAACGAATCGGGCATTGTACAAGGTAGTGGAATCGATGCTCCACTCAGTGCCAAAGGCATCCGGCAGTCAATGGCTTTTCACCGTATGTATCGGTCCTTGCCGTTCGACAAGGTCATCACCTCCGCCCTCCAACGCACCCGGATGACGGTAGCGCCCTTTGCTCAACAAGGTGTGCCCGTATTCCGGGATGCCTCCATCAACGAAATCAACTGGGGCATTTATGAAGGGCAGCCCTCCTCACCGGAATTGAAAAAAGCCTACCGCAAGATCACCTCACAGTGGGCCGCCGGCAATTATGAGGTAAGTGCCGATAAAGGAGAAAGTGCCGCTCAACTGATGGAACGCCTCACCGGATTTGTCGAAAGACTCAAACAACAAGATGCTCCCCGAATATTGATCTGTTCACATGGAAGAAGTATCCGTTGCCTGATGACCATCCTGCACGGCGTCGGCCTTCATGAAATGGAACAGTTCAACCACTCCAACACCGGATTGTACAAGGTGGTCTTTGAAAACGGACACACCCGCCTCCAACTTAGAAACGATACCAGACACCTCGACCAGTTATGACCAAAATAAAAGTGACCGCCGTCAGCTACCTCAATACAAAACCGCTGCTATATGGTCTTTTACAGGACGATATAGAACAATGGATCGACCTGCAACTGGACATCCCCGCCGTCTGTGCCAACAAACTCCTCGACGGACGTGCCCAGCTCGGATTGGTGCCTGTGGCTACAATTCCCCAATTGCCCGAATGGCACCTGATATCGGACTATTGTATAGGAAGCGACGGTCCCGTCCGTACCGTGGCTATTTACAGTGATTGCCCACTTGAGGAAGTAGAAGAACTATTGTTGGATCCGCACTCACGTACCAGTGTGCAACTCGTGAGGGTATTGTTACAGGATTTTTGGAAGCTGTCGCCAAAGTTGGTTCCGGCACAGGAAGGATTCATCAGCCGGATTTCCGGGAAACGGGCTGCCCTGGTCATTGGCGATCGGGCTATTGGCCTGGAGACAAAGCATCCGCATCATTACGACCTGGGAGAAGTCTGGAAGCGCCACACCGGTCTGCCATTTGTCTTTGCGGCCTGGGTGAGTACTGCTCCGCTTTCGTCGGAATTTTTGGAGCGGTTCAATAATGCCCTGGCCAATGGCATTGCCTCCATACCCAAATTGGTTTATTTGCTTCCCCGGCCTCAACCCCAATTTGACCTGGAAGAATATTTTTCAACCCATATTTCCTATCAGTTGGACAACGGCAAGAAAAAGGCTCTTGATTTGTTTTTGTCTTTAATTCGCCCGGAAAAAATGGTGGAACATCCTTAAATTTTTATAAATCAACAAGTTAAAAAGCAAAATATTACTATTATGTGAGTGATCGAAGGCAAATTTCCCTAACCCAAAAAAGGTATTTTTACCGACACTCCGCCAAAACCACCCCTCATTGCTTGCATCTTTATCCAATAACCAATAGCTTTGGTATACATTATGAACAACTTTTTCCCATATATCGTGCAATGGTGTTGTTGCCTTCCATAAGGAAAGGTTCAAATTCGCTATTGTATTACACAAATTATAATCCCGAACCTTTCCACACCGGAAGGGTTTCTTTTTTTTAGAATCAACTTATAATGAAAAAATATCCACATATCCATTCCGCCTATTGGTGTTGTTGCTGTTGTTGCATCTGCTTCCACGGAGGAATACGGATATGGAAAAGTGACTAGAACACAATCGTATGTAACTGGAATCTTTTCGAGAAGGCGTCTTTCCTCATGTGGGAAGGCGCCTTTTTCATTTGCATGCGGCAAGTATAAAATCCAAATAACAATGATACCATTTGTCAAAACCATTCCTTCTGCCCTCGTTCAGCGATTGAACGAAATCGCCCCTTTAATTGGAAATACACCTCTGTTTCGCATAAGCCGTGTATTTCAAAAACCAAAAGTAACCATCTACGCCAAGTTGGAGTGGCAACAATTGGGTGGCAGCGTAAAATCCCGTCCCGCGTTCAACATCATCAAAGAGGCCATTCTCTCCGGAGCCCTGAGAAAAGGAAAAACACTTCTCGATGCTTCCAGCGGCAACACGGCGATCGCTTATGGTACTATTGGTGCAATGTTGGGCATCCCGGTGACTATTTGCCTTCCGGAAAACGCCTCGCCACAACGAAAAAAAATATTGAAATCTCTGGGTGTCCAGTTGATTTATACGTCCGCTTTAGAATCGACCGATGGCGCCCAGCAACAAGCACAACAACTTTACCAGGCGAATTCAGATTTGTTCTACTACGCCGATCAGTACGCCAACGATAACAACTGGCGGGCTCATCTGCAAACTGCCACCGAAATATGGCAACAAACCGAAGGACAAGCTACTCATTTTGTCAATGCTTTGGGAACGACCGGCACCTTCACCGGTACAGGTGAAGGCCTCCGGTCGTTAAATTCCGACATCGAATTGGTCGCCCTTCAACCCAACAGCCCCCTGCACGGCCTCGAAGGCTGGAAACACCTCGAAACGGCAAAAGTACCAGCCATCTACAGCCCCAACCTGGCCGACCACCAAATTGAGATAGATACCGAGGCGGCATTCCATCTGAAAGAACGAGTGGCCCGCGAAGAAGGCCTCTTGATAAGCCCATCAGCCGCCGGCAACTTATTGGGCGCCATCCACGTAGCTAATCAGATCGAAAGCGGGGTAGTAGTCACCACCTTCGCCGACGATGCCTCGAAATACGAACCTGGAATCAATTTAGTTTACAAAACAGGAGTAGATCAATAATAAATCAACCATAAAGGACTACGCCAGTGAAAGCCTGCCCCGAACTCGATTCGGGGGACTATCACCGTTCACTACGCGTATCGCTCCGCCTTCATGCGCGCCATGCAGGCGATAGTCCTTCATGGGCAAGTCAATAAATAATCAATCAATCTCTAATCTTTCATCCATGCCATACCAAATTTTCTTATCAGACACCGCCCGCTCAACCATCCATCAGGAAGCTCAAAATGCCTTCCCCAACGAATGCTGCGGCTTCCTGCTGGGCACCACAAGAGGTAGAAGCCGTCTCATCGACCACGCGTTGCCGGTTGCCAACAGCAAAGAAGGCGACCAAAGAAGGCGCTTCGAGATAAGCCCCACCGACTACCTGCATGCTGAGCAATACGCCATCGCATCCGGAAAACAATTGTTGGGTATCTACCATTCCCACCCCAACCATCCGGCCATCCCATCCGAGTATGATTTGGCGCAAGCCCTTCCATTTTTCTCCTACTTAATTGTTTCGGTAATGGAGGGCCGGGTCGAACATTGGCAATCCTGGCGACTCTGCGAATCCCGGCATGAATTTTTGGAAGAAGAGTTGGGGCTATTCCAGGCTGCTAGTATTCAATAGGTCAACCGTGAAAGCCTACGCCGGAATTGCAACGGGAGCTTTCCCCGGACTTGTTACGCGGTTTATGAAGCCAGGCAGACAATAGTCCTTAAAAAGCAACCTATATCCCGTGCAACGTCCACCATCAATAAATCAATAATCTTTCTAAATCCTTTTAATCATGGCAAAAATCATCATTCCTACACCCTTGCGGAAATTCACCGACAACCAATCCGTTTTTGAGACCAGAGGACGCACCGTTGAAGAAGCGATCCTCGAACTCACCACCGCCTTCGAAGGGCTACACCAATACCTGTTCGACCCAAAGGGGAAATTTCGCTCCTTTGTCCGTATATTTATCGGCAATGAGGACATCAACGAACTCCAGCGTGAAGCCACTGTCGTAAAAGACGAAACCGTCATCAGTATCATTCCCGCCATTGCGGGGGGGTAACTCAAACCGCAGTAAAATCCTGTAATTATGAAAAACAACCAATTAAGTACAGCAGAAATGGCTCGATACGCCCGTCACCTGGCCATTCCAGAATTTGGTAAGGACGGCCAGCAAAAACTCAAAGATGCCAACGTCCTCGTCATTGGATCGGGCGGGCTGGGGAGCCCCGTTCTGCTCTATCTCACCGCAGCTGGGGTGGGCCATATCGGTATCGTGGATTTCGATGTGGTCGACGAGAGCAACCTCCAACGGCAAGTCCTTTTCACAGTCGGTGACATCGGAAAATCAAAAGCAGAAACGGCAAAAAAACGGCTGGAAGCCCTCAACCCGCATGTTCGATTCACTGTTTACAACACGGCTATTACAAAAGACAACGCCCTCGACATCATTGCCGGTTACGACATAGTGGCCGACGGTACCGACAATTTTCCTACCCGCTACCTCGTCAACGACGCCTGTGTGCTGGCAAGAAAAGTGAATGTCTATGCTTCTATTTTCCGGTTTGAAGGACAGGTATCGGTCTTCAATTTCCCCAATGCCGATGGTACCCGCGGTCCTAATTACCGTGATCTCTTTCCGGAGCCTCCTCCTCCGGGGCTGGTGCCCAGTTGTGCTGAAGGTGGCGTATTGGGTGTCCTGCCAGGTATCATTGGCAGCATGCAGGCATCAGAAGTCATCAAAGTCATTACCGGGGTAGGGGAACCTCTTGCAGGTAGATTGTTTTTGTATGATGCGGCGGCCTTTACCACTCGTATTTTGAATGTGAATAAAAACCCCGAAACCCGGATCACTGAGTTGATCAACTACGAACAATTCTGTGGTACCACTCCCAATGGTCATCTACTGGCAGTGAAGGAGATCAGCGTCCAGGAACTGCGATCACTAAAGGAGGAAAAAGGCAACTTTCATCTCATCGACGTCCGGGAACCCTACGAATACGAAATTTCCAATCTCGATGGAGAGCTGATCCCTTTGGCAGAAATAAGCAGAGCCGTCCCACGCATTCCGGTCGAAAAAATAGTAGTGATCCATTGCCGCAGCGGAAAACGTTCGGCGGAAGCCATCAAAAGATTACAACAACTATTTCCATTCACCAACCTGTATAACCTCAAAGGAGGCATCAACGCTTACGCCAAAGAGATCGACCCGGCCATTCCGGTGTATTAAATTATTAATGCGAATCAGGGTTAAATTCTGTTTTGAGCGGTCAGAAGTCAGATCGTTCCCGCCACGGCGGGACTGTCAGAGGTCAGACTGCCCTCAAACGTAATTAATGCGAGTGGTTTGGCCTGATATCTGGCTGCTCAAGAAATGTAATGGTCAAACCCTGATTCCTATTATTAAATAAGACAGATGAAGAAGGCCGGTTGTCGTGGCCCGCTTGCTCTGAGCACAACTGCCCATTTTGTCTTGATCGAGACCGCTTCCGCAAATTGGATTGGATTTCAAACCTCAAGCCAACAACAATTGACCGCCAATGCTGTTTGGAAAGAAAACGCTTATATCATGCAAACCATCTCTTTGATTTCCACCCTCTTATTATTGCTCACCGGTTGTACACCTTCCGGTGATCAATCCGGTAGGGCTCTTTCTTCCACTTCCGTAAAAAAGGCAGCGGCAGCCCTACCTGTAAATTCAGAAAATATGGAAACAGCGACATTTGGCACCGGCTGCTTTTGGTGTACCGAAGCCATCTTTGAAAGCCTCGAAGGGGTGCATACGGCCGTGTCGGGTTACTCCGGCGGTCATGTAGAAAATCCCACCTACGAAGAAGTATGCAAAAAGACCACGGGCCATGCAGAAGTCGTTCAGATCACCTACGACCCCGCTGTTATCAGCTTTATAGAATTGCTGGAAGTGTTTTGGCAAACCCACGACCCCACCACCCTCAACCGCCAAGGCAACGACGTAGGGCCACAATACCGTTCGGCCATTTTCTACCACAACGAAGCACAACAACAAGCCGCCGAAAAGTCAAAAATAGAACTGGAAGCCGCCAACATCTGGCCCAACCCCATCGTAACGGAGATCAGCCCTTACCTCAATTTCTATGCAGCCGAAGACTATCACCAGGAATACTACGAGCGGGTAGGTAACCGCAACCCCTATTGCTCAATGGTGATCACTCCGAAAGTAGAAAAATTCCGGAAAGTCTTTAAAGACAAGCTAAAGAAAAAGAAAGCTGATTAGCTACGCCTATCGACAGTCCATTCATATCGGCGCTAAAAATCTGGAAAAATCCCCCGCCCCCCGATATTTTATGTAATTAAAAAACACAAATCTCAGGTTATAAAACCATAGATCACTGATACAAAATCTTCTCCAGCAATTGCTTCCTGCCTTCTGGCAAACGCACGAGTGGGTTGGTAAATTTATTGCTCCAGTCGGCGGTGATCTCCTCCCAGCTAAAGCCCGACACCTCGGCAATATCTTCGCGGGTGGCTTTGATGTAGTAGGTATTCTGAGAAGTGGGTAGGGTGATTTTCACTGTTTCTACAGAGGGAAATTCCTTAAGTATCTCTGCGGGTACGCTGGTCATAATCTTGGCACCACGAGAGCCGGTCGACCAATATTTATCCAGTGACAGGGCGTTGAGTGGGCGGGAATAATCTTTGTTGGCTTCGTTGTACTTGTCGACGTTACCAAAATAGGTCAAGGTGAATGTATTTCCCTCGAGTTGAACCGATTCCAAAAAATTGGAACCCATCATTCCCTTTATGTTATCCACTATTTTGACGACAGTCCGATCGTTTTCATGGCCTTTTGTCAATCGGGCATACACTGGATTAGCTGCGGCATTTTGGCGTTCCTCATCCGGATCGGGTCTTAGTTGGTTGTGATTGAGTTTGCCCTTTTCCTTCTTTTTTGCGGCCACACCGCCATTATTTTCAACATTATCAGTGGCGTTTTGAGAGACCTTTTCGTCGGGCTGGCAGGCAATGAAGAGGATTCCAAAACAAAATAAAACCGGAAATAAACGAATCATGATCTAAGGATTTGATGTTGCGCAAAGCTACTGAATCTTCGGCGCATTAAAAAAGAGTTATGACGGTCAACATCATAACTCTTTTTCATTTTACAAGAATGGTTCCATTAAGGCACAGCTACCTGTTTGGATGATTTCTGGTTCTTAACTTTCTTCTTGCCTTTGGTTTTTTCGGCCAGTTTGACCGCTTTGTATACATTAACCACCCCACCTGTTTGGCACAATTCCGAAAAGGGAACGAGGGCTTTGGTACCCGGCTGTTTGACCTTTTGGGTCTGTGGATTAACCGAACCCATGATAATGGCCTTCACCTGACCAGCAGTTAATGTTGGGAAGTAAGAACGCAGCAGGGCAGCTACTCCGGCTGTAACCGGCGAGGCCATACTGGTGCCGCTAAACTTGGCGTATCCTTGTTCGGGAATGGTAGAGTTGATCTGATAGCCAGGTGCGAACACATCTACGTTCTTTTTGCCATAGTTGGAAAATCCGGCAACCGCATTTTCACCACCTTTCCAGGAAAGGGCACCTACCTCCAGCCAGTTTTTGCAGTATTTGGGCTTGAACCATCCGCTTTTATTGTATTTGTCGTTGGGGAAGTTATTGGCCGAATCGGTGTTGCTCCCATCATTGCCGGCGGCGTGTACTAATAGTACATCGTGCTTTTGGGCATATTTGACGGCTTTGTCGACGATGCCTTTATCGTATACATAGCTTTTGCCAAAACTCATGTTGATGATGGTCGCCCCATTGTCAACGGCGTAAAAAATGGCGTTGGCCACGTCTTTGTCGCGTTCATCGCCGTCGGGTACGGCGCGGATCGACATAATGCGTACATTGTCGGCAACGCCTTTGATGCCGAGGTCATTGTCGCGAACGGCGGCGATGATACCGGCTACGTGGGTGCCGTGGGCGGCGTCGGGACCTTTGACGTCGCTGTTGCCATAACCTCTTTCGTGCGAGTTTTTATAATTATCGCCAACAATTTCGGCGCGGGGATCAAATTCGGGGTTGTACCATTTATTCATTTGTGTGTCGAAATAGCCTTTGGCGCCGGCTACCTGGTCCATCAGGTCGGCTACGGTCGTTCCCTTGCTAAGAATGTTTTCCAACATTTCCTTGTCGCTGGAGAGGGTTTCATCGGTTGTTTCAAAAGCCTTTAAATCTTCGGCGGTGAAGGAATCGTTCTTCAGGGCTTTTTTCAGGCGGCTCAATGTTTCGTCGAGGGCAAACCAGGAAGCTGACTGGATGGCCAGCTCGGCTTGTTTGTCGTCAATAACCTTTTTCATTTTGAGGTATTTGTCGTACTTCTTCTTTTCTTTTTTCTTAAGGTTGGAAGGATCGACCCCTTTGAACTTTTTGTCGTACATACCTACGAGTCGGGCAATTTCAAGTGCATCTGCATTGATGTTTTTGCCGTTTTTTCCGCCGATGAAATTCCAGCCGTGGATGTCGTCGATGTAGCCGTTTTTGTCGTCGTCAATGCCGTTGCCGGGTATTTCATCTTCATTGACCCACATTACGGCTTTGAGGTCTTCGTGTTTGTAATCGACCCCTGAATCAATTACGGCCACTACTACCGTTTGAGAAGAGCGGTCTTTTAACAGAGTCTGATAGGTTTTCTCCGTACTGACGCCAGAGATCTTGTCGGAGCCATAATCGAGGTTAAACCAGTTTTCGGGGGCACTGTCCTGGGCCATCAAACTGCCACTGAATAACAGGGAAAAAAGAAAAAACAAGTTGAGTTTCATGTTCAAAATTTTAAAGAGATTTCAAAAGTTGTTTAGAGATTATGTTTGGATTTTTTGTATAGGAACCAAAGTGGACAAAAAAGAACATTTGGGCTCCATACAAATTTTTCATACATAATCTCTTTTTATAAACAAAACAAATTCATGCAAAAATACGGTATTTATAACGAATTCGATTCCATAAATGTGATTTATAGATGTATAAAGACAGTCGTCCGACCAACAGCAGGCTTTCGCCGAAAATAAGTTGCAATCAGGCGACATTTCTGCCGCAGCAACGGTAAATTTGTGACAGAGCCAACAGAAATATAACCAAAAACGACTATGTATGCCCCGAAAATTGTTATTTTTGTGTCTCATTTCACACCCCGGTTTTAATTTTGCCGCCCTAATAGGTAATTTCCTTACCAGGCTGGTCGTTGCAAATCCATTGATTTTCCCATTAACACCTTTCAAATACTATGTTCAAAAACATTTTCCTGCCCTTTTTGATGTTATTACCCCTTTCTGTCTTTTCCCAACACGGGGAGGCAGGCCTTATTTTAGGGGCTTCCGTGTATCAGGGCGACCTGTCACCGTCCAACATTTGGTCCAACATCAACGAAACACACGTCTCCGTTGGAGGCTTTTATCGCCACAATTTTGGTGATTTTGTCGCCGTAAAACTCGGATTGACCTACGGCTCTATTTCCGGTAGCGATGCTAACTCGACCGCTGACTGGCGTCTCGAACGCAATCTGAGCTTCCGGTCGTCTGTAACCGAGCTGGCCATCACCGGAGAATTTAACATTCTCGGCTATCAGCCCTACAACCTAAGCCGTATCTTTTCCCCTTACATCTTCGGCGGTATCGCTGCCTTCCACTTCAATCCAAGGGCAAAATACGACGGCAACTGGGTTGCCCTCCAACCCCTGGGTACCGAAGGACAGGGCCTGCCACAGTATCCTGAAAAAGTATTTTACAAACAAATTCAATTTTCCATTCCAATGGGCATTGGCGCCAAATTCGCGCTCAACGACGCCTGGAACATCGGCGTCGAAATGGGATCGCGAATGACCTTTACCGATTACCTTGACGACGTTAGCGGCACCTATGCCGCCGATGCCGTTTTGCTCGAATCGAGGGGCGAAACCGCTGCTGCCTTAGGCAATCGAACCGGCCTTGTCAAGCAAGGTGGGGAAGCCAGAGGCGACCCCGGCGACAACGACTGGTATCTCATGGGCGGCGTCACCATCTCCTATAATTTTCTCGACAACGGACTGGCGGGCTTCCGCAACCGCAACCGTTCAGGTAAGTCGGGATGCCCCGGATTTTAATTTTATCCCGGGATTGTCGTATTTTGCTCTTTCGGGCTTGCTCGGCAAAAACGACATCGATTTGAAACCGCTTGAAGCACTACAACAATTTTGGGGATACGACGCTTTCCGACCTCTTCAGGAAGACATCATCCAATCCGCTTTGGACGGACAGGACACCTTGGCCCTGTTGCCAACTGGTGGGGGCAAATCCATTTGCTTTCAGGTGCCGGCCCTCTGTCGAGATGGCATCTGTCTGGTCGTATCGCCCTTGATCGCCCTGATGAAAGACCAGGTCTACCACCTCAAACAAAAAAACATCTCCGCCGAAGCTATTTACTCCGGTATGCGCTACCGTGACATCGACCGCATCCTCGACAACGCCGTGTATGGTGGACTCAAACTCTTGTACGTCTCTCCTGAAAGACTGAAAACAGAACTGCTCCAGGAACGCCTCAAAAAAATGTCGGTCAACCTCATCGCAGTCGATGAAGCCCACTGCATTTCTCAATGGGGGTACGATTTCCGGCCCGCTTACCTCGACATTGCACAGATCAGGGATCTGCTTCCCGACACCTCCATCATTGCGCTCACCGCTACCGCCACTCCCAAAGTAGTGGAAGATATACAGGAAAAACTCTCCTTTCGCAACGGCGTGGTTTTCCAAAAAAGCTTTGTCAGAGACAACCTCGCCTACGTCGTTTTGCCCCAGGAGGCCAAAGAAAAAAAGCTGTTAGATATTCTCCGAAAGGTTAAAGGGACGGGAATCGTCTACGTCAGAAGCCGCAAACGCACCAAAGACGTAGCCTTATTGTTATCCAGAAAAGGGATCGCTGCCGATTTTTACCACGCCGGCCTCAGTACCGAAGAGCGGTCGGCCAAACAGGAGGCATGGATCAATGGCAAGATCCGCGTCATAGCCTGCACCAACGCCTTTGGGATGGGCATCGACAAGCCGGATGTGCGCACGGTTGTTCACCTCGATTTGCCGGAGAGCCCCGAGGCCTATTTCCAGGAAGCGGGGAGGGGAGGGCGCGACGGAAAAAAATCTTATGCCGTGTTGTTGTACAACGCCGCTGATGGTCAGGCACTGGAGCGCCAGTTGGCTCTGTCGTTTCCGCCCATCAAAACCATCAAGCAGGTCTATCAGGCACTGGGCAGTTATTTTCAATTGGCGACGGGGGGCGGTGCCGGCCAGAGTTTCAACTTTCACCTGGTCGATTTTTGCAAAAAGTTTGGGCTCCAGCCCCGTATTGTTCACAGCAGTTTGAAATTGTTGGAGCAGGCGGGTTGGCTGGTATTGAGCGAGTCGGTCTTTCTACCTTCCCAGTTGACGATAAAAGTTTCAAAAGATAAATTGTACGATTACCAACTGAAAAACAAAGACTTAGACACTTTGCTGAAAGCGATACTTCGAAGCACGGAAGGCGCTTTCCACCACTATGTGTCCATCAACGAACGCCAGTTGGCTTCCTTTCTCAGGATTTCACAAAACCAGTTGGAAGCCCAATTGGCCCGCTTGCACAAAGAAAACATCATCGACTACCAGCCCAAAAAAGATGCCCCTCAGATCATTTTTCTGGAAGACCGGAGCAGCCTGGCCAATCTGACCATCGATCAGAAATTGTACGACTTTAGAAAGAACCGACAGCAGGAACGCATCAAGAAAATGATTGCCTACGCCGAAGACCCCGTCTGTCGCCAACGTCAATTGCTCGACTATTTTGGCGAAAGCAGCGCGACCAACTGCGGTCAATGCGATGTCTGTCTCAATCGTCACAAAGTTGATCTTTCCAAGGAGGACTTTCTCCGATACAAAGAAAAGATCGAAAAGCTCTTGCAAGGCAACTCCCTGGCCGTGCGCGAAGTAGTCCATGCCTTTGCCCCCCGTCGGGAAAACCAGGTGTTGAAAGCCATTGAATTATTGCTCGACGAAGGATACATCGAAACAGAAAATGACCTACTGACCTGGAAACCCCCTGCCCCGTGAAGCGTCTCGTATTTACCGTCACCAACGACCTCAACTACGACCAGCGGATGATCCGCATTTGCACGAGCTTGCAACAAAACGGGTACACCGTGTTATTGGTCGGCAGGCTTAAAAAAGACAGTTTGCCATTGAAGGAGCGCGCTTTCGCGCAAAAGCGGTTGCGCTGTCATTTTCAGAAGGGAAAATTATTTTATCTGGAGTACAATTTACGTCTGTTTTTTTTTCTGGTGATGAATCGGTTTGATGTCGTATGCGGGATCGACCTCGATACCTTGTTGCCTGCTGTGCTGATGGGTGGGCTCAAAAGGCAAGTAGTGGTATACGATGCGCATGAATATTTTATCGGGTTGCCCGAATTGACCGATAGGCCTGCTGTGAGAAAAATCTGGTCGGCGGTGGGCAGGTTTTGCATTCCCAGAGTAGGAGGGGCGTATACAGTTTGTCGGAGCCTGGCCGGAATTTTTAAAGAGCAGTACGGAGTATTCTTTGAGGTGATCCGCAATGTGCCCATGCCCCAACCCCTGAAAACAGAAGAGCCTGTTTTTACAAAAAAAATAATCCTGTATCAGGGCGCACTCAACGACGGCCGCGGCTTGCCGGAAATTGTTGAGGCCATGAGCCAGTTGGAAGGTGTTGAATTGTGGCTGGCAGGAGAGGGGGACTTATCCGCCATTTTGCGAAAGCAGGTGAGGGTAAATGGAACCGCCGACAAAATCAAATTCCTGGGCTATCTTCGTCCCGATGAATTGAAGGCCGTCACCCAAAAAGCCTGGATTGGTCTCAACCTGTTGGAAAATAAGGGCCTCAACTATTACTACTCCCTGGCCAATAAAGCATTTGACTATATCCAGGCCGAGGTACCGGCGATCCATATGGATTTTCCTGAATACCGGTTGTTGAACGACCAGTTCGACATTGCCCTCCTGATCCCCGATCTTAAAATGGAAACCCTCACCAGCTCCATTCGATACTTATTGACTGATGAGGCCCTTTACAACCGCCTGAAGGAAAATACCCGCGAAGCCAAAACCGTTCTCCATTGGAAAAAGGAAGAGCAGAAATTGATTGAATTTTATAACCAAATTTTTAAGAAATGACCTTTATTCCCTTTCGACAAGTACTTTTTGCAGTCGTGCTTCTGGTAGCTGCCTGTTGCCTTTCCTGTGGTGGGGCTGTTGATCCTGCGCACACTTCTAAAAAGCCAATTACTAAAGAACCTTCCAAAGCACACGGCGATACGCCTGCCCATACCTCGGCATATGTTTGTCCGATGCACTGCGAGGGTAGTGGCAGCGATAAGGCTGGAGTCTGCCCAGTATGTGGGATGGATTATGTGGCCCTGGCGGAGCATACAAAGAATGGGCATACGCATTGATGGGGCTGGTTGGAAAGTCAGGCGAATAAATTCGCCGACTACTTGCAGGGGGTGCTGCTGTAATCTTCGTGCCCCCGGTTCTTCCAGCATTTCCAGACCTGGGTTGCTTTGGTCAGTTGCCATTGTTGGCCGGTTGATTCCATCCGCAACAGGATCATCCGGCCACGGACAGAGTCGTCGAGGTAGCCATCTTCTTCCACGTATACCAGCAGTTTGGTAAACGACTCGCCACCGCTGGTGCTTTCTGCCCGAACCGTTTTGACCCTCGACGACATCTCCGGCCCTGCAAATTGCAGCGCGACGAGTAAGGGAGACTTTGTCCAATCTGCCCCATCCTTATGGGCTTTTTTCAACTCCGTATTAAAGCTGCTGAATGCCATCACCTGGCCCGATTTTTCCCAGGCCTGGAGGTCGTTCATGGTGATGCCTTTGGGGGCTGTATCCGGGCCGGGTTGGTTGATGGGCACGTTGACGGGGGCCGGTTCGTTCACCGTATTTTCTGATGCCGTAGAAGTAGCCGGAGTTGGATCGGTGCAGGCGGCCAGAAGGAAGCAAATACTACAAAGGAGGAGGGTGGCGTATTTCATATCGAGTTTTTTTTCAAAAAATTAGCAAAGGTCAGTAAACCCCGGGCAGAGATTATAGTCAAAAGTACACAACAGAACGATGGATTTACAGGATTTTGAACATTTGTATTTGTAAACCATCGTTGTTTTTTATCAACTCATTTCCAACCATCATAAAAAACCCTTGGCCATGACCACCAATCCGCGTTTTGAAAGATCAGCCCGTCTCAACCGCTTCAAAGCGATTTGTTTTACCGTATTTTTTCACGTTGCTGTCCTGGGCGGCTTGTTTTATTTCTCCGGTAGCGATGCTTCTGTCAAGGACATTTTGCCCGATGTGGTCAAAGAATGGCTCCATGAGGAAGCAGAAGAACCGGTTGCCCAGCCGGTGAATAAGAAAAGGAAGCGGGCGTAAGATTAAACGGTCGGGGGAATAGCTCTGAATAATTTTTGCCGATACAATTTGGCACCCACCCTTGACCTAATGGTAGGAAACGCCCCAAACCAACGCGGCGCATAGCGATGCTCCCCTTGACACCATCATTCCCCCATTTTCCGAACCCTATCCACCAATTCCATAACAGTTTCCTCTAGCTCATCCCCCATGCGGAGCCATTCAGCCGGATAATCATCTTTCAAAAAATAAAGAGCCGTATAGTAAATAGGTTTAAGTCGGTCTTTCAACCTTTTTTTCCCGGCCTGATCAGTGTTAAAATGCCGATACAGGAATTCGCTTTCTCCAGCTGCCATTAGGTACAGGAAATGGAAGTTGACGGGGTATTCTTCACAGATGGTGATGAAGTCATCTGAATAGAGCAAACCGTTTTCGATGGCCATTTTGAAATAGTGAGTAGCCTCATCGACAGACTGGTATTCTTCCAGGTAGAGGTAGGCCAGATTGCTCATGGCCTGCATTTGTCCTTTTGCGATGGCGGCTTTGTAATAGGCGATGGCATCGTCGGGTTGGTGGAGGTGATTGGCGTAGAGGTTGGCCAGATTAAAAAGTATGTCCTTATCCGGTTTATTTTTGATGGCTTCGAGGTAGCACTGCTCTGCTTTCGCAAAATCCTGTTTTTGGTTTTTGTAAAAAAGCCCCAGGTTGTACAGTGCGTCGGGTAGTTGATGGTCGGCTGCCTTTTTGTAGAAGGATTCTGCTTTTTTGGGTTTGCCGTGGATGCGTTCGTACAACACTCCCAGGTTGTTGAGAGCAGCCGGATGCCCTTGTCTTGCTGCTCGCCGGTAGTGTTTTTCAGCCTTATCGAAATCCCTTTTTCCATTGTGGTAGGTCCATCCTATGGCGAAATCGTTTTTGTCTTTCATTTTCATCAGGCAGTTGAGTGCCAGGTTGTAGTTTTTTTGTTGGACGGCGTAGGTGGCCCGTTCCATTAGTTCGATGTCCGACTGAATGAGTGGGGCCCCCTTGTTGGTTTGTTCTAAAAAATGGCGGGTGGCTCCCAGCAGACGGTGTTGGTTCTGGCTGCTCAAGTGGTGGGTAAGGGCCAGTGCTTCGGAGAGCATAATGGCGCCGTGGGGATGGTAATTACCCTTTTGGAGTTGGTCGATATGTTGTTGGGTGCGGGCTTCAATTTCGCTGGCATTGCACCATTGTTCGAGGAAGCGTACCAGCCACAGTACCTTTTGACGGTGGGAGTTGCGCCCGTTTCGCATCAGGTACCAGATGTTGAAAAAGCGTTCGCTGATCTGGTAAAGGTGGTTTTTAGTGTGGGTCTTTATCTTGGTGACGATCTCGTGTTTGGTGAGTTGCTGGAGGAGGGCGGAGATGAGCTTGCTCTCTATTCGGGTTTGTTGTTGTATTTCTCTTACGCTGATGGCGTCCCAGTTGAGTGCGATGGTTTCGACCACTTCCTGTTGGGGAGGGGAGAGGTCGTCCATTCGGTGTTTGTACAGGGGTGTTACCCGGTCGAGCACCTTTTCGAGGTCGATGAAGCTGTTGCCGTTGTGGTCGTCGGCGAATATCTCGAACAGCAGGATGATGGTTCTGGTAACCCCACCCGTCAGTCGCCGCAGGGCTTCGATGCGACCGGGCTGGTTGGCCACCAAATCGTCGATGGCGTTTTGGCGGTAGAGTTTTCCGAGTTGGAGCAGAAGTTGTTTGGTTTGCTCGGTGTCCAGTCCTTCGAGTCGCTCCACTTTGAAAAACTCATAAAACGGGTGGTTGTATTGATAAAAGGCTTCCAGCACAACGGAGGAGGCGGCAATAATGCGTAGGTCAGCGGATGACTGTAGTATTTTGCGCAAGCGGTGTGCTTCCAGGTCGGTAAATTTTTGGAACATATCCCCAAAATTGTCGATGAAGAGCAATACTTTTTTGCCGTGTTTTTGTAAGATTGTTGTTAGTAACTCGAAAAGAGCTCTTTCGTACTCGTCATCGGTGGGGTGTTGTTTCGACAATTGCTCCATCTGGTTTGACAGGTCGTGCCAATGGGGCTCCTTGTCGGCCAACATCTGGAGTAGGCGTTCCCAGAAGCGGAACAATTTGCGAATGCTGTACTCTTCCTCATTGAAATTGATGGGGATCAACCATTGACTGAGTTCGGGATCGTTTTCG
This sequence comes from Saprospiraceae bacterium, assembly GCA_965222105.1. Taxonomy (GTDB): domain Bacteria; phylum Bacteroidota; class Bacteroidia; order Chitinophagales; family Saprospiraceae; genus CALGLS01. The sequence goes on along the minus strand of CBDCTQ010000008.1, from coordinate 19,485 downwards.
ACGGCGTAGGCCAGCCGAAGCAGAAGGGTGGTTTTGCCCATGCCGCATTTACCCTCTAGCAGGTAGTGCTGTTCGGGATAGGTCATCTTGGCCGATTTGATATCGGCAAATAACTTTTCAAACAGTCTTTTGCGTACGATGAAATGCTCAATCAACTCACCGGGCGATTGATTTTTGGGATTGTAAATAGAGGCTACCGTTTTTTTTGACATGGAATCGTGGAATTATTTGATGCAAATCGGGGGTAAACATTTTTCATGCTTAGACAAAGTGGTGCTGCTACCCTTGTTTTTGAGAAGCCAGTTGTTGAGCTTCATCAATTTCGGCATTACTAGTCTATAGCATACTTCTTCCACCAGTTTTGCAGGATGGGAGAGTTGAATTTATAGGAGTTTCCGTTGTCGTTTATGTATCCGTCGAATTGCAGGATTTCCAACACGGCTGTTGCATCGGGCACTCCTTTGAAGGCATCCAGCGGTATTTCATTTTCGATGGCAATCTTTGAGAGGATCTCTTTTGCGAGAACGCTTTCTTCTTTTACAAGTGACTTGTTGAGCCGGCTGTAGTAATTTTCGAAATAGATATTGTTTCGGTGGTTGCTGGCTTTATCGAATACTTTATCGACCATAATCCGGTTGGTCGGCTGGCCGGATATTTCAAATTCGTCGATCAGCATTTGCACGACCAACTGGATGAAAAACGGCATCAGCCAACGCAACTTTTCCAGGATGTAGTTGACTACTCCTCTTTCGTGTTTTACCTTATAGTGTTTGAACAATCGACGGATAAAATCAGCTGCTTCCTTTTTGCTCAGCGGGGGCACCTCCACCACGTTGAGGTCATTGATGGTGGCAGTGGCGTTCATCTTGCGGGCGATGTTGGGCAGGCCAATGGAGCCGGTGTACAGAAATTGTATACCGCGTTTGGCCCGTTGGCGGATGCTTCGGTTGATGTGCAGAAACCGGCGGGCTTCGTCGATGTCGTGTTTCTTTTCGATCTGTTCTACCGTTACCGGAAATTCGTCAATCAGCATGACGATGGTGAATGACTTGGTGTCCAGTTCACTCATCAGTTTTTCAAATTCACGGCTGTATTTGGGCTGTTCCTTCGACTGGGTTTCGATCTCGATGTTCCAAACCTTGATGCTTTTGATGTGGTCGGCGAATTCTTCAAATAGGCTTTGGGTTTTTTTGGAAGCCTTCATCATTTTGGTAACGGCATGGCTGTTGAGCAGTGCCTCCGACAGAGAGCGGAAGTAATCTTCAGAGTCTTCGACGTCTTCCACATTGATGTATACAAAGGCATATCCCTTTAGGGGAAACTCTTCCATATAGCGCATGATGGAAGTCTTACCTGCCCGACGGGGAGCAGAGAGGAAGATGTGACTGCCGGCATCGAGGCGCCGGTATATCTTGTTGATGACCATGTCCCTGGGATAAAAGTCATTGCCCCTGGGCGTTTGTCCTACGATATTTCTCATGGATGATTTGTTTGACACAAAGCTACTTAACAACAATTGGATTGTCAAAATTTGACAATGTTTTTATTGTTAAACTGCTGTTAATTGTGGAAATAAAGGCGATTTTCGACCATTTTAAGCGGAAAAGAGCAGAAAAAAGGAGAAATACCAGGAGTAAAAGGCCGCAAAACCAGGAAGAGGCCGGAAATCTCAACAGAACGAAGAGGTCATTTTCTAGCCAGTTTTTTCACTTCTTTGTATCTAAAACAATCGGTGGTATGGTCGTTGACCATTCCGGTGGCTTGCATAAAAGCATAGCAAATGGTCGATCCGACGAATTTGAATCCCCGCTTTTTAAGGTCCTTCGACATGGCATCGCTTTCCGGGGTGCTGGCTGGTACGTCGCCTAAGTTTTTGAATTTGTTGACAATAGTCTTGCCATTTACAAAGGACCATATATACGCATCGAAACTGCCAAACTCTTCGACCACCTTCAAAAAGGCCCGGGCATTCACTACCGCCGCATTTACTTTCAACCGGTTGCGGATGATACCGGGATTTTGCAGCAGCCGGACTTTTTTAGCGTCTGTGTACCGGGCTATTTTTTTTGGGTCAAACTGGTTGAATGCCTTTCGGTAATTTTCCCGCTTTTGTAAAACGGTCAACCAACTCAACCCGGCCTGAGCCCCTTCCAGGAGTAGCATTTCAAAGAGTTGGCGATCATCGCTGACGGGTACACCCCATTCTTCGTCGTGGTAGGTCACATAAATGTCGGGGTGAGTGCCCCATCCACAGCGTTTTTTTTGTTTTGGCATTTGTTGTTGGTTGTAGCGGTTTATAACCAGAATCAAGTTCAAGAATCAAGATCAAAACCATTTGCACAAGGCCAAATCAAGTGCTGGTTGAAAATTGGAATTATCATAGAAACTACTAAAAGCCAACCGCCGCACTCTTTGAACTTTAAACTTTTCTCTTGAACTTGATCTTACATCCCCCCCCCTTTTTTCCGAAAGGTAAGAAAGCCCCCGGATTTATTTAATTTAGCGGCTCATTAAAATACCGAATTATGAAAAATACAATAGGTACGATCTGTTTGATATTGATGACCACTATCCTTTTTGCGCAAAGCAAGCGGCTGACCCCCGAGCTGCTGTGGCAATTCGGAAGGGTGTCCCTTCAGGACGTATCCCCTGATGGAAAACAGATGGTTTATGGCATCCGCTATTACGACAAGGTGGCCAATTCCGGTTCGACAGATCTGTTTTTGAAGTCGACTTCCAATGGCAATCCCGTCCGGCTCACCCATACGCCGGAAAGCGAGCACAATGCCCGTTTTTCGCCTGACGGCAAACGCATCGGATTCCTGAAAAATGGTTTCCTCCATGAAATGGACCTGGAAGGCAACAACATAAAAGTCCTCTCGGAGCAGTCCATGAACGGCTTTGCCTATGCTCCCTCCGGCGATAAACTACTGTTCATCACCGACGTAAAATACGACCTCGCCCCCAATGAAAAATACGGCGACCTCCCCAAAGCCGACGCCCGGATCATCGATGATCTGATGTATCGCCACTGGGACCATTGGCACGATTACAAATACAGTCAGATTCATTGGATAGGCTACCGCAACGGACAACTGGCCCCCGAGCCGGTCAACATTATGGATGGCGCCTACGATTCGCCCGTCAACCCCTTCGGCGGGATGGAACAGATCGCTTTCAGCCCCGATGGGAAGTTCATCGCCTACACCTGTAAGAAGTTGAAGGGCAGGGATTTTGCGGAAAGCACCAACACCGACATTTACCTTTACGAAATCGAAACGGGCGTGACGACCAACCTGACCAAAGGTATGAATGGATACGATATTGCTCCGGTGTTCGCGCCCGACGGTAAATCGATGATCTGGAGCAGTATGAAAAGAGAGGGATACGAGGCAGATCGTAACCGCATATTTTGGCTCGACCTTTTGTCTAATAAAAAGCTGGAACTAACAGAAGGCCAAGACCTTAGTGCCAGTTCACCGAAGTATTCACCGGATGGTAAAACGGTCTATTTCACCGCCGCTACCAAAGGTACCTATCAGTTGTTTGCATTGGAGGTGGACACCCGGCAGGTTCGACAAATCACCAGGGGCCAGCACAACTACTATGGGTTCGTTCCCAATGGCGGCCACCTCATTGCGAGTCGGGCATCTATGTCGATGCCTCACGAGCTGTATCGGGTAGATTCGCAAAACGGAACGGCCCGCCAACTGACAAGTATCAACAGAGGGCTGCTGAGTACCGTTAAAATGGGCGAGGTCAAAGAGCGGTGGGTAAAAACAACGGATGGAAAAGACATGCTGGTCTGGATGATCTACCCTCCCGATTTCGATCCCAACAAGAAGTATCCTGCGCTGCTGTATTGTCAGGGCGGCCCACAGTCGACGGTCAGTCAGTTTTGGTCGTACCGCTGGAATTTTCAGATGATGGCCGCCAATGACTACATCGTGGTGGCACCCAACCGCAGAGGGCTACCTTCATTTGGGCAGGAATGGAACGAACAGATCAGCGGCGACTGGGGCGGGCAGGCCATGACCGATCTGCTGACAGCCATCGACGATGCCAAGAAAGAACCCTACATCGACGAAAACAGGCTGGGGGCCGTAGGAGCCAGCTTTGGCGGGTACTCCGTGTATTGGCTGGCCGGCAACCACCAGGAGCGATTCAAAACATTCATTTCTCATGCCGGGCTGTACAACCTGGTGAGCTGGTATGGCACCACCGAAGAGATGTTTTTCGCCAACTGGGATTTGAAAGGGCCATTTTGGCAAAAAGAGGTTCCGGAATCCTACCTAACTGATTCACCTCATAATTTTGTAGGCAATTGGGACACTCCGATTCTGGTGATCCACGGCGGTAAAGATTTTAGGGTGCCGGAAGCGGAGGGGATGCAGGCTTTCCAGGCCGCACAACTGCAAGGGATACCGAGCCGGTTTCTGTATTTCCCCAACGAAGGGCATTGGGTTCTTAAACCTCAGAACGGGATCCTTTGGCAGCGGGTATTTTTTGAATGGCTGGATGGGCATTTGAAGCCTTGAGGGGGATGTGCTGATATGCTGCTTAGTTGATGTGTTGATTCGCATCCATGCAGCTCGCCTGTCGGTCGGCAAGCGGGCCGCGACAAACGAGGGTCATTGTTATATAATTGCAAATGTCAATCAGTAGTTGTCAAAGTACCCTTTGAACTTAAAACTTTGTTCTTGAACTTGAACTTCCCCGGTCATTCCCTCAAAAAGGTGATCTCCCCATTGTGGCCGGCTTTGATGATAACGCTGGGTTGACCCGGCTCAGTTTCCTTTTGCCGCTGCCGGACGACGTAGTCTACTCCCCGCACGATGGCCAGGCTGATGGCACCGAAGTGGGTGGGGAAGGAGGCTCCGCTGAGGTTGGCAGAAGTGGAGGTGATGGGTTTGCCGAAATGGTGGATAAGCTGCCTGCAAAATTCGTTTTGAGGGATACGCATGGCGATGCTGCCGTCTTTGGCGACGAGGTTGGCAGGGAGGTTGCGGGCACCTTCGTATACCACGGTCAATGGGCGTACATGGTGTGACAGCAAGGTCTCGATGCGGGGGTGGAGGTGCCCGATATACTGCTTAATCATTTCAATGGAGCTGACCAGGAGGCTTAGAGGTTTGTCGCGGTCTCTTTGTTTGAGGGCATAGATTTTTTCGACGGCGTGGGGATTGGTGGCATCGCAGCCAATGCCCCAAATGGTATCGGTAGGGTACAATATGGTACCTCCTTTATGTAAAATTTCGCTTATGTCATTGATTGGTTCTTTTTCAAAGTGGAATTCATTTAAATTTGTTTCCGACATTGCGTTTGTTTTGCGTAGAGGTTGGGACATAATCCGATCGTTTAGTGATAAATTTACCTGAGCAACTGCCACTAACGATTTTAATGTTACAATTGCTTACCCGATCTTCAACAGGCGTTTCATTCTGGAAGATCAAATAATAACGCAGAGAAGACCAATTTAATTTTTATCTTGGGGTTTGAATTCTATTTATATCATATTATGTGCCGGTTCAACGTTTTGTAGGGGACACTACAAATATAGCTTATTGCATAACGCATAAGCAACGAAATGGATTCAATCGGTCTCCTTATACTAAAATCAAACGTTCTTGGACAAATATATTAAGCGAAATATAACTACCATTTTCCTCCTTTTCATTGCTTCCAACCTGATGGGACGCCACATCATTGGAGGAGAGATCACCTACGTTTGCAATGGCAATGGTTCCTATACTTTTACGATGTCGATCTATCGGGACTGCGGATCGGACGGCGCCGAATTCGATGACCCTGCCGTGGTGACCATTTATCGTGGGAACGGGTCTCCCTTTTCTCTTTTTGAGGAAGTGCCAATGGTTGGAATTTCCGGGCCCATCCAGCAAATTCCTCCGGATGTTGGGCCCTGCATGGAAGTCCTGCCCGTCTGTGTGGAGAAGGCCACTTATGAATTTACCACCGACCTGCCTTTCTCCAGTCAAAGTTACCACATCGTTTACCAGCGTTGTTGCAGAAACAATACGATCAACAACCTGGTCAACCCCGAAGAGTCAGGTGCCACCTATACCATTGAATTGACGTCAGAGGCACAGTCAGAATGCAACGACAGCCCTGTGTTCAACGATTTTCCGCCCATTGTCATTTGTGCCGGGCAGGACATCAACTTCGACCACTCTGCTACCGATCCCGATGGCGACCAACTGGTCTACTCTTTTTGCAGCCCTTTGCTGGGAGGAGGTGTTGAAGGCACTCCCGAAATGCCCGGCGACCCCAGCGCCTGCAACGGCGTAGCACCCGACCCGGCCTGCCCGCCGCCATTTCCCAATGTGAATTTTCTATTGCCCACATTTGATGCGCTCAATCCGATGGCTGGCGACCCACAGGTGACCATCGATCCAAATACAGGCCTGATCAGCGGCGTTCCCGATATACTGGGGCAATTTGTGGTGGGCGTCTGTGTGGAAGAATACCGCAACGGCGTATTGATGAGTACGGTGCGCCGTGATTTCCAATTCAACGTTACCAGTTGCACACCAGTAGTAGATGCCCTGATCGGTGCCGATGAGGTGATCAACGATAACGAATTTATCATTCTCTCTTGCGGCAATAACACAGTGGTTTTTGACAACCAAAGCATCCAGCAACAAAACATCGTAGATTACCAATGGTCATTCGATTTGCCGAGTGGCCCCGCCCAACCCAGCGAATGGGACCCCTCTATAGAGTTCCCAGGGCTCGGGACCTACAACGGCACCCTCCTCCTCAATCCCGATACTGAATGCAGCGATACGGCCTTCATCGAAGTCAACATCCTGCCAGAGATAAATGCCGATTTTAGTTTTGTGTACGATACTTGTGTGTCGGCGCCAGTTGTTTTTACCGACCTGTCGACCACGGGTAGCGGCACGATGGTCTCCTGGGATTGGAACTTTGGTGATGGCAATAATTCCACTGATCAGCATCCCGAACATTTATATATGGTGCCGGGCAACCTGCCGGTATCCCTGACCGTTACCGACATCAACGGCTGTATGGATACAGAGGTGATCCCCATTCCTTATTTTCCGGTACCCGCCCTGGTAGTAATCGAACCCACTTCTTTTTATGGGTGTGAACCGTTGGAAGTTTTTTTCAGCAACCTTTCATTTCCGGTCGACTCCACCTATGATATCATCTGGGACTTTGGCGACGGCACCACGGCCAATGAGGTCAGCCCCACCCATGTGTATGAAGAAGGGGTGTACAGCGTCTCGGTCGATATCACTTCGCCCATAGGATGCCATACAGATGCTTCCTGGGACGATTGGGTGACCGTGCTTGGCTCTCCCGTGGCTGGGTTTGACTACAATCCCAAATCGTTGAACAATTTTGAAAGCACCGCTACCTTCACCGACCTATCCCAGGATGCCGTAGAATGGGAGTGGATATTTGGAACTCACGGGACCTCTAATCTGCAAAATCCGGTTTTTACTTTCCCGGACACGGGCAAACAGGAAGTACTTCAAATCGTTTTCCACGAAAGTGGCTGCCCTGATACAGCGGTTGCGATATTAGACGTCATTCCCGAGATCAGATACTACATGCCCAATGCCTTTTCGCCCAATTACGATGCAATCAATGATCTGTTTATGGGTACAGGGGTTTTCGGCGGCATCACCGATTTCAGCATGACGATCTGGAACCGCTGGGGCGAAATGATTTTTGAAACCAATGACCCATTTGAAGGTTGGAATGGCCGTAAAAACAATGTTGGGGTCATGTCGCCCGTCGGGGTATACATCTATCTGACTACTTTCACAGGGCCCCGCGGGGAGCCTTTCCGGCTGAAGGGGCATGCTACGCTTATTAAGTAAAGTTTTTTGGTTTGGAACGTAGTTTTGTCTACCGTTAGCCAATAAAGCGGTTAATTCGGTGGCAATTCTTTTAATGTCAGGTTATTTGTGGTAACTTGAGGAGGTGAATTCCAGTATGGGAGAAGAGAGTAGAAAATTGAAAACAAAAACAAAAAATGAAAAAGCGACTTTTATCTCTCATCAGTTTGTTATTGTTGATTCTGTTCTTTCCCCTTTCGGTAAATGCTACTCACATTGTAGGTGGAGAACTGACCTATGATTGTCAGGGGGATGATCCCGCCGAACCAGGTAATAAAATTTACAATTTTAACCTCAAAATGTATCGGGATTGTTTTAATGGGCAGGCTCCATTTGATGGGTTGCCAGGCGTCCAGCAGGGCTTGGTGACCATTTATCTGGGAGACAACCAATACACCATTGCCACATTGCCAGCTCCAAATATTGAATTGATCGACCCCAACGACAACAACCCCTGTGTAGAAGTACCGCCTAACATCTGTGTTGAGCGGGGCGACTATTATTTTACCGTGAGTTTGCCCGTAGCCACTGAATCATATCACGTAGTATATCAGCGTTGTTGCCGGAACAATTCCATTTCCAATATCATCAATCCACAGGCAGCGGGGTCTACTTTTTACATTGAAATTACTCCCCTCGGCCAGTCGGAGTGCAACGATTCGCCCTACTTTACGGAATTGCCACCTCCGGTGATATGTGCCGATTTTCCACTCAATTACGACCACAGCGCCGTCGATAACCAGGGCGATCAGTTGGTGTACAGTTTTTGTGCGCCCCTGCATGGAGGCTCTCAGACCATTCCCAACCCCGACCCGGATGACCCTCCTCCTTACGAAACGGTTGATTTTGTCATTCCCAATTACAGTGCCCTGAATCCAATGGGCGGCAATCCGCAGATCAGCATCGATCCGCAAACGGGTTTGATCACGGGGACACCCATCAATCAAGGTCAGTTTGTAGTGGGCATTTGCGTGGAAGAATACAGAAATGGAGAACTATTGAGTATTGTCAGGCGGGATTTTCAGTTCAATACTTCGGTTTGCACACCCATTGTCAATGCCGATATAGATGGGATATTGGTCGGCACGGATACCTATTTGTTATCTGCCTGCGAAGACTCCATCATTGTTTTTGTCAATGAAAGTACCGTTGAAGCGAACATCTACGAGTATGAATGGACATTCGATGTTCCGGACCCTGGCACCGGATTGCCCCTCAGTTATGACACCCGCGATGTGACAGTGGCCTTTCCCGGTCCCGGATTTTACACCGGTACGATGGTGCTGAATCCGGGCACGACCTGTACCGACTCCGCCTTTTTGGAAATAACCATTGCACCTCCTATGTATCTCGACTTTGAAGGGGTGTACGATACCTGCGTAGCGGGGCCGGTGGATTTCAAAAACCTCACCGATCTCAATGGAGCGGCATTGGAAAGCTGGGCCTGGACCTATGGCGACGGAAATGGCTCTGATGAGGAGAATCCTACTTATGAGTACGACGATCCTGGCATTTTTGCCGTCAATCTTACAGCGGAAGATACATTGGGCTGTGTCTATTCTATTGAAAAACCCTTAACCTGGCAGCCGGCACCTAAGGCTATTATTTTTGAGCCGAGCGAATCGGTGGGGTGCCCTCCACTGGAGGTGACCTTCACCAATTTGTCGTGGCCTATTGATGAAACCTATGACATTTTGTGGAGCTTTGGAGATGATTCTACGAGCACGGAGATCAGTCCAACCCATACGTACCTGGTTCCCGGCAATTTTGATATCCACGTGGAGGTTACTTCGCCTATTGGTTGCTTTGAGGAGGCTTTTTTCCCAAAGTGGATCGATGTGGATTCTATGCCGGTGGCGGATTTCGTATATGCGCCGCCCAGTTATATTTCCAATTTCAATCCGACGGTAGAATTTATGGATCGCTCCAAACGGGCCGCTTTCTGGGCCTGGGAATTCGGCGATTATGGCAAAACATTGGGTCCCGACCCGGTATTCACTTTTCCGGACACGGGGTTTGTGGATGTTCAATTGGCCATTATGCACATTTATGGGTGTGAGGATACGATCGTTAAGCGGATTGATGTCACCCCTGAGATCACCTATTTCCTGCCCAATGCTTTTACACCCAACAACGACACGGTCAATGACGAATTCAAGGGAGGCGGCTATTTCCGCGGCATCCGCGATTTTGAGATGACTATTTGGGACAGATACGGTGGCGTTGTATTTTATACCAACGACCCCAATGAAGGATGGAACGGCCGTAAAAACAATGTTGGAAAAATGTCGCCCAATGGAGCCTACGTATGCATAGTGCGCTACACCGGACCCCGAGGCACCCAGGTAGAAGAAAAGGGGTTTGCCACCCTCATCAGGTGAATATTTTCCGGAAGGATGGCCTGAAGTACACCGCTATTTTGTAGTAGCTGCGGCTTTTCTTTTCCTTCTCGTCTTAAAAAATTCCAGCAATTCTTTTTTGGTCATAAACTCCAGGTCGAGGAAGTTGGTGTTGACAAACTTCTTGATGTCCTGGTAGTCCTTTCCCCGTTTGTCGGTAAACTGTCTGAGGCAGCGTTTGATGTAGGCCATGCAAAGCGCTTTCAGATCCTGATTGAACTGCTGATTGGAGAAGATGCCCATGTAGGTTGGAAAAATCTTGGACAACTCGAAGTATTCGGCGTATTGGGCCGGTTCGATGTTTTGAAGGAAATGCTTGATGTAGTTGAGGATGGTTTGCCGGACACAGTGGTTGATGACGGACATGCCCTCGTGATTGGCATAGAATACTTTGACAGCTTCTATGGCATCGTCGTGGATGTAGCCTTTACTGTGAACGGTTTCCATCAGGGTATAGTACTCGGCGATCTCGTCGCGGATGGATTTGTCGAGGTAAGAGGCGATGTTGAGTTCTGCTGCTCCATCCATATTGATGTCGGCTTCGTGGGTTTCGAGGATAAACCGTAGCCAGAGGTCGTTGATTTCGGGGCGTTCTTTTCTCAGTTGGTTAAGAATGGTTTTGAATTCCTCCTGCTCTGCATTTTTCAAATTGAAATAACCTGCAAACAAACCGGTGATGACGACGTGTTCGTAAGTGCCGTGGAATGCGGGGTCTTTAATGATGGCCATCGTTGGTTCTACCAGGCTTTTGTTCGACAATTTTGTTTGTACCCGGTAGTGCAGGAAGTTGAGCAGCCCGGGGTAGTAGAGTTTCATTTCGTTGGGCGATTTGGGGTAGGGGGCATACCGGTAGTAGTCTGATTTGAATTGGTTGCTGTATCTGACGTATCCGATGCGTCGTTCGCGTAGGTCGCGGTACCGGGGTAGTTTTTGGCTTTGGAGAAAGTAGCGAACCTGTTTGATGACCACATCGTTGATGAGGTTGGTTACCCAAATGTCGCTACTCAGCCCGAATCCCATTTGGATGGTTTGTCCGATCCGTTTGCGGAGGTATTCGAAGTTGGAGGAGTTGCAAATGGTCAACAGGACTTCTTTAAAATGTTCCTGCGGCAGAGTGTATTTGTACTCCTCATTTATTTGTCCGCGCAACACGGTGTAACCCAGGATGCGTGGTAGGAACATGCCCTCGTAAACGGGGTTGAGCAGGTGTTTTTCCAGGCTGTGCAACTGGAGTGGGTCCGACTTGGCTACTTTTACGTAAAGTGCCTTGATGAGGGGTTCAAATTCATCGCGTAGTTGCTGATAATCTTCTTCCTCTTCTTCTTCCTGGTATTTGAGGTAGGCTTCTGCGGTGGGAATTTGGGAAGCAATTTCTTGTAAAGTGATTTGATATTCTTTATCGAGAGGTTTCATAATACGATGGAGGATTTAAAGGTAAACCTAGTAGAACAATTAAGCCCTACTAGGTTCAAAATCTGGTAATGGAAACTTTGAAAGGGTAAAAGTCATGGCATCGAATAATAATCGATATTCCTTTCAAAGCAAGGCCAAGATAATAATAATCCGCATTTTCCGGTAAAAAAGGGCCAATTTTTTACGTGGAATGTATCAATCGGATTTTTCTTCTTTTGACTCGGAAGTATCTTTTCCGCCGTCGAGTTCATCCTGCCACTTTTTGAGTTCGTCCCATTTGCCTTCAGCGGCCATTTTAGCTTGTTCGGGCCAGGTAGTTGGGTCGTGGGTGGCAAAATTATTACCGGCGGCAGATAATATTTCCTTGATCTTGTCGGATTGTGTTTCTGCCAGTTGAGCGAAGGTGGCAATGCCTGCTTCTGTCAGCAATTCTGCAATTTTGGGGCCAATGCCCTCTATCTTTTTGAGGTCATCAGCCGTCGTCTCGCCATTGGATGGGGGAGGAGGGGTGGGCTCTTCCGCTACGGGAGTTGGTTCCTCTTTGGCTTCCTCTGCTGCCGGTGTTTCTTCCGCTACAGGAGCGGGTTCTTCTGCCGGTTTTTCCTCGGGAGCTGCCTCTTCTTTCGGAGCGGGCTTTTCTGCTGGAGGAGGAGGTGTGTCGCCACCTGAAGAAAAGGATTCGACGGTTGTCTGTTCGACCGATTCGGCAAATGTTTTGGCCTCTTCAGCTACCGGAGCCGCAGCGGATTTAGCGACAGCGACCTCTGGCTCAGGAGTTTGTACTTTTTTGGGTTTACCCGAAATCTCAGCCAATCGTTGTTTGCGTTTGTCGGCTTCCTGCTCGCGGCGTTTAGACACCTTGGCTTCTTTTTCCTCGATCCATTTTGCGTACATTTCGTCGGCTTGCTCCTGTGTGAGTGCTCCTTTGCTGACACCTCTCATCAGGTGTTTGCGATACAGTACGCCTTTAAACCGGAGAATGGCGCGGGCGGTGTAGGTGGGTTGGGCTCCTTTTAGAAGCCAGTCGTAGGCTTTGTCCCGGTCCAGTTCGATGGTCGCAGGAACGGTCATCGGGTTGTAGGTACCCAGTTTTTCAATGAAACGCCCGTCTCTGGGGGCGCGTGCATCGGCTACCACGATATGGTAAAAAGGCGCTTTCTTGCGACCATGCCGTTGCAATCTGATCTTTACTGCCATAAAATAAGTTAAAATTTATTTGGTTCAACCATACCCGGCCAGCCCTGTAAAAAGGTACCGGGATTCTAACGAAGCCGCAAAGATAGTCTTTTTTTGATAGGAATGAAACTTAGGTTTTCGTTATTCTAAAGCAATTTATTATTACCTTTGTTGGCTTCTTGAGTACACCTGCCATTTTGGTCATCCTCCAATTCAATTTGTATGCGATTTTTATTGGTTATCCTTGCGGTAAATATGGTGTTGGTTGCCGCCATTGGTCAAACGGCCTTGGAAGGCGTCATCAATGACTATGCGGTGGTCGAGAACCTCGATTTTTGCGAAAGCACCTTAGAAGTGTCCGACAGCGATGGATTTCAACCGGGAGACAAAGCCTTGTTGATTCAAATGCAGGGCGCCCTCATCGATCCATCAAATACCGCCGTTTACGGCAGTATCGCGCAGTGGGGCTCGGCCGGTTTGATGGAAAAGGTGGAAATAGCCGCTGTCGCCGACAATCAAATAACATTGACCCATTGGGTGATTCAGGACTACGATCCAGAGGGGCGGGTTCAGTTGGTGCGTTTGCCCGTTTATGAAAATGCCGTGGTGACCGATACCTTGAAAGCCCTCCCCTGGAACGGTTCGATAGGTGGAGTTTTGGCATTGGAAGTAACTGGTGTGATTTCGCTAAATGCGCCGGTAGATGTCTCAGGACAGGGTTTTCGGGGCGGCCTTTCCGAATCCATACTCCCCAATGATTGCAGTTGGCTTTTCCAACTTTCCGATTACGTTTATCCCGACTTTGATTGGCGTAGTGCCCGGAAGGGAGAAGGCATTGCCATAAATGCTTCTGAAACGGCCGCTGGTCGCGGACCCCAAGCCAATGGTGGCGGCGGCGGCAACGACCACAATTCAGGAGGCGGCGGCGGTGGAAATGGCGGCAGCGGTGGCCAGGGCGGCATCAACGACGAACCGGCCACCTTTGGCTGCGACGGCCATTTTCCGGGATTAGGTGGGAAGCCAGCCGTCGACCCCAACAATTGGCGCCTTCACCCCGGCGGCGGCGGTGGTGCCGGTCATAGTAATAATGGTCTGGGAAGTTCCGGTGGCAACGGAGGGGGCATAGTAGTGATCACTGCCCATCAGATCGATGGAACGGACGCCCCCCGGATACTGGCCAATGGCGCTACGCCGACTATGGCTGCCGGAGATGGCGGAGGAGGTGGCGGAGCAGGAGGTACTATTTTGTTGTTGGCCAATGAGATTGATGTAAACATACTGTTGGAAGCAAGGGGTGGTAATGGCAGCGACGTTAATAATCAAACCAACGAACGGTGTTTCGGGCCGGGAGGGGGAGGTTCAGGTGGAGTGATCGGCACCGATCAAATTCAATTGGTCAACACGCTGACAGAGGGTGGAACCCCCGGCCAAACTACTAATAGCACGAACAGTTGCAATGGGTCGAACATGGAGGCTACCGCCGGAGAAGAGGGCTTCGTATACGCAACTGATCCCTTGCCGGAAGGAACGATGATAGCGGGGCCGCCTTCCATCGACCAGCAACCTTACTTGGATACCCTCTGCCTGGGAGATGCTGCCACCTTGGAGGTGGTCGCTTCCGGGTTGGATCCAACCTACCAATGGGAAATCGACCAGGGAAATGGATTTGAAGCCATCGTCGATGGGGTCGATTTTGAAGGTGCTCAGTCGGCTGTGCTTCAACTCAACGGCGCCAATACCAATCTGGCGGGCAGCGCGATTCGTTGTGTCGTTTCGTCCGTATGTGGGGAGGATGCGGTTTCTGAAGAAGTATTGCTGGAAATTCTATTGCCTCCGGTAAGCAGTTTTGAGGCAGTGATAGATGGAGCGGATGTGCAATTTGTCAACACGAGTACCGGAGTTGGGAATTTTAGTTGGAATTTTGGCGACAGCCAGTTCAGCTCTGAGATCAACCCCATGCATAGCTTTGCGCAAAGCGGTACCTATATAGTGGTATTGACCGCGGAGAACGATTGCGGCCTGAGCCAGTTTTTCGACACCTTGGTGATTGAAACGGTGTCTACCATCGATCCTGAACAGGATGACTATTGGCGGGTGTTTCCCAATCCCGTAAATGAGATGCTGGTCATTGGTTCAGGGGTAGTTAAGGGGGATGTAACAATACAGCTATACAGTTTGAACGGATCGAGGGTGCTGCTCCAACGAATCCATTTTGAGCATTTGCACCAAATCGATCTGTCGATGTTGCCTGCTGGGGTGTACGGGTTGACGTTGACAGATGCACAGAGTACAGTGGTCTACAAGGTGGTGGTTCGGTAGCTGTGGTGTCGGGTTAGTTTTTCAAACTCCAATTTTCCAGCCAGAGCAGTCCCATGATCGTTTTGGCGTCGGCAATAACGCCGTTTTCCAATAGTTCCAGTGCCTCCTGGAAGTTATATTCGAGTGTTTGGATGTCTTCTTGTTCGGAATCGACGCCTCCTCCTTCGGCAGTTTTATCCTCGTCGCGGACTACGGCGTAGAACAGATGAATTTGCTCGGAAGTGCCTCCGGGAGAAACGAAGAAATTCGCAATTTTGGTCAGGGAGGCATTGGTGTAGCCTATCTCTTCGGCGATTTCCCGTTTGATGGCAACTTCGGGTGACTCCGATCCAAGCATCCCGGCCACTGCTTCGATGAGCCACCCTTCACCACGCAGGTGGCTGGCATAGCGGAACTGCCGGGTGAGGATGAGTTTTTCAGAATCGGCATTGAATACTATAGCGGCAACCGAATCGCCCCGTTCCATATTAAGCCTACGAACGGTTGGGCTCATCTGACCGTCGAATTGTTCAAATTGGAGGTAAGCTTCCTCCACTGAGAAAAAATCATCTAACAAGGTGTTGGTTTTTTCTATTTGTACTTTTCTCATGTTGTGATTTCCATTAAATTTTCACGAAAGTGTATTGTTACAAAAAATCGACGTCTACATCATAGGGGTAACTCATCAGGTATTCGATGGCGGTGCCGATGTTGTGCTGTTCAAAGACTACCTTAAAAAGGGTTTGAGTGATCGGCACATGCAGCTTGTATACTTTGGCGAGTTGGTGCATCACGGCAATGGTGCGGACGCCTTCCGCCAGTTCGGGCATATTGTGTTGGATGGATTCAAAGGTCTCTCCCCGGGCAAGTCGCATGCCGAAGGTATAATTCCTGCTGGCCTTGCTGGTGGCGGTGGCGATGAGGTCGCCGATGCCGGCCGTACCTACAAAGGCGCTGCTGTTGGCGCCCATTGATTTTCCAAAGTACACCATTTCCATTAAACCTCGGGTAATGAGGAGGGCCTGCATATTTTTGCCCAATCCCATGCCGCCCAAAATACCGGAACCGATGGCAACGGCGTTTTTCAGAGCCCCTGCCAGCTCTGCTCCAAGCAAGTCGTGGGTTCCAAAAACGTGGAACTTGTGGCTGTCCAGCGCATTTCGTCCTTTTTTGATCACTTCCGAAAAACGGCTACCGATAACCGTGGCTGCTGGCTGGCCCTCCATGATCTCCGAAGCCAGGTTGGGCCCGGACAGACATCCGATGCGCACCACGTTGGTTTCCTGGCCGATGACCTCGCTCATGGTATGAACATTTTGCCGGTCGAAGGGTTTTGTCGTTAGTTCTTCTTCTTCGATGCCGGTTATGTCAAAGCCTTTGGTGCCGTGTATAAGGATGTGGTAGGGGTGCAGGAGGGGCGAGAGCCTTTTCATCATGCTTCGGAAATGCAGCGAAGGGATGACCGGAAAAATAAGGGAACATTGACCGGCGATTTCTTCCAGATCATTGGTGGCTATGACGTTGTCGGTCAGTACCAAATTGAGGTGCTGGTGGGTGTGGTTGATCTTTTCCACCAGTTCTGGATTGCGGCTGTACAGCAATACGCGGCGGTTGAGCGACAGGAGGTTGGCAATAGTAGTGCCGAAACTTCCGGCACCTATCACGCCCACAATTTTGGTATTTGGTATGGCCAAATTCAATATCTGTCTGATTTGTTCCGTTTAGGGAATGGCAAATGTATGGCTTAGCTAATGAAAATTAAAACGACTGGTAAAATATGCTCCAAACAAGTACAATATTTTTTGAGATATGACAAAACACAAATTCCAATCTTCTATCATTATCATCTTCCTACTCTGCCTCGGTTGGTGGTGGAAAGGAGATTGTCAGACCCGGGCGGAAAATAATACTTCCGCCAAATTGAATGCTTCTGCCTCAACATTTGAAAGGAATGACATTAGTCTAAAGGACCATAATTCCGGGATAACCATAACCGGGCCCGAACAATCACTGAAGGGGCCAGGTGGCGCTGATTATGCGCACGACTCGGTAGCCGTATTCGACTATGCCGATACCCAGGACGGCTATTGGCTGTACCTGCCACAAGAACCGGTGCCAAAGACTGCTCCGGTTGTCGTATTGTTGCATGGCTATGGGGCCTACAATCCGATGATCTATGGGCGATGGATCCGTCATTTGGTGCGTAAAGGCAACGCAGTGGTATTTCCAAGGTATCAAAAGAATTTGTTCAGCCCATCAGCGGATGAATTTATTCCAAATACGGTCACCGCTATCAAACAGGTGTTGACGGTACTCGATTCGGTACATCAGATCGAACCCCAAACGGATCGTTTTGCTATGGCGGGGCATTCCTATGGTGGGGTGATCGCTGCGGGAATAGCTGCCGACCATCGGCGTTATGGCGTGCCTCAACCAAAAGCCCTCCTCTTGTGTTCGCCCGGTTCGGGTCCTTTCAAAGGTGGGGTATTGAAGAATTACGAAGGGATTCCTGCGGATACCCGGATGGTGGTCATGGTCAGTGAAAACGACCGCATCGTAGGCGACAAACTCGGAAAGGTCATCTACAATACGGCCACCAATACAAAGCATAGAAATTTTGTGCGCCAATTTCCCGATACTCACAGCCAGGAAAACCCCATTCACGCCGGCCACAATGAATGTTATTCGATCGACTATGCTTTCGACAATGAAGTCAGAAACATAACCACCAAGCGGGCCATGCACGTGAGTGAATGCAATGCGCTGGATTATAATGGCTACTGGAAGTTGCTGGACGCCCTGATGACCTGCGATTTTTCCGACAAGGATTGTTCCCATGCATTGGGTGATACGAAGGAGCAGCGGTCATTGGGTAGATGGAGCGATGGGAAGCCTATTAGAGAGTTGGAGGTGTTGGTGCCGGGGGGGATTGATTGATTTGCTGATATGCTGATATGCTGATGTGCTGATGATTGATCCCGAAACGAGTTTGGGAAAAGTTTTGTGTGTGTGGTGCTGTCCCCACTTCCGATAGCAATCGGGAGGACTTTAATCTATGCTAAGGGCCAGAGGCCCTGAATATTGGTAAAAAACAGCGATAAAAAGTACTGTTGGAGGGCAGGGGCCCTGGATATGAAAGGTCATATGCTGTTCAGGCTGCACAAGTCCATACTTGGGCACGGCATCAAATGAGTGCGTGACCTATCTACCTGGCGGTAGACAGGTCTACCTGGCGGTAGACAGGTCTACCTGGCGGTAGACAGGCTTGCCGGATTTCCCTGACTGCTCCCGATATGAATCGGGACGGGCTGTCAGGCAGGCTACGGTTAGGTATGGCAGGCGGGCCGCGACGAACGACGTCTATACTAAGGGCCAGAGGCCCTGAATATTGGTAAAAAACAACGATAAAAAGAACTGTTGAAGGGCCAGAGAGCTTGCCCCGCGAAAAGCGGGGCCCTGGATGTGAAAGGTCATAAGCTGTTCAGGCTCCACAAGTCCATACTTGGGCACGGCATCAAATGAGTGCGTGACCTATCTACCTGGCGGTAGACAGGTCTACCTGGCGGTAGACAGGCTTGCCGGATTTCCCTGACTGCTCCCGATATGAATCGGGACGGGCTGTCAGGCAGGCTACGGTTAGGTATGGCAGGCGGGCCGCGACGAACGACTTCTATGCTAAGGGCCAGAGGCCCTGAATATTGGTAAAAAACAACGATAAAAAGAACTGTTGAAGGGCCAGAGAGCTTGCCCCGCGAAAAGCGGGGCCCTGGATGTGAAAGGTCATAAGCTGTTCAGGCTCCACAAGTCCATACTTGGGCACGGCATCAAATGAGTGCGTGACCTATCTACCTGGCGGTAGACAGGTCTACCTGGCGGTAGACAGGCTTGCCGGATTTCCCTGACTGCTTCCGATATGAATCGGGACGGGCTGTCAGGCAGGCTACGGTTAGGTATGGCAGGCGGGCCGCGACGAACGACGTCTATACTAAGGGCCAGAGGCCCTGAATATTGGTAAAAAACAACGATAAAAAGAACTGTTGAAGGGCCAGAGAGCTTGCCCCGCGAAAAGCGGGGCCCTGGATGTGAAAGGTCATAAGCTGTTCAGGCTCCACAAGTCCATACTTGGGCACGGCATCAAATGATTACTGATACAGACGATGGGAAGTTGTTTGCTTAGTAAAAGGCGAACAACAATTAGATAAATATTTGAAGTGTTATTCTTCCACGTCCTGAATAAATTCCTTGTCGGATACGAGCATGGCGGAAGTCAAAAGAAAAAATGCAGACACGGTAACGCCTATTACGGCATTGGC
>CBDCTQ010000007.1:0-67839 GCA_965222105.1 Saprospiraceae bacterium | reverse complement strand
TGTTTGAAAATGCCCACAACATTTTCATAGATGAACTCAACGCCCGTTTGTATGTCGCAGGGTCTTCATCGGGTCAGTTGCTGATATTCGACCTGGCCGCCGATCCGGACGATCCCACTTTGTTGGTCAACACTTCTTTGCCAGGTGGATACGTTCATGACATCTACGTACGAGACCACATCGCTTACTGCTCCCATCTCAGCAATGGGCTGTATGTCTATGATTGCTCCAACCCGGAAGAAATCGTGACCCTCGGTTCTATGACCGATTATGTGGGCACGGTGTTCAACCACAGCAGTTGGCTCAATGAGACCGGAACCCACCTGGTGTTTTGCGACGAAACGCACGACACCGACGTTAAAATACTGGACGTTAGCGATCCGACTGACATGTCGGTTGGCCTCGACAACCTATTTAGATCCAACCTGGAGGAACCGGTGCATACCAACAGCATCGCCCACAATGTTTTTATCAGAGAAAACCTGGCTTTTGTATCCTATTACCACGACGGGGTGCAGGTGTTCGACATCACCAACCCCGAAGCCGTTGAACGGGTGGCCTGGTTCGATACCTATCCCTCCAATACCGGCTACAGCGGTTATCTCGGCTGCTGGGGCGTTTATCCGTTTTTTTCCAGCGGCAATATCATCGCTTCCGATATCGAAAACGGCCTTTATGTACTCAGCCTCGACGAGATTGAGCTTCCACCAGTCACCTCCGACCTTGAAGCGATGGCTACCCTTGAGATAGAGGCAGGCCCGGTTATTTGTACTGGCGACAGTGTTGTTTTGCATGCTTCTTCGGCACCGGCTGTTACCTATTCGTGGACCCGAAATGGCGTTCCATTGCCCGATGAAGGGCCATCATTGACGGTAACGACCAATGGAACCTACCAGTTGACTGTTGACAATGGCATTTGCACGGCCCTGTCGGACGAACACAGCTTCTCTTTTTCCGAAGCCCCCGATCTTTCCGATATGGTTGGCGACAGTACCGACATCTGTTCCTCCGACAATTACACCATCTGGGCACCCACAGGTCTCGATAATTATCTATGGTTGAACAACGGTAATGTGCTTCCCAATACCAACCATGTGCTTCAGATCATCGAATCGGGTGTGTACACCTTATTGGCATATCAAGGCGGTTGTTCAGCCACCTCGGAATCGTACGACGTATCGGTCATCGACCTTCCCGAAGCTACCCTGGCTGCCTCCTCCAACACGGTATGCACGAATGAGTCCGTCACACTGGAAGCACCTCCCGGCGCCGAGCATTACAATTGGTACAAGGACGGGAGCCTGGTGCTGACTTCTACCGAAAATATTTTAACGGTCGATGAAGGTGGCTGGTACACGGTTGAACTGGTCTCTTCGGTTTGCTCCGATATGTCGCCAGGAGCAGAAGTGATGATGTTGCCTCTTCCGGTAAATGAGATTGAATTGACGGGGTCGGCTACGCTTTGTCCGGGTGAGTCGGTGATCCTGACGGCATATGATTTTACCAATATTGCCGGTTGGAGCTGGATGGTGGACGGCGTCGAGATCAGCAGTGATTCTGAGATAGAAGTCAATACGACCGGCTTGTACGAACTCACGATAACCGGCACCAATGGATGCACTAACTCCAACAGTCAATGGGTGGAAATGACAGAGCCGGCACCCCCACAAATTACCATCAATGGCACTACACTGGTCGCCACCGAAGGGGTCGCCTACCAATGGTATCTGAGCGATCAACCCATTGCCAATGCTACGGCGCAGAGCTACCTGCCAACAGAAGCGGGCTGGTACAGCGTGGAGGTGGTGGATGAGCACGGATGCGTGGTGCTGTCAGACCAGGTGGAGGTAATAAATGTGGGCGTAGGGGAAGAAAGTGACTTGGCCTCACTGCAATTGTTCCCTAATCCTGCCAGCGATCTTATTTGGTTGGAATGGGCTGCGGAGGGATTGTCGGAGTTGCGTTTATCCCTGATCCAGACCGATGGCCGGGAAGTTTTTCAGCGAACCTACCCATCGGCGACTGTTTTTTCTGAGGCGATTTGGGTGGGTCATTTGCCGAAAGGTGTATATATCGTTCGGTTGGAATCGGCGGAAGGTACTGCATCGAGGAGGGTAATCGTGGAATGAACCGTCGTTACCAATAGGGGGCCAATGGGTGCGTTGTTACCAATGGGAGCGTCGCTACGCGCCGCAAACGAATACATGCATCGTTTCACGTTCTACCAATGGGAACGTCGCTATGCGCCGCCTATGAATTGATGCAACGTTTCACGTTCTACCAATTGGGGCGTCGCTATGCGCCGCCTATGAATTGATGCATCGTTTCACGTTCTACCAATGGGAACGTCGCTACGCGCCGCCTATGAATTGATGCATCGTTTCACGTTCTACCAATGGGAACGTCGCTACGCGCCGCCTATGAATTGATACATCGTTTATGCGGTGCTACCAATGGGGACGTCGCTACGCGCCGCCTATGAATTGATACATCGTTTATGCGGTGCTACCAATGGGGGCGTCGAAGTGTACTGCGAATCAGCGAAGCCTCAAGACACATTCCTCCCTGCTGAAGTCGACTTCGAGCCGGTCGCGGTTGCGGAGCCAGTGGATCATGGCCTCGCCGATGAAATGTTTTCGCCATCCTATGTCCAGTTGTTCGTCAAAATAACGGTTGTCGGCTTTCATTCTTTTCATATCAATGCCGAGGTTGAGCATTCCCAGGGCGAGCCCTTCTTTTTTGGCTTTCATTTTCAGCAGGAGGGAAAGGAGTTCCATAGAGGCTTCCTGCCCGGCTGATTCGGGGAGTGGTTTGGGAATTTTTTTGAGAATTTCCTTTTCTTCCAGCGTTATTTTTTGCTGATGCAATTCGTTAAACCGATCCCAGTGTTTTCTAACTACGTGGTCGGGCAGGCGGCGATGATTTTTGAGGGCTGCTTTCCCGGAACGAATGTTCTTGACGATGGGAGTGAGGTATTTGGCGGGGAGTACCATTTCTTTGGAGTGGTTGCGGCGTTCTGCCTGTTGGCGGCGCCATTCGACCAGTCGGATCAGGAAAATTTGTTCCTGTGTGTTGAGTTTGTGTATGAGATTGTGGGTGAATGCTTCGCGATAGGGGTCTATTTCGTAATGGGCTGCTTTTTCCATTTTGGAAAATTCTTCTTCTGCCCATTCCAGGCGGTGGAGCTTTACCAGCTTTTGGTGGAGCTTGTCATAGAGCTTTTTAAGGTGGAGGACATCGTCGAGGGCGTATTGGATCTGTTTTTTGTTGATGGGGCGCGACTCCCAGTCAGATACGGTATAACCCTTGTTGAGGGCGATATGAAGTTCTCCATCGAGCAGCCGACCAAAGGAAGTGGGATAATTGTACCCTACAAAAGCCGCTGCCACCTGGGTATCGAATACGTTTTGAGGCAGCAAACCAGAGGCCCGGTAGAGCAGTCTGTAGTCGTTTTCGCCGGCATGGGTTATCTTGAGGATGTTGGGATTGGCCAGCAAGCTGTAAAAATCAGAAAGATCGCTCAGCCGGAGGGGATCCAACAGGTAGAAGCCATTATCAGTACCCACCTGAATGAGACAAAGGAGGGTGTGGTATCGTTTTTCGCCTACAAATTCGGTGTCGAAGGTCAGCCAGCTGATGTCCTTATTTTCCGCCAAAAAGCGGTTGTAATCGGTTTCATTATCCACAAAAATTACTTTATCCCCCATGGTGATCGTATCGTATTTCAATTTTTTACGAAATGCAAACATACTTCTTTTTCTGGGATTTTTGTTGGACGGTACACGGTGGACGGTACACAGAGGGCAACTTTGCCACAAAAAAAACGTTGATTAATAATACCTTTATCCGCCGAATTAACTACCGATTTGTTATGAAACTTACAAAGCTATTCAAGGGCCTTTTTCTTTTTCTTTTTTTGTTGATCGTAGCCCTAATCGCAATTCCCTATTTTTTCAAGGATCAACTGGTGGAACGCCTTAAGTCGGACATCAATAAAAGCGTGGATGCCAGGGTGGATTTTGCCGACGTCAGCCTCTCTCTTTTCAGGAGTTTTCCCGATTTTTCTCTCCGGCTCGACGATTTCAGCATTACCGGCAAGGCGCCGTTTGAAGGGCTGGAACTGGCCAGGGCCTCCCGGGTCGACCTCGATCTCAACCTGATGTCAGTCATCCAGTCGGATGCTCCCATTCAGATACACTCCATTGAACTGCTCCGCCCCCACGTTCATCTGATGGTGTTGAATGATGGGCAGGCGAATTACAACATCGTGGCCATGCCGGAATCCACTGCGGAAGAGCCGAACTCAGAGGGATATGATTTTATGATAAAGCTAAAAAAATTCACCATCGACGAGGGTTCATTTGTGTACGACGACCGCCAGGGCAATTATTTTGTCGAACTGCAAAAAGTACAACACCGGGGTAAGGGCGACTTTACACAGGATATATTTGATCTGGTGACCCACACCACCATCGAGGAAACGACCGCCCGGATAGGCGGCATCCGCTATTTGAAAAAGGCGAAAGCCGACCTCGACATCACCTTTGTGGCCGATATTCCCAACAGTAAATTTACATTGAAAGACAATACCCTCCAGGTAAATGCCCTCACCCTTCACACCGATGGTTTCATTCAGACGGTGCAGGATGGCGTCGATATTCAAATTGACTTTAAGGCACCCAGCAATGAGTTTAAACACTTCCTGTCGCTGATACCAAGTGCATATAAAAGCGATTTCGACCAGATCAAAACTACGGGGCAGTTGCAATTTGACGGAGAGGTAAAAGGCATTTACGCTGAAAATCGCTTGCCCGGATTTAGGGTTAACCTGAACATCGACAATGGACAATTTCAATACCCCGATCTGCCAATGGGCATGGACAACATTGAGTCGACGATTTTAATCAACAGCCCTGGCAGTGACCTGGATGATATGGTGGTGGATGTCTCCAAATTTGGGTTTAACCTCGGATCGAATCCCATGACCGGATACCTCAAACTGCGGAAGCCCATTTCCGATCCGGATATCGATACCGAACTGAAAGGCGTACTCAATCTGGCTGATTTGGCGAAAGCCTATCCTATGGAAGATGTGTCGGCCTTCACAGGGACACTGCGCGCCGATGTCCGGGCCAAAACCCGGCTGTCGACCATCGAAAAAGGCGATTATGAACAGGTGGACATGGACGGCGTTGTACAACTCAACCGAATCAACTACCGGGCAGAAGGAATACCTCCCATACTGGTAGATGAGCTGTCTATGAGCTTTACCCCCAAGAAAGTGTTGGTCAATAAATTTTCCAGTAAACTGGGAAAAAGCGACCTCCGCGCCTCCGGCCACCTCGACAACATCCTCGCATTGATCTCGCCCGAAAAAACGATGACCGGTCAACTGGAGGTGGCTTCCAATTATTTCAATGCCAATGAGTGGATTACCCAGGGTGAACCTGCTTCTTCAAACACCACTCCCCCACCCACCGCCGAGCAACCCACCGAGGTGTTCGACCAGTTTGACCTCGATGTAATAGCCCGGTTCAACAACATTGATTACGATATTTACAAAATCAGGAACACGGTTTTTGATGGGCGGGTTTCCCCAAACAAGATCAGAATAAACGAGGCGGTCACCAAAATCGGAGACAGCGATCTGAAAGCAACCGGAAATCTCAACAATGTGTTTGCATATTTGTACGATAATGAAAATCTGCATGGCCGACTGGCGGTCAGTTCCCGTTATTTCGACCTCAACCAATTTATGGTCGAAGAGCCGTCCAACTCCGGCACCCCCAAAGCACAAAACATTTCCGAAACCCAAAGTGGCGTCATTCTCCTACCCGAAAGGATGGACCTCGAATTGGACGCCAATATGCGAAAGGTGCAATACACCAACCTGACGCTTTCTCAACTTAAGGGGACGGTGGCTCTCAAAGACGAGGTGGCTTCATTAGACAACTGTTCTGCAAATTTGCTTGGTGGCAGCATGAATTTATCCGGTACTTACAGTACGGTCAACCCAATGGCTCCCGAATATGAAATGGACTATGCTGTTAAGAAATTTGATTTCCAAAAGGCATTTAATTATCTGAACACATTTCGTCAGTTAGCTCCCGTAGGCAAATATCTGGAAGGACATTTCAACACCAATATCAAGCTAAAGGGCAAATTGAACGACCAAATGTACCCGATGTTGGATGCTTTAACGGCCGATGGCTTTTTGCAAACCATCAATGGTACCCTCAAAAATTTTGCACCCCTCGAAAAAGTCGGAAAACTGCTCAACCTCAGCGCCTTTAATTCACTCAACCTACGCGACACCAAAAACTGGATTGAAATTGAGGACGGAAAAGTATTGTTGAAAAATTTTGACTACAAATACAAAGACATCGACATGGTGATCGGAGGCACCCACGGCCTCAACCAGGAAATGAACTACACCATCCTGGCCAAAATACCCCGCAAAATGTGGGAAAATAACGCCGCCGGCAAAGCAGCAGGCAAGGGCCTGGATTTCCTGAAAGGAGAAGCCGGCAAATTGGGGGTAAACCTCAATACAGGCGATTTTATTGATGTACAAATCAATTTGCTGGGAAGCATTTCCGACCCAAAAGTGAACATTAAACCGCTGGGCTCCGGCGGCAAATCACTTAAAGAAACGGCCAAAGAAGTAGTCGAACAAACCATCGACAAAGCTAAAGAGGAAGCCACCAAAAAGATCAATGAAAAGAAAGAAGAGGTCGCAAAACAAGTAAAAGACAAACAAAAGGAACTCGAAAACAAAGCGGCCGCAGAAGTCAAAAAGATCATGGATGAGGCCCGCAAAAATGCCAACAAAATAACCCGGGAAGCCAAACGAGTTTCCGACCGAACCCGAAAAGAAGGCTACAAACAGGCCGACAACCTATTGGGCGAAGCAGGGAGCAATCCCCTCAAAAAACTAGCCGCCAAAAAATCGGCTGACATCCTTAAAAAGGAAACCGATAAAAAAGCCGATCAAATCATCAACGAAGGCAACCGTCGTGCGGATCAGGTAATGAAAAAAGCAGAAGACCAGGCTGACCGCGTGCGGAAGAAATACCTGGGTGGATAGCTGAATTTTTAAAGCTCATTGGTAATAAGGGATACTCTACCCCCAGCTCCGTCCAATCGCTGACACACTCCGCCTATGCACCTCCTAGAAGCGCTCACCCGGATCATCGCAGAAGGGTACGGCCTCGACCTGACTCTCCACCCCATCCCCAGCTATGACGACCTCAATTTTCATGGCAAAACGGAGGATGGGCATGAGTTTGCAGTAAAACTGATGAATCCGCATTTGGACAGCCAACTCGTCGACCTACAAGTGGCTGCCCTGGCACACCTCGCCCACTTCTCTCTGCCTTTCGACATTCCCCGGGTTGTTCCAACCAAAACGGGAGCCCCCTACCAATCGGTTCAGATCACCCATGAGCCACGAATACTCTGGATACTCCACTGGTGTCCGGGAGCATTGATGAGCAGCCTTCCTAAACATACCCTTCCACTGATGGAACATTTTGGGCAGGTAGTCGCTCAACTCAATGCTGCCTTAGCCTCTTTTTCCCATCCCGCCATGAAACGCGGACATAGCTGGGAACTTCATCAGGCAGCTACCCTCCTCCCCCTGACCCACCAGATCGAAGGCCCTTGCCGGGAAATAGCCCGCAACGTTCTGAACCGTTTTAAGCAACATGTATTACCATTGTTAGAGTCGCTGCCTCACAGCGTGATCCACAACGATGTCAACGACAACAATACCCTCGTCCAATTCGACAATGGTGGCCAACCCTATGTAAGCGGATTGTTTGATTTTGGCGATATGAGCCATCAGGCCACCATTTGCGAACTGGCGATAGCGCTGGCCTATGCTCTTTTTCACAAAGACGATCCCCTCGCTTTTTGTGCTGCTTTTTTGAAAGGATATACCTCTGTCCGGCCATTGACCTGCGATGAAATTGACCTGCTGTTCGACCTCATCAAGGTGCGGCTGGCGGTGAGCATCGCCTTTTCGAGTCATCGGCAACAACTCGAACCGGAGAATACCTACATTCCCATTAGTCAGGCTTCCGCCAAAAAGACATTGGAACAACTGGAGGCCATAAACCCGATATTGGCGACGGCCCGGTTTCGGTTTGTATGCCGTATGCCCGTGACGGATGGAGTAGAAAGGATAATGGCCTTTTTGAAATCGCCTACGCAAAAAGTCCAACCGGTTATAGAGGTTGACCGATGGGACGTCGTGCTCGACCTTAGCGCCACCAGCCCTCTGCTGGGCAGCAATCCCGCCAACAGAAAGCTGGATCGCCTTTCGGCAAAAATCAGGGAAGTAATGGCTGCCGCCAAATCCGATTGGGCCATTGGTCGCTACCTCGAAAACCGGCTTTTGTACGATAGCCCTTTGTTTGGCACCGACCGATCTCCAACATCGGAACGGCGCACCATTCACCTCGGATTAGATATTTTCGCCGGTGCAGGAACGCCCGTTTTTGCACCTTCTGATGGAAAGGTCATCATTTCGGCAATTAACAATGAACCTCTGGATTATGGCGGATTGTTGATCCTCCAACATTATGTACCCGAAGGCCCAAATTACTATACCATTTTTGGCCATTTGAGTCACCAGTCCATTAAGGCCATGCCGGTGGGAAGGTGGGTAACCGCTGGTCAGCAAATTGCTACCCTCGGCAAGCCTTCCGAAAATGGCGGGTGGCCGCCGCATTTGCATCTCCAGATCGGTCTTGACCTGTTGGGGATGGGGACCGGTTTTCCAGGCGTTTGCCGACAGAGCGAAATGGCGTTTTGGAAGGCGCTATGCCCCAACCCGGCTTATTTTTTGGGGATGCCGGAGGTGGATGTATTTGACGCAAGTTAGGAGGTAGGTGCGGAGAGCGCCGGTCAGGAGGCCGGGCGCCAATATTGCGAGCTATTGTTAGCGGGGCATCCCGAAGCGAGTTCGGGATACCCCGCTAACTTAAATACTTGAAAAATCCCTATTGCTATGTAAAGCTCAAGGCAGTGCAAAAGGTTGTTCCAACCGCACTCTTTTATTTTTATTGGCTTTGAGGTCGGCCAGTATTCTGGTGCGGTTTTCGTTCAACTGTTCGAGTGCTTCTGTGATGTATTCAGCAGCGGGACGCGTTTTTTGCTCATGGGCAATGTCGAAAGCATATCGGTTGAGGGCGTCGTTTTTGAGGCGTTGGAGGTCGGCACCGCTGAAGCCTTTAGTTTGTTCGACCAGTTGCTCGAAATCGGTGGATTCGAGGTGCAATTTGGTGTTATCCAGAAGCGCCTTCAAAATATCGTGACGAGCTGTGGCATCCGGCAATTTCATTTCGAGCCATAGCTCCACCCTTCCGCTGCGGATGAGTGCCGGCGGGAGGCTGCTGACGTTCATTGCCGTCAGAAAAATCGTCACCTGCGAGTTGGACTCCGACTCCAACCCATCCAGCATGGTGAGGAGGTAGCGGTACAGGCCCTGGTCATCATTTTCAAAAAGGAGGTCGCTGTCGTCGATAAACAGGATGCTGGGAGCATTGGCTTTCGCCTCTTCAAAAGTGTTGAACAAAACGCCGTAAAAATTTCTCGATCCCTGGATGACTGTTCCGTCGATCATAAAAAACTTACTGCGCAGGCGGTGCGCCAGTGCTCGCCCGATGGTCGTTTTTCCGGTGCCGGGCGGGCCATAGAGCAAGACGCCTCTTTTGGGTTTGATGCCCAGTTCGGACACCAGGTCGGGCCGTTCGAGCGGGGTGACCAGGTCGATCTCCAACTGGCGGATCACCTCATCGGAGCCATAGAGGTCGTCGAGGGTCACTTTTCTCACCTCACTACGCCGCACATTGGAGCGAAGAACGACTCTTTCGAGTAATTCGATAAAACCGGCCGTGTCTAATGAAGAGCGTTTTGGCAAATGAGCACAAGCCTTTTTGATTTGATGGATGTTGAGGTATTGGGAAAAGCGGTAAATCTGATCGAAGTCCAATCCCTTTAATTTGTCATTTGAAAAATAATTCAGCAGAAAATCAAAGTCATCGGGTTGGAAAGAGGAGAGTCGGCTGTAACGGCATTGTCTTTTGACCGTTTCGGGAAGGCTGGCCGACTTCAGGCCCAGCACCAATTTGTATCCTGGTTTTTCGAGCCAGGTCAGAATGCGATCCATCGCAAAATCCAACAGCTTTGGCCGGGCGGGTTCATAACATTCAAAATACAAATGCTTGAGCAAAATATGAAAATCGTCGACGATGACGAATGGATTTTCCGCCCAGGCTTGTTCCAAAACAGCTACCACTCCTTCTTCGATCTTAAAGGGGTCGTTTTGCTGGAAAGCATTCATAAAATCGGCCATGCGGATAAAGGTAGCCTGACGTTCGGCAGCCAACTGTTGTAAGAGTAGTGTTCGACCATAGCCGGTACCTGCGGTAAGGGCTACCAGGTGGTGGTTTTCTACATTACGCACGAGTCGATTGTAGGCATATTGTTGGACTGGGCTCAGCTTTAGAGGGTTCATACTGTTAAAACCGTTTTGGGATGGTACAAATTGTACAATCAATCAGAAAACAAAAAAGAAAAAATGGATGTGCAAAAGTGTTCCGTCACCTTTAGTGACAGTGGCCATTCGGAAAGAGCGACCCTCAAAAAGTAGTCGGTCATTTGGTTTTTGGGTCTGCTGATTTCGAAATTACGATGGGTAAACCGGGGGTATCACACAAAAGTTCCCGGCCGGTGGTACTTTGCAAGAAAATGAGGTTGTTGGCGGAAGCAAATTAATGTGGGTTTTTGATTGGCCAATGGTTTTTTGGGATTGTCGCTACGCGCCAACGGTTCCCCGATTTCATTCTGGGTTACCAAGAGGAGCGTCGCTAAGCGCCGCCCAGATTCCTGTGGTAGCAGCACATGGTGACGCACTCTTTGTCAACGGTGCATAGTCACGCGACTATTGGTTACAACGTCCATTTAAACCCGGCTATCGAACCTCAAACAGACCGCGCCTATTGTTCCATGTCAATACGCTCATCCACAATTTGTTCTGGTGAGTCAATGTTCCAAATTTTCAGCGTATTATCTTTGCTGCCGGTTGCGACATGGGTGCCGTTGGGCGAAAAAGCGGCGGTGTACACATCGCCAAGGTGGCGGATGAAGCTGGGTGCTTCTATCAGATAATTTTCTTTCGGGTTGCTGTTTTCAGAATATTCTTCTTTCCAACTCCATAGCTTGACCGTATGATCGCTGCTGGCGGTGAGTATTTTGCTGTTGTCGGTTGTGATGTCAACGGCATTGACATCGGAGAGATGCCCCCGAAGATGTTGCTGGATCAGATACGACCCATTGGCATCCCTAAGCCATAGGATGGCGCCATTGTCGATGCTGCCGCTGATCAGGAATTGTTCGTCGGATGACAATTTCAAGTCAGTGATCTTACCGGTATGACCGGTCAGGGTATCGGTCATGGTCAGCGAGTCGATGTTCCAAACGATGATGTTGCCGTCCTCGTATCCTGCAAACAACCTGGTGCCGGTTGTATCAAACACCAATGCATGTGCTTCGAAGGGATAAAGTATTTTTTTGTGAAATTTCTTATCCGATTTTTTCCGCAGCAAGATCATGTTGTACACCCCATCTGCAATGGCTACATAGTCGCCCGACTTGGCAACGGTGAGTATCCTGGAGGTCGACGGGATGCCATGTGGTTTATTGGATTTCAAATCGACAAATACCGTCGTGTCGGACTCCTCTACAATGGAGGTGAGGTGGTTGGTGGCCCCCATCACGATCTCGCCATCACCTGAATAGAATAAGGATTTGAAATAGCCTTTTTTGTACGATTTCCGTTTCAGGGGCTGCCATTGCTTCCATATATGGTGGTTTTCCAGGTCGATGACGTTGAAAAACCCTTTTTGACGACGGCAACAGGCAATGATATTCCCGCCTTCCGGATGATAACTCAGATGGGTAACATCGCCTTTGAGGTCGAAGCTCTTTTCAGCAAAAGACTCTACATTCCAGAGTTTCATATTATCGTCTTCTCCAGCCGTCAGCACGTAGTCCTGACCAATGTAGGAGGCACTGAAGATGGCGTGTTCGTGCCCGATCAGTTTTTTAATGGGTTCTCCTCTTTTGTTCCAGACGATGGCCTTATGGTCGTGGCTTCCGGTAAGCAGAAAACGCTCATCGTCCGAAAATTCGATGGAGCTGATGATCGATTCATGTCCGATCAATTCATAAGTGATGCGCTTTGATTGGGTATCTAGCAGGCCCGCCCGCCCATTGTCGAAAGCCAGGGCGAGGGTACGACCATTGTCTGAAAAATCAATGTCTGTCACCCCGATGTCTCCGAGGTGGAAGGTATCCCTAGCAAACTTTCTTTTCGATTTGTCGTATTGATTGCGATCCAGTACCATGATATTATCCGCATACAATTCGCATATGGCCACCCGGTTGTCGGTTTTGTTGGAAGCTATCAGCGAGACAGGATTCCTGAACTTTTGTATTCTGCGTCTTTTGGTTTTATTTTTCCGAAAGGAAATCAGGTGTAATCCATCGCGGCAACCCACATAAAGTTCGGTGGATCTCCTGGACTGGCCGAGGCAATAT
The DNA here is from genome assembly GCA_965222105.1 of Saprospiraceae bacterium. Lineage (GTDB taxonomy): Bacteria > Bacteroidota > Bacteroidia > Chitinophagales > Saprospiraceae > CALGLS01. The sequence goes on along the minus strand of CBDCTQ010000007.1, from coordinate 55,233 downwards.
ACTTTTCTGGGCATGTCGATGGTTTCGAGGAGGTGAATACTGTCTGCAAGCGACCATACCTGCACTTCCTTTGCTACGTTTGCCACTATTAACTGATCCTTTTGCGGCAGCAATAAAAAATCGACCACCTCGCTTTCAATAGGAATTTGGATGACCTCCTCTTGCACCAAATGGAGCGTGCTGTCGAGCATACGCACTTCAATGTGATCAGATCTTTTTGGCCAGCTCAGCAAGTAGTGAGTCGAATCGGCACTATACACATCTGCCTTTATCATATTGGGGTTGGAAGGTATCCTGCTTTTGTAAAAAGGCATATGAGCAACATCCCGAAAAAGGTCGCTTTTTAGTTGTCTGGCAACATCGATGTTAATGTCAGACTTGCTTTTCGCTGCTTTTTCCTCCGCTTCTTTAATCAATTTTTTTGAATTGATGTACGCTTTTGTCCGGTCATTTTTAGTGGTAACGAATGCGTTAGAAACCGAGTTGTATAAACCGGAAATGTAATCGGATATACCTTTTTTTATATTCAACTCTTCATTGGTTTTTTTGGCTTCCGACGAAAGTCTGGACACCTGAAATAAAGAGAAAATGGAAATGACCGAAATGACTGCCAGGGCGATAATCCAACTAACCAGCCTTCGCATTTCCTTTTTTTTGCGTGCATTTTGGAAGGTTTTGCTCTCGGCGATGAAATTGCTGAGTTCGCCGGTCAGGTTCAGCTCCGGCAGGAAATTTTCGTAGTAGGCGATCAGTTTTTCGTTGATGTATTCGCCGGTTTCCTGATAGGATTGGTAGTGGGTGCGGAGTTGGTTGCGAATGTCTTTCAACTTGCGCGCTTCATGACTTTGTTTGCTGTGGATAATGTCGGCCAGAGTGTCGTGTGCCAGTTCAATGGTGTCATCGGTAAACCGGATGAGCCGGGCGTTTTCCAATGTTCGCAGGGCTTCGTAAATTTCGGTGTCGTTGTATTGTGGCACCTGGTTGTTGAACGCCTCTTCGATATCAAATTCCTGTCCTTTTCCGCGGTACAGTACCGGTTTTTTGGTGCCTTCATCTGATACGAAAGCGTTGAGAATGGTCCGGATGCCATTGCGGTCAAATTTGGTTGACTTTTTGCGGAGCTCCCGGCTGACCATGATCTCCTGTTCTAACAAGAATTTTTCGAGCACCTGGTCGATGGTTCCAAATTCATCAATTTCTTTTTCGGTGAAAACCAGTTCGGGGTATTCCCATTCGCGTCTTTTCTGGTCTGGGTAAGTGCGCCGGTAGTCTTCGCGGTAAAAGAGATCCATGTACACCTGGAGGTAGGGCAATTGAATGCCCGATTTGCCCAGGCTCACCTTGTCGACGATCTGGTCGAGCCGTTCTTCCACCGGCGCTTCCAACTGTATGTTGAACTCGGCAAAGGAGTCGCTGATCACCTTTTTGACCTTTTTATTGTCCATTTTCTCCACCCGGAGTTTGAAGTCAAAAATGTAGGGCAACTCTTTTTCAAAATGGTATAAATTGCCCAGATATTCTTCGCGCATGACGAGGATCACCTTGCAGGGCAGATCGGATTCCACCAGGGTTTTGATGGTTTTGATGAAAGCCTGCTGTTCTTCTTCGTCTCCGAGGATGAACAATTCTTCAAACTGGTCGAATATCAGATATACCGGCCGGAAGTAGGTTTTGTAGATGTAGTCGATCCGATCCAAAGCAGTGGTATCGGCTCCGTTGAGCGGGCGGCTGGCCTGCTGCAGGGAAGACTCCAGGGCTTCATTGAAATCGTTGTGGCGGCGGATGTAAAACGGATACCAGTCGGGGCCGTCAAACCGGCTGGCAAGTCCACATTTGATGAGGCTGGTTTTGCCAGTACCCATGAATCCGTACACTAGGATCAGCGGCGTTTCAAAAACCATTTTATACAGAGCATCCACTTCTTTTTTTCTTCCGAAAAATACCTTTTCATCTTCGAGGGTATAAGCATCTAAAAATTTGAAGGGGCTTTTCATAGCGCTTGTTTTAAGGGTTGATTGAATAGCAATTTTGCAAACGTATCAAACTGAGCCCGGATGACCCGGTAGTCGCCTTCTCCGTCGATTTGAAAAGGGTCGTCTTTGGCTTTGTAGATATGGTGAAATACCAGCAGGTCCTCCTCTTTGTCGTACCGGTGGAAAAAATGGATCTTGGCCAGGGGGGCTTTTTCGTTGTAGGCATTTTCATCAAAAATGAAGGGAGTGAGGTTGAGGTATTTCTGGTCTTCCCGGCCTTTCACCGTCCCGTTGAGCGGACAACAGCTTTCGGGTCTGCATCTGACGAGGATGACCGATCCGTTTTCCATAATATCGTCCAGCACGTCGGGCACCTGAGAATGCCGACCCAGCACGTTTTGCTCCAGTTTTACGACCTGGTGAATGAATTTGGGTTTTTCGAGATGACGTTGTTTGCGTACATCAATGTTTTTGATCGATTTCAACATATAGCGACTAATAAATCCGATGTGTTTGAACAGTTCTGCCAGGTGTTTTTCAGCCGATGCGCAGAGGTGCTTGGCCTGGTCTCTGGCCATTTTCTTTTTTTCGGCCACCTGTTCCTGAATAATCGCCAGTTGGAGGCAGGCTTCGTGAAAAGCAGCATTTTCCGGAAAGGAGCGGACTTTTTCTATGGCCAGTTCCCGCAGATAATACTCGGATTCTTTTCCTTTCAGCAACTTCAAAACCAACTTGATGGCTTTTTCGTCGGGATAGCCTTCGCCCTCCAATTGCTTATTTTTAAAAATGGAAAGGAGTATTTCGTTTTCCCCTTTGGTCAGTTTCCAGCCATCGGGCGACATTTTGATAATGTCCCAAAGTTGAGATAACAATACAAATACAAGAAATTCGAGGGTGGCTTTATAACACCAGATCAATTGCCTGAGCCGGTCTTCTCCTAACTTGTCGTAAAACGTCATACCCGATAACCCCTCCCCGGGAGCGATCAGCTTCCGCAACTGCTCAGATACCGGATGGGGAAGGTGCAGGAGTACGAGCACCTGTTTTTGGTTGACGTCGATGTTGCCTTCTCCCAGCAGTTCTTTGTTGGATTGAAGTTCTGCTATTTCAGTTTTTTCCCGCGCCAGGGTTTCAAACAAGGTATCGAACAACAACACATTTGGTTTAAAAACTTCGTGATCGTCATTAATGGTGTTCCGGGGCAACGACCAATCCAGCACCTGCTCCCTACCCTTCCGGGTGTAGATGCCCCAGAGTGGATCGCTTTCTTCTTTCGATAATTGAACGCGGCCCCTGGTTTTTGGCTCATCGTATTCTTGCACGTTGACAGTGTTGACGGCCCCCATCGCCACTTCGAAGGCATGGCCGATGTTGTCGAATTGTTTGCCCAACGCCTGATAAAAAGAGATGGCAAACTGGGTGGCCACTTCGTCCTGAACCGGTCGGCTGGTAGCAATAACGACCGGCACGCCACTGTCTCCTTCCTCATTGAGCAGCCGGGTGACCTGCTCCCTGGTCGAGCACCCGTTCAACACCACCAATTTTAGGTTTGGACATTGCCAGAGCAATTGAGCAATGCCCTGCGACTGGGCCTCCTGCTCGCCCAGCAAGAGATTGTCGTGACCAGCATGGCCGCTGATAAATGAAACAAACATATCTGATCTTAAAACTGAATCAGCTTTTTAACGATCTTGGGAATGGTGGCATTGCCATCGCGGTGAATTACAAAATGGCTTTTTTTGAGTGCTCGTTCCGACAAGGCTTCGTCGACCGCATCAATTTCTTCCGAAAGGGAAGGTAGCTCATCCCGGGTGCTGTTGGCGTAAGCAAAAAAGAGTAATTCATCCATGTTTCATTCTTTTGGTCTTTCAACAAGTTATTTTTCGAACGGACCTAAATAACAATACAGACGGTCACTCCCTCTCCTGTAGGTGAGGAAGTGCATAGCACTATCAGTATTAATCCCTTCTGTGAAAAATAAGTGTGGTAAGCGGTTGAGTATCGCCTCTGGAAGTATGCGGACAGATGAGTTTTCCGAGTATCGTGGAGCTAATTTAATACAAGTATCGGTAAATCAAAAAATAATTTGTCCCGGATATCTAAAATTGGAGGTAAAAGACAAGCTATTTCAGCTTCCCGCAAATGGAGTGTTGAATATTCCAACAGCGAGTTCTGCCCAAATGAGGAGAAAAATAAGGGCGATTACACCCGCTATAAATAGCCTGTTTTTTCTGCTTTTTACGGTTCTCCACACCAGTTCTACTCCGGCCCCTACAGCAGTTAGTAAAACACCCATTATAAGAAAATCTGAGATTGCCCAGTTGACTTCGGAGGAAAAATGCATTGCCAGAAACGGAATTAGCAGCAACGTTCCTACAATTATCGGGATTAGCATTAGCCTTTTTTTGTCCATTTTATTTAATTTTAAAAGTACTTTGAAATACAAAGTTAAGTAATTTTACGCAGTTTTCAAAACAGGGATCAGTCCATTTTCTCCAAATTTTAAGAAAAGGGCAGATTTACCCCATTTACCCTTCAGCCAGATCTTCCTTTTCCAGCTCTTCAATCACATATAGTATGGCCTGTTTGATCTGGGCCTTCCGCATCTCTGGATTTTGGGCTATTCCCATAGCCATTTCTTTCTTGAGGGAGTTGTAGCCGCCCATACGGATGATGAGGGTTTGATGGTGAGAGGAGTCGCTGCTCAGGGCATCGTAGAGGGTGTCGAGGGCCTTGTCGAGGTCGTCTTTTGCGATGAGTTTTTGCAGGTGTTTTTTCCAGGCGGGGAGGTTGTCATGCGGGTCGGGTGGGTGGGTGGATGTCTCAACAGGTGCTGGGGTGGTGGTTGATTTTACGGGGTTTTTTAGGGTGGGGATCTCGGTTACCAGGTCTTCGGGGATACTTTTTAACTCCTTTTGCAGGAAAAAGAATTCACCGCCCTGATGTCCCGACCCGTTGATGGGTTGGCAGAGGGGAGTCTGGCTGGCATTGGCTACGACTCCTTCGCGCATTTGAATCCATAGTTCGGAAACTGATAAGGTTTTTTTGGGCAGGTTTTTAAGTTGGGTGAGCAGGCTTTCCGCAAATGGGCTGTTGTCGCCACGGCCGTCGGACACAAGTTCTTTCCTACCCGATGTCATGATCCACCGGGAGGGGATGTTGTAATACCGTTTGGCGGAAGCGCTGAGATCGCGTAACAATAAGCTCCCGGAGAAGCAACTGTCTACGATACCGAGGACGTGGTGAGCGTTGAGGTCGCCAAAGAAATCGCGGATCTGAAAATTGTCTACGTAGGTGCCGCGTTCGTTCAGCTTAGCATCGGCTGGTACCCAGTAGCCCTTATCGCCCGAACGACGTTCGATGAGTTCCCCGTGTCCGGAAAAATAGACAAGGAGATTGTCGTCAGGCGTCAATTTCTCAGCCAGGTCGTCAAATGCCTTGAGGATGGCACTGCGGGTGGCGTCTTCATTAAAAAGTTCGATGCAATTTTTACCATCGAATTTGAATCGTTCCAGTAATACCTTTTGAAAAGAACGGGCATCGCGCACGGCATTTTTAAGTGGCCGGATACCATTGGAGTATTCGTCGATTCCTATTACCAGAAGGTGGTTGGCCCGGTCGACGGTAGCAATTGAATTGCCTTCCTGGCCATTAGCCTGGTTGGATCCGTTCTTTTTTCTTCCTCTTTTTTCTTCCATTTTATTGGGATCGCATATTTGAATTTTAGTTTAATCGAAAGCATCTCCCCTAATGCTACTGGCGTCCGGTCTACTAACCGGCGCTTCCCATCTTAGGTTCCAGGCCAAACTGTCTGAACTGGGATGGCTGCCGTGCCCAGAAGACATAACGTAGTGACGTCCTTCTGGGGATTATTAGGATTTATGGGGTCGTAACATTTGAACTTCGGTTTAACCCAAAGCACTGCGCTGATGCTATTAGAATTCGATGTCCCGACCGGTGCTTCTCCATAGTGCCTACGGCTTTTTAGAACATCATTTACCAAAAGGGCCCCAAAAGAAATTAAGATCAGTCTGCATAAAACTCGGTCATGTCCTGGTCTTCCGGGCCCTCCTCTCCATAATCCGAAATACTCCTGGACGCCACATAAGGAAAATCGGCATCGATCTCCTTTTCTGACGCATACACTTTATCCAACGACCGGCCTTTCACCGGCTGAGCTGCTCTGGCCTCCTCAATTAGTTTTTCGATCCGGGAACGCCGGGAGTGTATATCCATCAATTTGTCTTTGGCTTTTGTAAGTGTTTTATTTGCCGCATCGGTCTGCCCTTCGGGTGTCCATACTTTTAGTTGTGCTGAGCGAAATTCCGTGGCAGCGGTGTCGTATTGTTGTTGGATGTCATTCAACTGTTGTTCCAGAGCAGCCAGAGCTTCCCGGTTTTGCGCAAGCGCATTCATCAGTCTTGACCAGTCGAATGCGAGGCCCAGATCCCATTTGTCTTTTCGGTAGTTGACATGGGAGACGATCCCTTTGAAACTGGCCACCTTCTCGGTAGTGTTGTAGCGGTCTTTGTCCGACAGGAAAGCGGCGGGAATGTTGTAGGTTGCGCAAAGATAGCGCAGCAGTTTTATGAGTTGGCTGTATTGTATCTCGGTAAAGGTAGCATAATACAGTTGCTGGCGATAGGGCAATTCCAACTTAGTGTACATATGATGGTCGTCGGCAGAGCAGTACACGTCGGGCGATTTGCCTTTGCTACGGCGGGCAGCCGAGTAGGGCGTTTCCATGTTACCGTTTTGTTTATCGAGCCATCCGTAGTTCGAAAGTTCAATGCCGACGGATCGGCTGCTTTGTGCCTTGTTGCCTCCTACCGCTTTCCGCCCCAGGTGATACGACCAACAATCGGAAGGGTGCAACTGATATATGGTACCATCTCTGGCAATGAGAAAAGCCACCGATACGTGGTAATCCTTCCTGGTCAGGCTCGCAAGATCGCCCTGTAAGTGTCCGGCGGTATGGTGGAGCACTATTTTTTCTTTGGGCACCTTTTCTTCATAATAATAACTGGTATGCCCGGCTGCCGGACGGCAAACCAATCCTTCCAAATGCTCTTCGGTACCCGGTATGGGTATGGAAAACGGTTTAAAGGTAAATTGCGGGGATTGCTTGTTTTTAATTTTCAGTTCCAGTTGATCAATTCGGGAGAAATGCATAGCAGGCTGTTTTTGATTGTTAATATTTTTACTGTGAGAGCCGTAAATATAACAAAAAAAGGTTCTTTGACAAATTTGTGCGGCGGGATTGCTTTTAAGGGAGAATTTTTTAAAAAAAAAGTTGAAAATGTTTTTGTTTTTAAAACAAATATGTTTACATTTGCGTTGTGTCAGAATTTGGCCGTATCAGATTGAGAATTCTGCACTACTAATCCTGACAGCCCACAAAAGTGTGATTAGCCCAGGGAGAATTTGGTATATCTATTAGTCAATGCGGATTTTTTGTCCGGCGGCGGCGGTCTTGAGGGTGGGACCCACCCTCAAAGAGAGCGAAGTCATTAAACACATAAAAATAACATATATTTAATTAAAAACTAAACTAATTCGGTTTCAATATTTTTCGCAACAAAACAAATCTGCGTCATTTACAGGATAACATTATCTCTTACGAATAACCTCTAATCATTCTCGTAAAGGTTCACTCCTCCCCCACCAGCGATCGTTCCCTTTCAAAATCATAAAGCGTAAGTGCTCGCAGTTCGTAGTGGGCCAGCCAAAAAGACCGCAGGGCACTAATGTAGCCTCGGCGGGCCTCATCTTGTTCGCGGAGGGCGAGGTTGAGTTCTGAAACGTCGATTTTCCCAATGAGGTACCGCTTTCGCGTGATGTCTTCCCTTTTTTGGGACACCTCGTAGGCCCTCAATGCCAGGTCGACTTGCTGGCGGACAAGGTCGAACTGCTGGACGCGCAACAGCACCTGCTGGTCGACGGAGATCCGTTCCTGCTCGACGTTCATCCGTTCGAGGTCGCGGTTCGACTCGGCGATGTCTCTCCTGGCTTTGGCTTTCCCCCAGTCGGCCAGTGGCACCTGGAATCCCAGTGTTATAAATTCGGCGTCGAGGGGATTTTTGTAGACGTCCGGAAAATTGTCGGCATTTTGCGACAAGCCTATTTGTGCAAACAGATTGGCCTGAAAGCCGGTAGTCCCTTTGGCTTCAGCCACTTCGCGGTCGGCCTCCATAAGTCGCCGTTGGAATTCGAATGACTTGCTTCGGTTGTTGCGCGCCAGTTGGACGGCTTTATCTTTGTCGAGTAAATAGCCGGGCAGGTCGGTTGGTGCCACGAGTTGAAACTCGACCGCTTCCCGAATGTCAAAAAAATTGCGCAAAGCCTCTGTGCTGGTTTGCTTTTGCAAAATGGCAGCAGACAGGTTGGCGTTGGCATTCATCGAGCTGAGTTCTATTTGGAGCAGATCGGTCTCTGCTATCCGGCCAACGGAAAAACGACCCCTGGAAATCTCAAAAAGTGAATCGGCATTGCTTTTCACCTTTTGCATGGCCGCCAGATTAAGTTGGGCGCTGTACAGGTCAAAAAACAATCGGGCTGCTTCCAAGGCTACCGACTCCATTTCTTCGGCATAGGCACGGGTAGCTTCGGCATAGCGAACCGGGGCGATGTCTCTGTCCCATCTCAATTGGTTGAATCCAAATAACGGCTGGTTGAAGCCTACAAAAATCATGTCGGTGGCGTAGAGGCTCAACTCCTCATTATTGTCAAAGGGAAAATTGTAAAAATACTCAAGGCCGCTACCGGCAAAGATGGTTCCGCCGGTGAGGGCCACGTCTTGTTCGAGCCGTAAGCTCAATGAGGAGTTGATCGATGCACTTCTTAAAAATACCTGCTGGCCGTTTGGTAGTGTGTTTTTGATGTTTGACCGTTGTACGTTGGGCACCACGCCCTGGAGGGTGATCTGTGGTTTGTAATTGGCCAGTATAGAGCGGTAGAACGATCGACTGGTGGTAAGGCGCGTTTTGGCTAATTGAGCGGAGGGCGATCGCTGCTGAGCCCTTTCGATCACCTCCGAAAGCTGGAGGGTGAGGGTATCCTGGGCGGTTAAAGAACAAATAAAAATAAAGAAAAGAACAAATAAATTTGCGATGGATTGCATATTCAACATTAGTTTTACGAAAAGTAAAATAGAACCACACTAAGCCAACAAGTGGGAAAAGAATTGAGCGTTGGTGCCTTCCTTCAAAGATACCATTTAAAAACAACATTTCTCATTTTCAACACAAACCCCTAATCACTCCGCAACGCCTTAATGGGATCCTGGTAAGCCGCTTTCCTTGCGGGAAAAATGCCAAACAAAAGTCCTACAGAAGCCGCGACCCCAAACGACAACAGGATCGACCAGGTAGACACAATGGTCGGAATGTCGGCACGGGAAGCCACCACATGGGCTGCTAAAATACCCAGGACGATGCCGATCAGTCCGCCTACCAGACTGATGAATACCGCCTCGAAGAGAAATTGAAGGATGATGTCGATCCGGTTGGCACCTAAAGAGCGCCGAACGCCGATCTCTTTGATGCGCTCCAGCACCGAGGCCAGCATGATGTTCATAATGCCGATACCGCCCACCAACAGCGATATGCCGGCAATGACGGCCAGCACCAGGTTGAAGGTTTCCTGCGTTTTTTGTTGTTGCTGCAAGAGGAGTTCGGGTACCTCTACTTCGTAGTCGACCACGTCGTTGTGGCGGCGCTTGAGGATGCGGGCGGCCAGATCGGCGCTGGCCTGGAGCTTGCTGCTTTCAGCAACCCGAAGGACAACCCGGTCCAACTGGTGGTAGTTTTTGGCATTGGGATCGGAATCGTCCCAATCGCCTCTTTTGATGTCGGCATTGTTAAAGTAAGCCCTGTTTTCAAAACGCAGCAGTGCAGTGGACACGGGTATGTATACGTCAGAGTTGTAGTCGCGGATGCCCAGGTTGTCGAGGCTTTCTTTGGTGGCAATTCTTTTTTGGAGAATACCGATAATGGTCAGCCAGGTATTACCGCATTTGATCTTTTGCCCGATGGGGTCTTGCTCGGAGAAAAATTGTTTTTGGATGTTTTTTCCGATGATGCACACCGGACGCCCTCCCTCCATATGTCGCTGATGGAAAAAATGACCATCGTCCAACTGCAGGTTATTCAACTCAAAGAAGGCATTGGTCACACCTATGCAATTGGCTTTTTTGAGCTTGGCCGACTGGATGATGTTGGTTTTTAAAATGACTTCGGGGCTCACCTTTTCTATTCCGGGTACCGTTTGTTGGAGAGTGTTGACGTCTTCCAGCGACAGGCCCACCGACCAGGGCGTTTTTTGCTCTCCTTGTTGGGATTCCTGTTGTTGCTCTTCTTCTTCTCCTTCCAGAATGACCGATTTGATGACGATGTTGTTCGACCCGATGAGTTTCATCTGATCGAGGATACTCTGTTTGGCCCCTGAGCCGATGGCCAACATGGCTATCACCGCCGCCACCCCAAAGATGATGCCCAGCGCCGTGAGGAAGGCACGTAGCTGGTTGGCAAAAACGCCTTCCATCGCCAATTGAAAATTGAATAGTATTCTCTGTAGCATGCAGGGGTTAAACTTCAGTTAAAAATGATGAAACTGCCACCACCGACATTTTCATTGGAGACTTTTTCGTCTTTGACGGATTTCATCTTCTCTTTCATAGCTTGCTCCCGGGCTTTGCGCTCTTCCTCAATGCGGTCTTTTATTTCTTTTTTAATGGCGGGATCGACGGGCACCAGTTGCAAATCCTCTGCATTGCTGGGAGGGGTGAGCATCACGACTTCTCCGGGATCGAGTCCGTGCTCGATGATGATGGCATCGTCGTTGGAAAGGCCGGTAATCACTTCTTTTTTGACTACCTTACCGGCTGCTTCCGCATAAACGTAGCTCAGGCTATCGGAATACAACACTTCCAAAGGCACCGAAAGGACATCGGTAAATACATCCGTCACGATTTCATTGGAAGTGGTCATAGCGGGGCGTAGGATGGAGTCCACTTCGCTGACCTGAACGGTCACTTCAAACACCTTGGAGTCGAAATTGCGGAGTTGCTCGCCGATGTTGGCCACCTGGATGACGGTACCGGTGTATTTATTTTCCGGAAAGGCATCGACCTGGATGGTCACCTCCTGCCCTTTTTTCACCCGGCTGATGTCTACTTCGTTGATGTAAGTTTTGCTGACCATATCGCTCAGGTCGGGGAGTTCGGCTACAACGGGATTCCAGGTACTGATCTGAGAGCCTGGTCCGACCTTGCCGTTCCAGGATCTGGCGTAGATGACCATACCCGCTTTGGGCGCTTTTACGCGAAAGCCGTCAGACAGCTTCGAAAGCTGGTTCATTTTGATTTGTTCCTGTTTGAGGGAAGTCATGATCTCCGAAATCTTAGCTTCGGATTTTTCGCGGGTGAGGTCGTACTTTGATTGGAGTTGGGTGTAGTCGCGCTGGATTCTTTCCAATTCGATGTTGGCCTGTTGGATGACCATAGGGGCTTCGTATTTGCTTTGCTCCACCTCCAGTTGTTTTTCCTTCATGGAAAATTTCATGTTGATGAGCTGGTCGCGCAGTCCACGCATTTCGATGGCGGTATCGATCCGGGCCTGTTCGAGCTGGGTGTCAATTTTGTCGATCTCCGTTTGGGCTTCTTTGAGTTTTGTATCCAGTTCGGTGCGGTCAAGGGTGGCGACGTAATCGCCTTCTTTGACGATGGTTCCCTCCGGCACCATATCGGTGATGTTGGTTTGGTATATGCGGGCAGTACGCATCCCCTGAGGGCCACGGATCTTTTCCGACCGTTTGGCCTTGAGCTCTCCGGTGGCGGTTACTTTGATGACGAATTCGCCTTTGGTCACCGCTGTTTTAAGTTCTTTTTCCTGAACTTTTTCCGATGTGGGTTTCAGATAGAAGTAACCCCCTATCAAGCCACCTATCAGGATCATTGGGAGTAGAAAACGGATGTAAGACATAGCAGAATACTTGGTTTATGCCTGGCTAATGTAGTCATATTTCACCACGCCTATGGCCCCAATTTACTCATTAACACCATATTAACAACCTCTTAACGAATTTTCTGCAAAAGGGCACAGGAGATTCGCTCGGATTTTTACAGAAAATCACTTTTTCTAAAAAATAATTGGGATTAAACTTGACAATTAAATTAATTAATCGTTACTTTGCGATAAATAAATTATGGGACAAACAAAGAAGAACTTTTTCACCGAAGAACAAAACCAAATGGCTGCTATGGCCAAAGCACTGGGTCATCCGGCGCGGATTGCCATTATGCAGTACCTCATCAAAAAGGGGAGCTGTGTTTGTGGTGACATTGTGGAGGAATTGCCGCTTGCTCAGTCCACCGTTTCCCAGCACCTCAAAGAAATGAAAAAGGTAGGGCTGATCCGCGGCGATGTGGAAGGGACATTTACCTGCTACTGTGTGGATGCCCAATGCTGTATGGATGTGAAAGCGGCCTTCAACAGATTGTTTGACTCCCTGAAGAGTTGTTGTTGAGCATCGGCAGTGCTCAGAAAAGTCTCTGAGCATCATCTGTAATACAGTTGTTTTGGTTGAGGCTTTTTTTTGCAAAAATTAATCGTAATTTACCGATAAATATTTCTTCACCTTTAAATTGTTCAATTATGTTATTCAACTGGCTTTGTAATTTAATCGGCTGCAACTGCTGCGATGGCGGCGATGGTTGCTGTGGCGGTGGCGACCAATCGGGTTGCTGCTAAGACCACTTTCCTTGTCCGCCATTCACAAAGCCTGATTGGCGGACATTTTTTATTATTTATTATTGCCTGTCTACCCACGCCGAGGCGTGGCAGGCGACAGGTAGAATTTATTAATTTCTTACCATCGCGGTCTTCTCTCCCTATCCTGATCAGGTTTACTAGTCGCCTTCCCCGAATTGTAATTCAAAAAATGATAGGTAAATTTCAATAAGGCATACCGCTGCAATACGTTTGTTTCGAAATCTTCAATGTACACATCGGTGATGTTGCGGCTGACACGCCTGTTTTGATTCAGTACATCGAATACGGAAAGGGTGATCTCTCCCCGTTCGTTTTTGAATAGTTTTTTCCCGATGCCGGCAGTCCATAAAAGGTAATCGTCGTTGAAATCCTCGCCCAGCCCGTCGTAATACTGGTGGACGACCTCGGAGCGCAACACAATCCCTGCCGGAAGGATCCACCCCAGCCGGAGTTTGGATGTTTGATTCCAATAGCTCGAGTTGGAAGCATTCGGAAGTGTACTGTTATAATTGTTGTAGGAGGAACGGGAGGATACTGTAAAGTCCACCCGGTCGCTGATATTACTGCTGAGGGTCAGGCCCGTGCCGAGGGTATGGTTGTGGGTATAGTTCAACTCTCCGTTGAGCAGCCCTGGTGTTCGGGAGAAATCACCATTGAGGTCGATGTTCAGATTCAGCTTGAGCACCTTAATGGGGATTCCGTAGCTGGTAAATCCATTGACCGACCAATATCCATCCAAATTGATGGGCTGGGTGAGCTGTACGCCTTTCGGCAAATCCAATTCATTAAAAATCGGATCTTCATTTTCCGAAAGGTAGGTGCTGTTGGCAATGTAATTTTGCGTATAGCTACCGCCCGCCATGAAATAAAACACGGTCGACTTATCTGTATTTGTATTGTTATATCGAATGAACAGGCGGTGCTGCAACGACTGATCCAGTCCCGGATTGCCCACACTCAATTGTACGGGATTGGAGTTGTCCACTACATTTTGCAACTGGCTAACGGAGGGCGACTGCGTCCGCGACCGGTAAAACACCCGCAATTGCTTCTGACGGCTGAGTCGATACCGAAACATGGCCATCGGCAACACCGAAAAATAATCGCGCCGGAGCTGGGTCATTCCCGGAAATTCTTCGTCGCTTTTCAAAGTTGCCCATTGTGCAAACGCCCGAACCATAAAATGTACATTCCGCCCCACCCTGTACCGGACACCTGCCCCCGCCTGCTGGGTAGTGTATTGATTGGTAAACACGGATGACAACGACTCGTTAAGCGCCCCATAGCTCCCCTCGGAATCCACAAAATCAAAGGTCTCCAAATCCGATTCTTCTTCCTGCCAGGAGGAGCGGTAATCGACCGAAAACTGGGTGCGTTCCCCAAGGGGTTCTGTGTATGACAGACGGCCGGAAAGCTCCCAGTCCGATGTTTCCAGGTCAGTCAACTGATCCAGCGTATCTTCCAACAATGCATTTTCATAAATAAGATCAGTGGCATAAAGTTGACGGTCTCCCCGGTTGCCGCCATATTCGGTGCGGGCATCGAGTGAAATGGTGCGGCCGGGTTTGCCCAACTTGCGTCGATAGATAATGGCATTGAAAAAATCGATTCCCCGCAAGTCAGGAGAGTAGGTATTGTCTGTTTGATTCAACAAGGTGTTTCCGAAATGGGTCTGCCCAAAAGTGTTGGAACTGCCATCGTTGAGTTGGACGCTGAGCCGCGGACGCACGGTTAGTTTCGACATCGAATCCAGGTCAATATCCCAGCGCATGTTGAGGCGGTGGTTGATATTGTTGCTTTCGGCGGTATTGACCTCCTGATAGGTTTCCGACGTCTCCCCGGCGGTGCGCAAAAAGGTCCGCAGAAGTTGTTCTTTTTCATCGGCTTCGGTGCGATTAAAGAAGTAGCTTCCGCTAAAATTAATGGACTTATTGAATTTGTCGGAAAAATTAAGCCCCAGAGCATGGGTGGTGGCGATGCCATTTTGAGCATTGACCAAAAAATCACCGGACGCCCCCCGTCTGTCTCCACCACCGCCTCTACCTCCTCTCCCCCCACGACCCCGGCCTCTCCTGGATGAACTGGTGATACCGAGGAGGTCGTCGGTAGCAAAATTTTGGATATTGATGTTGTTGGATTGACCGATGATGGAAGTGCGTCGGTCGCCGTCGAAAAAACTGGTGTGGCCACCTACCTGGTATTTATCTTCGTATCCATAACCGGCATAGGTTTTTCCGAATTGCCCATTGCGCGTTTCGGGCCGCGTTATGATGTTGATGGTTTTCGTTGTTTCTCCATCCTGAAAGCCGGTAAACTGGGCCTGCTCGCTTTGCTGATCGTAGACCTGCACTTTGGCGATGACTTCGGCGGGCAGGTTGCGCAGCGCGGCCGTCGGGTCGTTGCCGAAAAAAGGACGGCCATCTACCAACACTTGTTTTACATCCTCGCCCTGTGCCTGTACTTTGCCATTGTCTACGACCACGCCGGGCATTTTTTCCAGGAGTTGCTCGGCGTTGGCGTCGGGTAGGGTCTTGAAGGCATCGGCGTTGTACTGGGTGGTATCGCCGAGTTGTTGGGCCAGAGGGAGCTTGTCTTTGACTTCCACTTCGAGAAGGTACTGGGGAGCTTCGGTGAGTTGAATATTGCCGAGGTGGATATCCTGGTTCAAGGTCAGCTCCTGATAAAAATCTTTAAAACCGAGATGGGTTATTTTCAGTTTGTAGCCTCCCTGTTCGATGTTATCGAAATTGAACGTTCCGCTTTCCTGGGTGGTGGTAGCATCGACCTGCTCGCCCCAGGGATACAACAAAAAGACATAGGCTCCTGCCAGGGATTCGTTTGCAGTTCCCATGACTTTGCCTTGTAAATTGTGGGATTGTGCGCTGAGGTTGCCACCAATGAAAAGTGAAAGTATCAGGAGGGTAAAGGTTTGTTTCATATCAGGGAAGTTGTAGTGGTAGGGGCTTGGCGTAGTACAAAAGAAACCGCTCCGGTGTTAGAACGGCATCTTTTTCTACGATCAAAATAGGGTGATATGTTTAGGATCGGTCCCCTTCTTTTTCCTTTTTCTTACCCTTTCCTTTGCGGCCATTGCTGCGTTTTTCTTTTCGTTCGGCTTCCAACTGTTCGTATTTAGTGAATTGGTCGGCAGTGAGGACGAGTTTCAGTTCTGCTTTTTTCTTTTCGTGTAGTGACATCATTGACTCCCGCATGGCTTCGCGGTCTACTGAGTCGCTTTGGCGGGCTTTGTCGCGAGCTTCTTTACCAAGTTTGCTGTATTTGAGGTTGATCTCCTGTATTTTGGCGGTTTGCGCCGTTGACAGGGTCAGGGCTTCTGTCATTCTTTCGGTTTGCTTTTGAGCTCTTTCTTCGGGGGAGCCGCCTCTGCGTTGGGCTTGCATAAAGGAGGTAATGAGCAGGCAGAAGGCCAATGGGATGATTAATTTGCAAGTGTTTTTCATAAAATGGTAATTTTTTGTGAATTAATGTTTGCATGTTACAACCTCTTTGATGCCCTTTGTGATGAGAACTTGCGGTTGAAGTTAAAAAATTTTTCCGACAGTTGATAATTTCGTCATTTGGCTACCGGGTTTATGGGCACATTTTAATTTGGTCGGCGTATCAATATTCGTGGAAACAGAGCTGGATACTTGAGGTAAAAAAATATCATTTGGTAAGGTCTTTTTTCAGGCTGCGCAGTATTCTTTTTCCGAAAGGTGAAAACTTCAAAAACCAGGAACCATCCCTCCTACTCTACTGTTCCATTACTTTGACAATCGCACCACAATTAATCCCCGTCCTATGATGCACGCATTTATAGATCTCATCCGCAAATCTTATAGTGGCCTGTCTCGTGACGTCTGGCTGTTGGCTCTGATCACCCTGATCAACCGCACCGGCTCGATGGTGATACTATTCATGACGCTGTATTTAACAACAGAATTACAATTCACATATACTCAGGCGGGTATTGCCATGAGTTGCTTCGGAGCGGGCTCTGTGGTTGGGGGATGGACGGGCGGATGGCTGACCGACCGGGTGGGATATTACCGCACGATGTTTTGGTCGTTGTTGCTGGCTGGGGTGGCGTTTTTGGGATTGATGTATATGACTACGTTTCTGTCGTTCTGCATCAGTGTGTTTTTTGTCAGTTCCATCGCCGATGCCTTTCGTCCAGCTTGTATGGCTTCTATCAGTGCTTACGCAAAACCGGAGAATCACAACCGGTCGTTGTCACTCATCCGGCTGGCCATCAACCTGGGTTTTGCCTGCGGGGCTGCCGCAACCGGAATTTTGTCCGCACGTTACGGGTACCACTGGTTGTTTATCATCGACGGGATTACCTGTATGCTTGCTGCGGGATTTTTGTTGCTGGTGTTGAAGGAGAAAAAAGAACGGATGGTCGACGAGTCTGGAAATGTATTGTTGGATAATGGTGGTTTAGCTATTGAGAAAGGTGCCTCGGCCTATAAAGATCAGTTATACCTCCGCTTCATCTTTTTCAAAATGGTGGCGGCAGTGGCGTTTATGCAGTTGTTTTCGACCTTTCCGGTGTATATGAAAGAAGACTTACTGTTTAGTGAAGATCAGTACGGTCTGATCATGATGGGAAATGGATTGCTGATCTTCCTGCTGGAAATGCCGCTGGTATACATCCTCGAAAAACGGTATCAGCGCATGACCCTCGTCGTGATCGGGTATGCTCTGATCGCCTCCGGGTATATGTTGTTGGGATTTGCACATCTATCTGTCGCCCTTGTGGTGCTGTACTTTATGCTGGCGATCACTGTTGGCGAGGTGATCGGTTTTCCTTTCAGCAATGCCTTTGCGCTAAGTCGGTCGACAGTGGGCAGACGGGGAGAGTTTATGGGCCTTTACTCGATGAGTTTTTCAGTAGCTTTTATCATAGCACCTCTGCTGGGGATGCGGCTGGCTGAGGAGTACGGATTTCCCGTACTTTGGGGGGTGATCGCGTTCCTGAATACAATTGCTGTGCTGGGATTTATGTATGTAAAGTCGCAGTTGAAGAAGGAATCGGCGCGCATGGAGCGACGGGCGGTTTTGGGGGAGGTTTGAGTGGTTTACGGTCTACTTTGTATCGTCAAGGAACTTTCTGAACCCTGATTCTGTTTACACCAACATGCGACTAATTGAATACTACCTTCCCGACGGGAAGTAAGACCAATCATATCCGACATCAGGCGCTCCGTCGCCGGAATGCCTGACTCCTGCCTGTAGAGGGCCTCCGATGCACCTCTAAGAATAGAAAAGTAATGGGTTTATAACAATGAATTTTCATCCTGAAATATTTCGGGGTGCAGTCATTATCTTTTGACAAAACCGATCAGCTATTTTAAAAAATTGTGCATCAAAAAAAACTTTCTCGCCATGAATTATAAATCACACCCCGGCGGCAATCCCTACCTGGCTATGATGAAAACGGCCTGGAAGTACGCCTCTGATCAACGGGGTAAATTCATCAATATCTATTCCCGGTTTTTAATCAGCAACCTCATCCACTCCCTCGAACCCATTCTTTGGGGGCTGTTTATCAATGAGGTGCAACGCCAGGGCTCGGCGATCCTTCAATCGGCTTGGATGTACGTGGGTGCCTACCTCGTGGTCAACCTGGTCGACTGGTACTTCCACTTTACCGCCCGGATCACGGAGCGAGAACTGGCTTTTGACCTCAGCCGCAACTTTTTGCAGGAGCTGTATTTCAAAGCCGTCCACCTTCCGGTAAAATGGCATCAGGACAACCACAGCGGAGCGACCATCAACCGGATCAGAAAAGCCTACGAGGCGCTGAAGAACTTTTTTCAACACGGTTTTGAATACATCCACTCGATCATCAAGTTTATCCTGTCATTTGCAGCCATGCTGTATTTTGCGCCGCTCTTTGGCGGAATAGCCTTGTTGCTCGGAGTGGGGATCGTAATTGTAATACTATTGTTTGACAAACCGTACATCGCCACCCTCAAAGAGGTCAATGAAAAAGAGCACGTCGTATCGGCAACTCTATTTGACAGCTTGTCGAACATCATTACAGTGATCACCCTCCGGCTCGAAAAGCGGATGGAGGCCGACATCCTTCAACGGGTGGCCGACGTGTTTCCGCCGTTCATTAAAAACATCCGCATCAACGAGTGGAAGTGGTTTACGGTCGACACATTGGTCATATTGATCTACGCTACCATTCTGGTGGGTTATGTCTACCAGAACTACATACCCGGAGAGGTTTTCCTGATCGGCAACCTTGTCATATTGATGGGATATGTGAAAAAGTTCACCAGCGTGTTTCACAACATCGCCTATCAGTATACCGACATTGTGCGATACGACACCGATGTCAAAACGGCGTTCAATATCATTGAAGCCTACGACGCCCTGCACCCGGATGCTGACGGCACTGCCCTGCCCGGCGACTGGAAAGACCTGCGGATCGAAGACCTACATTTTAAACACAACAATGTGTTTACAAAAGACAGCGATCGGAAAATCCCCGGCCTGGAACAGTTGAGCATCCGCATTCAGCGGGGTCAGAAAATCGCCTTTATCGGCGAAAGCGGCAGTGGTAAAAGCACCTTGCTGGCGTTGCTGCGGGGTCTGTACCCGGCCGAAAAGGGACAATTGTTTTTAAGCGACGGCTCCGAAATGGACATCGGTCAGATCGCTGACCAGGTGACCCTGTTTCCGCAAGAGCCGGAGATATTTGAAAACACCATCTCCTACAACATCACCCTGGGCCTGGAGCACGAGCCGGGTGAGTTGGAAGCCGTCAGCGAACTGGCGCAGTTCAATCAAGTGGTGGCCCAGTTGCCCAACGGATTTGATTCGAGCATCCGGGAGAAAGGGGTCAACCTTTCCGGTGGTCAGAAACAGCGGCTGGCACTGGCGCGGGGCATCTTTGCTGCCAAAGACAGCTCTTTGATCCTTTTGGATGAACCGACCAGTAGCGTTGACCCGCGTACGGAATTGATGATCTACGAACGGTTGTTTACCGCATATGCCGACAAGGCGATCTTGTCAACTTTGCATCGGTTGCATCTTCTGCCCAAATTCGATTATATCTACATCCTCGATCAAGGTAAGGTCAAAGCCGAGGGTTCGTTCGACGAGTTGATGGAGCAAAGCGCTTTGTTCCGGGAGATGTGGGGGCATGCTCAGGTGAATTTGTAGGGTTGACAGTCATCCAACAACTGAAAATTTGTGTATTTTTACCAGAAGTTAAGGTCTCCGGTTGTGGGTTGTCGTCACCAGAATCTTAAAACAAACATTAAAAACAAACACGATGATAGATGAACTGTCATGGCTTGGAAAAAAGGAAGAATTGGAATTTAGAAAGCTGAAATTTCGAGATAAGAATGCAGGTAAAATATATCAATACTCTAATCATGTTGACGGATTAATAAGAACAAACCAGCTCCATAGTGAATTCTTTTACGAAAGACTAATCTTTTCGGGTATGTTTTTGATTTCAGGGTTTCTATTTAATACATTTCGGATAATCTCAATATTATTGGCGACAATTCCAATGTTGATAATTGCTGCATCCTATCTGCTAATAGCGCAAAATTTCAATATTTATAAAATAGCTTATTCCTTTGCAATTTTACTTTTTATCTTGAGTGGGATTTATTACAATTACAAAGTGAAAACCCTTGAAAAAGAGTTAAGTCAAAATCTGCTCGAAAATCAGTTAATCGAAAGAGACAGAAAATAGGGATATGTGAATTGGATTTTTTTGCGATTATATACTAAACATCAGATGTCCATTTGAGACAAGAACTCTAAATTAAAAGTTACACGATACCAATACAAAGTGCCACAATTAAAGGCAGCATATTTCAGTGGACCATTCACTACTGCAGTTCATTCTGCTTCTTCCGATAATAATATATCAGATCCGTTGAGGGAAGGTTGTCGGTCAGTCCCAGTTGGCGTGCCAGGGTGATCAGTTGTCCACGATGGAAGCTGCCGTGGTTCATACAGTGCTGTATTATTTCGTAAATGTGTTGTTGGTAGGTGATGCCAGCAGTAGTGCGGTAGCTGATGATGGTGCGGATGGTTTCGACATTTTGCTGAGCGACAAAGTCTCGGAACTGCCTGCTCGTAGCCAGCCATCCTTCGGTCAGATCGGCTTTACTGCCCTGAAAATTTTTACTGGGGAATTTAGTCGGAGAATGGCCTTGCAGCCTGCTCAGCCAAATTGTTTCCGCGTTCCAAATGTGCAGCATCGTCTGTTGTACGGAGGGAAAACTGCTGATGACCTTCCGCTCCCAAAGCGCTTTGGACTCTGGCTGGAACAAGTCAATAATTCGGCGATTGGCCCAGAGGTTGTAGTTGCAATAGTCGTTCATTAATCGGTGCATGATTCTGTTTTTGATGGATGGATTATTATAATTTTCAACGAACAAATATACCATTCTTTCACCTCCGATATTCGTCGGGGCTTCAGTCTCTGCCCATCAGCTCTTCGACCAACTGCGGTACCCCTACGCTGGCTTTTTCCCTGAAAAGGGTGACGTTGCTGCGCATCATCAATTCGTAGGAAGAATTAGGATTGGGGTCAATGTAGTAAATAGGGGCTCCCGGCAAAGCATAACCCACCAGGCCTGCCGCCGGATATACCTGCATAGAGGTGCCGACAATGGCAACAATGTCTGCACGTTCTACGAGTTTGGCGGCGTCACTAAGTAAGGGTACCGCTTCACCGAACCATACAATGTGGGGACGGAGTTGGGATCCCATATCGCATTTGTCGTCGGAGGTGAGATCGCCGGGCCAGTCGTATACCAACTTCTCATTGGTGGTACTGCGCACCTTTAGCAATTCGCCGTGGATGTGTAAGACGTTGGAACTGCCTGCCCGTTCGTGGAGGTCGTCCACATTTTGAGTGATGATCTGCACGTTGTACTTTTCCTCCAGTTCAACCAATGCTGTGTGCCCTTTGTTAGGTTGTACTTTGTGGAGTTGCCTTCGGCGTTCGTTGTAAAATTCGAGGACGAGTTCACGATTTTTTCGCCATCCCTGTGGGGAAGCCACTTCCATCACGTCGCGGTTTTCCCAAAGGCCGCCGTTGTCCCGAAATGTGTTGATGCCGCTTTCTGCACTGATGCCGGCACCGGTTAATACTGCTATGGTTTTCATTTTCCAAATGTGTAAGAGTGAAAGAGTAAAGAATTAGAGCGAGGGGCCGCATAAGCTGACCGACCATCAATTTTGCAAATGCAGATATCCAGCCCCGATGTGGTCGACAATATCGGAAGCAGTTAGTGCCTGCTGACTCATTTTGGCGGCAGCCAGATCGCCGGCAAGGCCATGCAACCATACGCCTAAAAAACAAGTTTGTTTGGAAGAATAGCCTTGCGCCAATAGCCCGGTGAGGATACCCGCCAGCACGTCGCCGCTGCCGGCGGTGGCCATGCCGGGGTTGCCGGTATTGTTGAAATAACAATGTCCTTCCGGATCGGCGATGACTGTGTGCGCTCCTTTGAGCACTATGTAAACGCCGAGTTGCCGGGCAAAATTCCGCAATAATTCGTTTTGTTCAAAATTATTTTTCGATTTGCCGAAAAGGCGTTCAAATTCTTTGGGATGGGGGGTCAGAATGCTGTTTTCGGGGATTTTGTCCAACAATTCTGGTTGGGCCGCTATCAGGTTGAGCGCATCGGCATCGAGTACCAGGGGGGAGTTGGTCAAGGTCAAATACGTTCGCAACAACCGGCCCGTATTGGCTTCCTTTCCCAGACCGGGGCCGATGCCGACTGCATCCCATTTGCGGAGAGCAGGCACTTCGGAAATGTATTGTTGGTGACTGTCAATAGACAACATGGCTTCCGGCACCGATGCCTGCAACAGGTCGCCTATGTCGGCAGGTACATGTACCGTCAGCAACCCTACCCCACTTTTCAGACAGGCCCTGGCAGCCAGGATCGCCGCTCCTGCCATCCCTTTGCTTCCCACCATCAGTACGGCATGCCCATAGGTCCCCTTGTGTGAAAATTTTTGCCGGGGCTGGAGAATGGCCCGGATGTCGTTTTCCGAAAGGAGAAAATAAGGTGTATCGGCTTTCGCCAAAAAACCAGGCAACAACCCAATGCTGCCATAGGACCAATGACCGGCAAACCGCTGATTTTCTGCAAAGAAAAAGGCCAGCCGGGGCAATTCAAAACTAAAGCATTTGGTGGCATGGATGCAGGTGCCGGTACTGGCTTTGTCGGCAAACAGACCCGATGGCAGATCGATGGAAATGATCTCCGCCCCCGATTGGTTGATGTGCCGGATCAACTCTGCCCAATAGTCTTTCACCGGGCGGTTGAGGCCGGTACCGAAGAGGGCATCTACGAAATAGGCATTTTCGGGAATGGCTGGGAGGGGACTTCCCTCGACGATGTTGTCAAGCAGTTGTTCTTTTAGCGAAAGCAGTCTTTCGAGGTTAGCTGCAAAATCGGTGGAGACGATGTTGCCGATTTTACAACAATACACTTGCACCTTGTAAAACCGCTGGTGCAACAGGCGGGCCACCGCCAATCCGTCGCCGCCATTATTGCCGGGGCCGCAACAAATGATTACGGGGCGGTCTTCGTCGGGGCATTCACGTTGAAACCATTGAACGAAGGCCAGCGAGGCCCGTTCCATCAGGTCGATCGATTCAATCGGTTCGTTTTGAATGGTGTAAGCATCCCAATCGCGGATCTGCTTTGCTGACAGAATTTTTACCATGCAGAGCAAATATACGAACTAAGTTGAAGATCAAGAACAAAGTTAAAAGTTCAAAGCGGATATAAAGGTGAGCAACGTTTGAACTTGATTTTTGAAACTTGACTTTTAGATAGTTCAAAACGGGATTTAGTTTTCGCCAAAACATGTTCCATTGCAGGCATACCTTAAAGACCGATCGGATCGTTACCAGATTGCGAAATGATGAACGACCAATCTATTATATCCGATCAAGTACGATGGATCGAAATATTGGCGGTCATAGTGACCGGACTCGGCAAATTCGTATTCATGGATTGGCTCAACTGGCGCCTGCCCTATATTTTGGTGGCATGCCTGGGTTGGGCAGTCTATATATGGTATCGTTGGCGGAAAAACCGGGGCATTCTGGCCTATTGGGGTTGGACGTGGCGGCGTTTTGGCAAAACCTTTTTAGAGTTGTTGCCGATAGCGGTGGTGGCGGTGATCGCTTTTGTGCTGATCGGCAACAGATTGGACACCAACGTTTTGAATCCGGGCATTATTCCCATTTTACTGCTGTATCCGATATGGGGGGCCGTTCAGCAATTCATCATCGTAGGCCTGATAGCGGGCAACTTAAAAGATATGAAAGGACGGCAGCTTCCAGAGTGGTCTATTGTGCTGATTACGGCCCTTGTTTTTGCGGTGGTGCATTTTCCCTTTCTTTGGTTGGTGGCAGGCACCTTTGTCCTGGCTATTGTGTACACCTTGTTGTATTTGAGGGGTAGAAACCTGCTCGTGCTGGGCATTTACCACGGCTGGCTGGGGGCCTTTTTCTTTTACACGGTGCTGGGGCGGGATCCGTGGATGGAGGTGTTTGGTCAAATCGGATTTTGAGGTAAATTCATAATCTCTAATTGCTTCAACAATTCTTATACTTGTCGTTCAACCCTTTTCCTTCCATGACCAGGGCGACTGTTTTGTCTACACGGCGGAGGCGGGTGGCTTCCCGTTTGGCTTCGGCGATGTATTCGTTGTATTCCCTTTGGCAGGAAGGGGTCAGGGCGCGAAAAGCTTTTTCCACTTCTGGATGAATGGCAAAGT
The DNA here is from genome assembly GCA_965222105.1 of Saprospiraceae bacterium. GTDB lineage: Bacteria > Bacteroidota > Bacteroidia > Chitinophagales > Saprospiraceae > CALGLS01. The sequence continues at coordinate 30,704 of CBDCTQ010000007.1, read as the reverse complement.
AGGCTTTGAGTTCGGCCGGGATGGGAATTGTTTTTTTCCGCTGGGGTTTGATCTCCTTGCCGTCTTTTTGGTTTTTGATGGCTTCGGAGATGTATTGTTGGATTGTTTTTCGATGCTCCTTTATTTCCGTAAGGGAGGTGAATCGCCACTGTCGGAGAGCTTTGGTTTTGCCTTCCTGGGCGTTGACGAGAACTCCTGCACTGTCTTTCAGAAAAACGCCCTGGAAAAACCAGATGCCCACGTAATTTTTGAAGGCTCCCAGGCCTGCCACGTTTTTGCCGTCGATGGTGTAGGTGGGTACGCCCCATTTGACGGTTTCTTTCGCTTCGGTGCCGTTGAATAGGCTGCGCAGTAGTTGGAGTTCTTCCGACCAATTGGCTTTTTTGGAGATGTAGGTGGTTATTTTTTGTTCGGTGGTCATAATTTGAGATTTTGAATTGCCGGGATCGCCACAAAGTTAAAGAATTTAACATTAGTCTACTATTGTATCGCTGCGGCCTTTACCACGAAGACACAAAGGAACAAAGATTCACACCTGCCTGTCGGCAGGCAGGGAGAAAATCTCTGTGCAGACGCCGTTCGTCGCGGCCCGCCTGTCTACCGCCAGGTAGATATGTCACACACTCAATTTAACATTAGCCTACTATTGTTCTGTAAAGTAAGTTATTGATAATAGAGATTATGAATAATTTTTTCAGACCGCGCACGCGTGCGCGCATGTACGCGCGCAAGCGTGCGCGAGGCAGAAGGAAAAATTTGATTATTTTTATGCATGAATGTAACAAAGATATTGGAAAACCCTGCTCAATTTCTGGCATTAACCAGCTTGACCATTGAAGAATTTAACCTTCTCTTAGTGGCATTTGCACATCGTTGGCAACAATGGTACAAACACTATAACTTTCGCATGGAACGAAGAAACAAGCCTCTTTCAGCCCAAGCTGCTCAAGCTCCTACTCGGACATTGAGCAGCGATGCGGAAAAACTGTTTTTTATCCTCTACATATTCAAGCACAATCCTGTACAGCAAGTGGCGGCGGCTAGCTTTGATATGGATCAGGGGCAGATCAGTAAATGGATTAAAGTGCTGCTTCCTCTTCTAGCTGATGCGATCAAAGATTTACACCTTCAACCTGCCAGAGATATGGACGAATTAGTGCGTTTGTTTCATCAACGCCAGAATTGGTCAGCCCCGTCGGGTAATGAGCCTACACAAATACAAACACTCATAAGGAGGTTCAAAAGCACGACTATTCTGGTAAACAAAAGAAGCATACGGTTAAAAATTCGGTGCTGTGTGATGAATACCAATTCATTCACTTTTTAGGGCCAAGTTGGCGAGGCGCAGTCCATGACAAAAATATGGCCGAGGAAGAACTGCCAAATTTTAAATCAGCGGGATTAGAGGATATTTGGTTGATTAAGGATACAGGCTATCAAGCTTTTTGTCCCGAAGGGATTATTTTGTTAGAGCCTTTTAAAGCCACTCGTAGCTGTCCGTTAACCAAGTTGCAAAAACAGATCAACTCCTGGATTTCATCCATTCGGGTAGTGGTCGAACATGCTATTGGAGGTATGAAAAAGCTGCGATTAGTTAGCGAAAAGTGGCGGGCGGCTATGGGGCCAGCGGTAGACAAAGCTATGATGATTGCCGCTGGGTTGCACAACCTGAGAGTTGTACAGAGGAAAACCTCCTATCAGGGGACTCACGCGCGCACGTGCGCGAGGTTAAATATTTTTCGTTCATAACCTCTAATAGACATTATGAACAGAAATTTTGTATGCAGCCTGAATGCCCTTTTTTGCCTACCCTACGTCACATCCCTGTCTGGCCGCCAGGCGAGGCTCGCCTTCGTAGCTAAGGCTACGAGGCTCCGGGTGTTCCTTGGTTAGACAAAAAATTGCTCTTCAGTTGCTATACAAAAAATCCATTCATAGTGTCTAATTTACATTGCCCGCGCGCGCGCGATGAAGGACTGTCGCCTTCATGGCATGCCTTGTTTTCCCTGCCATGCCGACCGGCAGGCGGGAAGGGAAGGCTTGCCCACGGTGCAATTATTAACATCAACTTTGTTTACAAAGCACTATTTTTGCTGCAGGCGGAAATGGCTAAAAATTTGCATCCCCTACCCTGCGTTATAAGAGCGCTGTAGCAGGTTCTTATTTCCCAATTTGCCAACATTTTACCGGTCAATCCGGCAGAAATGCCTATTTTCGCGCCGCACACCTGCTGAGAAAAGCCTGTATATTAGACATTATGAACAGAAATTTTGTATGCAGCCTGAATGCCCTTTTTTGCCTACCCTGCGTCACATCCTCGCCTTCGTAGCTTGGGCTACGAGGCTCCGGGTGTTCCTTGGTTAGACAAAAAATTGCTCTTCAGTTGCTATACAAAAAATCCATTCATAGTGTCTATTCCCTATTTGGTTCACCTTTAATCCAGTCTATTTAGCATGAAAAATCAGTTTTCCACTCTTATTGCCCTTTTGCTGGCAACAGCCATTTGCATGCCTGCCAGCCAGGCCCAATTCGTCAATTTCGAGGAAACCTGGAAGGAATTTCTGGCAAACGATAAAACCTCCAACATCAGCAAACTCACCAAGCCGCCCAAAAGCGATGCGATGGATTATGCCAAATATTGCCTGATGTATACCAACACGAATTATTGCAGTGGCAATGTGGCTTCCGCCCAAAATTATATGGATGAGATCAACAAGATAGGGGAACCGGTGTACAGCAAAATTCCAGGGTTTGTCAACAAATACGACCGCCTCGACATCAATATTGAAGCCTACCACCTCGTGGATCAACTGTGGAATAAATTCTTGAAAACCAAAGAAGTCGATTTCGCTGGCTTAGACGATGTCGATTACGCCCAACAAGTTTGCGAAAAAGGCACCCTCGCCAAATATGCCTACATGATGGCATATGGCAACTACTGTAAAGGCAATTTGGCGGAAGCCCGCAAATATTTCGACAAAAGGGTGATTACCCTCGTGGAAAAAACATCGCTAAAAATTGGCGATGTCAACGGACTGGAAAACGAGGTGACCATGATGAAAAAATTGTTCGCCGGGATCGATGCCCTCCAACCCGCCTGGAAAGAATACCTGAAAACCGGCAATTCGCCCGGCTTCGATAAGGAGTTGCCCGAAGTGGACTGCTACCCCATCCCCTCCATCAAAGCCTACATTTTGCAGGCAGCGGTGGACGTTTGCGACGGTGGCGATAAAAAACTGGAAAACATACAACGCCTGCTCTCTAACAATAGTCATACAATCGGCTCCGACCTCCGCGAAAAGATCAGTTGGCTCGAAGGCGAAGTAAAACGATACGGCGGAGACCTGGCCACCCTCAACAATGCATGGAAAGATTTTGTGCCCGACAACGAACTCGACTCCCCCCTCGATTTCGATGTGGAATACTGCCGTAAAGACGCCCAGATCAGGGCCTATATTATAGAAGGCACCCTCCATGCCTGCATCAAAGGCTGGGACCGCCTCGAAAAGATCACCGAAATGTGGCAAACCCATCAACCCAAACTCGACGACATCACCCTCGCCAAAATCAAAGCGCTGAAATCGAAGCTGGAGTCGCAAAAAGAAAATGAAGCCCAGTTGAGGGAACTTTGGTCGACATTCATCGCCCAGAACGACACACTCACCGACAAGGTTGAACTGGCGGCTTTTTACTGCGATCCCATTTTGCAACTCACTTCCTGGACCATCGCCGGCCATTTGGATGCCTGCCCTTCCGGGCAAAAATACATTGATAAAATTGACGACCTGCAAAAGTCTAAAAAACTGACGCTCAGTGACACCCTGACCTGCCGGATAGACCGCCTCCGACAAAAGGTGTGGGATTGCCGATATTGGGAGCTGGTACAACAAGCCAGAAAAGAAACCCATGCTGAACGCGAAAAATTTGGCCCTGCCTCTGCGAGGATCATGCAGACCGACCTCAACAGCGATAAGTTGCCCTGCGAAACCACCGTCCAATACTCCGCCCTGGGCAACATCGGCGTCAAATACGTCATCTCCACTTACCTGTGCCAGGAGATCGACTTGGCTAAAATGGGCGACCCCGAATACTACAGAAAAATAGCCACCTGGGTCGATACCGAAGTGCTGCAAAAGTATTGTGAGCAAAGCATGCGCTGCAAGGAGGATTTTTACATTTATCTGGAAGGGCATACCGACGGCCACCCTTTCAAAGGAGCCCGCTACAAGGAGTCGCTCGACATTCCAGCAGGTACTCCCTTCACGCATTTCCTCAATGGGGTGCCCAGCGAGAAAACCACCGCCCGCGAAATAAGCACTTCTTTGAAAAGCAATATGGAGCTCGGCATTGCCCGCGCCTGGACCGTCAAACACCAGCTCGACTTTATGAAAGTGCCCATCCGCATTGGTGCCTACGAGCATCCCAAAACCGAAAAAGGCGGCGAATACCGAAAGGTGGATATTGAGCTGAATATTACCAATCTGCTGCTCGATTTTTATGAGAAACGGCTGAAGCAGTTGGTTGCTTCTTCGGGTATTGGGAAGCGACCGGCGGGGTGTTGAGGGACTCAAAAATCCAATGATAAACCCCCGATTTGCATTTACTTATTATTCCTACGCATCCACCGGCCTTTGGTAAAATCGGGAAAGGGCATGGGCTGGCTGCCCGTAGCGATCGACTGTTCCGACAGCGGGGTGATGGCCATAAACGTCGCCGCATCGTAAACATCTATGGGCGGCTGGGTTTTGTTTTTGACCGACTCTACAAATTCGTGGATCACAAAAAAGTCCATGCCACCGTGGTCGGCTCCTGCTGCTTTGCTTTCATATTTTTTCCATAAAGGATGATCGTATTGGTCGAGGTAGGGCTGTGCCAGCTCCCACCGATGAGCCTTTTTACTGGTACCTTCCAGATACAGCGACTGGTTAACGTCCATCCAAATGCCTTTGGTGCCTTGTACGCGGAAGCCGAGGGAATAGGGCCGTGGGAGGTTGGTGTCGTGACTGATGATGATACTTTCTCCGTTGACTGTTTTTAGGACGGTGGTGACCACATCTCCCAATTTGAATTCGACGGAGGCGTTGGGATGGACTTTGCCGCCTTTGGGGTGATTGACGATATAGTCGTGCAATCCCCTGGCTTTGCTGGCCGTGGAGGTGAGGTATAAAAAGCGATTGCCTCTGTTGATGTTGACCCATTGGGCGACGGGGCCGATGCCGTGGGTGGGATATAGATCGCCGTTGCGGTGTACGGAATGGTTGGTGCGCCAGCGGGCTTCGCTAAAACCTTTCTCGGCAAATTCGACGCCGCCGCCATAGGGTTCTTTTCCATCGTTGAATTTGACATGCCGGAGGTCGTGCTGGTAGCCGCATTCGAGGTGGATGAGCTCGCCAAAAAGGTCTTTCCGTACCATATTGAGTATGGCCATTACATCTCTTCTGTAACAAACGTTTTCCAAAAACATGAGTGGCATACCGGTGGCTTCACTTGTATTGACGAGATCCCAGCACTCTTGGATATTCGTGGCTCCGGATACCTCCATGCCGACGTATTTACCCGCCCTCATAGCAGCCACCGCCATAGGGACGTGCCAAAGCCAGGGGGTGGCTATGAGTACGGCATCGAGTTGGTCGTGTTGCAGCAGGCGGAGGTAGTCTTCTTCTCCATCTCCGTAGGTCGTCGGCGACTTTTGGCCGGACTTTATCACCATTTCGCTGGCTTTGCGGAGTGCTGCCGGGTCGATGTCATTGAGCGCAGTGACTAGGCAATCGTCTCGTTTAAGCAAAAGGGATAACAAGCTGCGCCCGCGCAGGCCGGTACCCAAAATTCCGATGTTGATTTTTCGGTCGTCTTTTCGGGTAAGGTAGGGGGGAGCCTGGGTTGATGATAGCTGGGTGATGCCTGCCAACGTCCCTCCCACTGCCACTACCCCTCCGGAGGCCATGCTTCCCGTTTTGATGAATTTTCGTCGGTTCATAGTTTTGTCTTTTTGTGCATTAAAAAATTTCATTCAAGTTATCCCTCTCCACTTTTACAATGAATTGCACCAACTTATCCTGATCCTCTTTGGTCAATTTATCGAAAAGTGCTTCTCCTTTAACGATCATCTCCAATCCAATTTCTAACCCTCTGATTTCGCTTTGCGAGTACAGCTTCTTTTTTTCTTTCATTTTATTGATTAAAAACATCAGCACTTCTTTGATTTTTTCAACCAATGTTTTGTCGTGCATAATTTTGAATAAAGACTCCGTGTTTTCGAAAAATTGTTCGATCTCCTTTGGCGATAAAAGCTCTATTAATGAATATATCTTTGACCGGTCGTAAGGCGGATGTATTTGTTTTTGTATGGCTAATTTCACCAAATTTTGCTCAAATTTCGTAGCCCTCCTGAACGATTTTAATGCTTTCAATCCCGCATTCAATATTTTGGGCAGATGCCTTCCATGACTAAAAATCAGTTTTACAGATTCCATCAAAATGCTCAGTAATTTTTCGGGGTGCTTCACATAGTCGTCCAGAGTTTCGAATGCTTCGTTTAACTCTCTTCGTTTGTCTAAGTCCGGATAGAGATAAGTTAAAAAATAATTTTTAATGCTAATTACGATCTCTTCATTTATGGTTTTCGGAAGGTTATACTTGTCCTGGAGGTTCTGATATTGGTACCTCTCGTTAATTAGATTTCTGTATCCTAGAATAATTTCTTCCAGAATTTCTTTTTCAGACATGTGGGTTTTTTATTAGCATTTTTAATAGATAGCACCAGGGATTTACATCCCTGGCTATGGGCTGCTGTCTCTACGAGACTTTGAATTTTAGTTCTAAAATGTAGGTATGTGTTTCCTATGAAACTTTGAAAAATTTCTCACAGTTTCACACCTGCGATTAACACCCCAGGCTATGAGATATCGCCCCTACGGAGCTTTTAAGCACATGCATTGAGAAGTTACTTTGTGCCCATCTGATGCGTTGATTTTCAACAACTTATAAAAGTTCAATAAATTATTTAAATAAATTGTGTTTATTTTTTTTGTTTTAAAAAACAAAATGTCTACATTTGCTTTGTATTTGAAAAACAAAGTTAACTTTTAGACGAATATTCAGTTTTTAAATACCCACCGGCTCGAAGGAGTTGAATGGAGGTTGAAATTTATTGTCTTGTTTATTCCTTGCAGACTTGGTCTGGCGGCGGCGGTCATGAGGGTGGGCCCACCCTCTGGTAAGAGGGCCAAAATCGCAAAAATAAACATCACAGCAAAATATATAATAATACTTTTAATGTAAATTTTCACATCTACCAACATCCTCAATCCACCTCTCTCAACACCAAACTAAACAAATACCCCAACACGAAAGCGGAAACAAACCCAGTAGCTGTAAACAACAACAAATGCACGACCTGCTGTGTACTCACCCAGTATTGTACTCCGGCGCTGGCCAGCAGTCCAAGTAAGGCTCCTCTTCCATTCGCTCGTTTTGTGATCATGCCCAGCAAAAAAACGCCCCCCAGCCCACCTGTCAGCAGTCCAATTATTTTTAAAAATTCGTCCCAAATCGATTTAATGTCTGCGTTGGCCAGCAGCAGGGCGAAGGCAGTGCCAGCCAGTCCAAACAGCAGGGAGGCGATCCGGGCATCGCGCAAGCCGAAAGGGTGACGGCTCCAGGTAGGGTGACAATCGATGGCGTATACCGTAGCTGCTGAATTGATGCTGCTGCTGATACTCGACATAGCTGCCGCAAATATGGCAGCTATCAAAACACCAGCCATGCCCATTGGCAATTCGCGAATGATGAAGGAGGCAAATACGGCGTCGGGGGCCATACCCGGCGGCAACTCGTGTGGATATTGTTGGTAAAATCCGTAGAGCAGCGTACCTATAAAGAAAAACAAGACAATGGCGGGAAGGGCTAGTATAGCATTGGTCCAGATACTGCGTTGGGCGGCAGCCACATCGGCCGTGCTGAGGTAGCGTTGTACCATAGTTTGATCGGTGCCATAGGTGATCAAATAGGAAAAAAAGCCGCCCAGGAGCACCACCCAGAAAGTGGGTTGCCGCAGGTCGAAAGCCATATTGAATATTTCAAACTTGTGCTGGTCGATGCCCAGTTGAATCAATTGTCCCAAACCACCTTCCATATTTCCCAACATTAATACCACAGAAATCAAGGCTCCTCCCATCAGTACGATTACCTGGAAGACATCGGTCCACACCACCGCTTCGATCCCTCCCATCAGGGTATACACCAGACTGATCAGCCCCACCACAAGAATGCACAAAATTATGTCGATCCCTGCCACCACATTTAGCGCAAGCGCCGGCAAATAGAGGATGATCCCTACCCTGCCGAGTTGAAAAAGAAGAAAAGAAAAGGCCCCCAGTAATTGAACCGGTTGGTTGAATCGCAGTCGTAAATACTCAAAGGAAGAAGTAAGGTTGTATTTTCGGTACACCGGAATAAAAACGCGGCTTACCAGCGGAGGTATAAGTATGATGCTAAGGCTCAGCACCAGGTAGGCCCAATTGGTGGCAAATGTTTTGGCGGGCACAGCCATGAAGGTGATGGCACTAAGCCCCGTACCAAAAAGACTCAGCGCAGCAGCCCACCAGGGAATGCGACCACCTCCTTTGAAATAATCATCGGTACTTTTTTGGCGGCGGGCAAAGTACCAGCCCATCCAGATCAGCACCAGTGTATACAAGAGCAATGCCCCGTAATCGATCAGGTACATGGCGGCCTTCCGGTCGGCCATTCCGATTTGGACGACCCGGTTGGTACGCACTCCTGGCCGGATCTCTCCGTTGGGAATGACGAGTTGGTCTCCCTTACGGAAAATATTGGTGGTGATCATATTGTCGTACGGCATTTCGTCGGCGGTAGTCCAACTATCTGTAATGGTATGGTACAACAGTACCGTTTTCGGGAAACCGGGATGAGTGCGATAGATGTTGGTTTTTTGCTCCTCCAATTGGGCGATCAATGCCGTATCCCGGGTTTGATCTATTTCTAGGTTAAGGTTTTCGAGTTGGGTATTAATCTCACCGCTTACCCCTCCAAAAATGGCGATGTGGTTGGCACCGATGTCTATGCCTGGGGCGGCAAAAACGCAACGCGCCGGCCCCTTGCCGGGTTGAATAGCTGCCCGCTGTCGCCAGGATTTGGTGGCGGGATTGTATTCAAAAGCGTCGGTGAGGTATTCGTTGGTTTGTCCCTTTCGGGGAAACTGGCCACTGAATAAGTAAAAGCAATCGGTTTCGCCATTAGATTGGGCGGCAGCTACCGGCAGAAGTCGTGGTTTTCCCGGCCAGGGTGGTAAGGTCTGCCAGTCGTTTTCGAGTCCCTTTTCAGAAATATCCAGGCTGTAAAAATGTTGTTGGGGGACACCGGCGAGAGCGTCCAATCCACCAGCCACGTAAATCGTATTTCCCGAAAGGGCGCCCGACATAAAACAAAGAGGGGTGGGCAAGTCGGGCAATGTATCCAGGTTGACCTGATTCAAGGTCTGATCCCATTGCAGGCGAAACACCTTTCGGGAAACCGTGGATTCATCGCGGCCTCCAATGAGGATTACGCCTTCAGCCGTTGATATGGACACGCCATATGACCATTTTCCGGGCAACCGTATCGACTGCTGCTGCCATGTATTCGAGTCGGGCGGCAAAACCATTATCTGGTCGAACCACTGTTTTTGAGCCCCTTCCCAGAAGTACCCGCCACCGAAGTTGGTGCCGCCCGCCATGATGATGGCTCCGTTGTGGGTGCCAGCAAATGCTCCGCCTAGTCCGTCTTGTTGGGTGGCCCCTGCAAATGGAGCGAGATCGGGCAAGGTGTCCCAGGTGAAAAAATGGGGCGGAGGCTGGGTAGTTGTGGCGGGCTTATGGCAGGAACAAAGAGCCAGGAATAGAAAGAGCAAAGACAATAGGTGGGTGTTAAGAAGCTCTTTAAATTTAACATTATGGATATATGAACCGTCCTTTTTGCCCCATACTGTGGATTTATTAACCGCAATAGCGTTGCTATTCCGCTTAATAAATCCTTCGTCTGGAACAAAAATGCCTGGCTCATATATCGAATAAGATAATTTTATACAGCTTCTAAAATTCGTCCTATCTTTGTCCCAATGTGAAACCATCAAAAAAAATGTATGTTGACCAGAATCCAAACTTGTCTGTTTTTGTTGTTCGCCTTCTCTGTTTTTGGGCAGCAGTCGGCGCTAGAATTCGTCAAAGATGGCAAAATGATCGATGTTATCAAAGAGGGCGCTTTTTGGAAGGAGGAGGAAGGGGCCGTTGTGGGGACGGTCAAAGGCTCGTTGCTCTACGCCGGAAAGTACATTGAGCCGGGTGATTTTACGATGAAAATCAGGATGTCGCTCGACGAGATCAACAAGACCACGGCCCTGCTCTGGTTTTTCAACAACCATTTCGGGTTCGATTCGAATTACGACGATAATGGCGAATGCAATAAGCTGTTTATGTACAGTCCGGTCATCGATGAGGTCCGGTATTTTGGCAACAGCCACGATTTTTTCCAACCGGGAGTGCCCTTCGATTTTGAGGTTCGGCATCGGGATGAGTCCATGCAGTTTTTGATCAATGGCCAATCGGTGGCGGTCATCGCCGACAGTTTGCTGAAATCCCCCCTCCGGGGGAGCGTCGGCCTACGCCCCTGGCGTAACACCATCCGCATCTACGACTGGACGTTTGAGGGCAGTTACCGCGATTTTCCCGACAACGATTATGTTTTTGAACGCGGCGAAGCAGGCTATAATTGCTTCCGCATCCCAGCCATCGTACAGACACAAAAGGGCACTCTGCTGGCTTTTGCAGAAGGGCGGCAGAATAGTTGCGCTGACAATGGGGATGTGGATATTGTACTGAAACGGTCGGTGGATGGGGGGGAGAGCTGGGGGGCGCTGGAGGTGGTTTGGGGGGACAGCATCAACACCTGCAGCTACGCCTCCCCCATAGTAGAGCGGACCACGGGCAAGATCATCGTATTGAGCGTCTGGAACCGGGGGGAAGACCATTTTAAGGAGATTTACGCGGGTACCTCCGTCGGCACCCGCCGGGTTTTCAAACAGGAAAGCGTTGACGATGGCCTTACCTGGTCGGAGCCGGAGGAGATTACTTCGTCTGTAAAGAAAGAGGGATGGACGTATTATGGGTTGGGGTATACTTCTTTGATACAGTTGGAGAGGGGGGAGCATCGGGGTCGGTTGGTTTTATCGGCTTATCATGGCGAAAACCTACAAGACACCAATTATGTACATTTGATGTATTCCGACGACCTGGGAAAATCCTGGCATCTGGGCGGTACTTGTCCAAGAAGCGGAGTCAACGAAACAGAAATGGTAGAACTACCGGATGGAACGATTTATCTTTTGATGCGTAATGATAATTTCCAGGCCCGTAAAAGGCTGGTTACTTATAGTCGGGATGGTGGAGCAAGTATATCTTCCCCGGTTCATCAGACGGAGCTAGGGGGTACGATATGCCAAACAAGTTTGACGAAATACATACCCACACAAGATTCTCTTTGGTTGATACAAACAAGCCCTATGAATGATTGGGTGAGGGAGCGAATGGTGTGCCGAATTAGTAAGGACTGGGGGGTAAGCTGGATGGATGTTGAAGAAGTGTATGAGGGATATTCGGCTTATTCCGATTTGATTGTGTTGAAGGATGGGTCCGTGAAGTGTCTATTTGAAGGGGGGAAAGTGTTTGCTCATGGGGGGATTTTGTTTAAGGGAATTGAACTTAATGATTCTAATTACTGAAGAAATAAATGAGAATATTAGTTACAATTTGCGCTCGTGGAGGGTCAAAAGGTCTTCCCGGAAAAAACATAAAGCCTATTCTAGGTAAACCACTTATCGCATATTCTATAAAAGCGGCATTCGACTTTAAGGCCAAATTTTCTGATGAGGTAGTAATCGCTCTAAGTACGGATAGTATAGAGATCAAAAACATTTGTCTACAACATGGCCTCTATTCTGATTATCTCCGACCTGCTAAATTTGCGACAGACTTTATTAGCAAGACCCCCGCGCTAAGAGATATACTGCTTTATGAAGAAAACAAAGCTGGGCAAAAATTTGATTATCTGATAGACCTGGACGTAACTTCTCCTTTTCGAACTACAGATGATCTAAAATCAGCCATTGACATTATACAAAAAGACCAAGAAGCTATAAACTTGGTAACGGTTAATTCTGCCCACCGCAATCCGTATTTCAATATGCTTGAACAAAAGCAGGACGGATATTACGCTGTATCAAAAAAGGCGAAAAATCCATTCTTCTCCCGACAAGAAGCACCAGAAGTTTATGATATGAATTCTTCTTTTTATATTTTTAAAAGACGCTACTTTGACGACAACTATGTTGGGTCTCTGACCGACAAAACAACAATATATGAAATGCCTCACATCTGTCTAGATGTTGACCATCCGGATGATTTTGATTATGTTGAATATTTAATCAAATCGGGCAAATGGGTCTTTTAGTATGAAAACAGTAGTAATAATTGGGTTAGGCAGTGCTGGCAAAAAGCATGTAGACTCGTTGTTGGAATTAAAAAAAAATACCATTGACATTTTTGCTTTACGAAATAAGTCCTCCAATGTATCAAAATACAAAAACGTTATCAACATATTTGACCTGGAAGAATTGACCAGAAAACCAGACTGCTTTATTGTTTCCAATCCTACAGCCTTACATTTCGAAACCATAAAGCCTCTCTTACGTTTTAAGAAGCCTATTTTCATCGAAAAACCAGTGGTGATGAATCTGACTCAGGCAACTAAATTGGAGATAGCATTGTCCAAAAATCCTGTATTGACCTATGTTGGCTGCAATTTGCGCTTTTTAAAAGTTCTTCAATTCAGTAAAGATTTCTTAACTAACCAATCATTACGCATAAACGAAATAAATATATACGGAGGTTCTTATTTGCCCAACTGGCGGCCAACACAAGATTTTAAACTGTCATACAGCGCAAATACAAGCATGGGCGGTGGCATTCATCTTGATTTTATTCACGAAATTGATTATTTGTTTTGGCTCGTCGGTAAACCTTTAGGGTCAACAAAAATATTTAGGAGCCATTCATCACTAAATATAAACGCAGTTGACTACGCTAACTTTTGTTTTATTTACAAAGATTTTGTCGTTTCTGTAATTTTAAATTATTACAGAATGGACCGGAAACGCACTTGCGAAATCGTGACAGATAGCGGCACCATCCTTATAGAAATCGAAAACGGCAAAGTGTATTTTAATCAAAAACTTATATTCGAATCAGAACAAACTATTTTGGATACTTATACCGATCAAATGCGTTATTTCCTTGATTGCGTCAAAGCGGAGACAAAACCCTTTAATGACTTTACGGAGGCGTTCGAAGTACTAAAAATGTGTCTGAAAAATGAGTGAATTAAACGGAAAAGTTATTCTGGTAACCGGCGGTAGCGGATTGTTAGGCAAGGCAATGGTAGCACATATTGCTGACAATAATGGCATTGCCATCAATGGGGATATTGACGCACAAACCAATCCCAAGTATCATTCCTTATGTCTTGACATAACAAATTCCGAGTCGATTTCTGAGGGAATTCAGCATATCGTTTCAATCTATGGTCGTATTGACGGCCTTGTCAATAATGCCTATCCTAGAACGAGTGATTGGGGAAATAAGTTCGAGGATGTAACCCTTGATAGCTGGCAAAAAAATGTCGATAGCCAACTCAACCGCGTTTTTGAAATCACCCAATTGGTCATTAAGGAAATGAAAAAACAAAAGATTTACGGATCCATTGTCAATATAGCATCCATTTATGGTGTAGTTGGAAATGATTTTACAGTCTATGAAGGTACCAACCTAACTTCTCCAGCAGCTTATTCCGCAATTAAAGGGGGACTAATCAATTTTACAAGATATCTGGCGTCTTACTTTGGGCAAGATCACATAAGAGTCAACTGTGTTTCACCTGGAGGTATCTTCAACAACCAATCCGCTATTTTTGTAAACAACTATGAAAAAAAAGTTCCCCTTAAAAGAATGGGACAACCCGAAGATATTGCGCCGGCTGTTACATTTCTGCTATCCGATGAATCTTCTTACATTACCGGACACAACCTCATGGTAGACGGGGGGTGGTCCATCATCTAAGCATCTCAACTGTTATGCATTCATCAATCCATATCGGAAGTACTACTATTTCAACCTCTTCCCCCACCTACATCATAGCCGAGGCAGGTGTCAACCACAACGGCAGCCTTCAAATGGCTCTCGACTTGGTAAAAGCGGCAAAGGATGCCGGAGCCGACTGTGTCAAATTCCAAACCTTCAAGGCAGAAGCAGTCGTCACCAAAAAAGCACCTAAAGCCAACTACCAACTGGAGGTGACTGACCGAAATGAATCACAACTGGCGATGCTCAAAAAGCTGGAGCTCTCCACGGAGGATTATCAACAGATCATCTCCCTTTGTAAAGAAGAAAATATCGAGTTTTTATCCACTCCCTATAACTATGCCGACGCTGATTTTCTCCATCAACTTGGGGTCCCGGCCTTTAAGATTGCTTCAGGCCAATTGGTCGAACCCGATTTTCTCCGTCATGTTGCCGGCTTTGGCCAACCCGTTATTGTTTCTTCCGGTATGGCTACCCTGGCGGAGGTTTTCGACGGCATCAAAACCATTCGGGCAACCGGAAATGAACAGGTCATCCTTTTACAATGCACGACCAATTATCCCTCCCGCCTGGAAGATGCTAATATCAAAGCTATGGTCGCCATGCAACAAGCACTTGATGTGGTGATAGGCTACTCCGACCATGTCCCCAATAATTTTGCTTGCTACGCCGCTGTCGCGCTGGGAGCAAAAGTAATTGAAAAACATTTTACACTCGACAACCAATTGCCTGGCCCGGACCATTCCAGCTCGCTCGACCCGACCGCTTTCAAAGAGATGGTAGAAGGTATACGAAATATCGAAAAGTCACTGGGTTCACCCGTCAAACAACCCACCGAAGCCGAAATTGCCAATACCAAAGGGATGCGCCGAAGCATTGTTGTTCTCAACCATTTGCCGAAAGGCACTGTTTTACATAAGGACATGCTGGCTTTTAAACGCCCTGCTACCGGACTTGCCCCCCGACAAATAGGAGAGGTTATCGGAAAAAAGATCGCACAGGACTTACCAGAAGACACCATTTTGCAACCACACCATATTGAATGGTAATTGGTATGAAAAAGCTATGCTGGAAATAATTTTACTTAGCAAAGAGAACCGACACCTGGTTCAATCGTTCTTGAACAACGCCTCAAAGGCCTTGGAGCAGTTTCGGTATTTCAATACCCGGTCGTTGGATATTTTGGACAACCATATAGCCACCTACCTGATCTCGATCAATGGTCAACACACTGGCTACGGTCACCTCGACCTGGAAGAAGACACCGTGTGGCTGGGCATTGCCATTGCCGATCAATACCAGGGGTTGGGCTTAGGGCATCTAATGATGCAATTGTTGGTTGCTTCCGCTAAAATCAATCAACTCCCTTCCATACAATTGTCGGTCGATAATCCCAACGAAAAAGCCATCCGACTTTACTATAAGTTCGGATTCAGGCCGTTTAAGTCTACCAACCAAAGTACGTTCATGAAATTAGTCCTATGATTTATATGAGCAGCATCGCATTTATGGGGCAATCTATGGAAGAAATGACAAAAGTAGCCCAAACACATGAATGGCCACTGGAGTTTAGTTCGGGTATCCCATTTCATCCTCAGGCATTGGACTTTTTTTACAACTACCCCTTACCTCATCTCGCCCACAATTATTTTCCCGCTCCAAAGGAACCATTTGTACTCAACCTGGCAAGTAATGATGGAGCCATTCGCCAGCGATCTGTTGACCATTGCTTGCGTGGATTGGCTATCAGCCGCCACGTAAATGCGCCTTTCTATTGCGCCCACGCCGGATTTTGTTTGGATCCCAACCCCGCCGAACTGGGAAAAAAATTGGATCAACCCACTGAAAAAATTGATCGCCAATTGCATTGGAATGTATTCCTCGATTCTATCCGGATCATTTTGGCCAAAGCCGAAGAGGTATCCGTCGATTTTTACATCGAAAATAATGTGACAGCCGCCATGAATCTAAATTTGCATGGCCAAAATCCACTTCTATGTAGTCATTTTGAAGAGATAAAGCAGTTGTTTACAGATCTGAATCATCCCAGATTCGGACTCTTGCTAGATACAGCTCACCTTAAAGTATCCGCTCAAACTCTATCATTTGATTTGAAAACGGCTTTATCACAGCTTTCGCCTCATATAAAGGCCCTTCACCACAGCGACAATAATGGACAGCTAGATTCCAACCAACCACTCACGACCGACTATTGGTTCAAAGAATTTATGCCTACTTTTGGCAACCTGCCAAACGTAATTGAAGTAAAACAAATTAAAACCACACAAATCAACCAGCAAATTTCGCTTTTACGTAGCTTTGCTCAACGCTCTAATGATGCTTAAATGATTCCTGGAATTGAACAATTACTCGTAACCAACCATCAATCGCTCGCCGAAGTATTGAAAGTAATCGATGCCAATGCACAGGGTATCGCTTTCGTAGTTGATGGCAGTAAAAGGCTCGTTGGTATTTTGACCGATGGCGATATCCGGCGTGCCTTTATCAAAGGTGCCAACCTCGATACCCCCGCCCATGAGGCCATGTTTACTGGTTTCATTAGTTTTCCGATAGGAACACCTAAAGAGGAGTTGATTAAACACCTCAGCCCAAAAATTCGACATATTCCCTTGGTGAACCAAGAAGGACAACCAACGGATTATGCAAGCCTCCATCGCTACAACAGATTCCCGGTGTCGGAGCCGCTCCTTGCGGGAAATGAGTTGGAATACGTTACAAACTGTATAAAGACCAACTGGATTTCATCTGCTGGAAAATACGTCCGGGATTTTGAACGTCTGGTGGCAGCATACTGTTCGATGCCTTATGCACTCGCCGTTAGCAATGGAACCGTTGCGCTTCATCTGGCCCTTGAAGTACTGGGAGTGGGTGAAGGGGACGAAGTAATTGTTCCCGACCTAACCTTTGCAGCCAGTATAAATTCCATTATTTATACTGGAGCCACCCCGGTATTGGTGGATGTAGAGCATGATACCTGGAACATTGACCCCGCAAAACTTGCCGAAGCAATTGGCCCCAGAACCAAAGCCATTATGCCTGTCCATTTGTATGGCCTTCCGGCAAAAATGGACGCGATCAACAAATTGGCAAAACAGCACAACCTATATGTCATAGAAGATGCCGCAGAGGCCATTGGAAGTACTTTTCAGGGCCAAATGGCCGGTAGTATGAGCGATATCGCTACTTTTAGTTTTTATGGCAATAAAACCATAACCACTGGCGAAGGGGGAATGATCTTGTTCAAAGACCAGGCACACTATGAAAAAGCCTTGGTACTACGCGACCATGGCATGGACAAACAAAAGCGGTACTGGCACAACTACGTGGGATACAACTACCGACTCACCAACCTACAGGCAGCCATCGGGGTAGCTCAAATGGAAAGAGTCCAGGAAATTGTCAATAGAAAAATAGAGATCGCCCAGCAATATAAACAACACCTAGAAAACCACCCTCAATTCCAACTACAAGCATCATTACCTAATTCGCAAAACACGCATTGGCTGGTAACTGTTTTGGTATCGCAATATTCACCCGAATACCGCAACCAACTAATAGAGCGACTTCTGATGAACGGCATTGAAACGCGTCCGGTATTTTATCCGTTACATACCATGCCACCGTATCAACAATATATACACGACGGCCAACATTTTGAAAATGCCATTCGCATTTCCAGTCAGGGAATTTGCCTTCCCAGTTACTTGGGTTTAAAGGACGAAGAGATCGAACTGATCTGTAAAGTTTTAATCAAACAAAGCGCACCCGCTATTCATATTTAGAACGCGACGCCATGTCAAAAGAAACCGAAGTACAAGAGGATATATTGCATTTTTATTTTTCCGATTTGATAGCTACTTTCCCCCACTCCGCCAGAAAAAACCTCTATGGCTCCACCTTTTGGGAAAAAGGGCTAAACGTGATCAAATACTGCTTCCGTTCTTTGAAAGAGTCTGTCCTTAAAACGCCTCCCCCTGTAGAGGTACTTGCTCGTAAAAATTGGCTGTATTTGATTGGAGATAATAATTATTATAGTCTTCATTTTCTGCAAAAGGAGTTGGGTAGCACCGTTTACGTTAGCCCCTATCGCTACAAGAGGAAGGACGCCACCATCCATCACCTCACTCACAACAGTCGCTTTCGTTTTCTTTTTTCCAATTTACTGGTCTTTTTCACGGTTTTAAGCCGAAAAAAGAAAGCGGGAATACGATGTTGGGATGCAGTATTTAGGGCTACCGGGTTGTTCCCCTACTCCATTGCCTTACTTGAAAAATACCGCCCCAGAAGTATTACTTTTTCCAACGATTCTACATTGGAGCCGCGAGCCTTACTTTTAGCCGCCAATACCTTAGAATTCCGACTTTTTTTATCCAACACGCTTGTGTACGAACTGATTTCCCACCTTTAAAATTCACCTATAGTTTTTTGGAAGGACAGGATGCCTTAGATAAATACCGGGAAGCCGGCCTCATCGAAAGCCGGGTGCAATTGGTCGGTGTCCCTAAAATTGAACCATATCTCAAACACAGACGGACCATTGGAACGATACGAAATATTGGAATCTGTTCTAACTTGTTGGATAGCCTGCCAGCTGTTGCAGCGCTGATTCGAAATTTAAAGGAAACTTTTCCGGAATTAATTCTCACATACCGACCCCATCCAAGTGATAGGAGGACTTTGCCTATCGCGGCAGAGTTGCTTTTTTTTGACTCAAAAAAAATAAACCCCTACGAATTTTTGTTGACTCAAGATCTGATCATTGCAGGCAATACGTCGATCCACTATGAAGCAGCTATGTTAAATGTACACAGCATCTACTATAAGTTCGACGATACAGAGATGGCAGATGACTTATATGGTTTTGTGAAAAACAAACTGACCCAACAAGCGGTGAATATTCCTGAATTGATAGAAATCATTCATCGTATCGCCGACCAGCGAGGCAAAAAGATCGAAAATGTTGCTTATTACAACGCCTTACTAGGTACCCCAAAGGAGGGCAAAAGCAAAGAGTTAGTTGTAAAAACTATGCGAAATGTGCTAGATGGTGTCGGTTCGAGCGTCTAGAAAATTATGAATCTAATAAAATCCATTTCGGTATATACGATTTCCAATATATCGCGACAGGCAGTGGGGTTTTTACTATTGCCGGTCATTACTACCTATCTGGACCAGGGGCAAAATGGCGACCTTAGCACTATTTCTGCCATCATCGTTATGCTCACGCCCTTGGTGTTGTGGAGTGGGCATGGCGCCGTAAATTTGGAATACTTTAGGAGCGATCATGGCAAGGAGAATTTTCCATCTTATATGAGTTCTGCATTGATAACGCCCTTCGGTATTATGCTTCTTTTATTGATCCTGTTACTGTTTACCGCGCCCTGGCTATCGGAAAAGCTAAATATTGCAATTCACTGGATTTTTTTAATTCCCGTGCTTTGCGCGATCAACATTATTCCCAATTTCACTTCTACGCTTTACCAGGCGCAAAAAAGGCCTATACAACATAGCATCTACAACATTAGTCTTACAGTGATTGACTTAATATTGGCCGTTATCCTAATTGCAGGCTTCGCTCTCAACTGGGAAGGGCGTCTATGGGCCATGCTGGCAAGCAAAGTTACTTTTACTATAATTGGTAATATACCTTTTGTGGCGAAGCGGCTTTTTAAAAAACAGCTTTCGGAAAAAATACATACGGGACGCTTTTTTTTATGGTCTCC
Organism: Saprospiraceae bacterium; assembly: GCA_965222105.1. GTDB lineage: Bacteria > Bacteroidota > Bacteroidia > Chitinophagales > Saprospiraceae > CALGLS01. Next base: position 10,771 of record CBDCTQ010000007.1, on the reverse strand, counting down.
CACTTATACCACATGTTCTTTCTGCCGGAGTTATGGACTTATCAGATCGATTGTTTATCAGAGAAATGGTGAGCCGCGAGGAATTGGGAGTATACGATATCGGATACAAAGTAGGCAGCATCATCTTGTTTTTACAGGCATCTTTGATCATGGCGTGGAATCCTTTTTTTTATGAAAGATGAAAAACATCAACAACTGGAACAAAACCTATATTATAACAGCATGTTATGTATTTATGTTCGGATTATTACTTTGTGGAATCGCTTTGACTTTGTTTGCTCCGCTTCTATTTGACCTAATCATCGGTGAGGCATTTTCCGACGGAGTCCAATATGTTTTTTGGGTTGCAATGGCATATGTCTTTCTAGGGTTCTACAAAATGTTTTCGGGTTTTCTGTTTTACACAAAAAAGAATCTGATACTGAGTTACATTGCCATATTCAATGTAATCACCAATCTACTACTCAATTATTTCTTAATTTTGCGGTACGGAGCTATGGGAGCAGCCTATGCCACTGCCATTTCTTATTTTTTGTTTTTCATCATTACAGCCATCATCAGTTACCGGATCTACCCAATGGCATGGTTCAACTTTGGAGCCGTATTTCACTTTATAAAACAAAAGTACTTTCAACAATAAACTGCATGCATTAAATTATGCTGTATAAGACCGCTAAACGAATTACCAAATACTGAGTCGCTTCCAACGGCGCTTATACACCCAATATTGGTCGTGAGAGCCCGAATAGCTGTGGCCTCCTATAAGTCAAAACCAAAGGTAAATTTCAAAAGCAGTTTTTCCAACTATACCCACCTCGGTACCAACACCAACTTCAACGGAATGGCGATAAACGGAAAAGGAAAAATATCCATAGGCGATAATTTTCACTCCGGACGGTCCTGTAAGATCATCACAAGCTACCACAATTATAATGGCAGCAAAATTCCTTACGACGAGACCTATGTCCACCGGGATGTTATCATAGAAGACAATGTGTGGCTGGGAGACGACGTCATCATACTCGGAGGTGTAACCATCGGCGAGGGAGCCATCATCCAGGCTGGCAGTGTAGTTGCCAAAACGATCCCCAAACTAGCCATTGCAGGTGGGCACCCCGCCGTACCATTTAAATACCGGGATGAAGAGCATTATTATCGATTGAAGAACGAAAGGAAGTTTCTGTAAAAGATAAGCGATTTTTCAAAGTACAAATTACTTTCAAAAATAACCTGTGCGAGAAGAATTCGAATATGTAAATTGCAACCTTTGTAATGTAGATGATTACCATCCGGTTTCCTCTAGAGGTCAATTTGGCTTACCTACCAATGTAGTTGTTTGCAGACAATGTGGTCTATCCTACCTCAACCCCCGATGGACAAAAAATGCTTATCTGGATTTTTACACCAATCACTACGACAAATATTATCGTCCGAATATTTCTGTTGCCGATCACACTCCTGGTACCCTCCAACCCCATTTTTGAGCGGCTTGATTCCAGTGATTACCTGACGACCACACCTAAAAAACATTTTGGATATCGGAAGTGGCGAAGGGAAGAATCTGATGTACCTCAAATCCAAATTTCCGGAATCAAACCTGTACGCGATCGAACCATCGAAATCAGCCCAATCCATATTGCAAAAGAAAAAGGTCAATATCATCAGCAATGATGTTGATTCTGACTGGCACAAACTCCCCAATGACAAATTTGACCTCATCATCATGCGGCACGTCCTGGAACATTTTTCCAGCAATTCTCGGTTTAAAACAATCTACTGAAAACAGATGGCGGATTACCGCCAAACCAAACATTATTCTAATAAAGGGTACTGGATTTGGCGTCCTTTGGCAATAAAGCGATAAATAGCGTTCATTGACTTTGCGGGTAATAAATCAAAGACCTGGCGGGTTTTTTCCCAAAGCAGCTTTTTGGTTTTGCAATATTCCCATGCCGTTCTAAAAGCATAGGATAGTGCCTGAGCTATTTGGTCTACTAAAAAAGCGATGAACATCAAAATGGCAAAATTGGTCGCTAAATATTTTTTACCGTGCCCATAGCTATGCTCCAAATGGTAGCCCTGATTTTTCAGCGTATTGAATGTTTCGTTTTCAATTTTCCATCGAGAGCGACCGACTTTGACCAATTCTCTAACATTGTCATCAGTGATTTCAATATCTGTAATCCAACTGTTAGAATAAATTACTTTTTCTGTGGCGATATTGACTTGCTCATAAGCCACATAGTTGACCAATGTATCCTGATGCTGTCCGTTGAGAATTAATCCATTGGCAAATTTTGCAACTCCTTTTGTTTTTGCCATCCGACCAAACGGCTTGATTCAATTGATTTTTTGCCGCCAATTGATCTGCCTGGATCAAAACATATCCTTCTTTGACACCAATTAAGAAGCTGGCATTCAACGACTTAATCAGTTTTATCATCGGGCCGGTGGCGTATAAAGCATCCATCACATAAAGGATCAAATCCGTGGCAAACTGAGTACTAATTCTGGGCAAAAGACGTTTTGCTGCGTTTTGCTCACAGTCGTTTTTAGTAGCTCCGTCTTGTTTGACAATAGCTTCTGTACCTAATGGAAAAACCGTTTTTACATCAGGGTGCATTTGCACTGCTGCCAGTTTTTGATGGTAAAACTGTTGTTGGCCATTTTTCAGGTTTTTAATCATACAATGTTCACACACGATTTTTTTCCTGAACAATAAAGACCGCTGCCATCTACACTAATAGATATAAATTTGCCAAGGACTTTACGCGATTCCCAAATACCTTCATCCTTAACTGTTTGTACCAATTGAGGAAAAAGACCATGGAAGGATTCCGGCGAAACCCCATCTATAGCTTGACGCAGAGCAGTGTCTTCTGCAATGGAATCAAGCCCGAATATCCGTTGAAGGTTCGCCCCTCTCTGTTCGTAATTCTTCCTGAATACCAGCAAAGAAGGATCTTTCAAGCTAAACATGGCGAAGGCTCCTTTCAGACAATCACTTAATTTGTAGTGGGCATTGTTTCGTCTGTGGTCTTTGATTTTGGTGAAAAATTCACCTACCTGAGTGATTAATTTGTCTATCATTCTATTTTTTGGACGCATTTTATCACTTTAATCTTTTTTTTCCAAATTTTATTCTAAACCGAGAATTGCTGACATTTTTCAGATCCCATAACAGTTTTACAAAAGGTAAACTCCGTTCTTTCTGAAAAGGGAATACTATACATTGCCGTACCCAATGCTTTCCATCCAACCACTCCCCTGCTGACAAATTGGTTTAGAGTAGTGCATACCTATTATTTCAATAGTATAACACTGCGCAGCATAATACGCAAGGCGAATTTGATCCCTAATCAGCTAACAGAAGGAGACCACTTTAATGATGGAGAAATATTTGTCATTGTATCCAAGGCCCCTTTGTCCGACAAACATGAACCTGTGTTTTCCTCAAAAACTTTTGACCAGCAGGTTGCCGTTTTTCAATCAAGACTAGAAAATGAACGCAAGTGGTGGCCCACAATTAGAAGAAACATAAAGTATTTCAAGTCGAGAATGAAACGCTGATTTGGATTTCTCTAAATTTAATTTTACATTTAAAATATTTTTGAAAACTATAAATCCATTTCCACCATGAAAACCACCTGGACTTCCGCTACTCTTCGATTGATGATTCTATTGTCTCTCACAACTTGTTATACCATTAGTATTTACACCCAGCCAATAACCATTATTCAGCATAAAAAGATCAGCGCAGCCACCGCTGAACTTGAAAGCGTCCTGTCTCAAAATGACGCCTTCGGAGGATGTATTTGCTCTATCGGCGACCTCGACCAGGACGGCTATCCCGATATGGCCATAAGTGCATTCCACGATCACGATAATGGCTTTCAGAGAGGTGCTCTTTACATATTATTTTTGGAGGAAGATGGCACAACAATCAAAGACCACCAAAAAATCGACGAAACAAACGGCGACTTCCCATATTCCCTCCTCAACGACGCCATCTTTGGAGTGGGATGCACCTCCATCGGCGACCTCGACCAGGATGGCATCCCTGACATAGCCGTCGGAGCAGCCTATGCCGACGAAGGGGGCGACAACGTCGGACAGATCTACATCCTCTTCATGAACACCGATGGCACCGTCAAAGATGCTCAAAAGATCGGAGCAGGCACAGGTGGCCTCGATGCCAGCCTCCTCACCATCTGGTCCGCTTTCGGACGACGCATCGCCAACATGGGCGACATGGACGGCGACGGCATTACCGATATCGCCGTTGGCGGATATACCGATCGCGAAGGGGGCGAACAACATAAAGGCGCTATCTGGATACTCTTCCTCAATGCAGATGGAACCGCCAAAGACGTTCAAAAAATCAACGACTACCACGGCAACTTTCCGTACCAACTCAATAGCCATGACCATTTCGGCATGGACCTGATTAACATCGGCGATCGCAACGCCGACGGCATTAACGACCTAATCGTTGCTGCTCGCCTCGACGATGATGCCGGCTCTGACAAAGGAGCCCTTTATCTTATTTTTCTGAATCCTGATGGAACAGTCCTGGATGCCGATAAATTCATCCCCGGAGCAGGCGGATTAGCCGATATTCAAAACCTCGATAAGGGGTTCGGCACCGCTCTGGCGGCCTTGGACGATGTCAATGGTGACGGAATTACCGATATTGCAGTCGGCTCATTTCACGATGATGATGGTGCTCCAAACGCCGGAGCCATCTGGATCGTCCCCCTCGACGAAAGCGGCGCTCCGCTCAGCACTCATAAAATTAGCGGGGAGTCATTTAATTTTTCCGGTCAACTGGATGAGGAAGACAATTTTGGATTTTCAATAGGAGGTGCCTCCCTTTCCTCTCCCACCACCATGTGGCTGGGCGTTGGCGCCCCGAATGATGACGACGAATTCAGCAACAGCGGCGCCGTATACCTCCTCCAACTGAGAGTAGTAAACACTTCCAGTTCCACCGATGACGTCACTGAGCCAACCTCTCTCCACCTTTTCCCAAACCCATCCAGCTCTTCTTTCAACATCGAATGGAATGATTCCTTCAAAGGCAACACCCAAATCAATATCTACTCAGCCGATGGCAAAATCGTATATCAGAAAGACGCCCTCAAAACGACCGTGAATTTTTCACACACAATAAACTTCCAATCCCAGCCTACCGGCATTTATTTTTTGCAAATCAACACAGCTAATAAGGTCGTTACACAACGCTTCGCCCATATTTCCAAACTCAATACACCATAACTCAAAAAAAAAACCCCGCCCAAACGGCGGGGTCTATTCCAAAATCTTATCTATCTAACGAGCCCCTACTTCGAGTCGTCCACCTCCTCGTATTCCACATCCGTCACATCATCTGATGTAGAGCCCGTGTTATCGGTGGCTGCGTTGGCGCCATTTTCGGTGGTAGTGCCTCCGGCTGCGGCGTTGGCCTCCTGCGTGGCTTGGTAGATCGCCTCGCTGGCACCTTGCCACTCCTTGTTTAGGGCTTCCATGGCGGTGTCTATCTTTTCGATGTCCTGGGCCTTATGTGCCTCTTTCAGATCGTTGACAGCGGCTTCGATGGTGGCCTTCTTATCGGCAGGCACCTTATCGCCAAACTCATTGAGCTGTTTCTCTGTCTGAAAGATCAGAGAGTCGGCAGCGTTGATCTTATCGGCTTTCTCACGAGCGGCCTTGTCGGCTTCGGCGTTGGCTTCCGCCTCGGTGCGCATCCGTTCGATCTCTTCTTTCGACAGACCAGTAGAGGCTTCAATGCGTATCTTCTGCTCCTTACCCGTGCCCTTGTCTTTGGCCGACACGTTGAGGATGCCGTTGGCGTCGATGTCGAAGGTCACTTCGATCTGAGGTACGCCGCGGGGTGCCGGTGGTATGCTGTCGAGTATGAATCGGCCTACGGAGCGGTTGTCTTGCGCCATGGGGCGTTCGCCCTGGAGGATGTGTACCTCCACCGAGGGCTGGTTGTCGGCAGCAGTAGAATATATCTTCGATTTTTTCGACGGTATGGTCGTGTTGGCGTCGATGACTATGTCGTACACCCCTCCCATTGTCTCGATACCGAGTGACAACGGCGTTACATCCAACAATAATACGTCTTGCACATCACCGCTCAATACACCTCCCTGGATGGAAGCACCGATGGCCACCACTTCGTCGGGGTTGACCCCTTTGTTGGGCTTGCGGCCAAAAAATTCTTCGACGGCTTGCTGGATACGAGGTATCCGCGTAGAACCACCTACCAGGATCACCTCGTCGATGTCGCTTTTGTCGAGACCGGCATCTTTAAGGGCCAACCGACAGGGCTCGAGGGTGCGCTGTACCAGGTTGTCGGCCAATTGCTCAAACTTTGCGCGGGAGAGCTTAACCACCAGGTGCTTAGGCACGCCATCCACGGCAGTGATATAGGGGAGGTTGACCTCCGTTTCGGGAGAGGCCGACAATTCGATCTTGGCTTTTTCGGCAGCTTCTTTCAACCGCTGAAGCGCCATGGGGTCTTTGCGCAAGTCCATGTTCTCCTGGTTTTTGAAGGTGTCAGCCAGAAAATTGATGATCACCCGGTCGAAATCGTCGCCGCCCAGGTGGGTATCCCCGTTGGTCGACTTCACCTCGAAGACGCCTTCTCCCAGTTCGAGAATCGAAATATCGAAGGTGCCACCACCAAGGTCGTATACGGCAATGGTCATATCTTTATTGCGTTTGTCCATGCCATAGGCCAGCGCAGCGGCAGTTGGTTCGTTGATGATCCGTTTGACGGTCAGTCCGGCTATTTCACCAGCTTCTTTGGTGGCCTGACGTTGAGAGTCGTTGAAGTAGGCAGGCACGGTCACCACGGCTTCGGTCACTTCGGAGCCCAAAAAATCTTCCGCTACTTTCTTCATCTTTTGGAGTACCATAGCAGAAAGCTCCTGGGGGGTGTACATCCGTCCTTCTATGTCGACGCGGATGGTGTCGTTGTCGCCCTTCACCACTTTGTAGGCCATCAGATCGGCTTCGTTTTTGACTTCGGCGTAGCGGCTTCCCATGAAGCGTTTGATCGAGGAGATCGTACGCGTCGGGTTTGTTATGGCTTGTCGTTTGGCGGGATCGCCCACCTTTCGTTCGCCATTGTCGAGAAATGCTACAACAGAAGGCGTCGTCCGCCGACCTTCATCATTGGGAATGACAACCGGCTCGTTGCCTTCCATAACGGCAACGCAGGAGTTGGTTGTCCCTAAATCTATCCCTATAATTTTACCCATTTTATTGTGTTTTTTAATTGAATATTCTGAATTGTTGTCATAGTGCATCAACAATCCATATGCCAGCAGGAGATTGCCGGCTAAAACTGACGTTTTGGTGGCTTTCGCCAAAAAGAAAAGAGAATTTTGTCAGGTTTTTCAACCAAAACGGGTGACAAAAAGGCAGTGTCCGGGAAAGAATAGCTACTGAAAATTCAAATCTTTGGTAAACCTGCCATCGCTCAGCGAATCTCGGGCAGCCGTCGTCAACTGATTCATCTGACGGACCGAATTGGTAGAGGCGAACAGACCGTAACCTTCAGAGAAATTCGTGAAATTGGGAATGACCTGTGAGCTGGTAATACCCGTATTTGCATTATTTACCGAAAGGTAATCCCAAAACGACTCTCCTCCTCCTATGACCTCCAATTCCAACCGGTCGAACTTCCGGGGTACATTATTCGAAGCATCAATACGGCTGCTTATGGTTTGGAACAGCAATTCGCCGGGGATATTTATTTCCAGCCGGATCTTATCTCCCGACAGATCGGTAATATTGGAGCCCACCTGCCAGGTAAAGGACTTGTCTACATCCACTCCGTCAATTGTTTCAATGTAATAAAAGTGTACAAATACGTCAAAAAACACGGCATTCTCTTTGTCAAACAGCCAGGATATTTCCTGGTTTCTACCTTCTTCCCATTTCATAGGCGTGTTTGGGTCCGGTCTGCTGAATTTCAAATCGCTCACCACCCGGGTCGTGGCCGTTACCGGGTCTGACACCTCATCCCGGTTGACGATCAGTTCGTATACAGCGTTTTCGACCAGCTCTTCGTCCGGATCCAGTTTGAGTTTGTACAACCAATTGGGCACGTTGGCAAAGGTGCCTGCCTCGCGGGGGTAGCCATCCAGGTTGCCGTCCACTTTCGTAAAATCGTAAAATTGATCGTTGCTGACCCGTCGCAATTTGACCCTCGCTTCGGGATAATAAAGCGAATCAGGTATCTGTGCAATTTCCAGGGCACTGGTTTCCGGATCGAGGAATGCCTTTTCCACCCGGACGTAAATGGCCGTGTCCTGACGGTCGAGGACACCATACACCACGGGGATGTCCTTCCATTCGTCCACCAGGTCAAAATCATTAGAACAGGAATATACACATAGCAATGCCACAACAACAGAACCGGCAAATAATATTTTTTTCATAGTCCAAAGGTAGGATTTTTAGATTACTTCAATTGCCTTTTTGTTTTTTCAGGAACTGATAGACCATAAAATGTCACCCCAACAACGAATATTACCGCCGCTTTCTACCCTCCTTTCGGGAAAAACCGAGGCAATTGTCGTCATTATGCTCCTTTCTCTAAACTTAAACATTTCAAAAGCATTTGCATTTTAAGCATAGCGGGCAAAGCGAACCGCATGGCCGCTAAAAAAACTTCCCAAAACCAACAAGATTTAATACTTTCGCCCATTCATTCAAACCATTCACAAACCGCATAACAATGTCAGCAGTAAGTAAAGAAGCCAAACGCATCACCGTCCACGTTCTTCAGGCCATGAAAGCGAGGGGAGAAAAAATATCCATGCTCACGGCCTACGACTATTCCATGGCCCGCATCCTCGACTCGGCAGGGATCGACGTCCTGCTTGTCGGCGACTCGGCCTCCAATGTCATGGCCGGCCACGAAACCACCCTGCCCATCACCCTCGATCAGATGATCTATCACGCCCAGTCCGTTATCCGCGCGGTCAAAAAAGCCTTGGTGGTGGTCGACCTACCTTTTGGTTCGTATCAGGGCAATTCTACCAAGGCCCTGTCGTCTACCATCAAGATCATGAAAGAAGCCGGTGCCCATGCCGTCAAGTTGGAAGGGGGGGTAGAAATAGAAGAATCCATTCGTCGGATCCTTTCCGCCGGCGTTCCCGTCATGGGGCATTTGGGGCTTACCCCACAAAGCATTTACAAGTTCGGCACCTACACGGTCAGAGCCAAAGAAGAGGCCGAAGCGGAAAAACTATTGTCGGATGCTTTGCAACTTCAGGAAATGGGGTGCTTCGCCATCGTCCTCGAAAAAATTCCTGCCAGCCTGGGCAAAAAAGTATCTGAAGCACTCACCATCCCCACCATCGGCATCGGTGCCGGGCAACATACCGACGGGCAGGTACTCGTTACTCACGACCTCCTGGGCATAACAAAAGACTTTCAACCGCGTTTCCTACGGCGTTATATGGAGCTTTTCGAGTCGATACAAGTCGCTGTACAACAATACATTTCCGATGTCAAATCAAGGGGTTTTCCCAACGATAAAGAGCAGTATTGATCCCGTAACCGGAAAACTCCTAACACATTGAAGACACATTGTTATACAAACGAATAGGGTCGGCTTGAAGCCTTGTCGGCCCATTCTCTATCTGTGCTGAATGCAATATCCCCATAGCCCGATGAGCATCAGAAGCCTGTAAGATAGGCAAGCACTATACCTATGCAGCACTACACATAATAAATTAATAAATATTAAAAAAATTAACGCAAAAATTTTGGAATTCCAGGTAATTAGTTATTTTTGCTAAAAGAATACGTGAAAAATACATATTTTCAGTTTATAAATAATCCAACACACCCTCCCTTTTAGTTAATCGATTTCTCGCAGCACTAGTACCTCATTCACATCACCAACAACATCGCTGGCTTGATTTGTTGCGCCAACCACAGGCTGTCGCCCTGTAAACATCTGTTCCTGTAACAATCAATTTACAAATGCCTGCTAACAGTACATCAGCAGCAACACTATACCTTTGTCCCAACATATCCCTTCATTTACGTTTATTCATACAAGCCGTTTTCTAACAAAATAAATTCATAACCTGTCTAACACTATTTTCACTCCCGATCATTTTTGACCGGGAATAACTTTAAAACCTACTAAAATGAAGAAAAGCATTCTACTTTTTTCAACAACTTACAAAACGCCACTACTGGCGGTATTGGCCTTTCTGTGCTGTATGTGGAGTATGCCTCTATTACAGGCACAATGCCCTGCGGGCCAAACACAAGTAAGGGTCGAGCTTGTTTCAGGTGCATTCGACTACGAACATGCCTGGGTACTTTGGGACGCTACCGACGGGGTTGCGCTGGCTTGTTATGAGACATCTCAAACAGGCGATTTCTTTGTCGATGTGTGTGCCTCTTTAGGACATGACCTAGAGTTGCATGCCTACGATGATTTCGGGGATGGTTGGAGTGGCCAGATATTATCTGTTACAGGTATAGACGACGGTTCAGTCAATGGCTGTCCAGACAATATCGTGTATGTTTATTCTACTGATCTTAATCCTCTTTTTGCGAATGCTGGATTTCCAATGGGATCAATAGGGGATGGCGAGTGTCCGGTAGCTGCTGTTCCTTCCGACGGCGTCAAAGTGGCTGACTTTATGGTAGGTGATGTTATGCCGCCTCAGATTATGTGCCCAGATGTGTCGAGTATGGGTTATATAGCTTCCCCTGCAACCTTTCAGGC
>CBDCTQ010000006.1:0-18253 GCA_965222105.1 Saprospiraceae bacterium | reverse complement strand
GAAACTTTATTGGTGGCAAGCGACACCACCACCCTTTTTGCGACAAGCTGCAACCCCGATGAAGTAGGAGAAGCTTCGGTGCTGCTGCAAAATGCGGCAGGCTGTGATAGCCTGGTGATCACGACGACGAGTTTATTGCCTCCGGATAGTTGTTCTGTCGATGCATTCATTGTGGGCGCGACCTTGGGGTGTATGGACAGTCTGGGCGCTTTGCAATTGACAGTTACGCTTGGGCAAGGGCCGTTTAGCTACGAGTGGGCGGGAAGTGGCGGCAACAATCCCTTGGGTTCGGGGATGGTAGATGGGGTGGATCAGATGATCCTGATTGAGGGATTGTCTATGGGAACTTATATCGTTACGGTTACCTCAGCGGGGGGCTATGAAATTGTGTTGTCGGGAATGATCGATCAGCAATCACCACCATTGATTCTAACGGAAGTGCTTTCCGATTATGGCGGTTTTGGGGTGGAATGTGTGGATGCGTCAAATGGTTTTGCGGAGGTGATCATTGAGTCAGGTGGGGTGCCGCCTTATTTTATCCAGTGGTCGAATGGAGAGCCAGGGGCGCAGGCTTCCGGGCTTTCTGCTGGCTGGCATCAGGTAACGGTGACGGATAGCGGCGGTTGTGTGGTGGTTGATTCGGTTTTGTTGGATGCTCCGCCGCCCATATTATTGGAATTGGAGGTTTCGGATGTATCCTGTTATGGCGCTGCGGATGGTCAGGTCATATTGACCACAGTGAATGGTGGCGGGGAGCCCTATTCGTATTCGATCAACGGAGGCATATATCAGAGTGGGGTATTGTTTGCCAATTTAGAGCCGGGCATCTATACCATTGGTGTTCAGGATCAGTTTGGTTGCGAGGCGTCGAGCCCGGCCTTGGTCGATGGTCCTCCGCCTTTTGAGGTGGATTTGGGTCCCGATCATACGATTCTGTTGGGGGAGGAGGTGACTTTATTGGCGGAAACCATCCGGCCCTTGTTTGCGCTAGATACAATTCTGTGGACGGCAGACGATAGCTTGTCCTGCGATTTTTGCCTGGAGCAAACGGTAAGCCCATTGCAAACGACGAATTACGAAATTCTGTTGTTGGATGAAGATGGTTGTGTTGCGGAAGACGAAGTGCAGGTACGGGTTCAAAAAGAGCGGGCGGTGTATATTCCCTCGGCTTTTAGTCCGAATGGCGATGGGGCCAATGAGGTGTTTATGATCTATGGCGGGCGGGAAGTATTGCGGATCCGAAAATTGCAAATATATACCCGTTGGGGGGAGGAAGTGTTGGAGCTGATTGATTTTCCGCCCAATGATGAGCGGTTTGGGTGGGATGGTTACTTCCGGGGGGAGTTGCTCAATCCGGGCGTGTTTGTTTATTGGACAGAAGTGGAGTTTATCGATGGTTTTGTACAGTTGTATAAGGGGGATATTACCTTATTGAAGTAGTTGATATTTTTAAAAAATGGCATTCTGGCGTGGAAATTGTAGATATTTTAAAAACTATGACAAAAAAACTTTCTTTTTATACGGTTTTATAAGGCCCTTCTTTGCCAACCAGAGAAGGGTTTTCTTTTGGGAGGAAGCGGTAGAAGCGATTGAGTGAGTGGACGAAAACGGGCGCGATAAGTGGCTGAAAACGAATATGTTAGCTTTTTTGATATGCAGAAAATACCGCTTTTTGGGTATTTTTTATTGAAATACATGCTGTAAATTTGCCATACATTGCTCGTTAAGAGTAAGACATGAACGAATCAAATTTTTATCCCATAACATTACAAAAACATATAGTATAAGTCAATCCCATAATCTTTGTTTGTCCTTAAGCAAAGAGGTGTATCAGATCGAACGATCCCGTTTGCCGATTTCTCCAGATTTTTCCATCAACTTTTCCCTACATCTCTTCAAAGTCAATTTCTTCCTTTGAGCCGTTAATACGGTATTAGGGTTTAGTATTCAACTAACTATCTACGCAACGAACGGCCTGCCTTTATGACAAAAGGCAGAGATGTAATTATATTGTTAACCAAATGATAAAGATTTTTTTTAAAACGGTTTTGGGCTTATTCCCTCTCCGAAAAGTCGGAGGGGGGTTTTTTTTAACTTGTTGTTCATACCCTAACATAACATCCCAAAAGATTTTGTATATTAGCGACTCCCGTCCCTTAAACTGAAACATGGAAACGCTCCGTGTTCGTACCTGTTTCCATCATATTTGGTAGCATTGTTTTCATCCTGATAACATTGTTGCTCCTCCTCTCATTTGAACATAATGACAAGGCAGCAATACTTGTACAGCTGACCTTGAATATCCAATCATGAAACAGTTTTTGGGACGGCCTCTCATCATTTATTTGGTGGGGGGCTTCCTGGAATATTCATTTTGGCTATCTTTGCCGTGTGAACAGAATTTTAGCCATCGACTATGGCCTCCAACGGGTGGGGCTGGCCGTGACCGACCCTCTCCAACTGATTGCCAATGGATTGGACACCGTTAGCACCAGCGAGGTTGTCGACTACCTGAAATCGTACCTGGAAGCCGAAGCAGTGGAGACCTTCGTCGTAGGCTATCCGCTGCACGAGGACGGCTCGCCGGCACAGATCGCTCCCCAAATAGATGAATTTATCGAACAGTTGCGCCAACTTTTTCCGGCCATCGACATTGTACTGGAAGACGAGCGCTACACTTCTCAGGAAGCAAAAAAGATCATCCTGGCCAGCGGTGTTCCTAAAAAAAAGAGACGAGACAAAGGACTGGTCGACAAAGTGAGCGCCGTACTGATCCTTCAAGCATATATGGAGCGGCAGGCTTCCAATAATTTATAATGCGAATCAGGAGTATTTTGAGAGGTCAGAAGTCAGACTTCCCTCTGTCGAAATTATTCTGAGCAGAGTTGTCTGACCGCTCAAAAATGTAATGGTTAACCCTTGATTCGCATCAATAATAAATAATAAATGAGTGCGTGACATATTAGCGGAGCATCGCGGTTGCAAACCGCGACGAACGACGTCCGCACAGAGATTTTCTTTGTGAATCTTTGTTTCTTCGTGTCTTTGTGGTAAAGGCCACAGCGATTCTCGCCTGGCGGCCAGACAGGTTTGTCACACACTCATAATAAATCAATCATTAATCTAATGATCCTACCCATCTACGCCTTCGGGCAGCCGGTGTTAAAAAAAGTAGCTGTGGATATCGGCCCCGATTATCCCGACCTGGCTCAACTGATCGCCAACATGAAAAACACCATGTACAACGCCAATGGCGTCGGGCTGGCCGCTCCACAGGTTGGGAAATCCATCCGGCTGTTCATCATCGATACCGTTCAGGCAATGGATGATGATAAAAAAGCGGATGGTCTCCAAAAGGTATTCATCAACGCCCACAAAATAGAAGAAGGTGGCGACGAATGGAACTACGAAGAAGGCTGCCTAAGCATCCCCGACATCAGAGGAGAAGTCAGCCGACCGGCACAGATCAGACTACGCTACCAGGACGAAAACTTCGAAGCCCACGAAACCCTTTTCACCGGGATCAATGCCCGCGTCATCCAGCACGAGTACGATCACCTGGAAGGCATACTGTTCACCGAATTGCTCAAACCACTGAAACGCCGTATGATCAAACGCCGTCTGGAAAAAATTAAAAAAGGCGATATCCCCAGAGAATACAGAATGAAGTTTGTAGTGCGTAAATAATTCCAAAATAAACTAACAATATGTATCCGAATTACTGTTCCCTCAAACTGATGGTTGTCTTCCTCTTGTCGATTGCAGCCAATCTGGCCGCTCAACCAACCACCCTCGACTATGGCCAGACTAAAGACCAGGTAGCCATTCTGAACCTCGACTGTTTGCACGAAAAAGGATTTACCGGCAAAGGAGTCACCATCGCTCATTTCGACGATGGCTTCGACGGCTTCAACCAAATGGACGCTTTCGCCTACGCACGCGAACGGGGACTGCTGGCAGGGCAACACGACTTTGTCTTTGACGGCCCCATCTCCTACAAAGAGGTGGGCACACATGGCACCAACACCCTGTCGGTCGTCAACGGTTTCCTTCCCGGAAAATACATCGGTACCGCCTTCGATGCGAATATATTGTTAGCTCACACCGAAGACAACCGCTCCGAAACCCATCAGGAAGAGATCAACTGGCGCAACGCGGTCGACTGGGCTATCAAAAACGGAGCCGACATCATCACCAGTTCCCTCCAGTACAATACCTTCGACAGCGGCGAGGGCGATTACAACTACAAAAACATGGACGGCAACACCACCATCATCACCCGCGCTGCCGACTATGCCGCCGCCAAAGGCGTGCTGGTGGTGGCCATACAGGGTAATTTTGGTTCGCAGGACTGGCGCTACGTGACCGCCCCCGGCGATGCCGACTCGGTACTGACCGTAGGTGCCATACTGACCGATGGCTCCAAGGCGGGGTTTTCTTCCTTTGGCCCCTCTTCCGACGGACGCATCAAACCCGACGTCATGGCCGTGGGGCAGGCAACCATCATTGTCGACCCCGACGGTACCACCCGCCCCGGCAACGGCACCTCCTTTGCCGGCCCCGCCATTGCCGGCCTGGCTGCCTGCCTCAAACAAGCTCACCCCGACCGCACCAACATGGAGATCATCGCCGCCATCCGACAAAGCGCCTCCAAATACCTCAGCCCCGACGAAAAAAATGGCTATGGCTACGGTATCCCCGACGCCTGCAAAGCCCATGAGATTTTGGGCAACCTCGATTTTTCCATCAGCAACTGGGGGCGGGCCATCGAACGGCCGGAATTCATCTATCGCATGTCGGAAAGCAAACTGTGGTTCCTCCCCAAGATCAGCAAAAAAGACATCGACCGACTAGAGGTATACAACGTCCTGGAAGAAAAGGTCAAAACCTGCAAAGGCAAAGCAAAAAAAATAAAATTGAAAAAACTGACCCCTGGAAATTACATCCTCAAAGTCCGGAAAAAGAACGGTGAAACCCTGGTCGAAAATTTTGTCCTGGCCAGGCGGGTGTAAGGCCTTTTTTGACAGGAGGCTAACAGGTACTCCATTTTCGTTTTGCGAAAGCGGGAACATTCACTATCTTGCTTGCTGCCCCTTTCTATTTTCACTTTCGTAAAATGATTGACCATGCTTCACAAAAGACTACCCTTGACCATCTGGGTCTTAATGCTATCCCTTTTGCCCCATCTTCTTTTCTCACAAGATACCATTGTCGTCCAAACCATTACCCTGGACTCGGACGACCGGGTCGGGGTTTTCCAATTTCCGGATGATCCGGTACAGTCCTACGAAAAGATCATCATGCGCTATCAAATGCGCTGCCATGATGCTGCCGTCGGTAGTGGCAACGTGGGCTGCCGCGAATGGGACTACAGTTGCAATACCTTTATCACCGACAGTACCCGTGTCGATTCCAACCAGGCACAGCATCCCCGCTACGTCATTTCCAACTTCAGTGGCGATGAATTTGATTATACCCAACAAACTACTTACAACTATACTCAATACGAACAGCACCAAATAGAATATACCAACATCCTTTCGGAAAATACCGCAGCAATAGGTACAGGACAGTTACCCATGACCCTGGCCGGTGACCAACTGGTAACCAGAGCGCAATTTCTCTTTACCGCCTCCGAACTCACCACCGCCGGCCTCACTGCTGGCGCCATCACCAGCCTCCGGATGGACCTTACCGAGTTGGGTTCCGATATTAATTTTTTGCGCATAAAAATCAAACACACCAGTCAAACAGAACTCGACCCGGACGATCCCGACTTCAGCGGTTTTACGGAAGTGTACTTTCTCAACACCAGTTTTACATCAACCGGTGAACAACCTTTCCTTTTCTACAATAATTTCGATTGGGACGGCACTTCCAATCTCCTGGTCGAGTTCAGCTACACCAACCAGGGGGGCGGGATGCCCACCACCGTCAATGGCCACGATGCCGGGTTCAACAGCAGTATTTTTACGGGCACCTCCGATTATGCATTGTTGTTTGCGGGTGCCGGGCATATACCAGTCGAGGCAGGCCCTCTTTCTACCATCTCCGACGAAGTCACCATTTCGATGTGGGCCTATGGCGCCGACAACCTGCCTGTGAACACCACCGTATTTGAAGGCCGCGACGACAACGACCAGCGCCAACTCAACGTCCACCTCCCCTGGAGCAACGGCCAGGTGTATTGGGACTGTGGCCACGACGGCACCGGCTTCGACCGCATCAATCTGCCTGCCAACGAAAGCGATTTCAAAGGCAAATGGAGCCATTGGGCTTTCACCAAAAATGCCAACACCGGCGACATGAAAATTTTCCTCAATGGACAACTTTTTCACAGCGGCACCGGACTGACGAGGATGATCGACAACACCTCCGTTTTTAATTTTGCCCGGTCGGTACCTCCTGATGTATGGTATTTCGGAGCACTGGATGAATTCCGCATCTGGAACGCTGAACTCGACCAAACGACCATCCAGCAGTGGATGAGGCGCAGCATAGATGCCTCCCACCCCAATTATAACAACCTACTTACGTATTTTCAACTCGATGAAGGCGCTGGGGCGGCCATCGTTGAAGAATCTCCTAATGGCAATAACACTACATTTGCGGGTGCTCCCAACTGGCAGCGCATCCGCGGAAAAGACCTGTACAAAGATTTTGTGAGCAGCACCCTGCGTCCCAACATTAGTTTTGTACAGGGTACCTACGACGTAGTCGAAACGGTTTTATTCGTTCTCGATTCCGTCGAAAATTCACAACATCAGGTGATCGAATACTCCGTCGATGGGACCGACCTGGTGAGCATCGATACTTTTTTTGTTTATGCTGCCGGCGATCAATACATCACCGATGAGCAGGGCAATATTGTGGATACCATTTCGGTGGCGACTCAAAATACCCTCCTGATCGACGACCTGATCTACTACCACAAGTTTCC
The DNA here is from genome assembly GCA_965222105.1 of Saprospiraceae bacterium. Lineage (GTDB taxonomy): Bacteria > Bacteroidota > Bacteroidia > Chitinophagales > Saprospiraceae > CALGLS01. The sequence continues at coordinate 11,313 of CBDCTQ010000006.1, read as the reverse complement.
GGCAAAGTACGAAATTCTTTCCCTCGTCACTCCTTACGGAAATGGATTGGACCTGGGCCAGGAAGGCAAGACGTTTACCTTCGACGTGACCGACTACGCACCCATTCTCAAAGGGTCGAAGCGACTTTCAGTGGAGATGGGCGGCCAAAACCAGGAAGAGCTCGACATCCGGTTTTTGTTCATCACCGGTACGCCACCCCGCGAGGTCCACGACATTCAAAACGTCTGGCCCTTCCGCAGAGGCTGGTACGGACCCATTCAGGACGATGTGGTTTTTGAGCCCAGGCAGGTGATGCTTTCACCAAACGGAGAGGCCTTTAAGATTCGCTCTGCCATTACCGGTCACGGCCAAAACGGAGAATTCGTACAGCGGAATCACTACATCGACCTGAATGGTGGTGCCGACGAATTTGTATTCCCCGTATGGAAAAAATGTGGTGATATTCCCATTTACCCGCAAGGGGGAACCTGGCTTTTCGATCGGGCGGGATGGTGCCCCGGCGACCCGACCAACGTTCAGCACCTCGACATCACCCCCTATGTGACCGCCGGCACTTCCGTGGAAATAGATTATGGTGTGTTGGGCGGTACCTTGTCGGAAGCCAACTATCTGGTTTCCAATCAGCTGGTGACCTATGGACCTCCCAACTTCAACTTCGACGCTGCCGTAGTCGATGTGATTCGGCCCAGCCGGAAGGTGGAATACGAACGCTTCAACCCCGCATGCAGCACCCCAACGATCGTCATCCAAAATACCGGAGCAACGCCGCTTACTTCCCTGATGATAAGCTATCAGGTGAACGGTGGCACTGCCCTGACCTATGAATGGACAGGCAATCTGGCATTTCTGGAAACAGAAGAGGTGGAATTGCCCATAGAAAACCTATCTTTCTGGGGAGGCAACGGCGGCGGTACGCAATACTTTGAAGTGACGGTCAGCCAACCCAACGGCGGTGCTGATGCTTACGCTCAAAACAACTACCTGCAATCGGCGTTCGATGCCGTTCAGGTGTTCGACTATGAGGAAGTGGTACTCAATTACAAAACCAACAACCGGGGAGAAGAAAACGCTATGGTGGTGAGAGACCACCTCGGAAACACTGTATTGGAAAGGTTGGTTATGGCTGACAATACAGAGTACAGCGACGTATTAGATTTGCCCGATGGGTGCTATTCACTTGAATTCACCGACTCAGGCGATGACGGCCTTTACTATTGGTACTGGGACGCCATTGGTCTGAACGTGGGGTCGGGCTATCTGCGCTTTCGTCGAAAATTGTCTGAAACCGTGTATGTCACCATTAAGTCATTTGAACCCGAATTTGGGAGTTTCGTTCACTACGATTTTGTAATGGGACAGTTGGTGAAAACAGCCGATCCCGTCGACCGACCCACCTTGCTGAGTGTTTATCCCAATCCGGCTGCTACCCACCTTTTTGTCGACCTGGTCGGTTATGAAAACAGCGACGTGCAGATAGTGTTATACAACTCGATTGGTCAGATGATCGACCGGCAGTTTTTGGACGACAATCCATTCCATCAAACCCAGGTCGAATTCGATGTGGCTCATTTATCGGCAGGCATGTATCAGGTACAGGTCTACGACGGGGTGAAGATGCGGTATCGGCAGGTGGTGGTGGAGTGATTGAAGATTGATTATTAATACTTCGATGCAAATCAAATCACTACCACATCTATATGAAGTCCTGCCGGAAGAGCAAAGGATCATAGTAGACGTCTTACGTCAGATCATCCGCGAAAACATTCCGGCCTACTGCAAAGAAAAACTATCGTACAACGTCCCTTACTTCTACGGACACCGGGGCATCTGCATCGTCTGGCCCGCAGCCATTCCCAGGGGCGGCATCAAGGAAGGCGTCCTGTTGGGGTTTTCCCATGGCAATCGCCTGGAAGACCCCGACAGTTACCTCAACCGGGGGACGAACAAACAAGTCTTTTACAAAATCTATAAATCTGTTGAAGAGATCGATGAAATTGCCATTGTGAAGTTGCTGCAGGAAGCGGTTGCCTTGGATGAAAGGCATGCTAATAGATAAGACTTTTCAGGATGGTGAATTGGTTTTTTGGTATTGTGGCGTGCCGTGAAGGCGTAACGAAGTGGAGTCCTTCACGGTATTGTGGCTTGCCATGAAATCCTGTCCTGGTCCTGACAGCTATTGGGATGGGAGACTCCGTAGTAGCTTCGCATTCCCGTAAACAAACCGTAAACCGTAAACCGTAAGCCGTGTACCATAAACCGTGCACCGTGTACGATAAACCGTGTACCGTAAACCGTGTACCGTCACCCCCCCTCAAAACCCCAACTCCCAAAGCCATTCCACCTCTTCCCCCACCAGCCGCACATATCCGATCTTCTCTCCATCCTCTACGCGGAAAATAAGGTCTTCGCTGTCGGTGGCGTTCGTAAGGGAAGTATTCCATGACCGCGTTCGTATGATCTGGTCGTATTCAACGGGCAGGATCGTTTTGCCCGATTTGCCGACGATGCCTTTATACACTTGCGGGTTGACGATGATCGTGCCGTCGGGTTGAAAATGCAGGGTGTTGAATTTGGGAGGCACCACCATCACTCCCTGCTTGTTGATGGCGCCGTTGTAGCGTTTGCTGGTATACACTTCCGAGTCGACTTTCACCTTGGCGCTCACCAGATGGAACGGCGATATTTCGGTAAAGTATCGTCCAAAGAGGTTATTGCCAAAAGCATCGGCATAGTAAAACTTGACCTTGTTTTTCAGCTCAATGGCCACGCCCAGTATGCCATCCGAAAAAAAGATCGGCCGCCCTTCCTTCAACCGGATGGGCTCCCCCAGATTATTGATTATCAGTTGCTTATTCTTTTGTACGACCAGTGTTATGCCATTTTCAAATTCGGGCGCCTCTTCAAATGGACCTTTTATCCTCGTTCGGTTTTGAAGGTCGACGTATCGCCAGGCATTGCGTTCGTACTGCACAGCGACCAAGCCTTCCGACACCGTATCTACGGCCAGATATTTGGCGGGTATGACTTCCGTGCCCGTCACATCCACAATGCCCCAATAACCGGCATCGCTTTTCACGCGGGCATACCCGTTTACAAAGCCTTCAATGATGTGATAAGCTGGTTTTAACAATGTGCTTCCCGACCGGCTCATCAACCCCAATGTCCCCTTGTCTTCCTTTCGGAAAATGGCATAACCGTTGTGGTCAAACCGGTCGATCACTGCAAATGTCTTCGGTTGCACCAGGAAATTGCCCGTCGTATCGATCACGGCATATTGGATTTGCCCTTCGGTGGTCTTGAGTTGCACAGTTGCAGCACCTTTGGAGAAATCCATGAGAAGTTGGTGCCGTTTTTCAATGTTTTGCCGGCCGGTGTGTTTGTAGTAAAACCGGGGTTCCAGCAGGACGTTTCCGTTGCGGTCGTACAGCCCCCATTTCAGACTTTTGCCGGGCTGTTTGAACCAGCACCGTCCCTCTTTAAAATCCCCCACCATGATCCATTGATGTTCGCCGGTCAGGCCGGTGCCGAATACTTTATTACCAGTCGTGTCGATGAAAATCCACTCGCCGTCGTTGGTACGTACCAGGGCCCTTCCTTCAAAAAATGGCTTGGCCATCTGGAACTGCGGCTCGATGGCTACCCGGCCGGCCTTGTCGATGTAGCCCCAGGTTTGGTCTTCGGCCCGGAATACCGACAACTCGTCGAAGAAGGGGCGCAGGCGGGTGGGGTTCTTCCGGATCTGGTGCCCCTTTTCGGTAAACGAAATGGTGGGCGTACCACTTTTCGACACCACGTAGTAGTCCGCGTACCTTTTAATGCTGTTGTATTCCGGTTTCAGGAGTTGTCTGCCAGCGGCGTCGATCAGGCCGGAGCGGGTGCGTTTGAAGGTTTGCCCAATATTGTTTTCAACCTCTATCAGTATATCGATCTGGGCGGTGTGGTCGGCCTCATTGAAGTCGTGGGCCAGGTCGGCTGCCACTTCAAACAATACTTTTCCCGTGGGGTCGATATACACCCATTCCACCGGATATTCAGGAGTGCTGACCAGGTGGATATTGTGATACCGGGTTTTGTCCTTACCCCGGAGGCGGTGTGGCTTGATGTGAAATTCGTCGACAAAACTGGATTTGTCCCTGATCACGACGGTCTCCAGATTGTTTTTTGTTTTGTTCAGCACCAATTTGCCGCCTTTGCAAGCGACGGCCTTGCCATCGAAAAACGGGCCTATATAGGTGTAACGTATCGGTTTTCCATTTTGTAACAATTCTTTTCCGTACTTGTCTATCAATCCCATTTTTCCGGAAGGGGCGATGAAAGTGGTGGTAGTATAGCGCTTGTCAAAGGCGCGGAAACCGATCATATCGGGTGTGGCGACGAGCTGTTCTTCCGCAAAATTGTAAAGGCTCAGGGCGGCGGGATTCCAATCTAGCACCCGAGGGCCAAAGGTCGTTTTAGTACCCGGAGATGGCGGATGGGTCAGGCCGATCAATTCGTCCGACAGTTCAAAGGCATGGGTATATCTTGTTGGAGATTGGATAATGGCTAACCGGGAGGAAGGGGATTTGGGACGCATATTTTCTTCCTTGGCCTCGTGAGTACCCACCAGTTTGGTGCCTTCCGGCGTTGTATTGGTTTGAATTTTACTAAAGCGAAAAGAATGTCGCTGCACCTCATTGGGAGCGACCTGTTTTTCCGCCAGGATAGCGGCTTCTTTTATTTTTGGAATTTTATTTTTAGAAATGGCCCGCCCGTCGAGGATGAGGTTTTCCCGGAGGCTGTCGCCTTCAATGGTGTACCGGATGTTTTTCTCACCCAGTTGTACGTGTATTTCTTGTTGACCAACGATGTTGATGTATGTATAGTTTTCTTTCAGTCGATCAATTTTGCCGTCATCTGTCAAATAGATCAATCCATATTTATCGTCTGTTCGGGTCACCGCAAGGTTGCCCTGGAAGGGAAAAATTTCATGGTAGCTTTTGGGGCCATTATCGTTGATACCGAGCTTAGGAGCGACGATCTTCCAGGTCCAGACGGAGCGCCGACCGGTAGGCGTGATCTCATCTTCGGAGTTGCGCCCCAGGTAAATGTATGGCCGGTGAGTAGGAGCCAAATGATCATACCGGCCGGAAGCGGGATTGCCCTGATTGTCGATCAGCCAGCTTTTTCTGGCTCGGTACCCTCTGGTGATGTTGACCTGATCGGTCTGGATGCTGTACGACTGATCCAGATGCTCAAAAGTCGGCAAATAATCGTCTTTGGATCGTTCGTAAGTTTCGAACGACTGAATTTTTTCCTGACTGCCGATGTCCCACAACTCCGTAGGCAACAATTTGGTTTCATTCCTTTCGAGAAAAACAGCCAACCGGTCGTTTACTTTTTCAATGTATTCGTAGGTGGTTGTTGGATTAAAATGTAAACTCGTTGTTGGGTTTTCCCTGGGTGATCGGCGGTACAAAAACCAATCGTATTCTTTGACGGCGATCAGGTTTTGGTCCAGAATCAAGATGTCGCGATAGCCTTTGGGCAAAAGGGCCTTTCCATCCAGATCAATCAATTGCCAGCGGTCGGTATCGAAGGTCGTTTTTACCTTATAAAAACCGGACTTTCCCGCCGGTTGAATATCGGCATATTGATAATCGCGAATCATCGGGCCATTCAATTGGCGGATGCCCCAGCGATTGTTGTTTTGCACAAAAAGGTAGGTGATTTCGGACGAAAACTGCGGATCGGCCAGGCAGATGTTCTGGTAAAGAGTGGAATCGACCACCTGACCCGAGCGGTCTGTCAACACGAACAAGGAGTCCACCTCCACCGCAAAATACTGGTCCGACAGCGGTCGTATCCGCTTGTATTTATTGGGGATCACTTCGCGGAGCAAGGTGTCCAGCAGACCCAGCTTTTCGTCGATCATAAACAGCCGGTAGGGCGATTCTGTCAGGCCGGGCAGGGTCGTGTTCCACGGCAAAAAGGTGTCGCCGATGTAGTCGTACTTGGGTGGAATGGCTTCAAAAGCGCCATAGTTTTTTATGTAAATATAACCGACCTTATGATTCCTGCGGATGGGGTACACCGTTTCCACATCGTTGTTGGCAGCTTGTGCAAAACAATATATTGTTCCAAACAATAATAAAAACACAATCGAATAGCGAAGTGATAACATAATTTAAGGGCGGGCCTGGTTTTGGGAATTTAGGACGTGTAAACAGCGTAAAGGAGATAAACAAGTCCGGCAGAAAAAGCCAATCTTTTCCTGCCGGACAACTCGCCGTTGGAGGCATGCCCCTCCACTATTCATCTGCCATAGCGAGCAAGGTAGAAATATCATTGGGAGCATCAATATCCTGCGGCTGGGGAGTCATCTCAAAAACGTAGTCGCTTTTGGCCGCGGATTTGATCTGATCCATTTCGCGGTTGAAGTCGGACTGCTTGAAAAAAGCAACCTGATTGTCGGGCAAAAAGGCGATCATCTTATTGTCGGCGCTGGGGCTGAACCGAAACGTGTGTTTATTGTTTTTAGTAAAGGGAATGATCACCCGCTCGTCGCCGGTGATGAGGTATACGACTACCTTGTCGTAGAGGGCCTCATTCAGATCGCCAAAGTTAAAATTGGCCATCAGCGGCACAATGTCCCCACGGCGCCAGAGGATGTCGTGATTGTAAATGCCGAATCGGTTGAGTTGTACTGATCGGACAAATTGCTTTTGCCGGTCAACGATGTTCTCTTTGTCTTTCAGTGCGGCGAGGTCTTTTTTATATGCGATCATTTCCTGTTCAAACCGCGCCTGGGCAGCTTTCAATTCCGCCTCCTGCAGGGGCAGGCGCACGGGGATGCTGTATTTCACATCGCCGTAGAGGGTCAGTTGGTACAGGTCGGGTTGGTCGAGGGGTTTGAGTTCTTTTTTGAGCCAGCGGTTGGGTTCCGATATCCAGGCGTTGTTGTCGGGAGCCTGTTTGGGATCGTTGCCGGCGTAGAGCAGAATAACGGATTTTTGCCCTTTCAATTCCGGGATCTGGCTGACGTCGAGGTCGGTAAATTCCAGCCGGTTGGTCTTGTTGTTGGGTGGAGCAACGGGTTTGTTGACTGTTCTTTTTTTCAGGTTGTCGATGTATTGTTGGGTATACTCATCGGCAGGTGCTTCCTGGGGAATACCCTCAACGGTGCCTTCGTTCGTCCAGTTGCCGTTTTCCTCGTCGAAGTACCAGAAGTCATAGCTGCCTTCCTGGTCGGAAGCGAAGTTGACGGCGACGGATTTGTCGGGGGCGATTTGCACCTCTCCGTCGTCGGTGTAACCCCTGATCTCAAACATCCCGGCGGTTTGCATCCACTCGTCCTGTCCTTCCTTGTCGATGACGCGCATGGGGATGCCACAGGCAATGATCTCATCGGCAGATTTGAACTCCCGGTATTTTATTTTGACGGCAGTCGCCACCGGATTGCCTTTGCTGTCGACAAAAGCATTGGCCGGAACAGAGATGGTCGTACCTGATAGCAGGTCGAATGTAGTAGCATTGTTATGATCGTTCACCACCAACTCCCTGGGCGAAATGTTGACGTTGTCGAAGGGAGGGGCTATGGTCTGGTTGGCGAATATCCCCTTTGCGGAAAAGGCTTCGGAGCCCGACCCGTTATTCTGCGGATCGCCACCGACATCGGTATTACAAGAATACATCAGTGCAGCTAACCCGAGAAATGTCAACACCGACAAGCGGTGGAATCGACGGATGGTATGGAAAATTTGTTTAGCGAAAACTGTAAAATTGAGAGTCATGGTTATTTGGTTGTGTATGGTCGACCGAAAAAGTACCATACATGTGAATAAATCAAAAAAATACAGAGGATAGACTACCTCCTAATAACGGAAAGCCCGGCAAAAGATACAACGCGGATTGTGGATGTTTTATTTTTGTAATGTGTTTTCATAGCAAATTGCACACCTTGCCTGTCGCAAAAACAGATAAGGTGTGCAACCATAATCAGTAGTTTATTCCAACAATAGTTTCTGTACTTACCTCGATGTCAACACAAACCGGGACGCACGTTGATCGTCCGAATCCCTGATAAAATAGGTGCCAACCGGTAAATCCGATACCTTTACGGTAAACGTATTCCAACCACGAGCTACCGGCATACTGGTTTGTTTTACAACCTGCCCCAGTACATTTACAATGGTCAATACCGTCGTATTTGCCTGGGTGTGGTACAGTTTCACGTTCAATACTCCATCCTGAATAGTCAATGGATTGGGATAAACGAGCAGACCGGATCTTTCCTTACAACCGGCCTCCAGGTAAATGACTTTGGAAAAGTTCACGGTCCCATCCAAATCCACCATCACCAACCTGTAGTAATTTTTAGCCGAAGCATCCTGATCGTAATGTTGATACGCCTGGTTAATATTAGCGCCACCGGTTGCATCAACCCGCCCAATGGTTTGGTACTGCCGACCGTCGGTGCTCCGCTGTATCTCATAGTGACTAAAACGCTCTTCCGTCTCCGCCAGCCAGCTCAATGCAGCGACACAATCTTCTACCAGGCGGACGCTTATATCGGTCAGCTCAACCGGCAAGATCATATCCTCGGTAGGCAACAGATCCCACTTGGGGTTATCTTCTAAAACGGGGTCGTCTGTTGCTGGTTCAATAAAACCCCATGCCCCTGGTCCGTTGGGCAGGTCCGCCACAAAAGAAGTGGCCGCCCTGGCAATGTGAGGATAGCCGTGTTCCGCGTCGTTGAGTTGATTGTTAAATTCTATCACGGCGTCTTCACAATCGGGTTGGTAAGTGTCGAGCATGTCCGCCCAGGAATCAAACCAGTCGCAACTACCTGCCATAGTGGTTGGCTCCCGGTAGTTGGCAATCCGGTAAGGGTCAAAATCAGGATGGGTCAGTATATTGACCAAATGTTCGCCCAGCCAGGTGCGAAGCCGGTCGGAATCAAAACCGAGTTGTTGGCCGCGCCCCAACGCAAAAATCAGAAAATTATCCTGCCAGGGAGAACCCGCCTCGCACGCCAGGTTCAGATCGAGGCATGAAGTTTCGGCACTGTAAACATTTCCCTTGCGCCAGTGATTTAAAGGCGACACATCATCTCCGCCGAGGATATCGTAGCCCCAGGTCCAGGTTTCGTTTTGATAATTGGGGGTATTGGTAATATTGTGTTCTCCTTCCCAAATGGAAATGGCGTCGTTGATCAGGGTTGTAAAATAATCCTTTTCGGCCGTACCCGTGGGGGCCAGCATGGCGGTGCGCACCCGGGTTCTAAAAAGCCAGGCCTGCCCGCGCACCTGACCTGGAAGCCCGCCTTCTCTTCCCGTGGGGCCGCGGCCATAAACACAGTTGGTACAGGAACCATCGTGATTTGCCGCTCCAAAAGAACCCCAAAAGTACAATTGTTCGAGGTACCAATATTCTCCCGTCAACATATACAACAGCGAATACGGGTCGGGCTGGTGCGCGTTGTCAGGCGTCCAGCCTCCATTGGTAATGGGGCCAACCGGTACCACGGCATCTTCCGGTTCGGTTTTATGCCAATCTAATCTCGTAAACCAAAAAGTCGGACGATCGCTGATGGAGATCACCTTGCCCAAGCCGAGTACGGTGGAGTCTCTGTCAAAATATTTATTGGGGTCTCCTTCGCGCAGGTACATCGGCCAGGCGCCTGCCAGATCGGCATTGCCGGCTGATTGTTCCAACATTCGCCAATCACCGGTGTACAACCACTGTACCACCCAGGAAGGGTAGGGACCAATATCTTTTCGTCCCCCCGTAGAAGGCATGTACTTTTGCCAGTTGCCGCCATCATTAATGTCCTTAGCAGCGCCCAGCCAACTGTTATACTGATTGTTGATCACGGTTGCAGAAACGACGCGATCGGGATTGTAATTGGGTATCAGGGTCGTTTCTTCCAGATAGGGGAGGCCGTGGTCCATATTCACCTTTGGAGGTTGTCCGCCCAGCCAAAAGCGTTTGGTCCAACGGCTCATGGCATGGTGGGTAAAACTGGGCTTGTTGTATTGCAGTTGGGGGTTGTTCCAGCCTGTGTAGAGATTCAGCTCGTAGGTCATATTCTGCAAATGTTCGGTATTGGAGATCTCTCCCACAAACCGAATATCAACCTGATGGGTAGCGGGCCAAAAAGTCACGTAAAACAGCGGGCGAAAGGAATTTTCCGAATCAAAACCAACATCATAGGTTCGGTTGATAGAATGGTCGCCCAATAGGATCGAGGTGGCTACTTCTCCCTTTAGCCAATAGCTGAAATCGCCGTTCGACAGCATGGTGCGTGCTGATGCCGTAAGTGTGTTGTTATCGATCAGTTCCATTTGGGCATCAAAATCGTAAACGGCGTCGAGCATTTGCGCCTGCGTCAGAAATCCCGACTGATGGTCATCTATCTGATTTTGAAAACTGAGGATCACCGTACTATTAGCATCCAACTGAGGAATGTTAAAATTCAAAATGGCGTGTTTGACGCTCCCGTCGCCCCAGCGGGTATTTACCTGTGCCTGGGTCAGGGTCGGAACGCCGTCGATAAGCACTTCCGGGAAGTCTGCAATTTCTCCTGCTTTAAAAGGGCGGGCTATTTGCACCGGGTACATGGGGGTGGTGATCCCTTCTGCTTCGGTGAGCAGGATTTCATTGCCACTCACCATACAGGCACTCGTTTCGTTCATTACTTGAATAGCAGTCGTGTGGAGCATTTCGGCATTCGGGACGGTAAGATCATCTTCATCAATGGGCGTAACGATCGGTGCAGGCGTACTGCCGTCGGCAGGGTAATCGCTGTGCGGGTTGGCAGCATGGCCCAACATAGCGGACAGCAAAAGGAGTTGGAGGATTAGGATTCGTGTCATCATTAAGGTATTTGTGTGTTTGAGAAAATCCCACCTTCTGCATAAATGATATGGCTTTCGCTAAATGACATTCAGCCATATTACAAAAAGAGGGGTGAACTAATCGTACAGAATTGACCAGCCCGAAGAGCAGCTAAAAGCAAATCCCTATCAGCTATAGAACGCTAATGGCTATAGTCAAAATTTAGATCGCCGTAATGATAACTTTGGATTTTGTTTTTGGTTTTTAGATAGGTATCGCAACAAAAATAGAATATTTTTTTGAATATCACAATTATTTCATTCGACAAATAAATTTCCTCACTCACCAATAACAGGCAGCTTGCCCCAACTTTGTGAATACTCAAATTATCGTAACTTTGGGCAAGCCGTAAGCTGTGTACCGTGAACCCAGAAGGACTTCGCTGCGCTACGCCTTCAGGGCACGCCGTGAACCGTGAAGGACTCCACTTCGTTACG
>CBDCTQ010000005.1:0-19786 GCA_965222105.1 Saprospiraceae bacterium | reverse complement strand
GGTTGTACTCTTGATGAAAAAAATTATAGTGCTACAACCCAAGATTTGTGAATTTTTTATCACCTTAAGGTGATTTTATTGAAACACATAGGCACAATAGGACACAAAGTTTTTTGTCCTTCGGACAAATAAAATCCGAAATACATGTAAATTAATTTTCACAAATCTAGCCTTGGGGTATTATAGTTGTTTGAGAATCTCCTACTCTTGTCTTAATTCTTTAGTCGATTTTTCTTTCGTAGTTTGTTTTTCTGTACGGACAATGCCGACAACCATTTGTACAGCAATAACCCCGCTTGCGCAAAAACGTTTCGGTGAAGACGTACAGTCCATCTTCCACATAATAATCCCTGCCCTCCTGAAGTGGTGAGCTGGGCTCCGCAGGTGTATTGCCTGCCTGGCGGGAATGTAGGTTGGGCTTAGCCATGGGTCGACAGAGCAGGATACCGCATTCGCAACCATTCAAAGCTGCCAAACATTACCCCTACGTAAAACAGATCGCCGGCAATGGTGTTCCAGAAAAAAGGTAACCCCGCGGTGTAGGCGGCTATCAGGCCCGAACTATCCGCAGCATAGAGCGTGCCGCTGCTGATGGCCCAGCTCCCGAAATTGGTGACCAGAAAAAACACCAACGATGCCAACAGACTGGTACCGATCAGTGGGAGGGGCCTGACTTTTTTCAACGTCAAAAATCCCAGCCCAATGATGAGGGCAAAAGCGCCATACATCCAATACCACCCATTGGTAAACAGGGTAAACCCATTGTAAAATTCGGGATAGACGATGGGGTAGACCACATTGTTGATCACCAGGTCGCTGATCCACATCGCAGCAAAAGGGATCAGAAATGCCAGATACTTCCGCGAAAAATAGGCCGCCCCAAACAGGCCGATCCCCGCAATAGGAGTAAAGTTGGGCGGGTGGGGCAATAGACGACTCAAAGCAGCCAGACCAATGATCCCGGCGATGACACCGGTGCGTAACGAAATTCTGTTTTTTGTCATTTTTGATACGGTTTGATAAAGCTCAAAAGCATTTTGCCGAAAGGCATCCAACTCCGCAAAAATAGGGAATAAATTTGTAAAAGGAACGGGCTCTGAAAAGTGGAGGCCCCTTCGCCACTCGCTGTTACACAGGTTTAAGTATTTGGTTCTGCCCGGCGAATCAAAACGCGTCGGCCAGAGGCCGAAACCCAAACCGGCCAACCAGCAAAGCTGCTGACCAGCATTTCAAATAAACATCAGAAGAAGTCAGTATTTCAAAGAAGCACCATGTTGCTCGTTAACAGCCATGGGGTGTAGGGCAAACTCCTTCACCCTATGCTGTTATACGGGCTAAGGTTCCGGGCTCTGCCGACGTAACAAGTCACGACGGCCACAGGAATCTCTATTAAGTAAAGCTCAAAAAATAAATTGTCTTTTTGGTGTCTTTGAAAAAATCACAAACCGCTCATTATCAATCGCTTATTTGTAATTTTTATCAAAGACAACGACAAGTTATTTTTCGAGCGAGCCTAAACTGTGGCAATAAATTCCCCGATAGCCATCGGGGATAGGTTTGTGCATTTTTAATCACCTAAAGATGATTTTTCTGAAATCTACCTGTCGGTAGACAGGCACATAGGCACAATAGAACACACCTGCCTGCCGGCCAATGTCATTAAGATTGCATTTTTTATATGTATAACTCGTTGAAAAATGTAGCCAGAGGCCACAATAATTAAACGCACAATCTCAGAGATATCTCGCGAACATAATTTTTTCAGTTAGTTATATATAAAAATAAACCTAACTTAACGACATTGGCCTGCCGGCAGGCAAGGTAGTTATTTGTCCTTCGGACAAATAAAACCTGCCTGGCCGATAGACAGGCCCCAAATGCATGTAAATTTCTACCTGTCGGTAGACAGGTAGTTTTCACAAATTTAACCTTGGAGTACTATATTCCCTGGAAAATAGGAAAATTGCCAGGGAGCGTACCCCCCTGGCAATTTCAAAAGCATACTAAAACCAACCAACTACTCCACCACGATCATCGAAGACAGTTGCTCACGGCCGAAGAGCGCCTCGACTACATAACTCCCCGCAGGCAGCAGGCTCAGGTCGAGTGATTGTTGCCAGGTGCCGGAGCCGTGCCGGTCGGTGATGGTATGAAGTGTTTTGCCGTTCAGGTCGCGGATGGTCACCAACAGCGGTGTGTCTTCCGGCAGATTGTCGAGTTGCAGGTGAGCTCTGTCGCGCGTGGGGTTGGGGAACAACTTCATCTGCGCATTTATCACCTGTTGGAGGAAGGGGAGGGGTTCTGTATCACTACCTTTTTTGAAAACCGGAGGGCGGATATCTTGTCGGCGGGTTTCTTCGTGGCGGTGGGTTTGGGCGATCTCCCGTTCTGGGTCATCGCCGGTAAAAGCCAGGTCGGGATGGACACACAATTTGAAGGACGTCCTGTTGTTGTAATAGGACCTTTCTTCAAACGTCGAATCGGGATTGGCTACTACGAAAAGGTGATAGATGCCGTGGTCATAACTGGTTGGAATAGTAATGTTATGGATGGCGCTGAAATTGTCGCTTGCATCAATGGCCGCCAAGTTGTAAGTGGCAAGTTCTTCATCCTCAGCGGGGTCGAGTACGCCGTCATCCGAAAGGAAGTAGGCCAGTTCAAAATCTTCGGAGGGGCTGGTGCCCCAGTTGTAAATGGTATGTGCCGCTGTGAATGGAATGCCGGTAGTCACTCCTACCGGGACGCTGGAACTGGAAAGGCTCAAGTCGGGCAAGTCTTTTCTGATATAAGTAATTGCACGATAGACGTTATTGTTTTCGTTGAATTCAAAATTGTTGTTCAGCCGCATCTGTTTCGATGAATAAATAATGGTACCCGGTAGCTGTGTTGCCATTGATGAATATTTCGTGGGAGATATCCGTTTTGCCCAAAGGCCCCAGGGCAGGAATTGCTACTGGATCCAACTCGGGGTCTGATCCGTCGAGGGTGTCATCGTCTGAAAGGTATAATTTGGCGGTACAACTGGCAGAGGGCGTCAGACCGAAATTATAAGCCGTCCAATAGAGGGGAATGGTCTGTCCTGCCGCGTTGTTATCATTAAGAAATACATTGATGGCCGTCAGGTCAATACCTGCATTAGAAGTGCCGTTGACCGTTACTTTGGCGAACTCCGAATAGCCCGGACTTCGGGCCAACACGTAGTAATTTCCCGAGGCTGTACCGGTGGGGATGTCCAGATCGATGATGGTTGAAAACGATTCACCTCCTTCCAAAACAGGTCCTTTATCGGAGAAAAGGGCAACGTCTGATGCATCGGGGTATTTGTCGAGGGAAAGATAAAAACTATAGCGCCAGGTACTTTCGTCGTCGTTGTTGGTTGAGGTAGTATATTGACGAGTGTTGCGCAGCACCAGGTCGGCAGACACGTTGGTGCCTGCTGTGACCGTGCCGGGCATGTCAAATTGGAGGATGGCAACGCTGTTGCTGCAGGACAACACCTGTACCAAAAAAATGCTCAAGCCGAACAGGAAACCAACCGACCATTTTGAGCGCCGTAAATAACCGAATGGGAGAATTGTCTTCTTTTTCATAAAAATGAATTTTAGTGATGTGAAAAAATCAACCTTCCCAACAAATTTTATGGAAATGAATAAGAGAGGCAAAAATGGACCTGTGCTAAAGGGTGAACACTGCTGTAATGATGGTGAACGAAAGAAAAAATCCGGAAGGAACCTTATTTTTGACTGAAAAGTTCGCCACTTTTTAAAACACGTTCGTCGCGGTTTGCAACCGCGATGCCCCTCGTTCGTCGAAGTCTGTGACTTCGATGCCCTTCGTTTGTCGAAGTCTGTGACCCTGGTTCGTCGAAGTCTGTGACTTCGATGCTCTGTGCATCCCTTTTTTTCACGTTTGCAAAAAGTGGCTTAAATTAGTGCCATCAAAAACGCTTCGATGATCGAACCCGCGACAGAAAAGGACATCGTTTCCATCCATCAATTGTTTGTGGCCTGTACCGATGCTATGCTCGCCGCAGGTATCGGCCAATGGCACTACGACTATCCCCATGAAGCCATCATCCGGGAGGATGTGCTGGCGGGGCAGGCCTTTGTCATCAGGGAGGAGGAACGCTGCGTAGCCACCATTACCCTCAATACTGATCAGGACGATCAGTACCAGCATATCCGGTGGCGATACGATTCCGATCAGGTGTTGGTCATTCATCGTTTGGGCGTTCATCCCAGGGCGCAGGGCAAGGGGCTGGCCACGCGGCTTTGCCTGTTTGCGGAAGCTTTCGCCAAAGGAGAGGTTGATGTAAAATTATTAGGGGGTGGGAGTAGTGGCACGGCCGGTCTCCATCGTTACGACTGCATCCGCCTCGACGCTTATGTCGGCAATCCCGTTTCCAACCGGTTGTACGAAAAGCTGGGCTACCACCTGGCCGATGGGCTCTGCCATTTTCATGACAATGAGTTGCCGTTTTATTGTTATGAGAAGTGGGTGGGGGAGTGATTTGGGTTTGGTTTGGTTTTGGCTATGCTGGTTTCGGCCACGCTCAATCAGCGTTTTTGGGTTTTTACCCCAGTAGGGATTTCCCCGGTGGCTGAGCGAAGTCGAAGCCACCGGGGGAGTCAGACAAGATAAACACATTTGCAAATGGCTCATGTTCTCAATACCACCTGCCGGTAGAAAGCAGTGTCCTTCAACAAGCATCGTATCAGGTATACACCATCGGGGTACGATCCAATATCCATTTCTATTTGATTGTCCTTTGTGAATTGATGGGTTTGAGCATTCAGAAGGCGACCTTGAAAATCAAACAACTGAACAGTGGCTTTAAGCGGTTCTACCAATTCCAGCTTTAGATAAAACCGACCATTTGTCGGGTTGGGAAACACCCGGAATTCCAGCCCCGCTCACCTTCACCGAAAAACCAAAACCCAAAAAGCCCCCCGATGCCCACCCTCATAAACCAACCGAAGCCCATACAACCCACCCGGAAGATCAGCCACCGGTACAGACCATACCCTCATTCCAGCAGCGTCCGGCTCCCCCTGCTTTCGCAAAACCCCATGTAGGTCGTACAACTCCCACCGCATGACCGGTGGCGCATTGGTATCTAATTCAACAATAATTTCACGATTGGCCGGATTGGGATAAATCTGCGGTGCTTGCACTGGTTCAGATACAGCTTCCACATCATTGAGCAGGATGTCAAAGTTGATCGGGGAGCCCCACTCTTCGTTGCCTTTTTTGAAGTAGGCCAGGTGTTCGGTACAGGTGGTTGGCAGGTTAAACTTGTAGTGATACACATGTCCCAGACAATTTGCATAATTGTCGAATTCTTCGACGTCGAAAAAAAACATCAAGCAGCTTGGATCGAATTCTCCCGGCTGATAATCGTTTATGATTCTGAGTACTTGTCGATTGTTGAGAGAGGCTTCGATGTACCGAATATTAAACCCGCTATCATAATGACAACTTACCGCCAAAAAATAACCCTTAATTCTTCAGCCGCAATAACTGATCGTACTCCCCCTCCGTAATGACCAGCACCTCTTTGTGGGCGTTGATGAATTCGGTAAAAGTGCGGTAGCCGTAGTTGCCTTCGTCGAAGCGGTTGTCGAGGCGTCGGATCATGGGTTTGAGTTGGGCCTTGTAGACAAAGTCGGTGTTGTACTGGTTGAGGAGGCGGCGCATGGCGGAGACGAGCAGCTTTTTGGTCTTTTTAAAATCTCGTTTGCTTTTGAGTTCGTCGAGTACCTTTTCGGAGTTGCGGGAGGCCGATTTGGCGATGATGGTTTTGTAGAATTTGAACTCGTTGCAGCCTTTTACGAAGTAATCGTTGGTGGTGGTTTCCAGTCCGATGCCGATGATGTATTTGCCGTGTTGGCGGATTTTTTGGGCCACGCCTATATAGTCGCTGTCGCCGCCGAGGATGCAGAAATGCGACAGGTGGGGGAAGGTGTTGAGGTGTTCGAGGATGTCGAGCGACATGCGGATGTCGGCGCCGTTTTTGGAGTGGCTGCCGCGGGGGTAGAGCTGGATGAGGTCGACGGAGTAGTTGAGAAAATCTTCTTTATAGTTGGAAAAATTGGTCCAGTCGGCGTAGGCCTGGTGGATGGAGATGTCGCCATAGGAGGCGATGAATTCCATTATGGCCTTTACGTCGATCACGTTGGGCTCCTGCCGGAACCGCTTTTTGGCCATTTTCTTATCGAGGTTTTTGACGGAAATGTGGATGTTGTCAAAATCCCAGTATACGGCTATTTTCGCGTCTTTTGATTCGTTGTTCATAGTGGGTAGTGTTTCTTTAAGTTGTTGTTAGTCAGGTAGTTGTGTTTTTAAGTGAAGGACTGTCTTTTATTTGCCGCAAGGTACGCCTTTTTGCCTGAAGTTCAAATAATATTAAATGGTTTTGTAATTTGTAATTCGACTAATCCTCGTCTGGGATTCCTTTTTCCTTCATTGCTTTTGAGTGCGTGACGAGCCTGTCTGGCCGCCAGGCGAGAATCGCTGCGGCAATAACCACCAAGACACGGACCTGCCTGTCTAGCCCGTCTGGCCGCCGGACAGGCCAGCCAGATAGATCCGGCAGCCAGACGGGGACACAAAGTCTCACAAAGAAAATCTCCGTACCCGCCTGTCTACCGCCAGGTAGATATGCCATGCACTCATTGTTTTTCTGTATCTTTCGCCTCTCAAAAAAAGCGTCTATGTTCCTGCAAACTGTTCGTAACGGAAAAAACCACTGGTGGCGATGGCTACTCACCGTTATTTTGGTATTTCTTGGGTATGGGATGGGGCAGGTACCCCTCTACCTGCTCATGGTGAATGCTGTGACGTCGGCCAATGACGGCGAGTTGAACCAATCGGAATTGCTGGAACTGGCCGGTTCACTGGACTTTGCCTTCTACGGTGTCGACCAGAATTGGACGTTGTTTATGATCCTAGTCATGTTCGTTTTTGCCGCGGCGGCACTCTGGCTGGGAGTGACCAAAATCCACGACAGGCCCTTCCGCGAGCTGACCACCCCCAAAAGCCGCATCGATTGGGGTAAGATATTCTTTTCTTTCGCTTTGTGGATGGCTTTTTCCATCGGCCTGGAAGGCATCGCCTATGTCCTTGACCCATCCAACTACGTTTTCAACTTCCAGCTTTCTGCTTTTTTGCCCCTTCTGTTGATCGCTCTTATTTTGTTGCCCATCCAGACCTCTTTCGAGGAATGGTTTATGAGGGGGTATCTGATGCAGGGCATAAGTCTTTGGAGTGTTTACCGGTGGGTTCCGTTGGTGATCACCTCCCTGCTTTTTGGATTGATGCATGGCCTCAACCCCGAGGTAAAAGAGTTTGGGGTGGCTACTATGATGCCTTATTATATAGGGGTGGGCCTCTTTCTTGGTATCCTTACATTGATGGACGATTCGCTCGAATTGGCACTGGGCGTACATGCCGCAACCAACATTTATGGCGCTTTATTCGTTACTTTCGATAGTTCGGCTCTGCAAACGCCCGCCGTATTTCGTCTAAAAGAAGTAGATGTCAGTCTAATGATCCCGGTGTTTTTTGTGGCGGCTTTGATATTTACCTTTATTTGTGCCCGGCGGTATGGCTGGCGCGATTGGAGCAGGGTGTATGGCCGGGTAGAGCGGTCGGACTGGGGTGATATAGCGAGAGAGGAACGCCCCTGGGATGGGGATGTACTCGACCAGGTCTGAGCAGTTTTGTTAGCTTACGCAAAATTTTTCAAAAAAAAAACTTAAAATATTTTGTTTTTTATTAAAGCTGTTTTATGTTTGCTTTATCGTTTGAACGTGGAAGATTTCTTCACCTTTATTTTACATAACCTGACACTCCGAAAGGGGTTTAGTGGGAAGCCATCCTTGTGTCGGGTATTCACATTTGTCCCGGATTTTCGGGAGCGGTGGCGGATGGGAGGGACCCTCCCACCAAAAGCCCAACTTTTGCACCTAAAAAAACTCAATCATCCACCAACCCCCTCTTTACCAGTTCCATCTCCGTTCAACTTATACAGCAAGCAGTCCTGTATCTGTTCTTTTATCAAATTTCCCCTCCTCTTCCTCTTGTATCTAATTCTATCTAATTCGTCCGGTCAAAATATATTCGCCATACCCCTAATTAAGTCTCAAACCTAACATCAGAATTACAAACCATGATAAAATTCAAAAAATCCATCTTCAGTGCCTCTTTTTTGGCAGCCACCATCCTGCTGTTGTCCTCTTCGGCTACGGCCCAACCCGACCGTTGGCTGCAAGCCGTCGATTATACGATGGACATCGACTTCGACGTCGAAACCCATCGCTTCAACGGCAAGCAAACGATCGTATATACCAACAACTCGCCCGACCAACTCGACCGGGTTTTTTACCACCTCTACTTCAACGCTTTCCAACCCGGAAGCATGATGGCCGTCAGGGCTTCCAACCTCGCCGACGGCGATGGACGCCTCACCCGCATTTCCAAACTCAAGGACGATGAAATCGGATACACCAAAGTGCGGTCGCTCCAGCAAGATGGCGCCGACACCCAATTCGAAGTGGTGGGTACCATCCTCGAAGTGACCCTCCCCAAGCCCCTCGCACCCAACAGCAAAACCACCCTGGTGATGGAGTTCGAGTCGCAGGTGCCGGTGCAAACCCGTCGTTCGGGCCGCGACAATAAGGAGGGCATCTCCTATTCCATGTCGCAATGGTACCCCAAACTCTGCGAATACGACTACCAGGGCTGGCACGCCAATCCCTACGTAGGCCGCGAATTCCACGGCGTATGGGGGTGACTTTGATGTCACCATCCACATCGACCGTAAGTATATTGTTGCAGCAGGTGGCTACCTGCAAAACCCACAGGAAGTCGGCTACGGCTATGAAAAAGAAGGCGAAAAGATTAACCGCCCCGACGGCGAAAAGCTAAGCTGGCATTTCAAAACCCCCAACGTCATCGACTTCGTTTGGGCGGCAGACCCCGATTATACACATGTGGTTCGGAAGGCAGAATGCGGCGTTACAATGCATTTCTTTTATCAAAAAAATGACAAGACAGAAGAAACCTGGGCCCGCCTCCCCGAGATCATGGACAAGGCCTTCACTTACATCAACAAAACGTTTGGCAAATACCAGTACGACTCTTACGCCTTCATCCAGGGCGGCGACGGGGGCATGGAATATCCGCTGGCCACCCTCATCACCGGCCACCGCAACCTGGGAAGTCTGGTAGGCGTTTCGGTCCACGAACTCATGCACTCCTGGTACCAAATGCAACTGGCTACCAACGAAAGCCTCTACGCCTGGATCGACGAAGGCTTTACCAGCTACGCCACCAACGAAGTGATGAACCACCTGGCCGAAATAGGCGCCATGCCCGGCAGTCAGCCTTCCGACAATCCCCATGCCGGTAGCTATGCAGGTTATGCCGCCTTCTCACAAAGTGGTAGAGAGGAACCCCTCAGCACCCACGCCGATCATTTTTTGTCCAATGCCGCCTACGGCGTCGGCTCTTATGTGAAGGGGGCTATTTTTCTACATCAGTTGGAGTACGTCATCGGGGAGGAAGCATTCGACAAAGGCATGATTACCTTCTTCGACACCTGGAAATTCAAACATCCCAACGACAATGACTTCATCCGCATCATGGAAAAAGTATCGGGTCTCGAACTCGACTGGTACCGCGAATACTGGATCAACACCACCCACACCATCGACTACGGCATCCAGTCGGTTGTGGGTGATAAATTCAAAAAATCTTATCGCGTCGACGAAGCGGGCCAACTGTTGGAAGAAAAGTTGGATGAAAAATCTGAAAAAGAGTTACCACGTAAAAGAAGCAAAAAGGAAAGAAGAAAAAACCGGAAAAAAACCACCATCACCCTCCAAAGAGCGGGCGAGATGCCCATGCCCATCGACCTGGTTGTGACCACCAAAGATGGCAAAAAAACCGTCTACCACATCCCACTTCGAATCATGCGCGGCGAAAAAAAGCAGGAGTTTACAGACATGAACTACGTCGTTCTCGAAGATTGGCCCTGGACGCACCCCACTTACACTGCCACCATCGAGGTACCTGTGAAAGATATTCAAAGCATTGAGATCGATCCCTCCGGACGAATGGCTGACGTCAGACCCGCCAATGATCAGGTAGAACCCAAAACGGATAAAAAAACCGACCGTCCCTGATCTGCACGGGGAGAAGAAGTATGCCATATTACGATGTAACGACGATTTAGGACGAGCCGCTTTCACTTTCGTAAAGTATGCGAAATGAAAGCGGTTCTTCGTTTTGACAAATATGGAATCGAATATAAATCCAGACTTCTGTAAACCATTGGAGATTTTATGCATAAAACCAACGCCATCCGACTGTTGGACCGACATAAGGTTGCCTATGAATCGGTACCTTATCCCTACGATGAAAACAACCTGGAAGTAACTGCTATTGCCAAAAACCTCGACCTGCCACCCAAACAGATATACAAAACCCTGGTGGCTAAGGGAAACAAAACGGGCATTCTGGTAGCCCTGGTGCCCGGCGATTGTCAGTTGGATTTCAGGAAACTGTCTAAAGCCACCGGCGACAAGAAAGTACGACTGATACCAGTGGCCGATCTCAAAGCGCAAACGGGCTACGTCAGGGGCGGTTGTTCTCCGCTGGGCATGAAAAAGCCGTTTCCCATCTATATCCATTCCGTGGAGCCGCCGCCTTCCGGCCCGGTTTATGTCAATGCCGGGCAGCGCGGTTTGCTTATTCGGCTACTTTTTCCCGGATTTGGCCCGTCTTACCGCAGCGAAACTCGTCGATATATCCGTTTAGGCAGTAGGATGCTTGATCGCCCACGGGCATTTTTCAACGGCCTGGTTTTTGCAAAAATCGATTAAAAGACTTATATTTGAAGACAGTGCCCCAGGGTACCGTAGTCTTACCTCCCTTTTTGGAAAATATTACAACTTACGTCTTTTGAATACCTGACGATAGTCTGACGATAGTTTGAATATGCTTTCGGTTAAAAAAATAGTATGGCTTTTCTTGCTGATAGGTGTTGTCTTCCTGGCAGACGCCCAGGAAATGCTGTCGCCTATCCGGGATTTTTGTCGGCCTGGCGTCTTGCATAAATCACCCTCCAAAGGGCTGGTGATCGAATATGGTTATTTTCCAGGCTATCGCCTATCTTCCAATGAAGTAGGTACCGACGACCGGGTCGTGGTCAACCACCACTTGCTGGTGAAATACAAAATACCCATTCTCAATAAGGAAAAGGTCAAATTCTTACTGGGAGCTCGTCATTTTAGGGAGGCATACCACCTGCGCAACGCCGACGGACAAAACGAATGGTTGTCCGAAAACCTGGATGGCAAACGCCTGAAAGGTTCTCGTTTCAGTGCTTATCTCACCCAGTCATTTGGGTACAACCACTACCTGGGCCTGAAAGCAGAAGTATCCCTCAATGGCGATTACAACAATTTTGTCAATTTCAAAAAAAGATACCGTGAATCCCATTTTATCGGGGCCTTTGGATTTAAAAAAACGGAATACCGCGAATTGGCAGTCGGCCTTGCTGCGCGCACGGGCTATCGCGGATTTGCCGTTTTCCCTTTTTTACTCTACAATCACACTTTCAACGAACATTGGGGCATAGAGTCCACCCTGCCGGTAAAGGTCATGCTACGCTACCGCCTCAACAACCGTCAACTCTTCCTCTTCGGCGGCGAATATGCCTCCAGAAACTACTCCCTCAGCATGCTCAAAGGCCAAACCGACCTCCAGGGGCGCTACCGCATCAACAGCCCCGAGGCGCAGATTAACCTGACCTACCAACAGCAGCTAGGCGATTGGATCTGGATGGAACTAAAAACGGGATGGGTGACCTACTTCCGGTCGAGGGTGCGCAGCATCCAAACCGATGCCGATCAAAGTTTTCGCCTATCCAAAACGGACAGCGGCTTCCTGAAAGTCGGCCTGTTTATCTCTCCTCCCGAACGACTGATCCGGTAAACTCAGCCCGCCAAACTAAGAAACGAAACCACAAAAGCCACTACTGTCAGCATAATACCAATCATAAAAACGGCATAGCAGGTTCGCAGCATATTGTATTTTTTACCCAATGCTGTACCCAGATAATACAAGTCGTTGATGATGGCGCTGTCGAGGATCTTATCGTCTTTGATAACCTGCCGCAGCCCCGCCTGGTATTCCTCTCTCGACATTTTGTAAAAATTGCCAAAGAAGAACAAGTTGGTTTTGCCCGAATTGATCTGGTCGATGTGGGTCATCCCCGTCGTCTTGATGGGGCGGGTGGCGATGGTGGCGAAAATAATGGTCACCGAGCAGGTCAACAACAAAGTACCCACGGGATACAACAAGAAGGCATTTTCCTGAATATTAGTAGCCAGCAGCGGCATGGAGATGGAAATGACGATGGCGCAGATGCTGAGCATCATATTGGCCTTATTGTCGGCAATACTGGTTAGGTCGATGTGGTTGCGCAAAGTGGTTTTGAACATCATCTGGGCGTTGCGGTTGCCGGTGATGGTGTCCATGCCAGGTTTTTTGCTTTTAAGTTCTTTCAAAATACGTTTAACTTTTTTATAGTTTGCTTTTTTCTGTTTTTGAAAACGGTCTTTGGCGGCCTCGGTGAAGTATTGGTGGCTCTCCAGAAAGTCGCGGTTGAGTTCGTACCATTGCTGATCGGTGTATTCTTCCTGTAGAAGGGCCTTCCATTCGTATCGCAGATTGTTGCTCTGCTGAAGGAAAGCCTCCTCACCGAGGTTCGACAGATCGGCATCTTTTATGATCTGTTCGAGGAGGTTGTTGGGTGAAGCGTCGACCATGGTTGCCAGAATGCAGTCAGTCACCCGTTCGGTTGCTTCGGGCAGGTAGTTTTCCCTTTTCAGAAAATCGCGGGCTATGGCGGCACTGCTCTTTTCGTGGTCGTCGTAGCCTGTCGTGTAGCCCACATCGTGAAACCAGGCAGCCAGTCCCAATACTTCCCGGTCGGTGTCGCGGAGTTGATAATGCTCGGCAAACTGGGTGCAGTAGTCCACTACCGAAGACGTATGGTTGAGGTCGTGATAGCGAAAATCAGGAGAAAGCGATGCGCTAAGGATGCTTTCCACTTCCTTCTGAGCCTTTTGCAGGATGGTTGACACGGCCATGAAACAGATGATTTTGTTTTCTCTTCCGTTGCAAGATAGGCAAAGAACCCAAATTTAACAACAGAGCGATTGACGGTGCAAAACAACGAAATTTCTACAGAATATGCCTGGGCTTTCGCCAAATACAAATTGGAATGACGAGAAAATAAAAAAGGACTTGGCAATAACAAAAAATTTACTTCGTCTTTTGCCTTCATTTCGACTGATCGTAACGACTTTAGGGAGAGTAGATTAGGCGAAACGAAGGAGTATAAAAAGACGAAATTATTTTTTGTGTAATACTTGGATAACTAAAAACTTTTTCTCATCTTGCAGTTCCATTCTCCGATTTACCGAATGAAGGTATTTTTTAACCTTCTTAACAAACAACTATGTTAATCTTTATCATTGTTTCCGGGGCTTTTGCCATAGGGGGCAGTTTGGTATTAGGTGCCAACTTAGTGGCGCATCGAAGCAGACGATAGGCATTTATTGCCAGGTTTTGCCCAAACGCAACCCTTAAACTCAAAACACAGAATCACTCCCTCCCTAAAATAATCCCCTTCTGAACATATACGGAAAGACAATTTCCACTTTATCTGACCTTGATCGCTTTTGGGGTGATTATGAAATCATTACCATTGTGGGATCAGGTTTTTCTGTGGAGCCTAGATGCTACGCAAAAGGCAGCTATTGGGATAATTCCCACATAGCTGCCTTTTTGTTCATAATGTCTGTTAATAATCATTAATTCCTATACCACCCTTCCCGTCCGTGTTTGCTGCGTTTGCGGTGTCGGCGGTTTTTGCACTCGATCTTTTTTCTGCCAAACATAAAATTGACGCTCACCCCAGTTGGATGGAATGGTAATTGGCCTGGTGAGCGGCCAACTGGTAGGGCACCTCCTCATTGGCATCGCGGCTGATGATGTTGTATTGCCAGCCCAGTTCCCAATGTATTTCTCCGTAAATGGGCAGCGAGAGACCGACCCCGGCATTGTAGCCCAGTTTTTTGTCGAATTCTAATTCGTGGGCGGCATTGGAACTCAAGTCGGTCGACTTTTGCGTGTAGGTGTAATAGCCGACCCCCCCCTTCAGTACGATCCCGGCCCGGTAGACGGGCAGCGAAGAAATATTGACCCTTAGCAAGGCGCCGTAGTACATCTCGTCGTATTCCACTTTGTAAATGTCCTGGTCGGAAGCATTTTTGATGGTAAAATCGGGGGTGGTGAGGTTCTGGCGGTATTCCAGACCTACCTGGACGTATTCATGTCCGCCGGCAATCCGGGCTCCGAGCGGATAGTAACTCTCTTTTGAAAGCTGTTCGTGATCGTATGCGGTGATGTTGTAAGCGGAAAAAACCTCTATCATCAACTGCTGGGCAGTAACAGAAACAGTAGCCAACAATGCCAACGCTACAAAGAATGATTTTTGCATGGTGAATGATATTTGATTAACAATGGTGGGGTCGGATAACCGGAGGCGCGACCGTTCACCTGGACGAGCCCCCCTCTTAAACAGCCAAATATACCCGCTTATTACGATATGTTTGCCCAATTCGTGGTATTATATACTCTTCAATGGAAAAATTTGTGATTTTCTTGCATTCGCCCGCCCCCTAACCCCCTACCATGCCCACCTGCGGTCGGAAATCCTAGCGGCAGGCAAGAAGTGGGAAATCCACGCGCAAAATCACAAATCTATCAACGAACAAGTATATTTCCTTTTCATCCATTTTTAGCAGTCTTTAATGGTTTTCCGAAAGGGAATTGGCCAAAAGCTGTATAAATGAAGCTCATTTCAAAGAGAATTTGTTAATTTAGGCTTTACTTAGCGCTCCATTTCCACACAGTCCCAAAATGGTATTGTACGAAAAACCCCTGATATGAAATTTTCGGACTGTCTTTTTGTTTTACCCCTTTTATGCCTGGTCAGCAGCACTGCCCTTTTCGGGCAAACCGCCAAAGAACGCTCCGTAGAAGTAAGCGTTGCCCTTTCGGAAAATCCACCCAAGTTCCAGTTTTCATGGCCGGAAGACCCCACGGCTACTGATTATCAGGTGTACCGAAAATCGTTGGACGACGCGGATTGGGGATCGCCCATAGCTTCTCTGCCCGGCGATGCCACCACATTTAGCGACAGCGGCATCGACATCGGTATTGGATATGAATACGCCTTTTTCAAAAAGGGTTTTGACCTCGTCATCGATACATTTTGTCTGACGCCGGGTACCGAATTGCGATTCGACGTGGCCGACATGTACGGCATCGGGCTATGCTGCAATTTTGGCTTCGGCTACTACAAGGTGGAGGCTTGCGGCCAAACCCTGGCATACGGCGATGATTTTGGCCTCGAAGCATCCACCGTCTTTGATCTTTGCGACAGCGGCAACACCTGCGAAGAGGTCGTCGTCACCATTGCTCCCGACCTCTTTCCCAACAGCACCTCCTGGACCCTCCACAATAATGCAACCGGAGAAACCCTGGCTTCCTCCGGCGACGTGGGCGACTTCATCACCGAGCGGCCCAAATACGGATACATCTATTCCGGCATCCGGCTTCCGCACAGGAAGACCGCGGAAGCATATTGTTGATTGTCGACGATGCCTACCTGTCGCCGTTGGCAGACGAGCTGGCCACCCTCCAGATGGATTTCATCCGCGACGGATGGAGGGTACACACCCTTTCGGTAAATGCTGCCGAACCGGTCGCCGACGTTAAAGCCCTGATCGCTCAACAATATGCTTCCGACCCCGGGCTTAAGTCGGTGTATTTGCTGGGCAATATACCTGTTCCTTATTCCGGCGACATATACCCCGATACCCACAGCGAAAACCACCGGGGAGCCTGGGCAGCCGATGCATACTACGGCGAGCTGAACGGCAATTGGACCGATGAAGTGGTCAACATTACCACGGCCTTTTTTGAAAGAAACCACAACGTGCCCGGCGATGGTAAATTCGACCAGGACTCCATACCCACCCTCCTCGAACTGGAGGTGGGCAGGGTTGACCTGAGCGATCTGTCGTCGTTTGCGCTAAGCGAAATAGAGCTGACCCGCCGCTACCTCAACAAGGCGCACACATTCAGGCTCGGCCAGATAGAAGTTGCCCGTCGGGGCTTGATCGATGACAATTTCGAGCAGGCATTCGGTGCTCCCGCTGCCAGCGGCTGGCGCAATTTTGCTCCTATGTTTGGCAGCAGCCAGATCGAGGAAGTCGATTATTTTAGTAGTATGCACACGGAGTCGTACTTGTGGTCGTACGGATGTGGCAGTGGCTCCCACATCAGTGCTTCCGGTATCGGCACCACCAGCGACTTTGCTGCTGACTCCCTGCTGACCGTGTTCACCATGTTGTTCGGCAGCCAGTTTGGCGACTGGGACAATCCCAACAACCTGCTGCGTGCCCCCCTCGCTCAGGGGCTCACCCTCACCAACGTGTGGGCGGGCAACCCTCCCTGGACCTTTCACCACATGGCGATGGGCTATACCATCGGGTACAGCACCCTCCGCACCCTCAACAGCAACGGCGGCATATACCTCAACGGCCCCCAACTGGTACACGCCAACCTGATGGGCGACCCCACCCTGCGCATGCATCCCGTGAAGCCCGTTTCGGCACTGACCATAGTGAGCGACGGCATTCAGGTAGACCTGGAGTGGGAAGCCCCTGCCGGGGAAAATTTCATAGCCGGTTTTTACATTTACAAAAGCGAGCAGATAGCCGGCCCCTGGGAACGAATTTCCCCTGATTTCGTTACCAACAATAATTTTACAGACCCCGACCCCCAGGAGGGCACCAACCTCTACATGGTGCGCACCATAAAACTGGAAACCTCCGGAAGCGGCAGCTATTACAACCTGGCACTGGGCGTGATCGATTCGGTAGACTTCGTTTTGTCTGACCTTCAGCCAACTAATGTTCGGGAATTGTTTGTAGCCACTCCCAACCCTGCGGATAAGCTATTGCGGATACAATTGCTGAAGCCGGTAGATGAGCCCATTGCTTTTGAACTCATTGATAGCAGCGGCAGAGTAGTCCGCAATGCCATGATCGATTTGAGCGATCCTAACAAGGTGTTGACGATCGATGTGTCGGATTTGCCGGGAGGTTGTTATTTTTTGAAAGGGGAGGGGGGAGGCTGCCGGGAGGTGAAGCGGGTGGTGGTTTATTAGGGTGGAGCGGGGCTCCACATTTAACGCTACAGGTGACAGGGAGATGAGAAAAAGAAATCATATCTCCAAAATGGCAGATTGACTTTTCTTTTGTTTATCTTGTGTCAAGAACCATCATTGTGAGATACTATTATTATGGCCAATTCATCAATCAACCTTACTCAGTTAACTAAACAATGTACCCTATCACCGGCAAAATGCGCTTCATTTGTAGAAGCTGCAAGTGTCTGCCTTGAAAGCCAAAATCATCAGCCTGGTATTGAGTTGCAAATTTCAGGAGATATTAAAGCAGCATTCAAATTGTTTTGGGCAAAAGTTGATCCCCTCGCAACCTTCTCGTGGCAAAATTTAGAGGAGAGCGTAGAAGATGGTGCTTATGGAATTGCCATTTCGACTTTGTGGGAATTAACGGATTACAGAGTCATCCGCCAATCATATAAAGGGAGTGGATTTGATTACTGGCTTGGTGAAAAGGATGAAGATTACCCCTTTCAGGAAAAAGCCAGATTGGAAGTTTCAGGCATTTTAAAGGGAAAAACGGGGCAAATAAACCAAAGGCTTAAGGAAAAATTGAAACAAACCAAAAAAAGTAATATCTTAAAGCAACCGGTTTTCGTTGTAATTGTTGAATTCAGCAACCCAATCGTTAAAATCATACAAAGATGAGCAAAAAGCCACCTACCAATGATCTGCATGACAGAGCTATGATATTTGCCAATGAGGCAGTTTTACTGGAGAAAAGAGGAGAGCTAAATAAGGCAGTTGAACTGTTCTCCAAAGCCTATCGACTGGAAATGGAAGCAGCCCTGCATCTAAAAAACGATTACGAAATGGAACCCAGTCGCTCTGTTCTCTTCCGCAGTGCTGCCTATCTGGCCTTGAAAGCCCGCAATTTCAGGGAAGCCGAACGCATGGCTGCCTTTGGCCTCTCCGGCAATCCTCCTGATGATGTAGCTGATGAATTACGAGATGTATTGAACCAAAGTCTTAAACAACTCAAATTGGTCGCTTAGGGGGTTTTAATCAATCCAAAAACACAACCCTGACTACCTACGGTAGTTTTGCAACTGCGATGAACGTCAACAATGGTAGGATACCAATAAGAACTTTTCTGGCAAATTATTAGTCACTACATTCAAAATTCATGGGGGTCACTTTTTGAAAAAATATTACGGCATCATAAAATTTACTGGGTATTATTGTCTGTCTGTTGTAAGCTTTGACAGGTATGTCGAAGCACCTATTTCTTTTTCGTTTTTTTGTCCCATTTTTTAAACGTAAATAGAAACATTCAATATTTAAGTCGGATAACTCCCGCTCGAAATCACTTGACTGAACTATATAATACTCGACATCAGGTATATTCACTGCTCGAATCTTCCCTTTATAAGCATTAATTGAAATGAAAAAAGCTTTGTTTCCAAGTTTTTCAAAAATTATCTTTCCCATATAGTACTCATCAGGTCGAAAATAATTGCATGCCTTTCTTACATGAGCATCAGCTGACCATACCAATATTTTTTTATCTGGGAACAATACTTCTGAATACCATATTATATTTTCAGCCATCAAACTATCCCGGATTTTTCCGAGTCTTAATTCTGTTTCTCCAAAACTACCAATCGTTCTTAATCTGTTGTATAAAACTCTTGTTACGAGTTTACTTAGTAAAGAATCCGTAGTATCCTGGTTTTTAGCTTTTTTGCATAAAGAATTATAGAATCTTATTAAGGCATCTTTATCGTTTTCCAAATTAGTTTTTGTTGGAATGCGTTTCCATTCTGAATCATAATAATTAAACAAAGACCGTATCTTTCTTTCCATGTAAAAAATACTGTCTAAATCCACATTAAGCTTTTGAAAAAAAGAGGTTATTAAATTGAACCTGGACGTATTGGGAATAAAAATTTGAGGGTCTATTCCGGCATAAAAAACATTTTTCTTGTGAAAATAATCGAGCAATTGACTAACTTCATTATTATTATAAATTTTATAGAAATTATTTTTTAACAAGTCACATGTTTGAAAATCGTCTGTCCTGAAAGAGGTCTGAAAGGAAAAAAAATTAATGTCATTTTCAAAAAGAATAACATCAAAACCGGAATTTTCATAAAGATATTTTATTAGTTGAGATTTGATGTTAGCATATTCTTTGACACCATGCGCGGATTCACCTAAAAGAACTATTTTTTTACTCGAAAAATCTGCAATGATTTTAGAAAAATCTGCTTTTTTTGACAGAGAATCTTTATAAATAGGTATTGCATTTTTTTTATAGCATTTGCTGTTTTGGCTTTTTAAAATTATTGTATTGAGAAGCAGAAAAGGGAGGATTGTAAAAAATATTTTCATATTAACGAATCGTAAGCTATTTGGCGTCTATTAATTTAAATATTAGTCGCGTAGAGTCAATGTTGAGATAATCCATCTCCACGAACCCATACTTCTCATTGAAAAAAGTTTTTAAATAGG
>CBDCTQ010000004.1:0-110812 GCA_965222105.1 Saprospiraceae bacterium | reverse complement strand
CTGCCGAGCGTGGTGGCTGTACCATCTGGCTCCACTTTGGTTATCCTGCCATCGCTGAAATTGGTAACATACAGGTTGTCATCATAGTCCATAGTGATGCCATTAGCGCAGTTAAAAAAACTGCCGGAAGCAAAATCAGTAACGACTCCCGAAGGGCTGACTTTTTTCACGACATTGTCAACACAGCTGCAAACAAACAAGGAGTTGTCTAACCCCACCAGGATACCTACCGGGCCAGCAATGGTTGCATAATTATCGTCAACGATAACGCCCGTAGTGTCAATTTTGTAAATCACATTGGTGGCAAAATTCGACTGGTAAAGAAACCCATTATCGTCAAGTGCGTTTCCGGAACCGACATTCAATTGGCCCTCTACCAGAATGGTGACCGTATTGTCTGGTGCGATTTTATATATGTTTTTACCAATGCTTGGATCCGGAGGTAATGGTCCGAAATGAGCTACATATATATTATTGTAGTCGTCAAC
Source organism: Saprospiraceae bacterium (assembly GCA_965222105.1). Taxonomy (GTDB): domain Bacteria; phylum Bacteroidota; class Bacteroidia; order Chitinophagales; family Saprospiraceae; genus CALGLS01. The sequence continues at coordinate 110,324 of CBDCTQ010000004.1, read as the reverse complement.
AGACACTCCCCCATTGGCAGTAATTGTCGTCAAAGAAGACACGACCTGAGCCTGAATACTAAAAGAAATGATGACACCTAAAAGTAAAATACCGAATTTTAAAAATGCTTTCATTGTTATCCTTTTTATGAAAATTAGAAAGCGCAATTTTAGGCGAACGTAACGATCAATATGTAAAATCCTATTGGGTTTAACCGTTTTGCAGGCGTTCATTACTAAAAATGACAGAGAGGCGTCAAATAGCTGCGCATTAACGTTATTGCATTAAAGGAGCGTGCATTGATTGCCTAATGCCGAAATAAGGAGTTGATTTTTACAATTATTTGGATGAGCAATAAAAAACAGTACATTTGTTTTAGAGCTTGTCTAAAATTATAACAAACTGAAAATAGGCCCAAAGGCCGAAGAGTTTGCGGTTCTGGCGAAAAATCGGTGAGGGAGTCCCGATAGGCAATCGGGATGACCGAGGCGATTTGAAGCCAGAGCCTGTGCCGCTTATTGCGGCATTCGTAAAACATTGGTTGTCAGGCAGTTAAAATTTGGACATGCTCTTAAGTAATAGCGAAAAATGGAAATTGGGCTTTTCTGGAATTTGGTTTTTATTGCCTCTGTTTCTCAAGGTGTATTTTTGGCTTTGGCCTTGTTGGTTCAGTTTATAAACACCAAATACATTTCTCAAATATTCTTAGCCCTTTTTATTTTATTTTTCACCATCAACCTTGGATACAACCTGGTGTATTGGAACCACCTGTTCGGGCTTTTCCCGCATTTCTTATTTTCACTTGTTGGTGTTAGGTTTTTAGTGGCGCCATTTTTCTTTTTATACTGTTTAACTTTTATTAATAAACGAATAAGTGGTTGGCATTTCCTGCATTTCTTACCAGCCATTGCTGTGTGGGTTATTTATTCTCCTCAAATTTTCCTGAGTGGGCCTGAAAAAATTGAACTAATGAAGGGCTATACCTTTTATTACTCTCTGCCCGAATGGCGTAAGTTTATAGTTAGAAACATCAACTGGGCGCTTTGCGCCCAACTCATCGGTTACGCTTTGATGATTTTTTATTTGCTGAAGTCTTACCTGATTAATAACATGAACAACATCAATGCTAAAAAATTAAATCAAATCGTTTGGTTGAGGTTATTCAATATTCTCTTTTTTATTTTTGGGTTGGTCATTTTATTGTATTGGCTATTGGTAGCATTTAAAATCGGTGGGGTGAGCAAAGACTATCCGATTTCCTTGATTACCTGCATCATCATTTATGGAATCAGTATGGTCAATATTTTGAATCCGGACTTGTTGAGAGGAGAGCGCTATTTGCAAAAGATTGGAATACTCAAATACAGCAAAACACCTTTAAGTGAAAACTACCTGAAAGAATTGGCCAACTCCTTTGAAAAACTTACCAGAGAAGAAGAGCTTTTTCTAAATCCGGATTTAAAGCTCGATGATGTGGCTCAATCTTTAAATCAAAAAAAACATCATATATCACAGGCTCTAAGCATGGTGCTTGGAAAAACTTTTAATGATTACATCAACGAACTCCGGATTGACCGGGCCCAATCATTGCTGGATGCCATGCCCAAAGAAGGCAATATAAAAACAGTCATGTACTCCAGCGGATTTAACAACAGAACATCTTTCAACAACAATTTTAAAAGAAGGATCGGCATGACCGCTTCGGAGTATCTTAAAGCCAGATGATCATCGCCATATTTACCCTTGCAAATGTGTTAACACCTATCGGAATTTACTTCTTAACAACCACCAACCTCTTCGTATTGATCCGCCGTTTATTGCTATCCAGATTGACAAAATAAATGCCCGCCTCCAACTCCAAGCCACTCAACCCAACAATAGTCTCCCCAAGCATGCCCTTCACTTCCTTTTTGAAATGAGGCCTGCCTACTGCATCCAAAACAGTCAATTCATATATCTGGTCTTTGATGGCCGTAAACCGAACAAAAAATTCATCCAGCGTCGGATTGGGATATAAGATCAGTTCCTGCGGCAAATTGGCACCCGGAGCAGCGTCCGATTCCAGCCCCGTCATATGAATGCACGACTTTGATTCCGACAGCGCAACCCGCATTTCAGGAGCATCGCCATCATAATCATCTTTCAACGATACAATGACTTTTTGCACAACACCAAAGATGAATACATCAACAACAGCTTGATCTGCGCCGCTGTAGGTACCATATACATGCGCATTTCCATCGCCATCGATATAAGAAATCTCCACCACTTCGATGAACATAGAAGATGAGTCGTCAGTAGTGTTAGATCCCAGATCACTTACCGTAAATGCAACATCGCTTCGATTGACTAAATTTAACGTAATCAATGTACTACCCGCTCCGGAATGGGCCAAGATGGATTGCTCAAATGAATCAACAACGGTAAAACAATCATCACAAAAATCGGGGATGCCGTCCCCGTCACCGTCAAGGTTGTCATCGCCTCCGGGGCAAATATCATCCGCATTGCAAACGCCGTCGTTGTCATCATCGGCGAAGGTGCCGGCACAGTTGCAATCGACATCATAAACATCATCGACCGTACAGGGGTCGCCATCGTCGCACACAACGCCATTTAGCGATCCATCGCAATCATCACAAAAATCGGGGATCCCATCGCCGTCGCCGTCCAGGGCATCATTGCCTCCGGGACAAATATCATCCGCATTGCAAACGCCATCGTTGTCATCATCGGCGAAGGTGCCGACGCAGTTGCAATCGACATCATAAACATCATCGACCGTGCAGGGATCATCATCGTCACACACAACGCCCGTTAGCGACCCATCGCAATCATCACAAAAATCGGGGATGCCGTCGCCGTCGCCGTCCAGGGCATCATTGCCTCCGGGACAAATATCATCCGCATTGCAAACGCCGTCGTTATCATCATCAACAAAAGTACCGGCGCAGTTGCAATCAACATCATAAACGTCATCTACCGTGCAGGGATCGCCATCGTCGCAAACAACGCCCGTTAGCGATCCATCGCAATCATCACAAAAATCGGGAATACCGTCCCCGTCACCGTCAAGGTTGTCATCGCCGCCGGGGCAAATATCATCCGCATTGCAAACGCCGTCGTTGTCATCATCAACAAAAGTACCGGCGCAGTTGCATTCTACATCATAAACGTCATCGACCGTGCAGGGATCGCCATCGTCGCAAACAATACCATTTAGCGACCCATCGCAATCGTCACAAAAATCAGGGATGCCATCGCCGTCGCCGTCCAGGGCATCATCGCCTCCGGGACAAATATCATCCGCATTGCAAACGCCGTCGTTGTCGTCATCGGCGAAAGTGCCAGCACAGTTACAATCGACATCGTAAACATCATCGACCGTGCAGGGATCGCCATCGTTGCAGACAACGCCCGTTAGCGACCCATCGCAATCATCACAAAAATCGGGAATCCCGTCGCCGTCGCCGTCCAGGGCATCATCGCCGCCGGGGCAAATATCATCCGCATTGCAAACGCCGTCGTTGTCATCATCAGCGAAGGTACCGGCACAGTTACAATCGACATCATAAACATCATCGACCGTGCAGGGATCGCCATCGTCGCACGCAACGCCATTTAGCGACCCATCGCAATCATCACAAAAATCGGGGATGCCGTCGCCGTCGCCGTCCAGGGCATCATCGCCTCCGGGACAAATATCATCCGCATTGCAAACGCCGTCGTTGTCATCATCGGCGAAGGTGCCAGCGCAGTTGCAATCGACATCATAAACATCATCGACCGTACAGGGATCGCCATCGTCGCAAACAATACCATTTAACGACCCATCGCAATCATCACAAAAATCGGGGATGCCATCGCCGTCGCCGTCCAGGGCATCATCGCCGCCGGGACAAATATCATCCGCATTGCAAACGCCGTCGTTGTCGTCATCGGCGAAAGTGCCAGCACAGTTACAATCGACATCGTAAACATCATCGACCGTGCAGGGATCGCCATCGTTGCAGACAACGCCCGTTAGCGACCCATCGCAATCATCACAAAAATCGGGAATCCCGTCGCCGTCGCCGTCCAGGGCATCATCGCCGCCGGGGCAAATATCATCCGCATTGCAAACGCCGTCGTTGTCATCATCAGCGAAGGTGCCAGCGCAGTTACAATCGACATCATAAACATCATCGACCGTACAGGGATTGCCATCGTCGCAAACAAAACCATTTAGCGATCCATCGCAATCATCACAAAAATCGGGGATGCCGTCGCCGTCGCCGTCCAGGGCATCATTGCCGCCGGGGCAAATATCATCCGCATTGCAAACGCCGTCGTTGTCGTCATCGGCGAAGGTGCCAGCGCAGTTACAATCGACATCGTAAACATCATCGACCGTACAGAGATCGCCATCGTCGCACGCAACGCCATTTAGCGACCCATCGCAATCATCACAAAAATCGGGGATCCCATCGCCGTCGCCGTCCAGGGCATCATCGCCGCCGGGGCAAATATCATCCGCATTGCAAACGCCGTCGTTATCATCATCAGCGAAGGTACCGGCACAGTTGCATTCTACATCATAAACGTCATCCACCGTACAGGGATCGCCATCGTCGCACGCAACGCCATTTAGCGACCCATCGCAATCATCACAAAAATCGGGGATGCCGTCCCCGTCGCCGTCCAGGGCATCATTGCCGCCGGGACAAATATCATCCGCATTGCAAACGCCGTCGTTGTCATCATCGGCGAAGGTGCCAGCGCAGTTACAATCAACATCATAAACATCATCGACCGTGCAGGGATCGCCATCGTCGCAAACAATACCATTTAGCGACCCATCGCAATCATCACAAAAATCGGGGATGCCGTCGCCGTCGCCGTCCAGGGCATCATCGCCGCCGGGGCAAATATCATCCGCATTGCAAACGCCGTCGTTGTCATCATCAACAAAAGTACCGGCGCAGTTGCAATCAACATCATAAACGTCATCTACCGTGCAGGGATCGCCATCGTCGCAGGTCTGAGGTGCTGATCCGTCACAATCGTCGCAAAAATCGGGAATGCCATCGCCGTCCCCATCCATGCTGTCGTCGCCACCGGGGCAAATATCGTCGACATTGCAGACACCATCGTTGTCGTCATCGGCGAAAGTACCGGCGCAGTTACAATTGACATCGTAAGCGTCGTTGACTGTACAGGGGTCGGCATCATCGCAGGCGGTACCCGTCAATGCATTGTTACAATCATCACAAAAATCGGGGATGCCATCGCCATCTCCGTCCAGGGCATCATTGCCTCCAGGGCAAATATCATCCGCATTGCAGACGCCGTCGTTGTCGTCATCGGCAAAAGTACCGGCGCAATTACATAACACATCGTACACGTCGTTGATGGTGCAGGGATCATTGTCATTGCAGGCGACCCCGTTTAGCGACCCATCGCAGGTATCGCAAAAATCGGGGATCCCATCTCCGTCCCCATCCATGCTGTCGTTGCCACCGGGGCAAATATCGTCGGCATTGCAGACGCCGTCGTTATCGTCATCGGCGAAGGTACCGGCGCAGTTACAATCGGTGTCGTAGACGTCATTCGCCGTGCAGGGGTCGTCGTCATTGCAAGTGGTACCGGCCAGGGTGCTGTCGCAGTCATCACAACCGTCGGGGATGCCATCGGAATCAGCATCGGCAAAGTCGTCGAAGCCTGGGCAGGCGTCTACATCATCGCAAACGCTGTCGTTGTCGGTATCGGCATCGCAGCTATTACAGGATTTATAGTACGACCCATCGATAAAGATGCTCCCCGACCCTTCCTCTTTAATTTTCAAGTGTTGCGGACCAGAAGTAGTGGTAAGGAAGCAGATATCTTGTCCGACGGTTTTATCTGTAGAGCCGGTTTGATTGGCCACTTCAAAATAATCTCCCTCAAGGGTAAAGCCGACCTTTCCGGCTGCATTGTCGAAAGCAATGACGACGCATATTTCCGTATTTGCCGGAAGGCTGGGATAGGAGAGCTCAACGGAATCCGCCCCGTTGGTCCAACCTGTAAATACTCCATCGGGTGCTCCATCGGCATTTTGCGGATCGGTTATTTCACCTCCCTGAATAAACGTGCCGGGACCCGATGAAAAATCGTTGGGGCATCGGCAATGGGTATAATCTATTTTCGGATCGCCCAGGGTACAAGGGCAGTGGTCGAAAGTAGCTCCGTCAATTTTCACACTGCCGGTCAACCATCGGGTGATCCTGATTAGCTGATCTCCAGGTGCAAAAACGGGAAAGCAAACCTGCTGTATTTCGTAATTGATCTTGTTGGTATCGGGGTTTAAAAATTTATACGATCCCAACTCGTTTATCTCAAACCGGACCCCGCCATCAACGCTGTTGAAACCGACATCGAAACAAATTTCCTGGCCAATTTCCATATAGGGAAAAGCAAGCTCAATGTAGTCTTCCCAGCCAATTCCCCCCGACAGATTGCCATCCGGAAGGCCTTGCGCATAATAGGCAGATGTACCCCAGATGCCCACATCGGCTACCAGTTTTCCGCCGGATTGAATGGCCGACCCCGGACAAAGGCATTCGGGCGCCAGCGAGGTGCCCTCATCGTCGATGCAAGCGTCGAAGTCATCCAGATCACCTTCTTCCAGAGGAATACCGTCCTGGTCGCAATCGTTGGAGGGGGAGGCAACCCAGCCCTGTGGTTCGGGCAAACCGACCACTCCATCTGCCGTACATGGGTTTGACGGAGCCAGGTCGACGCTGTCGCAAACGCCATCAAAATCGGAATCCGGTATTTGCTGACCTTCGCATTGGCAGGTCGATTGGTAAATGTCGTTGGTGGTGCAGGGATCGCCATCGTCGCAGGAAGTACCGATGAGGTCGTTGTCAAACCCAGGGCAATCGTCGGACGCATCGCACACGCCGTCGTTGTCGTTGTCGGGCGAACCAGGTGGACAGTTGCAGTCGTAGGGTGCTCCGGCATTGACCCATGCCTGTATCATGGCAATTTCAGCAGTATCCAGGGCACCGCCTACCCTCTCGTTCATACTTGGAAAAGAGACGGGGGCGCTGCAACCGTCGTATCCATCGATGGTAATGATGCTTACCAGTACGTCGCCGGTGAGCAGGGAGCTTCCACAGTTGATCCCACCCGCGGTAATGCCTTCATAAGTCGTCAGGTCGAGTCCACTGGCTCCGGGGTTGCTGTGGCATCCGGTGCATCCATTATCATCGAGCAGCATCTGAATATCTGCCCAGCCGTAGAGGCCGGTATCGCAAGGATCGTCGGCATTGGCTACATATCCAATGGGCTGTTCGCATGCTTCCATGCTTACATCCGGGTTGCCCAACTCATCGTCGTCGGCATCTTCATACCAGGTGATCATACCCGGGCCGTCGCAGACGCCACAGACATCTTCAGTGCCGTAACATGCCAGGGGATTGATGTCGAACCTGAGCTCGGCGATGGATACGCAGTTGGAGTTGTCGTAATTACTTAGAACGGTGATCAGTATTTTTTGGATAAACCCAAAGGTATCGAGATTAGGGCCTTCAAAACCTTCGTAATCCGGTGATTCTGAGCCCTTGCGGCCAAATGAAAGAATCCGTTCCCACCTGCTGCCAGGTGCTTCCATCTGCGGAAACGTCTATGATCACTTCTCTGGGCCCCATGCCGCTCTCGCCGACCCGGTTGGCATTCCAAACATGCGAAGTGCCGATGGCCTGTGGCTCCGTAAACTCAAAAAGGAGCCAATATCCCGTTCCTCTTGCCGGATTTGGGTTGGGCGAAGTGGTACACGACACCCAGCTCTCCTTCCCAGTAGTTGCTGCTGTCGCCACACTGGCTGTAAAGCCCGCAAACGGGAAGAAGACAGACCAGCAGGCATACCCAAAAGAAGGGACTGGTCCATCCGGAATCTATTTGTTATGTAAACTTGTTTTTTCATGGTTATTGTTGAGGGGGGCTCGCGATTTGTTGGTTTCATCACATCAAAAACCCAATGGGAGGAGTGCCCTGAACAGGCAACCAAAAGTTGGGGAGGTTGGGAAAGATGTACGACAAGTCGGAAGGAGAGGCTCCAAACCAGGTGGCCAGCTCCGCAAAGTAATTCATCGGTTGAAGTGGTGGGGATAAACCTGCCCCCACCCGTATCGAGCGGTGCCCCCAAATATAGGTCGGGATAGCTGCCGTATATTTTTTTTCCTTTAACGGCGCCCCCCATTGCCAGGACGTGTCCGCCCCAGGCATGGTCGGTGCCGTCGCCGTTGGATACCAGTTTTCTGCCAAAGTCCGAAATGGTGAAAGTGGTCACATCGTTTTGCATACCGATCTCTTCGAGAGCCTGGTAAAAGCTGTATAGCGCACTATCCAGTTGAGCCATCAGGGCGGCGTGATCGTCGAGGTTGGAGTCGTGGTTGTCGTATCCCGACATTTGGATAAAGAAAGTTTGGTTGGTCACCCCCAGATTGCTGTGGGCGGCGATGATCCTTGCCGTCATTTTCAGGCGTTTGGAAAACCCGTCATCCTCGAAAGGCACAGTGATGGGGGTGCCGTTGGCGACAGCCGCATCAAATTCGATGGAGTTGGTTTTGGAACCGGCAATGACATTGGCGTATGCCTTTTCCAGGGTGTTTTGGTAGTCTTGCTCCAGAATGTCGTCGAGGGTTTGGCGTTTTAATACGTTGTAAAAGCTGGTACTGGACGAGCCGTTTACCAGGGTGCTGCCATTGTCGTTGTAGTTGGCACTAAAGGGTTGTATGGTATTGCCGCGCTGGAAAAGGTTGGTCCCATTGAGGGAAATGCTCATGGAGATGTTCTGGTTGGTGTTGTTGGTATGTAAAATATCTGCCAGCCTGCCACCCCAGCCTACCGCTCTCCGGTCTTGAGGCAGCGAAGTTTGCCAATGGCTGGCCTGGTCGGAATGCGAAAACAATCCGAATGGCAATTGGACCGCCTGATTGAAGTCGCTCATGGTGGTAGGCTGCACCAAAACGCCACAGTTGGCGATGAAAGCCAGTTTTTCCGTTTCAAATAGCTGTTGAATATTCGGCAGGTTTGGGTGCAGCCCGTATTCTTTTCCATCCGGGTTCAGCGGATGGATGGGCAACAGCGACGATTGCGACAAGGCTATGTTGGTGCGCACCAGATGCGTATTCGTTGTACGCATCCTGACTTCTGGGCACCAGCATATTGAAGCTGTCATTGCCACCGGATAACAAGATGCACACCAACGCCTTATAACCGGAAGTGGCGGAGTTGGTCCAGCTCTTATTGGCAGCCGCGGCCGCATTGAGCAAGCCCATGTTGGTTATTCCCGACAGGAGCGTAGTGGCACCTACATGGGCGCATCCTAGTCCCAGATTTTGTAAGAAGGCTCTTCTGGTTTGTTTTTTTTGGGCCATGGTAATTTACTTTTTTCATCGCGCTTTGCACGATGTTGATGCAGTCGCCTCCCGAAACAAATTCGGGACAAAGCCTTTCAGGGCTTTTCAGGTTTTATTTTTGTACGACGTAGTTAGGAGACATCATGATGTAGTACAGGGCGTCATGGAGGGCATCGGTGCTGTCGTAATTGCTTACGTTTGTTTGGTTTTCCTGGATGGTGTTGACGATGATGGCCTTTGTGGCGGCCGACAGTTGGCCGCGACACAGGATCAGGTCCAGCCGGTCGAGTAAGGCGTTGACTCCGTTATTATTGTAGGTGGCTAGTTCGTCTGAAAAGTCCAGGAAGGGTTCATCCGCTTGCATTGAACTGGAGCCACTCTCCGGTGTCGTTGCCCGCTGACCGGTTTCGGAAGGGCCTTTCCTTGATGGCGTCTTCCATTTCGTTGATGTAGGCGATGGCAGTTACGCTGTTGAGTATTTGAAATTCGGGCGATACCAGGTTTTGTGGAGCCACAAATTCGTCTTCGGCATAAAAAGGAGAAAAGAAGTTGAACACTGAAGGGGAGGCGAAAAAGGATTGGCCCGTTTCGTTGTAAATGTCTCTGAAATCATCAAACCACATTTTGCCGGAAGGCGTACCTATATCAAAACCTTTAAAAAGAGTGGTGAACCGCTCCACCGGCTGTATCAGTTTGCCGTTGGAGGGGTGGTCGATCCATTCGCAGTCGCGGGCTTCGGGGTCCAACAAAATTGCTGCAACAACTGCTTTTAAGTCGCCTCTGACACCGGCGCCATTATTGTTGAACACAGTGGCCACCCGATTGACGTAGGCAGGAGTGGGGTTGGATTTGACCAGGTTCTGGATCAGCCGGATGCTGATAAAGGGCCCGACATTGGGGTGATTGAAAAGCGCATCCAGGGTTTGGTTAATGTCTTCCAGCCCGCTTTGTCCGGCGGGAATGGTCACTCCCGGCAGGATGTTCTTTTCTCCTTTGGAGTGGTAGTAGTCGAACATCTTCATGGGGGCGCTTTGGTTGATGTTCCAGTTTTTGAAAAAATTATCGTTGGGCGTGCCATCTTCATTTTCGGAAGCGGCCAGGCCGGTAAATATTTTGGCTATTTCGGCAATGTTGTCGATGTCGTACGTGGGCACGTTGTTACCTGTTCCATCTTTGACGGGTGTGCCATCCGGCTTGAGCTGGTGCAGCCCAATGGAAAAGAGCTGCATGATCTCTCTGGCGTAATTTTCATCCGGGTAGGTTTTTTCGACGACATCGGCCTTCTGATTCATAAAATGACTCAGATACCACCCCATCGGTACGCTAAATGTGATATCGGCAAGTATGTCTTTGTAGTTGCCAAAAGCGCCCTGATACAGAAAATCGTAGTAGGCGAGATTGCTGTAATTTTCGTTTTGGATGGTGCTGCCGTGATAGGCCGAAATGACAAAAATTTGCGATAACGCAAAAGCCACTTTTTGCCTTAAAACATCGGGCTGCTTCAACACAAAATCGTAAAAGACAAAAGACATATAACCGTTGCTGTGAAAGTCGCTGGATATGAGCTGCTGGATCTCGTTGTAGATCTAGCTCGTATCGGGCCACATACGACTGTGCGGGCAAATCGAATTGCTCTTCCAGCCAGGCATCAATACCGATTTCGCTCACGTATTCCATATCCTCGTAGGAAGCGCCAAGTGTGGCTTGCGCCAAAAAACGGGAAGCACCGATGAGGTCGGGCTTTAGCTGTGTACCAGACAGGGTGTGGGCGCTGGAGTCGTTTTGCAGATGGTTGGAGCCTGTAGCTACAACGCCTATATTATTGCCTGCCCCGAGGTGATCGTCGTAAATTTGGGTGAATCCAGCTTCCGCGAAAAAGAATAGAAGGAGGGTGCAGTACCAATTTCCCCGGGCTATTCCATACGTTGGTGTTCATCAAGTATTGATTTGATTGGAGATAGCCGACGTCATTGTCACAATGGAGTTAGCTGGCTATTCTCCGTAATGTGTGCAAAACAAAAAGGAAGGGATGGGATAGAAAGCAGAAAAGGGGGAATGGGTATTTAGGGTTGAGACCAAAATTTGAGCCAAAAAGGACAATTGAGAATACCGGATAGTAAAATACAAGTTGGGATTAGGCTCCCTCGAAAAATAAATTGTCACCAAAAAGACTATTTTTTTTGAGCTTTACTTAGAAGCTATAGCTACTAGAAAGAATCACTGCCCCGGCCCAATATACCGTCGAAAGACCAGACCGTTTTTTACAATGGCGTGCATCGATTTTTCGTGCAGCGACACATTGCCGATCAACCCGCCGGAACAGCCATGTCCGGATGCGTAGAAGGCGTAGATGGTATACCAATTATTATCAAAAGTTTTTGGTGTTTTTCTAAAACTGAGCAGGTGTTACTTTTGGAATAATAACAAGAGCATCATATCCTTTGATTGCCCGAAGCAGTGTAATGTCAGTTATTTCCAATTCTCCATTAAACACAGCCTTTCTGATAGGTAGAAGATCAAATACCTGCCAGTTGTCGTTAGAGGATATATCATAAAAAATTTTAAACGATTTGAGGAGACCGTTCTCGATATCTATTTTAGATGGGGGAAATACCTTGAATGGGCTTCCTTGCATTCCGCTTTTAGCAATCACCATCAAGTGAAAGGATTGCTCAAAGTTGCTATCCGTTATATTTGCTACTAAATTACCCACATCGTATATCGTTAAGAAACTTTCTCCTCTTGCCATATGCATAGCTCCGTATTTGAATAGATTCTTTTTGTTTTTCCATTTTGGCAGGTCATTGAGCAAATAGTGTTTGATTAATTGAATTCGCTTTTTGTGGCTGCGAGTTGAATAGATGAGGGTGGATTGTTTCATGCTGTGGAGTATAGCTTTTTCTTCTTTGCTTAGAGAAAGAGAGTCCAGCTTATTCAACTGCAAGCTAAAGTCAGGAGTTTTAAAATACATAGGTTTTTTGGGGTCTGTGAAAAAGTCCTCTAGGTGCAAATGGGATTGCTCCATTATTTCTTTATAAATAACTTTTGCTTCCTTATTTTTTGTCTTTGACAGTAAATCCTGAAACAAAAGGCGATCTGCATAGGCAACGATTTGATCTGAACCCAGGAGGTCGGTACCTGAAAGCACGACGTGTTCTAACAAATCAAATTCTGGTTGTAGAGAATAAAATGAAAATAAGGATTTATACTTTTCATAAAACTGCTGTTGTTCTTCTCGATTAGAATGGCGTATTGCATTCTCTATTATTTTTGTGCTGAATGGATCTACTTCAATGTAAAAATTGTCAAATTTTGACGTATTGAAGATGGCTTTAGTAAAGGTTGGAATCTCATTGGTAAAGTGATCTTCTCCGATTAAAATATTAGAATGTTCAACAATCGCTTTTTGAATTTTTAGCCAGCCTTCGCCACTGAATGTTTTTCCATCAAAATGAATATTTTTTGCATTGCTTAATGCAATTTGGGTAAGCAAACTGTCTTGCCCATAAATTGCAATAGCGAATGTAAGTAGTATAGAAATCCCCCAAATTTTTTTGAGCAGCATATCGTATATTGTATTTTATATTTTGACAAAATGATAAACTAAATATTCACCGAGTTCGCTATGTATTAGAATGGTATAACTCCCTTGCGACAAAGAAGATATATCAAAATCCAAATAGTTATCATTGCTTAGTGTATTTTCTTGTACTGTTCTCCCAAAAACATCAACAAAACGAATGGTTTGAAATTCAAGAGTACTTTCATTAACAAGTTGTAAAAAATTTGTCGCCGGGTTGGGATAGATTTTTATTGCATCATAGTCGATAAGGTTTTCGATCCCTGAAATACAAGGATCATCGATAAATTGAATTTCCCGAAGCACATCATCATCTTGAGAAATATAGAGGCTGCATTCATTTATACTCAGAGCGATGCCATTGGGTTTAATGAAGGTAGCCTGGAGGGGATCTATTGAATCTAGTGTGCCGGCTGTGCCTGTACCTGCCAACAACTCGAGGTTTCCTGAAAGATCCATTTTAAAAACCTGATGGCCAGAATAGCAGGCAATATACAACATATTGTCGGCTTCCCGAAAAATGAGATGACCATTGCCGCTTGGTGTAGCACCGAGAGGCGATGTAGTCCCATCAGGGGTTATTTTTACGACTTGCCCATTGAAAAAATTGGTAGTGTAAAAGTTTCCATCATTATCTTTAGTAATTCCATTTACACAACTGAATAAAGGGCTGGAAGCAAACTCTGAAACCGTGCCATCTGGGCTAACCTTAAAGACGATATTGTCTATGCAATTGCACACGAATAAAGAATTATCATCTCCGATTTCGATACCAACCGGGCTGTTGATGCTGGCATAATTGTCGTCAACAATATTTCCATTCGAGTCAATTTTATAAATCACATCTGTTGAAAGATTGGACTGATAAAGGAATCCATTCGAGTCAATCGCATTTCCTGAACCAACATTCAATTCCCCATCAATAAATAAAGATACCATACCTTCAGGTGTGATCTTGTATATGTCTTTGCCGATATCCGGATCGACGGGATTTATCGGCCCAAAATGAGCTACCAATAAGTCGCCTTCGGCATCAATGCTTATGCCTCCGTTGGCTGTTACTGTGGCTAAGGTACTGACTTCCTGAGCCATACATTTTGCCGAAAGAGAAAAAAGGAGGAAGGACGCGAAAAATTTATAGAATACTCGCATGAGTTTGCAATTTTAAAGGTTAAAAATAAATGCCGTTAAAAAATCCAACTGACTGTACTCCTTACAAAGTAACATACCATTCAAGGATCTTCTTTCTTGCATTAGGGAAAGTGCTTCACTATTTTTTGACAACCACCTTGCCTGTGAAGGTTTCACCAGTTTTAAATGTCCAATGCAAAATATAAATAGCAGAAGGGAGCTTAGAGAGGTCAACTTGTATTGTGCTGGACGAGGTGGACAGATTACGTACTTCTTTGCCCTCAGCGGTTAGAATACTAAGTTGTCCTGGACTTGGATTAAAATTTTCAGGAACAGATAGGAGTATGATATTATTGCCTGGATTTGGATAGATAACTATAAGAGGCAGCTTATCAGAGGGAACAGAAAAAACGCTATTCATTATATCTGACTCTGTAATTTGGTATATCGAATCTGCCTGGAGGTTTGTAATAATTTGCTCTTGGCAAGAAGGCCAAAGAATGCGGACTGAATCAATGACTGTACTGTTCTTCAATCCAAAATGGACCCTAAGCGCATTATGTCCCATAAAAGTATTATGAGCAGACACCTCTCTATGCAACCATTTATCCTGACCATCAATTTGAACTTTTATCCAAATATTAGTTCCTAAGGCGGCTCGATTTGAAGGCAAGCTTCCTTCCAGATCAAATTGAACCCAATGAAAACCTTCCTCCGTTTCATTTTTGAATAAGGCACGCGAAGAAGGTCCACCTGTGGCAAAGAAATCAAGGTCGCCATCCATATCATAATCACCAATACTTAAACCGGAAACATTACCACTGGCAAATAAGGTTTGGAATGGATTACTGATTTTTTGAAAACTCCCGCCCTGGTTTTCAAAATATCCGGATGCTACTACATTATCACCTGTAATAAGCACATCCTCATCGCCATCATTGTCAAAGTCTCCCCAGCAATTGCCGAGCATTGCCCCTGAAAAAGTAAGGTTATTTGAAACTGAGGTATAAGCCCCATTTTCATTTTCATAAAAACGGTTTGGCGCACCACTATAATTCGTTAAGAAAATATCCAGATCATTGTCCAGGTCGTAATCAATGGCATTATAACATTGGCCGTCCTGGTTATCCGTGCCAAAGGGCAAATCGCCGATGCTTTCCAAACCGGGGGTGCCATTTTCTTTCAAATGATTGCGATAATTGTAGTCGGGAGCTGCTGATCCTGCCGGCCCGGAAGCAATAAATAAATCCGAATCGCCGTCGGTATCATAGTCTAGCCAATAAGCAACGGTATAAGGAGCCGTATTTTGAGTAAAGGGAAAACTATCTATTTTAGAAAAACTTCCATCTGAATTGCCTTTGTAAAAAAAGCCCGGAGTTGTTAAACCAGCAAACTGAAATGCCACTGCGCCAACTATATCTACATAGCCATCATTGTCAAAATCACCCGCTGCTGCCGACCAGGCTCTGGTGCTTTGGTTGGTATCAATATTTTGAGACACAAAATTACCATCACCGTCATTGACATACATCAGAGTTTCGCCCGTCCAGGTGCCCGAATTACTATTATAAGCATACAAACAGTCGAAGTCACCATCGTTATCAAAATCATTCCAACTAAGGCTTCCTAAACGGTGGTCAAGCCCGGCAGGCCCGCCGCCAAAACTTTGGACAATCTCGAAATTGTCTTCTCCCAGGTTTTTAAACGCCCAGTTCAGACAAGACAAATCAAGATCACCATCATTATCAATATCGACCCAGGCGACACCACGGTAGGCTCCGACGAGGGCCACGGTATTGATGGGGTTATTGGCATCAGATACGTGGGTAAAATTTTGGGCGGACATATCCGCTGTCGCTAGTAAAAATATCACTAGAATAGGAAAGAAGTCATTCATGTTTTCTGAACTTTTTACAAGGTAAACAATGCCCCAAATATGGAGGTTTTTGCTTCTTACTTATTCTAAAATGATAATAATACAAGAATTTTTCAGCCCTAGATATCCGTAGATGAAGTGTTTTTATTATTTACATATTTTGCCGGACTAATTCCTTTTGCTTTTTTGAAGATTTGATAAAAAGAAGAAATGCTGTTAAAGCCTGATAAGAAGCCTACTTCCTTGGCAGAATAGCTATTGCTTTGCAGCAAACGGCAGGCATGCTCTATCCGATAATGATTGATCCATTCAGAAAAAGAGCATTGAAATGTTTCGTTTATAGCTTGTGAAATTTGATGTGTGTTTAAACCCATTTGCTTTGCTAATTTGGGAAGACGTAACCTGGCATCAAGATAGGAGTCATTATTCTCTACAAATGATTTTATTTTCATCGCCAATTTGGCAGACTGATTACTTGTAAGGGGAGAAGTCGTATACTTTTTTGTGGAAGGTTTAGGCTTCTTTAAGATAAAAAACAATGTTGGTTGGTGAATAATCATCCAGGTAATGCTAAAAATGCACCCTGTCATGGCCAGCGAAATTATATAATCTGAGCTTATGGTAAAATAGGGGCTTCTTACCAAGACAAAATATGTAAGCTGAGCCAATACGAATACTAAAAAAAGAATGGCAAGCCTCTTCTTTGACCTTTTTTCTATTCCTTTCATCTTTCGGGCTTTCATCAAATAAAAGAGAACATAGACAAGCAAAGTGCTTACCATAACCGAGGGTGAAAGCAGATGGAGGAACAGCCGGTGAATGAGTAGGCCAGAATCAAAAATGTGTTTTTCCTGTACCCACGCCAGCTTGCTTTCTGTTGAGGAGATACCAAAAGGCAACCAAGCCAAAAATAAAATAAATGCAGGAATGTAATTTATTATGTAAAGTTTCCAATTCGTTTTGCGTACATCTAAATAAAAGAGTAACAATAATGGCCCATAAAGGTAGTTTGAAATTTGCCAGAGGCCCGACAGGTGTGGTATATTGCTTATATTGCCAGACCAAACCAAGACGTATTGTATCAGGGTCAAGGAAAATAAAAACAATAACATGCTTAATGAAAAAGCAGCAACACTTCTAACTTTTTGACTCGTCAGAAGCAGTAAACTTCCCAACATACTTATGCCTGCCGACATGGAGAAGAATAGCCACCAGTAAGTTGCCCCCATCACAATTTTTTTTCATTCCAAAGGTACTATATCTCTCTTTTTCAATACCATTTTTATGCCTCAATTGTCAATTGGTTAGCGGTTTATGGCTACTACGCTCAGGTGATTAATCAAATTGTGCCAGTGAGTTTCCTTTTGTTAAAACGTTGGTCACCCTCATTGCGCATTTATTTTACTAAAGGGAAATAGGAGTCTTACAACTAAGTATTACACAAAAAATAATTTACGCATTTTAACAACCCCTCATGGAGAATTTTGTGAAATGAGAGTTTACCGGGGTGATATTCATATTGTGGAAGGGTCAAACGGACTGGAATATACATGGTAGAACTATAAAGTCAAATACCCCAAAGATAAAGTCAAATACCCCAAAGATAAAGTCAAATACCCCAAATAATTTGATCTCCTCTATTTAACATCGCCGAATAGTACATTTGCATTCAGACTTTTATGCACTAACGAAGTGCTGTATTTGTTTTCTGCCAGACCAAAGGTGGTTATTATTGTCAGGAAAAGAGACTTTCTCATTTTTGTACTTCGCCGGAAAGCATGAACTTTGGCCTTTAGTTTATCGGCATATTTTTTATGAATAACAAAAGGCTCCTGAGAGAATTTGATCTCGCAAAGGTTGACGGCCTGATCGCCCCTGTCTATGACTAAATCAATTTGAAATCCTTCCTCATTTAAAGTTCCTGTTTTTCGCCAGGTTGACGTTTCGGCATATACTCCGCTTATACCCAATGCAGCCTTGATTTGGGAAATATGTGCCAGGCACAACCGCTCAAAAGCGAATCCACTCCAGCTTTTCCAGGACTGACTTTGCGATTTTTTAATCCAGGAACCTTCTCCGGTTGTTTTTGAATTAGCTATAAATTTCAGGTAAAAAAAAGAATAAGGATCACTCAATTTGTAAACGGCCAATTTCAGGTTTTTTCCCAGAGGCAAATACTTGATAATAAAACCGGACTCCTCAAGGGCATCGAATATTCGTGTAGTAGTGCCACCGGAAGAAAGCCGGGTCGCTTGTATCAATTCATTTCTGGTCATGCCAACCGGTTTTTGGGCCAATACTCTTATGACATTGATGTATCGTTCAGGTTTGTTAAAAAGGCCTTGATACAAATTGGTAAACTCGTCAGTCAACAGGCCGTCTTTTGTAAAACAAACTTCGTCTATTACTTGTGTAGCACTGTATCCTCTTTTTACCTCTTTCAAATAGTGGGGGATACCACCCATAACCATGTATAACTGAAGGATGTCGTAACGTTCTAGCTGTACGTTCCGGCTTTGGAGATAGCTTTCTGTTTCGTGCAGGTTAAAAGGCAGTAAGCGGATTCGTTTTGTGATCCTGTTGTGCAAGCCTCCTTTGTTTTTTATGACATTAGAAATCATCCAGGAAGCTGCTGACCCACATACCAAAAGAATAATGTCATTTCGCTTGGATGCCCAGCTATTCCAAAAATTTTCCAATGCAGGAAGAAAACCAGACTTGCCGGTTGCCAGCCAGGGTAACTCGTCAATAAAAACGACCATCTTTTTCCGATTTCGAATACCTTCCAGGTACTTTTTCAGAATGTCAAATGCCTGCAACCAGGATCGGGGAATGGTGGGAACCCGGGCCGTTCCTTCCAATTGACGGTTCAAAACATTAGTGAAGTTTTCCAGTTGGAGTGCTTTTTCTACCTTGTTTAAACCGGTTATTGAAAATACTATTTGCTTTTTATACACTGTTTCAACCAAAAAAGTCTTACCCACCCTCCTCCGGCCGTACAGTGCAACAAACTCAGATTCTTTAGAGTCCAGCAATTCTTTTAATATAGTTTGCTCTTTCTTACGCCCGATTAACTGCATACGTCCGGTTTTTATTAAACGTCCAAAACTCCGATAAAAATACAGTTTTGGACGTTTATACCAAAATATAAGCGTCCAAAACTCCAATAAAAATGCAGTTTTGGACGCTTATCCGGTTAGGTGCACCCCTGCTAACAAAAAAGCATTTGCTCGGAAAGCCCGATCTGAGAAAACAAATACCAGCGGTTAATGACTTTTTGAATGTAGTTTTTTTTGCTGCCACTCGTTCAGTCGGCGGGTGTCAAAACCTGGCTCTTTCTTGCGGATATCTTTCGTGGAGAAAATGCCAAAAGGTAATAGACTTTATTCCGTTTTTTTGTTTATGCGGTTCTTAAAAAAAATGTAGAGCCTAAAAATCACATTTCCACTTTACTGCTTTCGATGCCCCAAAAGTAAAAACGATTGTTTACCCAAAAGCAAAAGGCTATGACCTACACGGAACACATCAAACTGCTCCAACGTATTCACCATTTTTATTCGACTAAAAGCCACCGGTTCTCCAAAATCTTTTGCACGGCGTCTTGGCATTTCCGAAGCCACTATGTATCGGTGCATCCGGAAACTGCGGGAGGAAGGTACCCCTGTTTTGTATGACCGGGATCGGGAGAGCTATGCTTTTGGAGAGTAGTTTTTTTCAAAATTTTTTTGAGATTTTTTTCTCACTGTCAGAATTTGAGAGTGGGGCGGGGTAGATTTGTGGGTGATATGTAGTTTCTAATTAACCTTTAAAACATTATTTAGATGAACAAATTGAAATTGCTTAAAAAGGCATTGGTAATTGTAATAGCATTGTTTTTTACGACTCCTATGCTACATGCATTTGTTATTATCGAAGACCCTGAAGGAAATTACACGGCTTATCCAGAAGTCAGATGCTGCGAAGATTGGGGAGCTTTGCCCAGTGGTTGGGATTGTCACGATAACTGCTAATTCACCGTCAATATTAAAATTATCTTATGGTTAAGGGTAAATAAACTGTACTCCATGCGTTCAAATTATGTAAGTACTTGCATGTTTTATTTTCCCTTAACTCGTAAGTAAATTGGAGATAGTATGTGGATTAACTATTAATCTTTTTCAATTCAAAACCAATGACGAACCTCAATTTTTTACCTAAAGTACTTATACTGAGTATGTTCGTACTATTGATCACCCTCTTTTTGAACGGAGTGCAAAGTGTCGCAACCAACGACCAATGTTACACGGCTACCTATAGTCTTACCTCAGACTATACCCATGAAGACTTACCACTGGCAATGAAAAAGAGAATGTCCAAAGCAGCCAGGCAACACAAAAAAATCTATAAAATAGTTCAATCATCAACGCATAGTTTTGAGCAAGTCGATTCCATCGCTCAAATCTGTGGAGGACAACCTGTAATGGTCAAACCGGAAGTAATTATCCGGGCAATAGGGCAGGAATCCGCAGACTATTTTTACTATCCAAAGGCGGAGCAGAAATGCTACACTGTCCAAGAACCGGAATATTTGGATGACTGGAAAATAACCGGGCCGATACCGTATGAAAATACGGATGACCGGTATTTTAAAGCGGTGCAGGAAAATTCTGACGATTATGTCATTTTTGATTCCAATATGCCCGTCTCTCATAATCTTAAACTGATTCGCGAAATACCCGGACTGGTCGTGGAAGCATCCATACGTACGCAGCGTATGGTATTGCTTGAATTTAAAGCATCATCCTGCGATGACTTAGCTTACCGGCTAAAACAATCCCGGGAGACAGACCGGGAAATGGTTCGGCAGGCAGATGATATTGATGTCAATGATTTTATGAATCCGTTTACCGATCTCATCAACAGTGCTGACTTTGAATGTGTAGAGTCGTTCTAGTGTATGAGGCATTAAGTAATGGATAGTTTAGAAGCAGTTATTTTTCGTCTAATCAAGGCGGAGGTTCGGGATCGTAGCCTTAGCTACGAAGCCCGGTTCTCCAACGTAGAGTAGGCGGAAAACCTGTCTGCCTTTGGCAGAGAACAATTATAAACTGTTCAGAATTTAGTTCCTTATGCACTAGTCATTAGTTTCGTGGTAGCGAAGGCCTCTTATTTGAGGGCTTAGCCCCCTTGAAAAAAAAGAAAAACCATGATGTTGAAGCTGCGTATAAAAGCAGTGAATAAAAAAAAACAACATCATGGAATATTTTACAAAATCGTCGTTTGGCTTATTTATAACTCATTTATTTGTTCAACACTTTACTACAAAAGCGTGGGAAAGTTTCATGGTATTGGCTTATGGTTGGTCTTTAAGTAAAATACGTCACACCATCTCCAATTACATCTGGCTGGGGGGCGGCACCAAATATAAGCATTTTTCACAATATTATGTTTTTATAGGCACTACTTTTAAATGCATGGTAAATAAATTGTGGGCGGTAGTGATATTCTATATAGATTCGCTTATCGCGCCGGATGTCAGGATTGAGTTAGTGGTAGATGGTACAATCCGGAAGAAAAGCGGAAAAAAAATAGACGGTGCATCGAACTATCGCAATGGTGCGGGCAGTGCCCGGCAGGAGTTTAGAGTCTTGTGGGGCCTCAATTTTGTGTACGTAATGTTACAATTTCGATGTATGATCAATGGCATAGAAGTAAAGCTTGCCATTCCACTTGGCCTTCGGGTTTATCTCAAAGAAAAGGATGCTACAAAATTGAAACGAGACCACAAAACCAGGAGTAAACTGGCTCGAGAGATTATCGATTTTATAGCGAATTTATTGCCACATCGCCGTTTTTTGGTCAAGGCAGATGGAGGTTATTCCACTAAAGAATTTTTAAGAGACTTGCCATCTAATGTCGATATTATCGGAAGGCTGCCCATCGATGGTCGATTGTTTGGTCTGCCTCCCAAAAGAAAAAAAAGGCAACGAGGCAGAACTCCGTCGAAGGGTAAAGACCTGGGCAACCCAAAAGAGTGGATCACAAAGCGAGGTTGGAAAAAACATCCCTCCGAACAAGGGGCATGGATAAAAACAGTAACGGGCATGTGGCACAGCGTTATGCCGGGCAAACAAATTAAAGTAGTTGCTGTATGGCGAAAAAACTTTACCAAAAAAGACAAACGTTCGGGCAAAAAGGAATTAGAAGCATTTTTTTCAACCGATTTGCAGCTGACCGAAACACAAATTCTAGGTGGCTATCAGGAACGTTGGGGAGTAGAAATAGATATAAGAGATGGCTATGCCTACTATGGCCTGGGTAAAGATCAGTGCCGAAAGTTGGATAGAATATATGGTATCAATACCTTCAAAATATTGATGGCTGCCTGTCGCTCTTTGTGGTTCATCCAACAATTTGAAAACGGACACCTGGATTTAAAAACTTATCGGCCTTGGTATCGGAAAAAAACAACGCCCTCACAACTGGACGTGATCTCGGCCGCTCAAGAGGCGCTATATCTGGAAAGAGTTTTTCCCGTACCTAGGTTTTTTAATGATAGGAGCGAAATTATACGTACACCAGAGAAGACGCGGCCTAAGGCCGCTTAGCTTCAGCGAAACTAATGACTAGGTATAATCCAAAAAATAAAATGGCGAACTGTGAGGCAGGTATTTTTTCATCAGACAAGGCGAAAAACGTAGGCATAGTCCTTTTACGTCGAGGCTTTTCAACACAGTATGATGGAAAAAGACCAAGTCAGATTTGCTAATTTATTTTTGAATTATGCCTTAATATCTCCGGGTATTTTGGTATCTTTGGTATGATTGTTTTCTTTTTCTAAGTAAGAGCCTGTGTCTTATCAACTGCTTAATAACAATATGCTCCCGGTCGTTTTACGGCAAGCCGATGTGCATTGCCGTAATCGCGATTATTGGAATGTTCGCAAAACCATCGGCGGCCTGTGCGCAGTCATCTACAACCTGCCTGCTTGATATTGATAGTCGGCAACCCATTCATTTTGCGACGCTGCAATGCGTGTCAATGACCGGAAAGGTCAACGCCATCTTTGCTACATCTGATCAGGAAGGGCGCGTATCCGCTTGTAGCTGTGAGGGCATGGATTCTGTTAAGTGGAAAATACGCCACTTGTCTTATTTGCCCATTGATACGATTCTGTCGTGCCAACAACAAGCCATCGACACCATATGGATGTATCCAAAGGGGTATGAATTTGGCGAAGTCATAGTGTCCGGAAAAAATGAAGGGGTACGGGTTATCGGAGATTCCATTCGCTTTGACCTCAGTGTGTTTAGAAAACCGCACCATAGAGACTTGAAAGATTTATTGAATGATCTGCCGGGTATTCACGTTACCGAAAATGGCTATGTCGAATATAAAGGCAAACCGGTTGGTCAAATCCTGCTTCGTGGTAAAAGCACCGGCCGCAGCCAGTTTGATCTGTTCAACCGGGTCATTAAAAAAGAAGACCTGTCCACTATTCAGTTGACACCTGATGAACCGGAAGCCGGTCAATTCGACCGCGTGATGAACTTAGATCTGGTGCTGAAGCCTGACCGGTCTTTATTGGGACAGATTCAGTCACAACTGAGCAATCAAGGCGAAATCGGCAGTAGTGCTTCCATTATTCGATCGGGCGATACGCGCTGGAATCATGCGGCTGAAGCAGCTTTTTCACAAATAGCTAATTCCCACCGGCCCCGACTCCATGAACTACGCGAATTCTATGACGATTCTTATCGTTTTAAAAGAGCCGTCAATATTAAAGGACAAAGGCCCAAACCATCTCTTCTTCTGAGTTCGGATCGTTCTGAAAAAGATCAGGTTGCCTATGCTTTTTACAATGCTTTGTACGAAGGTGACCGCTCTGAAATTAACCTGTATACCCGTTACAGAAATCACATTTCCACCAGACTATTTGAGCAGACTCATTTTAATGTCAATACATCGCAGCCTTTATGGACAGAAAGAAGCGGGGAAGATGCTAAGTTGCAAAACAGCTTGTTTTCGATGTCGTGGAAACATAATGCACGGAAAAACCTGACGCTGAGAGCCTACTCGTATATAGCACACGATATTAACATGGCTCATCAAAAGGGGGTGATAGAATTGGCCCCTTCGGTTTCTCGTCTAAGCCAGCAGCACACTCGGTTTAGTTACCTAAATGCGACACTATTTGCTCATGCCATATGGCAGATCGACTCTTCCTGGACATGGCAAACGGGTATTCAAGTCGGAACTGATGACAACCAAAGGAAATATGATCTGGGAGCTGACTCTGTCATATATGACTTCATCGTCCATCCAAATTCAGAAGAGGTAAGCCTGCGATACAACCTCGATCGTAAGATGCAACATATCAACGGCGGGGCTGCTCTCCAACGCAAATGGAACACCTTAGCCCAGCAGACTGCCTGGGTCATTAGTTATAATGCTACTTCGATGTCGGAGGCTGGGGATCTGGAGGAGATCGCTTTGGCAGCAGATGTATTTCGGATGGACCGGGAGTATGCAACGTACACAACTACCAGTTTGCTGACGCATGAAATGACTCTTTCGAAAATTTATTTAACTGCTAAACTGGGTGGACATTTTTTTCAAAGCGATCAGCTACTCACCGGAAACCACAACTTCAAATGGTCTGCCGCAACCCGGATTCGCTATACCCTGAAGCCGGACCAGTTTGCATTTTTAGGATATACCGCTGATGCGAAATGGTTGGATGAATCTTACCTGTGGCGTACGGCGCGTCCAGTCAATCTTCAATCTTACACCAGAGCCGGTCATCCAAATCCGGCGGTCATTCGCAACTATAAATGGTCTGCCGGGTGGAAAGAATTTTCCCCTTTAAGTGGAAGTTTCTCCCAGACAAAAATAGAATATCAGTATAAGCCCATTCACTATGAGTGGCGACAACAAACAAGAGGCAGCATCAATGTAGACACACTCGTTGAGGAGAGCGACTTCAATGAAATACTTGTCAACCTTCGTACTTCGAGGAAGATTCGAGGCGTTCGATTTTCTACCTCCTTAGCGGGTCGTCAATCTCATTCCCGGGGCAAGGCTTTATTTGCAGACCAGAAATTAAAAAAATCAGATTTGACTTTTCGGCTAAGGGCTGGAGATATTTTGCGGAGTAAGACCCTGTTCATATCTTTACGTACGCTGGTTAGTCGAAGAACCTGGCGGTTTGGAAATCAATCGGCTTTGCCTCCGCAATGGAACAGCGAGTCAACCATACAAGTTCGTTTGTACATCAAAAAACTGAATGGCTGGATTGCTTCAGAGGCTACTTACCTATGGCGCGGAAATATTTACAATGAAACGTTGGTGAGCGGATCAATAGAAAAAAAATGGGGCGGGCATTTTATGCTATCCTTTGGAGTTGAAAACCTGTTTAACCTCAATGCGAATGTTCGGCGAAACCGGGTGGTATCCGCAGAAGCATACCGGGAATCTGAACAAACGGTATTTGGCGGGCGCATATACCTCAAAGTCAGATACCAGTTGTAAATATTCGAAGATGAAGCTTTGGGACAAGTCATTTCTAATTTGCAGCAATAATACTTTTTTAAAAAAACCTAACAACATGTTTATAATTAATTTTGCTTACCCTGCATCCCTGAGCAATGTGCTTTGGATGTTTACTTTGACCATAGCCCTCGGACTGGGAGCCTGTTCAGGAGCACAAAAGAGCGACCAGCATAAAAACGCCTCTGCCAAATCAGAAAAGCCCGAAAAAGAAAAGCAGAGCTATTCCCCCGAGAATGATTTGATATTTATGACTAAAAAGCGCGGAACCAAAGAGCAGAATGTCGTCAAGGGTTTTGTTAAAAACTATTCAACAGAAGTAACCTATTTTAACATACATGTAAATGTGGAGTTTTATGATGAAGAAAATGTCTTGATAAAAAGTGAACCCGTAAAACTGGATGAAAGCGTAGAACCTCAGAAAATACAAAAAATCAGATTGGAAATGGATTTCCCGGAAGGAACTGACATCTATCGGTTAAGTTTGATCTCGGCTGATGGGGCGGAAGAGTAGTTGGGGAGTTTGCTCTTTCTTACGCCCGATTAACTGCATACGTCCGGTTTTTATTAAACGTCCAAAACTCCGACAAAAATACAGTTTTGGACGATTATCCGGTTAGAACGTCCTTGCTTATAGAGACCCCTATGTGGCGATTACCCACCCCCCCCAATAATCGCCGCCTGCTGCTCATCCGACACTTTCTTAAAACCCGATGCCGGAGAAGCACTCGCCTTGCGGCAAATCACCTCAAAACCGGCAGTAGGATACCTGGCCAGAATGTATCGCCAGGCACCCATATTTTCCGGTTCTTCCTGTACCCAGTACTTTTCTGCTGACTTATATTTGGAAAGCATTTTTTCAAACCCCTTTTTCGGAAACGGATATAACTGCTCTATCCGCACAGTGGCTACATCAGCGCGTTTGTCCGATTCCTTTTTGTCGAGCAAGTCGTAGTAGACCTTGCCGCTGCAAAACAAAACCCGCTTTACCTTTTTCGCTTTAGCGGCTGTGGTGACTTTCGGATCATCGTAGTATTCCTCAAAGCGATTTTTTTTGTTTTCCTCAAACGCGCTCATGTCCGGCACACATTTGGGATGCCGCAGCAGCGACTTAGGCGACATGTTGATCAGTGGTTTGCGGAAAGGGCGCGCCAGTTGCCGACGGATCGCATGGAAAAAATTCGCCGGTGTCGTAATGTTCGTAACTGTAATGTTATACTCCGTGCATTCCGTCGAGTTGGGTGTTATGCTCGATGCTTTGGGGACAGAAACATGGTCCATCTGTGAAGGCGACTCGGCATTTATTTTCGGCGAATGGGTTTCCACTGAAGGCAGTTATGAATCCACCTTTTCCGGTGTTAATGGTTGCGATTCCGTACATGTGGTGGATGTGGTGTTATTGCCTTTGCCGGAAATAATGTTCACCACCGCGCCCTCCTGCTCCGACGAAAATACGGGTTATTTTGGGATAACCGATGAACAGGGCGCACTCCCGTTTCAGTACAACTGGGTCCATACCAACGACAATATTTCCGAGCTAAACGATCTTTCATCCGACCCATACCTGTTGACCATCACGGTCGCTCAGGGTTGTTCCAATAGTTGGGACATTGACATTGGGGAAGTAGTGCCACCCATATTTGAGTTGTTTTCCGCCGATATAGACTAGTTTCGGGAAAGAAACATAGATTCACAGAGAAAATCTCTGTGCAGACGCCGTTCGTCGCGGCCCGCCTGCCGGCCGGCAGGTTTGCAACCGCGATGCTCCGCTAACCCGCCTGCCGACCGGCAGGTATGTCACACACTCAATTTATTTCTACAGCGAATATTCCAAAGATTAGTGATTAGAGGTAGGGCATAGCGCCGCACCTC
Organism: Saprospiraceae bacterium; assembly: GCA_965222105.1. Classification (GTDB taxonomy): domain Bacteria; phylum Bacteroidota; class Bacteroidia; order Chitinophagales; family Saprospiraceae; genus CALGLS01. The sequence continues at coordinate 82,974 of CBDCTQ010000004.1, read as the reverse complement.
ATGGTAAACTATAATACCCTCAAAATATTAGACCACAGCAGCCAAGTTGTTAGTTGAAGAATTAGTTTTTTTATTATAAATTATTTTTCAAAGCGAGAATCGCTGGTTGGATGACTATAATATGCGCTTTGAACCTGAAACTTACAGCTTGAACCTGAACTTCTACGGCCGAATCGTCTCCTTCTTCTTCTTCCGGGCCTTTTGCATCGGGTTGAGTTGCTCGGCCTGTTTGTGTTTTTTGAACACCTTGAAGCGGCTGGGCAATTCCTTCACCGGCCAGTTGTTGTTCGACTCATCGATGTCGGCGGTTTCTTTATAGGGGTCGATCACAATGGAAGTGACCTCTTTGTCTTTCACAAACACTTTCGAGAAATTGTCTTCGTTCTTCCGCCATATTTCAACCGGTACCGTCTGCATTTCTTTGGTGCCGTCTTTGAACGTCCATTCGATGATCACAGGCATCACCAGCCCTCCCTTGTTGCTGAAAAAGAGTTCGTAGTAATTTTTATCGCCAAACTGTTTTTTCTTTTCCTTTTTGGTAAAAGTCTCTTCGTACAAATGCGTTTTGTGTTCGACGATGGAGTCGGCCGTTTCCCAGGGTTGGTAGTTGGTATAAAAATCGACCAGGCCGGTATCGCGCTCTACGGCAAATTCGATCCCCTTTTCGCGGTTACGTATTTTGGTGATGTGCTCAAAAGGTGGTTTTTTCACCTCTTTGTGGGTCCAGTCTCTCTTTTCAGGGTTCTTTTTCAGGTCGACCTTGTACCAGTTGATGCTGTCGAGCGAAATGTCTACGGCGTCGATGCTGTAGAACCATCCGCGCCAAAACCAGTCGAGGTCGATGCCGGAAGCGTCTTCCATCGAGCGGAAAAAATCGGCGGGTGTGGGATGCTTGAAGGCCCACCGTCGGCAGTATTCTTTGAAGGCGTAGTCGAACAACTCCCTTCCCATGATGGTTTCGCGGAGCATGTTGAGTCCGGCTGCCGGCTTGGTGTAGGCGTTGGGGCCGTACTGGATGATGTTTTCGGTGTTGGTCATGATGGGTTCGAGCTGGTCTTTGGGCAGGCGCATGTAGTCGACGATGAGGTGAGTACCCACCCAGGAACTGTAATTGTTGTCGAACTCTTGTTCGGCGAGGTATTGCACGAAGGTGTTGATGCCTTCGTCCATCCAGGCCCATTGCCGCTCGTCGCTGTTGATGATCATGGGGAAGTAGTTGTGCCCCACTTCGTGAATGATCACGCTGATGGCCGATTGTTTGGCGCCTTCGGTGTAGGTGCCGTCTTCTTCTGCGCGGCCGGGGTTGAAGCAGATCATCGGGTATTCCATTCCGTTGGCGGCCTCCACCGAGATCGCTGTCGGATAAGGGTAGGGGATCGAATAGTTGGAAAACACCTCCAACGTATGCGCCACCGCTTTGGTAGAATACCGCTCGTATATCGGATAGGCTTCTTTGGCGTAATAGCTCATGCACATGGCTTTGTCGCCATTTTCATTAAAATGAGGCATGGCATCCCATACAAATTTGCGGCTGGCCGTCCAGGCAAAATCGCGGACATTTTCCGCCTCAAATCGCCAGGTTTTTGTCTTGGCGGACTTTGGCGCTTTTTCCAGTGCTATGGCCTCTTCGAGGGTGACGATCTTCACCGGTTCTTTAGCCGTTTGGGCTTGTTCCCAACGCTGTCTCTGAGTAGATGTAAGCATCTTGTTGAGATTGGTGCAGACGCCGGTGGAGCCCACGATGTAGTCGTCCGGAAGGGTCATGTTGACTTCGTAGTTTCCAAAGTTCAGTGCAAACTCACCGCGACCTGTAAACTGATTGTTTTGCCAGCCTTCCACGTCGTTGTAAACGCACAGCCGCGGAAACCACTGGGTGATGGTGTAGAGATGGTTGCCGTCTTTTTCAAAATATTCGTAGCCGCCTCTGCCCCAGCTTACGGAGTTGATCCGATCGATGAGGTAGTAATGCCATTTCACCTTGAAGGTAAACGCATCGCCGGGTTCGAGCGGTTCGGGCAGGTCTACGCGCATCATGGTGCGGTTGATGGTGTGTTTGAGTGGATCGCCTCCCTTGGTGGTAACGGCTTCTATGTTGCAGCCGTATTTGCTTTGTTCGCGCCAGGGTTCGAGTTGCCGGAGTTCGTGCTCACTCATGTTGGGGTTGATCGAGCTTGGGTTGAAGGTGTGCTTGTCGGCGGAGGCGGCATGTTCGTTCTCGTCGAGTTGTAGCCAAAGGTATCGGAGGGTGTTGGGCGAGTTGTTGCGATAGGTGATGGTTTCGGAGCCGTCGAGGCGGTTTTGTTCTGTGTCGAGGGTACAGTCGATTTCGTAGTCGCAGGCCTGTTGCCAGTATTTGGGGCCGGGGCTTCCATCGTTGTTGCGGTATTCGTTGCCCTGGCGGAGGAGGGGACCGAGCTGTTCAAATTTGTTGCCGTGGTTGGAGGTGTTTTGGCTGAAGCCAAAATTGGCGATTAAGAGGATGTTCAAGCCGGTAAAGAGAATAAGTTTGTACATTTGTGTAATCATCATTTTCCCGTTGTGAGTTTTTGCAAAAAAAAGGATTCCGCTAAAATACAATTATCAGACAAACCCAGTCAAAATCTACTACAAAGTACCTCTATTTATCTATGAAATGCATTCAAATTCGCATTTACGGAAAGGTGCAGGGCGTCTGGTTTCGCGCAAGCACCCAACGCAAAGCAACCAGCCTGGGCCTAACAGGCTTTGTCAGAAATGAGCCCGACGGCTCCGTATATGTGGAAGTAAACGGCCCGGAAGAAGAGGTAGACCAACTGGTAGCCTGGTGCCATAAAGGCCCCGAACTGGCTTCTGTGAAGGAGGTGGTATGCACCCGAATAGTGGATAAGCATTTCGACGGATTTCAGATATTCAGGTGACGGGTTCCCCTTAAATTCCAAAATAAAATCCCAATTTTTAACCGAAAAGGTGAATATTTACCAAACAAAAAAATACTTTTGTAATAGAATACGATTCCACAAAAGCAAATCGTTCCTAAAGCCAACTATAAAACTATCAAATCATGAAAGCAAAGCACATCTTAATCGCCCTGGCCATCATTCTCGCAATCGGTTGGATATTCACTACCTGGTGGGGATTTGGCCTTAAAGGCGAAAAGGAACACCTCATCGAAAGAAACAGTACCCTCAATGCCGAGCTCAGCGAAATGACCGCCCTCAAAGACGACCTCGCCGAAGAAGTGGACAGCCTCCAGTCTGCCTACAACCTCCTGGCAGAGGAAAACCTCAACCTGCATAGCGAACTGGAAGACACACAAGACGAACTACGCAAAAGAGACTACGCCATCAAAACCGTCAAAGCCTCCAACAAAGCCGCCGAAAACACCATCATGGGCCTCAAAGCCGAAATACAGTCCCTGCTCACCGCCAAATCGCAGCTCCAGTCATCTATCGCCTCCCTGCAAGCCGAAAACGACTCCCTGCGTACCCGCACCGGTGTACTGGAAGTGGACCTCGACAAAGCCCGACAGGACAACGCCGAACTGGCCAACCTCAACCGCACCATTCAGGACGAAGTTGGCCGACTAACACTGGCCAACTTCAAAGCCTCCGGATTCCGCGTTGAACTGGAGAAAAAAAGAGGCTCCAAACCTACTGCCAAATCGCGCAAAGCCAAAAGGCTGCTCGCCAGCTTCGACCTGACCAACGTGCCCGAAAAATATCAGGGCGTACGGCCCATATACCTCGTCATTTCCGATAACAAAGGAACCCCCATCAATATGGATAACCCCATCAACGCCACCATAAGCGTAAATGGACAAGAGACCAACATCATCGCCGCCGAAGCCAAAGAGGTCAATATCGCCGAAAATCAACGCATCTCCTTTAAACACGAATTGGGCTCCCGGCTCAAAGCGGGTTTGTACCGCGTGGCTGTATTCACCGACATCGGCTTGCTGGGCGCCTCTTCCGTCCGCTTGCGCTAAACGTGGTTTTAGCCCCAAACGTTTTTTCAATCACCACCAGACACCCTTCGCTTTTAAATTGACAAACCGGCCCCTCGCTGGTTTGTCAATTTGGGTATTGATTTAATTGATTGACTTAATAAAACGGTTCCATGAAGCATTGTTACTTACTGTTGTTCATCGCCTGCGTTTTCTGTTCCTGCGTCAGCAAAAAAAAGCACCTCGAAACCATCCGCTTGCTCAACAGGATACACCAGGACTCGCTGACTACTACCGCCAACCGCCTCAAAAAGCAATTGCGCATCAACCGGGATTCCCTATATAGCCTCCAACTCCATCTCGCCGAACAAAAAGGCGAAAACAACGTCCTGGCAGACCTCCGCATGGAGCTGCTCCAACACATCGACCTGCTCGAAACCCAAATAGAAAACCTCAGCTCCTCTTCCCAAAACAGCCAGGCAAAACTCAACAATACACTTACACAAAAGGAAAACAAGATCAAAGACCTGAAAATGCATCTCAGCCAGATCGAAACCGTCTTCCAGGCCCGGCAGGAAGCATTCAAAAAACTATCGTCCGATCTCTTGTACGCCTTCCAGTCGATGGCCTTCGAACAGTTTGAACTGACCCACTCCGAAAAAGGACTGAAGCTGATCTTCCCCAAATCCGTGTTTTTCCGCCGGGGAAGCACTGCCCGGATCGAAACCCAGGGACATACCGTCATGGAAGCGGCCGCACCTGTATTTGAACGCTATCCCATCATTCAAATCGCAGTGATAAATCACACCGACAACGGCCCCACAGGCCGTAAAAGCATCCCCAACAACTGGTCACTCAGCGCCATCCAGGCCGCTCACATGGTCAACCTGATGGCAGTAGAATACGACATTAACCCCAACCAACTCACCGCTATCGGCAAAGGCGAATACGAGCCCAGAGCCTCCAACGATACTCCAGAAGGCAAGGCCCTCAACGAACGCATCGAATGGGTCATCAGCCAACGAGATACCGATCTCGAACGGGATATCAGAAAGGTACTCGCCTCGATCGAATAACGAATCCTCATCCAACGCCTACACTTACTCGAATCCCATTTGGCACAAGCCGGATTTTTTTCAATTTTGTATTAGTCCACGGGGCGCGGTAGGTACGTCACGGTGCGTACCGGCGCGCTGGGAATGGCAAAACATGGGGGCGAGCCTGTCTGCCTACAGGTAGAGGTGACGGCCTGCGTGGGATTGCCTTTGTTTTGCCTTCCCGAATGCTTTCGGGATTGGGTACTTTCCTGCCGGCCGGACAGGCGGGTTTTCGACTGAAAAAGTACCTCGCCGAAGGCCTTCCAATTTTAGACATCGCTACAATCACGAAACTAAAGACTAAAGTTAATAGTTCATTTGAATGACCCGCCAACTCAAAACTTTTCAAGATTTTAATTACTTTTACCGCTGACGCGAAAAAAAATCCGATATGAAAAAGCATCCTGAAAAATATTGGCTGGGCTCTATGATATTACTGCTGTGTTTTTTCCTCATAGCCTTGTTCGCCAATCTGAGACCATCGATTTTGCACAGCCAAACCCTACCCACGCCTAATCCGCCCTCAGAAACCACGCAAACGCTGCCAGCGACAACAGCCCCGACAGCCACATCAACCCAGCCGTCACCCCCGCCGCCCCCACCAGTCCATACCAGCGCAGCATCCAATAGCTCCCCACCACGTTGAGTACCAACACGATCAACGAAAATACCGCATTGACATGGGGCCACCCTATGGCCGACAACAAATTGCCCAAAGGCACCCGAAACAACAACCCTCCTACTATGCCCACCGCAAAGATCACCATCAGCTCCGGCACTTCTTTATAGTCATTGCCAAATAGCCGCAACAAGTCTTCGCCAAAAAAATAGAAGAAAGCCAAGAGCGCCATACTGATCCAGACAAACAGCTTTAGATAATTGAGGTAATACGACCAAAGATAGGCCTTATCGCTTTCCGCCGCCCGGGCCAGCTTCACAAAATCCGTAGCAATGATCGCTACCGGCACGAACAACACACTGAACGGAATGATCGAGGCCGCCTTGTACTGCGCCACCAACTCCGCCTCCTTCAGCACATTGCCGATCAACAATATATCCACGGCAAACAACAGTTGCGCCAACACCGACCCTATCGCCATCGACAAGCCATACCTCATATAGTCTCCAAAGGAGGCAACCACCGCCCCTCGGCTCCAAAGACCCCGGTGCAAATTCAGCTTCCACAAATAAAACGCCCCCACCAAAAACGGCACCAGAGCCAAACTCACCACATAACCCGGCCCCTGAAACAAATACGTCATCGCAATGTTGCTTACCAACAACAAGGCATTGCTCACATTCTCTATCCGGGCATATAAGTTGTTCAAATGTATCAGCCGGCAATAGATCCCCACCAACTGAAGCAACAACAAGCCCACCAACTGAAAACTCAACACCCCCAGATAAAATGCCGACCCCGGCAGGTTGCTGCTGATAAACGGCACCAGCCCCAACAATACAATTGCGATGAGGCTGGAATACAACATCCCTTTTTTCAATGCAAATTGAAACAGGGCCTTCTTCCGCAACTGACCTTCACTCAGAGAGCCATACCGCAAAAATCCCTGATGAACCCCCGCCCCCATAAACGGCAGAATAAACCCCAGGATGGTAGCCGCATAAGCTATATAACCGTACTCCGATTTCGGCAACAGCCGGATGATGAACACCGCCACCAAAAAATTGGATAGCTTGGAAAAGAAAAACGAAAACAACAAATGCCCCCCTTTCCGCTGTATAAAACTCTGTATGAATTGCCTAAGCTCCACCCACCCCCTATTTTAATAGTTGTATCGCCAGTCCCAATGCTCCGATCAGCAAACAGAGCGGCGAAAAATAGTTCGTGTCCTTTCTCGCAAAATCGGTTTGCCGGACCCGCTTAAAAAAACCGATGTACTTAAAGTCGCCCATCGCCCGCAACAAAAACACGACAGGAATGATCCAACCCAGATACCGAACCAGCCCAACCGGTAACTGATACGACCCTACCACCCCCGACCGCAACAGATAAAACACCCCAAAGGCCAACAATCCAAGCCCCACCACCGCACTGTCTGTCTTGCGGGGGTTTAGTACCCGCCGCCCCTCCAGATCAGTGGGCACCGCATGGTCAAAACCCCATTGTCCGCCCAGCGCCCAATGGAAATGAACAATGGCCAGCACAAAAAAAATAGCTACCAATACAAAAGCCATTACAGCCATCATAATTCGTCTTTTGTCAACACCTTGTTATAAATTTCTAAAAACCGCGCCCCTACCCGCTCGTAACTGTATCGTGCCACTGCCTGGCGACGGATGGTTTCCCGGTCGAAGTCGCCCAGATGATCGAGCATATACTCCAATTGCTGCAACAAAGCATCCTCGTCGCGGGCAGCTACCAGCCGGCCCGACCCCTCATCCACCATTTCGCCAATGCCGCCCACCTCGGTTGCCACCACGGGCAGCCCCGATGCATGCGCCTCTGAGATGACGCAGGGCAGGTTTTCGTAATTGCTGAAAAGCACAAAAAAATCGTGTTTCTGCATTGCGGTGGCCACCTCTTTGTGTGGGATCTCTCCCCGAATGGAAACGAATTTTTCCATCTCCAATTGCTGCACCCTGCGGCGGTGTTTTTCCACATAGTGGTTACCAACGATGGTCAGGTGGAAGTCGCCGCGTTTGTCCGTCAGGCGCCGCATCACCTCCAACAAACCACTTACATTTTTGTGGGGGTCGTAAAGGGTGGAAATGTGAAGGATCTTTTTGATGCTGCCCGCTGTTCTGGAAGCATTGGTAAACAGATCGGTATCCACCACATTGGACACCACCTCGTAGGGGCCTTCGAGGCCAAACGCCTGCAAAGCCCGTTTCAGATCGTGCGATACGGGACAAAGCACCTCCGCCGCCTTCCCGATCCGCCGGATGGCATACCGCTCAAAGGGCGTAAACCGAACGGGGCTGATGGGCAGAAAAGCCGTCCAATGCTCCGTGACGATGAAAGGGAGGTTGTACCGTCTTTTCAGTTCCAGCGCAAAAAGCCCTGCTTTGTACAACACGTTGAGATGAACCAGATCGATCCCGCCCATTTCGGCCAACACCGCCTCGTAACCCAACCGGTGTGCCTGGAGGTATTTTTTGAATTTTCCGTAAGGACGCCAACGGGAAGTCTTGGGATAGTATACCCGCACTTCGTATACTTTTTGGTGCCAAACCGTCTCCACTTCAAAACGGCTGGCTTGAGGATCGGACAACACATACAGCACCGCCACCCGGCAATAGGCCGACACCGCTACGGCGTGCCGCTGGACGAAGTCGCCGTTTTGCGGGTACAACCGGTTTGGATACCAGGAAGGGAGAAAGAGGATGTTGGGCATGTTGGGGCAAAGCTACGGAATGGTTCTGATAAAAGTTTTCTGTCTTTGCCTTCATAACACCCCGGAATTGGAGAAGAGCGCCATTGAGGCGGCTCTTCAACCTACTAAAACTGAAACGACTTCAAGTACAAAAAGAAATGGCCTTCCCAAAGATAAGGAAAGGCCATTTCTTTGTTCACAACTTCATCAACTTTACCGTCTCACCCACAGCCAACCGGAGGAAGTACAATCCTTTCGGAAAAGCCGACAAGTCAATGGAGGATCGGCCTGCTGGCAGATCGCCCCGAAGTAGCACCTGGCCTGTAAGTGTCGTAATGTCATAGGTATTCGCCTTGTTGGATTGGATTTCAAACAGTCCGGTGGAAGGGTTAGGTGTCACTTGAATATCCAATGCCGGAACAACCTGATCGACACCGGTCATCACGTCGACTTCGGAATAAAAGTGTTCTCTTCGAGAGTTGTTCTCCCAATCCATTACCGAAAAATTCCAGAATTGAGAAATTCGTTCGATTTGATTGTCGTACATATCATAGTCGTAAAGAATACGAGTCGTACCTATCCACTCTGTAGCAGTTGGATTCCAGTCATATCTTGCAATTTCCAACAAGTTTCCATTTGCATCGTATTCTCGCTCTGTTTTACGACTCTGAGTCCATGACTGGTTGTCGTCGTCCCACGTTTCCAAAAGATAAAAGGTCTCCAGTTGATTATCATAGGTGTAGGTCTGTCTGTCGTCAAGCTCCCAGGAGTCGATATCGGCATTCCAGTTGCGACGGATGACGGTATCTTGCAATTGATCTACGTTGTAACTGTACAGCCTGCGATAGTCCGGTACCCAATCCTGTATGACCTCATCCCACATTTCAATCAACTCCTCTGTAAGTAAATTGTTATCATATGTATTAAACCATCTGAAATCATTTACCCAGCTACCGGTTCCTTCATCCCATTCCTGCTGGGTGCGTTGTATGGTATTGCCCTCTTCATCTACTTCATAAGAAGTAATGAACCATGGCACCCAGTCGCTGATATTGGCATCCCAGGAATAGAAGGAATCTTGTTGAATCCAGCCATTGGAATCGTAAAAAGCATAGCCTTTGAATCCACCAGTGTAGAAATTACTGACAAAACTCCAAACTTTGTTTTCCCCATTGATGAAGTCTCCATTTTCATTGTAATGATAGTCGACTGAAGGCACCCAGGCTTGGGCATCGCCGTTCCAGGCTCTTCTGACAAAATTGCTCAAGGTGGCCGGGTCGTGGTAGTAGCGTTCGTCATCGTATCGCGGAGAGAATCCCGCCATGTCGTATAAATGATATTGGGCCATCAGGTTGTTTCCATAATCATCTCTGGAAGTCACTTTATAGCGTTGGTTTAAACTCCCAGTTTTCATTCTCCCAGGAATAATAGTAGGTTGAGTCGAGCAACCAAACCAGTTCGACGGTTTTCATCGTAGCGGTTGAAGGTGCTTTCGCAAAACGGTCTGTGGCTATGGCGTCTGTCGCATCGCCAAAGGGGTGGTCGTCAATCGTTTTCTGTAGCTGATCCCAAGATATTGCATTGTCCGGAAGTTGGGCCATGCCATTAAAGGCAGCACCTGCAAGAATGAGCAACATTAAGTAAGTGGTCTTCATGGTTTTAAAATTTTAAATTTAAAAAACACCAAAATATCAAAATATGCCCAAACATTAGTGTTTTCTTTTATTTTAATAAGGATTAAAGGGCAAACTCCTCTATTTTCAGGATAAAATGGATTTCAAAACGGATACTCTCCCCTTCCACACGAATACTCGCCCACCTCTCTATCATTGCTCAAACCCCTTTTGAAACACCCTCCAATCCCCGCAACTTGCCTCCGAAAGCAGCCGGTAACGGAACAAAAAAACATCCCTAACGGCTCAAAATGATTTGAGTTTATTATCAAACCAAAAAAATAAGTCATGAAAAGCATCAAAAATTGGTTCAGCCTGCTCGCACTCACCGTATTGCTCATCAGCAGTAGCACTGCCTTAGAGGCCATCCCCGAGAATTACATCGAAGGCGCCGTACTCCGCGTCAACGCCAAATCGGGCCTCAAACTACGCGAAGAACCCAGCCTCAACGCCAGGGTGTTCACCACGATGGACTTCGGCGAAGAAGTCACCGTACTCAACACCCTCGGCTTCCAACGGACCCAAACCATCGAACTGGTACAGGGCAACTGGGTGTACGTCGAATACCGCGGCTTTAAAGGGTTTGCCTTCGACGGCTTTCTCACCGACCTGCCGCTACCCACCAGCAATTTCGACCTGCTGGAGCTGATCGAACTAACCGCCGACGTCGTCACCGATTCCGTCGCAATAGGTGACCACGGCCAGGAAAAAACGGTAAAAATTTATGAAAACGGCATCGAAGTCAACAACATCGACGGCGAAGGGGGCGTGTTCATCGAAGTCGTCCTGCCAGATACCCGCCTCAGCGAAGCCTATGTACTCTGTATGAACACCATTCCCGATTTTGAGGAGATGATGAAAACCATGCGCGTCAAACGAGATGACGAACGCAACATCGTCGCCTACAAAAGTCAATACGACTACAAAGAAGTACAGATCAAAGCAGTCGGCGGTAAAGTAGTGGTGCGGATGTATGCAGGTTGTTAGAAATTGGTAACCCGAGTATATATGCCCGAAGCGGGATCATCCTCCGCTTCGGGCTTTTTATGTTGGCGGGTGCAATGCAAAATCTCCACCCTACCTCTTCTCCAACTTCTCCACCATCAGGGTGTCTCCAAATCCAACTTCCAGCAGATAAGTACCCGAAGGCAGATTGTTATTTACCGAAAGGGAGGGCTCCACCACAAACGACTGTACCTCCCTCCCACTAATGGTCAACAACCGGATACTGGTCACCCCTTCGATGTCGGAAAACGTCAGATGGTCCGCAAAAGGGTTGGGAAAAACGTGGATGAGCCTACCCCCCGGATCTTTGATGGAGGTAGTAAACGGGCTTTCAAAAGCACCGGCATCGATAGATACGCCTTGTATGCGCTCAGCCCCAGCCAGATCAAATGGGGCGGTGATGCCGTCGGAATTGCCGGCGTCGATGCAAACGCTGTTTTCGGTGGGGACGTAGTTGGCATCGAGCAATGGGTCGGTTTCGACGAAATCGGCATAGACCTCGAAACCAGTTAGCTGGTCGTTGAGAGTGGTATCGGAACAAACGTTTCCACCTTTGGTAGTGACTATGGGTGATCCCACCTCCGTGTAGTCGACATCGGTATTATTGAGGATGGTGTTTTGCATTTCGGTATTTCCATTGGCGTCCTGCGACAAGCCGATGGCATTATCCACCATAGTAACGTTGCGCAGCACCAGGTTGCCGTCGTTGTAGATGGTGGCGGCACCGGTATTGTCGTTCAACAATACATTTTCGAGCAGCACTTCGTTGGCGTTGAGGGCAACTATGGCGGCGCCTTCATCGTTGGCCGAGTTTTCCGTAAAACGATTGTTTTGCAACACGGCGTTGATATTGACATCGTTGTCAATTACTAGGGCGCCACCGTTGCCGGTAGCGGAGTTGCCGACAAAGTCAGTATTGGAAATTTGGAGGAGTTCATCTACATAAGCCGAATAAATATAAGCACCTCCTCCGTCGCCGCTGCTGTTGTCTTCTATCAGGCTGTTGGATAAGGTAATGTTCAAAACCGGGAAGCCGGTAACGGGTCCACCACCATCGATGTTCTGGATCAATAGTCCTCCGCCTGCACCGTCGAAATTGTCGGGATGGCTGTTTTGTGAAAACAAACAACTATCGATGATCATAGAACCACTGGAGTAAAAATTGTTGAACGCCAATCCGGACCCGAAAGGAGCGACGTTGTTGACAAATTCGGTTCGCCTTATCTCAAACCCGGGATCGGGGTCGGTATTAAATGAATTGACCCAGAAGAAAATGCCTCCTCCGATGGAGTTAATAGATTCATTGCCATCAAAAACGCAGTCTTCAATACTGGCTCGGGCATTTCCCACATTGACGGCTCCGGCAAATTCAAACGATGTGTTATTCAAAAAAACGGTTTTCGAAAAAGTATAATCAACCGTTTCTGAGTTGGAAAATACAAAAGCAGCACCCCCGAGGAAGGCCTCATTTTCTTCGAAGGTACAATTTGAAATAGTGGCCGATAGGGTGGGAAATCCACCTCCAACATTATCCGCCAAATTTTGGATGAGTACTCCTCCTCCAACCCCATCGTCAATCATATTGCTGCTCTCGTTTTGGTAAAAATAGCAACTGTCGATCACTATAGAAGCATTCGGATAAACATTGTTGTATGCCAGACCTCCTCCATAAAGACCATTGTTTTCGAGAAAATCACAACGATTGATCTCTATCACCGGGTCGAGGATCAAGTTGGCAGAATTTTGAAAAATGTATATCCCGCCCCCAATTAGTTCCGGCACCACGTTATCCTCAAAAGTACAATCTTCGATCAGAGCATTGGTGTTACTCAGGGTAAGGCCACCCCCAAAGGTGACGGCAGTATTTCCTTCAAAATGACAATTGCTCACTACGGGATTGTTCATCCCCAAAATAGAAACCGCCCCCTGAAAACTATGATTGAATTCAATGGTACTGTTTTCCAAAACCAGCTCGTTGGTACTTGTGCCTACCGGTACGGCCCAAATGGCTGAGCCAAAACTGCCATGGCATTGCCGGAACCGGCAGTTGCGTATCTCAGCGGTGGAGATGAGTTCGAGACCACCCCCGCGATAATCCGAGACATTGGCGGTATCGGGTATCATTTCTGCTGCTAAGGCATGGCCATTGGTGATGATGAGTCCGTCGAGGATGGTCAACCCGTTCAACACGGCCACCCTCATGACATGGCGGGCATTGTCGTCGCGGAAGTTGTCGAAGTCGCTGTTGACATCGTCGCCATTGACATCGCCGCTCAGGATGACCGGGTTCTCGACCCAGTTCCTTTGGTCGAGGGAGGTTTCTGTTCCTTCAAAGCCGCCATAAAATTCCAGGGCCGTCAGTACGGCAAACCAGTTGGAGTCGGGTGAGGGGCTGGCTTGGGGAATATATAAGCCTTCGGCGATCCACAGTTGGTCGCCGGTGGCGGCACTGTCGATGGCCATTTGCAGGTTGGTGTAGGCATCGGCCCAGGAGGTGCCGTCGTTGTTGCCGGTAGCATCTTGATCGACATATACCTGTGCATTGATAGCCACAGATAACAGTACACTTACGAATAGGATTAGGTGTGATCTCATGGTCTTCAATATTTATTTGGTTAGTAAAACATTTGATTCTTGTCGCAAACTGACAGAAATAATGTACCCGTTAAGGCTCGCTCGAAAAATAACTTGTCGTTGTCTTTGATAAAAATTACAAATAAGCGATTGATAATGAGCGGTTTGTGATTTTTTCAAAGACACCAAAAAGACAATTTATTTTTTGAGCTTTTAAGATATGGAAATTGCTGGCAATACAAAATCACCCGTTCAAAAGAAAACAGAAATGGCGGAGAAATGACTTTTGAGGGGAGTCCCGAAAAACAAATCCGGAAGCGGCTTTCGCCACCCTCCGGAATTTGTCAAAAATTACTCAGTATAGTTATTCTTATGTTCATCTCCCGTACGGGGAAAAGGGGAACTAAAAGACTATTGTTGGAAGCGACGCACCTGGTGTTACCCGGTTTACCAGATAGATAGGGTTATAAAATGATACGGGATACTGCCAGTTCTCTGTGGTAAAGATAGGTTTTGTACGGGTGGAATGCGATTTAAAAAAATCCAGAATTACGGTGGGTAAAAAGACAAACAACACTTATACTTTACTGTTAATCAACCACATACAGCGGATGGTTTTGTGATGGCTAAGGCATTTTTTCATCTCTTTGAAACATTCAGCCTGTATTTTGTTTAAACTATAAAAACCATCATGCAATACCAATATACCGTTACCGGGATGACCTGTCAGGGCTGTGCCGCCAAAGTCAAAAATGCCCTGGAGCAAGTCGGCGACATCGAATCGGTTGACATTTCTCTGGAAGAAAATAAAGCCACCCTGTCGGCCTCGCGGCCACCTGACTCCGACGCCTTGCAAACCATTTTGGCGAAAGCCGGGGCGTATCAGATCGAACCCCTTGTCCCATTTGCCGAAAGGCAGGCTCAACAGGGTTCTATCAATGAAAAACCACCAGAAAAGGAAGCCCCTTTGCTGCACCGGCTCTATCCCCTCTTTCTGGTTTTCGCCTTTTTGATCGGTGGGGTACTGCTCCGTCAATATTATGTTGGAGAATGGAACAGCACCCAGGCCATGACCAACTTTATGGGCGGATTTTTCGTCGTCTTTTCCTTTTTCAAATTCCTCGACCTCCGGGGATTTGCCTCGGCCTTCCGAACCTACGACCCCATTACAAAGCGGTGGCCGGGCTATGGATACCTCTATCCGTTTGTCGAATTGGGATTGGGCATTGCCTACCTGTTCGGCTATCAATTATTTTGGGCCAACCTGATCACCTTATTCATCATCGGCATCGGCACCATTGGGGTGGCCCGAACTGTTTTCAACAAACAGGCCATCCAGTGCGCCTGCCTCGGCACGGTGTTCAACCTGCCCATGACCAAAGTTACCCTTACGGAAAATACGGTGATGCTGGTGATGGCGGGGCTTATGCTGATAGCTGGAAATTAGACGGTTCACATCCACCCCTTCTGCGACGAGGCCACCTTGAACAAGACCACGTCCATCAACGTCTGCGCTTTTTCCAATTCGATGTAAGGGATGGTCAGCGAGCCGGACGCCGTGTAAATTTTCAGATCGGCGTGGCCATTGCGTTGCTGGAAGATGGTTTGGTGGATGGCTGCCCCCTGTATTTTGTACCATTTGAGCAGGGTGTAGCTGGTCGCAAAAATGCCTTTGCGAATGCGGATGCCTTCGTCGCTAACGTAATACCGCCACTTCTTGTAATACACCCAACTCCCCACCACCACCACTACCGGCCACACCAATAAGCCATATGGAAAAGTGCCGGTGCGAAGGTATTGCGACAGCACAAAGGGAACCAGCGGCAACAGCCCCACCAACAACACTCCCTTGTTGATGATGCGCCGGTTGATGCGATGTTCTTCAAACGTCACCTCCCCCTCCGCGGGCATATAGGTTTGGCGAACGGCTTCCAATTGCTCATCATAACAGCCCGGAATGTAAAAGGATTGTTTTTTGCCGACCTCCGTGCTGGCTGCCTGCAGCAACCGCAGGTCGAACATTTTGAATAGTTTTTTCAGTGGGTTGGTCGACCAGCGGATCATCTGTATCTTTTGGATACCGGCAGAGCGCTCCCGCCGGTTGAGTAATCCGGCATTGACTTTGAAGCCTTTCGACGTTTGGAAAAACCGAAGGTCGTAGTAACGGAGTATCGTCATGGCAAAGGAGGTGATCAGCAGAAAGGCTATCAGTGCTGCCCCTATCAGCCACAGGTAAATGGTTTGTTGGTCGAGGGTTTCTTTACCCTGTTTGAAAAAAGAAAAAACAGCGCGGACGAATCCTTTCTCGCCCGGATCGGCCACTTCGGCCAGGGCGAACACCGCTGCCGCGATGATACCCAGCCCGCGCAGGTGGTTTTGCCCGATCCCTATTTTGAGCAGGTCGGACAGGGTAAGTTGCAACAAGGTTTTTTCGGCTTCGACCGGTGGTGCCGACTCCTTACCAGACGTTGAGGTGGTCGTGGTTGGTATCTGAGCGATCAAAAACCGGCGGATGGCTTCGGCCTTGTTGCGCTCCAGCGCCAGTATGGAAAATTCCTTTCCTTTCGAGCCGGCTGTATCTATTTCGAGGGCCACCACGTTGAACATCCGGTGGATGGGGTTTTGCCGGAAGTTGATCGTTTGGATCCGGTCGAACGGTATGTTGAGGCGGATTTTCTGGAGGATGCCTTTTTCGATGACCAGCTCTTCGTCTTTTACGTAAAAGTAAAATTTGAAATAAGCCAGTATCGACAGCAGCGTAGAGCCCAGACCCACTACCAGGGCAATATTGGTGAATACATCGCTTTTGCCGCCCCTCCCTAACAACAGCACCAACAGGATGGGCCACCCCTGCCGCAACACTTTGCCGATAAACTGCAACAGGATCAGCACTATGGCGATGGGCGACTGGCGTTCGGGCCGCGCCCACTGATAGGAATCATAGGTCGGGCTGCTCATCGGCGGGTTCGGTGGTTTGGTGGATGATGTAGGTCTTCAACCGTTGTGCGGTATCTCCTTCCAGGCCGGGGATACTCAGGTCGCTGCTTTCGCCGCCGGCGGTATACACTTCGAGGGTATGCAATCCGAAGTACCGTGCTATGGGGCCTTGCTTGATCTCCACATGCTGTACCCGGTTGAATGGAATGGCCGTTGTACTTTGGAAGATCACCCCCTTTCGGTAAATGATGTCTTTTTGGCGCAAGCCATAGCCTCTGTATCCAAAATCTTTTCGGGTCAGCCAAAGCGACCACAGCAGTAGCAGCACCCAAAGGAGGGGCAGGGCATAGAGTACCGGCACCCGTCCACCCAGTGCGATCACAACCGGCAAGGTGAGCAGGAAGAGAAAAGTGAAAAAAATGGTAGTACCGATATAGCTGGCCTTCAACCAGGCAGGAGCCAGGGGACGGTAATCGACCAATTCGACCTGAGGCAATTGCTCAACCAGTATGGGTGTGTTGGAGAAGATCATATACAATTTGGGTATGGTTTTGCCTGTTATATCAAAAAAAGGCGATTCTGACAGTCCTTTTTTCCCAAACTTACAAACTATTCGTAAATTCAAACAATTTTTCAGACCAACCCCGGTGCTATGCCTTTTAAAATCGTGATTTTCTGGATGTTGGGATGCCTTCTGCAAGCGGCTTTCGCCCAAACGGCAGAGACCCAACAGGCTGCGCCGAAACCCGAAGCGGCCAAAGCCGAGGAGAGTCTGTTCGACCATTTTGTGACCAACCAGATTGAAGCCATCACCCTTACTTCCGATTTTAAAACCATTCGGAAAAACAGATTCAAAGAGGATTATTATCCAGGCAAACTTCACTTTACCGGCAAAGACGGGGCAACTCGCCACCTGCCTGTTTCAGTGCGCACCAGAGGCAGCTCCCGCAAACGCGTGTGCAAACACCCTTCCCTGAAACTGAAAATCGAAAAAAAAGAACTGAAAGCCGCCGGCTTCAAAACCGACAATAAATACAAGATCGTATGCCAGTGCCGCTCCGACAAAAGCAGCCTCCAACTCCTCCTCAAAGAATACCTGGCCTACAAACTTTACAACCTCCTAAGCGATTACAGCTACCAGGTATACCTCCTTCAGATTCACTACCTCCAAAGCGATAGCGACAAACCGGAAAGCCGTTACGCCATCCTGCTCGAATCGAAAAAGGGAATAGAGGCCCGTCTTTCCGGAGAAATCATCGACCGCGATGAGTTGAAACTCGATAACATTTCCCGAAAGGCTAGTATACGGCTCCACTTGTTTCAGTACATGATCGGCAACACGGATTGGGGCATCTCATTTATGCACAATGTAAAATTGTTGTTACAAGATGATGGGCAGCTCATCCCCATCCCCTACGATTTTGATTATGCTGGTCTAGTCAACGCCGCCTATGCCGCTCCCAACCCCGACTACCCCATTGATAAAACCACCGAGCGTTATTTTCAAAAAGAGGGTTGCACCGCCGAAGAAATCAACGAACAACTGGCGACATTCAAAGCCCGCAGAACCGCTATTTTGACTTCGGCCGAGCAAGTCCCACTACTCAACGGTAGCTCCAGGCAGTTTTTACGAAAGTTTCTCCACTCTTTTTTTAAGACCATTGATGATCCGGACAAGGTGGTGGCGGAGTTTGTTCGGTGAAGGATATTGAAAAAGATGTGTAGGGTGATCAGGATTATACTGTTTTAGGCATGAATGTATTGAGTATTGCTATTTTCATTCTCGGAATAATATATAGAATAAATATCTTGTTATATGTTTAAATGCTTAATAACAAAAGTAACCCCTTTTCAATAATATTATTAGTGTTTTTTTGTTTTCTAAATTCGTGTGATAACCCGAAGTCAAAGAATGTAGTATTTACTGGATATGCCGATGGAAGCTTGGTTGATTTTTATTTAATAGGAAATCAAGATTCAACATATCAGTTAATCAATATTGAGTCGACTTATGGTACTTGGCTATCACATAATGATTCTATTCTGCTAATGGAGAAAGGCATTATTTGCGCTATAATATTTGATAATAAACTAATTGAATATTATTGTGATGACTTCAAAGTATTAGAATTAATGACATTTAAGAAATTTAAATCGCCACGAACACTTAAGCAGTTTCGTTAATAGCTTGATTATGAGTAAAACAAAATAAAAAGTGCGTGTCAATATCGCTGCAAATTTACCACCAAGGCACGGCTTGTCTCAAACTCGTTTCGGAAGAGATACAAATGTTTCACAGAGAAAATCTCTGTGCCCGCCTGCCGACCGGCAGGTAGCTCTGTGTCCCTGGCTTCTCCCGATACGAATCGGGACGGGCTGTCAGGCATGTTGGAGTCTGGGTGATGAGAGATTCCGCTAATACTATGTTACGAATTCAATAAGCGTGAAAAATTTCTTTTATAAAAAATTTACATACAGTCTTAATCCTGAATTTTCCAACTTAGGATTAAGGGTTATTTTCTCTAGTTGGGAAAATGGAAAAGAAAATGGTGAGTTAAAGCTTCTAAATGTAAAATCAGCAGAAAATATTCTTTACAGATATTTGTGCTCTAGTAGTGCTGGTGTAATTTTCGTTGAGCTGCAAAAAGAGAATGACGAACTTTATGTTGAAATAAAAGAGCAAAAAATAGGTTTTTTATTGCCTGTTGTATTTTTATTATTTTCAGTAGCTATGGTTTTGATGAATAGACATTCCGAGGCAATAATTCTTGCGATTGTTAGCGTAGTATTTTTCATAATGATTTACATAAGTTTTGTTTCCTATTCTAGCAATATTACTGATAAGATAAACAAAACAATAGCTCGCTAGCGTTATGCTTGCCATGACTAAGTCATCGCAGCAA
The DNA here is from genome assembly GCA_965222105.1 of Saprospiraceae bacterium. GTDB lineage: Bacteria > Bacteroidota > Bacteroidia > Chitinophagales > Saprospiraceae > CALGLS01. Next base: position 63,531 of record CBDCTQ010000004.1, on the reverse strand, counting down.
TAGAATCCCGGCACTCGGCCAGAAAACGTAATTTCAAAACTTTACAAAATCCATAAAAATGCCTATTTTCTGCCCTCAAAAATATCCTTGGTTATGAAGTACTCCCTCATCCTCGTCATACTATCATTTGCAACAATCACCATTGCACAACCCGAACACTCCTATCTCCGGAAAGGCGACAAGAGCTACAAGAAAAACGACTACAGCGCCGCCGAAGAAAACTACCGCAAATCGCTAGAAGAAGCATACTCCGAAAAAGGAAAATACAACCTCGGCAACTCCGTCTACCAACAAGATCGCTACGAAGAAGCACTCCAGCATTTTGAATCGGTGGCCGAGTCCAATGCCGACGAAGCTACCCGCGCCAAAGCCTACCACAACCTCGGCAATGCCCACTTCCTCGGCCAGGATCTCGAAAAAAGCGTCGAAGCCTATAAAAACGCTCTCCGCCTCAACCCCAACGATTTCGGCACCAAGAAAAATCTCTCTATGGCTTTGCGCCAAATGCGTATGCAACAACAGCAGCAACAGCAACAGAGCCAGGACGAAAACTCCGATCAAAACGAAGACCAGCAACAACAGCAAGATCAACAGCAAAAACAGGATCAACAACAGCAGCAGGATCAAAACGAACAACAACAAGACCAACAGCAGCAAAATCAAGAACAACCTTTGGAAGAAAAAGACCTGAGCAAAGAAGAAGCCCAACGTTTGCTCGAGATCATGGAAGAAGAAGAAAAAAAAGTACAGGAAAAAATGCGGAAAGCCGCCGGGAAACGTTCCAGATCAAACAAAGATTGGTAAATTTGTAACCCTTTTGTAAACCGTCGGACTTCTGACGGGAAACGATCTAACCCCCGTCCCGAAACAAGAAAACATTACCAGGAAACTTAAAACACTACGACCATGAAAAAAAGCATGTTGACCACTGCCGGGATCCTGTGCTTTATTTTTAGCCTTTTTGCACAGGAGCCGACCATTTCCACCACAGTCGACCTTGACTCCGTCCTGCTCGGCAACCACCTGACGCTATCGATCACCGTCGAAAATGCCGCCAACGCCCAGGTAGACCCGCCTGTTTTTGAGGGTTTCCGGCTATTAGGAGGCCCTAACTACGCCTCCAGTATGAGCATGATCAACGGCGCTGTAACTCAAAGCGTCACCTACTCGTACCTACTCGAACCCAAAGACGTTGGGCAGTTTTACATCAACTCGGTACAAATAAAAGTCGGCGATAGCGTACTCGAATCCGACCCCATCGAGATCAACGTATACCACAACCCCGATGGCATCATCCAACAACCCCAAAAACAAAACCGCATGGATAGATGGTTGCCCTGGTCAAGTCCAATGCCATCGCCCACCCCGCAAAAACCCAAAAAGAAACGCAAAAGATACCGGCTTTAGGCTCGCTCGAAAAATAAATTCCGTTGTCTTTGAAATAACGTGCAAATAAGCGATTGATAATGAGCGCCTGCCTGCCGGTAGGCAGGTTTTGTACGTTATTTCAAAGATTAAAAACAGGAAGTTATTTTTTGAGCTTTACTTATTATACTCCCGTTTTTTATGCAAATGAATCACCAAACACATATTGCTGTATTGCGATCATGGTGGGTCTTCCTACTGATGGGGCCCACGATGTGGTTGTCGGCCCAGCCCAAAGGGCCTGTCACCTTTACGGCTGCCGCTGATGCCCGCCAGGTGGTTATAGGCAGCTATTTCGATATTTCGTTTACACTAAAAAATGATGATGGCGAACATTTTAAGCCACCATCTTTCAGTGGTTTCACCTTATTGAGTGGCCCCAACCGGTCGATCAGTACCAGCTCCATCAATGGCAGATGGTCGCGCGAACTAGTATACAGCTTCACCCTCCAACCCAAAAAAATAGGGCGCTACGAAATACCCGGTGCCACCATCAAAGTGCGCGGAAAAACCATGACCACCAACAAGGTCAACATCGAAGTGGTCAAAGGCAAATCGGGCGCCACCTCCCAGGACGACCTCCAAACAAAAATATCCGAACAGGTTTTCATCCGCGCAGTACCCAACACCGACGAGGCCTACATCGGTCAGCAAATACTACTCGATTACAAAATATACACCACCCTCGACATTGAAACCTACAACCTCATCTCCGAGTCCGAGTACCCTGGATTCTACGCTGAAGACATCCGCAGGGTCAGCTCAGGCGTCGTCCGGGAAGTGATCAACGGCATCGAATTCAGCACCAAAATACTGAAAAGAGTAGCCCTCTTCCCACAGCAAGCAGGAGCCCTCACCATCGACCCCCTTAACATGAGACTGGCCATAGTAAGCGACGATAACCGCAAGCGACGTCGCAGCTTTTTCCAGACCCGATCCCTGACGCCGGTCAACGTGCAAAGCGATCCCGTTACGATCAACATAAAACGACTGCCACCCGGCGCCCCCCAAACATTTACCGGCGCAGTAGGCAAATACTTCATGGGCATCATTGCCAGCCGCAACAATATTACCACCGACGAAGCCATTGCCCTCACCATGACAATTTCCGGCGACGGCGACGTAAAACAAGTACAACCTCCTCCCATCAACATCCCCAAAGTGGAAGTGTACGACCCAAGAGTCATAAACGAAAAATCGGAAGAGATCAACAGCCAGATCGCCTCCGAAAAGGTGATCGAATACCTCCTGCTGCCCATCGAACCGGGCCGCTACAACATCGCCCCCGAATTTACCTACTTCGATACCGACAGTCTCAAATACATCACCCTGAAAAGTTCCGACAATTTCTTCGACGTCAAAAAAGGCATTGACCGAAAATATACCCCCGAACCGGAAACCACCAACGACCTGGCCAACGCCAGGATCAGAGACATCCAGACCGCCACTATCTTGCGCAAAAAGAAAAAGCCCTTCATCGCATCGCCAATTTACTGGTCGCTTATGGCCCTGCCCTTATTTTTGTTTGGCGGGGTATTGCTCTACCGGCAAAAACAGATCAGACAAGACAGGATCGATCCATCGATACGCCGACGACAGCAGGCGGCCAAAATAGCACAAAAACACCTCGCCACAAGCAAACAGTTCCTGGAGCAAAACGACCCCCGCTCCTTCTACGACGAAATATCCAGAGCATCGCTAGGCTACATCGGCGACAAACTCAGCCTGCCCACCGCCGACCTACGCAAACACAACATCGCTGAAAAGCTCCGACAACTGGGCGTGAGCGAACACCGCATCGATCCCTTCATCGAATTGTTGGTAGTCTGTGAAGGAGCCCTCTACGGCGGTATGGCCAACATTGCCTCCATGAAACAAACCTATCAGACCGCTGCAGGTATCATTGAGGGGATAGAGGGGGAATTAAATACCTGATGATTCGAGAAAAGCGACTTTTTATACGAAAGTCCTTTTACCCATTCCCTAAAACCATTGGAAATGCGTATTTTTGAAGGCAAAACCGTATCATGAGAATTGCCAACCCCTTATACGATCACGCTTTTAAGTACCTAATGTCGAACGACAAGTTGGCACGAAAAGTACTGTCTACCATCCTTGAGCAAGAGGTGGTTGAACTGGAGTTGGCACAGCAGGAAGTAATCGTCACCGATGAAGAACGACATTTTACCTTATTTCGGCTCGACTTTAAGGCGGTCATCTCTGACGAGAAAGGCCGTAAGGAAAAAGTGCTAATTGAATTGCAAAAATCAAAACTGCCGACCAACTTATTGCGCTTCCGCAGTTATCTGGGTAGTGCCTACTCCCGCAAAAAACAAAGCAAAGAAAAAGAAACTGTATTGCTCCCCATCATTGCGATTTATATACTGGGGTACAACGTGGTCGACATTCCCGTTATGGCAGCATTGATTGACCGCAAAGTGATCGATGTTTCCACAAAAAAAGAGGTCAAAGTAAACAGTGATTTCATCAATTTGCTCACCCATAAAGCCTATGCCATTCAGGTGAAACGGTTACCCGAAAAACGGAAAACACAATTAGAGAAATTCATGACATTGTTTAACCAGGCGTGGATCAGCGACAAAAACTACATCCTCGACCTGGAAGAAGTCCCAAAAGAATTTGAAGACATCGCAGCGTATTTGCATCGACCACTTGCCGATAAAAAAATACTGAGCAAACTGGAAGCAGAAGAAGAAATAGAGGACTACTTTGCTCTCCACGAGGCTACTTTAAGTAAGGCCAGACAACTGGCAGAAGATGAGCGCAAGCAAAAAGAAGATGAGCGCAGACAAAAAGAAGATGCCCTCAAAAGAGAAGAAGACGCCCTTAAAAGGGAAGAACAGGCCCTGCTACGTCTCGCCAAAAATATGAAAAAATACGGCGAATCTCCCGAGGCAATTGCAAAGGAGACAGGGCTCTCATTGGATGTTATAAAACAGTTGTAGTCAGTTTTGGCTCACTGCTTCTCCCCCGAACCTGTGCTCAATTAGAAAAAAACCGTAACTTCCCCACTCAAATAAACAAACCGTTTCAATGGACCATCCGCCACCAGAGCAACCAGTTTCGCAACCCTCTACCGACCTTGATCCCCGGCTGGTGCAACTAAAAGCAGTTCTGGACCAACAGATCGACCATTGTTGGCAGCCTCAACAGGAAGCCGAGCATCTCCAACGATTGTCGGAAGCAATGGCGCACATGGTCCCGGCGGTTGTAGAACTAGGCGATGAAGCCTCAAAAAACCTCCAGCCACAAGGCGCTTTTGAACCCTGGCTGGTCACCTACCATTGCATGGGGCAAGCCAAATCCTTTCTGCTCCTCTGGCGCGACGTCCTCTTTCAGTCGCAAAAAGCCTGGCTAAAGGTGTCGGTCGGCGAAGCCACCACAGCGCAGTTCCAACAACTCCGGCTCGACAGTCAGCAAGCCGTCCGTAAAGCTGCCGCTACGCTGTACGACAACCTCGAAAACCCCACCACCCACTCCCTCAACACCACAAGTCAACGCGAAAATTGGCAACTACAGGACAATCCCTGGCCTACCTATAAGGAGCAATTGGAACAACTGCCCGAACAATGCCACCTCCTCCTCCAACAATCAAGACTACTCTGGAATTCCTCTGGTGACTTTGTGCTCATCAGCAGCTATTTTGTGGAAACGCACGACAAATGGCTCCAGCAAATCGAACAACTTAAAACGGGATTGACCGAGCTGCTGGCCGACCTTTCGGAAAAAGGAATGGAAGAATCGGAATGGATCACCACCCGCCTGAATCAACTCCAGGAAGAATGGCTCCAACTCGACAACCCGGAAGATTTCCAACACCAACTCGACGATCTGGTGTCCCGTTTGCCTGAAAGGGAAAAAATAGTAGTGGGCACAGACGGAGGGCTATTGTTATTTAAAGAGACCGACCTCAAAAAAGATACCCGCCTCTGGCTCGAATCAGAACTCGTTTCCGAAATTTACGACCTCTTTGCCATCAAAGACAACCTCGCCAATAAGATCAATCTGAGTACCGGGCATATCCGCAACCGATTGAGTGCAGAAAAGGAGCCTTCCGGCAAATCGACCATTAAATTGACCCACCGCGAAAGCATCGAACAGATCCTTCAAAACTTTATGAAAACGCTCGACAAGTCGGCAGAAAAAACCCAGCAACTCAAACAGCTTACGCAAAAAAAACTGCACCAACATTTTCAACTGACAAAAATCTACGAAGAAGGGTTTTTGCCCCGGTCACTCCAATACACCATCACCCAATACCGCGACTCCACCCGCTGGAACGACATCCTGGGTTGGTTCAAAAAACAGGGCGCCAAATTGAACCAGGCACGCCGAAATGTAATTGCCGAAGAAGCTCTCAGTATCTCCGAAAGGATCGTAAGGGTCGTCAAAAACCACACCCCGCCTCCCGAAAACAGTCACTACACCAACATGTTTTTAAACCACGGCTGGATCGGCGACTCCTTCGTGGTGGGCCGCCAACAGGAAATGAATCGCATGGCGGAATTGGTAGACAACTGGAAGTCCGGCTTTCGCGGAGCAGTACTACTGACCGGTACCCGGCACTGCGGAAAAACATTGTTTGGAGAAATAGTAGACCACCGGTTTTTCAACAGCAAGGCCATCCGGCTGGTGCCAAATCACGAAATCGAAGTAGCTGGCCATGTCCTCCATGTGAAAAACGACCTGGAGCCCGTACTGCCTTTTATCCGCAATTTTGGGGTGGCCCAACAAACCATGATCGGCATTGATGACCTCGAGATCTGGCACGATAAAGACACTTCACTGGCAAAAAATGTAAAGCTATTGTTAAATTTTATCGACAGATATGCCACCCGGTTTTTCATCGTGGTGTCGATGAGCAATTGGATGAAGGTACACCTCTCCAGGTCTTTTGAGATCGACAAAGTCTTTCAAAGCGAGATCAACCTCGACACGATGACCTACGACGAAATTCAACGGGCTATTCTGGTTCGCCACAGCGCCACCCACACCGAATTGATCAACGAGGACCGGGAGGAAGCCTCGGTGACGGAAATCAGCCGGGTGGCCAACCGCATCTGCCAACTGTCAGAAGGCAACATAGGAGAAGCCCTCCAGCGATGGGCTTTCACCATGGAAAAATACGACGATGAAAGGATTCTCCTGAAGCAGCCGTCGCTGTATCGGCTACCCGATTTTTTGAGTACGGATGCGGCATTGTTGCTGGGGGCCATTATGATGAACAAACGCACCACCGAAGCCCGCTTGCGTAGCCTGTTCGGTCCTGCGTTTTCGCAAAAATACGAATCGGTACTCCGCAGGATGCGCAATCTGGGCATCATCCAACAACGACGGGGACAGTTGAAAGTCAATCCATTTTTGGTGAATAACGTCGGCAGGTTGCTTTCACAAAAATCTGGGTTTCAATTCTATTTCAATAATGCGTCAAAAGCTCAAATCAGGTTATGAATACAACAATATACACCCTGAGTTGGGGCAACCTGGTGGTTGCCATCATCGCATTGGTCGCTATTTATCTTGTCATCAACCTGCTGGCCGATTCGCTGCGACGGGTCAACCTCTTGGGCAGATCCAACACAGCAGTTACCCGCATACTGGATTTCATCTTGCAGATATACGAGCCAATCGCCATTATTATAATTGTAGGCATATTTGTATTCATCAACCCAATGCTGCACGGGCTGCTTGTAGGACTGTTGTTGGTTTTTGCCTGGCTTCCGGTAAAAAATTACATAAACGGGCGGTTGGTACTCCTTGCTCACCAACTCCAAACGGGTCAACGGATCACCATCGACAATGCCAGCGGGCTGATCCGCAAACTCGGCAGACTGGGATTGTCGCTCCAAACCCGCGAAGGAATGCGGTTTGTCAATTACACTAGTCTGGTAAAACACGGATACCTCCTCCTCCGTGGCGAACAGGTAGGGCGCTTGCACAAATTCCTGATCGGTACACGTACGGGAGACCTGTCCATTACCACACTCAACAACTTGCTGCTCGGATGCCCCTACCTCGACTGGAGCCTTCCGCCCGAAGTTAATCCCGAAGCCAATGACGACCAACAATACCTGCTGCAAGTCTTGCTCCGGGAAGACGAACACCTTAATTTCATGCTGGAGCTCATCAGAGAATGGGGCTTCGACTGCCAACTGGCAGATTGACCATGACTTAACTCAGGCATATTCTAACAACTAACCTACGACATGGAAATACTAACGTCATACAACCTCATCATCGCATCGAGCGTCATACTGATACTCTCTTTTTTCTTTGGAGAACTGGCAAAAAAAACCAACATCCCGTCGGTACTGATGCTGATACTACTGGGCATTTTACTCAAATTCGGGATCGATGCCGCCGGTGGTGAAAAGCTCAATTTTTTGCCCATACTGGAAGTGCTCGGTATCGTTGGCCTGATTATGATCGTACTGGAAGCGGCCCTGGAGCTGGAACTCAAACCGGAGAAGTACATTCCCATTGCCAAGGCGTTTAGCATTGCGCTTATTGGGTTGTTGTTGTCTATATGGGTGGCGGCACTCATCCTTCATCATTTCATCGACGGCATGACGATGAGCAAGGCCTGGCTCTATGCCACTCCCTTGTCCATTTTGTCGTCGGCCATCATCATACCCAGTGTAACGGGGCTGCGCGATGACAAAAAGGAATTTCACATTTACGAAAGTACCTTTTCCGACATTCTGGGGATCATGGTTTTTTATTTTCTCACCGGACAGTTGGATGCAGCTGAGCACGCCTCAGGACTAGGCGGCTTTGCCGGAAATGTATTATTGACGATAGTGCTGTCGTTGCTGGCTAGTTATCTGATCGTGGTGGTATTTCAGAATATCCGCAGCCACACCAAATTGTTTTTGTTGATCTCTGTGTTGTTGTTGTTGTATGCTTTGGGCAAAAAAATGCACTTGTCTTCGCTGATCATCATTCTGGTATTTGGGCTGCTGATCGCCAATATGCCCTTGTTTTTCCGGGGCAGGTTGCGGCGGTTGTTGAATTATAAAGAGGCCAAACACATCTACGAGGGGTTGCACGTCATCACGATGGAGTCGGCCTTCGTGGTACGCACGTTCTTTTTCGTCATTTTCGGGATCACGATCTCATTGGCCTCTCTGTTCAATATGAAAGTAGCGATGGTCAGCCTGCTCATCATTGCATCGATCTATGCCATCCGGTATGTTATTTTGCGTTTGTTTATCGGGAAGGATATTTTGCCGCAGCTATATATAGCACCTCGTGGATTGATTACGGTATTATTGTTTTATGCCATACCTGCTGAAGCTGCCGTGCCGGGTTTTGAACCGGGCATTCTTCTGTTCATCATCATTGGCACCAGCCTGATCATGACTTTTGCCATGATCGCCGACAAACGGCGCACGGGCGAAGCCATCCGCAAAGCCTCTTCCGACCCCGTAGGGTATCAACGTTGGAAGGCTCCCACCATAGAAGAAGTGCCCTCTTCCGGCGAAAAACTGCCATAAAAAGCTCCAAATACCATCCGTCATGTTGTTTATTAAAACGATTATTTCCTTCTTGAAAGACGAAGACTACCGGGAGATACTCATCACGACATTGATCGTCTTGTTGATTGGTACAGTGGTCTACCACCACCTGGAAGGCTGGGGATGGCTCGACAGTTTTTACTTTTCCGTCATCACCCTGACGACAATTGGCTATGGCGACTTTTCTCCGGTTACCGCCGCAGGCAAAATTTTTACCATTTTCTACATCGTGATCGGGCTGGGTATGGTCCTATCTTTTTTCCACATCCTGTACAATCACTTCAACGATCTGCGCATAACCAACAAGCCCAAATCCAAAGGGGAAGAAGACAAACTCGACAAACAACGGACGATGAAGTAGGCCCGATGAACAGATTTTTTGTCTAAGCTCCGGTGCCCTTATCCAGCATCACAATCTGGGATCCACCGCTTCCGACTCCAATGCCAACACGCCAAACACGGATTCGTGGATGCGCCGCAGCGGTTCTTTTCTCACAAACCGTTCGAGCCCCTCCACACCCAGTGCAAATTCGCGGAGTGCCAGGCTCCGTTTCCTCGACAATCTCCGCTTTTTCAGCCGCTTCAAAAGCCCCGGCATGTCGTATTCCGGTCCATAGATGATCCGCAGGTATTCTCTGCCCCGGCATTTGATGGCTGGTTGAAGCGGCCCTTCATTGGCATAGACAATAAAGTCAAGTGGTTTCACCACCATGCCCTCTCCCCCTTTTTGCGTAAGCGCCAGCCACCAATCAATGGCCTGCTGAACGCTGCTGGCATCCGAGGTGTCGACGGTCATGTAGGGCGTAGTCCGAAAAATATCCGGATCGGATTGACAAATTCCTTTTATCGTTTCCATATGCCAACGGTGGTCTTTGTCGATATGCACCTGCCCTTCGGTAGCGAGGATATGGAATGGTGCCAGTTTGAGGTCTTCTACCGATCTTACATCCCAACAATAGGGACGATAGGCATCCTGATATTTGGTAATAACCGAGTTTTTATAGCTGAATTTTTCTAACAACTCTTTTGCATCGTCAATTCCTCTCGACAAAGTCCGTTGTAGCACATCTTCCGCTGCTTGCAGCGAATGGGTGGCTGCGGCACCAACGGCAGCATACTGATCCTTCAACAAAGCCTGTGCTTTGGCCGACCAGGGCATTAGTTCGGCATCGAGACATACCCAGTCGGTCTCGTGCTTTTGCCAAAAACCCGTTTGGGTAAGAGCCAGGCCGATTCTTGCCAGAAAAGCGTGTTCAAGACGAGTATCTTTGAAGAAATTCCTTCCGGTACGGGTATAACAAATGCCAATACCTCCGCCTTTGATGCCGAAACGCGACAAGACCGTCTCCTCCTCTCTACAAACCACCAACACCGCTCTTGACCCCATGTGTTTTTCCTCGCAAACCACCTGCTGAACGCCCCTCGACTTATAATAATCGATCGCCTCGGCAGGGTGCTCTAAAAAGTCGGGAAGATCACTGGTCTCGCAAGGCGACATAGTGGGTGGCAAATACATCAGCCATTTTGGGTTAATGGCAAAACGGCTCATCACTTCAAGAGCAGCAATGGAGTTTTCTTCACGGATGGTGATGTTATTGCGCAGGCGTGTTTGCACGATCCGTTTGCCGATCACGTCGTCTATGTCGAGCAAGTCGTCGTATTTTTGTTGTTGACTGAGTTCGGGTACCTCTTGTTGGACGATAGGCTTTACCGGCTCACAATAAACCTTTTTGGCTTCTACCTCTACCAATTCTTCTTCCGGATAGCGGAGCGCTGTGAGCTTACCGCCAAATACACAACCCGTATCAATGTCGATGGTTTTATTGAGCCACTCGGCTTCCGGTACGGGGGTATGGCCGTACACCACTTTGGCCCGCCCCCTGTATTCGGCAGCCCAGTTATAGCGAATAGGCAGTCCAAATTCATCGGTCTCACCCGTGGTTTCGCCATACAAACAGAAAGAGCGAATGGCGCCTGATGCTCTGCCCTGCATTTCCTCCTTCAGACCGGCGTGGGCAACTACCAGTCTACCTTTATCGAATACGTAGTGACTGACGAGACTGTGGAGAAATTCCCTGACAACCTCGTGAAATTCAGGAGGGTGTTGTTCGAGTTGTTCCAACGTCTGGGCCAATCCATGGCGGATGGCGACATTTCTGCCGGCCAGTTTTTTCTGGAGCTTGACATCGTGGTTGCCGGGCACGCAATAAGCAATACCACTACGCACCATACTCATTGCCAATTTGAGCACTTCAGGTGATTTTGGCCCGCGGTCTACCAGGTCGCCCAGAAAGATCACCTGCCGGTTGTCGGGATGAACGACGTCGATACCAAAATTAGTGCCATCGTTGGGAATTGCATTAATTTTGTATCCCAGCTTTTGCAAAAGCTCAAGGGTTTCGTCATAACAGCCGTGAATGTCTCCGATGATGTCGAAGGGACCGGAGAGGTGTTTTTTATCGTTGAATAGTTTTTCTCTAACAATACTATCTACAGCATCTACTTCTTCAGGTGAGGAGAGGATGTGAATTTTGCGGAAGCCTTCTTTTTTCAAACCCTTGATGGACCGTCGGAGCTGTTGGTGCTGGTGGCGGATCACGTGTTGGCCAAAGTTGCGGTCGGGGCGCAAGGCGTTTCGGTCTTCGCAAAGCCTTTTCGGCAAATCGAATACAATGGCGGCGGGGAGCACATGGTACTGGCGAGCCAGGGCCACGAATTTCTTGCGGGATTCGCGTTGTACATTCGTGGCATCGACAACAGTGAGGAGGCCGTTTTTTAGTCGTTTGCCAATGATGTAGTGTACAAGGTCGAAAGCGTCGTTGGTGGCGGCATTGCTATTTTCATCGTTCGATACGATGCCACGGCATTCATCAGACGATACCACTTCGTGTTTGCCGAAATGCTTACGCGCAAAAGTGCTTTTTCCGGCTCCGGAGGTACCGACGAGCAGGACAAGGGATAGCTCTGGCAAGTTTAGCTGCATATTTTTAATTACCTTTATGTTGAACAAAAACTCCCATTTGGGAAGGGGCTCCAACTGCCGCGTCTACCTCGCCAATGGGTAAAAATGACGCTATATAACCGTTCCGCTGCGCCACACCGCTAGCCCAATTCTCAAATTCCGCACGCGACCATTCAAAGCGGTGATCATTGTGGCGCATGGCACCCGCCGCCATATTTTCGTACAAGACGTTATACTCGCCATTGGGGGTGGTGAGAATAACTGTTTTGGGTTTGGCAAATTCAAAAACCACCCGCTCAAACGACTGGAGACGGTCTTCGTCGAGGTGTTCGATCACTTCCACAATAGCGGCGGCATCGAACCCTGCCAGCCGCTTGTCCTTGTAGGTCAGCGCTCCCTGAAAAAGGTCGATCCGTTGTCGTTGACGCGGAGCCATCTCCTCCCAACGAAGGCGGTCTTTGGCTTTTGACAACTCGACATGGGAAACGTCCATCCCGGCTATCTTTTTGATCTGTTTTTCTTTCAACAACATCCGCAGCAACTTGCCTTCGCCACAACCCAGGTCGATGACGGTTTCTGCGCCCGACTTCAACACTTGCCCGGTTACCGCTTTCAGCCGTTTTTGATGAAGCGATTCTTTTCGCATTATTGTTTGAGGGTCAACTTCTTCGGAGCTGGCGGTGGTTTCGATTCCCTCATCAAGCCGTTGGAGTGCCTGCCTCGACAGCCCCTTCAATCCGATCAGATACCGGTTGGTGATTTGCTCTCTTTCCGGATGATCGGCCAGCCACCCCTTTCCCTTGTCGAGCAATTTGTCGATCTCAGCCTTACTAACGTAGTAATGCTTGTCGGTGTCGAGTACGGGTATCAAGACGTACAGATGCGAGAGCAGCTTCTGCAAAGGAAGAGTATGCGACAGTTGAAGGGTGAAATACTTGCTGTCACCCCAGGCTGGGAAAGCTTCATCCAATGCGTGCCGGTCCGCCTTCACCTTGTATCCCAGCGGTTCGAACAATTTTCGAATGAGTTGTTCTCCTCCCTTTGGGGCAGAGACGACCGAGAGTGTTGCCTCAAGCGGAAGCGGGTGGTCGACCAGGTGAGGTTTGTCGTTGCAACGGCCGTTCATGGCAGTGGAAAATGCTTTTGACAGGGCCACACTCAAATAAGAGGAAGCAACATAAGGCCTGTCGTTGACGTAGTGGCCGAGTGAAAAATGCTGGTTGCCCCGGCCCTTTACACCACGCACCATGTCGATGGGATCAATATCTAATAATAAAGCTACAGTAGTACACATATCGGTACTTTCGGGGTAAAAAATGTGCGCTTTCCCGATGGATAATTCAACGGATTGGAGCCGACCGGGGTGTTTGTGGAGAAGGTATCCGAGGTCGGTGGCGGGGTGGTGAGTGGTTGTTATGGTTAGCAGCATACTTTTAGTAAAAATGAATCAATCGTCCAACTCCTCCACCTCCCGATTGCTCAACGAATCAAAATGCCGGTTCTCTTTTACAAAATTGCACCAGACACAGCTCTTCTCATTGCACCCCTCATAAAACTCGTGGGCCTGTATTTTCTGCCAGGTCGACCGGATCAGCTCTTTGACCATTAAAACGTGTTCTGGTGAGTACACCAGGTTAAACTCGTTGAATACGCCATTTCCATCCGGTTCGAGGTAAGAGATGGCTGCCGAGCGGGCCAGTTTGTCAGACTGCGCCGTTTCGTACAATATCTTATAAAAGTATAATTGCCGCCAATAGTTCCCTCCCAGTGGATTAGCTGGGGTAGGCTGACGCACCTTGTTTTTGTCGAGGCTACCGGTTTTGTAGTCGACGATGTGGGCATGGCTGTGGTCGAGCAAATCGATCCGGTCGATGGCACCGGTAAGGGGGATTCCTTCCATTTCGACATTGCGGACATCGTGTTCGATCAGTACGTTTTTGGGCCAGGAGGCAATGTATTGTTCGTAGTATTTGGGGAGTATTTGTTGGCCGATGGTCATCCGGCGTTCGTATTCTTTGGGGCCGAAATAGGCGCGGTAGCGACGCATTTCCTCTTCGAAGTATTTGACAAATTGGTCGACCCCTGGAAAAGTCTTGCTGGCGTCGGCTTTCATTTTTTCAAAAAGGCGTCGGAGCGCAAAATGGATGGCCGTACCATAAGAAGCCGCTTCACTTTGTACCGACGGAATGCGAAGCACCTGTTCGTAGTAAAAACTGAGCGGGCATTTCAAAAAGCGGTTCAGGCTGGAAATGCTCAGCACAAAGCTTTCCAACAGTTCATCGGCAACGGCTTTTTCGATGGCGGGGATGTTGGGGCGTTCCTTTTCCTGCAATGACAAAAACTGGGCGTCGAGTATCCGCTCTTCCGACAATTCTTTCTGTTCGATGGCCAGGTCGGTAGCCGAAATGATCTCGTCGATGTATATGGTACGGGCCAGCGCCTTGCCATCGTCTCTTTTCTGGCTGTAAGTGATGTAGAGGTGTTCTTTGGCGCGGGTCATCGCCACATAAAACAGCCGCCTCCGTGCTTCCATCGCATCTTCTTCGCCCGATTGGGTGAGGGTATCGGGAAAGGTGAATCGCCGACCACCTCCCCGGCGCCGGGGTTCCCAAAAATCTTTAATGGCGTCGATGATGAAGACATACCTGAACTCCAGCCCCTTACAACTATGTGCCGTGACCATGTTGACTCCGTCGCGGCGTTTGATCTGTCGTTGGAGAGGCAGCGCCAGCCGATTGGCATCCATACTGGTGAAGGTATCCATCAGCTTTTTCAGCGAAAGCCGTGGGTTGCGATAAGTTTCATTTTTGACGAAAGTCATAAAGGTATTCAACACCTGGATCTGCCAAACCTTGTCGTCCTGTTGCATCACCCATTGGAGCAATCCGCTCCGGTTGATAAGTCGCTCGACAAAATGCGGCAGCGAAATATTGACGTAATCGGCGATGAACTGCTCCAACAACCGGATGCACTGCGTCAGTTGATCTGCCGTTTTCAGCGAAAGCTGCGACAAAGTTTCCGGGTCGCTCATAGTGCTTCGCCAATTGTCGGATCGGCTTTGCCGGTGGCGCGCCAAATGGATACTCAGCTTACTGAGGTCAGCAGGCAAAATATTCCAAAATCCGAAATGAAGGATGCGATACAACAGGTGGGCGCCGCTTCCCGGCCGGGCGTACTCCAGATGGATGTAGTGAAGCAAGGTGCGCAAATTGCGGATGAGCGGCAGATCGAGGATATTGACTTCTCTTTTGGTGTTGTAAGGGATTCCCTTTTTCTCAAACAACGCAATGACGTTTTCCGCCTGACGGTGCATGGCGTATACAACGGCCACCTCAGAAAGCGGAATGCCTTGCCGCTGTATTTCCAACAATTGTTCCGCAAGATGGGTCTCCTCGTGCATCCGGTTGGGATATTCGCGGATATTGGGTTGGATCGCAGACCGGGCGAAGAGGGTGTTGCGGGCGGTCAGTATTTTTTCGATGCCGGGCAAGGTACTTACAATGCGCTTTTGGTTGTTTTCGATGACCACTTTGGAGGTGTCGAGGATGTGTTGGGAGGAGCGGTAATTGTCCTGGAGGAGTACCAGTTGGAGGTGCTCTTTGTAGTCGTTGTGAAAGTCTACGAGGTTTTTGAGGCGGGCTCCCTGAAACTCGTAGATCGATTGGTCGTCGTCGCCCACGATGAAGATGTTGGGGCTGTCCCAATAGTCGATCAGTTTTTGGAGGATGCGGTTTTGGGAGCCGTTGGTATCCTGATATTCATCCACCAGGAAGTAGTGGTACCGTTCCTGGTAGTTGCGGAGGAGGCCTTCGTTTTGTTCAAAAGCGTGGAGTACCCACTGGATCATGTCTTCAAAGTCGTATCGGCGGGCGCGTTGCATCATTTGCCGAAAGGCGGGAAAGAGGTCGGCGGCGGCGGCGAGCAGTTTCATCCGGTTGGCCTGTTCGTCGTATTTCCATTGTTTGAGGTCGCCTTTTTTGAACGCTTTGCGGTTCACTTTATAGACATATTCATCGCGGAGAGGGAGGTCGTTGAGATACGTCTGTATATTGTTGTGAATGGATTGTACCGACCAGTTTTCGGCTTTCATTCGCTTGAAGAGGTCCTGGAGGTTTTTTTCGTAGAAATACGGATCGCTGGCTTTGGGTTTGAGTAGGTGGTCTTCGGGCAGCGAGTCGAGCAATTGACGGATGAGTTCGATCCGTTCGAGGTCACTGATGGGCTCGAGGTCGTGCCGTCCGAATAGTTCCAGATTATCTTTGATGACGTTGTTACAAAACGAATGGAAAGTATAAATATGTACCCGGTGAGCTTCCGGCCCGATAAATGATAAGAGTCGTTCGCGCATAGCGATCACCCCGGCATCGGTGAAGGTCAGGCAAAGGATGTTGCTGGCTCTGAGCATCGGTCTCCATCAGGATACGGCCGATGCGGGCGGTTAGGATGTGTGTTTTACCCGTGCCAGGGCCGGCGATCACCAATACGGGCCCTTCGATCTGGTCGACGGCTTCTTGCTGGCCGGCGTTGAGGCTGCGCAGTGCACGGATGAAAAGTTCGTTGTACTCCTTTCGACTCTGTTGTTTTGCGGTGTCTGACATGGTGGCCCTGTTAGAAGGGGGAAGATACGGATTTTTTGATTGGCTTATAAGATAATACAGGCAATGGCAGAATGTTGATTTTCAGGGTTGTTTCTTACCTTTGAGGGTATGATAAAAGCCATAATCATCGACGACGTATCCAAGGCCATCCAAACGCTGAAAGCCGACCTCGAAGCCTATTGCCCCGAAGTAGAAGTGATCGGAGAAGCCGACGGCGTGGTTTCGGGCGCCAAACTGATAAAAACGGTAAAGCCCGAGCTGGCATTCCTCGACATCCAAATGCAGGATGGATCGGGGTTCGACCTGCTGGAAATTCTCCCCACCATCGATTTCAAGATCATCTTTACCACCGCCTCCGACGCTTTCGCCATCAAAGCTTTTCGCTACGCCGCTGTCGATTATCTGCTCAAACCCATCGACCCGGATGAATTGATGGAGGCTGTCGCCAAAATAAAAGCGCATACCGACAGCCAAAACGAACGCCTCAACATCCTGTCGAATACCTTAAAAGATGGACAACCACCCCAAAGCATCGCCCTCCACACAATGGAAAAAATACACATCGCCAAGATAGAACAGATCGTCCGCTGCGAATCTTCTGGCAACTATACCCAGTTCTATTTCGCTGACCGGCCCAAACTCCTCGTCACCAAAACTCTGAAAGAATTCGACAAACTACTGCAAGAGCATCGGTTCCTCCGCGTTCACCAATCCCACCTGGTCAACGCCCGGCAGATCAAAGAATTTGTAAAAACAGATGGCGGCTACCTGATGATGAACGACAGCACCAAAGTACCCGTATCCGTCCGCAAGCGCTCCGAAGTAATGAAGTTTCTGGAAGAAATGCTGTAGTCGGCTAATTTATTAGCCTGACTCCTCAATCACCTGATCAATACCCCAACAAAGCCGCTCCAAACACCCCGGCACTATCCCCCAGCTTCGGTTTAAGAAACCGCGTCTCCAACTGGTGATTAAACACATGCTTTTCCACCTCCCACACCCCGTCGGTATAAAGCAGGTCAATATTACCCAGGCCGCCCCCTAATACAATGGCATCGGGGTCGAGCAGATTGATCACCGGCGCAATGGCTTTTCCGAAAAAGTGGATCAGTCGGTGGACGGTTTTAGTGGCCACCTCATCGTGTCCTTCCTCATGCCGCTCGATGATCTCGGTCAATGACAGGGGTATCCCCATCAGGTTTTCGTAGTATCGTTCGAGAGCTGGCCCGGAGATGATCGTTTCGACACAGCCCATTTTGCTGCAATAACAATCGCCTCCTGACGGGTCGAGAAAATTGTGGCCCCACTCGCCGGCGATCCCTTGCAGTCCGCCGAGAATTTCTCCGTTCACGACAATACCGCCACCCACGCCCGTACCCATGATGACGCCAAAAACCACGCGGGCTTCCGGGAGTTCGTCCTTTACTGCTCCCATCAGCGTTTCCGCAATGGCAAAGCAATTGGCATCGTTGGCCAGGTTGACCGGGATGCCCAGTACGTGTTCGAGGTCGCGTTTGAGCATTTTTCCGTTGAGGGCGGTGGTGTTGCAGTTCTTCATCGTTTGGGTGGAGGGCTCCAGGGCACCGGGCGTACCGATGCCCAGTTCACCGGGCCGGATGCCGGTTTCGGCGGTCAGCACCTCCACCAGCCTCGCTATCTGGTTGATGATGTGTTCGTACCCCAGGTGGCCTTCGGTGGGTATCCGCAGGCGTTTGAGTACGTTGGCCGAATCGCGGTCCTCGAGTATCACCCCTTCGATCTTCGTACCGCCCAGGTCGATGCCCCAGACAGGCCCCATTGGCGTGGTCTTTTTGGATTTGGTATTCTGTTTTGGTTGTAGCGCCATAATTTACGAGGATTTTTTGATTGGGAAGGGAAGTGGTTGCTGCAACCCTAATCTATACATAAATAATGCCTGCCTTTGCGGCAAATCAAAGGATGGTTGAATTATTGGCCGGAACTTTTTATATTTGCAGCAATGTTATTCATACACAATATGAAAAATCGCTCAAATATAATCATTAACATTATTATTCAAAGATGCTGACCATCTGTTGAGTGATCATGTTTTTTGAACAAAAAGTGCCGGCAGATGACCCCCTCTGTCGGCACTTTTTATTTTGTTCTCAATTGATCTTATCTTTGTCCCGCTTTCGCAAAACGAATTAAAAAATCACACATATGTATAAAACGGTCAAATCGCTTCATCTGCCCGAAATCGACCAGGAAATACTCGCTTTTTGGGAAACCAACGACATCTTCACCAAATCAGTCGAACAACGCGACAAGTCCAACACCTATGTCTTCTACGAAGGCCCACCCTCCGCCAACGGCAAACCCGGCATCCACCACGTAATGGCCCGAACCATCAAAGACCTCTTTTGCCGCTACCAAACCCTCAAGGGTAAGCGGGTGGAGCGCAAAGGCGGTTGGGATACCCACGGCCTGCCCATCGAACTGGCCGTAGAAAAAGAACTCGGCATCACCAAAGAAGACATCGGTACCAAAATTTCTGTGGCGGAATACAACGCCAAATGTCGCGAGATCGTCATGCGGTATAAAGACTTATGGGACGACCTCACCCGCAAAATGGGCTTTTGGGTAGACCTCGACAATCCCTACATCACCTACGAAAACAACTACATCGAATCGGTCTGGTGGCTCCTCCATCGCCTCTACGAAAAAGGACTACTCTACAAAGGCTACACCATACAGCCCTATTCCCCTGCTGCGGGCACAGGACTCAGTTCGCACGAACTCAACCTCCCCGGCTGCTACAAAAATGTGAAGGACACCTCGGCAGTAGCCCTGTTTAAGGTCTTGCCCGGAGAGGCCTCCAACTTCCTATTCGATCAAAGGGAAGAAGACGTCCGTATCGCCGCCTGGACCACCACCCCCTGGACCCTCCCATCCAACACGGCTCTTACAGCAGGGCCTAAAGTGGAATACGTAAAAGTAAAAACCAACAATCCGTACACGGATCGTCCGGTGAGCGTCGTTTTGGCGAAAGCCCTGGTGGAAAAATGGTTTGACGGAAAAAACAAACCCGCCATCCTCGCTCAAAGCGACCCCTTCAAAGGCGCCCAACTGGAAGGCATCCGCTACGAACAACTCCTCGACTTCAACAACGACATCGAACCCCTCAACGGAGCCACCGACGCCTTCCGCGTTGTACTCGGCGATTTCGTAACAACAGAAGACGGCACCGGCATCGTGCATACGGCCCCCTCCTTTGGAGCCGACGACCGCCGGATGGGCATCGCCAATGGCATCGGTACCCTGACGCTGGTAGACAAGTCGGGCAAATTCATCGAAACCGTCGGCGAATTTTCCAACCGATATGTCAAAAACTATAAAGACGACCCCGATTACAGTTCGGTTGACATCGACATTTCAGTGAAACTGAAAAAAGAAAACAAAGCGCTCAACGTCGCCAAATACGAACACAACTACCCGCACTGCTGGCGAACCGATAAACCTGTACTATACTACCCGCTCGACAGTTGGTTTGTAAAAGCCTCTGCCATGAAAGAGCGGATGTACGAGCTCAACCAGACCATCAACTGGAAGCCCGCCTCCACCGGTGATGGCCGCTTTGGCAAATGGCTCGAAAACCTTCAGGACTGGAATCTGTCGCGCTCCCGGTTCTGGGGTATCCCACTGCCCATATGGCGCACCAAAGACGGAGAGCGGGAAAAATGCATTGGCTCTATAGAACAACTATCAAAGGAAATTGCTCATGCAAACACCTTGTTGGGCAAATCTCAAAATGTACCCGACGACCTGCACCGTCCCTACATCGATGAGGTAGTGCTGGCCACCGATGACGGCCAGCCCATGTACCGCGAGCTCGACCTGATCGACGTCTGGTTCGATTCCGGCTCCATGCCCTATGCCCAATGGCATTATCCGTTTGAAAACAAAGAAGTGTTCGAGCGCAACTTCCCCGCCGACTTCATCGCCGAGGGAGTCGATCAGACGCGTGGCTGGTTTTATACCCTCCACGCCATCGCCACTATGGTATTCGACAGTGTGGCCTACAAAAACGTGGTGTCCAACGGATTAGTCCTCGACAAAAACGGGGTAAAAATGTCGAAACGACTGGGCAACGCTGTTGATCCTTTTGCCTCATTGGCCGAATACGGCGTCGACATCAACCGCTGGTATATGATGGTCAACTCACCGCCCTGGGACAATCTAAAGTTCGACGACAATGGACTGGTCGAGGTGCGCAATAAGTTTTTCGGAACCCTATTCAACACCTACAAGTTTTTTGCCGGCTATGGTAACATCGACCGTTTTGTGATGGATGAGATGGACGTCACCCCCATAGCCGACCGGCCGGAAATTGATCGTTGGATCATCTCCAAGCTGAACAGTCTGGTAAAAGCATATACCGATGCTATGGACGACTACGAGCCCACCCGCGCCTGTCGTTTGGTGGAAACCTTTGTAATCGATCAATTGTCCAACTGGTATGTACGGCTATGCCGCCGACGTTTTTGGAATCCTTCGGAGGAGAACAATGGCAGCGGCCAACTCTCTGCCGACAAAAAGGCGGCTTACGAAACCCTTTGGCAGTGCTTGTTGGTGGTGACCCAACTGATCTCGCCTGTAGCGCCTTTCTTTTCAGAGTGGTTGTATTTAAATATGACCAACGGCATCCGCGAAAAAGCACTGGCCAACAACACGCCCCTGCGGCACGAATCGGTACACCTCACCCAACTAACCATAGCCGAGGAGTCAGACATAGACCTGGCGCTGGAACAGCGTATGGAATATGCCCAGCGCATATCATCGCTCGTATTGTCGCTTCGGCGAAAAGAAAAGATGCGGGTACGACAGCCTTTGCAGAAAATACTATTGCCTGTGCTGGATGCCTCTTTCGAGCAACAGGTTGATGCCGTCAAAGACCTGGTATTGTCAGAGGTCAACATCAAAGAAATCGAATACCTGCACGACGTGGGTGGAGTGATCAAAAAACGGATCAAACCCAACTTTAAAACGCTGGGCAAACGACTGGGTCGACACATGAAAGCCGCCGCCGAAGTGATCGGGAAAATGACACAGGAAGACATCGCCCGCATCGAAAAAGACAACGCCTATCAACTCCAGGTAGAAGGGGAGATACACGATTTGACACTGGCCGATTTTGAGATTAGCTCCGAAGACATCCCCGGTTGGTTGGTGGCCAACGACGGCGACCTCACCGTGGCCCTCGACGTGACCCTCAACGATCAATTGATCGCCGAAGGGATGGCCCGCGAACTGGTCAACCGCATCCAGAACATTCGCAAGAGCAAAGACTTCAACGTCACCGACAAAATAGTAGTAATATTACAAAACCACGAGGCCATTACCTCAGCCGTGGAGACATTTGGCGATTACATCTGCAACGAAACCCTTGCCGTAAAACTAAAGTTAGCCGATGAGGTAAAGGGCGAAACAGTGGAACTGGTAGATGATGTGGCGGTGGATATTGCGGTGGAGTTGAACCGGTAGAGGGCTCACTCCAACTCCTCCACCTCATAGGAAAGGTCAAAATCGCTAAGCACGGCATCCAATATGGGGTCTTCGCCCTCCTCGTATTTGTCTTTGAGGTCGTAGCCGTAGAGCTTGCCCAGGCTGTTCCAGTAGGAGGCCGTCATGCCGCCGCGGAGTTCTTTTACGAGACTGTAGAAGGGGCGGTTCAGTTCTTTTTCGATCATTTTGACCAGTATTTTCCCCTGGGTGCGCGACAACTCCTTCAGCGGTTTTTTAAACTCCTTTTTCATTTCCTTTTGCAGGCGCTTAATGTGTTTTTTGCGCTTCCGCTTACTCATATTGGCGGTAGTAGCTTCCATTTCCTTAAAGATGCGGATGCCCTGTGCAGCATAGGGGTATACCTTTGCTGCATAGCGCCGGTATTTGAGGTAGCGCCGGTAGTCGTCTTTGTTGGTAAACGTGCGAAGAGAGGAGACCGATACATTATCGAGGTCGGCCACCAGGAAGGTATCTGTTTCGGTGATGATGGCGGTGACGATCTGCCCGTCGATGGTCAGTCGTTTGGTTTCTTCTTTGGGCTGGGCCCACAGGAGGTTAGCGCCAAGCAGGCAGATCACAAACAGGATTATGCGTGGTAGATTCATGTCGTGGGTATTATTATCAGGCAATTTCAACAGTTAAACGAAAATTAGGTGTTATGTATTTGTTAAAAAGCAAATCGCTTACCAAATAATGACTTTATTGATCTGAAGAGACGACGGGTTATTTTGCCTTAAGCAATGTTTCTATTGCCTCGACGATGCCTGCTGGCTCTGCCTGCACCGCCAACAATCTTTGGGGTACCAGAAAGTCGAGAAAGGACCGGTCGGGGTCGAAGCCCCTGAAAAAACCCGGCATGAGCAATGAAACGGGGTCTTCGAGGTTTATGGCATAGATCAACTGATACATCTGCTCAAAAAGGTCGTATACCACGATCAATATGCCCTCCCGGATATTTTTGGGAAAACAACTGATGAACAACGGCGCCCTGAGAAAAAAATCTTTGGGGTAACCGTGCAGGTCTTTGTCGAACAAAGGGTATAGCCACAACTGATGTGGGATCCCTTTCGCCCGGAGATGATCTTGGGCCTCCTCCATTTTTCCATACAACCGGTTGGACCATAGTACTTCCGTATCCAACTTTTGGTAGGGCCGCCAATCGCCGTACCGGGGATGGAAATAGTCGACCATTCCGATGCGCAGTTTATAGTCAAATTTGTCGTAACCGGGCACCACATAGCCCGGGTAATAGTGCGTGTAATTGTGTTGTTGACCAAAAGCCATTTCTTCCAGCATGGTGTAGTAGCCGAGGCTGTACCGATGGTAGTCCGGGTGGTAGATGCCCATGATGCTGGCCAGAGCTTTTTCGCCCCGGTCGAAAAAGCTACATCCCACCAGTTGATCGTCATCGTAGATGGCTATCTCCTGGGTGTCGTAAATATTTGTCAGCGAATCGCCCATCAACGACCGCCACAGGCTTTTGGATACATGGCCGTTGAACCGTTTTTTGTGCAGTTGATAAAGCGCTTCTTTCTCGTGGTCGAAGACGGCCTTTCGGTGGACAATGGTAAAGCGACGGCGGTTGCGACCAAGCCGTTTTCGCTGGCTTTTGCTGAACTGAAAACCATCAAGTGACAGCCGCAACCATATGGTTGAAAAAAGGATGTTCTGAAAAGTGATGAACCGGCAGGTAAAGATCGTTTGCCCCATCCGAAACCATCCCTTCGCCAGGTAATGGTCCAACTCCTCCGGATATATTTCCTGCGGATAGTGAATATCTGTGAATATATGTTTTTTCATGCGGCAATTTCCCGGATCAACCCGGCAGAACATAGGTGAAACGATTTTGCAAAGATAAGCGTAATTATCTTCACCAAATGGCAAAATGCTCCAAAGTCAGTTTCTCGCCGTAAAAAAGCCGGGTTGTTTCCTCGAAAGAGGGGGTATGGTCGGAAACGTAAAACTGATGGGGCGCAGCGCGTCGTGAATTGAGCAAGCCGGCTGTCGCCAATTTGTTTTTAACAGCTTCGGCTACAACATCTGTTGAATCGAAAACGGGGATGGGAGGATCGAAATGCCGTTCGATATTGGGGCGTATCAGCGGATAATGTGTGCAAGCCAACAATAATGCCTCGATGGCATCCAATGCTGGGTCAGTAAGGTATTTTTGGAGGATGGCTTCGCTGATTTCGTCGTTGAAATAGCCTTCTTCTATCATGGGTACCAGCAGGGGTGTGGCCAGGGAGGCGACCTGGAGGCCGGGTTGCTGGTCGATCAATTGGAGGCGATAGATGTCCGACTGAATGGTTGCCTTGGTGGCTATAACACCGATCTTACGAAATCCATTTTCTGCCACCGCATCTACCAACGGATCGACGACGTTGACGAAAAGAGTCTGCCCTTCAAAAAAATCGAGCAATACCCGGTAAGCAGCCGAAGAGGCAGAGTTGCAGGCGATGACGATCATCTTGCAGTTTTTTTCCAAAAGAAATTTGGCGATACGAAGGGAATAATAGCGGATGGCATCGGCCGATTTTTCGCCGTAGGGGAGGTGGGCGGTGTCGCCAAAATAGATAATCTGTTCGTTGGGGAGAAGGCGTAAAATAGCATTGGCGACCGTCAGGCCGCCAATGCCGGAGTCGAACACTCCTATAGGTCTGTTTTGTTTGTTATCGTGCAAGGTCTGACTATAAGCCCAGTTTGGCTTTGACCATACTGCTGACGTCCTGCATTTCGTCGGCGTAAAGCAATACGGCGGCGTCGAATATCATGGTGTAGCCCTTTTCTTTAGCTACTTGTTTGATGGCGTCGTTGACTTGTTCTAGGATGGGGTTGAGCAGGGACTGCTGCTTTTCCATGATCTTTTTTTGCATGTCCTGTTCGTAGTTGACGATTTGCTGCTCCTGCTCCAACAACTCTTTTTGGATGGTTTCCTGTTCCAGTGGCGACATTTCACCTCGCTGAAGTTTTTTCTCGGCGCTTTGTCGTTTTTCCTGGTATTCGGTGTACATCTGCTCCCGTTTTTTGTTGAGCTGTTTTTGGAGCGATTCCAGTTCGGGCTGCATTTGTTTGACGGCAGGCATCGCTTCGATCAATGCGTTGGAATCAATATAGCCATATTTTTGGGCTTGGGCGTCGACCGACAGGAAGGCCACAGCCAGCAGCAATATTCCTAATTTAAGTATCTTTTTCATGTTCTGGATAAGTTTAGATCTTTAGTAAAATATTTGTCTGGGTTTGACTAGATTAATAGTTGAATTTAAAAAATCGGCGCAAAGGTACGGCTTTTTTTTAACTGCTTTGCTTTAAGTGGCCAGTTAATTCGAGGCTTTTCAGAAAAGTGAGTCAACCTTACGCGCGCCCTTTATCTATTTGGTTATTCTCCATTGAGTGCTTTTATAATTTCGGCAGTCTTGTCGAAGCGGGAATTGGAAAAGATGATCCCGGCGGAGCCGCCCTTATCGAAAATAAAGTCGAAGCCTTTGGTGTTGGCAAAGTCTTCGATGGCTTCGTAGACGGAGTCCTGAATGGGGCGAACCAGCTCTTGTCGCTTTTTAAATAGGGCGCCTTCCGGGCCAAATTTTGCTTTTTGCATTTCCCGAACTTCTTTTTCTTTGAGCATGATCTCCTCTTCTTTTTGGCGGCGTACTTCTTCGCTCATCAGTACAGATTCGGCTTGATAGCGGCTGTACATGCCTTTTATTTTGTCGTATTCTTCGTTGATTTCCCGTTGCCATTTGGCAGCCAGATCGTCCAGCTTTTGTTGAGCTTTCTGATAATCCTCCATGCTTTCCAGTATTTCATTGATATTGACGGTGGCGATGCGTTGAGCATTTGCTGTAAAAGCTAAGAGGAGGGCGGCTGTCGCCAAAAGGATCGTTTTTTTTAGGGTGGTTGGTAGTGCAATGCTATTCATGATCTGTAAATTAATTTTTTAATAATCATCGTCTCCATAAAGACTGCCAAAAGTACCATTTTATTGTCAGCTTTCATTGCTTAGGACGACTTTAGGGCCTCCGGGATACTTCCCGTAAGAGATCAGCCGACGGCCCCGTTTTGTAACCTCTTCTATATCATCGTTTTACAAGTGAGAACTGTTGGAATACAAGGGGTGGTTTAACGTATGTTTAACGGAAAAACGAGGGAAAAGTCTTTTTGAAAACATAAGTAAAAACCATATCTTGGGGGCAGTTTCCTTCACCCAATAGTTTTACTATGGCCACCTACTCCCTCCGCATCAACCAGCAAACCCACACCGTCGAAGCCGATCCCGACACGCCCCTACTTTGGGTACTCCGTGATCATCTCCGGCTCGTCGGAACCAAATACGGCTGTGGCATCGCCCAATGCGGTGCCTGCACCATCCATCTCGACGGAGCTGCCGTGCGCTCCTGCACCCTGCCCATTTCCACCGTCGACAATAAAAGTATCACCACCATCGAGGGCCTTTCGGCAAATGGCGACCACCCACTCCAAAACGCCTGGCGGCAGCACGACGTCCCCCAATGCGGCTACTGCCAGGCCGGACAGATCATGCAGGCCGCCGCTTTACTTAACAATAATCCTACACCTTCCGACGCCGACATCGACACCGCCCTGCGTGGCAACCTCTGCCGGTGTGGTACCTACAATCGCATAAAAGCAGCCATCAAAACCGCTGCTAAAGCAGGATAAGACCGGAGATATTTGTAGTACCATAAATAATTAATAATCAATAATTAGTAATTCCCTCTCCAATGACGCTTCCTACCCACCACAACCGCCGATCATTCCTCAAGGTTTCTGCCGCTGCCGGTGGAGGCCTCGTACTTGGATTTAGCTGGATGACCGGGTGTACCCCTTCCAGCACCGAAACAACGGCCGAAGCTGCCACTAAAGCCGCCAAAGCGATCCCTTCAGAATGGTTCGACATCAATGCTTTTTTGAAGATCGGCGACACCGGACTGGTCACCATCTACTCCCCCAATCCGGAAATCGGACAAAACATCAAGACCTCCATGCCGATGATCGTCGCTGAAGAGCTCGACGTAGCCTGGCAGGATGTGGTGGTAGAACAAGCTCCTTTCAACGCCAATAAATACGAGCGGCAGGTGGCTGGAGGCTCCCAGTCCATCCGCAAGAGCTGGCAAAGCCTACGCATGGCCGGCGCTACCGCCCGCAGAATGCTCATCGAAGCCGCAGCCCAGCAATGGCAGGTCGACCCCGGCGAATGCACCACCCACAACGGCACCATCACCAACGCCAAAGGAGACTCCATTGGCTATGGCGACCTTGCCTCGGCTGCTGCCAAAATACCCGTCCCGGAAAAAGTCGACCTCAAAGACCCTTCCCAATTTAAGATCATCGGCCAGGACACCCGAAATGTCGACCTCGATGGCATCGTTACCGGAAAACCATTGTTTGGGCTCGACCTCAAAAAAGAAGGTATGCAATATGCCGTAGTGCTCCGCCCTCCCGCCTTTGGCCAAAAGCTACAATCGTTCGACGATACCAAGACGAAAAATATTGCTGGCGTAAACACCGTGTTACAATTTGGCGACAAGATCGCTGTGCTGGCCGACAACACCTGGGCCGCCATAAAAGGCAAAAAAGCACTGGAGGCCAAATGGGTTACCGATACCCCCGCCGAAAATACCGATGGCCACAATAAAAAAATGCACGCCCACCTCGACACAGCCGCCAAAGAACCCAAACGATACGATGGCAATGTGAAGGCCGCTTTCGCAAATGCCGACCAGGTCATCGAAAAGACCTATGAAGCTCCCTTTCTGCCCCACAACTGCCTCGAACCCATGAATTTTTATGCCGACGTTACTCCCGAAAAGGTGGAACTCATCGGCCCCATCCAGACTCCGCAATGGACCCACGGCCGGGTAGCCGACCTTCTGGGCAGAGACCCTGAAGAGATCACCATCGATATGACGAGAATGGGCGGTGGTTTTGGCCGACGGCTCTATGGCGATTTTGTACTCGAAGCAGCTGAGATTTCCAGCCTGGCAAAGGTACCCGTACAAGTTGTGTTTACCCGCGAAGATGATATGACCGCCGGCACCTACCGGCCCGCTTCCAAATACAAATTCAGAGCAGCCATCAAAGAGGGCAAAATGACCGGCTACCACCTCACTGGCACCGGCACCAATATCCGTAACGCCGTCAGGGAAAACAATTTTCCGGCAGGAGCCATCGCCAACTACCTGGCCGAATCGCACAACCTCGAAAGCAATATCACCACTGGTGCCTGGAGGGCTCCTGTCACCAATTTTTTGGCTTTCGCCGAACAGGCTTTCTTCGATGAGGTAGCTCACGCCATCGGGCAAGACCCTGTGCAATTTCGGCTCGACCTTTTTGCGCAAGCTAAAAACGATCCGACCGGCGAAATTGACTACGACGCCGACAAGTTTATGGAAGTGATCCGGCTGGCTGCCGAAAAATCCAATTGGGGTCGACCCAAAGAAGGCGTTTACCAGGGGTTCAGTGCCTACTACTCACACAACACCTACGTGGCAGAGGTAGCCGAAGTAGTGGTTAAAGAAGAAAAACCTGTTGTGCAAAAAGTGGTTTGCGCCATCGACTGCGGCATTGTGGTCAACCCCATTGCCGCTACCAACCAGGTGGAAGGCGGTATCATCGACGGCATTGGCCACGCCATGTACGGCGAACTGACCTTCAAGGATGGCCAGCCCCAACAAAACAATTTCAACAATTACCGGATGATCCGCATGGGCGAACAACCGGAGATTGAAGTCCACTTTGTCAAAAATAACAATGATCCTACGGGATTGGGCGAACCTACCTTGCCACCTGCCGGAGGAGCTATTGCCAATGCCATGTTTGCAGCCACGGGCAAACGGTGGTACCGTCAACCTTTTGTGAAGGAGCTGGAAATTCTGGGATAAAGCAGGTGTGAATTTCTACGCCACCCCAATCGCGACCTCTTCCACCACCACGGGCGATGTACCATTCATCGGATCGAGGTTGAATATCTCTTTATAGGCGCGGTACACCTCTGGTGCCAACTGTTGGAATCGTTGTGGGAATATCAAAAAATGGCAGATACTCACCGGCAGGGGATCGATGTCGGGCCGGTTGATGTGCTTAAAGATGTAATCTTTGGAAAAGCCGCTGATGGCTTCCAGTTTTTCCCAGATGGATTCGTCGAAGGAGGGAAAACGATCGTCGGGGTACATGTACAGGAAGGCGCGGGCGTATTCGTGAAGACCAATGTTGTAGTTTTTGGTGGGTGAGATGGTTCCGGGAAAGAGTTGTTGGATGGCGAACATCACCACCTTGTCTTCGGGATAAATCTCGGAGGTATGGAAATTTTCAGGATATTGGGGCGAGGGAAAGGGCTTGGGGTAGACGATGATGTGCTCAAATTTTTTCAGCCGGTAGTCCTTCCATCCAAAAGTAAGGTGGACAATGTTGGCGGCGATGATTCCCTGAATATCGACGGGCACCGACGGGATGGCTTGGGGCATGAACTCCACGGCTTTGGTGTAGAGGACGATCCGGTCGCGGAACCGTTTCTTATTTTCCTCCGATAAGCGGCTGTAAAACGTATGCTGTTTGGTGAGGATCATGCGCAGGTGTGGGTCCAGTTCGGGGACGTTGCGGTTGTACCACCACCAGTCGATCTGCGGACTGAAAACGTAGACCACCGCCAGGGCAACGACATTGGGAACGATGTACATGGCCCAACTGGCGTCTTTCTCCCAGGTGAGGTAGAGGAAGATCAGGGCGGCAAAGACGAAGGGGAAAGCTACAAATCTGGACAGCATGGTGGCGTTTGTTTATGAATCGATGTTGGGTTGGTCCTGGCAATCCTAACTGCCAATCTGAACGAAAGATACAAAAGCCACTTAATCAAGTGAACTAAAATCGGGAAAATTACGGTAAATAAACCAGGGGTTGCTTGTGCAAAATGAAAAAACCCCCTACATTTGCATCGCTTAGGCTGGCTCGAAAAATAAATTCCCGCTGGCTTTGAAACAACTTACAAATGAGCGATTGATAGTGAGCGCCTGCCTGCCGGTAGGCAGGTTTTGTACGTTGTTTCAAAGATTCAAAAAAGAGAAGTTAATTTTTGAGCTTACTTAAAAGACAAACGGAGAAAAGTATCGGTTTTTTGACCTGTACTCTTCTCCGAGGTACCTTAGCTCAGTTGGTAGAGCAATGGACTGAAAATCCATGTGTCCCTGGTTCGATTCCTGGAGGTACCACTTTTAGAAACAGCAAACCCTTGATTATCAAAAGATTCTCAAGGGTTTTTGTTTTTGTGATCCACAATGTGCTCTATTGTAATTCACGAAGCCAGTGGTGAGGGGCTGGCTATCCTGCGTGAACTGAAAGCCCCTTTGGGTGCATCCGGGCACACAATATGCAATAGTTGGATGGTGAAAAAACTGTCTGACCGAAAGACAAATTTATCTTTAAAATTTGTGAAGAAACTTCATTTAACTAATGAAATAGATTACTTTATGAAATTAAAGATCGACAAAGTAATTTTGCATTTTTGGTGCTTTCACCAATACGTCTAACCGCATGTGGCCACCAATCTTCACCAAAAGGCAGGTAGACCCTTACGCTATACCCATTTGATAATAGTTCCTCCTGCACATCAACACATACACCATAGAGCATTTCAAATTCATATTCATTTTTATTCCAACCATTAGTACTAGCAATCTGGTTGATTTTTTTAATCAATTCCCTATGATGCGTTCCAAATATTGGATAAACACCATTGCTTTTAGCTCTATATGAAAGCATCATCTGTGAAAGAGTTAAATAACTTCTGTCAATTTCCTTTTTTTTTGTAAAGGCAATATCAGAATTCTCTGCAAATGCACCTTTAACTAATCTTATGGCGCCACCGGAGTCAATTATCTTATCAATGTCGGCTTTTGTTCTTTTCAGGTAAGCCTGAAGTGTGATAGCTACTGGTAGTTTTTTCTTCAATAAAGAATTATATAAATCAATAGTGGGGTCTACCATTGTGTAATCTTCCATGTCAATCATAAAAAAATTTTTCTTACTTTCCTTACTGTTTTCCGAAGCATGTAAGACACAGTTGGCAATATCATTGGCATGTTTTGATCCTTCTTTTTCACTCACCATATAACCAATTTGGGTGGGGTCAACAGATATATGAATGTCAAAATGGGTATCCTGTAATTCCTGAACTATTTTTTTCTTTTCACTCACATTTTTGTCAATTACTACTTGATCTGTATGATATTCGCCCATGTAAAACAATGAAGCCCTAAACCCTTTTATATTTAATTCTGAGCAGGTGTTTAATACCTCAGGAATGGTAGAACCACCAACATACTTTTTAGCCAATCGAGAAGCCGAGCGATGAGATTGCATAAATGTTTTTACACGTTCACTCCTTGCAAGAAAAATCATGAGTTTTTGCCAAAGTCTTTTCATATTGGTTTTCAACTGAGTTTATAGGTTATTCTAATCTTTTGCAACTAAGAAAAAAGTTGATTGACTATCTTTATCGTTCGAAAGACTGTGATCAATCACCTTCAAATCATTGATTTCTGCCAACAATGGGTTACCAATTACGCAAACCTCAAAAAACTGATCTTGTGCCGCAATTTTAGAGGCAATAGTAGCAGGGTCTATCAATTTTCCACTTGTATATTCTAAGTCTAAATTGTTGTACTGCTCATTAATTTTGTTTCTACATTGTTTTACAACTTCTTTATGGGTAACAATCTTTGTTATATTTTTAAACGATTGATTTTTATGAATCATTAAAGCATGATTAACGGGAATGTTGTAAGTATCAATGATTTTAAAAGTGTTGTGTGCAATAGCGTTTAGACTTTCCTGATAAAGACCGGATTTGTTGTTATAAACTGCAAACTGTCCGTAGTCTATTTCACCTTTGTTGAGTGCCTGGAATACATTAGGTGTTGAATCGAGATAGCATATTTTTTTAGGATCATAACCAGTTCCTAAATAATGTCTTATGGCAGTATCATTATAGCTCCCTATTCCCCCTTGAAGACCAATTAGTTCCATCACCATAATTGTTTTAATAATACAATGATATGGAGAAAAAGTATCGCAATCAAGACGGTACAAAATAGTGCCTTAGGTACTATTTTGTATAATTTATAAAGCGAATAATAAAATGAAAGGTGCTAAAGTTCACTATTCAGCATAACTTCCATTGAAGACACACTTTCAAGATTACTCACACCCCAGTTTGAAATAGTTTGAAACACCGGTTTTAGACTAAGCCCTTTTTCTGTCAGCGAATAGGTTACCTGAGGTGGAACTGATGGAAAAACTTCTCTATGAATAAGACCATCTTTTTCGAGTTCCCTAAGGTGTTCGGTAAGCATCTTTTTAGAAATATTTGGAATTTTTCTTTTTAATTCAGAATACCTCTTTTCTTTAACCATGAGTTGGCTTAGAATGCATGGCTTCCATTTAGAGGAAAATAATTTTAAAGTTGCTATAAGAGCACACTCATTCGTTATATATATATCCTTCATAATTTCAATTTACCGTAAAAAGTACAATGAAAACCCCAAATGGATCTGCGAAGAACTAAATTAATAAAAATAAGTGAAGCTCAAAAATCCAGCCTGCCGGCTGGCAGGTAAATTCCCTCTTTTGGATCTTTGAGAAAGCAAAAAAATGCTTCGTGATGATCATCGAAAATTCACGATTGAAGGCATTGCCAAGGACGTTGGGTTTACCTCGAGAACGGCATTCTATTGCTCATTTAAGAAAAACACGTCATTAACTCCTACAGAGTTTATTAAACACTTATAGATTCTAAGTGGTATTTAATAAAGCAGCAACAATCCTCTTAGACATTCAAACGCTTCATACAATTTCATCATGTTATCGTAGGTAGGGAGTCATTCAATAACCCCCAGCCTGGTCCGCGCCGCCCTTATAGCCGGTGCCCAGGAAGCAAGCAATCCGATCCCCACCACCGTTAGCGCCACCACGATGAAGTCGAAAAGCCGGATGCTGATCGGATAAGCCTCCACCACAAACCCTGCCGGGATGGGCACAATCCCAAATGTTTTCTGAACAACGTACAACACCAGTGCCACTGCAATCCCAATCGCCATACCCAGTAGGCACAACAATAGTCCCTCACTGAGAAATATGTTGCGGATGGTACGGTCTTCTGCACCCATCGACTTGAGGATGGCAATGTCCTTTTGTTTGTCCATCACGATCATCCACAAAGCACCGATCATATTGAAGGCAACCAGTATCAACGTTAAGCTGAGGATGGCGTAGCTCATCCATTTTTCGATGTTCATCAGTTTGAGGAAGGCTTCGTCTTGTTGGTAGCGATCCTTGATGAGTACCTTGCCGGAGCCCATGATGCGGTCGATCTCACGGCGTATGTGAGCCATATTAGCGCCGGGCCGGAGTTTTAATTCGATGGAACTAAGTTGGGTGGGATAGTTCAGCATGCTGCGCACAAAGTCGAGGGAGGCAAGCACGTAGCGGCTGTCGAAATCTTGTTGGATAACGAAGGTACCTGCCGGGTACAAGAATTTTTCCTTGAAAGGTTTGCCAAAAGCACTGGTTTTTCGCTTGGCCATGTAGACGCTCATGGGCGTAAATTCGTCGTCGACATTTACTGAAAGGTTGTTGCGCATTACCACACCCAGCACGGCCATCGACCGGTTGCCCTCCTCCAGAAAATATACCCCTTCGCGGAGGGTAGAGTCGATGCCCGTCACTTCTTCGAAATAGTCATCGACCCCTTTGAGGATACCGAAATCCTGGCTACCCTTGTATTCGAAAAAGGCCACTTCTTCCAGCGTTTGCGAAAGCCACATTACGCCATCGATCAACCGGATATCTTCAATAGCCGCAGAGTCGGGATTGAAAATTTTGCCTTCGGCAGGTACGACTTTTATATCGGGATTGAAACTACTGAACAGCCCCGTCAACAGATCTTCAAAGCCATTGAACACCGACAGCACCAGGATAAGTGCCGCCGTCCCCACACTCAGTCCAAAGACCGAGATGCCGGAAATAATATTGATGGCATTGGTCGACTTTTTGGCAAAAAGGTAACGCCGGGCTATTTTTAGAGGGAGATTCATACTAATGGCTCAACAATCAATAATGGGGAAAATACATAAATTTCCGATAACAGAATTTGGTCAGCAATGTTTTCAAAAAAAGTCACACCACCTCACCGCCCCATACTCCGGTACACCACCGACTGCATTTTGGGCCTGATGTCTTCCTTGTTGAGTTTGTAGTTGTGCATGCTGGGATAGGTACGGTTCGATAAAAATAAAAACACAAGATTGTGTTCCGGGTCGGCCCAGGCACTGGTGCCCGTAAAGCCCAGATGGCCAAAGGTGCCGGTCGACGCCTCCGGACACATATTCTGGCTGCGGTAGGCGTCCAGTTCCTTCATGTCGAAGCCAATGCCTCTGCGGGTGCAGCCTTTGTGGCGGCTGATAAACGTGCGCACTGTACTGGATTTCAGGTACTGCCTGCCACCGTAGTATCCATCATTGAGCAACATCTGCATGATGCTTACCAGGTCGACGGCGTTGGAAAACAGTCCGGCATGACCACTTACCCCTCCCAGCATAGCTGCCCCCATGTCGTGTACATTGCCCTGAACGGTCTGGCGGCGAAAATATTTATCCTCTTCGGAAGGGACGATGATGCCCGCAGCAAACTTTTCGCGGGGCGTAAACGTAGTAGTGGTCAACCCCATGGGATGGTAAAAATGTTGGTCGACGTATTCGTCGAGGGGTTGACCCGAAATGTGGTGAACCAGATCGGCCAGCATATAAAAGCCCAGGTCGCTGTACTTGTAGTCGCGGGTGGCCCGCAAGTCCGATTCGCGGATCTGTTTTCTGATCTCCTCTTCAAAAGTACTAAGCATATACAACCGCTCGGTGACGGGCGTATTAAATTCTTTTGTCCGCACCTTTTTGTAGTACTTTGATGAAGGACGGGGGCTGCGCCTGCCCGACACCGTTTGCTCGTAAAAAGGGATCCAGGCAATGAGCCCTGCCCGGTGCGCCATGATGTTTTCGATGGTCATATGGGCTTTGTTGGTGCCTTTCAGTTCGGGGAGGTACTGGCTGATGGGCTGATAGATGTTGATCTTCCCTTCTTCGTGGAGTTTCATCACGGCGAGGGTGGTAGCGGCTATTTTTGTGATGGAGGCCAGGTCAAACAGGTCGGTGGTGGCCAGAGGGCGGCGCTTGCTGTACGTGTGGTGGCCGTAGGCTTTATTGAATACGATCTTGCCGTCTTTAGCAATCAACACTACGCAGCCAGGGGTGGCTTTGAGACGGATGGCTACATCGGCCAGAGAGTCTATTCCCCGCTGGAGTATTTGGCCGTCGAGTCCCACGCTTTCCGGCAGATCATAGGCCATACGAAATAAGGGATTGGTAGTGATGCCATCGCCGAACCGACTTTTGGCGGAAGCGGTCACCGGCAATTGCCCGCGAATGGAAAATACCCCCAGCAGGCTTTGAGCAACAAGCTGTTGGGTAATCTCCTCTTCGTCGTGAGCTACCAACACGGTGTTTACATGATCGAAATACTGCAAGGCATAGGGGTTGCCGAACACTATCAGTACCAGTTTCGTTTTTTGGCTCAATGCCTCGATCAAAGCC
Organism: Saprospiraceae bacterium; assembly: GCA_965222105.1. Lineage (GTDB taxonomy): Bacteria > Bacteroidota > Bacteroidia > Chitinophagales > Saprospiraceae > CALGLS01. The sequence goes on along the minus strand of CBDCTQ010000004.1, from coordinate 27,836 downwards.
TTCTGACTGTGGCTGACACCAAACCCTTTGCTGGCATGGCTGCTCATATCGTGCAAGCTGACTACCACGACTTTTTTTCGGCCGAGTTGTTCGACCAGTGTTTTTTGTTTTCCGGAAGGAATGTCAATGCCCACATTCCACTGTTCGAGAGTAGCGTACTTGGCTATTTGGTTTTGAAATGGCGTCCGGCTTTTGGCACCCAGAGAGAGAATGGCGATGCTATTGTTGTTGATTTCCCGAAAGGGGACCAACCCATCGTCATCTCTGACGAGAGTCAGGGCATTTTCAGTGAGTTGTTTTTTCAACAAAAAGGCATCGGTGGCATTGAGGTCTTGCCGGAGGTTGGCCAATTCTACCCGCTGTGGTTGGGTGAGCCCCAGCCGGTATTTGGCATGGAGTACTCTTTTTACACTGGCATGGAGTTGTGTCTGCGATATCTTACCTTCGGAAATGTATTGTTGGATAGCCTTAATGGCTGCGGGCACATTTTGCGGAAGCAATAAAATATCGTTGCCAGCCTGGAGTGCCTTTGCTTCCACTTCGCCAGTTTTGTGGTGTTTGGTCACCCCTTTCATACCTAAGCCGTCGGTGAAGATCAGGCCATCGTATCCAAGTTCTTTTTTCAGCAGATCTGTCACGGCGTTGGCAGAAAGCGTGGTGGGCAGATTGCGGGTACTGTCGATGTTGGGTACGTGGAGGTGGGCCACCATCATGCTTTGCACTCCTTGTTCGGCCAGCACCCTGAAGGGAAACAATTCGATGCTGTCGAGGCGTTGGCGGTCGTGGGTGATAATGGGCAGGTCGTAGTGTGAGTCGGTATCGGTATCCCCGTGTCCGGGAAAATGTTTGGCGCAAGCCATCACTCTGCCATCCTGCATGCCTTTCATATAGAGGTACGATTTTACGGCCACGTTGTATCGGTCTTCGCCAAAAGAGCGGTAATTGATGACTGGGTTTTTGGGATTATTGTTGACGTCGGCCACCGGTGCGAAGTTGATGTGTACACCCAGTCGGCGGCATTGCCGGGCTATCTCTTTACCCATTTCGTATATCAGTCGGTTGTCTCGGATGGCTCCCAGAGTCAGTTGACGGGGAAAGCTGATGGTACTGCTTTTGAGGCGCATGCCGAGGCCCCATTCGGCGTCCATCGATATCATCAGCGGCACCTGGGTGGCGAGTTGTTGGTACTGGTTGGTGAGTTCGGCCTGCCGTTCGGGGGTGCCTTGAAAGAAACAGAGGCCTCCCACATGATGGTCTTCGATGAGTCTCTTCACCTGGGCAATATGGCTGGTGGTTGCCTTATCGTTGGAGTAGGCGCGGATCATGAAGAGCTGACCGAGGCGTTCTTCGTCGGTCATCCGATTGAAGACCTGATCGACCCATTCGGTTTCTTTTTGGTGGGGCGGTACTGCTGCGGCGGATTCATCGGTAGAGGAGCCATTGTTGGCAGTGGATAAGAATATGATCAACGGTATGAGTAGGTACGATTTCAATTGTTTGTGTTTTAGCTGCTATAATAACGGATTATTTTGAAGATGTTTCTCAAACCATTGCAAAATTTAGCATAAACCCTTGTATTTTAGGCTGCTTCTTCGGTATTGCCCTTCCGAAAAAGTTCAAAAAAACGACTTCTAATACCAGTTTCCTATAAATTTGCAAAATGAAAAAAAGATTCAATACCACTGGCACCTGTTTTCCCGACCAGCATTACATGATGGACAACTCCGGGAAGTTGGATCAGGTAATGGCATTGATCGAACGGGGAGAATACTTCACCATCAGTCGACCCAGGCAATACGGGAAGACGACCATCCTTTTTACTTTGTCGGAAAAGTTGAAAATCTCTTCCAACTACTTTCCTATTTTTCTCAACTTTCAGGGTATTGACAGCAAGTGGAATGAAACTGATACTGCTTTCGCGAAAATGTTCATATCAGAGCTGCATAAATTTTTTGAATATTCCTATCCCGACGTTGCCTCCTTTATTGAAGAGCAGACAAAAGAGATAACTGATATGGGAGCGCTATCGCGATTCATTACCCACCTGGCAAATCGGTTCGACAAAAAGTTGATTCTGCTGATAGACGAGGTTGATGCCAGTAGTAATTACGACGCCTTTCTCAATTTTCTGGGAATGCTGCGCACCAAGTACCTGGGCCGGGTTATGCCCAACCACCACACCTTTTTCAGCATCGTGCTGGCCGGTGTTCACGATGTCAAAAACCTCAAGTTCAAACTCCGAAATCCGCATCAGGCTCAATACAACAGCCCGTGGAACATCGCCACAGAGTTTAAAGTAGAAATGAGCTTCAACCCAACCGAAATCGCGCCCATGCTCCATGAATATTCCCGGGCAGAAGGCATCAGCATGGACATACCTACCATCGCTCAACGACTGCATTACCACACCGCCGGATATCCCTTCCTGGTGAGCCGCCTGTGTCAGATCATCGCCGAAGACATTTTGCCCGAAAGGGAAAACCCCACAAACTGGACTTTGGAAGATGTAGAAATGGCCGTTCAGCTTTTGCTAAAAGAAGAAAACACCAACTTCGAGTCGGTTTTCAAAAACCTGGAAAACAACAACGACCTGTACGACCTGGCTTACGAGGTGTTGATCGAAGGAACCGTTATCCCCTTCAATCCCAACGAACCCGTAACCAAACTGGGACGCATATATGGCATCTTCAAAGACAATGGCCGACTACGAATACACAACCGCATCTACGAACAACTCATCTACGACTACATGGCCACCAAAGAACTGCGCCTCTTTCTGCAAAACAATAAACGGCGGTTCGACGATACTGCCTTCGCCAACACCGACAATACCCTCGACATGCAACGGGTACTGCTGTCTTTTCAGCAATTTATGAAAGAGCAACGTAGCCAGAAGGATATGCTTTTTTTGGAAAGACATTGGCGCCTTATTTTTCTGGCTTTTCTCAAACCCATCATCAATGGAAAAGGACACGACTTCAAAGAGGTGGAAACATCAGAGGAAAAACGCCTCGACATAGTAGTGACTTACTTCCAACACAAATACATCATTGAACTGAAAATATGGCGCGGCGAAAAAAGCCATCAAAACGGATTGAATCAACTCGCCCAATACCTCGACATCCACTCCCTCGACAAAAGCTATCTCCTTATCTTCGACACCCGGCAGCATTCCGCTCACGAACAGAAGTCCCTCCAACACCAGGAAAAAGAAATATTTGCCGTTTGGGTATGACAAAATTGTCCGCACCTGCCCATCAATACCGAATGCAAACATTTTTAGTATCTGTAAAAAAACGCAAGGCCTCTAACCCACCTTCCCGACCCACGCCCGAATTTTTGACTCCCCCGAATGGCGTTCGCAGATCCCGCAACAACCAGCAATTGATCCACACAATGCCCGCCTCCAACTGCTCCGCTATCCGGTTGGCCCGGCTGATGTTGCTGGTCCAAACGCTGGCCGACAAGCCGTACTCCGTCCCGTTGGCATAGCCCACCACCTCCTGCTCATTGTCGAATGGAGTGATCGTAACCACCGGCCCGAATATTTCTTCCTGGTTGGTGCGGCAATTGGGCGGGAGCCCTTCAATCACCGCCGGCCGCAAATAGTATCCTCCTTCCAGTTCGCCTTTCATTTTGACGGGTTTGCCGCCGCAAAGTATGGTCCCTCCCTCCAGCTCGGCCAAAGCCAGGTAACTCATCACTTTTTCCATATGTGCCCGCGACACCAGTGCCCCCTGGTCTGTCACCGTCGAAAAGGGGTCGCCCACTTTCAAAAACCGGGTCCGTTTGACCAACTCCTTTTTGAACTTTTCGTAAAGCGGCCGCTCCACATATATCCTGGAGCCACACAAGCAAACCTGCCCGTTGTTGGTAAACGACGAACGCAACGTACCTACCATCATAGCATCAAAATCGCAATCCGAAAATATAATGTTGGGATTTTTGCCTCCGAGCTCCAGCGACAATTTTTTGAACATCGGACCGGCCGTCTGGATGATCTTCTTGCCCGTAGCCGTCCCTCCGGTAAACGATATGGCCTTTATTTTCGGATGTTCTACGATGGCTTGCCCCGCTTTGGGTCCCAACCCGTGGATGACGTTGAGTACACCTTCCGGCAAACCGGCCTCCATGGCCGCCTTCGACAAAAGGTAGGCCGTCATGGGGGTCATCTCAGAGGGTTTGGCTACTACGCAATTTCCAGTGGCGAGCGCCGGCGCAATTTTCCAGGTAAACAGGTAGAGCGGCAAATTCCACGGCGAAATACACCCCACGATCCCAATGGGCTGCCGAAGGGTGAAGTTGATGGCTTTGTTGGTCATGGCATGCGACTCGGAGGCGAAATGCATGATCGCCGTCGCAAAAAACCGGATATTCTGATGGGCCCGAGGAATGTCGATGGTCTGCGATGTTTTTATGGGTTTGCCGGAGTCGAGCGATTCGGCGCGGGCAAACTCTTCGCGGTTCTGTTCGATGATGTCGGCCAGGCGGGTGAGGATGCGGAAGCGGGTACCCAGGTCGGTAGTCGACCAGGCAGGGAAGGCGCGTCCTGCTGCTTCTACAGCCAGTTGTACATCAGCGCTGTCGCTATCGGGAATCTGACTGTACACCCGACCGGTGGCGGGGTTGTAATTGTCGAAATATTCTCCATTATCGGGAGGTACCAGGGTGCCGTTGATATAGTTTTTTATGTATTTTTCTATTGCCATTTGTTGTTGTTCGTTGTTTGGGACCATTGCCCGGTTTTGAAAAGAGCAAAGTACAAAAACTTACCCAACAGATTAAAACCACGAATCTGAAAGCCTAAATTTATAAATAAAATCGGGAAATCGTCATCAAATCAAAACTACCGTCGGAGTAACGATACAATACCGCCAACACCGTCTGCCCCACAGCACGCAGGGTGCCTTTGTGGATGACGTCCATATTGTCGCGGTGAGTATGCCAGTGAGCGACAAAGCCAGTTTGAGTGTTGGCAGGGCGGTTGATGATGTCGATCATGGGTATGCGGGCGAGTTGATTGACGAAGAGGTGGTCGTCGATCACGGCGCGCATCGGATCGTCGACAAAATAGTTGCCGTAGCCCATGTTTTGCGCCAGCTTCCACACCTTGTTCATGACGTTGGGAGCGTAGTTCATCGACACTTCTTCTTTGGTAAACCGGGCACCCTTGGCGCCCACCATGTCGAGCAGGATGCCAAACTGGGCCTTGTAGTCTCCCACATGCGGATTTTTGGCCCAATGCTGGGCGCCGAGGCACCAGGTGGTGTGGTCTTCTCCCTGCCCCTCGCCGTGATCCTCGGCATCGAACAATACGATGTCGACCCCCAGGTCGATGGGGTTTTGTCCGAGTAGCCGGGCCACTTCCAACAATACACCCACGCCACTACCTCCATCGTCGGCACCGAGGATGGGTTGGTCTTGCTTGGATTCGTCGGGGTCGTAGTCGGCTACATGGCGGGAATCCCAGTGGGCAGCCAGTACCACCCGTTTGGGATGTGCCGGATTGAAGCGGCCGATCACGTTGGTGGCTTCCAGGACGGTACCGGTGTAAGCCCGTGCTTTGAAGTCTTGTAACATTACTTCTGCACCGAAAGCGCGGAGTTGATCGGCCATCCAGTCTTTGCATTGGCGATGGGCCGGGGTATTGGGTACGCGGGGCCCAAAAGCCACCTGCCGAGCAACGAAGTTGTAGGCCGAATCGCGGTTGAAGCGGGGTACTTTGGTCCGTTCTTTTTTGACTGGAGGGGTATCGGGCTTGTTTTGGGGTTTGGGGTCGGATTGGCAGGCGGCGGTGAGGAGGAGTAGCGCTATGACGGATAGCACAGGTGTTTTTTTTATAGATGAAAAATTCATATTTTCGATTTAAGTCAAATTTGCTCACTATATAGTCATTTTTTGATAAACACAGCACACATTTTTTGATAAACACAGCACATCATACGTGGAAAAATGTCTTTATTTATGATCGATTTCTCCAGATATAATTCATATAACTGGAAAAATGTCGTATTTTTAAGGCGATTTTTCCAATTAACAATCTATCTTGAATGGCAAACCAGATTATAGGAAGAGAAAGAGAACAGGAGGTTCTGAATAAGATCATGGCCTCCGACAAGGCAGAGTTTTTGGCGATTTATGGTAGAAGAAGAGTAGGTAAAACCTTTTTGATCTATGAACATCTGAAAAAGCACATTGGATTTTCCTTTTCTGGTGCATTCGAAGAGCCGACAAAAGTACAACTGGGCAATTTTTTCAGAGAATATATTCGACTTACCAAAGGACAAAGAGAAACAGATCCACCCAAAGACTGGGGAACCGCTTTTTCTTATTTGACCGACTACTTATACGAAGTTCAACATCAGACAAATCAAAAAACAGTTGTCTTTATCGATGAAATGCCTTGGCTGGATGTCCCCAGGTCTGGGTTTGTGTCAGCACTCGAATACTTTTGGAATCAGCATGCCTCCAAAATGAATAATGCTGTGCTGGTCGCCTGCGGTTCGACAGCCTCCTGGATGAAAAAAAAGCTACTAAAGTCTAAAGGAGGATTGTACAACCGGGTAACCCGAAGAATCAAACTAGAACCGTTCAACCTTCACCAAACGGAGCTTTTTTGTAAACAAAAAAACTCAAATTTTCCCGCTATCAGATCCTACAGCTGTATATGGCCATGGGAGGTATTCCGTTTTACTTAAATGAGCTAAGTGCAGGAAAAAGCGCCACCCAGCTTATCGATGAAGTTTGTTTTTCTCCGACCGGATTGCTATCAGATGAATACGAGCAGTTGTATTATTCCCTGTTTAAAAACGCGGCCAATCATGTTGCGGTTATCGAAGCACTTGCTGCAAACCCATACGGCCTGGTAAGAAATAAATTGGTTGCAAAATCAGGGTTGGCTGATGGAGGTACTTTTACCCGGTCGTTAAAAGAATTGTTAGAAAGTGGATTTATTCTTAAATACCGCCCCTTCCGGAAAAAGCAAAAAGAAAGTATTTACCGCCTCATTGACCTGTACTCGCTCTTTTACCTTCGGTTCATAAAAGGCAATGTTTCCAACCTGAGTAACACCTGGCAACAGTTATCTATCGACAGGAGATTTACTGCATGGAGCGGCTACGCCTTCGAGAATATCTGCATGCTCCATACCCCGCAAATAATAAGAAAGCTGGGACTAAGCGGCACCTTTACCGAAGTATCTTCCTGGCATTACAAAGGCAACGATGAGCATCCCGGCGCTCAGATTGATTTACTCATCAACCGAAAAGACGGCGTCGTCAATTTATGTGAGGCCAAATTTTCCAACAAAGAATTCATCATTTCCAAAGAATTCTTCACCAAATTGCGCAGAAAACGCGCCGTATTTGAACAGGTAACAAAGACTAAAAAATCAGTAGTATCTACTCTCCTCACCACCTACCCAGCCGTACAAAACCAATACTACACCGAAGAGATCCATTCGGAGGTAAATATGGACGATCTTTTCTACCCCGGCGGAGAATAAGCCCGCAGCAGTCTCACCCCTTCGTCCAGGAAGTACCCTCCTTTCCATCTTTCACCACTATGTCCAGGTTTTTTAGGGCATCGCGTATTTTGTCGGAAGTATCCCAATCCTTGTTGGCGCGGGCGCTTTGGCGAATGTCGAGAATGAGGCTCATCAGCCCATCCGTTGTGCCGTTGCCGTCGGAGCTGGCGCTGGTTTCGTCTTTTAACCCCATGATGGTGTAAATGAAGTCACGAAAAGTCGACTGGAGCCGTTTGAAAGTAGTCTCCGATAAGTCCGACATAGACAAATGTCCTTCTTTGAGGCTATTGACCCTGGTCACCAATTCGAAGAGGCGGGCCAGTGCCATAGGCGTGTTGAAGTCGTCACTCATTTGTTCGTGGGCGGCGTCGATCAGGGTATTGATTTCCTGGCCGAGGGCTTTATCGGTTCCCTGGCCCGGGTGGGTCATATTTTGCAACAGCTTATTGGCTTCCATCAACCGTCGATAGCCTTTTTCGGCGGCCAGAAGGGCATCGTCGGTAATGTCGAGCGTGCTTCTGTAGTGCGACTGAAGCATAAAAAACCGCAGGATCATCGGGCCATAGGCTTTGCTGATGTGGGGGCTGTCGCCGGTGAACAGCTCTTCCGGTGTAATGGTGTTGCCATCGCTTTTCGACATTTTGCGGCCATTCATCTCCAGCATGTTGGTGTGCAGCCAGTAGTTGGCGGGCGAGCAGTTGCAGGCGCCGTTGTTTTGGGCTACCTCATTTTCGTGGTGTGGGAATTTGAGGTCGTTGCCACCGCCGTGGATGTCGAACGTTTTGCCGAGGTATTTGGTACTCATGGCCGAGCATTCGAGGTGCCAGCCGGGGAAGCCTTCGCCCCAGGGAGAGTTCCACCGCATGATGTGGTCGGGGGCGGCCTTCATCCAGATGGCGAAATCGGCAGGATGATTTTTATCGCCCTGGTTTTTGAGGTCGCGGGTTTCCTGGAGGAGTTCGTCTATCACGCGGCCGGAGAGTTGGCCGTAAAGGCCGGTCGCTTCCGCAAATTTGAGGGTGTCGAAATACACGGAGCCATTTTTTTCATAAGCGTAGCCATTGTCGAGAATGGCCTGCACCATTTCGATCTGTTCGAGGATGTGGCCGGAGGCGCGGGGCTCAATGCTGGGTGGCTCGTTGTTGAAAATCCGCATCATATCGTGAAAGCCCAGGGTGTATTTCTGGACGATCTCCATGGGTTCAACCTGTTCGAGGCGGGCTCCTTTCAGAATGCGGTCTTCACCATCGTTGAGCAGGTGGCCCACATCAGTGATATTGCGCACATAGCGCACTTTGTAACCCAGGTATTTGAGATAACGATATATGACATCAAAATGCGTGAAGGTGCGGCAGTTGCCCAGGTGTACGTCGCTATATACGGTGGGGCCACAAACGTACATGCCGACGTAATCTTCATTGATCGGTTTGAATATTTCCTTTTTCCGGCTGAGGCTGTTGTAGAGTTTTAGTGGTGCATCCATGTGTTGGAGTTAATGGGTTTGGTACAGAAATGCAAAGTTACCGATTTTACGAATGTTGCAATGGATAGGATACATATAAATTATGATCTGATTGAGAAGGGAACAGAGGGAGTTTGGAAATAGTTCCTGACAATGGGAAAAGGAAAAAAGGCCGTTCTTTCACCAGTCGGCTCTAAAACTGCACCATCTCCACAGCCCCTTCCAGCCGCTCCTCCAGCCATTTGACGGGAGCCTGGTTTTTGTCGCCGGTGCGGGTATCGCATACAAAAAACTGATAGTAGCGTTGGAGGTCATCGCCGAGGGTGTCCAGAAGTTGGGCCAGTCGTTTTTCGCCGTCGGGAGGGTAGCGGTACACCGTGGCAGTGCGCCAGCAGTAGTAGGCTTCGTCGTGCCATTGGATGATGTTGAGTATGGTAGAGTCGGTGGTATGCGTTTCCATAAAATGGCGGGCGAGGGTGGCGTGGTGGTTCGACAAGTCGCCGGAAGAACGTTTTTTGGTTTCTTTGTATTTGAAAGTATCGTGAGCGAAGGCGATGAGGCGAAGTTGCTGCCGGATCTGGTCGCAGGGCAATTGGAGGCGGTCGATATTGTCGAGTACTTCTTTGATGTGTCGGAATACCTGCCCTTCGGGGTGCCCAAAACGCGGAATACCCCAATGGAGGCCCGCCTTGAATTCGGGAATGGTGAGCAGTCTCTTTTCCAGCTCTGTTTCCGGCTGTAATAATTGTTCCACGATGGCTGCTTGCTGACGAAGCGCTCGGTGCATATGTTTTAGGAATTTGATTTTACCCAAATTTAACAAAAAATAATCAAACAAATCCAGTTGGCAATATAGTTATTTTCCAACGTATTTATAAATTCACTTTTTGGGGGTAGAAATGATGCGATTTTTGTTTTTCAAATTGGTCAAAAAATAATTATGCAAATTACATTAACCTTCCACAACATACAATATGAGGCCGACCTTTCGAAACCGCTCGATATTTCCCTCCCCCTGCGTCCGGGCAACAATACGGTCAATTGTTTCTACGCACCGCCGGTGGTCATAGAGCCGGTGGTGGCGGGCGGCTTTGTCGGTTCCGTCGCCCGGGGCGGCCCTGTCAATTTCGTGAATGTGCATCTCAATCCCCACGGCAACGGTACCCACACCGAATGTGTAGGGCACATCGCTGAGGAGGTGTTTACCATCAACGATTGCATGCAATCGTTCCACCATCTGGCCAAATTGGTAACCATACAACCAGAATTACAGCAAAATGGCGACCGGGTCATAGGCTTGAAGCAAATACAGGAGGTTTTCACCAAATACGAGGCCCCGGCCCTCGTCATACGTACCCTTCCCAATGATGATTCAAAAAAGACCCGGCATTACTCCGGCACCAACCCGCCGTACTTCCACTCCGGAGCGATCCAATACCTGGTGGAAGGTGGGGTGCGACACCTGCTGGTCGACCTGCCCTCCGTCGACCGGGAAGACGACGGCGGAAAGCTGCTCTCCCACCGTGCATTTTGGCAATATCCAGCCACAGTCGAAAAAAAACCGCAAAAATTGCAGCATTACAGAGTTAATTTTCGTTGATAACAGTATCAAAGATGGATTTTTTTTATTAAATTTATCATTCGCACCGCTTGAAGCGGATGCCAGTCCAAGTAAACCCATTTTATACGAACTAAACCATATATGAATTAACTAATACATGAACTAAACCCGTCCCGGCAATGAGACTTCCCCATGAGGCATATCGCTCCAAAGTGTATTTGAATTTTAAAGAAATTGGCGCCAAAGAGTACCAGTCTATCGTTCGATTTTTTGAACAATATGAAGAAGACATCCGTCAGCTCAGTTTCGAGGAATACTTTGAATTGCTGCTGGCCTACATGGATGCCCTATTTGAGGTAGGGGCTTACGCCAATTATGTAGAAAGTTGCGACTTCGCTATCGAATCGGTCATCTACTTCAATGTAGCCGAATACAACGGCGAACGGGTATACCGCAAACTGCTTTTCCGAAAGGCCGCCTCCTACTACCACCTCATGGAATACGCCAAATGCAGACACATCCTCCAGGAATTGATCCGGATGGATCCCACAGACCAACTCGCCGCCCGCTTCCTGAAAAAATGCCGGAGGGCACAGCCGCCCCGGAAAGTACGTCGGGCCAGGGCCGTAAGTGTCTTGTTATTTATATTTTCAGCTATGGTCATCGCCTTTGAGCTGCTGGTCGTCAACTCCTTTTTCCCAAAACTGGGCGGGTTGATGCAACTACTCCGCAACACCGCCTTTGGCCTCGGATGGGCCGTACTCCTTGGAAGCGGCATCTATTTGCGGTGGAACGCTCACCAAAGCGTACAACGACAAATACAACAAATCAAAGCATCTAAAAAACAAAAAAAATTATACAAGAAACGAAAAGAATTAGCCAACTGACAGTGGCCGAAATAATTGCCTTTTCCAAAAACAACACCTAATTTCGTATCGCTATGTGGAAAGAAGCCAGCAATCAACTTCAAGCCCGTTTTACCTTCACCGATTTTGCGGAAGCATTCTCCTTTATGACCGCGGTGGCTTTTGAAGCCGAAAAACAGAACCACCACCCCAATTGGAGCAACGTCTGGAATACCGTAGACATACAACTCAGCACCCACGACGCCGGCAACGTCGTCACCGCCAAAGACCACCAACTGGCCGCCGCCATCAATGCCATTTATGCGAAATATAATACCGAACAACGCGTTGAGTAAGGGTAGATTAAAAACACCATGCATCGGAGCGTTCATTACTCATTTCATCCGTGGCTAATCGCCCTGGTATTTTTGCTGTTTGGAAATGCCCTTTTTGCGCAAAGCATCAGCGGCTACATCCAGAATGAGCAAAACCAGCCCGTCCCCTTCGCCCACATCTTCCTGAAAGAAGTCCAGGTTGGCACCACCGCCAATGAAGAGGGATACTATTTTCTGACCCTCGAACCCGGCGACTACGAGGTGGCTATTTCCGCCCTGGGTTACGAATCCAAAACCATTGTACTCATTGTAGACAACGAACCAGTGAGAAAAGACATCTGGCTGACCGCTTCCGATGTCGAACTGGAACAGATCGTCGTCAAAGCCTCCAAACGAGACCCCGCCTACGCCATTATTCAAAAAGCCATCGACAATAAAGACAAATACGTCCGCCAGGTGGAGAGCTTTCGAACGGAAGTATACGTCAAAGCCACAGAAGAAATCGACAATAAAAAGAAGAAGAAGAAGAAGGCCAAAAAGGACACGCCCAATAAAAAAACTGACGATACACCTGCCCCCGACGCCGACCCATTTGCGGAAGCCGAACAAAAACGCAAGGCCGCCATCCCCGATCTCAACATGATCGAAATGCAAATGACCCTCAACTTCCAATACCCCAAACGGTACAAGGAAGAACGGTCGGCCTACAAAGCCTATGGCGATAAAGACGGGCTTTTTATTCCCCGTTTTGGCGAAAGCGATTTCAACTTCTATCGCAACCTCGTATTTTTGAAAGGCGTTGCAGAGGTGCCCGTCATTTCGCCCCTGAGCCGTACAGCCATACTTTCGTATAAATTCAAACTGGTAGAAAGCGTGGAAGAGGATGGACTGCTGGTACACAAAATAAAAGTCATACCACGCAAAAAAGGCGACGCCACCTGCCGTGGACACATCTACATCAACGAGGGCCTTTGGAACATCAACCGACTCGATCTCTCCTTCTCGAAAGGCGCATTGAAATTTTTTGATGCCTTTCGGCTAAAACAGGATCACCAACAATTGGCTGACAATACCTGGATGGTGTTCCGTCTGGAGATGATCTACCAAACCAAAATCGGAAAACACAAGACCTTTAGAGGTAATACCCTGCTGCGTTACGCCGACTATGAAACCAACTACCCCTTTCCGCCAAAATTTTTTGGCAACGAAGTAGCCGTCACCACCAAAGAGGCCTACGAACGCGACAGCAGCTACTGGAAAGATGCCCGCCCCGAACCCCTCAGCCTCGAAGAACAACGGCTGGTGGCTTTTCGCGACAGCGTCGATGCCATCCTCAATAGTAAGGCTTACAAAGACTCTGTGCAGGCCCTCTACAACAAGATCACTTTTATGGACCTCATCTGGGACGGGGTCGGCTTTCGCAACCACCTGAAAAAACGAGCCATCTACTTTGGACCCATTCCCAGTTTGATCGACTTTGAAGTGGTGGGCGGCTTCAGGGTGGGGCCATTTTCGTCGTATTTCAAACGGTGGGAGAGCGGTCGTTCTCTTTCCGTGTTTGGCCAGGTCAACATAGGGCTGCAAAACAAAGACCTCCAGGGATTTGCCAATACCCGCTATCGCTATCAGCCCATGCGGCTGGCCGACGTATTTATGTCGGGGGGACGGTCGTTTCAATCGATCAACAGTTATGATGCCTACATCAACCAGTTGAAAACGTCGAACTACATCCTCCATGACTACTTCTCCCTTGGCCACCGGATTGAATTGTTCAACGGATTCTACTTTCGGACCGACTTTGACTTCCACGACCGAAAATCAGTAGAAAACTACATCAGCGAAACGTTTTTGGACAACGTAATCGAAAGCGATGCCATCCACTCTTTTACACCCTATCAGGCCTTCATCAGCAACATCAGCCTGTCGTACACCCCAGGCCAGAAATTCATGACAGAGCCCAACCGGAAGATCGTGCTTGGCAGCAAATGGCCTACCTTCACCCTCCACCACCAAAAGGGATGGCCAGACCTGTTCTCGTCCGACATCGACCACGATTTTGTCGACCTGACCATTGAGCAAGAGCTTCAGATCGGCATTGCCGGCCAGTCGAGGTACCGCATCCAGACGGGTACTTTTCTCAATACCAGTGGGTTGGAGTTCATCGACTACAAGCGCTTCCGTCAGTCGGATCCCTGGCTGTATTCCAATCCACTGCATTCATTTCAATTGCTCGACACCTCGCTGGCGGTGACCAAATTCTTTTTTGAAGCACACCACATCCACCATTTCAATGGCGCATTGATCAATAATATCCCGCTGGTGCGAAAACTCCGGGTACACGTTGTTGGAGGGGCTGGGTTTTTATGGGTCAACGAAAACAAGCTGCGCCACGAAGAGATCTTTGCGGGGTTGGAACGCACCTTCAAGATCGGTCCGCGAAGGCGCCTGCGGCTGGGGGCCTATGGCGTACTGGCCAACTCGAACTATACCGATCCGAAGTTTGGCTACAAATTTTCGATTGACATTATTGATACGTGGAAGAGGGATTGGAGTTTTTAGGTCAAGGGATGAGCAAAATCATACATGCTGATTCAGTTTTTCGAAAAGTCTAAACACCAGGGTTACGGGGTTTTGTTTATGGTAGGGTGCATCTTTCAAAAGATTGTAACGGAAAGTTTCCGTTTTCTCAACCAGGGTTTGTTGCCATCAATGTCGGTTTTCTTGATCGATTTTGACTTTTTAGGCATAGCTAATTTTTGGCAGAGGCAAATCCAAAATCGCGGATTTTAGGAATGGCGTCGTATTTTCCTAACAGGTAATTTTTTTCGTAGCTTTCATCATTTCGAACGCCTTTTATATCTGCAAGAGAGTAGATGACTGATTCGCCGTATTTATTTTTTTTGCTGAAGCAAATCTGATCTCTTCTCATTAGTTTTGAGGACAACAGGTTTGTGTCATGTGTTGTAAAAAGAAATTGAGCATTGTTTTTATTAATGCTTTTCGAGTGATAAGCTTCAACAATACTCCTCGTCAAAACGGAATGAAGCCGGGCTTCAAATTCGTCGATAACCAACAGCCTTCCTCCGGTCAGTGATTCCAAGATGAAGGGGCTCAGCAAGAGCATTTTTTGGGTGCCGTCGGATTCATGATGCTCAAAGTTCCATTTGATTTGACTATGAGGCTTATATCGGCCCTCGTATTGTGTTCTTACGGAAGCCAAAAACTTAACTTTGTTACCAGTTTTCAAAACGTCTTTGATCTGACGGGGCAAAGAATTGGAAGAAATACTTTCATCACCGTATTCTTCAACAACGAAATCCTCAAGATCAATACCCGATTCATTTAAAAACCTCACCACCCGGAGTCTATCCGCTTCGTTTTCCATTTTATTGTAAGCGACTTTTTTCATATAGGAATCTTCCATTCCGCTAATCACAATAATATTGGAAATGGCATCGACAATTTTCTTGGATAGTTTTCCATTCAACGAAGCAGCTGCCGACAAGAATAGTGCATTTGGTCTGACAATCTCATTGTCTTCGTTCAATAAAAAGCCGAATTTTCCTCCTTCCGGAAATTTTTTTTCGTTGTACGAGATATTGTTTTCCTCTCTGGTATAATATTCAACTTCTTTGATATTGGGCCTTCCAAAAAGCCATTCACTTTTTATTTCCATCTCATCTGCTTCAAACCCATATCGATATCTTACCCCGTCGATCATAAATACCATTTGAAAAAATGACGGTTCATTGATCGTGGACTTATGCAAATAAAAGGATTCGATAAGGTGGCTTAAAATGGATTCGTCCTTTACGGAATGATTGATGATCTTAATAAAACACACCAAGGCTTTAATCAAATTGCTCTTGCCGCTGGCATTGGCCCCGTACAAAGCTTTTGTTTTCAAGAGTGAATTCCCTTTTTTCAAAGAATACAAATTACCTTCCAACCAGGAATACTTGGGCCTTATAGGCTGAGCAACCATACTCAACGTTTGGAGGTCTTTAAAAGATCGAAAATTGGCTACACTAAACTCAAGAAGCATTATGTCATTATTTGTGAGTAAATCACAAATTACGAATTTTAATGCATTAAATGCAAGTTTTAATGCAGGAAAATGAGATTTTCTAAAAAAAATCTCATTTTCCTATCCAATAATTCATATAAAAAGGATACTTCCTTTAGTAAAGCTCAAAAAATAAATTGTCTTTTTGGTGACAAGTTATTTTTCGAGCGAACCTTACCCATAAATCCCATCAATCTCTCCTTGAAACTTTTCCAGGATCACGCGGCGTTTCAGCTTCATGGTAGGCGTCAGTTCGGCGGTGCTGCCATCGGCTTTGAACGGTTCCCAGGGCTGATCGAGAAGAACAAATTTTTTGATCTGTTCGATGTGGCTGAACTGCGGATTGTAGCGGTCCATCACCTCCTGATAGCGGCCGATGACTTGGGGGTTTTTGACGGCTTCGCTCAGCGACGTCCAGGGCAGATTGCAGTCCTCGCACCAATCCTTCAAGGCTTCTTCTGCCGGTACGATCAGGGCGGAGACGAATTTTTTCTTGTCGCCCACCACCATCATTTGTTCGATGAGAAAGTCTTCTTTAAATTTGTTTTCGATAGGGGCAGGGGCTACGTATTTGCCTCCGGAGGTTTTGAGCAACTCTTTTTTGCGGTCGGTAATTTTCAGAAATTCGCGGCCATCTTTGTTTTTGACAAGTGTACCTATGTCGCCGGTACAAAACCAACGCTCGCCGTCAATCTCCTTCATGACAGCAGCCGTGACTTCCGGTTTTTTGTAATACCCCATCATGATGTTGGGGCCATTAGCCAGTACCTCTCCTTCGCCGGGGCGGTAGTCGCCGTCAGAGTCATCGATTCTGATCCGTACATTTTCGAGGGTTGGTCCAACGGTTGCAAGCATGGCACCACCAGAATCATAGCGGTTGATGGTGAGGCCGGGGCTCGTTTCCGTAAGGCCATATCCTTCCCGGATGGGAATGCCTGCTGCAGAAAATATCTGCGCCATTTTTACCGGGCAGGGAGCCGCACCGGTCAACACACCGACAATATTGCCGCCCAGTGCATCACGCCATTTGGAGAAGATCAGCCGGTCGGCCAGTCGGCGCTTAAACCCGCCCCAGCCACCATATCGCTTATCGTAGGCGTAGTCTTCGGTGAGGCCCAAAGCCCAGAAGAACAGCGATTTTTTCAACCCCGTGAGCGCAAGACCTTTGTTGTAGATCTTTTCATACACTTTTTCCAACAATCTGGGCACGGTAGTAAAAAAATGAGGGCGGATGGCCTGCAAGTCGCCAGACTCCCCTCCCAGATTGTCAGTGCCTGTGTACACAATGTTGATGCTGCTGTGAACGTAGGCATAGGAAGCCGTCCGTTCGAAAATATGACAAAGAGGCAAAAAGCTCAGTGCGACCTCTCCTCCTTTGACCGGCAACAACGACTTTACACTTTCGGCATTGCTGACAATGTTGCGATGCGACAACATCACCCCCTTTGGATGTCCGGTGGTGCCAGAGGTGTAGATGATGGTGGCCAGTTCTTCGGGTTGGATGGCAGCCATTATTTTCCGGACTTCTTCTTCGCGGCCGGTGTGGAAGATGTCTTTCCAGAATTTGCGATCGCTGTGTTTATCAAAAGTATAAATATCTTTCAGGGAAGGCACATTGGGTTTGGCGGCAGCCACCTTGTCGTAGAGGTCGTCTTTTCCGACAAAACAATACTTGATCTCTGCTTCGTTGAAAATGTATTCATATTCCCCTGGGCTGATGGTGGGGTATACCGGCACGTTGATGGCGCCGACCTGCCCGATGCCGATGTCCATGATCGACCACTCGACCCGGTTTTTGTACGCTGCCAAAGCTATTTTATCGCCGGGTTTTACGCCCAATTCCAGCAGGCCACAGCTTACCTGCATGGCCTGGTCGATGATCTGATCGGTGCTGTAGTACACCCATTTGCCATTTTCCTTTTGACCAAAGGCTCTTTGTTGAGGGTTATTTTCTTTTTGAAAATGGATAAAGTCGAAGAGTCGGGTTACTTTCATGGCTTGCAATTGTATTGTTTATCTCAAGACAAGTTACGAAAAACGCTGCTAATTATACAAATCCTCGATTTCCTTTTCGTATTTGCGGGCAACGAATTCCCGTTTCAGCTTCAAGGTGGGGGTTAGTTCACCGGTATTAGGGCCCCAATCGTCGTGCAGCAAAGTAAATTTGCGGACCTTTTCGGTGTTGGTCAGCGATTCGTTTACATCGTCGACGATGCCTTCCACAAACTGAACCACTTTGGGATTGATGGCCATGTATTGGGGGGCAGTCCAGTGTACGTTGTGGTCGTCGCACCATTGCTTGAGGTTGGGGTAGTTGGGTACGATCAGCGCCGCCACATGAGGCCGGTGGAAGCCCACCACCAGGCAGTGCTCTATGTAGGGAGAAGCTTTGATTTTGTTGGCGATCAGGTCGGGAACGATGTATTTGCCGGCGCTGGTTTTGAAAATATCTTTTTTGCGGCCTGTAATTTTGAGAAATCGTTTGTTGACAAACAGCCCCACGTCGCCGGTATGAAACCAGCCTTCCGTGTCGATCACGGCCTGGGTAGCTGCCGGGTTGTTGAAGTAGCCGAGCATCACGTTGGGGCCTTTGGCCAGTATCTCTCCGGCACCGGTTTCGTCGGGGCGGTCGATTTTTATGCGTACTCCGGGAATGGGTATCCCTACGGTGCCGAAGTGCAGTCCCCCCGGATCAAAGCGGTTGAAGGCGAGTACCGGCGAGGTTTCCGTCAGGCCATATCCTTCTCTGACTGCTATGCCTGCTGCGGCAAACAACCTCCCGAGTTCCGGCTGAAGAGCGGAGGCTCCCGTTACGATGCCTTCCACTCTTCCGCCCAGTAGTTGTCGCCAAGAACGGTATACCAACATGTTGGCCAGGCCGTGTTTGGCCCAGTAACCGAGTGACATTTTGCCCGAATCGGGAAAGCGCGCCCCCAATTGCAATGACCAGTTGATCAGTCGTTTTGGCCAGCCCCCTTTTTGGTTGGCAACCCGCTGGATGCCTGCCTGCATTTTTTCCAGTACTTTGGGTACTGCCGTAAAATAATGCGGGCGGACCTCTTTGATATTTTTCATCAGGTGTTCGGCCGATTCGGCGTAGTAGATGGAAGCCCCCACAGCGATGTAAGCGTAGGTAACCATCCGTTCGAACACATGGCTCAATGGCAAAAAACTGAAG
Source organism: Saprospiraceae bacterium (assembly GCA_965222105.1). Classification (GTDB taxonomy): domain Bacteria; phylum Bacteroidota; class Bacteroidia; order Chitinophagales; family Saprospiraceae; genus CALGLS01. The sequence continues at coordinate 8,864 of CBDCTQ010000004.1, read as the reverse complement.
GTGGTTTTGTCACAATTGATGGGAAGTAGTGCAATTGTAGATTTAATGTTGGAAATGATATTTTTATGCGAAAGCATAACCCCTTTTGGCTGGCCGCTGGTGCCGGATGTGTAAATGATCGTGGCCAGGTCACTGTCGTGGATAGCGCGTTTGCGGTCTTCAATAGTGGCCATATGTTTGGTGGACGGATGCCGGAGTATGGATTCCCAATGCGGTATTTGATTGATCTTTTCAAAACAGTAGCATGACAGTTTAGGGGCGTTGGGGGGTTGCGCTGTCAACACTTTGTTATAAAGTATTTCGTTGGCACAAAAAACCAGATTTATCGACGCATCTTGAAGTATAAAGCGCATATCGTTGGTGGAAGATGCAGCGTGGATGGGCACGGGTATGACGCCTATTTGCTGGGCACCAAAATCGACAAAATGCCACCACGGGCTGCCCGATTCGGCTACTATGGCTATCCGGTCGCTTTTTTTAAGGCCCAAATCGAGAAGTCCGGCACTGACCTGATTGATCCGTTCGAGGCAGTCGGAAGTCGAAAACGGCTGCCATTTTCTGTGTTGACGTGTTACAATGGCTGCCTTTTGCGGAAAGCGGGCTTGCTGGTAGGGGAATAGCTCGAATAATCTTCGATAATCCATCCGTGTGCTGTTCGTTTTGCTGTGCAGGGGTCAACGCTACCTCTAAAATAGGGAATAATTACGTTTTTTCATAATTTGTTTGGGATGGATTTAAAAAAAGCACTCCGACCGGATGATCGAAGTGCTTTTTATTGTCTAATTCAATAATCATTTACAGCAATTCTCCATTTGAAATTCACAAAATCCGGGGCATTAGCATATCAATTGAGAATAGCTGATAAAACTACCCTTTCTTCCCAACCAAGTTGATGGTCAAAGAAATATCATCTTCGATGAATCCATCTTTTATATCATCCAAAATGGATTTCGACATAAAATTGATTCCCCATTCGGTGCGGTTGATCTTAAAGGAAGGCGTTACGGCCGAAATTCCGGCACTGGTTACCTGTATGTTGGCCGGAAAGGTAATGCTTTTGGTTTGCCCCTTGAGGGTGAGGTTCCCGGTGACGTTGTGGGTGGCATCCGGGTTGCCGGTTGAAGGAGCTACTTTGGTGATCTGGAAAGTAGCTGCCGGGTATTTGCTGACGTTGAAAAAGTCGTCTCTTTTTTCCTCAACCGTTCCTTTGAGGTGCGCTTCGAGGTTGTCTTTCATTTCGCCGGCAGGCAAGTCGGTAACGGCAATGGAGGTCATATCCATTTCAAAAAGGCCCTTTACAACATTATTGTTAGATGCACTAAGTGTTCCTTTTGAAATGTTGATGGTTCCGGTATGTGTTTTGTTGGGTTTGCTACCCGCCCAGTGGATTTTGCTGTTGCTGGTATCGATTACGTAATCGACCGCGTCGGCAGGAGCGTTGGTGGGTGCTTTGGTGGCTTCGCCGGTTTTGGCTTTTTCGCCTGCTGTTTTTTTCTTACAGGCTGTAAAAGAAAGCCCAAGTACCAGCACGAGCAAGGTGAATTTGATTGCAGTCTTCATGGATGAAATAAGTTTTTAGTAAAAATTAAAGTGTCTGTTGCCATTTTAGCGCAAAGCTATCATTTATCGGCAACAGCACCTAATGAAGGCCTGTGAAAAATTTGATTTTCCCAAAAATGGGCATTCGCTTTCAATGCTGGCTCAACTGGTTCAACGCATTGATGGTATCTGACAGCCCCGGCAGGATCACCACATTTTCGGGGCAAACTACCGGCTGGGCAACTACCTGATAGCCCGACAACCAAACCTGACAATCGGAAAAATGAGCTGCCAACTGATCGATGTACTTTTGTACCGGCTGGCGGTCAAACCGCTCCGAGATCATGGTAAACAAGTGTGTAGGCCGACAGATATTATAGGCGTCCTGTAAGTCGATCAGGCTGACATTTAGGCCCAGATAAGTGGCTTTTAAACCCCTCAACCGGGCCAGGTATTGCATCAACAACATGCTCAACTCCTGATCTTCGCCTTCCGGCAAAAACAACAATAGCCGGGCAGCACAGCGGCATTTGGTCAGCGGAATGCGGTCAATAGCCGTCATCATTTTTTGCCTGAAAAGGCAGGTGATAAAGTTTTCCTGTACCGGACTGACAGAGCCCGTTATCCACAGCACAGAGAGCTTTTCCAGAAAGGGAAATACCAGTTCCAACATAGTTGCTTCAAAACCCTTTTCTTTGCTGCTTTTGGTGAGGACGTAGTCGAATTTTTCTTCATCCATTTCCATCATCGCCATCAGGAGGGTGTTGAGCTGGGCATCGCTCTCAAAATTGATGACCGACAAATTGGACACCTCCTGCCGGATCTCGGCCTTTGTCATTTTTGCGATGTGGGAGATCTTAAACCCATTTTTGTTGAGGGTGGCAATGTCGAGCAGATCTTTGAGGTCGTCTTCTTCGTAGTAACGAATGTTGGTCTGCGTGCGGTTGGGTATCACCAGGCCGTAGCGCTGTTCCCACATCCTGATGGTGTGCGCTTTGATGCCACATAATTTTTCCAGGTCTTTGATGGTATAAACAGCCAAAAGAAGATTTTTATTCCTCTAAGTGATACTCAAAAAACCAGTCTGTCAGCAGGCTGGTTTTTTGAGCAAGCCTAAACACAGAACTCGGCTAAACGCTTTAACAGTCCTTTTGGGGAAATGTTTAGTTAAATGTCAAATTATGCTCGCTCGAAAAATAAATTCCCGCTATCTTTGAAACATCGTGCAAATAAGCGATTGATAGTGAGCGCCTGCCTGCCGGTCAATGTCATTAAGATTGCATTTTTTATATGTATAACTCGTTGAAAAATGTAGCCTGAGGCCACAATAATTAAACGCACAATCTCAGAGATATCTCGCGAACATAATTTTTTCAGTTAGTTATATATAAAAATAAACCTAACTTAACGACATTGGCCTGCCGGTAGGCAGGTTTTGTGCGATGTTTCAAAGATTCAAAAAAGGGAAGTTACCTGCCAGCCGGCAGGCTGGTTTTTTGAGCTTTACTATATGCCTTTTGCAGCAGCTTCCCGCTACACCTAATCAGTATGATTTTTGTACTTTTGAGCAAAATAAAACCATACCATTTATGAAATATCTCTCCTCCCTTTACTGCAATATAGACTCACCCGGCAAGCCCGTTTTTCTGCTGATCGCACTATTTACCTTGCTCGCAACCGGGGGCTGGTCACAAATCAACGATGTCGGCATCATCGATGTTGAGTCGCCCACTAATCAATGCACCCTTTCCGAGCAGGAAATGGTGAAGGTTACCTTGTTCAATTTTGGAGACATCCCCCAATCCCTCATTCCTTTCCGCTTCAGCGTAAACGGTCAGGATGTCGGCGTGATGCAACCCACCGACGGATTCTTTACCGGTGTGCTTGGCCCCGACAGCATGGTCACCGTCGAATTTGAGACCACCTACGACTTTTCTTCCGAAGGCATATACTCTGTTGCTGCATGGACAGAATTGGCCACCGACGCCGACCTCTCCAACGATACCTTTTTTTATGAAGTCGAACACATCGCCACCATCGCCGAAATACCCTACTTCAGCAATTATATCGCCAACGAAGAGGGGTGGTTCCCCTTCAACGAAACAGGATTCAACAATTCCTGGGCCTTTGGCACTCCTGCCGGACAAGTCATCACCGATGCCGCTACCGGCAACTTTGCCTATGTAACCAATCCCGATGGCGATTACCAAAACAATGAGCATTCCTACCTGCTTTCACCCTGCATGGATTTCAGCGGCTTTTCTCAAGACCCCATCCTCGGATTTTCCATTTATTACAACACCGAACTCAGCTACGATGGAGCATGGCTCGAAAGCTCTACCGACGGAGGTGCCTCCTGGTCGAAGCTCGGACAAATGGGGTCAGGCACCAATTGGTATAACTTCAACAATACTTTTACAGGCCTGGGCGACGTATGGGCCGGCGACTCCAATGGCTGGCTCAACGCCCAACTATTGCTTTCCGGCTTTGCAGGTGAGCCCGCCGTTCGCTTCCGGTTTGCTTTCGACTCCGACGGTTCTATCACCTTCGAAGGCATAGGCATCGACGACGTGCATATCCTCGTACCCGTTGCCAACGATCTGGCAGCCCTGGACCTGTCGACCAACAGCACTCAATTGTGTGGCGATGAAATGGACCACCTCACGATCACCATCCGAAACTACGGCAATGATCCCCAAACCGGTTTCGATGTATCTTATCAAATTGACGGCGGGCCGGTTGTAACCGAAAATGTGGGAGCACTCGTCGTCAACCCCGGCGAAAGTGTCGGGTATACTTTCGATGCCCTTTTTAATTCTGCCATTTTCAACGCCAGTTTCAACATTACTGCCTGGACGAGCCTGCCCTCTGAAATGAGCACCGTCAACGACACAGTTGACATGGTACTCAACACCTTCGCCCCAGACGTATTACCCCTCCTGACCGATTTTGAAGAGATGGTAACCCCGCCCGGCTGGTTCAACTCCGACCTGGTAGGCAACGGCCACAACAATGTATCTTACGTGGCTTACGACAATCTTTGGTCCGGCGACCAGGAATACGAATTGCGAAGTCCCGTTTTCGGCCCCATCAATCCGGGCGACAGCCTCACCTTCGATTACCGGTATTCCGATTATTTCCCCGGCACTACGGCAACGATTCTGGGCGATGGCGATGTACTGGAGATAGCCGTTTCCACCGACTGTGGTCAGACGTTCACCACCATTCACACCATCGACCAAAATAACCACATCCCTATTGTGGAAATGACCAATGTACTACTCGATCTCGACGACTATGCAGGCGAGTATATACAAGTCCGGTTCCTGGGCTTTTGGGGGACGGGCGACTACTGGCTCGACCTCGACAACATCAACGTCCTGGGTTGCCCACCCTCTCTGGGTCTGAATGCCAGCATCACTCCGGTTAGTAGTGCCGGAGGTACCGACGGAGCCGTCAGTGTACAACCATCACAAGGGCTGGCCCCCTACTCCTACGAATGGAGCAACGGCAACACCAGCAACTCCATCACTGGCCTTGCGGAAGGCAATTACACCCTCACGGTAACAGATGCGCTTGGTTGTGTGAGTGTATTGGTCGCCATGGTCGGTCTGCCCACAAACACGAAAGAGATCGATCTGGTCAACCATTTCAGGCTGATGCCCAACCCCACTTCCGGGCACACAATGTTGGATGTTGGCTTTCTCAGCGAAGTCGATTTTTCAGTAAGGGTACTCAGCCCTGTCGGGCAAACTCTGTATCGTTTCGAGGAGCAATACACACTTGGCGGCACCTATCCGCTGGACCTCAGCCAGGTGGGTGCGGGAGTGTATTTTGTTCAAGTGATGGTCGACGGCACGGTGAGCCGGGTGGAACGGGTGGCTAAGTTTTGATTTAAAATCAAATGCACCAAACCGGTCGGAGGTGCTTTTGTAAAATGGATGTGTTTTCTAAACTTTTTCTGCTAAAAACCATTTTCAATTCAGGAGAAAGAACAACCAACCATTTGCAACATCAAACAAGCACCACATGAATATCGGGATTGTCTGTTATCCGACCTATGGCGGCAGCGGAGTCGTCGCTACGGAATTGGGAAAGGGGTTGGCCAGAAATGGCCACAAGGTACATTTCATTACCTATCGCCAGCCAGCCCGGCTGACCCATTTCCATGAAAATGTGTACTACCACGAAGTCAGCTCGGCCGATTATCCGCTTTTTGAATATCCTCCCTACGACACCGCTCTGACCAGCAAACTCGTGGATGTGATCAAATACGAAAACCTGGATTTGTTGCACGTTCACTACGCCATACCTCATGCTGCGGTGGCCTATATGGCTAAAACCATTTTACTTCAGGAGGGGCGCTATATACCGGTTGTGACTACACTGCACGGCACCGACATCACCCTGGTGGGAAATAACAATGCTTTTGCACCGGTCGTTTCTTTTTCCATCAACAACTCCGACGGGGTAACGGCCGTATCGGAAGACCTCCGCTCCCAAACTTATGCCACCTTCCAAATTGACCGCGACATAGAGGTGATCCACAATTTCATCGACTTCGACCGCTTTCGCAAAACGAATAAAGACCATTTCAAAAAAGCCATCGCTCCCAATGGCGAATTCATCCTGACCCACACCTCCAATTTTCGAAAGGTAAAGCGGGTAGAAGATGTGATCTACATTTTCCAGAAGGTGTACAACGAAGTGCCCTGCAAACTGCTGCTGATCGGCGACGGTCCCGAACGCCAAAACCTGGAGTCGCTATGCCGCAAGATCGACCTCTGTCACGAAGTGCGCTTTTTGGGAAAACAAGATGCTGTAGAAGAATTGTTGGCAGTGGCCGACCTCTTTATCATGCCCTCCGGGTCGGAGAGTTTTGGCCTGGCCGCACTCGAAGCCATGGCCTGCGAGGTACCGGTGATCTCTTCCAATGTGGGCGGCTTGCCGGAAATAAACATCCAAGGCCAAACCGGCTTTTTGAGCGATGTGGGAGACGTCGCTTCGATGGCAGGGCATGCCATAGAGTTGTTGAAAAACAGGGAAAAACTCCAGTCCTTCCGGCAAAATGCGCTGAAACAAGCCGAACGCTTCGACATCAAATTCATACTGCCGAATTACGAACGATATTACGAAAAGGTGTTGGAGTCGGCCATGCAACGATCTAGCGCATAAACAGGATTTTCGTCACCACCGCGTCGGCTTTGTCCAGATTGCGGGTGCTGGTGGCAAATACCAGGTAGACCCCCGAACTGGCCTTGTTGCCCTGATAATCGCGCCCATCCCAAATGGCCTGGCCACCGAGGGCCTTGGTTTCGTAGACTAGTTGACCATTGATGTCCGTGATTTTGACGTCGGCGTCGCGAGCCAACCCTTTTATAGCGATGGGCCCCTCGTAATCAGGCCTGACGGGGTTGGGGAAAGCATAGGCGTTGGGGCTGTTGAAGTCTCCACCGGCAACGGCATCGCTGCGATAGGATATCAATCCCTTACCCGTGCCGATAAATACCTCCCCCGTATTTTGATTGATGGCGATCGATTGGATGAGATTGTCAAAAAGTGGACTGTTGTCTTTATCAAAAAAAGCCAATTGTTCTTCTCCACTGGGCGCCAGTACGAATACGCCGTTGCTGGTACCCACCCATTTGCGGTTGCCGCCATCTACGGCGATGGTCCTTACCTCTTCCGACTCGAGCAAGTGGGCGTTGAACCCTCCCACTTCGAGTATCCGGCGGGAGCCCTGGCAGTTGTCGTCGAACACATTGCCTCCACACTCGAAGATGACAATGCCCTCGTTGGTACCCACCCATACATCTCCATCCAGATCGACTGCCAAACTGAGCACCGAATTGGTGGGCAACTCGGTATTGCCCGAATTGAACGTGCGGAACCGGTCGTCGCTTTTATCATCTAAGGTACCTGCGGCATCGTATACCAACAGCGCCTGGCTGCCTCCATCGATGGAATACCAGGCGTACCCCAATTGGTCGACGACCACATGCCGCAATGATTTTTGAGAGATGCTCAAAAGGTCGTTGGTCCAGGTGCCGTCGTTTTTCAATACGGAAATAGGTTGTTGGGCAGTATGATTGGCCACCCAAAGGTTTTGATTTTGATCGAAGGCCATGCCGGTAACCCGTATGCGGTTGGGGTCTTCCGAAAATTGGAGGGTTGAATTGTCACCGTTGTGAATGAGGATGGGTTCGTTGTTTTCCATTTCGACGATGCCGTCCCAAACCGTTCCGATGAATACATTTTTATTTACCGGATTGATGGCCAGCGAAATAAATCCATACATATCGGTAAGCATACCGCCATCGGCATTGCTGTATATTCGCCACTGTCCGTCTATGAACGAAAAGTAACCGTCGGCATTAAACTTGGGGCTGACCACGTGTGGTTCGGTAGCTACCCAGACATTATCGCCGTCTATGGCAAGGTGGGTGGCTACGCCTGTGCGTGGTGAGTTGTATTGGAGTTGGGTATGGCAATCTGCTTCATAGTTGTTGGCTCTGCGGAGGTTCCGCCAGGTGTCGGCGTACCATATCTGCCCCTTTTCATCCTCGATGGCGTACCGGGCACGGCCGATGCATTCGGCACCGCTGGTGAGGTAGTCGCCGGTGGCATCGAAAAACAGGGCTTTGCCTCTACAATTTTCTACACAGGACTCGCTGCAATTACAGTTCTGATCGGGAATACAGCATTTGAGCCCAACGATCAATCGTTCTCCATCGGCACTTAGATAGTGAACGAAGTAGGGGTCTTCGTAGTAAACGGCTTCAAGGGTATTGCCGTCGTAGCGAAACAAAGTATCGTTGATGGTGGTGTACAGGTCATTTTCATAAACGGCCATCGCCGTCGAGCTGTAATCGGCCGGGAAGCCGTCATCCGGCCCCAGCCATCCCCATTCGGCAAAATCCTGAATGTTGTTGCCAATGGAGGGGTCGAAATAATAAATGCCTTCGTCGGTAGTGGCGTATATGACGTTGTTGAGGGCAACTACGCTGTTGAAAGCAATTTCGGCTTTGAGTTCGTCGCCAAATTTTTTGTCGCGGCTGTTGAGTATCTTCAGTCCGAACCCCATAGCCAGATAGGTGGTGGTATCGTTGGCCACGAAAACATCGTACACCTGCTTGTCGCCTACCTCGCTGCTCGTTGCTATGAAGGGTAGGTTGGTGATGGTGGTTTCTTCGATGAGGTCGATATTGCTGTTGTTGTAGATGGCGATAAGTTGGTCGTTGAACGGATCGTATTTTATCAGCCTCATGCCAATATCGCTCAACCCCTCTACCTTGGAATAAAAACGGACTTCGCCGTCAATCTTG
>CBDCTQ010000003.1:0-39428 GCA_965222105.1 Saprospiraceae bacterium | reverse complement strand
TGCGCGCCTGCGTCGTCCAGCGAGGCGCGAGTCCGATCACGAGAGTCTTCGTTCCGCTTGCGATCATCCTCGTCTTCTTGGCGGGCCTCTTCGGGCTTCGGACGCTCGTTTCGGCCCCGGCCGGCGGTGGCGAGCCTTCTTCGCCTGAAGCCAGGGCGGCGTTCCTCAAGGCGCGACATCATCGCGAAAAGCTCACGCCGGTCGACGCACGCAGGTCGGTCGACTACTTCATGGAAGCCATTCGCCATGATCCGGGTTTCGCTCGCGCGTATGCGGGCTTGGCCGACAGCTATGTGGTTCAGGGCGGGCGACTGCTCGACATGAGGCCTCATGAGTCCTATCCCAAGGCGAGAGAGTACGTGGAGCGCGCGCTCGAGCTCGACGACTCGCTGGCCGATGCTCATATCGTCCTCGGGGGCATTCTCGCGGAGTACGAGGGCGACGATGATGGAGCCGAGCGACATTTCAAGCGTGCGATAACCCTGGACCCGGACTCCGGCGACGCGTTCGGGGTGTACTCGTCGTTTCTCAGTCAGCGCGCTCGTCACCCCGAGGCCCTCGACGCGATTCGGCGGGCGGCTCGGGCCGACCCGCTGTCGCTGCTCGTGCATCTCAGGCGGGGCTTGCCTACTACTATGCGCGCGAGCTCGAGAGCGCCATCGAGGCGTTCGAGGATGTCCTCGACCTGGAGCCCAGCTATGCGCGTGCCTGGTTGGGCCTGGCGCGAAGCTACCTTGCATCGAGCCGATACGCAGAAGCGCTGGATGCTCTCGTCGAGTATGAGAAACATTCGGGGGTGTCCTCGCGAGCGTGGCTCGCGTACGCGTTCGCGAGGTCGGGGGAGTCTTCGCGAGCCGTTCGGATTCGGGAGGAGCTCGCGCACCCCTCTTCGTTCGAGCTCGCCCTCATCGAGCTCGGCCTCGGACAACACGCCGAGGCGGTGTCTCTTCTCGAGTCGACATTCGAGGAGGAGCCACGCCGACTCGCCTTCATCGGGGTCTCGCCGCTATTTGATCCGCTCCGAGACAATCCTCGGTTCGAGCGACTCGTCGAGCGGTGTCGCCTCGGGATTGCCCGCGGCCGCGTTCCCTAGCTCGTTTTCCAGCCCGCCGAGGCCCGTGAGCCGCATGAGGTGAGGGGGATGCGAACACCCCCCCGTTGGGCTCCCCGTCCCTCCTCGAGGCAACGTCGATGAGGAAGGCAATCGCGGCTCGGCGCGCCCGTATTGCCCCGGCGTGGTCGCTACGGTATCCTCATTTGGGGAGCAGGGGGCAGTGTTGAGAGTCGGGCTTCAGTTGGTCATTGCCATGACCGTGGCGCTACCCCACGCGCGACTCTTCCTCGAGTGTTGTAGTCCTTACGCTCACGCGGCGCACGCCCCGGAGCACGAGTGCACTCATGCAGACCACGCGTGCGCCCGCCACCAATCTCCGGGCGCGGACGGCGCCGCCATGCACTCGGGTGGCACTCCGGTCGAGTCCCACCACTCCGGGCATACGCCGACCGTCCACGCCGATGAGGCTGGCCCCGACGGCGCGACTTTGAATTGCGGCTGCGGCGCCCACGACGAGTCGCGCCGGGAGCGCGCGGCGCCCGAGAGGCTTCTCCCACGGCCACAGGTTTCCGAGTGGAGTGCTCTGCAGGGCCCCCCTCCTTCGTGACCCTTCGCAATCGGCTGACTCGCGTCCTCTCGAGCCTCCGACACCACCCCCTCGACACTCCTAGAGTCGATCCAACAACCAAAAACTGGTCGCACCTGCGGCGCTTAGATCGATCCCTTTGGCACTCGAGATCTAGGCGGTATCGCCGATATTCGGCGTCCGTCAGGGGCTGCCTCCGTTGATTGAATCAATTTTCTAGGAGTACGCATCATGCTATGTGCAATGTGTCGTGGCCCGAGGACTACGACGTGCCAAATCGATTCCCGCCGGTGTCGCGGAGCGACATCAGTCCTGTGCAGCCGTCCGCGTCGGAGCACGCTCTCTCTCGCGTTGACCTCGTTTCTGGTTGTGCAGTCCCTGTTCGTCCTCTCACTAGCGCCGACGGTGTATGGACAAAACCAGATCATGAAGGCCTCCATCCGTGGCCGAGTCCTGGATCCCCAGGGGCTCTCGGTACCAGGAGCCAATGTCCGGGTCGTTCAGATCGGTAGTGACCCCGAGCGCTTCTGGCAGTCGGTGAGCGAGGCCGAGGGAGACTATTCGGTGCATGGTCTTCCCCCGGGCGGACTACCTCGTCGAGATCCAGATGCCGGGGTTCAGTTCTTTTGTGAGTGAAGAGCTCGCACTCGCGGCTGGCGAGAGCCTCGTCTTGGACGTCGGCATCCAGCTAGCCTCCGTGGCCGAGCGGGTCCTGGTAACCCCGAGTCGGTTTCAGCGTCGTAGCGACTACTCGAGTCCGGCGAATTTCATCACCGATGAACAGATCGAAAGCCTCAACATGCCGACTGTCGAGGATGTCTTCAACTACCAGCCCAGCGTCACGATTCGACGGCGCTACATCGGTGACTCGAACGGCACGTTGGGCATGCGAGGCGCCAACATGTTCCAGACGGCGCGATCGATGGTCTACACCGACGGCGTTCCGCTCCATAACCCAGTGCAGACTCGCTGGAATGGTGCGCCGAGATGGTCGCTGGTTGCGCCGGACGAGGTGGAGTCGGCGGAGGTCATCTACGGGCCGTTCTCCGCCGAGTACGGAGGCAACTCCATGGGAGGAGTGGTCAAGCTCAACACCAAGCTACCCACGGAACGGGAGCTTCGGATCGATGGTAACTTTTTTTCGCAGTCCTTCGATCTGGCGGGTACCGACGACACCTTCAACGGGACTCGTCTGTTCGTCTCATATGGCGACCGAGTCGGAAAGTTCGCCTATCAGGTCTTCTACAATCGGCTGCAGAATCTAAGCCAGCCGCAATCGCTCCATCTCGATGCGGATGCGCTGACGGACGCGAGCGGTGAGCCCGCCGTGTCGGGCGCCATTCGCTCTGTCAATGAGTTCAACGCGCCGGCGATCGTCTATGGCGACACCGGCGCGGAGCGAGTCGAGAGCCACCTCATCAAGTTCAAGGGCGGATACGACCTTTCTCCGGACTGGACGACCCGCCTGAGCCTTGCCTATGAGACGCGGGATGACGCACGAGACCGAAGGTCGAACTACTTACTCGGCATCGATGGACGGCCTATCTGGGGTGACGGTTCCAACAGCACCACCGACGCTCAGATCGATGGGACCGGGTTCAACGTTCGCAATGATCTGTTCGGGTTGTCGAATCGCATCCGGGAATCGGTATTCGTCGGCTGGGAGCTCGGGGGGCGCCTGCAAGGGGACTGGCGTCTCGATACGACCCTGAGTCGGTTCAACGTCCTCCAGGATGAGACCATCGACTCGAGCTTCAACCCGTTGGACCCGCTGGACGACGGGACCGGTGCGGTGACTGCCTTCGATGGAACCGGGTGGACGACGATGGACATCAAGCTCACGAACCCGGTGTTTCTGGGCAACTACGATCTCAGTCTGATTACCGGATACCAACTCGCCTCGCAAGGGATCGGCCTGGATCAGTTCTCCTCTCCCGACTATCGCTCCGGGCTCCGGGGAAACCTCACCAATCGTGGCGGTGGGAATACGCGGAGCCAGTCGGTGTTCGCTCAGCTCGGATGGCGTTTTCTGCCCGATTTCGAGCTGACCGCCGGACTACGTCAGGATTTCTGGGGCGCTCGCGACGGCTTCGCCCTCCGCGGGGGGAGCTCGGTCGCCATCGCCGACCGGGATATTTCCCGGTTCTCGCCGAAGTTCTCCATCGGGTGGGAGCCGGCAAGTCGGACCCGCCTTCAGTATTCCGTAGCAAAGGCCTACCGCTTCCCCCTCCCAGAAGAGCTTTTCGATAACCAGATCCGTACCTTCGGTACCGTCTTGGGAGATTCCAGCCTGCAGCCCGAGGACGGCGTGCACCACAACCTGAGTGTGCAGGTCGGTGTCGCCGACGGACACGTCGAGGCCAACTTCTTCCGAGACGACGTTGCGGACACGATCTTTACTCAGTTCCAGTTTGTTGGAGGCGCGCCCATCTTTGCCTTTCTTCCGATCGACAAGGTGCGCACTACCGGCGTCGAGATCGTGTTGGACCAGCCGCGGATCTTCGACTCGCGACTCGACCTGCAGGTCAACACGACGGTGCTCTCGTCAACGATTCGCGAGCATGCTCTTCGGCCTTCGTGGGTCGGAAACGACTTTCCCCGGATGCCGAAGGTCAGGATGGGCCTATTCGCGGTTTACAATTTCTCGTCCAGCTGGCTTGCCTCACTCGGAGCCCGATATTCGAGCAATCAGTTTGGGGATCTGGGCAATGCGGACGTCGCCGAGGACGTCTTCGGCGCGATCACGTCTTATCTGTTCCTGGACACCAAACTCTCCTATCGCCTCCCGACCGGGGGGCGTTTTTCGTTCGGGATCAACAACATCACAAACGAGACGGCGTACGTCTTTCATCCCTGGCCGCAGCGCACGATTTTTGCCGAGTTCTCGATAGACGTCGGTGGCGATCTGCTGAAGTCAGGCTCGTAGGGCCTTGTCGATCGGGTGGAAGGGGTCTTCGTGGGCTCCCTTCCACCCGACCCCATGAGGAGGAGGTTTCAACGTGTTTTGGCAGAGATTGACGCTTGCCCTGTTTGTCGCCTTTGGGACGCTCGCCCCGTCCGTCTCGTATGGCTCGTCTGGCATTCGCGCGGAGTCCGCTGGGAAGGGCGATCCCATTCGCGGCCCCAGAGCAGCCAGCTCATCCTTTCCGACTCCCTACTTCGATGGGGCCGGGACGCTCTGGCTTGCATTCGTCGACGAAGGAAACGTCTACGTCACGTCGTCGCAGGATCGAGGGGTGAGCTTCACGACGGCCGTCCGAGCGACGTCGAGTCCCGAGCGCATCGATGCGAACGGGGAGGGGCGGCCCAAGATCGCGGTTACCGATCGAGGCGTCGTCTTGGTCAGTTGGACACGCAAGCTCGACCAGCCCTATACCGGAGAGATTCGATTCTCCCGGTCGACCGACGGCGGCAGGACGTTCTCGGAGCCGAGGACGATAAACGATGACCGTCTCGAGACCGGGCATCGCTTCGACGCGCTGGCATTGGCGCCGTCCGGCGAGGTACTCGTTGCGTGGATCGACAAGCGAGACCTCGAGCGGGCCCGAGCCGCGAGCCAACCGTACGCGGGCGCCGCACTGTATATGGCCACGAGCGACGACGACGGGCTCACCTTCAGCGAGAACCGCAAAGTCAAGGATCACATTTGCGAGTGCTGTCGCCTGGCGATCTCGTTCGACCGGGCAGGCCGCGCCTCGGTGCTGTTTCGTGATTTGCAGGGCTCGGGCACTCGGGATCATTCCATCGTGCGACTCGTCGAAGATTGGGAAAATCGGGAAGATCGGAAGGAAGCCGCGAGACGGGTGACTTTCGATGAATGGAAGATCGATGCCTGTCCCCATCACGGGCCGTCGTTGTGGATCGATTCCGAGAACCGTTACCACATCGCTTGGTTCTCCGCCGGCTCCCGATCGGGCATCGGATCGTTTTATGCGAGATCGGTGAACGAGGGGCTGAGCTTCGAACCGCCGGTACGGCTAGGCGGCGAGCGAGCGTCTCATCCCTTCGTGCTGGGACGGGGCCGCGACGTTTACCTCGTCTGGATGGTTGCCGACGGCGCCGAAAGCAATATCTGGCTGCGAACGTCGCACGACTCGGGAAGAAGTTGGTCATCTGGTGAGCGCGTTCTGGAAGGCGGCCCGGGTGCCGACCACCCGATCCTGGTTGAAAGCGACGGAGACGTTTTTCTGTCTTGGTTCACGAAAGTCGAAGGGTACCGGCTCGTGGAGATCTCGAGCTAGCTTCAGCGAATCGAGGCTCGCGCTCGGGAGGGATGGGGCCGAGGACGCGAGCCTCGCGCCCGGGACGGCGAGCGGCTCCATCACCAAGACCCACTTGGAGCCGGTGCCTGCTCCTGGTAGCCTGGCGGCTGAGAGACGCGAGCCTGCGTCCTCGCAGATCCAAAGACGCGCGCTAGAACCAGCACCGTGAGGTCCACTCGTTGATCGACGCCATACGAGAAATCGAAGAGCGGTTGAAGGCCCTGGGCCCCGAAGAACAACGCTCGACAAAGCGGGTCGATCTCCTCAACGAGCTTGCCTGGGAGATCGGGTTCCGAGATCCCGACCGCGTGCTCGAGGCGGCGAGCGAGGCGGGCGAGATCGCCAGGGAGCTCGCGTATCCTCGGGGACAGGCGTGGGCGAACATGAATCAGGCCTTTCTGCACTACTACGTCGCCGACTACGAGTCGGCGCTCCAACGGGCCGGCGAGGCGCTCGAGACCTTCGAGGAGCTCGGGGACCTCGATGGGGTGGGGAACGTGCTCGCCGGCTACGGACACTTGAACTGGAGTCTTGGAGACTACGAGGCCGCGCTCGAGGCGCTTCATCGGTCGGTCTCGACGTTCCGTGCTTCGGCGAATCCTGGACGGCGGGCGTGGAGCCTGAACGCCCTTGGCGGCGTGTACGAGGCCATCGGGGATCTGGACAAATCTCTCGAATGTCATCTGGAGAGCCTGGATCTCTTCCGAAGCGACGGCGACGAGCTGGGCGTGGGGAGAGCCCTGACCGGGCTGGGAACCGTGTACCAGCGGCGCGGAGATCTGGATGCGGCCCTGGAGAACCACTTGCAGAGTCTCGAGCTCGCGCGGCGGTTCGACAGTCCAGTGAGCCAGTCGCGGGCGTTGAACGATATCGGCACGACGTGGAGGGCCAAGGGGGATACGGCGCAGGCGGAGAAGCATCTGCTGGAGGCGCTCGAGATTCGACAGTCGATCGGCAACCGTACCGCGGAGATTACGACTCGACTCGATCTGGGTAGTCTGTACGTTGAGCTAGGCAACCCGGACCGGGCGCTCGAGCACCTGCTGCCGGCGCTCGAGCTGGCGATCGAGACCAAGACCAAGCCGAAACTCTTCCGGGCGCACCAGATTCTCTCTCAGGCCTACGAGGCCTCGGGGAATCACGAGACCGCGCTCGAGCATCACCGGGAGTTCGAACGGATCAAGGAGGACGTGCTCGGTGAAGAGACGAACACCAAGCTCAAGAATCTGCAGATCAAGCTCGAGGCCGAGACCCACGAGAAGCTGAGGCAGGCTCAGGCTCAGCTCATTCAGTCGGAGAAGATGGCCGCTCTCGGGAAGCTCGTCGCCGGCATCGTTCATGAAATCAACACGCCGGCGGGAGTCGTTCACTCGAGCGCCGACGTCACCGGGCGGGCGCTTTCGAGGCTCATCGAGTCCTTGGGTGAGTCCGCTTCCGATCCCTCGATCGCCCGGTCGGTCGAGGCGTTGCGCGCCCAAGCCGACATGGTGGGCCAGGCGGGTCTCCGGCTTCGCAAGATTGTCGAGAGCCTCAAGAGTTTCACCCGCCTCGATGAGGCCGCGTTCCAGCTCGCGGACATCCACGACGGCATCGAGAGCACGCTCGATTTGCTGGCTCCGCAGTGGGGTGATCGAATACGAGTCATTCGCCAGTTCGGCGACATCCCCGAGATCGAGAGCTTTCCCGGCGAGCTGAATCAGGCCTTCATGACGCTCCTGGTCAATGCCGGGGAGGCGATCGAGGGCGAGGGGACGATCACGATCAAGACCGGGCGCGAGAACGGCTTCGTCAAGGTCACCACGACCGACACCGGACGCGGCATCCCGGAGGATCGACTCGCCAGTCTCTTCGACGTTGGCTTCTCGCAGGCGGGCTCGAGAGTGAAGCTTCAGGTGGGGCTCGCCAACGTTCGCGCGGTCGTCGACAAGCATCGAGGCGACATCCGAGTCTCGAGTCAGGTAGATAAGGGCACGACGTTTGAGCTACGGCTTCCCGTCAAACAAGCCTGAGTCCGGCGCTGGCCTGGGAGTCTCGGCGCCGAGCACAACCCGAGTGATTCCCCCCATGCGCCGACCCACCTCGCGCTCGGCCCTCATCGAATCGCCTAGTCCTGGTCCCAGGCGCCGATCGCGGCGCTGAATCGAGATGAAGGACCGACCCATCGAAAACGCCTTCGGGCTGACGGCAGAGGAAGTCCTTCGCAGGGTCGGCGTTTCGATGAACGATGGTCTTTCGAGCCGCGAAGTGCGCCTCCGCCGGAAAGCGTACGGGCCGAATCGTCTGCGGGAGGCGAAGACGCGAAGTGCCTGGCTCATTCTCTTCGACCAGTTCCGGAGCCTCATCGTCGTGTTCCTCGCCGCGGCCGTCGCGGTCTCGCTACTTGCCGAGGACTACGTGGAGGCAATCGCGATCGTCGCGGTGATTCTCCTCAATGGGTTGATAGGATTTTTTTCCGAGCTCCAAGCGGTTCGATCGATGGAGGCGCTTCGCAAGTTGGGCAGTGTGCCGGCGACCGTGCGCCGGGATGGGACGGTTAGCAAGATTCCGGCCGAGCGACTCGTGCCCGGAGACATCGTCATCCTCGACGGAGGTGATGTCGTTACCTCGGACCTGCGCCTGTTCGAGGCGTCGAAATTGCAGGCCGATGAGGCGGCACTGACCGGCGAGTCGATACCCGTCGACAAGGGCATCGATGCCATCGATTCCGAGACTCCGCTCGCGGAACGCTCGAACATGCTGTTCAAGGGAACTCACGTGGCGCGGGGAGCCGGTGCCGGCGTCGTGGTGGCGACCGGCATGTCGACCGAGCTCGGTGCGATATCCGCCCTGGTCGACGAGTCCCTGGACACGGCACAGACGCCGCTCGAAAAGCGGCTCGATCGGCTCGGTAACAACCTGATTTGGCTGACTCTTCTAGTCACCGCCGTCGTTGCGCTCGCCGGAGTCCTGTCCGGGCGGGACACCGTCTTGGTCTTGAAAACCTCGATTGCCCTAGCCGTCGCGGCCATCCCGGAGGGACTCCCCGTCGTGGCAACGCTCGCGTTGGCTCGCGGCATGTGGAGGATGGCGAGGCGGAACGCTCTCATCAACCGTCTCGCCGCGGTCGAGACCCTTGGAGCCGCCGACTTCATATGCACCGACAAGACGGGTACCCTCACCGAGGGACGTATGAGAGTGCGCACTCTCGTCACCGCGAGCGGCGAGGTCGACGTCACGCGCGTGAGCTCCGCCAGCGGCGAGGGCCCGCTCCGTCAAACACGAGGACTCATCGTGTCGGACGGCGAGAGGGAGCCCGCCGCGATCGCGCTTCTCGAGATC
Source organism: Saprospiraceae bacterium (assembly GCA_965222105.1). Lineage (GTDB taxonomy): Bacteria > Bacteroidota > Bacteroidia > Chitinophagales > Saprospiraceae > CALGLS01. The sequence goes on along the minus strand of CBDCTQ010000003.1, from coordinate 30,208 downwards.
GGTGTGCTGTGCAACGATGCCTCGTGGGACCCCGGGGAGGCCGAAGAATCGGCCGTCGGCGATCCGGTCGAGGTGGCCCTCCTCATCGCCGCAAACCGGGCAGGCTTGAGCCGTCAGGCTCTCTTGGCCGCGAGTCCCGAAGAGCGAGAGATCGCCTTCGACCCCGATGTCAAGATGATGGCCACCTACCATCGCACCCAAGACGGCCTTCGGGTGGCGGTGAAGGGGGCGCCGGAGGCGGTCCTGGCGGCTAGCACGACCGTGCTTCGGAAGGGTGTGGCCGAGCCGCTCGGCGATCGAGAGCGTCAACGGTGGCTCGAGCGGAACGAATCCATCGCCGCGAGCGGTTTGCGTGTGTTGGCCTTCGCGCAGAAGAGGGCTCCCTCCGTGAGCGGAGAGCCCTACGAAGATCTCTGTTTCGTTGGATTCGCGGGTTTGGTCGATCCACCCAGGGGCGACGTGCGTGAGGCGATTACGAGTTGCCGCGGCGCCGGTATCCGAGTCGTCATGCTCACCGGAGACCAGGTGCCGACCGCCCGTTTCGTCGGACGCGAAGTCGGCATACTCAGCGAGTCCAGCGACATCGTCGTCGAGGGCCGGGAGCTCGGCTCCCCCGAAGGATTCACCGAGTCGCAGGAGGCGAAGATTCTGGGAGCGTCCGCGTTCGCCCGCGTCACACCGGCGCAGAAGCTCGCGCTCGTCCGGCTCTACCAGAGTCGAGGGCACGTCGTCGCCATGACCGGGGACGGAGTGAACGATGCGCCGGCATTGAAGAGTGCCGATATCGGGATCGCCATGGGTAAGCGTGGCACTCAGGTCGCGCGCGAGGCGTCGGACATGATTCTGCGCGACGATGCGTTTCGCACGATCGTCTTGGCCGTCGAACAGGGCAGGACCATTTTTGGGAACATCCGCACCTTCATCCGCTATCTAATCTCGTGCAACGTCAGCGAGATCCTGGTCGTCTTTCTCGCCTCGGTTGCCAGCGCTCCACTCCCGATTCTTCCCTTACAGATTCTGTTCTTGAACCTCGTCACCGACGTCTTCCCGGCTCTGGCGTTAGGACTCGGCGAGGGCGATGGGACGACGATGCGTCACCCACCACGGGATCCGGAAGAGCCGCTCCTGACGCGTCGGCATTGGTTCGTTATCGGGATCCACGGGTTGGTGATCGCGGCTTCAGTGCTAGGTGGCTTGTGGTTGGCCTTGGCGGTGTTCGATTTCGACGCGGCGACAGCGGTGACGATTTCGTTTCTCTCGCTCGCGATGGCCCAGCTATGGCACGTGTTCAACATGAGGGGTCGAGAAACGGGGTTTTCGCGCAACGCCGTCGTAAGGAACGTCTACGTCTGGGCGGCCCTCGGGCTGTGCCTGAGCCTGGTCATTTGCGCCGTTCATCTTCCGGGCTTGAACGCCGTTTTGTCGACGCGCGATCCCGGGGTGACGGGGTGGTTCCTGGCGTTCGGGGTGAGCGTGGTGCCGCTCGCGGCGGGGCAGGCGGCGCTGGGTCTCGAGCCGCCGAGGGGGTGAGGCAAAGTCGCTCGGCCAGCTTAATCAAAAGCGGGAACTCGGGGGACGTCTTTTACGTCTCTCACCGGGAGGTGCTCTGCGATGACAGACTGGCTTTCCCGAAACATCCGCTACGGAGCGCGGCGCCTCGTCGCCCGCCCCGGATTCACGCTCGTGGCCGTCCTGTCGCTCGGTCTGGGCATAGGCGCCAATACAGCGATCTTCACGCTCGTCAACGCCATCATGTTGCGCGAGCTCCCTATCGAGAAGCCTGAAGAGCTCCTGGAGGTGTATCTCTCCACACCGGAGTTCGAGTACGGAGTCTTTTCCTGGCCCGATTTCGATGACTTCGAGCGTGGAACGGCCGAGGTCTTCTCGGATGTCTCCGCGACCACGCTGGCCATCATTCAGGTCGATCGGCCGGACGGGGTGGAGGTCGTGCCCGCCGAGATGGTCTCGGGGAGTTATTTCGCGAATCTCGGGGTGCGTCCCGCGCTCGGACGCCTGCTCTCCGCGGAAGACGACGTGGCGCCTGGGGCCCACCGGGTGGTGGTGCTCGGCTATCGCTACTGGCAAAACGCACACGGGGGGGATCCGGAGGTCGTCGGTCAAATCGTTCGACTCGGGGGCCAACCCTATACGGTGGTCGGCGTGGCGCCGGAGGCGTACCCGGGACACCTCCGCGGGATGGAGCCGTACTTCTTCGCGTCGCGGATGATGCTGAACGAGCTCCAACCCGGGGTGACCGATCAGCTAAAGGCGCGGGGCAACCATGGGGTGTTCGTGCGGGCGCGGCTCACTCCCGGAGTGAGTGTGGCCCAGGCCCAGACGGCGGCCGACGCGGTCGCGGAACGGCTCCGGGAAGAAGACGTCGAAGATTTCGATCCCCAGGCGTCGTTCCTATTCGCTCCCACCGCGGATGTGATTCTGTATCCTCCGTTCGACCGGTTCATGCGGGCCGCGGCCTGGCTCTTGATGGTCGTCGTCGGGCTCGTGCTCTTGATCGCCTGTGTGAATCTGGCGAGCTTTCTCCTCGCCCGCGCCCTCGATCGCAGAAAGGAGCTCGCCTTGCGCCTGGCGATCGGAGCGACTCGGCGGGACTTGATGGGGCAGTTGTTCAGCGAGGCCATGCTTCTCTCACTCGTCGGCGGGGTCTTTGGGCTGGCCCTGTCGATCGGCCTGCTGCGTCTGTTGGTCAGCGCCGATCTGCCTCTGCCGTTACCCATCACGCTCAATCTCAGCCCGGACCCGATGGTGCTGGGATTCAGTCTGGCGGTGTCCGTGATTGCGGGCATGCTCCTCGGTCTCGCGCCCGCGATCCAAAGCACCAATCCGGACGTCTCGACAACCATCAAGGACGAGTCGGCGGGTGTCGGCCGCGCCAAGAGCTTCACTCTTCGGAACGCGCTGGTCGTGATGCAGGTCGCGATGTCGCTCCTGCTGCTCGTAGGCGCCGGGCTGTTTCTTCGGAGCATGCAACGGATCCAGACGGTGGATCCTGGATTCGGCGATCGTCCGGCCTCCATTCTCTCGATCGTCGTTCCCGCCACTAGGTATTCCCAGGAAGAAGGACGCGCATTCGTGGGGCGACTGATTGATCGGTTCGAGGAGATTCCTGGTGTCGACGAGGCCGGGATCTCGAGCAATCTCCATCTGAACACCCTCAGCACGCAGAGCATGAGTGTCAATGTGGATGGCGTCCCGCCTCCGCCGGAGCGCGAGTCGCATTCGGTGGATCGCGCGACGGTGGACGCGGGGTTCTTCGGGGCGAGCGGGGTGCGGATCCTGCGTGGACGAAACTTCGCCGAGAGCGATAGCGAAGATTCTCGTCCGGTGGTGATCGTCAACCAGAGCTTCGCCGAGAAATTTTGGCCGGGTGAGGATCCCCTGGGGCGAGTGATCCGGAGACCAGACGACGACGCCGAAGACCTCACGGTCGTGGGCGTCTCGAGCAACGCCAAGATCCGCTCCCTGGGAGAGTCTCCGAGACCGTTCGCATACATGCCGTATGCTCAGAACTACTCGTCGTTTCTCACCGTCGTCGCGCGAACGAGCGCCGAGCCCGAGAAAACCGCCCTCGAGTTAGTCACCGCGGCGCGGGAGCTGGATTCAGAGCTCATGATCTGGGAGGCGAAGACCCTCGACCGGCATTTGGCAATCGTCTTGTTGCCGGCGCGTCTGTCTGCCTGGATCCTGAGTGCGTTCGCGGTCCTGTGCGCTCGCGCTGGCGAGCATCGGTTTGTACGGGAATCGTCAGCTACTCGGTGTCTCAGCGTATCCGAGAAGTCGGCATCCGGGTCTCGCTGGGCGCGGACCGGGCCCACATCGTACGGATGTTGATGGGCGGCGGTCTCAAGCTCGTACTGATCGGTGGCGCGATCGGACTGGGTGCCGCGATGCTCGTGGCTCCGGTTCTAGGGAGTCTTCTCTTCGGGATTCGACCGATGGACGTCGTCGCCTTTACCACGATGCCCCTCATCCTGGGGCTGGTCGCGCTCGCCGCGGGCGTACGTGCCCGCGCGTCGGGCGAGCGCGGTGGATCCAGTTCGCGCCCTGAGATCGGAGTAGGCGGCTTCCTCGGCGTCGCCCCGGTGGACTTGCAGCGGGGTAGCCGAGTGTCAGGAGCTATCTCACCCTCCTGCAATGTTATAGAGTCCCTCCCTTGGAGGGACTCAGCATGTCAGTGAACCAAGACGCGTCGACGTTCGGCCCGAGCCCTGGTGCTGGGGGGCATTGGTGGACTCGCTCTCTCGCCGCGAGCCTGACGCTCGGGTTGACTCTGTCGATGCTCGGCGTCCCGGCTTCTCATGCGCAGGACATCTTTCTCTTCGACCTCTCGCGTGAAGGAGACCGATACGTCGTCCAAAACGGCATCAACGTCACCCAGCGTCCGGGCTACGACAACCAGCCCTTTTTCAAAGCCGATAGCCGATCGTTTCTCTACACGTCGATGCGGACGCCCCTCGGCGACGTCTATGAATACGACCTCACGACGGGCGAGGCGACGCAGATTACGGATACTCCGGATATCCCGGAATACTCCCCGATGCCAGACGCAAGCGATAGGAAGATAACCGTCGTCCGAGAGAACACGTCGCCGGACCAGACGGTCTGGCGAGTCGACCGGGAAAGCGGCGAGTCCGAGTGGGCCCTATCCTCGCGTGAGCCCATCGGCTACTACATGTTCAACCGCCGAGGCGACGCGCTCGTCTGGGTGCGCTACGCCTTCACGATTCACCTGTTCCGCGCCGGCGCCGAAGGCTCCACCTTTATTATTGGACACGCGGCTCCCTCGACCCCGAAGCTCGTCCCGGGCGCCGATGTCTTCAGCTTCGTGCACCGGCAGGTCAACGGGGAGAACTGGATCAAGACGCTCGACCCCGCCGACCGATCGATCACACCCATCGCACCGACTCTGGGAGAGCAGATCTACTACGCCTGGACGAGCGAAGGCGTTCTGTTATCGGCCGATGGCTCGGCGCTCCATCAGTGGATCCCCGGAGAGTCCGAGACGTGGACGGAAGTCGCCGACCTTTCGTCGTCCGGACTCCGCGGTATCACCCGCCTGAGGGTCAGCCCGGACGGGAGGAAGATTGCTATCGTCGCTGAAGACAATGAGCGTTAGGTACTCAGTGGCTCTTGGCTTCTAATCCCCGTGACTCGCCAGGATCGCCTTGCCGGCCTCCGCGGACTCTTCGTCGTCGAGTACCGGGCAGACGTCGAGATCCATGTGCGGGTTCCACAGCCCCAGATAGCGAGTGAGCGCTGACGTGTCCGACGTCTCGAAGATAGCCACGCCGGTGCGGCTTCCCATGTCGTGCCAGCGTCCGATGAGTTTTACGCCGTCGCCGGCGTCAGCCCATTGTTTCGAATTGCTCTTTTAAATACAAATTGAGTACTTGGAGATGTGATTTTCGTTCCGATAAAACCAATATGCTTTTACCTTTGTCCACCAATTTTTTTACATCCTCATAGATGAGCAAATTACGAGTTGTATCATATGCTAAAACATTTGATGCAATTTCATAGGTATCTGTTTGGTAATTGAAAGGAAGACAAAGACTCGTTTTTCTGACAATTAGCTTTAGCTCTGAACTCAATTGTGGGACTTCTCTGGGATCGACCTGAGCAAGAATCTTTCCGATGTACACAAATATAAGTTTTTCATCATTGTTCTTTCTTTTGGGAGTGGCCGTTACACCATATAAATAGTAGGAACTAAAATGCGTGATGGTTTCTCGAAACGTTTTGGCTGGAATGTGGTGGCATTCGTCTACGATTATGGTTCCAAATGCTGTATTGAATTTTTTATCAGTAGCCACTTTTTTGAGACTTTGAATCATAGCAACTGTAATCTTTTTACCGATGGTCTTTTTACCAGCAGCTATTCTACCAATTTCATGACTTGGTATTTTCAAAAACGATTGAATTCGCTCCATCCACTGGTCAAAAAGTTGCTTCCTGTGAACGATGATAAGAGTAGGCTGTTTTCGGAGAGCTACTAAAGACAAACTAATGATGGTCTTTCCAGTTCCGGGAGGAGCAACGATAACCCCAAAATCCTTTTTGGAAATGGTGTCTATTACCTTTTGTTGATAATCATATAATATGATTTCTGAGGCAAAATCAATATCCTCGTGTTTACTTCTGTAATCCTTTATTTCAAACGCAATATTCTCTTGTTTACAAAATTGGATCAGTTCATTGGCAAAACCTTTTGGTAATAACACTTCCTGATTTGTTTCCTCAATCAATTTGAAAAACATTTCTGTCTTGTATGTACTCCTCCCCATTTTTTTCCGGATGATATAATCGGCATTTATAAAATTGAGATGTTCCCGAATAAACAGTTTGACCTTCAAAGGAAGTTGGCCCCTCTTTAGGTAAATTTGATTTTTGATGACTATTTCCAGTTTGGAAAAAGAGGATTGATTTGAACGAGTAGCTCTTTCTGGCTCTGCTGTTTCGCCAAAAAAGTTATCGTGAATTTTATCTAATTTGCTGATGGGATTTATTTGAATTGCCTCAATAAATGACCATTGATCTTTAATAAGTTCAAGACTTTCTGATTTCAGAAAACAAGTATTTCCCGATGCCATATATTTTCCATTCAAAGGAAGGGCAATTAAATTTCCAAGTCCCAGACCTTTGTGAAAATCCTGATTAGGAAATAATCTGTCAAAGCTGCCTTCTTTTGCAAACTCAGAAAGTATTTGTGCTTTTCTCAACAATTCGAATACAATACTTCTGCTTTTTTCAGCAGGATATTTATCTCCAAAGAAAATCCAAACGTGCCCTCCGTTTCCTGATCTCGATCTTTCGATATAACATTTTAAATCAACCTGCTGACACACCTTTACGAACGCCAATACTTGCTCACGCCAGTTCTCTTTGTCAAAGTCAGCAGCAATGAAGTAGGAAGTATTGTCTGGTAACAATGGATAGATCCCAATTAGTTCTTTTCCATCCCAATGGGATTGTAAGACATCTGATGTTAAAGGTGCGTACTCCTTCCCTTTAAAAGTCTTGAAACTCCCTCCTTGAGCTTTATGCTTATTGTATCCTTCCCAGTCTACAATGTAAGCTGGACGATATCCACTTGCTTCATCTTTTTCCCAGCGGATTGCATATACATTTTCTCTACCTCTGAATAGCATCCTGTATACTTCCTTTAATTTGTCAGGTATTTCTGTCATAATTTGAAGAAATTTAGGTGATAAAAACCTTCTTTCTGTCTTATTATTTTCCAAAAAACTGGAAAATAAATCGCAAAATTTGTAATTTTGTTACAAAAAAGGCAAATATGTTACTAGAATTTAGCATAGAAAACTACAAATCCTTTAAAACATTACAGGTTCTTTCCTTGCAAGCCTCTGCACAAAGAGAGCCCAAAGAATTGCCCATATCCGTACGGCGATTACATGCCCCTGGGCCTTCTGGTTTGAATATACTAAAAACCAAAGCCATCTTTGGGGGAAATGCATCGGGGAAGAGTAACCTTGTGATGGCCATGGCAACATTTTGGAAAATTATCCATGACAGTTTGATGCCTGAGAATGTGCTGAAGGAAGAAATGATCCCTTATCGATTGGATAGAAAAACCATTGGTAAGCCTAGTTATTTTCAGATTATTGTGGTGATGAATGGTGTTCAATACCGTTATGGTTTTGAGGCGGATCAGGAGCGGATTCACAGCGAGTGGCTCTACGTCAAGAAAAAAGCAGAGACCAATTATTTTATTCGCGAAAAGCAAAAAATCATTTCCTACAACAAAAACAGTTTTGGAGAAATCAAGGAGGTACTCAATAAAAACAATACGCTGTATAAAAAAGACACCCTGGTCTTGTCTGTCCTCAATGCTCTGAGTGCTTCTGTTTCATCCGTTCTCTTTTCAGGGATAATTCATTCCATTTCGATTAATTCGGGCGGCATTTTTTCCAAAGGCTATTGGACGAAGCTGGCTGTCCAACAATTTAAATCGGATAGTACTTATCAAAAGTTTGTAAGAGATTTGTTGCAAAGTGTCGATGATTCGATTGTTGGTTTTGAAATAAATGAGGTAAGTATCGAAGGCGGTAGTGAAACACAGCAATTCGATATTCTGGTAACCAAAAGAAAGCAAGGGAAATCAGAAGTACAATTTAGTCTCGAAAAGGAGGAAGGAGAAGGGACTCAAAAAGTGTTTGCGATCTCATATGCACTCTATAAAGCATTGCGAAACGGAGGAGCTTTTATCATAGACGAATTTGATGCCCGTCTGCATCCTTTATTGACCCGAAAAATTATTAGCTTGTTTCAATCCATTTACACACACAATGAAGCGCAACTTGTTTTTATTTCTCACGACAGCAACTTGTTGGATTCTTCGCTTCTTCGACGAGATCAGATCACCTTCGTTGAAAAATCAAAATCGGGCGAATCAGAAATCTATGATTTGGCAGATGTCAAAGGGGTTAGAGAACATGACTTGTTTGAAAAAAATTATCTGAAAGGGAAATACGGCGGTCTTCCTTATTTGAGTGATTTTGAAAACATCGTTGCCAATGGCTAGGAAGGGATACAAGCGAAGAAAAGGAGGTAGACGTCTTTAGAAATTAAAATACATTCACTAACCATCCACTATGACAAAACAAGACACCAAATTGGTAACTGCGATAAAGAATAATTACAAATACTCGATCAGCACTAAAGCAAAACGCTATGTAAATGCCTTTTACGACAAAACAAAAACGACTACTCAAATAAAAGCAAAGGTGGCGGGAAATCATGGGGAGTATACTGTATCTATAAAAGTGAAAGGCAATTCGATTACCTCAGCTTGTAGTTGCTATATCGGCAAACATGGCGGCTGCCATCATTGCGAAGCGTTGGCGTTTAATTTTATAAATGCACCAGCATCTTTTAAAAAGAAAACCGTTCCCAGAAGAAAAAACATTTCCGATCTGGAGACACTCCGAAAATATTTGGAAGGAGTGACTTTGGAAGACCTGGTTGCAGAAATGAAAAAGAAAGGAATCACCCAAGCGGCATTTGCAGAAAGCATCGGTATGAGTTCCCGGCATCTGGGAGCAATCAAATCAGCAGAAAAACGCAACCGACATTTTCATGAATTGGGAGCCACCAAATTGGCTTGCCTATGGGTATTAGAACATTTCTGATTGATGAATTCGATAAAATCAACTTAACGAACATCAAAAAGTTTATTTCTTTGCAAATTGTTTTAAACATTTTGTTTTTAATTAAAAACATTTCCGTATATTGCTGCCCATGCTTTGAAGTATAAAAACACCTGTCTAAATCACCCCCTGATTTGTATGGCTTATGCCATGATAATATACACACCGTCACAAAACGGAAATCCACCGTCCTAAAAACAACCCTCCACACAGCAGGAACAGGAGAAACCTGCATCAGCATTTCTGATGACAATTGCCATAAGATTAAACGTACTTGATATCACAGCAAGAAGGGAAATTTGTTTTGGTATTGAGAAAACTTTTTTGTCATGTATAACAAAACCCAGACCGAGCCTCTTTTCAATATCGAAAAGACAAAGCATCTCCTTGAAGCCATTCCCGATATAAAGGATCAAATCAGATACCTGTATCGTCAGAGAACGGATTACCAGCAGCAAAAAAACAAAGCAACCAATCCCGATTCTATTCCCTTTGATGAACAGGTGGATTTGGAAATCAATTTTAGAAACCTACTCTCCAAGTACCAGGAACATAAATCCTACAATCCTGCCTCGGCAGGCAGGCGACAAAAAGGAAACTACAAGCACCGACTTCGGGTGGTTGGAGAACTAAAGCCAATGGCGCTTGCTTTTCGTGCTTTGATGCAGCACAAGGGGGACGATGGCAGGAATTATCTTTTGGTGACCTATCCGCAAATGATCCATTTTTTATCCAGGACTTTGGAATTTTCCAATGGCCGAATTGTAGATCGGAAGATCTTGTTTAATGCCATCGTTCCCCGATCCAAAAAGCGAAAGAAACAGTATGAAGATTTTTTGCAGTTCAATGAATTTACATCAATTGACCGACAACACTATTATCAATATAATATTGATCATGTCAAGAAAATCTTATCAACCATTCTTCATTACGAGGAACGCATTTTGTTTATTCATCGAGTACACACCAATTTTTTACAACATCGCAATCCCAACCTATCCAGTAATACATTTTCCACTCAAATAGAATTGGAGTTGCAACAACAACGACGTGATTTTGATTTTGAGAGGCAAGGTAAACAGATGCCCGTATCGCAGGAGAACCGAATCCGAATCAATGGGCGGGTAAATGTTTTGATGACTTTCTTTTACCAACTTCTGGTGGAATTTCCGGATAAATATGACCTGCGATGTTTGGACAATAGCAAGCGGGAAATCATTGATTTTGTGTTGAAATATTTCGAACGAAAAAATGGGAAACGATTTAGCCCGACTTTTCTACGAAATACCCTGACTCCATCCAAAGTTGATAAACGATGTTCGGTTGATAAGCAAGTCAAGATCAAAATGTTCTGGAAAATTGGGTAAAAGAGCCTTAGACCTTTTTTGAAAAAATGGAAAAACTCGCTTTCCCTAAAAGTTACTAAAATGCACTGTATTTCGCCCAATTGCGCTTAATTGCTCAACAAAATATTAGAGGTTATGAACGAAAAATATTTAACCTCGCGCACGTGCGCGCGTGAGTCCCCTGATAGGAGGTTTTCCTCTGTACAACTCTCAGGTTGTGCAACCCAGCGGCAATCATCATAGCTTTGTCTACCGCTGGCCCCATAGCCGCCCGCCACTTTTCGCTAACTAATCGCAGCTTTTTCATACCTCCAATAGCATGTTCGACCACTACCCGAATGGATGAAATCCAGGAGTTGATCTGTTTTTGCAACTTGGTTAACGGACAGCTACGAGTGGCTTTAAAAGGCTCTAACAAAATAATCCCTTCGGGACAAAAAGCTTGATAGCCTGTATCCTTAATCAACCAAATATCCTCTAATCCCGCTGATTTAAAATTTGGCAGTTCTTCCTCGGCCATATTTTTGTCATGGACTGCGCCTCGCCAACTTGGCCCTAAAAAGTGAATGAATTGGTATTCATCACACAGCACCGAATTTTTAACCGTATGCTTCTTTTGTTTACCAGAATAGTCGTGCTTTTGAACCTCCTTATGAGTGTTTGTATTTGTGTAGGCTCATTACCCGACGGGGCTGACCAATTCTGGCGTTGATGAAACAAACGCACTAATTCGTCCATATCTCTGGCAGGTTGAAGGTGTAAATCTTTGATCGCATCAGCTAGAAGAGGAAGCAGCACTTTAATCCATTTACTGATCTGCCCCTGATCCATATCAAAGCTAGCCGCCGCCACTTGCTGTACAGGATTGTGCTTGAATATGTAGAGGATAAAAAACAGTTTTTCCGCATCGCTGCTCAATGTCCGAGTAGGAGCTTGAGCAGCTTGGGCTGAAAGAGGCTTGTTTCTTCGTTCCATGCGAAAGTTATAGTGTTTGTACCATTGTTGCCAACGATGTGCAAATGCCACTAAGAGAAGGTTAAATTCTTCAATGGTCAAGCTGGTTAATGCCAGAAATTGAGCAGGGTTTTCCAATATCTTTGTTACATTCATGCATAAAAATAATCAAATTTTTCCTTCTGCCTCGCGCACGCTTGCGCGCGTACATGCGCGCACGCGTGCGCGGTCTGAAAAAATTATTCATAATCTCTAATCTGAATTCAATTATTCAGGGAAAAAAGGTGCTAAATTTATTTATGACGACGAAATCGATACACTGCATTACGAAATTAAGTTCAAATACCATTATGTCAGCTTTGCTCCTTTGTTTAAATTTTACCCGTTTCAAGGCACCTTCCATTTGGATGTTGGACCAGAACTGGCCTTTAATGTCAGAAGAACCAATATTGAGTATGATTCCAACAAGCCAGAGTTAGGCCCTGATCTACAAATCCAACAAAACCTCCGAAATGTTTTGAAAGGAGAAACGGATTTATCCGTTATTCTTGGTTTTGGTTTTGAACTGAACGAGGGATTAAATATAACTTTCCGTTACAACCTCGGGTTATCAGATGTGATTGAAACCGAAGCTAATGGCTATTATTTTACTGAAAATGACAACTTCAGTCACGCCATATCAGTCACTATGGGATACGCCTTTCCTCTGAGTTCCGATTCCAGTTCGAATTAGACATTTAGATAAACTTCAACCTTATGAAAAAACTCTTTTTCTTTTTTCATATTTTATTGTACACATTAATTTATTCATTTTTAACCGCCCAAGCGCCAGGTGGAGTTCAAGGGGCTAAATTTTGGTTTGATACAGAGCAACATACTGATGAAGGCTTCCATTGGAAAAATATGCTCTCGGAAGAAGTTGAATACTTTTCTGGAGATAATGAAAGTCTACCGAATAAAGCCGAACTGCTGAATTTTAACCATGCGCTTCAATTTAAGGGAACAGAAAGTGGCCTCATTTTACCTTTGGGAACATTGGACTGGAGCAAGGCCACTTTCTTTACTGTCTATCAGGCAGTTGATTCAATGATTGAAAGAAATACCTGGACTTTTGAAAAAAACAGCCGGGACTATTTGATTCTTACCAGTCATCGGTTGGCAGATATGGAGGCGGTTAAGTACATGAATTTTGTTGCTAGTAACAAGGAGCTTCCTTCCATCAATACTTATATCCAGTACAAAGAAAAAGATACCATTCCTGCCGTAAGACAAGATTTGTATGTTGGCTGCACACCGGTAGGTCAGCAATTACCAATTGCTTTTTTTGAAGGCATTATTCCGGAAATCATCATTTATGACCGTGTCTTGTCTCCTGTTGAAAAATTAAAAGTTGAATCATACCTGGCTTTAAAATATGGCTTGACAGTCAATGGCTCAAAAGAAGGGATATACTTAAATGCAGCCAGTGATACGATATGGAATGGTTTGGAAAATAGTCCTTTTAATTCATTTGTAACCGGAATTGGCAGGGATGATAAATCGGGCTTGTATCAAAAGCAATCTTCCAGTAGTTATGAGCATGGACTCTTTACCATTGGAGTAGAACATATTACGCGTGAAAATGAATCTAATTCAGCTTTTCTTCATGATCAGAGTTTTCTGATTTGGGGAGATGATCGTGGTTCTCTTGGCTTAAAGGAAAAAACAATAGGCCAACCCCGGCAACTTTATCGCAAATGGTTGATCCAGGCATCGGGAGAAATCGAAGGCCGACCTACTATTCTTCGGTTTGAAAGTGACCAGTTTGACACCAAAGCTTCTAGGGGATATATTTATTGGTTGATGGTTGATAAAAGTGGAACAGGGAAGTTTCCTTTGGGGAAAGTAGACTATTACCAACCCAACAACTCTGAAGCGGACTCCATTTATTACAAAGACGTCTTTTGGGATACGGATAAATCAGGAACCGATGTATTCACACTAGCCTTGGGGCCAGAAATGATGCCGATATTTTGGTTGGATGCCCCTACTTGCATTCCAGAGACGAACGGTGCCCTTCATGTTGGTGCTGTGGGAGGAAAAGCCCCCTATCAGTTTAAATTGCAAAAGGAGGGCATTGATTTTCTGGAAACCTGGCAAAGCAATCACGGTTCTACTACAACAATAGAAAACATTGAATCAGGTGATTATACTCTAACTGTTGAAGATAGCGATGGGCATTCATATGTAGAATCTTTCTTTGTACAAAGTTCAGATGCTCCTGTTTCTTCATTGGCATCAAATTATACATTGATGCCAAATCAAAGCATTGAACTCGATGCTGCCAATACAACCGAAACAGGTATTGATTACCAATGGCTTGATCCATCAGGAAAACGCCTTTACAGTTCCTCCATTCTCATAACTGAACCAGGAGATTATCAGTTGATCCTCAATAAAAATGGATGCGAGTCCAGGCAAAAAATTACTGTTAGTCGATTTAAAGAAGACATTTTTAAATCTACAAGCCTCTTCCCAAACCCTGTTGGTAAACAGGACTATTCTATTGTAGAAATTGAATTACATAGAGTCTCTGATGTCAACATTTCTATCAGAGATATATCTGGAAAATTAGTCTCCAGTAAAGAACTTAATGGTTCGGACCAATATCGGTCTCGGGTCTCGATTGATAAAGTAGGCATTTATACCATCTCCATTTTTGCCGAGCAAGTGAGTAAGACTTATAAGCTCGTTGTCAACTAATTTTTGCAAACCTCAATTCCTTTAAAATGAGAATTCGCTACACATTCTTTTTTCTTTTTTCTTTGTTTTCGCTTTTGGCATGGAACGATGGTTTATTTTTTGACAATAGCCTATCTGTAGGTGAAAATTGTAACCCAAATTTAAAGAAGATAACTGACAACTTCGAGGATTTGGATGAATCAACAAAATCTAAAGCAAATGCTGAAAATAGGACGTTTGTTACTTATCATGCTGATATTGCTCAAGGGCTGATTGGAGTAAATGAATGTTCCCCATCAGATAATCCGGAAGATAATGTTTTTCATATTTATTTAGATGAGCGGCCTCTAAGCCAAAATAGCTACTGGCTTAGTTACGAATTAAAAGGAGTGCAGGATCATACTGCTATTTCGCGAAGCATCAACGAGCGACAAGCTGTTGGTGGTTATTTGGTGAAAAAAAGTGAAAACTGGAAATTACAAAAAGAAGAAATCAGGAATAGTTGGCTGAAGCAAGGGAAAAATACTATTCAATTTTCCATTCCTGCAGATGCCCAATATCACTATTTTGTTAAAAATTTGCAACTAATCGTTGAGCAAAAGAGTTCGACTTCTGTTCATTCTAACCCGGAAATCATCGTTAACCAACCTTCACAAACCTACTATGATAACCAGGTTTATATCAAAGGGTTTATAAAAGGAAAAGTACCCGAAGGCACTAAGCTCTTTGTCAATCAAAAAATGACCAGTCTGTTCGATGGAGAATTTGAAACAATAGTACAAAAAGGTACAGAAGAAGAAAGTTGGAAAGTTGAAGTACAACTTATTTTTCCGGATGGAAGTACTATGAAAAAATACCTCAACTATTATCAGGAGCAAAGCGGTATTTTAGTTAATGCTTATTCAAACAAGGGCCTGTCGAAAAAGAAGAAAGTTAATCCCAACTTAGGCGGTACAATTGCGTTGGCCGGGGCCTCCATTCAAATTCCCGGCGAAGCATTGAAAAATGAAACAACGATTTCCATTACTGCTCTCAGACCAATAGATATAGTTGCCATGAACTCTGACATGGTCAATGTGACCAATGGTCAAGGTGGTTATCGTTTCCTACCGCATGGTACACAGTTTTGCAAGCCTATTGCCTTACAGTTGGATTATGACCCTCAATTGATTCCAGATGGCTACACAGCTAAAGATATCAGAACTTTTTTCTTTGATGAAAATGCCCGTCGGTGGACAGCACTTCCTTATGATTCACTAAATGAAGAACAGACAAAGGTGTTTTCCCAGACTACCCATTTTACGGACTTCATTAATGGGATCATTAAAATACCGGAATCGCCCGAAACGCAAGGTTATAAACCTACCTCCATCAAAGATATTAAGGCAGCCAACCCGTCGGCAGGCATAGTTATAATCGAGCCGCCAACTGCCAATAACACCGGAACAGCAAATTTGAATTTTCTAATAAAAATTCCAGATGGCAGAAATGGAATGCAGCCTCAATTGGCTATCGGCTATAACAGCGATGGAGGTAATGGTTGGTTGGGAGAAGGCTGGACTCTAAACATCCCTGCTGTAAGTATTGAGACCCGATGGGGCGTTCCCCGATTTGATCCCGATAAGGAAACGGAGACTTACACGCTGAATGGTATGCAACTTTGGCCAGTAACTCACAGGAGTGAGCTAGTAGATCGAAATACTTCTGGAGACAAGCAGTTTTATCCCCGTGTAGAAGGTGCCTTTGATAAGATCATTCGACATGGAAATTCTCCATCGGAGTATTGGTGGGAGGTTACCAACAAAGAAGGAGTAAAGACTTGTTATGGCGGATTACCGGGGATGGGTGTTTTGGAGAATGCAGTGCTAAGAGATACTGCTGGTGGAAATATTTCTTATTGGAGTATTGTAGAAACGCGAGACTTGAATAATAACTATATCCGATACCACTGTGTCATTCAAAATGACATTGGAGTAGATTCAGGTTCTGTTGACGGGCAGCAATTATATATTGATCACATCACTTATACCGGCCATGATTCAACGGAAGGAGCATACGAGATATGGTTTTACAGAGATCGTCAGGAAGATGGAACCAATTGGCAAAGAAGAATTGATGTACAAATTAGTGGTCGCCTGGGTTTCAAACAAGTGACTGCCGATTTGTTGAAGCGTATCGAAGTAAGATTGGGTGATGCAGCTATTCGAAATTATCAATTAGAATATACGACTGGTGCTTTTTACAAAACCTTGCTGTCTTCGATAAGTGAGATTGATAAAAATGGACAGGAATTCTACACACATAGTTTTGAATATTATGATGATGTTCGGGTGGATGGAACTTATGTCCCCTTTAAAAATGCTGAAAACTGGAGCGTTGATGATGACGAAGTTGAAGGGGAAATAATATTGCCCATATTTGATAATGAAACTTCTGTGATAAGTGGTTCCAAATCAACTAATGTAGGAGGAGGCTTGGCACTAACGGTGGGGCCTAATGGAAGTGCCATTCATAAAAAGTTCACAATCGGGGGCAACTTTTCTTATTCATCTTCCAATAGCAATGGCTTAATCTCCTTAATCGATATTGATGGAGATGGTTTGCCTGACAAAGTATTTCAAGACGGTAATGGGTTGGTTTATCGGAAAAACCTTACGAACCCTCAAAATACCATTTCGGGATTTAGCGGTGGATCAACACCACTTGATATTTCTGGTATTGATATATTTAGCAGGTCAAAGACGAGTAGTACGAATGTGGGTGTGGAAGCTCACCCTTCTCCTTTGTTTGTTGGTTATACTAATGGTCGGTCCAAAACTACAACAGATGCATATTTTACAGATTTTAATGGCGATGGTCTTATAGATATTGCTAAAAACGGTAAAGTGTTTTTTAACAGGATAGATCCTAGTAATGGACTTCCTAACTTTACTATTGATAGTGAACTGACGCCTAGTCGAATTATTGCAGGAAATTCTATAGCAGGCGATATTATCCAAATTGATCCTAATGAACAAGCTCAACTGGCCCAAGAGTACCCCCTACACGATGTAGTACGAATGTGGGTAGCTCCTTGTAGCGGAGATATTGTAGTTAAATCAAACACAATAACGCTTGATACCACAGGCACTCAGGAATACGCTATGGCTGACGGAATTAGAGCATCTATTCAGCATGAAGGCAACTCACCTCTGTGGTTTGGATCTGTTAGCCCACCAGATGCAAATTTAGCACAACCTGACATTACTATTAGTGGTGTTTCAAAAGGCGACAAAATATTTTTCCGGCTTCAGTCTATAAAAGATGGTGCTTTTGATCAGGTGCATTGGGATCCTGTGATTGAATATTTAAACTTTGACGTAAATGAAGAAGACGCAAATGGCAAAAAACTGTATCGTTATCAGGCATCAGAAGATTTTCTACTGTCTTCTTCCCAAAGAATTTTTTGTCCCTATAATGGAGAAGTCAACATTGAAGGAGATTTTACAAAGCCAGTAACTTCAGATAATGTAACCATACAGATATTACAAAATAATACTTTTCTTGTAAATGAAACAATAAACTGGGATAACTCAAATACCGTCTCCTTAGGTTCATTGTTAACTAACCCCATTTCCGTTTCAGAACTTGATTCATTTGAATTTAGAGTTTCCTCCAATACCAATGTTTGCTGGCCTGCCATTTCGTGGACACCTGTAATGTCATATATGAGTGCAACAGATACTATAGGAGGTAATCCTGATAGCACGATAGTAGTGGTTGATGCAAATGGTGATCCTTTGATTAATTATTGCCCAACTGTAGAATACACCATGTATAATGAGGTCCATAATAAACCAGAGACAATAACATCATCTCCGACTATGACTATTAATACTCCTAATTTAAATATGGACCCAGGAGTTACTGGAACAATTACCATTTCCGTTAAGGGGGAAAATGTGCATTACGGAGAAAGTACGATAAATTTTAATGGAGGAGTTATTATTCCCAGTGTTACAATACCTGGACCTCCGAGTGGAGGAAATGTATTTGTGGAGTATCATATGGGTGAATATCTTTTAGCGGAAGCAATAGCAGAAGCTCTTGGTACCAACTCGCAATACGGAGTTTATTCAGGAATTTTAGAAGAAGATAAAAAATTTGGTACGCTGTATCGGGGCTGGGGGCAATTTATAATAAATGGGAACGGAAATATCTCTACACCTATTGCAGTAAACGATTTAGAACTTCCAGATATAACTGGAGTTAGTGTTCCAGGCATAAATGATCCTGATGATATACCTGCAGGCTTCGACTCAATTTACTTCAATGTAATGGTCGCAGATGTTAAAAGTGGTGCTTGGGTTGGATGCGATCCACTGACTTATATTACAGGGGACACCATGAGTAGCTCGCGGTTAGGAGAAGACAACATTATGCCAGATACGACTACCGGAGCAGTCAACCCTGTACCAGGAACCAGTTGTTTAGGTGCCCCTATGAAAATAACAAAGTCCAAAACGAATGGCTTATCGGGTTCCTTGGCATTTATTAGTGGAGGTCGGTCACGAAGTACAATGAGAACGGTTCTGGATGTAATGGATTTTAACGGGGACCGGTACCCTGATGTAGTAAGTGAAGATAAAATACAACCCACGAACTCTAGAGGAGGACTTGAAGAAGACCTTTATGATCATGATCAAGATAGCCACATTTCTAAAAGCCATGCTATAACACTTGGGTTCAACAGTGGCGGCTTTCCAAATGCAAAATCGGATAATACCGGGGAACTGGGGAAAGGAACGCCAAGTAAAAGTACAAATGCAAAAGCTAATGCCAATCTGGGTAATAGTAATTCAGGCAATGCACAAAAGACATCCAGTGCTTCTTTAAGTGTAAGCGGAAATTTTGGCAGCAATGATGACGAAACGGAGTGTAGTTGGATGGATATCAATGCAGACGGACTACCTGATAAAGTTTTTAAAAATGGGGATGTTGCTTTGAATGTGGGGTACAAATTTGAAACTGCTGAAAATTGGAATTTTCCCAGTATTCGTAAAGGGAATGGTACTGATGTTGGTGGAGGACTTGGTGTCAGCCTTTTTAATGGCTCTATACAAGCCGGAATAGGAACTACCAGAACTGACAATGAAACAATGCAAGCCCTGCAAGATGTAAATGGAGATGGTTTGTTAGACATTGTATCGCTTGATTGTCCGTTTTTACCTGGTATTGATACAACTACAACCATTGATACCATCTTTTCTTTAGATGATGTGCAATGTACTGTAGGGGTACAGTTTAATACTGGAAATGGTTTTTCTCCTGAAGTTTTTGAGTGGACAGGATATCATGCCATAGATGAGGGGAGTTAAACTGGAGAATCTGCCAATTTGGGATTTACCGTTTGTGTCAACCTCCTTTTTGTACGTATATGTTTTAACCCCAATATAAATGCCGGACATGGTGTTAGTCGTCAGGAAAATCAACTCACAGATATTAACGGCGATGGTTATCCCGATTTTTTAGAATCCAGTAACGATGGTCATCTTAGTGTCAGAAGATCAACTATTGCTCGTACTAATAAGCTTTCTAAAGTAAACCGTCCTTTAGGTAGCCACTTCGAAATCGGCTATAAGCACGTCGGCAACACTTATGAACTTCCCTACGGAAAATGGGTGCTGGATACCGTAACTGTTTTCGACGGATATGTCGGCGACGGAGCCGACTTTATGAAATACTGCTTTGAATACGAAAATGGATTTCAAGAACGACATGAACGAGAATTTTATGGCTTTGGAACTGTAACAACACATGAATTGGATACCGAAAACAATGATGCCATCTATCGCTCAACCATCCAAACTTTTGATACTACTAATTACTACACAAAAGGATTATTACTCAATGAAGTGCTTCAGGATGCAAATGGCAATCGCTTTACTGAAAGGCAAAACGTATATGAACTGAAAGATGTGATCAATGGAGGAACCTTGACCTGGCCAGCTTTTGATCCTTTAGCAGACAGTATGGCTTTTCCCGCTTTGGTCGAGACTACCGAATTGTTCTATGAAGGCCAACCCAATCCCGGTATTCAAAAAAGAATTGCATATCAGTACGACAACTTTGGCAATGTCACTTTTTATCAGGACTTTGGTGATGAATCTCCGGAAGATTTGATAGAGGCTACTATTTCCTACCACGATGTACCAGCCAATTATATCAAATCTATTCCCGATTCTATTGCAGTAGAGGTACAAGAAGGTGTTGTCCGCAGGCGAGCGACTACTATTGATGATGCAAACGGCAACATTATCCAGATCAGGCAATATCTGGAAGATGGTACTTCCTCCGACCACGATATGGTTTATGACAATTTTGGAAATTTAAAACGTATAACTCGTCCAGAGAATCATGATACGATGAGGTTACATTTTGAATTTGACTATGATAGTATTGTCCAAACTTATGTTACTGAAGTAAGAGATGGTTACGGTTATAGTTCGCAAAGTGTGTATGAATACGAGTTTGGTCAATTGCTGGAATCCACCGATATGAACGGCAAGGTGATCAGATACGCCGTTGATGCCAGAGGCCGGACAGATACCATTACCGGGCCTTATGAATTGGCTTCTGGCCAGCCTTATACCATTCTTTTCGAGTACTTCCCGGATGCAAGCGTTCCTTATGCCACCTCCAAACATTTCGACCCAGAGTTGGGAGGCGACATCGAAACGGTCACGTTTACAGACGGCTTGTCAAGGCCTCTTCAAATAAAAAAGACTGGCGTTTTGTTTACCAATGAAATTGGCCTGATTGTTTCCGGCAGGGTAAACTTCGATGCCTTTGGTAGAGCCACAAAGAGCCATTATCCGAATTGGGAAAGCAGTGGTAATGATTACACCTTTAACGACAGCTTCAATATCATTACACCTACTACTACTTCCTATGACGTTTTAGACCGCCAAATAACAACGGTCTTGCCAGATAGTGCCACTACTACAATGGCTTATGACATTCAGCCAGATGATAGCACTTACACTTCCTTTTATACAAAAACAGTAGATGCACTTGGCAATGAAAAAGAATCTTTTGCAGATGTGAGAGGCCGTACCAGGGCCACTCGTAATTATTTAGCCCCCGGAGGAAATTACATCCTTACACAATTCCGCTACAATGCTATTTCTGAATTGATCCAGGTGATTGACGATGGTAATAATGAAACCACTTATGATTATGATCACCTCGGCAGAAAAATACGCCGGACACATCCCGATGCCGGAACGACAGGCTATGTCTATGATTTGGCCAGCAACCTAATTGAAAAACGCACCGACAATATTCTCAACCAAATTGATAGTAGTGCTGCAATTTTATATACCTACGAATTTGAACGCCTGATTCAAATAGATTATCCCAAAAACTACCAAAACCGGGTGCAATACATTTATGGTACACCTACAGATACTCTGCACAATCGGGTAGGAAGAATAAAAGTACAACAGGATGCCAGCGGAGGTCAGGAATTTTTCTATGGTCCATTGGGCGAGGTTGTAAAAAACATCCGAACCATCATGATCAATGAGGGTAATGTAGCTACTTACGTTTCAGAAAATAAATACGACACCTGGAATCGCATTCAGGAAATGATCTATCCGGATGGAGAAGTGGTTAGCTATCATTACAACGAAGCTGGAAAGCTTCGAAGCATGACCAGTGAAAAATCGGGACATAGTTACATCTACGTTGATAGTATCGGATATGATGAGTTTGAGCAACGAAAATTTATTCTCTACGGAAACAATACCCGAACGGACTACACCTACGACCCTCAGCGAAGATGGCTCGACCAGATGACTGTCAACTCAATGACCGGGCCGAGTTCCCGTTTGATTATGGACAACAACTACCAGTACGACTTTGTAGGCAATATCCTTTCAGTTAATAATAATGCGCCCGTTGTTCCTTTCAAACTAGGGGGTACTTCTTCTTTTAATTATACCTATGACAATTTGTACAGGCTGACAAATGCTACAGGAACACATTCTGGTTTTAACAACGAGCAAAGTTATACCCTGGAAATGTCTTATGACAATCTTCACAATATTATCAGCAAAGAACAAACGCATTTGCTACATGGTCAGGAAGTACAAAAGACAAGCTATTCCCATGTGTACGATTATAATGGTAACCAGCCCCATGCTCCCAGCCAAATCGGCAACCGCAAATACCAATACGATTTTAATGGCAATAACCTTGGCTGGGAAAGTGTGATGCCGCTGGCATCCTATCGGCAGATACTTTGGGATGAGGAAGACCGGATACAAGCCATTATTACCGACGGTCAATTGAGTCAATACACCTATGATGCCGATGGAGAACGGGTCATCAAAAGTTCAGGTGGTGTACAAGGCGTATTTATTGATGGTGCTATAGTGGGGATGATCAACCACAACAGCAAAAACTATACGGCTTATGTAAGTCCCTACCTAGTCGCTAAAGAGGATAATTTTACCAAGCATTACTATATCGAAAGCCAACGTATACTCAGCAAATTGGGTACAGGGAAATTCAACAATAAATACTGGCCGAATAGTAGCATCTCAGCAGGAGGTATCAATTATGCCGACCGCATGAGGCAGTTACGAGATTCTGTCAATGCCTATTATGCTTCACAGGGTATTGCGCCAGGGCCTCCTACCTTACCAGGCTACAATACTGCACTACCATTTGATTCATTGGGCATAGGTGATTATACCCCGCCACCCAACTGGCCACAAAGTCCATCGCCGCCAGATGCTTCCGGCCCACCTGGCCCGCCGACCATTGTCAATACCACCGACATCACTAATGATAATGTAAGCGCTGGTTTTGGTTTTGCTGATGATGGCCTGATTTCCGAAAAGGATCACTATTTTTACCATCCCGACCATTTGGGGAATACCAGCTATATTACCGATATTCACGGAAGCGTTCGGCAGTATGTAGCCTACATGGCCTTTGGGGAGACCTTTATCGAGGAGCATACGTCGAGCAGCACCCAACCCTATCTTTTCAACGGAAAAGAACTAGACCGGGAGACGGGCTTGTATTATTATGGGGCAAGGTATTATGATCCGGTGACTTCGATTTGGCAGAGCGTGGATCCGATGGGGGATGAAGATCCTTCTTATTCTCCTTTTTCGTACACAAGGCATAATCCCGTTATATTAACTGATCCAGATGGTAAGTTTTGGCATGTAGCTGTTGGTGCTGCAGTAGGAGCTGTGGCTAATGTAGCGTATCAAGCATATCAAGGCAACATTAGTAGCGTGTCTGATGGATTAAAAGCAGCAGGAGTTGGTGCAGTAGCAGGAGGATTAGCAGCGGCAACTGGCGTTGCAGTAGTCGGAGCTATGGGTAGTGCTGGAGCTGTTTCAACTGGCGTTGCAGTAGGGACTTCTTCGCTGTAGGAGGATTTGTTGAAGGGGCTGGAAATGCTCTTGTTATGGAAGGAAAATCAATTGGAGATGCATTAAAAAGAGGGGGTAGGGATGCATTAATTGGTGGAACAATAGGAGCAGTGACAGGTGGTGCTGGTGCCAAAGTGAAAAACTACTTGAAAACAAGAAATGTTTCAAAGCAAATACATACTGGAAAGCAAGGTAAGCATATCCCTGGACATAAAAATCGTCAGGAAGGAAAGAGTATTTTAAACGAAGATGCCCAGTCTCTTCTAGATGACTTTCATTCGGGCAGAGTAAAATCATCTCAAAAAATAAATGATATAAAAACAAGAGTAGATTTTGGAAAAGAAATTGGAGAACATGTTCAAAACGGTGTATCCACTCCGACTACAAAAGGGATTATTCATAATAGTAAAAATGGTGCTCATATAGTTCCTGCACGACAAGATTAAAATGAAAAGAGAAACAATACTACTCTCTGTCCAGAGAGCATTACTAGGCATGATCACTCATAAAATGAAAGCAATAACTATTGCTTATACTGAAAAATCATTTTTATTGAAAGTATATTTTGAGTCTAAACCCGAAGATTTTGAAATAGAATTATTGAGAGACATAACCTCTGAAGTATTATCTGACTTTCCTCAAATAACAGAGGTTAACGAAATCGCTGTAGAAACAAAAATTGAAGCTAACAAATTAGAGAAATTAGACGAATGGGTGTATGTAAGATTTGAAAATGTTTTTTGAGTTGAGTATATCTGTCTGTCCTTGTCAGGAGAATATTCAGATACGGCGTGTCCTCTACTCGAATCAACTTGCTTTGACCTTGCTCGTCATAACACGTACCTATCTCAGTGACAGATAGACTGGAAAGCTGTCGTATACAAAAAAGGTAGTTGGAAGTAGTCCAGCCGGACATAACACATAAATAACTAATATCGATTAAGCGAGCGTATGTTATAGAAATGCATTTCTGCATAAACATTGTTATGTTTTGCATAAGAAAATTTAGGAGACTACTTCCACTTCGACATTTCAATTTGAGGAATTATTTCAAGTGGTGAGAATTACATTTTCAATAAATCTATGGGCATTAATGCGTCCACGTCCAATATAGTGTTCTTTGGATAGGCCCTCGTCCCAATCCGGACTTACTTCCAAAGGATCACATGAACGGTGGATTAAATCTCTTACTTCGTTTACACTGAGATTTGGATTTAATAATTTTGCGAGTCCTACGATACCACTTACAATTGCCGCGGCAGCCGACGTACCTCTAAAATACCGATATTCCTGGCTGGAGGAAATAGTAGCTATATGTGTGCCTGGAGCGCAACAATCTGGTATTCTTTGACTTTGATTGGCATAACAACTCCCGAATTTAAGCTCATCACTTGGATGTATATCACTATTGAAACCAATCCATCTATTGGAAAAATCACAGGCAAGCTAAGTGGTAATTATGAATTAATTAAGGAAATTTATTCTTCAAAAATGTTAAATATGTGGAAAATATGATGATCTTGATTTAGATAGTTTTCAAAAAATTCAAGTTTCTTTACATTGATTACTATTTTCTACCCGCGGGAATCAACTTATCTTGATTGTCAAGGCACGACAAGGTAAGGACTTTTCTCCAGCACGACACAACAAATGACTAATATGCCTATCAGTATGCCTTCAGGCGGCTTATGGCAGAAGCTCCTGCATTGTTTGAGGAAATACAGCACTACTATGGGACGGCTAAGTAAAAGAAATAGAGGTATTATTTGTGAAAATCTATTTATCAATGGCGAATGGAAATAAAGCTGCGAAAAGCACATTTTTGATCTACTAAGAGAATTAAGAGCCTGATGTCAAAACCAATCGCCCAACAACTTTATGAAAAGGCAAAAGAGCTTGAAGCAAACAGCCAATATGAAGAAGTAATTGATGTTTTGGAAAAAGCGATTACGCTTCTCAATCCTTCAGACGATCCTGTTTTATCATTTAATATTTTCTACCATATTGGACTCACAGCAACTGGATTGGAAATTTATAGTAAAGCTATTGAAGCTTTTAAAAGGGCAATCAAAATTTGCCCGGAAGAACTGTCCCTTTGGCCTCCTTATTATGGACTTGGTTTTGCGTTGAATAGTGCTGAACAAGCTAAAGAGGCAATTGAACCCTTTGAATCGGCACTAAAATATTGTGGTGAAACCTTAGATAGGTACCATACCCTGATGGAATTATCTGAGGCTTATTTTGCAACGGGAGGTATCGAGAAGACGATTGAATGTAAAAAGGAAGCTATAGCCTTGGCCAGGAAAATTGGTCTATTGGAAGAAATGTTTATGGCTATTCGAGAGTTGGGAGATATTTATATTGAGTTCGATTACAACAGTGAGGCAAGGGACTTATTAAAATCAGGATTGGATTTAGCACAACGCCATAGTTCATCGGACTGGGAGCGACTTTTTATTGGTAATTTGAGTACGGCTTATCTTGGCACGAATGAATTAGAGTTGTCCAGAAAAATGGCAGATGAGTTACTTAAAATTTCTGAACGGACCGGAGAAATTGATGACAAGACGACTGCTTTCAACAATCTGGCAATGTATCACCAACGGAAAGGAGAATATCATTTAGGAATTGACTATTTGAACCGGGCCATTGAGATTGAGGACAACCAGATCAGCAAAGCTATTGAATATCGGAATCTTAGCCGCTTTTATGAAGAAGCAGGAGATTGGAATTCAGCAATATTTTACCTGCTACAAGCTTTAGAAATTGTGGAGGCAGAAGAAAATTGGGAAAAGATTGTTAAATACAGATTTCAGGCTGCCGACCTTTATTTTGCCAGAGAAAATTATCCACTGGCTATTCAATACTATGAATCATGTATAGAAGCTTTTCAACGATACCCGGAGAATGAAGCATTGGTTGAGCTATTAGCACATCTCGGTTCTAGTTGGGGGCGGCTGGATGAGTTCGAAAAAGGCCTTGAATATTTTAATCAGGCATTGGAAAAATCGGAAGAAGTAAAAACTTCTGACCGAACTTTGAGTATTGTTTATGGAGCCCTTGCCGGAATGTATCTAAGGGAAGACTATTTCGAAGAAGCCAAACATTATTATCTGTTGAGCCAGGGTTTGGATGATGACCCGGAGGATATTGTCGCTATTTTCAATATTGCTGCGTTACATTACATGACTCAAAACTATGATAAAGCAGAAAAGTTGATCAGTAGCGCAATTGCGATATTTGAAAGACAACGATTGAAATTAATTGGATTTGATCGAAAATATTTTGATGACCGAAACGGTCAATTGTATGAATATCTTGCAGCCATTAAAGCCCGACAGGGAGAACCGTGGCAGACAATTGAAGCAATTGAAGAATTGAAAAGCCGTGCCTTTTTGGAGGAATATGGTTATGAGAAATTGTTTGATATTGATATTCTAAAAAATGAAATCCGATCAGACGAAATCATATTATATTATATAAACACCCAGCATAACCATCCACTTATAATTTGCATCACTTCCGAAGAAATCAATGCCATTTTTCTATCGCTTGAAGCGTTTAGAAAAAGTCTCGGTGATTTTAATAAGAAGATCGATAACTTCTTTTCAAAAACGCAAATGGATTCCTCCACCAGCGAAGCTTATGCCAAAAGCAATATTCCACATCCGGGCTGGTTTGATTTGGTGATTTTGTACTATCGAAATCGATTGATAAAACATCCCAGGCTTTGGTCATCAAAAAGGAATGAGACAAAGCGACTTGCCAGCATACTTTATGATTTCTTAATAAAACGAAGTATTTCCGGGATTGAAGGTAAAACCAGAATTACTATTATCCCAGATCGCTCATTGAGTTTAATTCCATTCGAATCGTTGGTCAATGAAAACAACCAATACCTGGTCGAAGATTACATTTTTTCTTATTTGCCGAATCTAGGATTAAGACACATTATAACAAAAAGAGGCTATCATTTTCAGAAGGATGGGTTAGTAATTGGCGTATCCAACTATTTGCCCTTATCTGCGAATTTTACAAAACCGGTTAAATCTGTGGAAGAAATTCCTTTGATTCGAATGAGGGTGAAAAGCACTATTCAGAAGAAAAAAAATATAGATCTATTTTACAAATCCATTGGTGTTAAAAGCTGGCCGGAGCTTCCAAGTGTTCCTTTCGAAATAGAACTATTCCAACGAATACTACCATCGTCAGATTCGTTCAGAGAATCAGAAGTTACTCCCCATTGGTTCCGACAACAATCTGAAGCTGGAAAATTAAAAGACTATCGAATACTGCATTTTGCCAATCACGGAATTACTTTTCCTGCCATCCCTGAGTTATCGGCCCTGATTCTTCACCCTGATGAATCTGGCAACCGTTATATTAATGCTCAAAAAATCGCTTCTTTAGACATTGCTGCAGATTTAATTTATCTGTCTGCTTGTGAAACGGGCTTGGGTGAAATAATTCCATCTATCGGATTAGTTGGGCTTAGTCAGGCTTTTTTTATAGCGGGAGCAAAATCTGTTCAGGTTTCGATGTGGGAAATTCACGATAAACATTCATTAAAAATAATGGAATGCTACTACGCGGAGTTATTGCTTTGCGATTGGGATTATTCCACAGCATTGGCTATCACTAAAAGAAAGTGTTTGTCAGGGCAATTAGGGGAAGAATTAATGAATCCCTTATATTGGTCTCCTATAATTTGGTTTGGCTACCAATCACATTACAATTAATTATCTTCAATGATAGCAACGTGTTCAACTTCTGCTGGAAGTAATTCTTGCAGAATATCTTTATAAGGAGTATCCGAATTTTTGAGATTAGCAGCTATTTTGATTGGCAGTTCGAGAATATCCTTATTCGATGTTTCTCCTTCTGGTAAATTTATAATCTGTTTATATTGATCCGGATTCCTGTTAATGATAAATTCCAGCGCAGCTTTATTGATTTTTATTTGAATAACTGCATCATCACTAGCCTTATTCTCATTTTGTCGAGTACTCCAAATTACCCCTATCAATGCTATCAATGATGCTAGTGTGGTTGCCCCCGCTCCAATCAATGCAGCAAGTACAGTCGGATCCATAAAAGGAGATCTGGTAACCTGGTCATCAGGAAGTAATTCGAATTTTATATCTTCGGATGATTCCGAAAGAATCGTTTTCAGTTCATTGGAAGTATGAGTATCACTTAAAATTAATACGGTTTGATTTTTTGCCATAGCTATTTTTTAATCAGGATCGAATTGAGAGAGTAAAAATAAAAAGCAATGTTGAAATGTTAGGCTTTCGTTCAAATTATTATTGTCGATTCCCGAAAAATCAAAACCTTCCCTCACTCAAAAATCCGATCCATAGCATCATCCAAAGAACTATCATCAAAATTGGCAAGATATTGCTCCGTAATGCTTAGACTAGAATGTCCTAGATGCCTTGCTGATGTCATATAATTCGATTCCTTTTTTGCGGGCAATGTCAGCAAAAGAGTGTCTGGCTATATGCGACGAAATCTTCTTGTTAATACCTGTTCGTTCAGCCAGGATGCCCAGGTTCTTATTGACAATAACCGTTTTAGAGCTAAGTTGTCGCATCAGGTATTTGGTGTTGGAGTAATCTGCTGTCATTGCTGAGAAAAGGAAAGATGTAATCATTCGACTTTAAGCATCAGGAGTGCGGTACAAATCTAAAATTTGCTGGGCTTGCTTGACCAATTTTAGTCTTCGGAATTGCTGCGTTTTTCCCATCTGGTAATTCAGGCCATCCTCTACATTTTTCCATTTCAGTTGGAGCAGGTCGCCGATGCGTATGCCGGCACAGTAAAAGCTAAACAAAAAAGCATTTCGGGAGTGGTAGAGATTGGTTCCTTTCTTTAACTCAATGTTGGAAATTTTGTCGATTTCTTCTGCTGTCAGTCTTTCTTTTTTAACAGGCGCTTTCTTGAGTTTGAATTTGAAAAAAGGGTTTTTCTCTTGGGGGAATTTATCTTCTTTGATGGCGATGTACAAAATGGCTCGGAGGGTTTTTAGGTTTGTATGGATGGTATTGGTCTGATTACCTATTGATTTGAGATGTGCTTCATAATCATAAAGAAACGGCACGTCGAATTGATCGAAAGTAAACGATTTGCCTTTCAGATAGCGCTTGAGTTTGCTAATGATGCTATTGTACCTAATGGCTGTACGCACCTTGCCGGTTTGTTCCAGTCGCTTGATTTTGGCTTCAGCAAATTTGATGAAACACTCTGACGGCTTCTCGGTAAATTCTTCTTTGATTCGATAAGGAGAAGGAGCTTTGGTTTTGGTTTCCAAATCCAAGGCATATTTTTCCGCTTCTGCGATTTTCTTCGCGAGGTAGTTGTTGACCCGGGTGGCGTTGGGATAGGATTTTTTGACACGAAGTCGCTTTTCATCCCAATCTTTTTTAGGGTTGACCTGTGATACCTAATGAGATGTATTTGGGCTTTCTTTTATGGGTAATCCGAATGTACAGAGGTACATTATCGTCCTCTTTTTTCTGGTAATAATCGTATAAAATCAACTTTACTGTGGCCATTTTCTCACAAA
>CBDCTQ010000002.1:0-32642 GCA_965222105.1 Saprospiraceae bacterium | reverse complement strand
AACAATGCCAGATTAGCCGCCCTTGTAGCCATCGAATCCGTCCCGCATTAAACCAAAGTCGCGATATGCCGGTAGCCCCAGAGGGGCAGTATGTCGGCAGCCCCAGAGGGGCAGCATGTCGGTAGCCCCAGAGGGGCAATATGTCGGTAGCCCCAAAGGGGCAATATGTCGGTTGCCCCAGAGGGGCAATATGTCGGTTGCCCCAGAGGGGCAGTATGTCGGTAGCTCCAGAGGGGCAATATGTCGGTAGCCCCAGAGGGGCAATATGTCGGTAGCCCCAGAGGGGCAATATGTCGGTAGCCCCAGAGGGGCAATATGTCGGTAGCCCCAGAGGGGCAATATGTCGGTAGCCCCAGAGGGGCAATATGTCGGTAGCCCCAGAGGGGCAATATGTCGGTAGCCCCAGAGGGGCAATATGTCGGTAGCCCCAGAGGGGCAGTATGTCGGTAGCCCCAGAGGGGCGGTATTTCGGTTGCCCCAGAGGGGCAGTATGTCGGTAGCCCCAGAGGGGCGGTATTTCGGTTGCCCAAAAAATAGGACCAGATTAATAGCGATTATTCAAAGTTTTTCATTAAATTCACACCAACGTGTGCTCACACGCCCATCATTTTTCCGCATAAAATCAATCATACTATGGCAAAAAACAACACTTACACGCAAATCCATCTACATGTAGTATTCGCAGTAAAGTACAGAGATGCCGTCATCGAAAAAACCTGGAAAGAAGAACTCTACAAATATATGACCGGCATTCTCCAAAGTTACGGCCACAAAATGTTGCAGATCAACGGTATTCACGATCATGTGCATCTGTTTTTTGGAATGCGTCCTCACCAGGCCCTTTCCGACTTAATTGGAGAAGTCAAAGGAAGTTCATCGGGATGGATCAACCAAAAAGGGTTTGTCCGGGGCAGATTCCGTTGGCAAGAAGGGTTTGGAGCTTTCTCCAATAGCCGGTCTCAAGTACCTCGTGTTGTCAACTATGTTATTAATCAGGAAAAACATCACAGAAAAAAAACGTTTATACAGGAATATGAAGATATGCTCAAAAAGTATGAAGTCGACTATGATGAAAAATACATTTTCAAACCATTGGAATTGGTATGACTGTTAGACAACATTGCGCCCCTCTAGAGGGCTACCAATATCGATATGACGTAATACCGCAGCCCCAGAGGGGCAGCATGTCGGTAGCCCCAGAGGGGCAATATGTCGGTAAAACGCAACGTCAACAACCCCAAACAAAAAAATATCCATAAAAATCCTTCCAAAACCCAAAAAAAATCAATACCTTCATCGTGATATACTAAACATACCAGAGAAAACCACCAATCATGTTCAACTGGCGCGAAGTACCATTCGTCCGGCTGCTGTTACCGCTGATGATCGGTATCACAATGGGATTGTACTTCGACCTTCCACTCCACTTTCTCAATTACGTCCTCGTTTTTCTCTTCCTAATGATCGGCTGGATGGCGCATCGCAAACTGTCGCTATCGGAAAAAAGCGGCTTCAGCTTATCTGTGCAATTTTTCCTCTTCCTGGCGGGCTACCAATTGATATTTTATCAAAGCGATTATCATCGGAGCAGCCACTTCAGGCATGCCGTCCAAATCAGTAATACCATTGTTGGGACGGTCACTAACGTAAAAGTGGCTAAGCGACACATCAAAACGATCCTCGACGTCGAACAGATATCTTCTTTGGGATACCCTGCCCGGAATGTCTCCGGGCGCATATTGTTGTATGTCGATCACGTAACGGCACGCCGCATCCCCCTTTACGGCAACCGGCTGGTAGTCAGCACGTCGATACGGCCTGTGGAGGGCCCTAAAAACCCGGAAGCCTTCGACTATCGCCGCTATCTGCGCATGAAGGGCATCCACCACCAGGGGTATGTAGCCGACGAAGACTGGACTGTAGCCGAATACGGCGTCGGCCACCCGGTAATGATGTGGACGCAAAAGCTGCGCCGCAGGCTGCTTTCTGTGCTCGACGAACACCTGCCTTCCGACAATGAGTTTGCTGTAGGGGCAGCCATGCTGCTGGGCCACCGCGACCGGATCGGCGAAACCATCACCAACGCCTATGCCGGCACCGGCGCCATGCACGTGATGGCTGTGTCGGGACTGCACATCGGGCTGGTGTTTTTGGGGCTGGGCATGCTGCTGCGTCTGCTGCCCTGGCGCAACCGGCTGATGCGCATATTCAAACCCGTAATGCTATTGTTGGGAATCTGGCTGTTTGCCCTGCTTACAGGAGCGGCGCCCTCGGCTATGCGGGCAGCGTTTATGTTCAGTCTGATCGTCATTGGGCAGTCGCTCAAACGCGACGGCAACATCTACAACACCCTCGCCGCATCGGCTTTTTGCCTGCTCTGCTACGATCCGTTTTTGCTGATGGAGGTGGGATTCCAACTGTCCTATCTGGCGGTGGCGGGCATCGTCTACTTCCAACCCAAAATATTCCGGCTGTGGTACATCGAAAACCGGCCGGGACAATACCTCTGGAAGCTGGCCAGCGTGGGGCTGGCGGCACAATTGACGACCTTCCCGTTGAGCTTGCTTTATTTCCACCAGTTCCCGCTGTACTTCTGGCTGTCGGGGCTGATTGTGGTACCGGCCGCCGTAGTGATCATCGGGTTGGGGGCACTGCTGTTTATCAGCCACTACCTCCTGCCCTTCACCAGCTTCCTTTTCGGAAAACTATTGTTGTGGAGCATATGGTCGATGAATGCACTGATCTTTTTGATCCGCAAACTACCAGCAGGATTGATCGAAGGGATATGGATCAGTCTGGGTGTATTTGTATTGTTGTATGCCCTGATCGGTTGCATCATCGTGGCCATCAACAGCGAGCGGCTGCGATGGGTGGTCTATGGCCTGGGGGTGGGCGTGGCGCTGACCGGGCTGACTGCCTTTACCGACATCCAACAGCAGGAGCAGGCCGCTATCGTCATCTACCACCAGCCGAGGCATACCTTGATCGATTTTATTGGGGGGCATGCAGCAGTACAGTTGACCGATCCATTGCTTTCGCAAAAAAGGATCCGGCAGATCAGCCAGAACCATCGCTCTTCCATCGGTATCCGGCAGGTGGATGAGCTTTTGGTGCAGGAAGACCCGGAATGGAAAAACGACTGGCTTTGGTATCGTCCCCCTTTCCTGCAGATGTACAACCTGAAGATGGGGATTGTCGATGAGTTGCCGCCGAGAGAACCGGCCCAACCCGTTGCGGTAGATTATGTACTGCTGGTGGGCAACCCCCGTTGTTCCCTGGCCGAGTTGCAAGCCTGCTTTTCGTTTGACACCTTGCTGCTGGATGCTTCCAACCGCCACCACCTCATCGACCAATGGATCATCGATTGCACAGCCGAAAATATCCCCGTTCGATGTACCCGCGACGAAGGGGCCCTATTTCTTTACCCGGATAAAAATACAACCCCAAAATGAAACAGATCATCCGCAGTTTTTTTTATTTTTCCAAAAGCGAACGAATGGGTGTGCTGGTATTGTTGGGACTGATGATGGGCTTTGCGCTGGCACCCAAATTTTATTCCTGGCATAAGACCGAACCGCCCGTCGATTTTGAAGCATTCGACCGCGCAATTGCATTGTTGGAAAAACAACAGTCGAAGGAAAGGGAACGCGAGGTATCCCCTACCCTATTTTCTTTCGACCCCAACACGCTGCCCAAAGACAGCCTCGCCCTGCTGGGGCTTTCGCCAAAATTGGTCAACATCATCGACAATTACCGCAATAAGGGAGGGCGTTTTTACCGCAAGGAAGACCTCCGGAAAATATACACCCTTTCGGAAAAACAGTACCTGCTGCTGGAACCGCACATCGTAATAGCCCAAAAACCCACTCCCAATCCGGTCATCGCCTCTTTGCCTAAAGAACAGTCTGAGACACCATCTCAACGGTTCCCCTTCAATCCCAATACGGTCGATCAATCCTCTCTGGAAAAATTGGGGCTGCCTGAGAAAGTGATCCAGACCCTATTGAAATACCGAAGCCGCGGGGGGCGTTTTTTCCGAAAGGAAGACCTTCTAAAAATTTATGGCTTTCAGGAAAGTCTGTATCATCAACTGGAGCCTTTTATCGAAATTGAGGAAGCGCCCACCACAAAACCTCCCTCTCCCGATACTTCACAGCAAGTGGCTAAAACGGACAAACAGAAGGAATACAAGCCATACCGCCAATCGGAACCTCTGACCATCGACATCAACCAGGCCACCCCGGAGGAGTGGCAAAAACTGTACGGCATCGGACCGGCTTACGCCAAACGGATCACCAAATTCCGGGACAAACTCGGCGGGTTCCATTCCATCGATCAGGTGGCAGAAACTTATGGTCTGCCCGATAGCACCTTTCAAAATATACGTCCCAAACTGGTGGCTTCTCCCCTGCTGCAACAAATACCGATCAACCTGTGCGACGCTAAAACCCTGGCCGCCCACCCCTACCTGAATTTCCGGCAGGCCAACGCCATCGTCAAATACCGCGGACAACACGGGCCTTTTGCTTCCTCCGACGACTTGCGGGAAATTGTTGTTATAGATGATGTTTTGCTGGAGCGGATTGCTCCTTATTTGTTGGTGGAGTGACTGTAGCCACAGAGGTACTAAGACACGGAGTTTCTTGCCGGCCGACAGGCGGGCAAGAAGAATTTCTTCCTGCCTGTCGTCAGGATTTCCGACCGTAGGTGGGCAAGGTGTGAATCTTTGTACCCTGACTGTTCCCGATACGAACCGGGACGGGCTGTCAGGCAGGTATGTAGCACATTCAATTCTTTAGAGTGCGTGACGTATTAGCGGAGCTCTTCACCACGGAGACTCCAAGACACAAAGAATCACAAAGATTTTCTCTGTGATTCTTTGTGTCTCCGTGCCTTTGTGGTTATAACCCGCAGCGATTCTCGCCTGGCGGCCAGACAGGCCTGTCTACCGCCAGGTAGATTTGTCACGCACTCAATTCTTTACTTAGCCTTACCATTGTTGCTGTGACTCATAGCCGGCGTGGTGTATCGCTGTACGAATTCCTTCATCTCTTCGACCATGTCGGGCGAGCCGATAACAATAGTCGTACGTTGGTGGAGTTCTCTGGGTTCGAGGTCGAGGATGCGGTCGAGTTGGCAACTGATGGCCTTGCCGCCGGCCTGCTCTACGATGTACGAGAGGGGATTGCATTCGTACAACAACCGTAATTTGCCCTTGGGGTATTTGCGGGTGTTGGGATATAAAAATATGCCGCCCTGGAAGAGGATGCGGTGGATGTCGGAGACCATGGAACCGATGTAGCGCAGCCGGAGGTTGAGGTCGGAGCAATAGTCGATGTAGCGCCGCATTTCGACATCGAATTTGAGGTAGTATCCCTGATTGACGGAGTAGTACATGCCGCGGTTGGGTATCTGAATGTCGCGATGCGAGAGGCAGAATTCGCCGATGGAGGGATCGAGGGTAAAGCCATTGACACCCCGCCCGGTGGAGTAGACGAGTATCGTGGAGGTTCCGTAGATCACGTATCCGGCGGCGATCAATTCGGTGCCTTTTTGAAGGAAGTCGTTGATGTCGCAACTTTTTTTGGCGTTGCTCTTGCGGCGGTAAATGCCGAATATGGTGCCCACACTGACGTTGACGTCGATGTTGGAAGAGCCATCCAGCGGATCGAAGACGACGACGTACTTGGCGCTTTTAGACGTGACGGCCGGTATGGGGATAAAGTCTTCGTTTTCTTCGGAGGCGATCCCACAGCATTCACCACTATTTTTGAGGCAATCGATTAACTTTTCGTTGGCGTAGATATCGAGCTTTTGGACGGTGTCGCCGGTGGTATTTTCCACGCCTTCCACGCCGAGGATGTTGACCAACCCTGCCTTATTGACTTCACGGTTCACGATTTTGGCAGCCACGCCGATGTCCCGCAACAGGCCGGTCAGCTCGCCGGAAGCATATGAAAAATCTTTTTGCCGGTGGATGATGAACTCGTCGAGTGTGATTATTCTGTTCATGTTGTTATTTTTGATGGAGAGATTGCTTTACAAAGATAATAATTATTAGGAGTGTGGCCAAACCTGTTTCGGTGCTGTGTATGCCCAGAAGGGGATTCTTATCGACAAAGCGGTAATTAATGGGAGCATCGCTACGCGCTGCAAATTCGCCACGGTATAGCGGTTTTTACCAAGCGTGTTCGTCCCTACAGGCCGGAAGGTTCGTTTGTTATGGCTGTCATGGAGTGGAGAGGCAATAAAGGCGGAGTAGTGGAGGACAGGCACACCTTGTCTGCCGATACACAGGAAGGTACAAATTGTCATCGGATTAGTGTTCTGTAACGTAAGTTATTAGTAATTTGGTAGCGTTCCATCCCAATAGCAATCAGGAGGACTTTAATCTATGCTAAGGGCCAGAGGCCCTGAATATTGGTAAAAAACAACGATAAAAAGTACTGTTGTAGGGCCAGAGAGCTTGCCCCGCGAAAAGCGGGGCCCTGGATGTGAAAGATCATATGCTTGTTCAGGCTCCACAAGTCCATACTTAGCGGAACATCGCGGTTGCAAACCGGCCGGCCGGATTTCCCTGACTGCTCCCGATATGAATCGGGACGGGCTGTCAGGCAGGCTACCGTTAGGTATGGCAGGCTGGGCCGCGACCAACGACGGTAATTTGGTAACGTTCCATCCCGATAGCAACCGGGAGGACTTTAATCTATGCTAAGGGCCAGAGGCCCTGAATATTGGTAAAAAACAACGATAAAAAATACTGTTGTAGGGCCAGAGAGCTTGCCCAGCGAAAAGCGGGGCCCTCGATGTGAAAGGTCATATGCTTGTTCAGGCTCCACAAGTCCATACTTAGTGGAACATCGCGGTTGCAAACCGGCCGACCGGATTTCCTACCGTTAAGTATGGCAGGCGAGCCGTGACCAACGACGGGTAAGTTACATTGGCTGTGCGCGCCCGATGTCAGGAGGACTTTAATCTATGCTAAGGGCCAGAGGCCCTGAATATTGGTAAAAAACAACGATAAAAAATACTGTTGTAGGGCCAGAGAGCTTGCCCCGCGAAAAGCGGGGCCCTCGATGTGAAAGGTCATATGCTTGTTCAGGCTCCACAAGTCCATACTTAGCGGAACATCGCGGTTGCAAACCGGTCGGCCGGATTTCCCTGACTGCTCCCGATATGAATCGGGACGGGCTGTCAGGCAGGCTACCGTTAGGTATGGCAGGCCGGGCCGCGACCAACGACGGGTAAGTTACATTGGCTGTGCGCGCCCGATGTCAGGAGGACTTTAATCTATGCTAAGGGCCAGAGGCCCTGAATATTGGTAAAAAACAACGATAAAAAGTACTGTTGTAGGGCCAGAGAGCTTGCCCCGCGAAAAGCGGGGCCCTCGATGTGAAAGGTCATATGCTTGTTCAGGCTCCACAAGTCCATACTTAGCGGAACATCGCGGTTGCAAACCGGCCGGCCGGATTTCCCTGACTGCTCCCGATATGAATCGGGACGGGCTGTCAGGCAGGCTACCGTTAGGTATGGCAGGCCGGGCCGCGACCAACGACGGGTAATTTACATTGGCTGTGCGCGCCCGATGTCAGGAGGACTTTAATCTATGCTAAGGGCCAGAGGCCCTGAATATTGGTAAAAAACAACGATAAAAAGTACTGTTGTAGGGCCAGAGAGCTTGCCCCGCGAAAAGCGGGGCCCTGGATGTGAAAGGTCATATGCTTGTTCAGGCTCCACAAGTCCATACTAGCGGAACATCGCGGTTGCAAACCTGCCGGCCGGAAGGCGGCCGCGACGAACGACGGGTAAGTTACATTGGCTGTGCGCGCCCGATGTCAGGAGGACTTTAATCTATGCTAAGGGCCAGAGGCCCTGAATATTGGTAAAAAACAACGATAAAAAATACTGTTGTAGGGCCAGAGAGCTTGCCCCGCGAAAAGCGGGGCCCTGGATGTGAAAGGTCATATGCTTGTTCAGGCTCCACAAGTCCATACTTAGCGGAACATCGCGGTTGCAAACCGGCCGGCCGGATTTCCCTGACTGCTCCCGATATGAATCGGGACGGGCTGTCAGGCAGGCTACCGTTAGGTATGGCAGGCCGGGCCGCGACCAACGACGGGTAAGTTACATTGGCTGTGCGCGCCCGATGTCAGGAGGACTTTAATCTATGCTAAGGGCCAGAGGCCCTGAATATTAGTAAAAAACAACGATAAAAAGTACTGTTGTAGGGCCAGAGAGCTTGCCCCGCGAAAAGCGGGGCCCTGGATGTGAAAGGTCATATGCTTGTTCAGGCTCCACAAGTCCATACTTGGGAACGCCATCAAATGTTTAAGTTAGCGGGGCATTCGAAGCCTGTCCCGAACTCGTTTCGGGAGCCTGCCCCGAACTCCTTTCGGGAGCCTGCCCCGAACTCGTTTCGGGAGCCTGCCCCGAACTCGTTTCGGGAGCCTGCCCCGAACTCGTTTCGGGGTGACCCACAAACAACACAACCATTTCCCAAAAAATCGGTTAATATGTAAGTAAAACGGAACCACAGCCTTTGAAACATCTTTTCTATCTCAATAAATATTTCGTCAGGTACCGGTGGCGGTTGATGCTTGGAATTGCATTTGTGTTCATTTCCAACTATTTCCGCGTGCTGGAGCCGCAGATCGTCCGGCAGGCGCTCGACCTGGTGGTGGAGAACATCAATACCTACCAAATGTTCGACGGGTTTGAGAGTCAGGCCACCCTCTACCAGGAGCTGGGCAAAATCCTGTTGCTCTTCGGCGGGCTGGTGATCGTGCTGGCACTGATCATGGGTGTGTTTATGTATTTTATGCGGCAGACGATTATCGTGATGTCGCGCCTGATTGAATACGACTTGCGCAAGGAGATATTTGGCCATTACGAAAAGCTGGACCGGGCTTTTTACAAAAAGAACAACACGGGCGATCTGATGTCGCGCATCACCGAAGATGTGTCGAAGGTGCGGATGTATTTGGGGCCGGGGGTATTGTATGCGATCAATCTGGTTTCGTTGTTCATCATGGTCATTTATTCGATGTTGTCGGTGAGTGTGGAGCTGACTTTGTATACGCTGGCGCCCTTGCCGGTGTTGTCGGTGTCTATTTACTATGTGAGCAATTTGATCAACCGAAAAAGCGAGGTGATCCAGACCCAACTGGCGCGGCTCAACAGCATCGCGCAGGAGGTGTTTTCGGGGATACGGGTGGTGAAGTCGTATGTGCAGGAATTGCCGATGGGATCGTACTTCAGTGGGCAGGCCAACCTGTACAAAGACAATTCGATGGAGCTGGCGCGGGTCAATGCGCTGTTTTTTCCGGTGATGTTGCTACTGATCGGAGCGAGCAATGTGATCGTGGTCTATTTTGGGGGCTTGCAGGTAATCCGCGGCAATGTGACGGCGGGCAACATTGCCGAATTCGTACTCTACGTCAACATGCTCACCTGGCCGGTGACGGCCATCGGGTGGATCGCCTCCATCGTGCAGCAGGCGGAAGCTTCTCAGAAGCGGATCAACGAGTTTTTAAACACCCAGCCCGCCATTCAGAATGCGGTGGTGGCACCCAGAAAACTGGATGGCAAGATCGTTTTCGACCGGGTGTCGTTTACTTATCCGGATACGGGAATACAGGCGCTTAAAAATGTGTCTTTTGCGTTGGAGCCGGGACAGAAAATGGCCATTATCGGCAAAACGGGCTCCGGTAAGTCGACCATCGCCGAACTGTTGGTGCGGTTGTACGATGTCACGGAAGGTCAGTTACTGATTGACGGGGAAAACATCCAGTCGATCGACCTGGACAATCTCCGCCGAAAGGTGGGATACGTGCCGCAGGATGTGTTTTTATTTTCGGATACCGTTGCCGGAAATATTCGGTTTGGCCGACAGGATGCTCTGATGGAAGAGGTCGCCCAACATGCCCGGCATGCAGCGGTGTACGACGATATTGCGGGCCTCCCCCAGGGTTTTGATACGATGGTCGGCGAGCGGGGAGTGACTTTGTCGGGCGGTCAAAAACAACGTGTTTCCATTGCGCGTGCTTTTATTAAAAAACCTGAAATTGTGTTGTTAGACGATTGCCTTTCCGCAGTCGATACCAATACCGAGCAACAGATACTCGGCTATCTCAACAATGCTCTTTCCAACACCAGTTCCATTATCATTACCCATCGGATATACGGATTGCTCGACTTCGACCAGATCATCGTTCTCGACGACGGACAGATCATCGAAAAAGGTACGCACGAAGAATTGCTGCAACAAAAGGGTTACTACGCCGAGTTGTTTGCCCGGCAGCAGCGGGAAAGGGAGGAGTAGTTTTGGGGGTTCTTGCCCCAGATCGGTATCGAGGTCTGCAAGGCTTCAAGTACCCCGCTAACTTATACATTTGAAAAGAGTGCGTGACATACCTGCCGACCGGCAGGCGGGTTAGCGGGGCATCGCGGTTGCAAACCGCGACGAACGACGTTGATTTTATTGAAACACATAGGCACAATAGGACACATAGTTTTTTGTCCTTCGGACAAATAAAACCTGCCTGGCCGATAGACAGGCCCCAAATGCATGTAATTTTCTACCTGTCGGTAGACAGGTAGTTTTCACAAATTTACCCTTGGAGTACTATAGCGAGCCTATGGCCCGCTATGATCCTCGTCCATAAGCGATTTACATTAGGGTTTTCAAGCAATATTGGTCACAAAGACTGCTTAGTTATTAGACATTATGAATGGATTTTTTGTATAGCAACTGAAGAGCAATTTTTTGTCTAACCAAGGAACACCCGGAGCCTCGTAGCCCAAGCTACGAAGGCGAGGATGTGACGCAGGGTAGGCAAAAAAGGGCATTCAGGCTGCATACAAAATTTTTGTTCATAATGTCTATTTAGTGCTAACGACACTAACCAAGGCCTCCAAGCACACTCCAGGTAAATAGTTTCGACTGCCCTTTCGAAAAATTTATTGGTTTTTCCAATTTTTTTTCACTGACTCCATTATTGTCCAAAATGAGGAAAATCCGGGTGAAATCCGCCTGAAAATGCCCGTCAGATACGCCCAAAGTCGCTCCCAAGTGGGCTATTTACCCGGCAAGGTATACATAAAATCTTCGGTATTTTTTATAAATTTGTAAACAAATCTCTACATTTGTATAGCACAAGGGCAACATTATTTTTTTCATCAAATTTATAAACGTGGATAACGATAGCAATTCAAGAAGGTTTGAGAGTATTTTTTCCAAAAAGGTTCGGGCAGGAAAACGAAGAACCTACTTTTTTGATGTAAGACAAACTAAGGGAGAAGACTACTACCTTACCCTCACCGAAAGTACCAAAAAGTTCAACTCGGACTCTTACGAACGACAC
The DNA here is from genome assembly GCA_965222105.1 of Saprospiraceae bacterium. Taxonomy (GTDB): domain Bacteria; phylum Bacteroidota; class Bacteroidia; order Chitinophagales; family Saprospiraceae; genus CALGLS01. The sequence continues at coordinate 21,279 of CBDCTQ010000002.1, read as the reverse complement.
AAGATCTTCCTCTACAAAGAAGATTTTAACCGCTTCCTCGACGGGCTGACCGAAGCAATCAATTACGTGAAAACGGAATTGATGCCTGACTACGACTACGACGAATTTACCAGAAGGCACGAAGAATGGGAAGCCCAAAACGCTAAACCTAACAATGCAGTTACAAATGCGGAAGAAGACATTACCAACGACATGGACGAAAAAACAGATTCGTCGGATGATATGAGTTGGTAAGTTCGTCCTTCCCGGTAAAGAAAAAAGCGATCTTTGCAGAAAGGTCGCTTTTTTTTATTCCCTTTTACCAAAATCCAATACAAAAAGACCGAGTGCACGACATATTCGCTGCAGTTAATACTATAAAGCCACGGAGGCACAAAGTTTCACAACTTGTCCACCTACGGTCGGAAATCCTGTCGGCAGGCGGGGAGAAAATCTCCGTGGAACTCTGTGCCTTGGAGTCTTTGTGGCCAGAAACTCCGCTAACACACCTGCCATACCTAACGGTAGCCTGCCTGACAGCCCATCCCGATTCATATCGGGAGCAGTCAGGGAAATCCGACCGGCAGGAATGTCACGCACTCAAAAAAAAACCCCTGCCACCAACGCAACAGGGATTGAAATCTTATCTATGAGAATCTCTAAACTAGGTCTTAAAAATGACCGGGCGTCAAATTGAATGTTGCCGATTTCTTTATTCCTTCAACTATATCACCCGATCATCCTACTCTTTGTCAGTTTTCAAAAAACGCGAAAAAGTAACAGTAGCAACACCCGGAGAAGGTGTTGCGGCGCAGCAGCTTATCAGATAGGTCAAACAGTGCAATGTCTATCCGTTCAGGGACTAATTGGCCTACAGCCAACCAATTGCAACTTAGCAAAACAAGAATACATATTTACCCGGTTTGTACCGGATTTACCCGGCTTGTATCGGGAAGCTCCTACGTACTGTTACATATAGAGACTAAAGGCTAATATGGATTTTCTTTTTTTCTCCCTATCCCATTTTCAGTCAATGACATACCATAACCGTTCCGTTCAGCGAAAGCTAAACAGGGCTTAACCAAAAACAATATGCACACGCAATCAGCATATACTTATTGTCGCATGGTCTTACGGAAAAAATTCAATCTTTAATTTGTAAAATATCCGAACGGACGTCGGACGATGCGAAGTAATGACTGTCATGGGAGTAAGGTTATCGGTTAAAGGATTACAATTAATTACAAGGCAAATATACGCCTTGCTACCAAACCTACTATACCATTTTTTGGGTATTTTAAATATATTAATTTATATAAAATAATTTAACCTTTTAATTGCGGCGCTTGGCGACGCCTCTATTGGTAATAAAACAACAAAGCGCAACTAACGGCGCATCGTGACGTTCCCCTTAATATTTAGAACGCCTCATTGATCCTTAATTTTAAAACTACAAATCCAGCTAACCCAAAATTATTTCAAAATAGTAATATCCCCCTCATAAATAATCCCTTCTCCGATATTGAGTCGCAGCACGTAGTAGTAGGTACCCTGCGGAAGTTCCCGCCCATTATTGGCGGTACCCATCCAGTTATTGTCGTAGGGTTTGGCCTGGTAAACGATGCTGCCCCAGCGATTGAAGACGATCAATTCGCGGTCGGGATACAAGTCCGGGTCGTTCTTAACTTCTGGAATGATGAAAGCGTCATTGGTTCCGTCGCCATTGGGCGTGATCGTATTGGGAATGTGCAAAATGGTGTCGATCGGCTCGGAAATGCGCAACAGCACCGTAGTGGTATCACACTGATCGGGACAGATTTCGCTGCAAAGCGAATAGTCGAAAGAGGTCATCCCAAAATATCCTTCCGGAAAATCGTATCGCAACTCGCCCGGCCCCAAAGTAGAAAGGGTACCGGCTTCCGGAGAACCCACCAGGTCGAAAGTAAACCCACGGACTGTGCTCGTATCGTCGTTTTCCAACAATTCAATTACATGAGAGTTGATATAACCCGACAAATCCAACTGATCTTCTACCGCATCGGGAGTGCCTTCGACGTATACCACCAAACTATCCGAATGGTAGTCCGGACAGTCCGCCGTCGACAAGGTCCAGAAAAAGGTGTGGTGGCCTGGCCCCATGTTCGTCACCGAAGTAATGCGCTCCAGCGGCTCCGCAATGAAGAGTGTTGTATTGGAAGTCGTCCATTCACCAAAGGTACCGGAGGGCAGATTTCCCGAAAGGGTGGTCGAATCGCCACAGGTATCGAAGTCACCGGCCAGCAAGGCATCTTCCAGGGGCACTCCCCCATCGATCAGTACGGTGTCGGTAGCTGCACATCCGTTGAGATCATTGGTTACCCAAATAATGTATTCGCCGCCCGCATCGATCAACGGTGCCGTTGTATTTTCCCCCTCCACAATGTTGCCGGTAGTTGTGCCCCAGACATAGCTGATCGAGTCGCCCTGTGCAGAATTGGAGCCATCGAGCAACAGCGGATCGCGGCATTCGATCATAGCGGGCATGCCGGCATCCGCCAGGGGGGGCATCGTGTCGTAGGTAACCAGGGCTGTGCTCAAGGCAAAACAGCCATTGGTCGTATCTTCTACCATGAGCACGTAAGTGCCCCCATCGTCGGCAGTGATCATTGCAGTGCCCTGGCCGGAAGTGATATTACCGGTTACGGTGTTCCAGGTGTACTCATAGTCCGGGCCGGAGGAGGATGCGCTGCCATCTAGCGAGACAACCGTTTCCGAACAGGTCAGCATATGATCGATCCCCGCATTCGACACGGGCACCACTGTATCGCACAACACCTCTACCGAAGCCGAATCGACACAGCCGTTGAGCAAAGAGGTGATGTGCAAGGTATACGTGCCGCAGGCTCCGACAACCGGTTCCGCCGTATCGCCCCCTTCCTGTATGTCGCCATCGGTAGTAGTCCATTGATAGACGTAATCCGGCCCTTGAACAGAATTGGTTCCGTCGAGGAGGTCGACAAACTCAACGCAGGTGATCAATCCCGTCGGCCCGGCATCTACCAGTGGCAGGGTCATATCTTCATCAACTACTACAATGGCTGTATCCGAACACCCCCCCAGATCTGAAACGATCAAATAATAGGTGCCTTCCCCACCGATAAGCGGGTTGAGGGTGGTGCCAAAATCAAGGATAATACCGTCGTTCGTCACCCAATTATAGATGTATTCGTTACCGATAGACGATCCCGTCCCGTCGAGTACGATCTCTGGGTTGGCGCAGGTGACCACTGTATCCGTTCCCGCCACTGCTGTGGGCACATTCTGATCTTCTGTAATCACGACGGAGTCCAGGGCGCTGCAACCACTCACTTCATTGGTGATCACCAGGGTGTAGGTGCCTGGTTCGTCTACTATGGGAGTAAGGGTGGTACTTCCGAAGCTAATGTTGCCGTCGGGGGTGGTCCACTGTATGTCCAGGTCAGTTCCCTGGTCCGAATCGGTACCGTTGAGGGTTATGAATGACTGGTCGCAATTGAGTTCATCTCCATTGCCGGCTTCGACAAAAGGCGGTGACGTATTTTGGGTGACAACCACCTCCGAGGTGTCGGCGCAATTGCTGAAGATATTAAACGTAGTGAGGTAGTAAGTCCCTGGGTCGGAAATACCGGGAGTTAGGCTAAATGGATCGTCAATAGGGCCGCCATCGTCGGTATACCACTCAATAACGATGTCGGAATTGTTGGGTGTAGCGGCTCCATTAAGTGTTACAAAACCATTGTTATAACAATTCAAGCTCGTATCGGCACCAGCCTCGGCAATGGAGGTGGCAAAATCGGACAGTATTTCAAAAGTATCCAGATACACCAACTGCGTATTCGACGAATCGCTGACCGTCAGGTAGTAAATCCCCGCTTCCAGTCCGGAAAGATCCTCGGTGCTGTCTACAAACCCGTTTGGCCCCGACCATTCATAGGAAAGGGGCAAGGTACCTCCGCTGAAACTCAGGTCGATGCTGCCATCATTGGGATTGCTGCAATCTACATCCGTCATCGACTCCGATACCAACTCCAGTGGTTCGACAATGCAGATAAAACCGTCGTCGTTGCTCAGTCCCACATCCCCTCCGTTTGAACAGGTGGTGATCACTTCAATGTTCAGCGGTGTATTGGAAAAGCCAAAACTGGTGCAATCTCCTATATCTCCAACAGCGGTAAAGCAAACCTGGTAGAGTACCGTCCCGTCGGGCACGGAAGCCCAGCCGACATTCTGGTCGGCATTCCACGAGATGGCCAAAACTCCAAGTGGAGCATTGGTATCTCCGTACCCAAAACAACAATCTGCATCGGGGACGTCGATTATCACTAATGTATCGTATTCTATGATGGCCGGGTCCCAGGTCATGGTGTATTGCATACTGACGATGCTGTCGAAATCTGCGACAAATACATCCAGGCAAAATTCCGAACCGGGAGCTACGGAAGCGTTTTGCGAAGCAATGGGTAGGGAGTCAGGTGTAACAGCAATAGAAGAAGAGGAAGAATAGGGAGAACCACCATTTTCTGCAAAAGATAGATTTACACAGAAAATGCAAAAAAATAATAAAAGCGACCAGCTATGCTTGAGGTTCATGGGTTGAACTGTTTTAATGATGTGTGTTTTTGGGGCCAATCAATCAATAATTAATCATTAATTAATAATTGCCAATGGTATAAGCCAAATTGAGTTCATGGGTGCTCCCGGCAAATGGGCCAAAGGAACTAAAAGAATAGTCGAATCCGTATCCGATCTTTAGGTTATTGTTAAAACCTTTATTTTCTCCAATGAGCAATCCCGCTTCCAGGTGTACCGTACCAGCGGTAGACCCACCAACGCCCAGCCACAGGCTGCCCGCCATTTGATATTGTAAATTGATGTCGACGTTTACCGGGGCGTTGGGCACGTATTTAACCCAAACGGATGGATGGATATACCCTTCATCGAGGTATTTGTACAATCCCACCATGCCGTAAAAATGCTGTACCCGGCGGGTGTAAAATCTTCCATCTTCATTTTCAAATTCCAGGTTGAGTCCGATCACCTGAGGTACGGAAACACCGGCGTAGACGTGACTTTCGTCTAAAAACCCACCCCCGTCGAGCAATCTGTAAAAATAAACGCCCAACCCCACATCGGGAAAAATCTGGCTTTGGTCGTCCATTCCAAGTACATCGTTGGGCTCACGAAGCCGGATCTCGGTAACGTTGACCCGGTATTGAACGGCTCCGGCACTCAACCCCACCGACAACCCGCCAAACCAGGGGTCGCCATCGGTGATGATGCCCGCTATCCGGCCATATAGTCCTGTAAGGCCGGTAGGCCCTGTTTTATCGTTGATCAGGTAGCCACCGGCTGCCAGGCCAAAGTTGCCCAGCTCTGAAAAAATGTATTCTCCGCGAAGGGTCTGGGTTCGGGGCCCCGTGTCGATGCCCGTCCACTGACGTCGATAAGAAGCACCAAAAGAAATGCCGTGCTCATATACCAGGTAATCCTGGCTAAAAGCCGCCGGATTGATGATGCTGATGTTTTCGCGGTATTGCGTAAAGAGAGGCAATTGCTGAGCATCGGCCACAAAGCCAAATGCCAACACTCCCAGGGCGAGTAGGATCAAATTTTTCATGGGACGATTTAGTGGTTATTGCTGCAAAAGAGCACGCGACTCCTGCAAATATTAGTCAACAAGTCGCTATTTAACATAACAGCCTCTGTCAAGAGGGCCGTTATCAGCGGTTGTACAGCTTAAAAAATGCTAAAACGGTGGATTTATGGAGGGCAATCAGAGTAGTTGTTGTTCTAACAACCACAAAGGTAAGTTAAATTTTTAAAAACCTGTATAACCATTTTGGTATAAATTATCCCTTGCTCTGGATTTTATATATTTTTAGGGTAAAATATGTCATTTTTATATATTCGGTCGGTGTTGAAACCTGAAATTTAGCATAAGACATTTATACAGTCTGGCGAATAAACCCCGAAAGGAATCGGGGCAGGTTCGCCGACTACAAAAAACCCCCTGCAATCCCATAAAAAAGATCACAGAGGGTTCGAGGGGTGAAAATAGTGCGTCTACACCCCTTAACTCATAGAAAAGAACACTATCTTATCAACATCATCTTACGGATAGCTGAATGCGTCGGCGTCACCAACTCGTAGTAAGCCATATCGGAACCGTTCAGCTCAACCGCCTCCACCGTCACTTCATTATATCCTTTGACGAACTCGGCTTCGATCACCTTGATGGTACGGCCGGTCACATCGTAAATACTCAGCGTCGCCGTGGTATTTTCCGGAAGGTAGAAGCCGATCACCGTCTGATCCTTGAATGGGTTGGGCAGGTTCTGCATCAGGTGGAATGCACTGCTCACATTACCCATATGATCTTCAAACAATAGTCCTACATTTTTGATCTGGTAGCCTCGCGAGTAAGCCTCTGCCCGCGTGAACCGGGAGCCGATGTCCAGTACCTCGCTCAATTTCAGCGATTTTCTGGCTTTGAAGCGGAGGGTAAACGCCGTCTGTCCTTCTTCCAGGCGAGCACCTTGCGGCAAATGCCAACTGGTGGTGATAAAGCCTCTTTCGAGGAAAGTCATACCGAAATTAGCTGCGGTCATTTGATCCAGATCGCCCGTCTCCACATCGACAAACTCCATAGAAGCAGGATCGAAATTCAGTGTAAACTGATAGCCCATCACATCGAAGTCAGTTGCCTTAAATTCGACGCTGAACTCCTCCCCTTCCGGGATGTAACGATCATCCGTAACAAATAACAAGTCCTCATCCGACCGGTCTTCTACCGTCAACAATCCGTTGGGTGTAGCAGAGCCGTTGACATCTCCTATCTTCACGCCGATAAAGTCATTGTCGAGCATATCGGATTGCAGGTCGTTGATGTCGATTTCTTCGGGGAAGGTGGTAAACCACGGATCCGTTGGGTCGGGGAAGACAAAATCAGCATCCACAAACCGCCAGGAAGTATTATTGGCAAATACCGTATCGATAAACAGGATCAGCTTGCGCAGATGAACGATGTCGGTGGTCGAAACATATCCACCATTGTCGACATCGGCAGCGATGATCCTGTACGGCGAATCCAGTAAATCCAACTCCAGGATATGGCGCTGCATCAGCACGATGTCGTAGGTCGAAATGCCGTTCAACGGATTGTCATTGCGATAGGGGTTGATGTTGTAGTTGTAACCCAGCGGCAGATAGTTGAACTCATACAAGCCATCATCTTCCGTTACCATCGAATTGTTGGCGCCCGGAGCCGTTCCGCTAAGGATCACTTCCACATGTTCTATGGGTTCGGTGAACTCGGTTTTGACGTCCCCGGCTATGGTAGCCGTAGGCGTATTGTCGTCGAGTATCACAATGGTACCGGTCACATATCCCCAATTGTTGGCACAATCCTTAATCCACCAGTCAACCGAGTAAGTACCCGGTGCCGTAAACGTCCAGGAGTTGGTGGTAGGAGGCGTCGTTTGGCCCGTACCACCTGAAGGCACCTGGATGCGGTAATCACAGATACCGCTGCATTCGTCTTCCGTTGTACCCTGGAATTCGGTTGCCCAAATGGTAAGAGGCGCTCCATTGATCAAACTTCCAACGTACTCAGAAGCCAGGAAGATGTACGGAGGCGTATTGTCTTCCACGTGGAAGAGATAATCGCACTGGGTCACGTTGCCGCAGCCGTCTTCCACTGTCCAGAAAATGCGGTGCGTACCCATTGGAGCTGTCGGGTGGATGAAATCACTTGGATCTGTATCGACAGAAGGCAGCCCTAAGGGCTGGTTCACCGATGGGCCAATGTCGTTGGTACCGTCGTCGTTGAGGTCAACCCAGTATTCGTAATTCAGGTCGGTGGCATCAGCACAGAAGTCTTCAGCTTCCAACAATAAGGTTACAGGAGCCGTGCAGCCGTTGTTCGGTACGCCGTCGTTGTCTGTAACAATATCGAAATACTGATCCTCACAATCGGAGAGGATTTCCGGTGCCGTTTCATCGAATACTTTGATGACTTGCTCGTAGACCCACTCACCAGTCGGTGGTGTAACATTATTGTTGTACTGACACCAGTCGATGATCGTCCAGGTACGCAGTATCTTGTAGCAGGCATCTCCCTGGATGGGCAGTTGGAGGTCGACAAAAGTATCAGCGATCAGCGAACACTCATTGTCAAATAACACCGGATAGCCCGTTACGGACGGATCGGTATTCACGCCATCCGTATCGCAATGGACGTCGTAGTCGCATGGCCAGATCACCCCATCGTTCGGATTCTGATTGAAACAGTTGGTATCTGTGATGTCAAATGGATCGGGATTGACTACGGTCAAACGCTGTACGCAAACGTCGGTGCGGCCGCCGTCATCCACTGCCGTGAAAAACCGGTTGATGAAAGGTTGGGTTTCACCACAGGTGTTGATCTCTCCTACATCGCGGATGAAAACAGTGGCGTTGCAATTGTCATAAACGCTGTTGTAATATCCCACGAAAGTGGTATCATTGTCGGCATTACCTGGGCCGTTCAATGCTACATAGTAAGCACGCGCACCAGGAGGATTGTCGCTAACGCCGCTTATCGGAATGTCCGAACCTTCATTGATGTAGGTGCTACAATACAACGTGGTATCGGGCGGACAGTTGATGACCGGATCGAGTTTGTCCAGTACATTCGCCGTCACCATACAGGTGTTGCTGTTGCCGTCTTCATCGGTTACCCTAAATTCTACGAGTACCGGCGTTCCTACATCGCAGCAGGAGAAAGGTACGGCCGGATACCAGGAGGTCTGTCCACGGTCGCGGTCATTCACCACGCCATTGGGCAACTCGTCAATACCGGGTCCATCCGTTGTCCAGTCAAAGTCAATACAACTGGTAGGGGGCGACATTCTACGCACATCAAAAGTGAGGGAACCACAAGCATCGTAGCTTTGGTCGTCGAAGGTGTTGGCCCATACGATGACCGGATCGTCATTGTCAAGCGACACATCGTGGAAGGTTTCGCAGATTGCGACCGGAACTTCGGTATCTACCACCTCAACCGGCACTTCACATACGGCCACATTGCCGCAGGAATCAACTGCCGTATACGTCAATATATACGATCCAACACCCAATACAAATCCGTCGGTATTGGTGGTAACCGTTACAGAAGCAACGCCGCTGCACTCGTCGGTGATGGTCGGACCGTTCTCATCCGGATCGATGATCACCAGACAGTCGGAGCCATCAACCGAGATCGTAATGCCATCCGAACACCCTTCAATCTCTGGCGGTGTAGAGTCGATCACGCGGATTACCTGAATGTGTTCCACCGGATTGCCGGGGCCGATGGGCAGACAAAGGTCGCGCACCTTCCAGGTTCGGAATATTTCGTAGCTACTGCCACCGCCACATATTTCGTAGATCTCTTCGGTGACGTTGGTCGAGAAAGCACATAATCCACCCTGCACCAGCGGCTCCCCATTGATGGTTGGGTATCCCGTGTTAGAAGGATCCGTCAGACTTGGATTGGCCAACACATCGGCGCACTCCAGGGCAACCTCATCCAGGTCATCAAAATCAGGTGGGAAGGTTACATCGGCCAGATCGAAGGGCTCTATGGTGATCGTTTGCACGCAAGTGACGGTATTGTCCGAATCATCGGTCACCGTCCAGGTACGTTCGATGGTAGCGCGTGGATCGTTACATTGACCCAGGTCAGTGAACACATCGCTGTACTCCTCTGTAACAAACTGTTCACAGGTAAGCAATATCGGCGTACCCAAAGAATCGGGATGCGTATTGGTGTTGCACTTGACGATGGTATCTGCCGGACATTCTATCTCTGGACTCAATTTGTCTTCTATAAAGATCGTGCCCCAACAAATGTTGCCATCCGGAGCGATGATCTTCACCGTGATCTCCTGCCCCACATACTCCAGCCCAACGCAAGGACTGGTCGGCAACACCGGGCAATCCGGATCATGGCATTCTAACAACATCACTACATAATCATCGTAACAGGCATAAGGCCCGCCTTCGAGAATCATATCCGCCGTAATACAGGCTTCACAATCTGCGTTGAGCGATATGTTCAAATCGTTATTGCACGACAGGTCTCCCACCGGATCGGGATACTCGTGGACGGTAATGTTGAACATACAAGTATCCGTTAGTCCTGACGGATCCACTACCACCACGGTTATCGTATGGGTACCAATATCGAAGAAGGTACCCGGAGGAGGTATCGAATAGAGGGTATCTATTCCGCAGTTGTCTATCCCGTCAATGGACCAGCTCACGGCCTCCTCGCATTCTCCTGCATCCAGGTGGATGACTATGTCGTTGGGACAAATCGCTATGGGTAGTTCATTATCTATCACAGTTACCATGAAGGAACAGCTATCGACATTGCCGGAAGCATCGGTGATGTAATAGGTTACGGTGGTTTTTCCTACCTCAAAGAACTCGGTAACGATCGATCCACCCGTAACGGTACCGCCGGTTGGCACGTTGATGTCATCGTCGGTAATATAATCCACAACAACGGTTCCGATGCAACAGTTATCGCCAACAAAGGGCACACACCAACTCATATCGGCGCCACAAAGTCCGGGATCGCTCGGAACGATGGTATCCCCCTGGCTGTAAGGCAGCATTTCATTGACTTCGAGAACAAAATTGTTCAAAGAACCGGTTGCGGCAGATGTGGACGAGATTTCCAGGATCCAGTCACCAATCGAGTTTTCACCGAAAAAGGCCTTCAGCGATTGGAGGGGTGCGTAGTCGTTGCCCTGACCGAGCGGTCCACAAGGAGCTACGGCAACCGAGGTGGGGTTCTCGCTGTCGAGACCCACATTGAAGTTGGCCGTACCACTGCATTGACCGCTGATCAACAACACCGATGTGCCACCCGGACTGGTCAGTCGGAAACTCAGGGCGCTCATATCCGGATAGGTACCGGCCAGGTTGGCGATATTGACATCACCTACCGGGTAATTGATCGGTACCGTCACCGTTACGTCCGTACAACTGTTGAGGCCATCGATGGCCACCGGTGTAGCGGCACTGTATTCAGAAACCTCCGGCTTGGCGCAAAATGGGTTCTCCGTATCCAGTATGGTAACATCAAAACTACAAGTATCAGAGCTGGGCGCTTCCGTTTGCAACGAAGTCAACACCCCATTGGCATCGATCGATGGGAAATCGGGGTTGTAAGTACCCATGCTGCCCGTGTTGCAGGCATCCACCGGTGTCCAGTCGGAGGCATCATCGGTATCGCAAACGGAGTTGCGGTAAGCATCTGCTGTTGGTAGAATACCGGTAAAGTTGGCGCAAGGCACGAAACCATTGGTCGCCACTTCATCTATTTCGTAGTTGCCATAAGAGACGGTATAGCAGGCACCCATAGCTGCAGAGCCATCGAAGGCAAAATCAAATACATATACATCACCGGCAGCGACGACCGTACCGCCCGGCACCATAAAGGTCTGGTCGGCAGCGGGGTTGGTTGCTGTCCTGCTGATCACGAGGCAGGAGATGTCGACATCTGCCGGTCCAAAGTTGGTGATCTCTATCTGATCGACCGGATCAGACTGGCCAATCTCTGTGATCAGCAATTGCGGTTGGTCACTAACGATGTAGGTCACCGTGGTGGTACCTACCGGGAATTTATATCCACTGGCATCGTTCAGGCCGCAATTGAGTACCGTACCCGCATCGTCTTCGATGGTGTAGGTGACAAAGAGGTTGTCGGGGCAGTTGTCGGTAACGGATACCGGCGCAATGCCATTGACCACCTTGCCACACATACCCGGATCGTTCTCCATCGTATCCACCACCGGGCATTCGATGACCGGAGGTGTATGGTAGTCGTTGACGATCACCTTTCGAGAACAGGTCGTAGCATTGCCGCAATCGTCGGTAGCCTCCCATATCAGGATGGTGGTACCTACCGGGAACAAGCTGCCGGAACTCAAGCCGGTGCCGTCAATTTGGGTGACCGTAGGCGTACTACAGTTGTCAATAGCTAATGGCAGAGAGAAGTTTGCGAATGCGGCGCACCACCCCAGCGGCGCATCGACGATGACATCGGGGGCGGGGCAATTGGTAAATACCGGATTCGTATTGTCGGTGATGGTAAAGGTCAACGTCTGCGATGCTGAATTGCCACAATCATCACTTGCCGTAAAAGAAACGGTGTAAAAACCGGTATTGCCACAAGCGGCCGTCCAACTGGCATCGGGATCGAAGTCGTCGCTCCAGTTAATGGCATCGCTGCAATCGTCAGAGGCGGTCAGATATCCGTTGTTGTTGAGCCATGCCTGCAATTCCACGTCGTTGTTGCCACCAAAATCGTCGCATTCCACTACGGGTTCCTGTCCGCCGACCAATGATGGCGCATTATCGTCTTCTACTATGAAGTCAGCTTCGGTAGTCGAGGTATTGCCACATTGATCCGACACGGTAAACCGGTAGGCATAGGTGGCCGTATTGCCGCACATATCCAATTCGCTGACCAGATCGTATTCCCAGATCAGGTCATCCCAACAATCGTCTATGGCCTGAGCACCACCATTGTTGGTCAACCAGGCTGTGAGGGCTGCTGCATTGCCGTTGCCGTCGCAGGCTACCGTTTCATCAACAGCCGGGAAGGTAATGGTCGGTGGCGCCAGGTCTTCCAGGAACATGATGTCCTGAGTGCAGAAGGCGTAATTGCCACAGGCATCCTCCACCATATAAGTACGGGTGTGAATGCGCATACCGTCGTCGGGGCAAATGGTCTTGCCATTCCAAACTTCACTGAACAAACTCACGGTAAATACATCGCCGTCTCCGAACATAGAGCAGTCGTCGCTGATACTTCCTCCCGCACCTACAAAAGCACCATAACTGGAATAAGGGGCAGGCAGATCATCGCCACAACTCAAGGTAATATCCGGCGGACAAACGATGTCCGGCGGAGTAGTATCTACAATAGTTACCGTCGCCATCCGGGTAGACGAATTGCCACAGTCATCGGTTGCTGTAAAGACGACGTCGGCACTTCCCGTCCATACACTGCATCCGCCGTTGTTGGCGTCCCCTTCGTTGTAGTCGTTAGAGTAAGATACCAACGAACAAAGATCTTCAGCTTCCCCACCTCCCACAAGGGTCAGCCAATCGGCTATGGCGCCGTTGGGGTCGGTAGAACCGTCGCATTCCACCACCAGGTCGATGGGATCGAGTTCCCATATAGGAGAAGCGGAATCACCGATGGTAAAGGTCGCTTGTGTTGTACTGCTATTGCCACAATCGTCCATTGCTGTAAAGGTAACGGTAACGGAACCCGTACTACCACATTCATTGGAGAGGACGACACCTGGAGTGCCGTAATTATTGCTCCAGGTCAAGGCAGAACAAACATCGGAAGCCGCTGCGCCGCCGTTGTTGAGCAGCCAGCCGGTCAATGCTGCACTATTGTTGGCATCATTGCATTCCACGGTCATATTCTCCGCAGGGTTGTCTATTGCTGGTGGGGTAGTATCTTGTATCGTAAAGTCGGCCAAACAAGTAGTAGCATTCCCCGCCAGGTCGGTTACTGTAAAGAGGTAGGTTGTCGTAATGCCACCTCCGCAGGCAGAGATCGTATTCCAAACCACAGAGGTAAAGGTCAGACCGGTGAGATCATCGCAGTTGTCACTGCCGGTTACTTCGGCCAGCCAGTTGGCCAGATCAGCGGTATTGCCATTGCCATCGCATTCTACTACTTCATCAACCGGGCAAGTGATCTCCGGCGCTTCACAATCTTCTACCACCACATTGAAACAACAACTGGAAGAGTTGCCCGCTCCATCGGTGATGGTATAGCAGACCACACTGGTGCCCAGGTCGAAAACATAGCCATCGGCAGCCACATCGTTCATTCCCGTAGCAGCGGAGTTGGCCACCGAGCCATCTGGATTGGTAATGGTATAGGTCACCGTCCAGCCAGGACAGTTTTCAGCAGAGTAGGAGGCCGAAACCGACTCATCAGATAGCCAGGTGCAGACACCGTCATCGGTACACTGAACCACATCATTCGACGGGCAGAGGATGGTCGGCACATCGGAGTCGAGTACCGTAATGGAGAAGGTGCAGGTGGCGGTATTGCCGCAATCATCCGTTGCCGTAAATACGAGGTCGGTCGTACCCAGAGGGAATGGCATTCCGGAAGCAATGCCCATCGTCAACTGCACATCGACATCGTTGTCGCAATCGTCGTGGGCCACCGGGGTGGAGTACACCACATTGGTTTCGCAAAGATCGACGTCAACATTGACTTCCAGGTCTTCAGAACAATTCAGGAAGAATGGATCGACGGTATCATTGATCGTGATGGTCGAAGAGCAGGTCGCCGAGTTGCCACAATCATCTGTAGCTGTAAATACGACTATGGTTGGCGTTCCACCCAAACAGGTCAGCTCAGGCAGCCCGGAATCAAAATTGTGGGAAATGGTCACATCGCTGCAATCAAACGCATCTACGGCGGTAGCGCCGTTCAACCAGTTGATGATGAGCAGGTCGTTATCCGGGTCGCCACATTCCAACATCAATGGAGCCGGGCAAGTGGGCGTCGGCGGTTGGGTATCTTCTATTTCGTAGGCAGCCAGGGCACTTGCTTCATTGCCGCAAGAGTCGGTTGCCGTAAACAAGTAAATTTCCGTAAAGGTGCCGCCACAGCCAGGAATGGTATTCCAAAGCACGGCGTCGAGATCCACATTGAAGGTACAATCGTCGGTGGCAGTGGCCTGTGCAATCCAATCTTCTACCGTGATGAATGGGTCTCCACATTCCACCGTTACATCCGCTGGCTCATCCAGCATGGGCGCTTCGAGGTCTTCCTGGTACATCAGGTCTTGTGTACACAATGTTATATTGCCACAGGCATCTGCAATGGCATAGGTGCGGGTGAAGATGGCCATGCCGTCGTCGGCGCAAATGGTCTTGCCGTTCCAGGTCATGCCTACAAAGTTGAGGGTAAACAGGTCACCATCGTTTATCATTGAGCAGTCGTCGGAGACCAATCCACCTGCTGCCACAAATTCATCAAAAGTAGTGTAAGGCGGCGGCAGCAGTTCATTGCACAGGAGTATTATTGCAGGCGGGCAGATCACCTCCGGCGGGGTGGTATCTTCGATGGTAATGGTAGCCGTTCGGGTAGAGGTGTTGTCACAATCGTCGGTAGCGGTAAAGGTAACGGTTGTACTTCCCGTCCAGGCACTGCAACCTCCGGTGTTGGCGTCGCCATCAGTATAGCTGTTGGAGTAGGTTACTCCTGAGCAGAGGTCTTCGGCATCGCCTCCTCCTACGTTGCTGAGCCATTGAGCCACCAGGCCACCGGGGTCCATCGTGCCGTCGCATTCTATGGTCAGGTCGTAAGGATCGATTTCCCAAACGGGGTTGGTGGTATCTTGAATGGTAAAGGTCGCTTCGGTAGAAACGGAATTACCGCAATCGTCGGTGGCTGTGAATATAACGGTTACGGAGCCAGTACTTCCACAATCGTTAGAAAGAGTTGCTCCCGGTGAGCCGAAATTATTGGACCAACTGAGAGGAGAGCAGTCATCAGAGGCGACGGCACCGCCATTGTTGAGCAACCAGCCGGTCAATGCAGCACTGTTGTTAGCATCATTGCATTCTACAATCATGTTGCCGGCAGGCGTATCAATAGAAGGATCGGTGGTATCAATTATTGTAAAGTCGGCCAGGCAGGTAGTTGCATTGCCCGCCTGGTCGGTTGCTGTAAACAGGTAAGTGGTCGTATTGGTGCCCCCACAACCGGAAATCGTATTCCAAACCACGGAGGTAAAGGTCAGGTCGGTCAAGTCATCGCAATTGTCGGTTGCGGTGACTTCATCAATCCAGCTTTCCAGGGCGGCCGTATTCCCATTGCCGTCACATTCCACTACTTCGTTTACCGGACAGGTGATGTCGGGTGCTTCGCAATCTTCAACCACCACGTTGAAACAACAACTAGAAGAGTTGCTGGCCCCGTCAGTAATGGTATAACAAACTACAGAAGTACCCAGATCAAAGACATAGCCATCGTCGGCTAAATCGTTGATGCCCGTCGCAGCGGAGTTGGCCACCGAGCCATCCGGATTGGTAATGGTGTAGGTAACCGTATATCCCGGACAGTTCTCAATGGAGTAAGAAGCGGATACCGATTCGTCGGCCAGCCAAGTGCAATCATCGTCATTATTGCACTGTACCACATCATTGGAAGGACATAAGATGGTTGGGATATCCGAATCCTGAACGGTGATGTCGAATTCGCAGGAAGCGGTATTGCCACAGTCGTCGGTAGCCACGAAAATGATGGTCGTCGTACCTAAGGGGAACTCCTGGCCAGAGGCAATACCTCCTGTCATTTGTACCATGACGTTATTGTCGCAATCGTCGTGGGCAACTGGTGTGGAATAGATCACATTGGAGGCACAAAGGTCTACATCGACATTGACGAACATATCAGCCGGACAATTCAGGAAGAAGGGATCGTCGGTATCGTCGAGGGTGATGATAGAGGAGCAAGTAATGTCGTTGCCACAATCATCGGTAGCTGTAAAGATCACCGTGACGGATGCAGCCATGTTGTTGCACAACAAGCCAGGCAAATTCGACGGATAGTCGTGTGTGATGGTCACCCCACTGCATCCAAAAGCGTCGGTGGCAGTGGCGCTGTTCAACCAGTTGAGAATGAGGAGGTCGTTGTCCGGATCGCCACATTCCAGTGCCAATGGCTGCGGGCAGAAGGTAAACATCGGATCTTCTGTATCCTGAATGGTGTAGGTAGCAAGTCCGGTAGAAGAATTGCCACAGGCATCGGTGGCAGTGAAGAGATAGGTCTCTGCATTGGTGCCGCCACAACCGCTTACAGTGTTCCACAAGACATGGTTGGTGATCACGCCATCGTCAAAACAAATATCGGTAGCACTCACCGTGGCCAACCAGTCGGTCAGGCTGATGGAGGGGTCGTTGCATTCTACCGTCACATCCATAGGTACGGTCAGATCGGGCGGCGTTTCGTCGGTAACGCTGTAAGTGGCCTGAGAAAAGACCGTATTGCCGCACTCATCCTGGAAGGTAAAGGTGACCAGGAAGTTGGATTCGCCCTGACAGTCGGAGGGCAATACGACGATGTCTGGTTCGAGCGCAGTCAGCTCCTCATCACAGGCGTCCATAGCAGAGGCTCCTCCATTTCCGGCCAGCCAGGCCAGGAAGGCGGCCTCGTCGAACGGACATTCATCAATCACATCCTGAGCCTCGTTGACGATTACCGGTGGGGTGTTGTCCACATATGTAATGATGGCAACATCCATTGTAGCATTGAAGCAATCGTCGGTAGCGGTAAAGGTAACCGGCACCGATGAGCCCACCAGCAGACAGGCATCTTCATCGCCTGCCGGCAAATAATCATTTCCTATGGCGACGTTGTAATCGCAAATATCTTCGGCATGGGCAGTTCCCAGCCAGGCCTGGATGATGGCCTCGTTGTTGGGATCGCCGCATTCAAGCATGATGTTTTCGGGAACGGTAAGTACCGGCGGATCGTTGTCGACGATGGTGAATGTACCTGTCGTAACATTGGTATTACCACAGGCATCGGTAGCTGTAAACTCGACTTGAACGGATCCAGTCATGCCGCAGTCCGAGTCGAGATCATCGCCCAGTACATCGTAGTTATTAGTCCAGGTAATGGGCTCCGAGCAATCATCGTAGGCTTCAGCGCCACCGTTGTCGGTCAACCAGCCAATGAATTCGGCCTCGTTGCCTTCTCCGTCGCAGTCAACCTCCCTTTCCGTTGCTTCTTCGCTAAACATGGGTGGGTCCATATCAATGGTGGAGTAAGTAGCTTTGCAAGTGGTTTGGTTGCCGGCATTGTCGGTTACCATGAAGAGATACACTTGCTCGATGGTACCTCCGCAACTGGATATGTCGGTCAACAACATCGATTGAGGAATCAGATTTGGATCGCAGATATCCGATGCCGTAGCGTATATACTATTGATCCAGCCCACCAGGTCTTCCTGCCCGCAGGGTACATTCAGCATGTCGGTGCAGGTAATAGTGGGTGCTTCGCAGTCGAGTACTTCCACAGTAAAGCTGCAACTACTCACCTCATTGCCATTGGCATCCATGATGGTGTAGATCACTGTTGAAGTACCCAGATCAAAGGTTTGTCCTACAGCAGAGGAGCCGGGCCCCTGAACGCCATCAATCGTATAGGTAATGGTATAACCAGGGCAGTTTTCAAGTGCCAGGTTGGGGGCTACGCTATCATCGCTCTCCCAGATACACCCCCCTTCGTCAGCGCAAGCCTCAACCGTGTTGGAAGGACATAAGATAAGCGGGTCGTCGGTATCCACAACGGTTACGGTCATCATGCAAGTAGCTGTATTGCCACAGGCATCGGTCGCCTCAAAAACAACGACTGTTGGCCCAAGTGGGAATATATCACCTGATTCCAATAACACACCATCGGCGTTGGGCACCTGGGTAACTTCCAGCAGTCCACCATTGCAATCTTCTGCTACTGGAGTAGAGAAGTTGACATAGGCATCGCAGGCGTCCACGTCGGTACCCACGGTTATGTTGGTTGGGCAATTATACCAGGTAGGAAGTGCATTGTCCTCGGCAATGACGATGAATGCATTTGTTGTAGCACTATTGTTACAGTCGTCGGTAGCCGTCCAGGTAACCGTGATGCTTTCTCCGCAAAGGTTGGTCTCCCCATCAAAATCGTTGGTGACCAGCACGTCGTCGTCGCAGTTATCTGTAGCGGTGATGTTGATCCAGGCTGCAATGGCAGCGGCTACATCGTCGCCACATTCGAGGTTGAGTGTACCCGGAGCATTGATATCCGGAGGGGTCATATCCTGGGTGGTATAGGTACCGGTGGCGGTGGTCACATTGCCACAGTCATCGGTTGCGGTAAAGATGTAGGTATAAATCGCTGCATCGTCGCCGCAGGTGTAGTCGATATTTGCCAATGCATAATCGGTTGTGACAGTACTACAATCGTCGGTAGCTGACGTAATCGCATTGTTAGCTACCCAGGCTCCCGGATCGGCCACATCGCAGTCGATCGGTCCGGGATCAGGTGCGATCCCCAGTTCCGGATCGGTGGTATCGGTGATGTATACATAAGCCACTTCACTGATGAAATTGCCGCCACAGGCATCGGTAGCCGTGTAGGTATAGGGTATGGCCATCGTACCGCCGCACAGGTCTACGGGGGTACCAGCAGTGAAGGAGGGTGTAGGATTGGGATCGCATTGATCCATGGCTACCGCCCCTCCAAAATTCGCTACCCAGGCAGCTATGGCTCCCCCCGGATCGGCGGTACCGTTGCACTCCACAAAAAGATCGGAAGGCGGCACCATGATGACGGGTTTTTCGGTGTCTACTACGTTGATCGTAGCCATAGTGGTTACCATTTGACCGTCGCAGTTATTCATCACCGTGAAAATTACATTGGTGCTGGAACCACAGGCTGGTAGGGTGACCTGGGCCGGAGTGGTCGAGACGGTTACGTCTGTGCAAGCATCGGTGGCCGTCACGCTGGCGATCCAGTTGTTGAGTATGGCTGCGTTGTTGGGGTTGCCGCACTCAAAGGTGATATTGGTGGCAGGTGTAATCGTGGGGGGTTGGGTGTCCTGTACGGTGATGGTGGACATTGTAGAAGTATTGTTGCCGCATTCGTCAGTAGCCGTGAAGGTCACCGTTGCGGTCGCCACGATGGGGCAGATTCCGACGGTCAGGCCGGTATAGTCGTTGCTCCAGGTGATATTGCTGCAAACATCTGAGGCAGTAGCACCGCCGTTGTCGTTGAGCCAGCCTACGATGGCAGCGGAGTTGGAGCTGCCATCGCATTCCAACATCAGAGGAGTTGGGTCTGTTATGGCAGGAGGTGCATTGTCTTCGATGGTGAAGCTGCTGCTACAGGTAGTAGTATTTCCACCGCAGTCGGTTACGCTAAACATGTAGTAAGTCGTAGAACCACCACCGCAGCCGGGTATGGTGAAGAGTTCCAAAGGATCGTTGGTCTCTAAATCCGGGCAATTGTCCATGCCATTTACGGAATTGGCCAGCCAGTTGTTCAACTGATCCGTATTGCCGTCGCCGCTGCATCCTACAGTCATGGGCATGGGGCACATAAGGGTGGGTGGCTGGCAATCTTCCACTACCACGTCGAAGGAGCAACTGGACTCGTTGCCGCCTGCATCCGTCACATAATAAGTGACGGTGCTGGTGCCTTTGGGAAAGTCGTTGGTAGTACCAGCGGTCCAGGCTTGGCGTCCTACTACCAGTTCACCCGTGATTTCGTATTCGTAGTTGAGTGTAGGGCAATTTTCCACGGAAGTGGGATCGATGGAGCTATCAGAGGTCCAGAAACATTGATCTTGCGTGTTGCATACTACTACATCGCCGTTGGGGCAGATCAGGGTGGGGTCTTCGGCGTCGATGACCATAATATTGAAGGAGCAAATGCTTTCATTGCCGCAATTATCTATTGCCGTAAATTCGATTGCCGTTGTGCCAAATGGGAATAATGTCCCTGAAGGTAGTCCGTCAGTTTGAGAAATCGACATAATGCCATTACAATCTTCCGCTACGGGTGTACTGAATGTTACATATGCCTCGCAATCGCTTGTGTTGACAGTTACGGTGATGTCGTTGAAGGGGCAGTTGAGGAAGGTGGGGCCGGTGTTGTCTTCGGTTACCACGATCATCGCGTTGGTTTGACTGATGGCACCACATCCATCGGTGGCCGTCCAGGTGACGGTTATACTATTGTTATTGGGGTCCCCACAGAGGTCGGGTACACCCGAAAAGTTGTGTGTGACGGCAATATCGCCCGTTCCACCACAGTCGTCGGAGATGGTATAGTCGTCGAGCCAATCGGTGATAAGGGTGGCGATGTCATCTTCGCAGGCGACATTCAGGGTACCAGGAGGCGTGATCATCGGTGGTGATTCATCGGAAAGGGTATAAGTAGACATTTGCGGCTCAGAGGTATTGCCGCATTCGTCGATGCCATAAAAGGCATAGGTGTATACTTCTTCGGTGGAGGTGCCGTTGCAGAGGGTTTGGTGGTTGATGAGGGCGTTAATGATACTGATGTCAGCAGGAGCGCTACAGTTGTCAGTAGCGGATGCTGAATTGAGCCAATTGGTGAGGTCGGGCTCATCGCAGGCATCATCGTCGGCCGGAGGTGGAGTAACTGTAGGGGGGAAAAGGTCTTGCTCATATACATAAGCGATGACCTGTGCGCTGTTT
>CBDCTQ010000001.1:0-163578 GCA_965222105.1 Saprospiraceae bacterium | reverse complement strand
GATTGGAGTAGAAGCCATACAGAACCGCTGTGGTTTAACCCGGCTGACCTTGAACAATATTGGAGGGAAGAAAATATGGCCAATTTTGGAGATACTTTCAAGGTGGACTAATGGTTAAACGACCTTTTTTTGGTAAAAGAAATTATTAGCAAATCAGATGACGAGCATTCAGAGGAATATTCCATTAAACTTAGATTGACTAGGTTTAGTAATGTTAAGTTATTCGAATCTATTTAGTTCATCAAAGTTATCATATCAATGAAAAAAAACATGTTATTTTTTGTGCTTATGGCTTTTGCATCAGTAAGTTGCAAAAGTACCAAGCGTATAACAGCTTCAGAATTATACTTGACTTTGCCAGAGTGCTGTCCTACTCCAGATGCTTACGCAATATTAGGAGATGGCACTCTGATCTTGTCATGCCCAAATTATGCTTCGAAGGAAATCGACGGCACCCTTGTGAAAATATCAAAAGATGGCTCGGTCAAGGAGTTGTCAAAAGTACCAGGGACTATGGAAAATACCTTCGCCAGTCCTATGGGTATCGCTTATGCACCAGATGGTTCGTTAATCGTCTGTGCCAATCAAGGTCCTAACAATGGTCGAATCTTGAAAATGACTTTTGACGCTGATGAGTTGATTAAGACCGAAGTGATTGCAAAGGGTATCAATAACCCTAATGGAGTCGTCGTAAAAGATGGAAAGGTCTATGTCACCGTTCCTAAACTACCAAAAGTGAAAACAGAGAAAAACACAAGCGGTGTCCTCTGTTTTTCACTCACTGATAGAAATGTCGAAGTCCAAAATGATAAAACAGATAAGAATCTAATATTTACCACTGAAACTCAAAATCCAAATCGACAGTTTGGTTTAGATGGTATCACAGTGGGCAGGAAAGGTCATCTATTAGTGGGAGATTTTGGGGATGGCACCATACATCAATTACAGCTATCTGCTGAAGGAAAATTATTGAAGAGTGATGTGTATGCTAGTCTGCCGGATACATCAGGAATAGATGGCATTTTGTTAGATAAAAAAGGAAACTTATATGCCGTCGGTTTTTCGCAAAATCAACTTTGGAAAATTGATAAGCACAAGAATATTAACCTCTTGTTGCAATCTGAAGATAATGATGGCACTAATGGTCAGCTGGACCAACCATCTGACCTCATTATATATGATGGGAAATTGATTATCTCGAATTTTGATTTAATGGTTGCCGATGGTATGATTAATACAAAACATGGCAAGCCATACACTTTGTCCTATATTAAACTTTAATTGAATCCTTGTTGCTGGATATTTCCATATTACATTACAGATGTTTATCTATCTGATAATTCAAATTTGGTCCCAAAATCCAAAGCTGATTTGTCAAAATTAATGAACTTATGCTCCATTTCTTTTTATCAAACTTAGATATTCAACCTGAGTTTATAAAAAGAAAACCTGCTTTTGAAAAACTATTGAACTTCGGCAATATTGCCACTAAATTCTTTCTGAACCATTGTGAAAAATAACATCCATAATTCTATCGCTCTGATCGTTTGTACTGTGATGCTCCTCGCATTTGAGAATGTCGAACGGACCGAAGGTGCAGCAAACAGGCAGGTACATCCTTTTAAAGAAATGGTTAAAGATTTTCCAAGAGAGGAAAAAAATCTGCGAAAATGGGATGCTCCGGTTGTGGCAGATTTGGACCAGGACGGTCATTTGGACCTACTTTTAAATGACCATGGGTTTGGAGTCCGCGTTTGTTGGAACAACAATGGGCGCTATACCAGACCACACGATATTATCATGGGTGATTTACACGGCATTACCGTGGGAGATTTTGATTTGGATGGTGATCTGGAGATTGTGATGTCGCGAGGTGGAGGGGCCGGTAGCAATGCCCGAAATTCAAAACTTTTTCGAGTCGATAGGGAGCGCAATTTTACTGAATTGCCCGATTTTGACGTTCCTCTTGACTTAATGCGTGGTCGTACTGTTAAGCTTGTCGATGGAGATAATGACGGAGATCTCGACCTGTTGAATTTTGCTTTTCCGGACAAAGAAAAGATGGGCGAAAGTGAGAATTATGTTTATGAAAATGATGGGGCTGGGCAATTAGTGCTTTTCTCCAAGTTACCTTCCATAAAAGCGAATGGCCAAAAAACATTGGTTACTGATTTTAATAATGATGGTGTTGTAGATATATTGTTGTTTGGTCACGAAAAAGTAAGGGTTTTTCAAGGC
This sequence comes from Saprospiraceae bacterium, assembly GCA_965222105.1. Lineage (GTDB taxonomy): Bacteria > Bacteroidota > Bacteroidia > Chitinophagales > Saprospiraceae > CALGLS01. Next base: position 161,340 of record CBDCTQ010000001.1, on the reverse strand, counting down.
AGCGGTGACCTGACTTATGAAGAGGTAACGAAAAAAATATTCCCCACCAATTTTAGTGAAGTCACCTCCATGCTGGAAATAGATTATGATAATGACGGCGACTTCGACCTGTTTTTGACTAGAGGAAAGGAATTTGAAAAGGGGGAAACTTTTTATGACTCTGATTCACAAGTATGGGGGTTTTTCACCAAAAGGGGGGATTTTCAATTTGAAGACCTAGTGGTTGGAGATATTTTAAATATTGAAAATTTCCAGTCCCAGTGGCCGGACAATGATGCTTTTTACATTGGCGAAACGGGATATACCTATGAGTTCGAAGGAGAAACCCATTCCGGAAAAAACATGCGATTGGTCAATAGTGATGCTTTGGGCTTTCCTGATAAATTTCATGAAGATAGAGGAACTTACATTGGTTATGTTGGTAACCGTGCCTGGCGGATTGCAGGCAACCTTTGGGCACCAGCTACAGGTGTCGTCCATGGCGTTGAATCTTATCTGGAATTTGAGCATCCAAAGGGTTTAGCTGATGTATTGTTGGAAAATAAGAATGGAAAATTCGTCCAGGCTTATAATAAGAACAGTCCTTTTTTGGAAGAGCATACCATGGGCTCAGCCTCCGCAGATTTTGATAATAATGGCTATTCTGATATTTTGGTGGTTAGACGCGGTGATCTAATTCATGAAAACGAATCTCTTATTTTTTTTAATCAAGGTGGATCGAATTTTGTCCAACTCGACAATCCTAACATTGTGTCGACTGAATTAGGAGCAATTGGCATGTGTGTAGAAACATTGGATTATAACCAGGATGGAAGGATAGATGTAGTGGTGGGGAATGAACGTGGCAAATGGCATTTGTTCAAAAACCAACTAAAAAGATCTGAGAACGAGAATTACCTGGTGGTGGAAGTTGGAAATTCTCCATCAAATCAGGCTACTGCGTTGGGAGCCATAGTTACTGTTGCGACTTGTGGGAACCAACAGGTTAAAAGGGTAGGGTCGACGGGAGCCGTGTATTCTCTTAGCTTTAATCCATTTATTCACTTTGGCCTGGGAATTTGTAACGAACCTGCAACAGTGAAAGTGGTATGGTCAAATGGTGAAACGGCTGAGACTTCCACAAATGACTTGAAGGTTTTGGTAGGAAGAAAATAATTCTATTGGAATCATGGAGGGAGAATATTGTTTAAAAAAATAGCTGCTGTTAAAACTTCATAAATTTCTCTACAGCGATTTGATCATCCCCTAAAATTTTGAGCACATAAAGCCCACAAGAGAGATTGGAAAGATCAAGGACCTGTTGGTCGGTTTGGCGGGCTGTTACCCTTTTTACCATTTTTCCATTCTGGCTTAGAATTTCAATTTCGAGACTAGGAATGGTTTTATCAAAGTTCAAATTCAAAAAGTCGTTTGTCGGATTGGGATAAATGGAGTATTGGTTGTCGCCAAAGTAATTATTAATCGAATTCAGCAAAGGCAATCCAAATAAAGCATCATACCGAGGCAATTCACCACTATCCCAAAGGGCTTGGTGCGGGTGAGGATTATCGTGATCATACCAGCAGGGGTCTACTTCGTCAAAATCTGACACCCAGGTTATCGCGATTCGCAACAAACTATCTACCAATTTCTCAGCATTTGGGAGGGTGCTTCTAATGTCATTTTGCTCTCCGGAGTCATTGACAATATCGTACAGTTTCCATGCAGTTGTCGTCGAATTATTTCCTTTTTTGCTAAGTTTATAATCTCCATGCAGAATGGCTCCATTGTGAAATCCTAAATAGGGACGCATGACGTAAATCGATTCTCCTGTTCTTGCATCTTGATTGGCAATAACTTCATCAATCATAGACTTTCCTTCTAACAATTTATTGGCTGGAATATCCGCCCCCGCCAATTCTAAGAATGAAGGATATAAATCAATAGAAGAGATCAGGTGGTCGTAAGTTGCTCCTATCGGTATGGTGTTGGGCCAGTGGAACAACATCGGTACGCGATGTCCGCCTTCGTCTGTACTGCCTTTGCCCTGAGTGAGCGGGTAATTAACTGCTCCCCCCTGTCTTAATTTACCGCCATTGTCACTCATAAAAATAATCAGGGTATTGTCTGTTATGCCATTTGCATCGACGGCATCTTTAACTTGCCCGACTCCCTTATCCACGATAGTGACCATAGTGGCATAAATAATTCGGTCTTCTACCAACGATGCGTGATATTCTTCAAGTGTTCCGGTCCAGTTGTTTGGGATGTTGGCATTTAAGATGTCCGGGCTATTGGCAACCAATGACTCAAAATTTGGATTGTCTGCTATAAATTGGTCGATGTCCGCCTGAGGAGCTTGAAGTGGTGTATGTGGCGCATTATATGCAAGATACATGAAAAAAGGGTCGTCATCGCCTGCATTTTCGTTGATGTAATGGACTGCTTCTTCTGTGAGAATATCGGTCAAATATTCATCATTATCAAATTCTTCAGGAGTTACATAATCAGTATTACGCAACAGAGGAACACGGTATTCGTTGGTGGTTGTACCACCATTATTGATCCATTGGTCTTCATAGCTGGACTCAAAGTATTCATGACCGCCACCAATCATACCAAAGAAATAATCAAACCCTCGATTATTTGGGATAAAATCTTCTCCAACCCCCAAGTGCCATTTGCCTATAGCAGCAGTATTGTAATCATTATCCTGTAATACTTTACTGAAAAAAGTTTCCTCAGTAGAAACTCCATAGTCAGAAGTTAAATCATTAGGTAAATTGTATTGAGCACAAATTCGGTGTGGATATACTCCTGTCAAAAGAGCTGCTCTACTTGGTCCACAAAACGGATGAGCGACATGGGCATTTTTGGCAACTATACCTGATGCTGCCAAATCATCCAATTCAGGTGTAGGAATAACCCCATATTCTTCTGTAAAGTCAGCCGTTCTATTGAAACCCACATCAGTGTAGCCCAAATCATCCACAAAAATGAGGATAATGTTAGGACGTTCTCCGGAGGTCTGCCCAAAACTGAAAACGGGTAAAAGTAGCCATAGAATAAGTCCTAAATTGTTCATTTATTCGTGAATTTTTGTTAAAAGAGCCTTGTTAAAGCTGCTTGACTTCAAGCGATTAGGGCAAAGAAAAATATTATCCCCTTCAAAAGAGTGTTATAATTTAGCTAATCATTGCATTATTTTATCATTGGTTGTTCCCGGAGCCTGATGGCCAGAGCTATCATGGCAAGGATGTGACAGCTTGCTTAAAAATATCGGTAGTTCTACTGCCTCAGGATTTCCTGTCGTAGGCATGGCAGGCTCTGCTGCGCAACGTGCAAAGCACCAGGCTCGGCTGAGACGTCCATCAACATTTTCTATGCACTACCTCTCTACCCCTAATGTTTTACATCTTTTACATCTTTTACACAACGGAACCCTGTATGATTTAAACCAGTATCGGCACTTGAACCCATTCTCCTGGCATTTCTGTATCCAGAGCAATAGTCGTCATTACAGAGGAATGATCCACCCCGTATCACTTTTTCTTGTTGATAGGGCATGTGTGGATTGTACCCTTTAATCGGGCCCTTAGTATTGGCTTTTTGAGCAGAAGTACTTTTATAATACTCAAAATCAAACCAGTCATAGCACCATTCCCATACGTTTCCAGCCATATCATAGAGACCATAATCATTTGGAGGGAATGAACGAACTGGGGCGGTGGCAAAATACCCATCTGACATTTCATTCATGTAGGGAAATAATCCCTGCCAAAAGTTTGCTTTGGGATTTCCTTTATTAACGTCTTCATTTCCCCAAGGATAAATCAAGTTTTCGTTACCACCTCTGGCTGCCCATTCCCATTCTGCTTCTGTCGGCAATCGCTTGCCGGCCCATTTTGAGTATGCCAATGCATCTTCCCATGCCACTTGAACAACAGGATGATCCATTTTTTCGGTGATATCACTACCAGGCCCCTCAGGATGGCGCCAGTTGGCACCTATAGTCCATCGCCACCATAGAGAAGGATTGTTTAAAGATATAGGCTGATCAGTTTTTTGGAATACCAAAGCTCCTGGTTGCAACAAGCTATCTGGAGGTTTTGGAGTGCCTGGGGGGAGGTCTGCTTTCATCTCTTCCCAATTAATTGGTCGCTCAGCAATGGTAATGTATTTAGTTGCTTTAACAAATGCTTGAAATTGTGCATTAGTCACCTCTGTTTCATCCATCCAAAACGGATCTATTGTTACCCTGTGTTTTGGGTATTCATTGCTGTCGGCTTGGTCATTGTCTCCTCCCATGTTTAATGTGCCCCCAGGAATGAATACCATCCCGTTTTGTCTTTGAGAAGAGGTCGGTTTATGGCTTTCCGGAGTAGTGCAGGCTGCTACTGTCATGAAAAATATTTTCAGGACAATGAGAAATTTAATACTATGTTTAATTGCCGACATGATTACTTTTTAAAGCAAATTAATAAATTAAATTTTAAGGTGTTGTTTCAGAAAAAATGCTTCATGTAAAACCAGAGACATGTAAGGGAAAAGAAACTTGTGGAGTAATAAACTTAAATTGGTGAAGTTAAAAAAGGAGAAGTGCCTGATAATCAGGATTGTATAGTGGAATTACTCATGCCAAGTTAATGCCAAATCTAAGTTCAACTGAAAGTGGGGGAAAATCTTGGGCTGCTATGGTGTTAAGCGAAAGCACGAACAACGGCCCGGAAAGGACGATAAGCTTAGGTGAGGTACGCATATTAATTCATTTCATTAAATAGGTGCCTATTTCAAGTCCCCTTTTCCCCCAATTCACCGGGGGACATAATGACCATAAGGTCCCCCCTTAGCCACCCCGGTTCAAAAAATAATTTTTGCTTCGGGAATCTACATTTATAAACCATGACATCTTGTCCTCTTTTAAGTACTCTCCATAAGCCCCCTCTGGCGATTGTGTTAGATACCCGGCTTCCAATAATTCCTTTAGATACCGAGCCGCCGTTCGCTCTGCCATTTTGAATCGATGGCTGATCGCAAATGCCTCCTTCCTCTGAAATTGGCCTGGCAATGCCTCATAAAAAAGTTGCTTCCGAACGTTTTTAAATTGAAAGGAAGATTTGGCTCGCTTGGGCAGGCGCTCGTAGAGAAAAAGCGAATGCTCCAGGTAAATTTCGATCATCCACATAGCGGCCATGAAATCTTCATCCTGACAATATACTTCAGTTGTGGTTTGTTTTTCTTCAAACTTGCGCAGGCATGATAGGATCATTCCAATACGGAATAGCATTCCGCCAAGTCGTTTGACAATGCTCAACGAACCAGGGCCAGTCAATTCGTTGGTCTTTTCTAGTGAGGCGCTGAATGCTTCGTTTAATTGTATCCATTGGTGTTGTTGTAGATGAAACCTGGTGGGATGTCTTTTTAGATATTGTACCATACTCTTTACTTCTTGAGATAACTCTTGATAAAAAGCCTGGAAATTTTGTCCTTTTCCATTAGGAGAGACATCTCGCCAGTTGACTTCCACTTCAAAAACATACAACAGAAATCGAGAAAACAATCCATCCTCGGCCGATGGAATCAGGTTAGTCACCTGACTCGGTGTACCAGACAATACGACGGATAGCTGGGGATTAGTGATCTCGATGAATTGATCGTTCAACCTACGGCTATAGGAAATAGGCTCGTGATGAAATGCCTTACGCATTAAGTCGCTGTAACCACCCCAATCTTGCTTTAGAACATTACCCAATGTATCTGCTTCTGACTCAAAAAGAATGCCTCCATACTTGTTGTTATTAAGCTGACGGATTAACATCGCTGAACTCGAATTAGCCGGAATAAACAAAGTCTTGAATGGCCTTTCTACAGGTATGACTGGTGGCTTGGAAAGCTTTCCTTTTTTATGCTGCGTGATGGCTGAGTCGTATTGAATCAGTTCCTGTTTGTACTTTCTTTGAGCAGCTTTGCTTTCGCTGACCAACTGCTGATGATGGCCTAATCCCAGTTCGCGCGCATATGCCAATGCTCCCTTGCCACTGGCCGCGGGGGCGATGACAAAAGTATATAAGTTTGGAAAGTGGATTCGTCCGTCATAGATGCCTTTTGTTTCCGGAAGGCAGCCGCTTAATACTCCCAGGGCACCTGTCAAAAAAACATCTCTTTCTCTGGGGTCTTTGAATGTTGCGCATCCTTCGCGCAATAAAGAGGGGAGTTTGTCAAATATTTTCACTGGCATACTGGGTGGAGATTCCTTTGGCAACTCTATGGGCAAAGTAAAGTGTTTATCACGGGGCTTCCACCTGTAGGCGCTTTTAACCGTGTTGGCTGTTTCCCGATTGGAATAGTCAAAATTGTTTTTGCAAAAAACCTCTGTTGTCTCGGCAGGTATTCCGGCATGAAAGCAATTTAATGCTAATTGATATATGTAATTGTTTCGGTTGCCATTTTTAAATGTGAGCTTTGCATTGGTTTGTTGAACGCAGGCTTTCAAGGCAGTTTGATAATCACCTGCGGGTAATTGGAAAGGGATATTTTTTCCATCTAAAAGTCCTTGACCCAAAGTAAACGTTTTGGCGTTCTCATTATAAAAAGCGTTTGGATCGTAGGAGAAAAAGCAAAGCCGGGTGACATCTTTTCCTGAGCGATCAATTTCTGCCTTTAATTTTTCTTCATAGTAATTGGCCACTTCATCAAATGCCTTTCTATGTGATTCCAAAGTAGCATTTGTCCGTACTACCACTTTATATCCTTGACCACTCGGGCTTCTGAAGCCTGCAACGGAATAATCAATCGTCTTCACCTTGGATTGCACCCGTCGCATGGCGTCCTCCCTGAGGTGATCCAAATCTAGTATCACAAACGGATGATAGGTCTTTAAAAATTCCAGTCTTCTCCCTGCCTCAAATTTTCCGGAAACGGTGAAACCCATCAAACGCTTTTTAAGGTGGTCAGCTAATTCTTTATTTCCGTTATTTAGAGCTTCCCGTATTTTTGATATGGGCACTTTGAAAAAATCTCCCTGTATCTCTTCAATAATTTCAGGCAAACTTTGGTGACCAATTACCTTAGTGAAATGTTGAAATATAGTTATTTTTTCCATGAGAGAGATTAGTTTAATTTTTAAAAAAGCCCTCTAATCCATCGTTCTAGAGGGCCAAATCATGGTAACAATAACTATACGGCTACTACTATTCTCAAATGATGAGGAAAGGGCGTTGCATTCATAGCAATGTGGGTATAAGCATCGAGAGAAACCATACAGGTGTGATCTACTTCCTCTCCACCTGATGAAAACCGACAAACCCCGGTGAGGTCCTGATAGTATTTGACGGCTGTCCGATAAACTACTTTGTGGTCAGACAAAGGGGCCGATGATTTGACAATGAAAACCAATCCATTGCCGAGCGCATTTTCAAAGCAAGTCGCAACAAAAGGATCTTCTGCTAATAACATTTTGACGGTTTTCAAATCCTGTTCATTTAGGTAGGGGATTTCCATCAACAGAAAACCAGAGTAACTGACCAATTTCAATTCATCGTCTTGTATCCTGAAATTGCCGGAAACCGAAAACCGGGGAATAAGCCTTTTTTGAGCTTCAAAATCAAAGTCGAGATCGAGCTCGTAGGACCTGCGGAGATTTTGAATGATTCTTCGGTATTTTCCTCTTTTGTAAATCCGATTTTTCCTTCGTCTCGCCATGCCTGAGCGGTGCCGTAAGAAATATTCATCAACTTCACAAATGCCTTGTTGTCAATGAATCGCTCGGCTGGCGCTGTGATATTTTTGAGGTGGTTATTCAATTCTTTCAATCGGGCATCTAACAGTTTAAACTGCTTTTTACTAATGAGAACTACATCCATAGGAACAATAGGTTTAGGGTGAATAGATAGAATTTACTTCAACAAAATAAGTGCAACTTTTTTGAAAAGTAAAGGAAAAAGCGATACCCATCCTGGCTTGGGTATTCTATTGTTACATACCGGGTGTTCAATTTATTGATTTGGCCAATGGTATATATAACAATTGTTTTTCAAATACAGACAGTACCCATTTTTTATGAATAGTACCCATTTTTTTGGTTCGGTTGTGTTATTTGTCCTTGAATGTATCCAAATGAATGCGTTTGTGCTCTGGACACCGCTTCCATCCACTGGTTGGCTTCAATAAAATGTATAAGGTGTTCGGACTTAAGTTACCTCCATTTTTATCAACAAAATATTTGCAAATAAAGCGGACAAGTTTTTTCTTGCTAACTGATAGGTACGGAAGGCCATTGGTACCTTTAAATTCCATCAGTAGTTCATAAAACACCTGGATGAAAATGTTGATCTGTCCATTGATTCGGATTCGGGGTTCCTCAATTGGAATGAGTGCAGATTTTCTAAGTTGTAATTTGCGCAGTTTCTTTTGGTGGGCAATTTCTCTATTTATCCGAATTTCAAAACTCCTTTCCTGATCGTTAGTCGGGCGATGTTGTAAGTAATTCGTTTTTACCCGCATTAGAAAAAGCAACCGAAAATCAATATCTGAAATGGATTGAAGAGTATTGACAAGTGAATCGATGTCATATTCATAATATTGATTTGATTGGATGTGGGAAAGAGGAGATTTAAATGCTTTTGTTGTTGTTGTCATTTCTTCGTCCACAAATATGGAACGCAGAATAGATTCGTCGATGGGTTCACCGTTATTCTTAACAGTGTGATCCCATAAAAATGTCATTGCCTCCTTTTGGTTGACCTGAAGAAAAGGAGCACCATTATAGCCCGGATGAACCATCATGGCTTTAAATGCATTTGCCAATACCTCAATAGAACCATTAATGGTAATTTTAAGGGTTCTAACGGGTATAGTCTTCCCCTGTTTCTTATAAAACGCTTCTTCAAATTCCTGATAAGCTACTTCCAGTTTGATTTGTTTGTGAAATGGTAAGTGATTTCCATCAGTGTATTGACGTCTATGGTGGAGGAAATTAGTCTTCATTCGGAGCAGGTAAGATAGTCTGTGAAAACCAAGTGTCAAATGCAGCTGATGTTTTTTTACTTTTTCAATATCAAATGGATTTTCATGGAGGGTATTTGATAGTTTTTCATTTTCCGTGTCATTAAACTCCGGCGTAGATTGAACTTGATACCTGGCACAGCAAGCTGAAATATGCTCTTGCCAATTTGGAATTAAATATTCACATCTGGCTTGATAAAAACGATCAATGTTTTGTCTATAAACTGCTCTAAAGCCTTTAGCCAGGCAACAGGTCTCGCCATAAGCTGACATTGATAAATCAGAAAATCCTGTTGAAAATGAGGCTTTACCTTCGTCAAAATCTCCAGCAAAGCGTTACAATACATATGGATTTGGTCCAGCTCAAAATCTTCCTCCTCCCAACCACGGTACCGCTCACTGATCACTATATCAAAAGGACTAATATTCCAATCCGCCCTGAATTTGACAGGCCGCTCATTAAAGTCGATTTGAGTTCCTCCATGTGATTTCCGATTCATGGCAGGTAATTTTTTCTCATTGAGTCAAAGACTTTGAGAGTCTTTGCTGGTTCGTATGCATGAAAATAGAGTAGAGGGAAATGAACAAATCCAATGAATTTGCTGAAGATCCCTTCCTAAGCGAATTTGTATTGTGTGATTTTGCAATGTCTATCCCACTAAATCAGTACGACCAAGTATTGTTAGCGAAAATAATGGGGTCTCAGAGTGCGAGTGGATTAATAGTATCTGGTTGGCTAGCCGCAAGTTAAAATAAAGAATTACAATAAACAAACATTTTGTTAAATATTTAATAAAATTTATTTTACCTTTTCTCTTCGTTGTATAACCTGCATCCTGTATTCCATCAACTGAATTTGATAAATAGGTTTATCGACCAAAGCTGGCGGGCATGACCTCAGTCCTTGAAAACGCATAGTTGGGTAAGTAGGAAAAGGCAGCTTTCAGTAAGTTATAAGATGAGGCGGTAGAAATCTGAAAAAAGCGAAGAAAATTCCTAAATCAAAAAGGCATTTTTATAAACGTCATTTGGCACTTTAAACTGTTTGAAAATTGTTTGAAAATAAAAAAGGATTAATCAAATTATGATTAATCCTTTTTTATTTTTTACTGTAAATCAGCGTTTTAAAGTGTCGGGGTGGCAGGATTCGAACCTGCGACCCCCTGCTCCCAAATCGGCATTTCTATCATTATTTTGGTTGTATTTTCTTTGCATTTTCTTTTATAACTGTTTGTATATCAAATAGTTGTTTCTTTTCTTGTTTATACCTATATTGTTGATGTTTTGGGCAAATGTTTAAACTATGTTTAAACCAAACTTCAATTTTTAACAAAGATTCTTACTGTATGTCATCTTCAATTAAGGTAGTTCTTTTCGAAAGTAAAACATTGTCGGATGGTACCCACCCTGTCATGTTGCGAATTACGAAGAACAGGAAGTCCAAATATTTTAATTTGGGATTCAAATGTAGAACAAAAGAGTGGGATAAGAAAAATGGACTTTTCAAAAAGAACCACATTAATTATAAAAAAAGAAACCTCATCCTGGCATCTCATGTGAAAAAAGCTCGTAAGGTCGTTGATGAATTTCATGAGCTTGATAAAGATTTTACCTTTAAACAATTTGAGCGGGAGTTCAAAGGGGAGAAGGTAAAAAAGGATGTAACGGTCTTTGATTACTTTTCCGAAAGGATAGAGGACATGAAAAAGGCTAAACGGATTGGGAATGCTCGGGTTTACCGAGAAGTACAATCATCTTTTTTTAAGTTTGTTAAGGATAAAAAGATACATTTTCCTGACCTGGATTTAGATATGTTGGAAAAGTATGAAACGTGGTTGCGAAGCAGGGGAGGTACTGGCGGTGGGATAGGGGTTAAGATGCGAACAATTCGGGCGGTTTATAACGATGCGATTAGAAAGGGATATGCTAAGCAAGAGGATTATCCTTTTAAGCACTACGATATGAGTCGGCTGAAATCGACTGGTATTAAACGGGCGCTTACTCGTGATGAAGTTAGACTTGTTGAGCAACTTGATCTGGAGCAGTATCCGCATCAGACTAATTTTCGACATTATTTTATTTTCAGCTATTTTTCACGTGGGATGAATTTTATCGATATGATGAAATTGCAATGGTCAAATATCGTCGATGGCCGAATTACTTACATCCGCTCTAAAACAGGGAGGCTTTTTGTAATTAAAGTGTTGAAACCTATACAAAAGATTTTGGATCATTATGAATCTCTTCCCAATGATACGAATTACGTGTTTCCCATTTTGCTTCACGAAGGATTGGAAGAGTTTCAGATTCAACATCGTAAAAAGAAGACCTTAAAGCAGTACAATAAAGGATTGAAGGAGATTGCTGAAATCGTAGGGATTGATAAGACACTAACAAGTTATGTGGCTCGCCATTCTTATGCTACTAACTTAAAACAGGCAGGCGTGAATATTTCAATAATTTCTGAGTCAATGGGTCATGCGAACCTGGATGTTACAGAGCATTATTTGAAGGAGTTTGAAAATGAGGTGATTGATCAGGCTACAGAACGGTTGTTGTAATTTTTTTTCTGCCTCGGATTTTAAGAGAATCAAAAAATAAAATGCACTACCCATCAACCTCAAATAATCTATTCTTAGCTTTCGTTTGCCTGTTCTCTTATGGATGAGAATGCTATAGATTTATCGTCCATGATGGATGGCGGGCATATAGTATAAGTTTCCTTGAGTGGATGCGTTTATATGGGTGATGTGCTGCCATGCTCCGCTGCGCTCCGCACGGCAGCATTGAAAATATGAAAAATCATCAAATGCGACCCCTATACCAATGTGGTCACATTTTTAGAAATTCTAGTAGCTTGTATTGGCCTTTTTTGTCTGTAAGCTTAATGACATACCAACCAACTGCCAGGGATTGTACCGGGATAAATATTTGACCGGATTGATGGCGCCCTAAGTCTTGCTTTTCTATTAATTGGCCTTGTGCATCGAAAAGCGTAATCATCACGTCTTTTGTATCTGGAAACTGCATGGTTAATCGCAGTTGATCACTGACTGGATTTGGTGATAATTGTACAGTGCCGGGGAGTGCTAAATTGTTTTGAGAAGATACCATTCCTACTTCCACGGTTGCGGTAGCCAAGCAGTCATTGGCATCGATAACCGTAACGATGTATGTTCCGGAAAGAAGACCGGTTGCTGTTTCTTCTGTTTGCCCAGGAATCCCCCAATCATAGGTATAAGGTGAAGTGCCTCCACTAACTACTACTGTGGCTGTTCCATTGGGCGAGATACCACCTGTTGAATCAGGGGTACTGGTTGTCATCAGTTCAATGGGACCAGGTTGGGGCAGGGTATTCATTAGTATGGCTGAACAGCCAGTAGAATCGACAATCGTAAACAGGTAGCTTCCTTCCATCAGGTTGTCAATTGCTAGTGAAGTGTCTCCCGTATCCCAAAAATAATCGACTATTGGATAGGTGTTTTGTAGAATGTCTATAGCAATATGTCCATTGGAATCGCCATAGCATAGGATGGGTTGAATATCACTTGCGATTTGGAGTATGGTTTCACTAATTGTCACCGTATTAATGACGCTGCAACCATTGCCATCTAAGACCGTAACTTCATGGGCCCCGGCTTGCAACGTGTTATGCATGGGACTATTGGTTCCATCACTCCAATCAAACTGATAAGGTGGCAGTCCCTCTATTACCTCGATGGTAGCACTGCCATCTGGTGCATCGTTACAGCTATTTTGGTTAACCGAAACCATACTTTCCAAATAAGCAGAAGTGATGACTACACTATCTACGGCGGTACAATTTAGTGCGTCAGTGAGTGTGACATAATAAGTACCATTTGACAGATTGAACAGAGTGTCGTTGGTAGCAGTATTGCTCCATTCGTAAGTATAAGGAGCTAAACCCGTTTGGGCGAAAGCCAGGACACTACCTTCGTCAAGGTCGTTGCAGTTGGGGAGATGCACGAGGGCCGTTACTTCACTAAAAGCCTGCATGACTTCTGCGCTGAGTGAATCCATGCAACCGTTGTTGTCTGTGATGGTAGCCGTGTTTATGCCTGGAAAAAGATCGAAAATGGTATCTGCTACACTGCCATTGCTCCATGCAATTTGGTAGGGTGTATTGGTAGCTGTGACAGTAATTGCAATGGTTCCATCCGGGGATTGATTACAACTTGCGTCGGTTGCCGTTGTGGTAATTTCCAATACTGGATCGTTCAAAGTTATGGAGGTGGATAGGATGCATCCCGCAGCATCGGTTAAGCTGACGTCATAAATACCTGCTCCCAGCCCTGCCAGTGTTGCTGAGGTATCGCCTGTACTCCAGTTGTACTGAACGGGTAAATTCGCGTTTTGCAAATTCAGTTCAATGGCCCCATCCTCGTAATCGGGACAGTTGGGAGCCTGCAAAACGCCTTCTGCGGCGAATAAGAGACAAGAAAAACAGTTGTTTTGAAACTCATGTAAAGCATAGCTGGAATTGATCAATAATTCTTGTTGACCATCGCCATTAAAATCTTCTGAAAATATGTTGTTATTTTGACCAATCTCAGGAGCAAGACCTTGACTTTTATAAATAAAAGAAGGGTCTTCAAAATAAAACAATGAACCACCGGCTCCGAAAAAATACTCAAGGGTACCATTCTGATTAAGGTCTTTGACTAATAGAGCATTTATGAGCGGGGAATAGGTGGGATATTCCATTAAAATATCAAAAGTAGTACCATCGATTATTTGTATTTTGCCGGCGGTATCATCAAAGTTGTCGCCGCCGGCTGCGATGATTTCTTTTTGTCCATTGTTGTCTACATCGACAAGAGCAACGGTAAATGGTTCATAGGGTCCCGTGCTTGGTGAATAGGACCATTCTTCTTGGTGGGTAAGCCCATCATAGACATAGAGAATGGAGTTGGTGGCTACGATTTCCAATTGAGGGTCTGCATCGATGTTGCCTATTTCGAGAGACTGTAAACCGGATAGACCTGCAGTGCCCGGAGGAGGAAGTGGATCTGAATTCCATTCCAGAGTTCCTGTATTGCCATCGATGATGTAAATACGAGTAGGTGCTCCAGAGCTTAAGAATCGACCTCCGGCGATGATCTCTACATCACCATCAGTATCCACGTCGGCTAGTTGCACAGATGCAAGCGTTACGGCAGCTAGACCGCTTTCGGGATAAGTGTAGGAGGCTTCAATGGTCAGGTTGTTGGCATCTACCACATAGACGGCCGGGTCGTTGAAGATTGACCCTACGATTACAATTTCCTGAGCGAGATCGTCATCAATATTGCCTATTTTCAGGTTGCCAACGTACCAAAATGGCAAATCACTTAACCCAGTACTAAAGGTCATTTTCCATTCTAATTCTTTGGTTGAAGCATTCAGGGCAATTAATGCAATATAAGGGTCCTCATAGCTGAGGTATACGATTTCCAACTCGTCATCCAAATCTACATCAGCAATATCCGTGGCGTAATAAAGGAAATGCCCTTCATGGAAACCACTGTTCCATTCTTCTGACAAGTCGTCCAGATCAACTGCCACCACCTCATCCGGAGCTGTTGTATAAAATCCCCGGGCATATACCATCTCTACTTCCGTATCGTCATCGATATCGACAAAACTTATGCCACCAACCCCACTGGGCAAGCTAAAGTCGTCAATTTCCCAAAGTAGTTCCGAAGTCACTAAATCATAGGCTTGAATCCTGGTGTTGGAAGTTTTGCCCAACACTGCTTCTACGATTCCATCATTGTTGGTGTCGTATAGGTGAAATACAGACGCTAGTCCACCTAAGTCAATAGGAATTTCGTATTTGAGTTCCTGGAGATCGACGTCAAAAACATCTATCCTATTGGATGAGGGATTAGATATCAACTCTTGTTTATCATCGTTGTCGATGTCTGCCAAACCAAATTTGAACCAGAGGTCTAAGCTATCCCATTCCACCTGCATATTTGTTCCATTAAATTCAAGTACTGCTCCTTTATTCGATTGACTGGGATCTACTTCGAACACAGTTTCGTTCAGGGAGTCGTCGTCGACATTTCCGATCGCGACAGTTCCTCCATATGGAATGGTTTGTTCTACAGACCAGTTGGAAGGGTTGTACGAAATGGCACTGGATATACTGGAAATTAATACTTCGTTGGTGCCGTCATTGTCAAAGTCACTATAGATCATTCTGTTGATCTTATCCAACCCGGAATCGAATTGTTCGGTAAGTTCCAAAGTTTGTCCATTGTAAACCTGGAATTGACCGTCTTCAAAACCAATCATAACTTCATAGATTTGATCCTGGTCTATGTCAAAGGCTGTTACACAGGTAATGGGATTTTCCTCATAGTAAGGACTAGCCCAGTCGATTTTTTTATAGGCTGACTCCGTATACTCCATTACATACCAATAAGCATGTTCAGTAGAAGAGCCTGCAAAATCATTAGCGCCAGTGACGATTTCTATCACCCCGTCATTGTCTATGTCAGCGGTGATGAATCCCGTGCGTCCCAGATCATCACCTTTGGTTGCTCCAACCCAGGCCTGCTCACATTCCAGTGGGACGATAGCCGGTTGACTAAACAACAGATAGTGAAAACAAAGGATTGAAAAAGAGAGCGTAAGTAAAAATTGCATTCGATTCATAACTTCAAATTTGAATGGTTTTAGAGTTGATGTGGATTTTTGGATCAGAAAAGATACGAAATAAAAACGGAATGACTATCTAACGGACACTACGATTTAATGATAGTCGACAATTTTTTTGATCTATAGCGTGAATTCTTCTAAACGGGAGAGAATCAAGAATTAAAATACACCACCCATCAACCTCAAAACCACAATTTATCTACTCGGTCTATGAAACATGGAAGGCCTATCAAGCAACCTGTTGATGGATGGTACAGGTGAAACGGATTTAGGTAAATGACCTACTTCCTAATTGCATTTTATAGTGTGAGGAGGTCTGATGTTAGAATTTTTTTCCTAAAGCGCGTTCGGCTTGGTCAGAGTCATTGACCCGATCTGTTGGTTTGTGGTAAAATCGATCCAAAAAATCACGGATGTCAGACTAACTTAAAAATGATCTGATGACCAGATTACCTTATGATAATAAAATAGAAAGCGTGTGGAGCTTTTGATTTTATAGTGCAACAAGCCAAGATTTGTGATTTTTTACCACCTTCCGGTGGTTGGTTTTGAAACCTTGCCTGTCGGCTAGGCAGGCACTTAGGCACAGTAGGACACATCCCGATATACATCGGGACATTCTGGATTTTTGTCCTTCGGACAAATAAAACCTGCCTGGCCCGACAGACAGACAGGTCCGAAATACGTTAAAATTCATTTTCACAAATCTCACTTTGGGGTACTATATATCTCACTTGTGGGTAGTGAATGATCTGATACAAAAATAGCTTCTTTTCTTTTTAGAGTCGTTGCAATATTCGATAATGATGAATATAATTTTATTGCATATCAATAATGCCTGTCGGTACATGATATTCTTTATTCATAAATAGGGACGCTGCAAGGCGAAAATATTTTTTTGTACCGGGGTGGGTAGGGGGAGACGTTATATGTATTATGTCTCCTGTGGAAATGGGGGAAAAGGGGACGTGGAATGTACATCGGAAAATTAAATTGGGAAGACGATCTTGGTAGGCTATGTTGTGAGTGATTCGTACCAAACTCGCGCTTATTGGAATGGAAGAATTAGAAAGGCCCGGATTTTCATTCAGAAACCGAAATTTTTGATTCAAATAGTTAATATTTACCAGAAATTCAGCATACTGTCGTTTTTTTGATTTCAAATATATGCCAGAATATGTTATTTTTGGCAAAATTTTGAGTAGATGCCGAAAATTATCGAACGCAAATTGATAGAGACATTTAAAGACAAAGAGCCCTTTACCCGGGAGGATCTCTTTGAGTTTTACCGCTATTATGAACCAAACATAAAGGAAGGAACCCTGGGATGGAGAATCTATGATCTGAAAAAGAGGAATATAATAATGTCTGTCAAAAGAGGAACTTATGTGATTTCACATAAGCCTGTATACGAGCCTGAACTTTCGGGGAGTGCCAAAAAGCTGGCGAAGCTGGTCGCAAACCGATTTGATGATGTAAAGTATTGTATTTGGGAAACTTCATGTCTGAACAGACTCACCCGGCACCAGTTTACCAGATCAATGCTTCTCATAGAAATTGAGAATGGCTTTGAAGAATCGCTCTTTTACGAATTAAAAGATTCCGTACGAAACGAAGTATTTCTAAACCCCAATGAAAAAGTCATTGATCTATATGTTGCTGAAAGCAACAAGCCGATAGTTATAAAGAAACTCCTAACAAGAGCCCCACTATCTAATAAAACGGTAAAAAATTTTAAGATAAATATCCCCACTCTCGAAAAGATTTTGGTTGATGTATTTTCTGAAAAGAAATTGTTCTACTACTTACAAGGCTCGGAGTTAATGCATATTTATGAGAGTGCATTAACCAATTATTCTATCAATTTTACAAAGCTTTTTAGTTATGCCAAGAGGAGAGAACAGAAACAGAATATCGAACAATTTATGATTAATCATATGTATCACCTTGTAAAAACCATAATTGATGATTAAGAAGCACTGCTTTACGGAGGAATGGCTGGATGAATTTAAAAAGCAGAAAGACCACAGACGGATAGACAAGATCATTTTAGAAAAAATGATCTATGCCCTCCATTTACTGGAAAGATTAAAATCAAATGGACTTGAATTCGTCTTTAAAGGAGGGACAAGTTTACTCTTGTTGTTAGAAGAAGGAAACCGCTTTTCTATTGACATTGATATTGTAAGCAACATAAGCCGAAAAAAGCTAGAGCAAATTATTGAGAGCGTTATTGATACTTCTCATTTCACCAGTGTTAAACTTGATGAGCACCGTAGCTATCAACCAGGGGTGCCAAAAGCTCATTACAGGTTTTCTTTTAAAACCAATAAGCAGGGATCAGGCACCGTGCTATTAGATGTTTTGATTAGAAAAGCCATTTATCCGGAATTGATAGAAAAGCCGATAAAAACCAAATGGATTGAAACCGAAGATGAGATCCTGGTCACCATCCCGTCGATTGATTCGATTACCGGTGACAAGCTGACTGCGTTTGCGCCAAACACCGTTGGAATTCCATATTTCAAAGGAAAAGATAACCAATCCTTTTCCAAGGAAATCTGCAAGCAGTTATTCGACCTTAGTCATTTGTTTGAACGAATTAACAGCATGGAAGTAGTTGCAGAAAGTTATTATGCTTTCGCAAAACAGGAGATTGAGTATCGTAAAAATGCTGTTCCTGATATAGAATTAACGCCGGAAAAAGTTCTTCAGGATACAATTGATACCTGCATTATTATTGCAATACGTGGAAATGGTACTGAAGAACAAAAGCTTAAATATGCCCAACTGCAAAGAGGTATAAAAGCCTTTGGTACTGGGTTTTTGATGTCAGGCAGATTTCGGATAGATGATGCAATTCCTGCAGCCGCAAGGATAGCCTATCTATCCGCCAAACTAATGGTAAAAGATATGTCTGCCCTCAAATATTTTGAGGGGCAGGATGTTAAAGGGCTTTACATAGAACATCCGAATTGGAATTTTTTGAATCGCTTGAAACGCCAACCTGATAAATCTTCTTTTTTTTATTGGTACCAAGCCATAGAATTATTAGCGTAAGGAAAATGTGAATGATTCCCCTCCTCCTCCTACCCCAACATCTCCCCAATACTCCGCTTTTCCCGCTCCAAAAATTGTTTGAGGCGGTTAAAGTAACGGAGCTGGGCGATGTCGGCGTTGCCGGAGAGGCGGTAGGATTTTTGTATGATGCGGTCGACCCATTGGGTGGTGTAGTCGTTGAGACTTTGGGGAGGCATTTTAAACGACGAGTCGTTATTTTAATACGCCTCCGCCTTAGTCATCAACTGTTCCGAAACGGTTTTGTCCGTCACGCGAGTGATGCTGAGGATGTCGTCATATAGGATGGCGGTGCTGT
Source organism: Saprospiraceae bacterium (assembly GCA_965222105.1). GTDB lineage: Bacteria > Bacteroidota > Bacteroidia > Chitinophagales > Saprospiraceae > CALGLS01. The sequence goes on along the minus strand of CBDCTQ010000001.1, from coordinate 142,316 downwards.
TGTACTTTGAAATCAGGACGACGGCTTGTGGTGCGTTGAGGTCGAAGCGCAGTTCGCTGATGTGCCAGTGGTATAGCAGTTTGCCGGTGGGATCGTAGATTTCGAGGTAGTCGAAGTCCTGGGTGGTGGCGATTCTTTCGATGTAGTTTTTCCAGTGGGCGGGCATGGATAGGCTTTGTGCGGTATTGTTGTTGTCGATATTTTGTGGAAGAGGGCAGTCTTCCTTTGTGCAGTTGGTGAAGATGGTGGCCATCAAGAATGCGATGAGGACGAAGATGATTTTAAGGGGAGCTGTCATGGCTTTATGGTTTTAGGGTTAGAGTTCAGTGCTGACCACTTTGACCTCCACTTGGTCTGGTTTTTCGATTTGGTATTCGATGGCGGAAGTCCCCGCTTGTTGGGCTGCCTTTATCCAGGTTTCTATTTCAGGGAAACCGATACGGTAATCTTGTACCAGTCGATTGGTGCTTCCGGCAGCCCATCCGTCCAGCTCCATCATTAGTTTTTCGGGGTTGGCGTGGGCGAGGGTGTTTCGGTTCATCACTTCTCTGGTGAAGGGGTTTTGGTGGTTCCATTGGCTGAAGTGGAGCATTTGGGCGTCGATTTCGGAGAGGCCGAGTTGTTGGAGGTCGGCTAGTTCGAGGTGGACTAAAAGGCTGAGGGGGTCTATGGAGAGTTGTTTGGAGAGTTGTTGGCGGGCTTCGATGCTACCGAACTTTTGGAGGTAGTCTTTAGCGTTTTGGACACTTATTTCATTGGCTTTGAGGTTAGCAACAAAATTGGCTACGCGGTTTTCTTTTACTTCGCGTAAAGGGATGATAAAATTGTTTTCTTCATTGGAGTTGTCTCTGGATTTTAGTTGCTTGATTTTTGGAGGGACTGGAATCAAGGTTTCTTTTTGACAGGCTTCAAAAATCAAAAAGGCAGTGAGTAGAATAACCAGGATGAGGGTTATGGAGGTTTTTGTTTTCATGGGATTATGATTTGGTGAGGAGTTGTGAAAAGGCAAGCTCCCTGAGCCATTCGGAGAATGGAACAGGGAGTGCGAAGAGTGGAGTTTGGGGCGTTGGGCATAGGTGACTATTGGGATAAAAGTAGGGGCACTAGATGTGGGAGTCAAGTGAATGGTGGCTGGCCGTGTTTGGGTTTATGAATGGAAATGAGGTTGGTGGAATTTTTGGAAGGAGAAGTCAATAATGCAGAACGCAGTTAATGTAATGGATGATATTTACTTCCTTTTCTCCGATGGATATTTCTATAAGCTGCGCATTGATAGGGTCAAAAACAACGAGGATATAGAACCCTGTTTTCGCAAAAAGAATCCTTTTTTCGTTGCCGAAAACGAGTTTCTTTTTTTCAAAGTGCGCATCTGTTTTTTCCCAAAGAGTCATTGCAGAGACTGGGAGGTTGGTAGGAACAAGTTTACTTACATCCAATGAATGTGGAAACTTTCCATCATGTTCCAGGTGGATTTCTGTTTGCTTTTGACATCTGGTTTTGTCGAAGTAGATGAGTGGCTCCTGGGCGGGGAGGATGAGAGCGGCTATTAAAAAGTGGGCAATGAGTAAGTGTTTCATAGTGTGCTTCAAGAAAAAAGGCCATCGGGGAGCTTGTCCGCGATGGCCTTTGGATAACGTTTCAAAATGTCTCCGCTATAAACGGATTGCCTTTCAATCACCGGCAAGATAGTGTGGTGGTGGGAGAATTGGAAACGGGTTTTTGATTTGGGACAAAGTTGAGTGGCAGAATGCAGAAGCCCGGCGGAGAACCGGGCTTTTACAATTTGCCTGTGTTACCAGGCAGGATTAAGCTATGAAAACTAATTTGACACAAGGTAAAGGTTTTTGACAAACAAAGCAAATGGCAAACGGTCTGGCATGTAAGATTTGTAGATAGACGAGTAAATTTTTTTCTATAATATTATGATATATGACAAATTAATATTATCTTTGATGTGTGTTCAACGTTGAACTCCCCGGAACCGGTGCCATGAACAACTAAAACTACACCACCTCTTCCGGATAATAACTGACCCTGACTGACATTTTTTCTTCCACCGATCAGCGTGACTGTTGTGGTTATTTTAATCACCCGAATGGTCACCCTGTAAAGTATTTCTTAACCGGAAGCCCGTCCACCGACAGGGCAAGGGCCGTGTTATGCTCATAGCCGGAATGGCATTGTTGTGCCGGTTGTGAGTAGTGGTGGACTTCCACAAAAAACTCATTTATTATGAACTCTTATCTCAAATTCCGAGCTTTTTTTGACAGCACTCCTCGCGAGAAGCCATTTGTAAAAACACATTACCCCCCCCCTTTAATATGTAAATGGGGCTATTTCCTGCTATTACTGATATTCCCCGTTGTTTTCCAAGCACAGATTATTTTATTTAACAATGGATATGAAGAATCTGTGCAGATTGTAGAAGATGATTTAAATAGAGATAATGTTATAGGAATTGATAATACCTATTCGCCACCCAATGATTGGGATTGCCAATTGCCCAATTATGAAGTCAATATAGGTGAGTACTATATTATGTACGAAATGGTTGAAGGAACTGATCCAGATGCTATGAAAGCATCCATTGTACAGGAGACTAGCGGTAATAAAGTAATGTTATTTGAAATTACAGACTTTAATGAGGATGAGGAGAAAGGCAGGGTACAGGCAAATATTTATCACGAGGAAGAGTACAGGTATCATGGAGATATGTATGTAGATGGGTTAAAAGAATTCCATTACACAACCCGGATGTTATTACATGACGACTTTAGTTGTATTTTGAACGATACAAATACGGAATATGACTTTTTTACAATCGCTGAATTTTTCAACTATAGAGATCCAAGCGAGACCATGCCCGGAATGCGTATCACAGTCAAATTGATCAAAGTTGCGGGTGATAACACATACACATTGGTAATCAAGGGCGATAGACGCTTAGAAGTGAATGGAGAAATTAAATGGATAGAAAACTGGAGGAAGAGTACGGCTTCTGGAATAATTGGTTTATCGGGTAGCGGTGCTTTATTTCAACTTGGCGAATGGCTTACTTTAGACGTTTCTTTCAAAGAAGGAAAACATGTAATCGGTGGGACCGATGATCAGGGAGGACGATTAGTAGTAAACCTAAGCAATTCAACCAATACTGAAACACTAGAAGCCTACAATGTGAACACTCAAGACCCTAACGACGATGATGATGATGGGGTGCACTTTTTGAATGTTCAAAAACTTTATATGGGCAAGGAAGAAATAGAAAGATTGCGATCAGAACCTTGTGAAGTATCCGCAAAGATATATTGGGACGATTTTGTACTTGATAGTTATATCAGCGAATATAGCTATTGTGCTACATTAGACGGGGCCACCTTTGACGCAGAAGAGGATGATTCTGGGAACATGTTCATAATTATTGATGAAAATGATCCCGATCCCGAATTTAACCGTTTGAATATAGGTGAAAATTTGGTTGGGTTACAATTCTCATGCGGTATCCCGGATTTTGACCCTCCGAATAATATCCCTCCACAGGTTACATCAGCTTATCTGCGTTTCGTGGCTTCCAACCCGGGGTATAATCAAGGCGACAACACCATATCGGTGAATATTTTTGGAGAACTGACAGATAACCAAAATCAATTGCCCCCCACACCCTATTCTAATACTGCATTCAATATTTCAAACAGACTACAAGATCCGAATTTAGTTACCGATCCAATAACCTGGACGATTGATGGCACCTGGGATAACAACAACGAAATAATAGAGGTGGACATTGCTCCCATTATAAATAGTATTTTATGTAATGATCAAGGACATTTTGAATCAACTGATGTTTTCTCTATTATAATCACTCAGGCTATTAATGGAACGTCAGGTCAACGACAAGCATCTTCGTATGACGGCGATGTAGATGAAGCTCCCCAGCTTTGTATTTCTTACGGGCCGCCGGCCATCAGTGCAACCGATGCTTCATTTTCAGCGACCCAAAATGATTGTACTTCTACGGAAGTTACTTTGACAGGAAATTCAAGTATTTCCGAGCTTACACACACCTGGACAATAAATGGGATTGTTCAATCAGACAATGTGGCTGTTTTAATTACAGATCAACTACAATATGGTTTCAACACAGTTCAATATGAAATTGAATATACCGCGAACGGAAACTGTGCCTATGCTACACAGGAAACAGAGGTTACCGTCCTTCCTTGTGCTGATTTTATCGCAAACCAAACAGGGTGTACCCAATCTGTGGTGATTTCAAATGTTTTCCATATTCCAGGATTAATCCACACCTGGGAGTCAGACATAGACGGCGTACTCAATACCAGCCTAGCCGACCCTACCCTTACCCTCAGTTATGGCGTTCATACGATAACCCATACCATGTCCATCAACGGTGTTACAGAAACAACACAGCAAATGGTGACTGTAAACTTCTGCCCCAGCGACGCCGACTTCACCGGCGGACAAACCGATTGCACCAGCAGCATCGAGTTCAACTGCCTGGAGGACAACCCCGAATGGACTCACTCCTGGACGGTCAACGGGATGAATTATGCAGGTAATGAATGCAGCATTACTGGGGACATCAACTCGGCTCCCTTCAATGAAGGCGGCCCCAATACCATCATCCATACCATCACCGCTCCAGGTGGCCTTCAACTAAGTTCCAGCCAAACTGTTGAACTGTACGACATCGACCATCAAGGTGATTATACCGTAACATCAGGTCCACCCGAAACCTGGCAAGCGGGTGGTCCCAACGGTGATCCAGTAGTTGTCATAGCCGGCAATCTGATCATAGAACCCGGCGCCTCCCTCACCGTCGATTCAGACGTCACCGTCATGTTCTGCGGAAAGGATTCCAGACTTATTATCGAAGCAGGTGATGGTAACTTCCCAGGAGGAAATTTGATTTTGGAGGGCACTCTCACCGACTTCCAGGGTCAAACCTGGCAAGGCGTACAGGTACTCGGCCAATCTTTCGCTCCACAAACTGAAACCCATCAGGGGCGTTTCGACGGGATGGAGGGTGCAGAAATTCACAACGCCCGAATAGCCATCAATGCAGGCCCCAAAAGCTGGCCCTTGAGCCAAAGTGGCGGCATCATATACTGTACCAAAATGAAGTTTCGAAACAATACCCAGGGAGTGGTCATCAACAGGTATACCAATACACTCAATTATAAAGCCCGTATATACGGCTGCGAGTTTACGGTGGATGACAACTATCATATGGAATCGTCCTTCTTCAACTTCATCCGACTTTGGGATGTATATTGGGTACGCATTCTTGGCTGCCAGTTTACCAATAGCATGACCCTGAGCGATGCCGACGATGAACTCGATTACGGCGTTGGTATCTGGACCACTGATGCCTCCTTCAGGGTTGATGATTATTGCGATGGAATCGCTACATCTAATGGTTGTGTGGGAGAACTGCTCCCCTCACAGTTCAACCGGCTGGGCTATGGCATAGCGGCATGGCGGGCACACAACACGACCAAACCCGCCAAGCCGTTTATCGTTCGGTCAAGTGAGTTTGACGGTTGTTTTGTAGGCATTCGGAATAACAGCATTTCCGGGTCAACGATACTGTTCAATACTTTCAGACTGGGCACGCTGCCCGTAGATGATATAACCGATCAGTGCGGCATCGTCTTCGAAGGGGAGATTAACGGCTTCACCTGCCAGGAAAATAGTTTTGGCAACCTCACCGGGGAGACGGATTATGAGACCGTAGGCATCGAATGCAACTCCCTCATGGAGTCGGATGAAAACATCATACGAAGTAATGGCTTCTATGGCCTGACCACCGGGAACCTGGCTATGGGGACTAATGGGAATAATGATCCTATTGAACCACAAGGCCTCACCTACCTGTGCAATACCAACCACAATGTGCAAGGCTTCGACATTGATGTGGCTGAGGATGGGCTTATTCGATTGACACAGGGCATATTAGACGAGAACATGGCTGCGGGGAATACTTTTTCTGATCCGGCAAATGTTATGACACCGAGTGGTATTTACAATGACAATGAGAATCCTTTAATCAGGTATTGGTTTTTTGATAATGAGCCAAGTATTGCTCCACCAGGCAGTGTTGAAAATGTTTCAGAAAACATTATTGAAAACACCTGTCCCGAAGAATTCTGCGAACCACCCTGCCAGGACGACGATGAATTGGATGCCTTGAAATCGGATTACTATGCCACCAAAGCAGCCTATCAGGTGTTAAAAGCAGATTACGATAGTAATCCAACAGAGCAGAAAGCCCGCACCCTGGCACAATACCGCCGGGAGATGAATCATGCCTCGTATATGGTCGTACTGCATGAGTTATATGATACGATTGGTTTTGAAAAGGACACGTTATATACCTGGATCAGGAATATGGAAAATGTGGGCGCGGAACTTTGGCTATCAAATATGTATCTGGCTGATGGTGATGCCGCCACCGCTTTGAATATACTTGATGCCATTCCCACCCAATACACATTGTCATCGGAGCAAACACAAGACCTGCAACGATACAGAACAGTAACCAACCTGCTAGCAGGTGAAGACCTGGACAATTTAAAAACCGAAACGCTGGAAACCCTGGCTACCTATGATGATTCAGGGGGGCAAACCGAGTTTTTCGCAAAGAGGATTTTGACATACTACGGCGTCCATTATCCACCGGAGTATGTCTTTTCTCAGCCAGGAGCAGGTGAGAACAGTGATCCGGGTGATGGCAATGTTGAACCCTCCAAGGCGTATGTGACAGCATCCCCCAATCCCGCCAAAGATTTTGTTATCTTTAGGGTGCAGCTTCCAGATGAGGTAGAAGGAACTCTTGAAGTTCGAGATATAAACGGCAGGTTGCTGTTTTCAAAATCCGTTTTAGAAGGAATTCAATCGTTTGAGTGGAATACAGAAGCATTGCCATCTGGCATATATTTTTATACATTGCGAACTATGACTAATGACTTACAATATGGTAAATTAGTCTTGAATAAATAATTTTTAGACCCCCTACTGACAATTTTGTCAGTAGGGGCAATTTTACTGCCATGAAGAATGCAAGTTATATAATATTAATGTTATTGGCGCTGGATGTTTATTGTCAGCAAGGGTTTATCAATGCGTATAATTTTGGATATCCAAACGCTGTACGATTCGATGCAATGGTTGAAGAAGATAACAATTTGGTTATTTGCGGTTACTTAAGAGATAGCATCGCACCTTATCAACAAGGTGTCTTTTTTTCTAAGATAGACACTTTAGGGCAAATCCTAACATTCAAAAGCTATTATGACACGATGGGATATGCCTATGCTCCGGGATCTTATCCGGGAGGGTTGGCTAAATTAGATGACGGAACAGGATTTATATTCATAGGTAATTTGTTACAAGGACCAAATGGGTTTATTATGAAGTTTGACGATGAAGGAAATCTATTATGGAATAAGTTGTTAGACGACCCTGTTGCTTTAGAAGGATTTTATAATCGTATACTAGAAACTGATAGCGGACTTTTAATATTAGGAAAAAAACAAATGACAAATAATAATGGGCAATGTGATATAATTATAATAAAAACCGACAAAGAAGGGAACAAACTTTGGGAAAAGACCTACGGCCTATCCACCCGCAACGACGATGCTACCAACCTGCTAAAAATCAACGACAACGAGTACGTAATAGGCGGCTATATAAGACCCAACCAAGGCGTACCCTGGCAGCAATGGCACCACCGGATTCAGATCTTTGCGGTAGACAGTCTGGGCAATGAAAAGTGGTATTGGGAGAGCGATCCGCCTTTTGACGAGTGGAGCATTGAAGACAGCGGCTGTCGGGGTCTGCATCGGACAGCAGAGGGTAATTGGGTGTATGCCACCACGCGGGGGGAGTTTCAGGGTGGTTCTACCTTATGGCGTCAAACCAAATTCGTGGTGAGAGACAGCAATTTTAACCTGATTACGGAAAGGACTTATGATGATGTGGATGGGCAACTCAACCAACTGTATAATTTAATGCCGCTTAATGATGGAGATTGGCTGGGAGTGGGAGTGAATAGAGAGTTAGTTCCTCCTCCGAGTACAATAATTTCTCATGGTTATGCATGGATGAACCGAATATCAAATGGTCAAGATGGTCAAACGATTTTAGGTGATAGTTTATGGATGAGATTGGATTTGGCTTTTCCGGATTCATTATTTGCGCAAGGACAACATCTCCATTCAGTAGTCGAACTGCCTAGTGGTAGTATTATAGTGGCCGGTTATTTCGATTCTTTTTTTTTCGAGCATTTCCGACCAAGGTCTCCTCATCAAAGTCAACCAACACGGCTGTATCGACTGGGACAATTGCACGCCCACCAACTTTCCTAATTATGTGAGCAAGCCAAAAGGAAACAACCTTGGTTTGAAAATATTTCCCAACCCTACTTCTGATCGGCTTCGCATCTTAAGTGATGAGAGAATGGTGTGGGATCGAGTGGAGATTTTGGATATGAATGGGTGTGTGGTGAAGATGTTTGCTTCTAACACAAATATTACGGTAGCTGATTTACCGTCGGGGGTGTATGTGTTGCGGTTGTGGGAGGAAGGACGGTTTGTAAGTCGAAAGTTTGTTGTTATGTGATCATCGCACGCCCCTCGATCCCGCTATATAGCGGGAAGGTCTGCCCGCAGGCCCACATAATAAAAAACCTGCTATGGAAAACCAACCTAACTATGAAATCCGATTCAAAAATGAAGATGTGTTGCAAAAGTTTGATGATGTGATAAAACGCATTCAAATTACTTGTAATTACAATGTTATATTATTGCAGTTTTTTTGTGGGTGGCGGTTCTCCCTTGAGGGAGTTAGAGGGCGCGGGAGTGCAATTTTGAACCCTCCAAGGCGTATGTGACAGCATCCCCCAATCCTGCCAAAGATTTTGTTATCTTTAGGGTGCAGCTTCCGGACGATGTAGAAGGAACTCTTGAAGTACGGGACAACAATGGCAGGTTGTTATTATCACAAACTGTTTTGGAAGGCTTTCATTCATTCGAATGGAATACGGAAAGGTTGTCATCAGGTGTGTATTTCTACCAGCTACTTACGACAACCGATGCATTGCAAAGCGGTAAGGTGGTGCTGAGTAAGTAGTACGCCTTTTAAACAAGAAAGGAATTAATTAAACCCTCCCCTGCCGACCCACAAGTCGGCAGGGGACATTTTGTGATTATGAAGAACATCTTTACATTTATTCTCATCCTGTTGGCCAATTGTTTTTATGCGCAACAAGGCTTTATAAGAGCATATGATTTTTCCATGCCTCGTGCGCTTATCACTAACATGATACTTACTGAGGACACTATTGTCGTTTGTGGGCTTGTTACAGATAGTATTTGGCCATACCAACAAGGAATAATTTTCTCACGTTTGGACACATTGGGGCAAATCATTGATGCGAAAGTTCATATTGACAATACGGGAAAAAACTATGCCTTAGGTAGTATCCCAGGAGGATTTATTCGATTAGAGGATCAGTCCGGGTACATTATGTTGGCGGCATTGTTTGAAACAGCAACAGGATTGATTCTGAAACTGACCCCCGGAGGGGCAATAGAATGGATAAAAGAATATCCAGATAATAACACCTTAGTAGATTTTTTTAAAACAATAGTTGAAGTTGAGGACGGGTTTTTAATATCAGGTCGAAAACAAATGTTAGATGGAAATACCCAAATCTTTCTCCTGAAAACCGACAAAGAAGGGAACAAGATTTGGGAAAGCACCTATGGTCTGTCCACCCGAAACGATGACGCCACGAACCTCTTAAAGATCAACGACAATGAGTTTGTCATAGGCGGCTCCCACGGCAATGGCTTGAACCTCCCCTGGCAACAAGCGCACAGCCACATCCAAATCTTTGCAGTAGACAGTCTGGGCAATGAAAAGTGGTATTGGGAGAGCGATCCGCCTTTTGACGAGTGGAGCATTGAAGATAGTGGTTGCTACGGCTTGCATTGTACAGATGAGGGCAATTGGGTGTATGCCACCACTCGGGGGGAGTTTCAGGGTGGTTCTACCTTATGGCGTCAAGCCAAATTTGTGGTGAGAGACAGTAATTTTAACCTCATTGCGGAAAGAACTTATGATGATGTGGATGGGCAGATTAATGAGGTTTATAATGTGGTTGAGCTGAGTGATGGGGATTGGCTGAAACTAGGTATAAACACAGAGTGGGAGGATATGCCTGGTGGGTCTGGGCAGGCTTATGCCTGGATGACTAGAATATCCAATGGTCAGGATGGTATCACCAGTCTTGGGGATAGCCTCTGGATGCGTTTGGATTTGACTTTTCCAGACTCTACGTTTGTTATGAGGAATTATTTGCATTCTGCCGTAGAGCTGTCGAGCGGTAGTATTATTGCTGCTGGTTATTTTTCTAATAACTCTCCCAATCAAGCTGATCACGGGCTACTCATCAAAGTCAATCAACACGGTTGCATAGACTGGGATGATTGTGTGGTGACGAACTTTCCCAACGCCGCCCCCCAGCCCCCTGAAGGGGGAGGTCAGCCCGCAGTGCAGGTGTTCCCTAATCCTACCCGAGACCGGCTTCACATCCAAAGCGATGAGGTACCCGTGTGGGACAGGGTGGAGGTGTTGGATATGAGAGGGCAGGTAATAAAAACAGAGAAACACAACACAACAATTACATTGTCCGGATTCCCATCGGGAGTGTATGTGCTTCGGCTTTGGAAAGATGGGCAGTTTTGGGTGCGTCGGATAGTGCGGCAGTGAAGAAGATTTAATCTACACCTAACGGATGGCAATGCCACAACTGCTTTGAATATTCTGGATGGCATTCCTACAAACTACTCCCTTTCTCAGGAACAAACGCAAGACTTGCAACGATACAGAACAGTAACCAACCTGCTAGCAGGTGAAGACCTGGACAATTTAAAAACCGAAACGCTGGAAACCCTGGCTACCTACGATGAATCAGGCGGCCAAACCGAGTTTTTCGCAAAAAGGATATTGACATACTACGGTGCCCATTATCCTCCGGAGTATGTCTTTTCCCAGCCGGGAGCAGGTCAGAACAGCGATCCGGGTGATGGCAATTTTGAACCCTCCAAGACGTATGTGAAAGTATCCCCCAATCCTGCCAAAGATTTTGTTATCTTTAGGGTGCAGCTTCCGGACGATGTAGAAGGAAATCTTGAAGTACGGGACATCAATGGCAGGTTGTTATTATCACAAACTGTTTTGGAAGGCTTTCATTCATTCGAATGGAATACGGAAAGGTTGTCATCAGGTGTGTATTTCTACCAGCTACTTACGACAACCGATGCATTGCAAAGCGGTAAGGTGGTGTTGAGTAAGTAGTACGCCTTTTAGACAAGAAAGGAATTAATTAAACCCTCCCCTGCCGATCCACAAGTCGGCAGGGGCCATTTTGCGATTATGAAATACGTCTTTGCATTTTTCCTGATGCTTTCGGCCAGTTGTTTTTATGCACAGCAAGGCTTTATTAAGGCATATAATTTCGATTATCCTACGGCAGTTCGCTTTAATGCCATGTTATTGCAAGGAGATACATTAGTCACTTGTGGATATGTCAGAGACAGTTTTCCTCCTTATCAGGTTGGTGTGTTTTTCTCAAAAATTGATACACTGGGGCAGATCGCAGATGCAAAAGTTTATTATGATCCTTTAGGATTAAACTACGTTCCAGGCGAAAATCCCGGCGGTCTGATAAAGCTAGAAGATGGAAGCGGATATGTGTTTGTAGGTAATATGCTGGAAGGCTCTGGCGGGTTCTTGATGAAATTTGATGAGGCAGGGAATCAAGTGTGGGTAAAAACACTTAAGGATACGATTTCACTGCAAGGGTATTATTATAAACTTCACGAAGTAGAAAATGGAATATTGATAGCTGGTAGAAAGCAAGTTCCGAGCGGTGCTCAAAACGACCTATTCCTCCTAAAAACCGATCTGGAAGGCAATATACTATGGGAGAAAAGATATGGCCAATTCACCTGGGGTGACAATATGCAGAGTTTTGTAAAAATCGACAACGACGAGTATGTCATAGGCGGCTCTCACGGCAATGGTCTCAATCTTCCCTGGCAACAAGCGCACAGCCAGATCCAACTATTCGCCGTAGACAGTCTGGGTAATGAAAAGTGGTATTGGGAGAGCGATCCGCCCTTTGACGAGTGGAGCATTGAAGATAGTGGTTGCTATGGCTTGCATCATACAGATGAGGGCAATTGGGTATATGCCACCACGCGGGGGGAGTTTCAGGGTGACCCTACTTTATGGCGCCAGACTAAATTTGTAGTGAGAGACAGCAATTTTAATCTGATTACGGAAAGGACTTATGATGATGTGGATGGGCCAACGAACAACTTGTACAATTTGATTCAATTAAGTGATGGTGATTGGTTAGGCTTAGGGTCCAGTAGGGAATTACTTCCTCCTAGTAGCCCATTTCCAGCTCATAACTATGCATGGATGGTAAGAATATCAAGTGGTGAAGATGGTATCACCTCACTTGGAGATAGCTTGTGGACACGATTGGATTTGACATTTCCTGATTCTCCATTCGTTCAGTTAAATTATCTTCATTCAGCAATAGAATTGCCAAGCGGCAGTATCATAGCTGCTGGTTATTTTACAAACTTTAACCCCGGTCAATCCGATCATGGTCTTTTAGTCAAAGTCAATCAGCATGGCTGTATCGAATGGGATGATTGCACGCCCACCAACTTTCCTAATTATGTGAGCAAGCCAAAAGAAAACGACCTTGGTTTGAAAATCTTTCCAAATCCAACTTCTGATCGGCTTCACATCTTAAGTGATGAGAGAATGGTGTGGGATCGAGTGGAGATTTTGGATATGAATGGGTGTGTGGTGAAGATGTTTGCTTCTAACACAAATATTACGGTAGCTGACTTACCTTCGGGGATGTATGTGTTGCGGTTGTGGGAGGAAGGACGGTTTGTAAGTCGAAAGTTTGTTGTTATGTGATCATCGCGCGCGCGCCGGCCCCCCTGCCATGCCCACCTACGGTCGGAAATCCTGCCGGCAGGCAGCCCCGGCGGGAGAGCATCAGCCCGCAGGGCTACAGAGTAAAATATCAACTATGGAAAATCAATCCAACTATGGGATGCATGCTGATGCAAAAAATTGCATGCTGATCTTTTGTAATTACAATGTTATACGATTGCAGATTGTTGTGGGTAGCGGTCCCCCATCAGGGGGTTAGGGGGCGCGGGAGGAGTTAAACAAAACCCATTAACCCAAATTGCCAGACATTGAGCTATCAATTCAAGCGGCCGCCCCAACAAAGAGGCTATAATACCCCTTAGGCGTCTGCCCCGTAAAATCCTTAAACGACCGATAAAACGTAGAACGATTGTTAAATCCACATTCCCTGGCCAGACCATAGAAAGTCAGCATACGAGCTTCCCCACTCAACAGGCGCTCCTGAAACTCCCGAATCCGGTAGCGGTTAACAAAAACCTGGAAGTTGTTCTGCGTTCGAGTGTTGACGACTTGGGATAAATACTTCGTGTTGGTATTAAGTTGATCGGCAATGGATTTAAGGCAAACATCTTTTTGGAGATAGACTTTATCGTCGTTGAAAAGAAGTTGCAAGTCTTGGTAAATGCGTTGGGCTTCTGGTTCTGTGAGGTTGCTGGTTAGGTATTTTATTGGAGTGTTCATGAGGTTTGATTTTATTGTTGGTAAAAATGTGACACATTCATGTATGCTACTTTGGCATTGCCCCAAAGTAGCCAAAGGTCTAGGCCAATCAAAGGCAGCCGCACGCAGGCCGGCACCCGCCCCCACATGATTGGCCATTCCCAACCCGCCTGAATAACAAATTCAACCAAATCTCTAAGGCCGACTACAACCGCCTGCTGTATCCGAACATCGGACTTCATCTTGATAAGCAGGTTCTTATTTTGAAAATTCATAGATGCTAATGGTGCTGTAGTTTTTTGTAATGTGCGTGAATCAGAACTCCCCATTCTAATTCCAACAACGCTCTTTCTTTTTGGAAAATGTCATACTTTTTTTTCTCGTACTGCTGTTCTGCTTTTAGCAAATCGGTAGGTGAAATTTCGAAATGCTCGGCCTGATCTTTTTTGACTTCGTAGAGTTGGGTATCGTATTCGAGTAGCTTTTTCATAAAGGCGATGTCTTGTTGCATGGCGTGATGTTTCTGGATTAGTGCGTGTAACCGGAGTTTGGCTTTTTGTCGTTCCAGTTCATTTTTTCGGATGATGCTGAGTTGCTTAGCTTGCCTGGATTCTTTGTTTCGGTGGCTGGTGTAGATGAGGTTGGAGGACCAGGAGACAGTTGGCCGGGGTTTACCGTCCAGGGTATAAGAAATGCCAACTGTTGGCAGATATTTTAGCCATTGTTTTTTGTTGGTGGACTGAAATTCGGCTAGTTCTGCCTCGGTTTGTTTGGAGTAAAAAGAATCCAGCGCAGCATAAAGCTGAGGTTCGGGAGGCAGGCCACTCTTAGCGGAAGGCATCGTATCTACAGATGAAACAGGAAATTCGAGGAAAAACAAGGAAATATAAAGAAGTACTTTCATAGTGCCCTTTTAGTAGGTTAGAAAATGAATTCAACGTACTTGAAAGGCAAAACCAAAAGTATTGTTATATAACGAATGGAGTAGGAGTTTAGTTTCCTCTACGGAAAAAGCTGGTAGGAGTTGGCTATCAGCATTGGGACGAAAACGAATAGAGTTTTTGACTATAGTGGAACAAGCTAAGATTTGTGATTTTTTACCACCTTCCGGTGGTTGGTTTTGAAACACATAGGCACAGAAGGACACATAGATTTTTGTCCTTTGGACAAATAAAACCTGCCTGGCCCGACAGACAGACAAGTCCGAAATACGTTACTATTCATTTTTACAAATCTCACCTTGGGGTACTATAAATACATTCATGCAGCCTTCGCCAAATGTGGTAAAGCTGCACTATTTACTTCGGTTAGCTTTTGCATAAGGAAGCGATACTTTTTTCTCCCTTGTTTTACGAAGTCTGAATCGATGTGATAAATCTTGTGAAAGATTTTATAAGGTGGATATTTCTGAATCCCAAAAACCATAAAACTAATTCCACCAAAGCCATCGAGATAAAAAGCCGTTTGTCGGTCATAATCGTATTGCTGCAACTGGATTTCAAATTCTTCTTTACTCCGTGCACTCGTTGTTTTAAAATCAATGAGGTTTTCTTTGGAAACGACAAGGTCGAATTTTGCTTTGCATTTTAGGCCGGTAAGTTTGTCTATCCAAATGTGCGATACTTCTGTTTCCGATTTGGCCAAAAGGCTATGCAACAATTCCGAATCCATCACCGCTTTAAACATCTCGTCCAGATTCCGCTTTTCAGAATTTCGCAAATTGTAATCCGGCAAATAAAACCTGTCCGGCTCCAGGATCATAGCGTGGAAGGCTGCTCCGAACACCAGGCAACGAGCGGGAAACAACAGGTCTTTGCCTTTGAGTTGATAAAGCAATCGGGTAAGTTTGCTGTTGCTGACTGCCTTGATTCGACGGATGTCGTCTTTTTGTAATTCGCTTTTTGGTACATCGGCGGAAAAACCATAGTTGGAATAATGGTTGATGAAATTGATAAACGAGGCTTGAGTATAGCTCTCGGTTTTTTTAATCCACTTGGGGTGAATCATATCCAAAGCAGCTTTGCCCAGGTTGGTGAAGATTTTAAAATCGTCGCCTTTGGGGTTTTCGATATGGGCGATTTTTCTCTTAACCCGGAGGTATAGGTTTTCCAGTTTTGGTTTTCGTCCGGTGGGTTTTAAGCGTTTTACTTTTCTGCCCATCGGCAGACAAGCATGACGATTGGATGGAATGGAGTTGTTCATAACGTTTGATTTTTTAGATGGAAGAAAAAGAGAAGGCAAGCATGTAAAACCATTACTTACCTTCTTGTGGTTGCAGGAGTCAGGCAGCTATGTTGGTTGGGGTTTCAGTTTCTTTGGTGGGTAATTCTTTGATCTCTTCGGCGGTTCCATCTCCATTCAAATGCTGGATGGGCGGTTTGTAGTTTACAGAAATTTCCACCTCGGCGTCACCGGTCAACGTTTCCGTTCTCCAGATGTTGAGGGCTTCGCCGAGTTGTTTTACTTCTTCTTGTTTTTCAGCATCCAGCACCTTGTAGGAAAATTCGGCGATGAAATATTTATTGCCTTTTCCTTCGCCGGATTGCTTTATTTTTTCGACTGGCTTGGCAGTTAAAATAACCTGACTGAGGTTTACAGAATCGTAGAACAAATCAAGTGTTGTGCGCTCCAAATTCTCCACACTGTATCCGTGAAATAGCAAACTGCACAGGTGGCCCTCCTCATTCAAAAAGAAAAATTCGGCCCATTTTTTTAACCCAAAGGACAAAATATTATCACGAAAGAGACGGTAAGCTAAAGGAATAAAAGTTAGTGCTTCACCCTTCTGAGTAATGGTGTTTTCTCCATTGACGTTAAAACTTCCTCTGCTTGCATCGAAGCGGTAAGACCTCGGATAGCCTGGACGGTAACGAATTTGTAGTTCGCCAGTTTTTGGGTCAATGAAATTGGTTTTGGTACTTGGTAAAAGGGAATTTTGATTTTTCATGTGAAATGTATTTAAGTTGTTACAAAATAAAGAAATTAGTACTCGCTGGGATAAAGAATAGTTGTTGCGCTCCGGTTAGCTTCAGTGATTATCCAGATTCGATTATTGCCCTGATGATTAATATTTTGCAAATCACTAGGGATGTTGTAAACCGATAATATTCGCATGCCCATCTTTAAAGATTCATCGTTGATTTTCTTATCGTCTGTACAGCAGTCTCCCCAATCTTTCGAGTGATGACGACGAAGTGATTTTTGAACAAAGGAATAAAATGGGGCGTTGCTCATTGCTTCGTTTATGGCACAAGTAGCCAGGGTCTGTCCCAGTGAAAATGACATAACTGAAAAATTAAAATTGTTAAGGGTGAAGGAGAAAAAAATAAACAAGCTCATGACGTTTTAAAATGAAATTGTTCAAATTTTTTACCCTACACCCCACGGAAAATATATGTATTCACGAAGCCATACTAATAGGCGGCTTCAAAGGTATTACAGGCGTCTTAATCCGCGTCCGGCAAATCATCGTTTTCATCACCTCATCAAAAACGCGGTGCAAATCCAGTCGAACCACTTCCGCAAAATAACTCGCTTGTTTTAAATGGATGTCCAATTGATAGGGACTGTGGGATTTAGCCCATCCCACCCGGTAATAATTTCGGAAAGCCCTTTCAAAAACGGGGTTGGAAAAAAAAGGGTGGTTGACAAAAATGCGGTAAGATGAAACGGGGCCGCCTCCAGGTCGAGAAGGAGCCGCTTCAATACGACAGTAATAAACCGGCTGGTAGGTGGCTTCTTGCTGCTCAGCAAAACGGCCCTCTTCTTCGCCGATTTCATCAAGGTCGATGTGGTTGTAGTATCTCATTTTGTATGTTTTTTGGAGGCCGTTATTTGTCAGTTTTAAAAAATATAACAATGCTATTAACAACCTCTTCAAGATAATGTAAATATACAAAATGTTTTTGAAAAAATCAAATTTTATGTAGAGAAAATTTTAATTATTTTATTGATAATCAGCAAATTAGATTAAAATTTATTTAACAAAATGTTTGTTTATAATGGTAATATTTTGTATCTTTAAGTATGAGATTAGCGATTACAGGCAGTCGAAAATACACCGACTATGAGGAGTTGAAACGAGTGGTAAAATCGCTGGCACCCAACACTGAAGTCATCATCAGCGGAGGGGCTAAAGGAGCCGATCAACTGGCTGCCAGATATGCAAAAGAGCATGGCCTGGAATTGGAAGAAATACGCCCCGACTACAAAAGACATTTTGCCAAAGTAGCCCCGCTAATACGAAACTCGGAGATAGTGGCAAAGGCCGATAAAGTGATTGCCTTTTATTACCAGACCCAAAGCGGCGGAACCCTGGACACCGCCAAAAAAGCAATGGCCGCCGGGAAGCTACTAGCCGAGGTACTCAACGGCAAGATAACCAGACACGATAATAACCTGCTGCTGCTTTGAAGCAAAAAAAGGCTTGGTGCCGGGCAGTTGGGCGAATGTGGTTTTATTTGTAAAACTATTGTTAATGGTTGCCGCTGCGCATGAGGGGGAGCAACCCTTAATCGCTTTTTATTTCTGCGGAGCGAGCTGCGCCAGCCCCTGTCGGCAAGCGACAATACCTGCTGAGGATTCGTGAGAGGAGGCGTGGCAGGTATCGCTCGGCAGGGGCTGGGGCTGTGCGTCGGGAGAAGCGATGAAAGTTCAGCGTTGGGAAATCCCTGGCATGCAGCGTAGTTAGTAGCCGATGCAAGCCATAAACGCGGGAGGGTAATAACGGTCTTGTGTTGGTTTTCTTTAGGTGTCATTTTTATCGGGCGGGTGGTTTTAAAGCAGTGGCCGTGCTGGCGTGGTTGGGGGTGCTGATTGAAGGCTACTGCTGCGGGCGCAGGCGGAGGCTACCGTGTGTTGCTGTGATGGCGGGTTGTTGGACGGTGGCCGGAGCTGGGGATGTAGTTAGTGGTTTGCGTGAGTTATAAACTTGGGAGCGGTAATAGCGGTCTTTTGATGTTTTTCTTTGGTTGACGTTTTTATCGGGCGGGTGGTTTTAAAGCAGTTGCCGTGCGGGAGTGGTTGGGGGTGCTGATTGAAAGCTACTGCTGCGACGCCACTGAAGGACGATGCCTTCAGGGCACGAGGCGGAGGCTACCGTGTGTTGATGGGATCGCGGATTGTTAGACGGTGGCCGGAGCCGGTGGTTGTGGGATGAGATTGAGTAGTAGCGTGTGCGGAGGGGCGGTGTGGCTTGTAATTGACGCAAATCATGGGCGAGAGTGGGAATGGTCATATGATGTTTTTCTTTGGTTGACATTTTTATCGGGCGGGGGGCGTTAAAGCAGTGGCCTTGCGGGAGTGATTGTGTGATGATGACAGGTACCGGTGTGAAGGAGCTGGTGAGGACCTGGAGAGAGAGTTGCGACTGATGTCGGTGCCTGGCGGTGGCGTAGGGTGCGCTGATTGAAGGCTACTGCTGCGGGGCCGCAGAAGAACCTTACCTTTGGGGCATACGGCGGTGGCTACCGTGTGTTGGTAGGATGGCGGGTTGTTGGACGGTGGCCGGAGCCGATAGTGGTGGGATGGAGGGTATAGTTAGTAGTCAGAATTTGGGATGGGGTAATAGCTGTCTTTGATGTTTTTCTATGGCGGGTTGTTTTCATCGAGCGGGCGGTATAAAAGCAGTGCCTTGCGAAAAAGGTCGGATGTGCTGATTGAACGACTACTGCTGTGGAGCCCAGGGTGACGGCGCTTTCTGGGCAGCTTTAGGAAAGTACTGAACGGAGGGTGACCCAGAAAGAAGCCGCTGTGCTATGCCTTCTGGGCAGGCGAGAGTGATGTGGCTGTTGTAGCTCAGCGCATCCTAAGTCCTTGAAACGGACTTATTCTGCACCACCATGATCTCCTGTTTGGAAAACTCCATCCAGGCGAAGTTGTAGATGTAGTAGTATCGTTTGTTGGCGGAGTTGAGGTAAGTACCCGTGTAATAGGAAAAGTCAAATCCCATTTTGGACAAAAATACTTTCTGGACTTTGAAGTGTTTTCGCTTTTCGTCTTTGAAAAGCTGGGTCATTATCCGGTGGTTTTTGTGGAGGATATTGTCAATGGTTTTTACTATGTCGTTGGTTTGTCGGTGGAGGTAGTTGTAATCGTTTTTGCATTTGGTGCTGCAATATTTTTTGTCGACGCGGCCTTTTATGGGGGCTCCGCATTGTGTACAGGTGTTTCTCTCCATGTTGTCTTATTGATAAGTGATCTACTGAAGGTTTTTAGCGGTTAGCTATCCATTAATTATCCGATGACTAACCGATGGTTATCGGATATTAAACGTTTAAGGCGGTTAAGTTAGGTGATAAACCTCGGAATTTCAAGGAAATGGTTGATTTTGAGGTAATTATGTACGTATGTTTGTGGGACTACACTAAAACCCATTTAAAGATGATTTGCCCTACCTTTACCGTTTTCCGAAATGGAGATACAAAAAACAAAGCTGTCATTGGCAACAAATTGATCATAAACCGAGAGACGGACGAAGCCTGGATGGAGGCCTATGTACCCTACGACAAACCCTCCTGGAGGGTGACCGTAAAGCAGATTCCGGGCCGCAGGTGGCATGCGGAAAAGAAATGTTGGCTGCTGCCGGTGAGCAAAGCAAATATCCGCTACTTGCAGTCTTCCTTCGGGAATCTATTGCAGTTTAATTTTGACATTGAGGGCTCCTCGATACCGGAGCATGGTGTGCCTGAGATGCCACAGTCTGTAAAGGTGAAAACAGCAGTTAGCCGCAAGGTGGTTCCGTTGCTAAGCGAAGTGCAAAAAGAAGCGGTGGTTGCCCTGGAGGAAAAACTGTTGTTGATGCGGTATCGGTATGCTACGCTGAAATCGTATAAATCTCATTTACGTGCTTTTCTAGCAGCTCACCCCGACTTGGTTCCGGTAGAAATGACCGTGGAGCAAGTGCAACGGTACCTGTTGAAGTTGATCCGGGAAAAACAGATTGCGGAATCCACCCAAAACCAGATCATCAATGCCTTGAAATTCTATATGGAGCAGGTGCTGGGGCGGGAGAAACGGTATATAGTCATAGAGCGTCCTCGAAAGCCCAAGCCTTTGCCGAATGTGTTGAGCCAGGAGGAGATCAAGCGGCTGTTTGAAAGCGTTGAGAATATAAAACACAAGTGTATTTTGATGCTGATCTACTCCGCGGGTTTGCGCCGCAGTGAAGTGATCAACCTTCGAATTGAGGACATCAGTAAGGAGCGTAAGTTGCTGTTTATCAAGGACGCCAAGGGTAAAAAGGATCGATTTTCCTTGTTATCCGAAAAAGTATTAATATATTTGAGACAGTACTACAGATTGTACCGGCCCGGGTACTGGCTTTTTGAGGGGCAGCACGGTGCAAAATACAGTGCCAGCAGCGTGCAAAAGATATTTCACCGGGCAGTGGAGCGGGCAGGTATTTTGTCTCGGCCTACGGTGCATACACTGCGGCATAGCTTTGCCACCCACTTAGTTGAAAAAGGAGTAAACCTGAAAATTGTGCAAGATTTGTTGGGTCATGCATCGAGCAAGACTACAGAGATTTATCTTCACATCGCAAAGGAGCATCTGGCCAGTGTGATTAGTCCTATAGACGGGCTGGATATTTGAAAAGGGGACAGTTTATTGGAAAAGGGGACAAAGGATATTTGCGATATATATGCACTTGGTATACATATAAACAAGATGTGCTGCCATGCTCCGCTGCGCTCCGCACGGCAGCACATCGGCCCAGCGCAGGCGCTGCGTTGACGTGTGCCGCCTGCGCTCCACTCCGACACAGGCACACATCAACGCGCAACCCGGCCATGCGAGGACTCCGGGCTGAAAAAAAAATTTTTTTCGCCTTCGGCGAAATTTTTTTCCCAGCCCTCCGCCTCGCACGGCGCCTGCGCTGGGCCGTTATCGGCAATTAAAAACAAACACATTTATCATGAAATTATTTTTAATACTGAGTCTAATTTTTAGCTGTAATTATGATTGTATGTCACAGCCTTCTGTTGGAGAAGTAAAACCAATTATTTTTATAAATGACGGTGATTTAATATTAAGCGATTTTGATACTATTTATGAACCTATTTTTGGTTTTAATAATTTGGGTATTAGTAATCCGAAATGGCATCCAAACGGTGATATTATATCATTTGTAAATGAGTATGGAATTGTAGTTTATAAATTAAAAACGAAATGGATGTCAAAAGCTATTAATGGTAGCAATCAAAAATGGGGAGATTCAGCATTCTATGGTGGAATTAGTTTATTCTATGAAGAAGAAAATGGCTACTTTGAAATAACAAATGATTATCACAAATTGACAGATGGAATTGAAGCAAAAATTAAACCCTCATATTATTTTAGCACTGTTATTGACTCCTTATTATATTTAACATTAAATCATAATGATAAATTGATGCTTTGGGATTTTAAAAAAAGTATTCACAAAGATATTTTAATTGATACTAAATCTTATACATGGTCAAAAGTAAATGAAGTAATATATGGAATTCAAACAACTGATCCAAGATGGTTTCATTTAGTTGAAATATCAAAATATAATAAGAAGACAATCCATTCATTTAATTTAGACTTAGACCAAGAGCTCTCCACAATACCTAGCGAGTATAAGATTATATCATGTAACCTATCCCCTTTACAAGATCAAATAGTTTTTGACATTACATGGTATCCAAAAGAAATTAAAGAGCTAGAAAATATTAATAGTGAAAAGAAATTACAACCATCTTTAAGCCATATTTTTGTGTGCAATATTCCTACAAATCAATGTTTTTGGACTGATGAAATTTCTAACGTAATTGATATAAAATGGTTAGATAATAATAGGTTAGTGATTAACAGAATTGAGCCGATCAAAACATCAGAAAACACATTGCATTATTTACTGCCTAATGATTTTAATATAGAATATTTCAATCAAAATGAAATTGAGAAATTACACCTTAGTAATGATGAATTAATAATTTATGATATTAGAATAAAATCTTTTACGAAAAAATTTAGCGGCCATTCAATGGACATATACCACTCAATAAGAAAACATTAATTATGAAATTATTTAAAATTTTGAAAAATAACATTTTGAATAAATTGACAATACTAATATTGCTTTCCTTATTTTTCCATTCTACTGTATCTTGTCAAGATTACAATAACCTATATCGAATTGCTATTGATGAATTTGAAAAAATGAATTTCGAAGTAGCATTATTGTTCTTCATAAAATGCCAAAACTTAAAACCTAATGATCCTGAATTATTCTTTTATAAGGGAATAACAAATTCTCATTTAAAAAAATACAAAGCAGCCCTTACTGATTTAGATTCAACTATCAAACTTAAACCGAATAGTTCTATTGCTCATTTCTATAGAGGAGTAATTAAAAGCCAATTGAGTTTTTTTGAAAGTGCAATTGAAGATTTTAATCAGGCTGAACGATTTTTTCCAATAAATGAAATTGACTTAATTTATCTAGCCCTAAATTCTAAAGAGGCATTAAGTTATGATGAAATATTTTATAGTCGAGCGTTTTGTAAGGTAAAGATAGAAATGTACGTAGAAGCTATAAATGATTATTCAAAAGCTATTGAGGTAAATCCTAAAAATTACATTGCTATAATCGAAAGAGGAATGGTGTATAACGAAAATCTTAATAATTATCAAAAAGCTGTAAATGACTTTAATATAATAATAGATAAAGATTCGGATTCAGATCGTATATATAGTGCTTATTTTCTCCGAGGCAAAATGTCGAATTTCTACACTTAAATAAAAAGGAGGAAGGTTGTTCTGACTTATTTTATTTTAAGTAAAAATGGTGTTAAAGAAGTAAATATCTATATAAATGAATACTGTAATTAGAGATAAATCTGAAGAAAATACCGATAACAATGCGTATACGGTGCGACGGGAAAAGTCGCTTATAAATACTGTTAAACCACTGTATAACAATAATCTTACATGAGTTATTCAAAAGTGGATTTAACCTGATGTACTGCCATCAGTTTTCTACTTCGGGGTGCGTCACTAGCAATGGTGAGGTGCTAAGCCCGAAGGACAACAAAGCTCCTCCCGATTCCGATCGGGATAAGCGGCGACCGTGAGGTCAAAGCGAAAGCTGCTAGTCTTTTGCGGTAGGAGGAAGCGGAATGAATGGTATGCGTAATATATGTGAATCACCGTAAGCCTCGTTGCTTTGGAGCGGCGGAAAAGACTAACCTTGTTTCCTGTTGTATGGGGAGCATAACCGCCGTAGTCAAAAACGACAAGGGGTACAGTTGTCAAGTTCGTTTACTCATGACACGTAGCTGCTTTCCGACATTCGTCGGAATGAAAATTCCCTCGGGGTAAAGGTGGACGCTAACCCATTTGGTATTAAAAGCGAAACACGGTAAGCCTGTATCGTTCTCCTTTTTTTAAGGAGTAGGAAGGAAGTAATTCCCTACGATGACGGTGCAGGTAAGGGATGCTGGAGAAAGCGAAGGCCTTGTTGTAATGACAGGGATACGAGTTGCGACCGGGATTGAAGTAAGAGAAACTCGGTCAACATCACTCGCCGCGAAAGGGGAGCTGACTTCCGGCAGGTACTCCATTACGAGAGACTATGAAGAAGGCTTACAACAGTAAAAGCAAAAGGAGATGACGACCTATCTACCAATTAAATATAAGATAGGCGTTTATTATGCGTTACTGACCGGGAAAACGGCATGGCAGTGGGTTAATTGGGAAGCTGTGATGCACTCGGTAAGATCCCTTCAAAGTCGAATTGTAAAGGCAGTCAAAGCGCGTAAGTGGAGAAAGATGAAAGCAATACAGACGATTCTTTCAAAATCTTACGCTTCAAAACTTCTGGCAATCAGAAGGATTACCGAAAACAGCGGTGCTCGCACCGCTGGTATTGATGGACAGAAATGGGATACGCCCAAAGCCAAATATGAGGCGATTACGCAACTAAGTACCCAGGGTTACCGCCCGATGCCGGTACGTCGAATCACCATTCCCAAGAAGAACGGGAAGAAGCGCCCGCTTGGAATCCCCACTATGCGGGATCGGGCGATGCAAGCCCTATTTCTTCAAACCCTTGATCCGGTGTCAGAGACACTGGCCGACTATAATTCCTATGGATTCCGTCGCCATCGAAACTGTGCAGATGCCATCGCCAGATGCTTCAGCATATTATCGAAGAAAGACGCTCCGCAGTATATATTGGAAGGCGACATCAAGGGCTGTTTCGATCACATATCGCATAAGTACATATTGGAAAATACACCAATGCGGAAATCCGTACTGCGAAAATGGCTCAAAGCAGGGTACCTGGAGAAGCGACGACTCTACCCAACGGAAGAAGGAACTCCACAGGGTTCGATCATCTCTCCGACACTCGCCAACATGGTGTTAGACGGTATGGAGTTAGCGATCGACAAGGCATGCGACATCAAACACTGGGGCAGGGAAGAACCGAAACGTCGGATCAATCCCAACCACGTGCATCTCATCAGATATGCGGACGATTTTGTGGTGACCTGCAAAGACAGCAAACTGTTAGTCGAGACGATACAACCGGCAATTGCATCGTTTTTGGCAGACCGTGGCCTGGAGCTATCCGAGGAAAAAACAATAATCACCCATATCGACAAAGGCTTTGACTTTTTGGGACAAACAGTGAGGAAGTTCAACGGAAAACTTCTGATCAAACCGTCGAAGAAAAGTGTAAAAGTATTCCTGGACAAAATCCGCATAGCAATTAAAGAACGAACGTCAGCGCCGGCTCTGGATGTAATGAGAAAACTATCTCCGATGATCCGAGGCTGGTCGATGTACCACCGGCACGTGGTGTCCAAACAAATCTTCCAACAAGTGGACAATGAAATCTGGCAGATGCTATGGAAGTGGGCACGTCGCCGTCATTCAGGACGCAAGCCGATGATGTGGATCAAGCAACGCTATTTCAAAAGACACAACGGAAAAGATTGGACATTCTACGCCAAGAATGAAGTCGGTTCAATAGAAACGATCTTCAAAGCCGGCGAAGTACCAATCGTCCGACATCCAAAGATCAAAGGGCACGCCAACCCCTATGATCAGCAGGATGAGCTGTACTTTGAAAAGCGAATCAACGATCAAATGTTGAATAAATTTGCAGGGAAACACATGTTACGTTATCTTTATGAGTGTCAAAGCGGAAATTGTCTGGTATGTGGCTGTGGGATTACGAGCCAAACGGGTTGGAATGCTCATCATCTGCACCCCAAACATTTAGGGGGAAAGTGGCGACAAGACAACCTGGTACTGCTCCACCCCGTCTGCCACGTCCAGGTTCATCAAAACGAAAGGGTAGCTGCCGCGCTGACCAAAAGCGTTATGGGTGCTTGAGCCGTGTGCTGGGAAACTAGCATGCACGGTTCTGAGGGGGGAAAGGAGGGGTAACCCTCCCGACCTACCCGACGCAAGTGTCCCTAAGCGGGCCACCTGCGCATACGCCGGCCGTTGAACCTATCGTATCACCCGCATATTCACACCATCGTTCCAAACGGAGGGGTGGATTTGAAGACGGGGCAGTGGGTAGAGGGAAAGCTATGGAACTATCTGATACATCCGAGCGACCTTAGGGACCGGTTTAAGGAAATATATTTAGAACTCTTGCAAAAGTCTTTAAACGAAGGCGACCTGGTATATGACGACCTTGACGTGGTGAATAAGGCGATTAGCAAAGTGAAGGAAATTGATTGGATAGTTTGGAATCAAGCACCGGCCAAAGGAGTAGCTCAGCTATACGAGTATCTGGGTAGATATGTACATCGGGTAGCCATAGCGGACAGCCGTATAGAAGACCAACAAAACAATACTATTACAATAACCTACAAAGACTACCGAAAACAGGAAGGCGACGAAAAACCAAAGATCGAAACGCTGATTTTGGGTGTGTTTGAGTTTATCAGAAGATTCCTGCAGCACTTACTGCCAAGTGGTTTTCAAAAGGTGCGTTATTACGGAATATTGTCGAGTGCCTGGCGCAAAAAACTGCGGTTACTTCAGTCGCAACTAAAAGTTATCGTACCACCGAAACGGTCGACCGAAAAAATAATAGAAAAGCTGATCGGAGCGCCGGTTAACGTATGTCAAAACTGTGGAATGATAGACGATTTTGTGACATTCCTAATCCCCACCGACCCTGACTGGAAATTTAGAAACATCAAACACCTACGACTTCCCCGGCGGAATGTGGCTCGTCCGCCGCCGCAATTGTCGTTGTTTTCAAGCCTCCTTTCCCCTCCATCCATCGGTGGTGTAACGAATAGTTGCCCTGATACTGTAATGCCTGTTCATAACAAAACTGTTACAGAACCAGTCAATTTCCGGCAACTATTTTGGAGATATGACAAATTATCGTTACCTTTCCTGCTCAACTGTGCCCGGTGCAGGTTCGACATGGGAATGACAACAGAATTTTACTAAAAGTGGTTTGTTTTTCCTACCTGATCCCGTAAAAGGAAAATACCTTTAGGGGAAAAATCTCTGGATCGTTAGTAAAATTGCCTGCTGAGGGCATGAGTGTTCAACTGAAATGTATATGTCACCTGTGACAGGGTATGCTTTGGTTTGAGTGCTTCGTGGGTGACATATACATTCCTTAGTGTTGGATGCAAAAAAAACAAAAAATCAATTAATATGATTGGGTCGAATATAGTGAAGTCTATTTCTATAGTAATTATGCTGTTTATTGTCCGATTTGGGATTTGTCAAAAGCATTATAGTCAAGAAGAGGTATTACTTATGAAAAAAGTAGAGGAGTTAAATACCCGTTATGAAAATCTAGAAATAGAGTATAATGAATATCGTAACATACATAATGAGAAGAATTTTAACAATAATAATTTAATCGTTGATTCAATAGCAAAAGAGAATTTAAATTATGAAAAAGAAATAGCTAGACTAAGAAGGAAAAATGACTCATTAATCAAGAAAAATAAACTAATAAGAAAGGAAGAAGAACCACAGTTAAATGATTCAAAAAATCAGAAAGATACAAATCAGTTAGATTCAATTAATATTGATAATTTTAATCATCAAAGCAAGGGTTCATTATATAAACTTAGTAAGTATTTTAACCCAAAGAATGGTTTTATAACAATAACCTTTCTATTTGTATTGCTACTTATACTATATTTTATAAATTTCATAAAATTAAGAAAATTAAATTTACAAAAAGAAAATAATGATGAATATAAAAATGCAGTTAAACATCTTAAGAAAATGATTATGGATTATGCTGGAATAAATATATATAATAAAGATTTGATTGATTTATTACAACCATTAGAATTATATTTTCAAAAGAAGAAAAAGTCTGAAATACATAAAAATGAGTATTCGGTTAAAATTAGTAGTTGGCTAAATAATTTAGAAAGTGGTCAAAATGAAACTGTTCTCAAGGACATATTTGTATTCATAAAATCAAATGATATGAAGCATTTAATGTCTAAAGTTACAAGTTTATCAACAAGAAATAAATTTTTAAAAGACCAGTTCAATCAAGGAGTGTTAGAACATGATAAATATTTAATAGAAATAAACAAAATTAATAATTCTTTAATTCAATTAATTTTTGAAATTGAGAACCAGTACATAACATTGGGGTGAAAAAATTCTGCATCCAACAACAGCTACAACGGCCATAGCCAGCAGTTTTGCCAACGCTCAAAATGCTAACGCGCCGCTGGCTACGTCGTGTAGCTAACCGTTCCATGCAATTAAAAAGAAAAAATGAAACCCAAACGATTCAAAAAGAAAATTGAAAATTATAAGCCTGGAGATGTAATTCGAGCTGTAATAAACGATAAAAGAATAAAGAAAGGAAATAGAGAGCATTGTTTTATAATCATAGAATATGCAAGAGAAAAATCAGATACTAAAAAACATATAGTTTGTGTTCCTGCATGTAGTTTTAGTTCGAAGCAATCAAAAATTATTGATAACAAATGTTTAAATTTAGAGGGATTAGATTTACCAGATAATTTCTTTGGAACGAAAAAACCAACATCATTTTTAAGATTCTCAGAACCTACTTGCCTTGAGAAATATCAAATTAAAGAATATGTTGACAATCTGACTTCGTACCCAAAAATTTGGAAGGCAATATGTGAATTAATGCAAGATAATTATGAAAATGAAATTGGAATGCTTGAATCTGCTTGCGATTGTGATTGTTTAGATGAAAACAATATCGAAGTTTCATTTTGCAATCAAGACGAGGATTTCCTTATTGCTCTAAATCCGAAAATAAGAGACCATAAGAATTGCTTGGTATGTGCATGCTGTTTTGAAATTATAGAATCTGGAAAAGGGAATTCAAATTATGTACTTTGTGGGAATTGTGAAGACAATTTATATGTTACTTATTTCGACAATGAATCTGGAATTCGGATTGATATTTCTCAAAATTAAATTACAGAATAATGAATAACATTAAAGACGAACTAAAAAGTGTTTTAGACGAAGTTGCAGACCAAGAAACAAAATCTTGTTGTGAATCTCTTACTGAAGAAGAAGCGGTAAAACTAAAATCAGATATTGAAAGAAGTTTCAAGTTAATTAAAGGAGTAATGCCCTTAATTACGATAAAAGAATTGAGAAGAAACGGAAATACTATTCTTTGGAAACTACTCTGTAAAACCGAAATAATGAGTAGTACAAATTTATAAAAAGAAAAACTATGGCAAATAAAGATATTTTCTATCTCGAAGGAGTTTTTCCTGAAGCTGATAAAGTGTTTAGCTCAAATTATCCTTCAATTGAAGAAATAAAAGAAGACTGTCTTTTTGTTCTTGACACGAATATTTTATTTGTCCCATTTGATACAAGCGAAAAAAGTCTAACTGTAATTGGAGAAATATTCAAATCTCTCAAAGACAACAATAGGCTTTTTCTTCCTGCAAGAGTTGCAAGGGAATTTGCAAAAAATAGAGGGAAAACAATAGGCGATGTTTTTCTGAAAATTCGACAAAAAAAGAACGGATTAAATTCTGGAAACTTCAAAATTGATGATTATCCGTTATTGGAGAATAATAATGAGTTCATACAATTAAAGGAAAAGTTTGAAGCAGTAAGGAAATTGATTTCAGAATCAAGAAAGCTTTTCGGAGAAATAGAAAACCATATTTTAAGTTGGAATTGGGATGATCCCGTAAGTAATATTTACACAGAAATATTTACTTCTGATGTTGTTATTGAAATGACTAAAACACAAGAAGAGTTAGAAAAAGATTTAAAATTTAGAATTGAACATAAAATACCTCCTGGGTTCAAAGACTCAGGAAAATTAGATGACGGTGTTGGAGATTTAATTGTGTGGCAAACAGTCTTAGAAATTGGAAAATTGAAAAATAAGAACATCATTTTAGTTTCTAACGACCAAAAAAATGATTGGTATTACATTCAAGACAAAACTGGTTTATACCCAAGATTCGAACTCTTTGATGAATTTCGAAGATTCACAAATGGTAATTCGATAGCAATGATAAATTTTCCTCAATTATTAAAAATGTTTAATGCCTCGGAGGAAATCGTAGATGAAGTAGAAAATTCAATTAGAGAAGTAAGAAGACAGAAAGAAAATATCTCTGAAATACTTTGGCTTCGTAGAAATATCGAAATTGAGACGAGAGAAATTGCATTTAAATATTTGACAGACGAAGAAAAATCGAAGTATGAAAATCGATTTGTAAACTTGAGGATAATGTCAGAAATTCTTAAAAGCAATGGTTTATTCGACCTTTATTTCTTCAGAGATTTAAACGAATTTTATAGAACTGCAAGCCGTGCAGCACATGAAGCAGTAAACGTTGAAAGTCGATATATTGAAATGGGAAAAAGACTTTTACGAATGTTAAAAGAAGAAAATAATAAATAAAAAAAGCATGGAACAATGTATATGCGGTGCGACGTGAAAAGTCGCTTTTAAATACTGTTAAACCATTGAATAACAACACGCTTACATGAGTTATTCAAAGGTGGATTTAACCTGATGTGCTACCATCAGTTTCCTACTTCGGGGTGCGTCACTAGCAATGGTGGGGTGCTAAGTCCGAAGGACAACAAAGCTCCTCCCGGTTCCGATCGGGATAAGCAGCGACCGTGAGGTCAAAGCGAAAGCTGCTAGTCTTTTGCGGTAGGAGGAAGCGGAATGAATGGTATGCGTAATACATGTGAATCACCGTAAGCCTCGTTGCTTTGGAGCGGCGGAAAAGACTAACCTTGTTTCCTGTTGTATGGGGAGCATAACCGCCGTAGTCAAAAACGACAAAGGGTACAGTTGTCAAGTTCGTTTACTCATGACACGTAGCTGCTTTCCGGCATTAGTCGGAATGAAAATTCCCTCGGGGTAAAGGTGGACGCTAACCCATTCGGTATTAAAAGCGAAACACGGTAAGCCTGTATCGTTCTCCTTTTAAGGAGTAGGAAGGAAGTAATTCCCTACGATGACGGTGCAGGTAAGGGATGCTGGAAAAAGCGAAGGCCTTGTTGTAATGGCAGGGATAGGAGTTGAGATTGATTATTGGGGTAAAACGAAATCAATCAACATTACTCCCGGCGAAAGCCGAGCCGACTTCAGGCAGGTGCTCAATTACGAGAACGGTGTACGACTGACTTTATCTGGGTCAGAGCAGTGGAAGCCAGGAGTCATTTCAACCCATGAATAGCTGACTGGCTGTGCCAACAGAATCATTAGTTCAACCGGAGCAAAGGTAAGGTTGATACTTTTAAACCGGACTGATGGTAGTCATTTTGACATCTATTATCGTAAAATCGAGTAGCTTACACTATTCGGTGCGGTGATCATAATCGTTATGGGTGCTTGAGCAGATTACTGGGAAACTAGTACGGTCTGTTCTGAGGGGGGGAAGGAGGGGCAACCCTCCCGACCTACCCGACTTCATGTCGGCTAAACGCCGCCACGCCGCATATACGAACCGTTGAACAAAGAACCCTACCCCAACAAAAATCCTACATGTCACAAAAACTCCATTTTAACACTTGATTTTCACGATTTTGTTTTGTAGATTTAAGTACTATAACATTAGTACTTCAAATCCACAAACATATCATCATGGAAAAACTAATCCGTCGGTACGCCGACTTTATGCTTCAATCAAACTATGCGCTGGCAACCCGTAAATCTTATGTTGGAGCCGTTCGTAACTTCTATAAATGGTGCCTCAAACAATCTGCCAATCCCGACTTCGACAAGGCCGATGCACATCGACAGTATCTTCTTTATCGGGCGCGACGAGGGCTGAGCTGGCAAAGCATCAACGGCGATTACTCCGCCATCCGATTGCTTTACACCAAGGTACTTGACCGCGAATGGGATGTGGATAAACTCCCACGTCCACGAAAAGAAAAGACACTGCCCCGGATACTTTCTACCCAGGAGGTACAGGCATTGATCGAAGCAGCGCCCAATTTCAAACATCAGTTTTACATCATTCTTTTGTATGCTACGGGGTTGCGTCTTAGCGAATCACTCAACCTTCAAATTGAGGATATCAGTATTGATCGAAAGCAACTGCACGTCCGGCGGGGTAAGGGGCTCAAAGACAGATACGTCCTCCTGCCCGACTCTTTGTTGGAGATGATGAAATCGTATATGAACTACTATCATCCAAAAAAATATTTGTTTAACGGAAAGTATCGGGGCAGCCGTTGGAGCAATCGGGCCGCCCAAGAAGCCATAAATGTCGCTGTAAAAAATGGGCAGCTCCCCTCTTCGATCTCGGCACACGGTTTGCGGCATTCCTATGCCACTCACCACCTCGAAAACGGAACCGACGTTTTCACCCTCCAAAAGCAACTGGGACACAAGCATTTACGAACCACAGCTCAATATATACATCTTTGTAATAAGCATTACCGACAGATCAACCATCCCATTGACGACCTTTGCCTGAAGCTAAAACATATCGAATCGGACAACTCTTCCGCGACTGGGGAGAGGAGTTTATAGCCCGTTTTAAGCCAAGTGGGCAAGCAATAAAAGTTATACGATCAATCCGAATATGTCGCACACCGGCCCTGGGAGGGATGATGGTGGAATGTCAGAGCTGTGATCAACGTCATTTTATTTATAAGTCATGCGGTAATCGATACTGCCCGATTTGTCAAAATATTAAGAAGGAAATTTGGCTGGATAAGGTGGTTCAGCTCACTCTTCCAACAACGTATTTTCATACCATATTTACACTT
Organism: Saprospiraceae bacterium; assembly: GCA_965222105.1. Lineage (GTDB taxonomy): Bacteria > Bacteroidota > Bacteroidia > Chitinophagales > Saprospiraceae > CALGLS01. The sequence goes on along the minus strand of CBDCTQ010000001.1, from coordinate 109,367 downwards.
CCCAGTGAGCTACGTCCATTGGCAAAGAAGAATAAAAAAGTATGTTATAATATACTTTTTCGGGCGTCGTCGCGGGCACTACAGCAGTTGTGCAAAGAGCAGCTTGGCATAAAACCGGGGATGATCAGCATGCTCCATACTTGGGGGCAAAATCTGTCCTATCATCCACATGTTCACACCATCGTTCCAAACGGAGGGGTGGATTTGAAGACGGGACAGTGGGTAGAGGGAAAGCTATGGAAATATCTGATATCTCCGAGCGACCTTAGGGACCGGTTTAAGGAAATATATTTAGAACTCTTGCAAAAGTCTTTAAACGAAGGCGACCTGGTATATGACGACCTTGACCTGGTGAATAAGGTGATTAGCAAAGTGAAGGAAATTGATTGGATAGTTTGGAATCAAGCACCGGCCAAAGGAGTAGCTCAGCTATACGAGTATCTGGGTCGGTACGTACATCGTGTAGCCATAGCGGACAGCCGTATTGAAGACCAACAAAACAATACTATTACAATAACTTATAAAGACTACCGAAAGCAGGAAGGCGACGAAAAACCAAAGATCGAAACGCTGATTATGGGAGTGTTTGAGTTTATCAGAAGATTCCTGCAACACTTACTACCAAGTGGTTTTCAAAAGGTGCGTTATTACGGAATATTGTCGAGTGCCTGGCGCAAAAAACTAAGGGCTCTTCAATCGCAACTAAAAGTCATCGTGCCACCGAAGCGGTCTACCGAAAAGATAATAGAAAAGCTGATAGGAGCGCCGGTCAACGTATGTCAAAACTGTGGAATGATAGACGATTTTGTGACCTTCCTAATCCCCACCGACCCTGACTGGAAATTTAGAAACATCAAACACCTGCGACTTCCCCGGCGGAATGTGGCTCGCCCGCCGCCGCAGTTGTCGTTGTTTTCAAGCCTCTTCTCCCCTCCATCGGTGGTGTAACGAATGGTTGCCCTGGTACTGTAATGCCCATTCATAACAAAACTGTTACAGAACCAGTCTATTTCCGGCAACTATTTTGGAGATATGACAAATTATCGTTACCTTTCCTGCTCAAACGTGCTTGGCGCAGGTTCGGCATGGGAAGGACAACTGAATTTAACTGAAAGTGGTTTGCTTTTCCTGCCTGGCCCCGTAAAAGGAAAATACCTTTAGGGGAAAAATCTCTGGATCGTTAGTAAAATCGCCTGCTGAGGGCATGAGTGTTCAACTGAAGTGTATATGTCACCTGTGACAGGGTGGTTTTGCGTTTGAATGCTTCGTGGGTGACATATACACTCCTTAGTGTTGCAGGCAAGCAAAAAAAAATAACAAAATAAAACAAATACGATATGCCTCAAATAATTTTAATTTTAGCAATATCTGGAATCATCATTTATGTATTGGGATTTTTGTTAACGCCTAAATCAAAAAGGAATACACAAAATATAATTATACGAGGTGTTTTGGGATTTTTGACAATAACGATAGTGGGGTTTGGAATAATTTACATCCTTGACCAAATAGAAGAAAGTAAAGCGAAAGCTAATATTGAGAACCAAATCATATCAAAAAAAATAGAAAATGATGTTTTTGGATATTCGATAACGATAAGAGCTAAATTTGAAAACCTCAAAGAGAGTACTTGTAATCTAAGAACAAGATTTTTCAATAACGATGGTAATCCTTTACCAAGTAATGATAGAAATTATGAATTTGAAGGACAAGTAGCGGTCGAAAAAGAAGTTAGAATTGTACTTGATGAATTTGATAATCAATTCAATATGTTTATCCCATTTGATGAATTAGGAGCATTAGAAAAGAATAAAGAAAAAAGTTGTTATGCTATTTCTCAAATAATTGACCAAAATGAGAAAGTCTATAACGAACAGAAGATTAACTTACAAATTCCACAAGCAAAGGATGTATTACTTTATGGGACTTGGAAGGTAAATAACAAAGATGTATTTTCTTATTCTATTGATAATGAATTTTCCCATGAAGGGAGATATGTTAGTAAGTGGAATATTAATGGAGAAATCATTACAATTAATGGCATAAAATATAGGATAGTAAAACTAACCGAAGACAAATATGAATTTGAGACAATAGATGATGGTGTTAAATATGAAGGAATTAAAATTAAGAATAGATTAGAATGAAGCCTGCCTGCAACAATGCATACCTGGTGCGACGTGAAAAGTCGCTTTTAAATACTGTTAAACCATCGGAATAACAACACGCTTACATGAGTTATTCAAAGGTGGATTTAACCTGATGTGCTACCATCAGTTTCCTACTTCGGGGTGCGTCACTAGCAATGGTGGGGTGCTAAGCCCGAAGGACAACAAAGCTCCTCCCGATTCCGATCGGGATAAGCGGCGACCGTGAGGTCAAAGCGAAAGCTGCTAGTCTTTTGCGGTAGGAGGAAGCGGAATGAATGGTATGCGTAATATATGTGAATCACCGTAAGCCTCGTTGCCCCGATATGAAATCGGGACAGGCATTTGGAGCGGCGGAAAAGACTAACCTTGTTTCCTGTTGTATGGGGAGCATAACCGCCGTAGTCAAAAACGACAAGGGGTACAGTTGTCAAGTTCGTTTACTCATGACACGTAGCTGCTTTCCGACATTCGTCGGAATGAAAATTCCCTCGGGGTAAAGGTGGACGCTAACCCATTTGGTATTAAAAGCGAAACACGGTAAGCCTGTATCGTTCTCCTTTTTTTAAGGAGTAGGAAGGAAGTAATTCCCTACGATGACGGTGCAGGTAAGGGATGCTGGAGAAAGCGAAGGCCTTGTTGTAATGACAGGGATACGAGTTGCGACCGGGATTGAAGTAAGAGAAACTCGGTCAACATCACTCGCCGCGAAAGGGGAGCTGACTTCCGGCAGGTACTCCATTACGAGAGACTATGAAGAAGGCTTACAACAGTAAAAGCAAAAGGAGATGACGACCTATCTACCAATTAAATATAAGATAGGCGTTTATTATGCGTTACTGACCGGGAAAACGGCATGGCAGTGGGTTAATTGGGAAGCTGTGATGCACTCGGTAAGATCCCTTCAAAGTCGAATTGTAAAGGCAGTCAAAGCGCGTAAATGGAGAAAGATGAAAGCAATACAGACGATTCTTTCAAAATCTTACGCATCGAAACTTCTGGCAATCAGAAGAATTACCGAAAACAGTGGTGCCCGCACCGCTGGTATTGATGGACAGAAATGGGATACGCCCAAAGCCAAGACTGAGGCGATTACGCAACTAAGTACCCAGGGTTACCGCCCGATGCCGGTACGTCGAATCACCATACCCAAGAAGAACGGGAAGAAGCGCCCGCTTGGAATACCCACTATGCGGGATCGGGCGATGCAAGCCCTATTCCTTCAGACCCTTGACCCGGTGTCAGAGACACTAGCCGACTACAACTCCTACGGATTCCGTCGCCATCGAAACTGTGCAGATGCCATTGCAAGGTGCTTCAGCATATTATCGAAGAAAGACGCTCCGCAGTATATACTGGAAGGCGACATCAAGGGCTGCTTCGACCACATATCGCATGAATACATATTGGACAATATGCCAATGTGTACATCCGTACTGCGAAAATGGCTCAAAGCAGGGTACCTGGAGAAGCGACGACTCTACCCAACGGAAGAAGGAACTCCACAGGGTTCGATCATCTCTCCGACACTCGCCAACATGGTGTTAGACGGTATGGAGTTAGCGATCGACAAGGCATGCGACATCAAGCACTGGGGCAGGGAAGAACCGAAACGTCGGATCAATCCCAATCATGTGCACCTCATCAGATATGCGGACGATTTTGTTGTGACCTGCAAAGACAGCACACTGTTAGTCGAGACGATACAACCAGCAATTGCATCGTTTTTGGCAGACCGTGGCCTGGAGCTATCCGAGGAGAAAACAATAATCACCCATATCGACAAAGGCTTTGACTTTTTGGGACAAACAGTGAGGAAGTTTAACGGAAAACTTCTGATCAAACCGTCGAAAAAAAAGTGTAAAAGTATTCCTGGACAAAATCCGGAAAGCAATTAAAGAACGGACGTCGGCACCGGCTCTGGATGTAATGAGAAAACTATCTCCGATGATCCGAGGCTGGTCGATGTACCACCGGCATGTGGTGTCCAAACAAATCTTCCAACAAGTGGACAATGAAATCTGGAAAATGTTATGGAAGTGGGCACGTCGCCGTCATTCAGGACGCAAGCCGATGATGTGGATCAAGCAACGCTATTTCAAAAGACACAACGGAAAAGATTGGACATTCTACGCCAAGAATGAAGTCGGTTCACTAGAAACGATCTTCAAAGCCGGAGAAGTACCAATCGTCCGACATCCAAAGATCAAAGGGCACGCCAACCCCTATGATCAGCAGGATGAGCTGTACTTTGAAAAGCGAATCAACGATCTAATGTTGAATAAATTTGCAGGGAAACACATGTTACGTTATCTTTATGAGAGACAAAGCGGAAATTGTCTGGTATGTGGCTGTGGGATTACGAGCCAAACGGGTTGGAATGCTCATCATCTGCACCCCAAACATTTAGGGGGAAAGTGGCGACAAGACAACCTTGTGCTGCTCCACCCCGTCTGCCACGTTCAGGTTCATCAAAACGAAAGGGTAGCTGCCGCGCTGACCAAAAGCGTTATGGGTGCTTGAGCCGTGTGCTGGGAAACTAGCATGCACGGTTCTGAGGGGGGAAAGGAGGGGTAACCCTCCCGACCTACCCGACTACATACCGCCTAATCGGCGGCACGTCACATACGCGGACCGATGTGCTGCCATGCTCCGCTGCGCTCCGCACGGCAGCACATCGGCCCAGCGCAGGCGCTGCGTTGACGTGTGCCGCCTGCGCTCCACTCCGACACAGGCACACATCAACGCGCAACCCGGCCATGCGAGGACTCCGGGCTGAAAAAAAAATTTTTTTCGCCTTCGGCGAAATTTTTTTCCCAGCCCTCCGCCTCGCACGGCGCCTGCGCTGGGCCGTTAGAGCACATTAAAAAAGAAAATAAACATTCACCTTTAAATAATTAACAATGAAAACCACTAATCAATTATTTATTTCGGTTCAAGACCACACCTACAATTACTGTTCGGCAAATGTAAAAATTCGACAAATAGGAAAAGGTAAATGGCAATCATTAACTCACGACAAAAGTAATGATTGCTACTACTGGAAGAATTTCCAACCAGGGCAATATGAACTTCAAGTAAATGGGAAAAAGGGTTGGATAAATGATCATAGAATTATAACACTAAAAAACGGTACAAACAACTTTCATAGTAGTATCGCCCCTGCAAATACACCTTACTATTTAGCCGCGGATGATGAAAAAGTTTTTTTTGAAACCGATGAAAGTAAAATTCTGCTTTATGTAACAGGGCGTGATGCTGAAAGATGTACCGAGGAAGTTTGCAAGAAGAACAAGATAAAAGCGACTAGGGTAAAAGAAGCTCCTGATACATTAAGCGCTGGCCATCAGAACAAATACCTTTTAAGTTTACCCAAAGGAGAGAAAAAGGCGAAGGAATATTTGGACAGGTTAAGTGAAGTAGTGGAGAATGACTTCCGTGAGGTAGGTGTAACTGCCTATATTGCCCTGCCAATGATTAAAGGGGAAGAGGTAGTAGAGGGACTGACCAACGAACTGATTATTAAGTTTGAAAGTCATGTTACTCAGGAAGAAGTAAGGAGGATTGCCAAAGAGTATGGTTTTGAAGTGACAAGGACTGTTGATTATTTGGGCAATACCTATGTTTTCAGGTATGGGAAATATCCTGATTATGCGATGTTAAAATTAACTGTTGCCCAGAGGGAGCGGCTTCCAATAGTTTGGGTAGAACCGAACAGAATAGAACAAAGAGTTTCTGATTCATTTTCACCGAACGATTATTTATATCCAGAATTGCCTCACCTGACTCTAATCAATGCTGATGAGGCATGGGATACACTCGACGATATCAACGTCAATTTAAGGGCAGGCAGTCCAGATATAACTATAGCCGTTTTTGATGTGAATGGCGTCAGCCCATCCCATCCCGACTTGACGGGGAATTTGACGGACGGGACGGCTAAAATGATCGCCAATTTTGATTTTGCCAACTGGCAAGTTCAAACTGTGGCCAATTTAGGAGGGGATCATGGTACAGAGTGCGCATCAAGTGCCACTGGCCGGTTTAACAACAATACTGGTGCAACAGGGGTTGCTGGTAATTGCCATTTGATCGGAGGAAGCCTTGGTGTCACCTTATTGGATCAAGCTGATGCATGGATTTGGTCCGCAGGTTTTACGACAGGGAACACCAATGCCGCTTTTCCAGCCCAATTGACTCAGGGCGCAGACGTTATTACAAACTCATGGGGAGCAAATGGGGCTGCATTGTCCAATACTTACCGGGATGCTTTTGACTTCCTGACCACCTATGGTCGGAATGGCCGTGGTTGCATCGTTTGTTTTTCGATTGGCAACAATGGTTATTTGGATTTCACCACTCATGCAACCAGAAGAAGAATGTATGCAGCTTATGAAAAAACAATAGCCATAGGCGCCTCCATTAATTCCAACCCAACGAACCCAGTAAGCAGTTTCCATGCTGCACCGGGCGGAGGTACCAATAACTTGCCCGCAGTGGTGGATACCCGTTCCTATTATAGCCCGTATGGCCCAGCGCTCGATATTGTTGCTCCAAGCCATACTTGCTGGACTGCCCCTCCTGGCCCAACTCCAGTTGACCAAATCCTATCGGCTGTTATTGAAAATACAGGGGATGTGCCGGGTGCAGCTACAACGGCAACTACCCTACAATCAAATGCCGCTGCTGGGGCTAACAGCATTTCTATAGTCTCCGCTGCTGGGTTTGCGGTTGGTAACCCAATTATCATAGGAGTACCCGGCGGGGGAAATCGGGAGTTTAAAACTATCACAGGGATTGCGGGAAATACCATTTCCTTAAATACGAATTTAGTAAATGCCCAAGCTGCTGGAACAAATGTATCTACTGGCCCCGATGATTATTCAATTGATTTTGGTGGAACGAGCCATGCCTGCCCAACAGTTGCAGGGGCGGCGGCATTGGTTTTATCAGCCAGACCGATTTTGAATTGGGTGCAGGTGAGGGAAATTTTACGTACAACCGCCGTTCGGATTGATTTTGGCCAAACCAATGCAATCGGGCAATGGGTAGATAATGATGGCGATACCATCGATGAATTTAGCCAATGGTATGGCTATGGCAGGTTGGATGTAGATGCAGCTGTCAACGGAGCAATCAACACAACTGATCTTTCCGATGTAGTAATCAGAGACAATCTGGCAGATACGGGTGCTGTGCCTTCTGGCGGCTGGCACGCCCATAGCCCTGATATTTGGGTCAGAACAACCAACGACCCCATTCCTGCATTGGCTTATGGCGCCAACCCGCCCCATGAAAATGCAGTAAGGGGGCAGGACAATTATGTGTTCCTACGGGTGCGTAATTTTGGTACTGCGGCTTCGAATGAAGTCTATTTAAGAGCGTTGATTTGCCATTTTCCCGGTTTTGAGTTTCGCTATCCAACTGAATGGCAGCCTACCAACAGGCCGGGACAGGCTGTTCCCAGCCCACTGACCCCCGGTACTTATGTAATAGGTGAGCAACGGATAGATAATTTAGGGGTAGGGGCCAATCAGATTGTAAAAATCACTTGGGACAGTAACCTCGTACCTCCTGAAACAGTGATTGTAGCTGCAATTCCAGTTAATTGGCACCCGTGTATCTTAGCGGAGGTATCCCCCCATGATGGGCCCGACCCTGCCACCTCTGGTCATGCAGTGAAAGACAATAATAACTTGGCTCATCGGAACATCCGTATTGATGACGATCCTGATGGCGACAGTTCATTGGATGATTTTGCGGTAGGCGTGGTAGCCGGTACTTCAGATAAATTCGCAGTGAAGTCAGTTATCCTTGACCGCTCCTATTTACCTGACAGCTATGACATTTTCATTAGAACTGAAAATGAAAAGGTGATGGACGATTGGAAACGGGCCATTAAATCGGGGCAGGTTTTTACTACCGAAGTGTTGCCGGGTTCTACATCAAGAGAAGAAGGTGAAAGGCCAGCTAATTTAAAGGACGATAAATGTGGGATCACGCTGATTGACCCTGCTCGGCTGGCCATTAAATGTTGTGATGGGAATTACATTGTAATCCATGCGCCAGCGAAGACGAAAATTGAAACGAACTGCAAACCTGATGAGGTGCAGAAACCACGTCTAACAGTTGGAAAGTACCAAGGCCAAGAAGTCATCATTTATAAAGGTGGTAGCGATGCCATAGAACTACCTTTCAATTTACCTTCCAACGAGTTTACTCCATTGGTGATTGGTATGAAACGGCCAAGTGGGATGCGGAAGCAAGGGTATTTGAAAGCTACTCAAAGGAAGTGGAATGGCGAATTGTCACCAGGCTATACTATTGAAGGATAGAAAAAACGTGCTCTAACAAAGTGCAAAACGGTGCGACGTGAAAAGTCGCTTTATAATACTGTTAAACCACCGGAATAACAATAATTTTACATGAGTTATTCAAAGGTGGATTTAACCTGATGTGCTACCATCAGTTTCCTACTTCGGGGTGCGTCACCAGCAATGGTGGGGTGCTAAGCCCGAAGGACAACAAAGCTCCTCCCGATTGATTCCGATCGGGATAAGTGGCGACCGTGAGGTCAAAGCGAAAGCTGCTAGTCTTTTGCGGTAGGAGGAAGCGGAATGAATGGTATGCGTAACATATGTGAATCACTTTAAGCCTCGTTACATTGAAGCGGCGGAAAAGACTAACTTTGTTTCCTGTTGTATGGGGAGCATAACCGCCGTAGTCAAAAACGACAAGGGGTACAGTTGTCAAGTTCGTTTACTCATGACACGTAGCTGCTTTCCGGCATTAGTCGGAATGAAAATTCCCTCGGGGTAAAGGTGAACGCTAACCCATTCGGTATTAAAAGCGAAACACGGTAAGCCTGTATCGTTCTCCTTTTTAAGGAGTAGGAAGGAAGTAATTCCCTACGATGGCGGTGCAGGTAAGGGATGCTGGAGAAAGCGAAGGCCCTGTTGTAACGATGAGGATAGGAGTTGAGATTGATCATTGGGGTAAAACAAAATCAATCAACATTACTCCCGGCGAAAGTCGAGCAAACTTCCGGCAGGTGCTCAATTACGAGAACGGTGTACGAACGACTTTATCTGGGTCAGAGCAGTGGAAGTCAGGAGTTATTTCAACCCATGAATAGCTGACTGGCTGTGCCAACAGAATCATTAGTTCAACCGGGGCAAAGGTAAGGTTGATGCTTTTAAACCGGGCTGATGGTAGTCATTTTAACATCTATTATCGTAAAATCGAGTAGCTTACACTATTCGGTGCGGTGATCATAATCGTTATGAGTGCTTGAGCAGATTACTGGGAAACTAGTACGGTCTGTTCTGAGGGGGGAAAGGAGGGGCAACCCTCCCGACCTACCCGACGCTATGCCGCCCATTCGGGACGGCACATCAGGTACACCCCCGTTACCTACCATTAGAAAAAAAACAACAATATTTATTGATTTCGTAAATATAATTAGCTATATTTGTCATTAGATAATATAGAATAAACAACTATGAAATTAATTGACACAAAGACTGGTAAAAAGTTAGATGCGACAATAGAGAGATTAATAAAGTCAGCGATAAGAAAGCTGAAAGGGAGTAAGAAATTCACCTTTGATTGGAGTCTGGAAATTGAAAATGATGTTTTTAAAATCAATTTGAAGGAGGAAGAAGAGATTTTAGGTTTGGTGTCCATAATTGACTATCCAGAGGAGTTTAGATTGCATATAAATTTGATTGAATCATCGAAAGCATATAGAGGGAAAAATAAATTATTAGAAAATATACCTGGTTGCTTGATAGGATTTGTGTGTCAGTTATCATTTGAGAGAGGATATGAAGGATTCGTGTCTTTAGTTCCAAAAACAGAATTAATCAAGTACTACAATGAAAGATATGGATTTGAGCAAATGGGCAATCAAATGGCAGTATATTATGAAAAATCAAATTCAATAATCGAAAAATATCTAGGAAATGAAAAAGTATGAAAAAATCTATAAGAAGCTAAGAAAGGAATTGACAGATGAAGAAATAGTAGATTCGATGTTGATTCCCCAAGATATGACAGAAGAAGAGAAGAGCAAATCAAATGAAGAAATAAGGGCTTTTCGATTTAAATTAATGAGAGAAAGAACAGAAGAGCAAAGAGTCTATTCAGAATTATTGAGATTTAAATTCTTGATGGAAAACTATATAAAGAATGAACCTTATAGTGAATCAAATAGTTTCGGAAAAAATATTGAAGAGTATGTAAGGATTCTAAACAGGACTAAAAAGAGTTTATCTGAAGACCTGGATGTACACTATACAAGATTGAGTAGATTAATTAATGACAGAGAAGAGCCGAATATAGAATTGATGTATAGATTAGAGGAACATTCAGGAAATCTAATCCCTGCAATATACTGGTGGAAATTAGTATCAAAAAAGCAAGAGTATATAATAAAACAAGATTTAAAGACAAGAAAAAAAGAAGGTAAGAAAGTGAAAAATGCTATCAAATATAGAGCTTAATGAAAAAATAAAAAGGGTAGGTAATAATAATGGCTGAAAATTGTGTCGAAGACCGATTTTCAGCCGTTGTCCACCAGAGGTCGATAAATTGAACGAAGCGGGGCCAAAAGCGAGCCACCGCACCCTTATGGAGTTTGAAGTACGTGCTAATTCTCTAAAGAAAATTGAAAAAAGTAAAAACCAAGTAGTTGTTACAAGAAAAGGACGTTTGAACAGCGACCTTATCCTCTTTTTCGATGTTTTGCGGTATTAAAAAACTGCGTTATCGCGTCATTTCGGGTGCTGATAGTACGGTTATAACAATACAATCCCAGGCTGTTTGCTGACAGCAGATTATTTTATCTTTATTTTCTCTCGCCGGGCGTCAAATAAGCGGGCGGACTCTTATTCGCAAGCCAAACATCTATCGTATGTAGCTGTCCTTTTTCGCAGCAAGGGCAAGTTCTGTTTGGTAATCCGAACAGGCGAAGTTTGGCAAAGGCCTTCCGTTCAGCTTTGGAAAGGGGGCGGTGCCGCTTATAGCGCAATGACTTTTTAGCCAGAGTCAGGCTTTTCGTTTTTATCGAATTGGATAAAAAACCATAGTGACGGATTTTACGAAAACGGTTGGGGAGGATGTGCAAACAAAAACGCCGCAAAAAATCCTGGCCTTGTAAGGTCATTGTTTTATGCTTGGCGCCATTGTTGTAGTCCTTGTAACGAAAAGTGACCTCTGTGTCTGTAACATTAATAATACGATGGTTGGTGATGGCTACCCGGTGACTATATCGGGCCAGGTAATTGACCACGTTTTTGGGTTTCGAAAAAGGTGGCTTGGTATAAACGACCCATTCCAACTTATACAGATGTTCTTTCCAATCATTGTAATCTTTTGCAAATGGAAAATCATCGGGCAAGGCGAGGGTGCCTCCTTCCAAAGCTATTCTCAAGTGCTTTAAGAAATAGGCTTTGTATACTTTATTCATTGCCAAAATTGGGAACAAAAATTTGGGTCCGCCCCTTTTCGGGTTTTGCCAATTTCCATCTTCATCCAAGCCACCACTTGGCACGATACAATGCACATGTGGGTGGAGTTGGAGGTTTTGTCCCCAGGTGTGTAAAACCATTGTTGTGGCGCTCTTTGCGCCAAGCCATTTGGGATCATTGGCGAATGTTTTGAGCACATGCCAAGCCGAGTTAAACAGCAAATCGTACATAAACCTCGGATTGTGGAGGCACAATCCGTTCAACTCATGTGGCAAGGTGAAGACCACATGAAAGTACGTGACAGGCAACAGTTCTTCCTCCCGTTGAATAACCCACATCTCCTTTTGTATTCCCTGGCACTTGGGGCAGTTCCGGTTTCTACAACTATTATAACTGATCTGTAACAATCCGCACGCATCACAAACATCTACGTGTCCTCCCAGCGCTGCGGTGCGACATTGCTGCAGAGCCCCCAGTGTTCGTTGTTGGTGTACCGGAATCCGCTTTCTGAAATTGCCATCAAAAAATTGATCGATGACGTCTACTAGTTCATACTTTGGTTTCATGGCCGTGGAGCATCAAACAATCAAGGGGCGTTTTGATTTGTTTGAGAGGGATGTGCGCATATTTTAGATAATGTAAAGTGGTTGTTATGTTTTGGTGTCCGAGCAGTCGTTGGAGCTGCGGCAGGTGTCCACCATTATTTAAAAAATGCACAGCATAGCTATGTCGCAATGTATGACAGCTGATCTTTTTTTTGATACCGGATCGTTTGGCTACCTGCCGTACGATGTGTTGTAATCCACGAAGGGAAAGAGGTTTACCTTTTTCTTTGTATGATTCAAGCAAAGCACCTTTTGGGAAATACCCCAGCATTTGGACGTAACTTTTCAGTATGGTTCTGATGTGTTCGCCATAGGGGACGACGCGTAGTAATCCCCCCTTTGTTTTTCGTAGGGTAATGGTGCGGTTGTTTTTGTCAAAATCTTGTAGCTGCAAGCGCAGCAGTTCACCAGAACGAAGCCCGGTATCGAAAAGCAACTGAACAATTAACAATTGTCTTACATCTCGGCATGCTGCGAAAAGTTGTTGGAGTTCCTGGGAGTTGAGTACTTCTGTGTTGTACTTAGCAATCCTGGGATTGGGAATGCCGACGACTAAGTCGAGTCGTTTGGCCACATGACGAAAATAATATTTGAGGCCGCACACCCGAAGGTTGAGAGAAGAGGAAGACAGTCGTCCGGAATCGCGAAGTGAAACGAGAAATTTTTTTATCTCATGGATGGAGCAGTCTTCGGGCAACTTGCCCATTTCCATGATGAGGTGCCGGACACCTCTGAGGTAATTGGTTTGAGTAGCTGGGGCATTGTTAGCTAGCGACATGTGGTCTTGCATGGCTTGCAAAGCATTGTCAAAGACCTCATTACCAGTCGTTTTCCCTGCCGACCGGGCAGGCGGGCATTTTTTTTTGCATGATGTTTAATTTTAATGGTTAAGTAATGGACAAAAGTTACGAAATTCATCGGAGAATGTATAACTTTGAGAGGTGCGTTTTTTTGACTCGGACGATAGAGGGAAAAAGTTGCGACGAAGGAGCTTTGTTCAACAATGCATACCCGGTGCGACGTGAAAAGTCGCTTTATAATACTGTTAAATCATCAGAATAACAATAATTTTACATGAGTTATTCAAAGGTGGATTTAACCTGATGTGCTGCCATCAGTTTCCTACTTCGGGGTGCGTCACCAGCAATGGTGGGGTGCTAAGCCCGAAGGACAACAAAGCTCCTCCCGATTCCGATTGGGATAAGCGGCGACCGTGAGGTCAAAGCGAAAGCTGCTAGTCTTTTGCGGTAGGAGGAAGCGGAATGAATGGTATGCGTAATATATGTGAATCACTTTAAGCCTCGTTACATTGAAGCGGCGGAAAAGACTAACTTTGTTTCCTGTTGTATGGGGAGCATAACCGCCGTAGTCAAAAACGACAAGGGGTACAGTTGCCAAGTTCAGGTACTCATGGCACGTAGTTGCTTTCCGGCATTCGTCGGAATGAAAATTCCCCCGGGGTAAAGGTGGACGCTAACCCATTCGGTATTAAAAGCGGAACACGGTAAGCCTGTATCGTTCTCCTTTTTAAGGAGTAGGAAGGAAGTAATTCCCTACGATGACGGGTGCAGGTAAAGGATGCTGGAAAAAGCGAAGGCCTTGTTGTAATGGCAGGGATAGGAGTTGAGATTGATTATTGGGGTAAAACAAAATCAATCAACATTACTCCCGGCGAAAGCCGAGCCGACTTCAGGCAGGTGCTCAATTACGAGAACGGTGTACGAACGACTTTATCTGGGTCAGAGCAGTGGAAGCCAGGAGTTATTTCAGCCCATGAATAGCTGACTGGCTGTGCCAACAGAATCATTAGTATAACCGGGGCAAAGGTAAGGTTGATACGTTTAAACCGGGCTGATGGTAGTCATTTTGACATCTATTATCGTAAAATCGAGTAGCTTACAATGCTCGGTGCGGTGATCACAACCGTTATGAGTGCTTGAGCAGATTACTGGGAAACTAGTATGGTCTGTTCTGAGGGGGGGAAGGAGGGGCAACCCTCCCGACCTACCCGACTTCATGAGGGCTATGCGCCCTCACGCCATTTACACGAGACCGATGTGCTGCCATGCTCCGCTGCGCTCCGCACGGCAGCACATCGGCCCAGCGCAGGCGCTGGGCCGTTAGGCACAAGCAAAACCAACGAAAATGATAATTGAAAATTTTAACCCATTTGTTGGACAACATTGTGAGACGACCGCAACGGGAAGTCTGTTGAAACAAATTGGAATCGAATTATCCGAGCCAATTTTGTTTGGAATTGGAGAAGGACTTGGATTCTTGTTTTGGCGAATGAAAATAATGGACTTTCCATTTATTGGTGGTCGTGTAAAAACTGACAAACTAACCGAGAACATTTGTAGAAATCTTAACCTAAAATTAGATGTCAAGGAAACTTCTTCAATAAAGAAGGCTTGGCAAAATATCGAGAAACCTCTCAAGGAGAATAAAGCTGTCGGACTAAAACTGGACTGTTATCACTTGGATTATTTCACAAACAAAATCCATTTTGCAGGACACTATGCAACAATTTATGGCTTTGACGAGAAGTTTGCATACTTGAACGATACTAACCAACAAGGCTGTAAAGTGAAAGCGACTTTGAAGAATTTAGAATTAGCAAGAAATGAAAAAGGTCCAATGTCTTCTAAGAATTTGAGTTTTACAATTGAACAAACCGAAAAGCTACCTGACTTAAAACCAGTGATAAAAAAGGCAATTAACAATAACGTCGATGACTTTTTAAATCCACCGATTAAGAATTTGGGTTACAAAGGAATAGAGAAAACGGCGACCGAAATCAAGAAATGGTTTAAAGAGAGCAAAGACATTAAAAGTGAATTTCAAACATCTGCAATGCTTATGGAACGAGCTGGAACTGGTGGGGCTTTATTTAGAAATTTATATCGAGATTTTTTAAAAGAAGCCTTTGAACTAACAGGTATAGAAGAACTAAACATAGGATATCAAGAGTATAAGGAGCACGCTAAAAAATGGACAGAAATTTCAGATTTATTCGTGAAAATTGGAGAAACAAAAGATGAAAAATATGTAAATAGAGCTTCAGAAATCCTTGTTCAACTTTCGAAAGATGAAAAACGGACTATGGAGAAATTAAAAGAAGCCAGTGCCTAACAATGTAAAATCATAGCTCCCATTCGGTCGCTACGCTTCATATACTAACCGATGCCACCAATTAAAACAAAATATGACTTATGAAAAATTTGAAAATACTATTTGCTTTCATCGTACTATTGATGAGCCTAAAAGCAGTAGGCCAAACAAATAGTGAGCGAATCAAAAATCAACTAACGGGTCTTGAAGCGGAGATAGATTCATTGTTGAATTTATATCATGCGGCAGGCTTATCTGTGGCTATTGTGCATGAAGGTGACTTAGAATATGCCAAAGGGTTTGGGTATAGAGATATCGAAAAAAAACTTCCAGTAGATGAGCATACTATTTTTGGAATTGGGTCATGCACCAAATCATTTACAGCTTCTATACTTGGGATTCTTGAAGGACAGAATAAGCTAAGTTTAGCAGATAAACCATCGGTATACATTCCTGAATTAATATTTAATCGTCCAGAGATGGATAACGATATCCAAATACACCATTTATTAAGTCATAGTACTGGAATTTCTGGTGCAGGCTTAGATTATTCAGGTATATTATTTAATTCGGATGAAAGAGAAATTGTAGAAAAGATTGCATATTTCAATCAAACAAGTCCTACAGGAGAAGGATTCAATTACAATAACACCCTATACGGAGTTGCTGGAATAATTGGAGAAAGAGTTACAAATCAAAAATTGGACATGAATCTATCCCAATTTATTTTTCGACCTCTTGAAATGAACTCCAGCTTTTATGGTTTCGATTCGGCTCATCAACAAGCAAATTTTTCATTAGGTTATGCAGTTGACAATAACAATACACCAGTAACTGTGCTGCCAGAAATCATCCCTTCAAAAGCGGCAGCTGGAGCGATATTTAGTACTGTGGTTGATATGGCTAAATGGGTAAATCTGTGGCTAAATAAGGGGGTATTTAAAGGGAAACAAATTCTCCCGGCCAATTATATAAAGGAATCTACATCGGCTAAACAAAGAATTTCAGAAGAATTGAACTATGGATATGGATGGATTATGCAATATCTTCATGGTTATCAAACAGTAGAACATTCAGGAGCAATTTCAGGATACTCATCTAATGTGATAATGTTTCCTTCGGAGAATATCGGCATAGTAATATTAGCAAATCAGACAGTATCTAATATTAGTAACCAAGTAACAGATATTATTGTTAGAAGAATGCTTGATATTAAGGCGGAGCCAATCAACCATTCTATTCGATTTGAAGTAAAACCCCAAGTGTCTAATTTAAAAGAAAAAACGATTCTGAACCCTGAAAATAAACCTGGGCATGCGTTATTAGATTTTACTGGGGATTTTCATAATCCAGCTTACGGCAATATTGAAATTAGCTTCAATGAAGGAACATTATATGCTAATTTTCCATACACAAAACTAAGGCTTCAACATCATGAGGGTTATGTCTTCATAGATTACTTCACAGAAGAAATTCCTTTGTTTATGGGAAACTTTATGTTTTTTGATTTTCGATTAAATGATAGTCAAGATATTAATGGATTTTTTCTAAACTTGGACAGCAATCCTATTTTTTTTACTAAAGTACGTTCATTAGAAAGAGAGCGAATTACCAAGACGCTTATGGATTATATAGAAGGTACAGCAAATGGTGAACCCGAACGATTGAGAAGTGCTTTTCATCCAGACCTAAATTTGTATTCCATTAATCAAGGCAGCCTAAGTAGTCTATCTGGAGAAAAGTATATCTCCTATTTTGAAAATCGGCAGAAGCGCAATCGAATTGGACGAATCGTTTCTATTGATTATGAAAATGATGCTGCCATGGCAAAAATAGAAGTCCTTATACCAGAGAGAAGAAGAATGTACACCGATTATCTTCTACTACTCAAAATTAAAGGAGAATGGAAAATTATTCATAAGAGTTTTACGTGGAGAGAACATCCGGAAGATAAGAAATAACTGGTGGCAACAAAGGCTAAAATTTGCGACAAGAAGTCGCGCTAAATACTGTTAAGCAAGACAATATCAGAACCTTATCAACTGGATTGTCTAGGACTTAACGCCATGTGCTACCATAGCTTTCCTACGTTGGCGTGCGTCGCTGGCAACGGCGGGGTGCGAAGCCCAACGGACAGTCGAACCTTTCAAAAACGATCATGTGAATGATCGTTCAAAGCTGTTAGTCTCCTACGGTGAAGGTGGTGGAATTGGTGGTAAGCATAATACAAGTGAACTATCGTAAGCTTCGTTATCCCGATATGAAATCGGGACAGGCATTTGGATTGGCGGAAGAGACTGTGGATGCACTTTGTTGTAAGAAGACATCCAACGCCATAGACAAAAGCGTCAAGGAGTATGGATGAATGTCTGTTTTATACATTTACGTAGCCAGTATCAACTATTATTTTATTGATAGTTGATTGAAAAACCTCCCGGAGTACAGATAGATGCTAACCCACCTTGTATTTAGTGTGGAACTTGGTAAACCTTTATTGCTCTCCTTTTTTTTAGGAGTAGGAAGGAAGCAATTTCCAACGAAGGTGATGAAGGTAAAGGACGAAGGAAAAAGCGAACCTGTCTAGCGGCATAGCCAGATAGATGCCATGTTGTAATGACATGGATAGGAATTGCGTGGAATAAGAAGATAAGTTTTTTTTCACAACATCATTCCCAACGAAAGTTGAGCCGACTTCCTTTAGGTGTACTATCACGAGAAAACTGTACGAATGATTTTTGTAAACAGAACAAAGCAGAAGGTATGATCAGTTGTCTTCCAGCAATCTATTCGATGGTTGGTCATAGTGCGGTTCTGAGCGGATCAATCGCTTGGCAATCCATCCGCTGGGATGAGGTCAGGTGCCGCGTAAAATCCATACAGTCGCGTATTGTGAAGGCAGTCAAAGCCAGCAGATGGAACAAGGTTAAAGTACTTCAGGGTATTTTAAGTCGTTCGTACGCTGCTCGCTTATTAGCTATTCGAAAGATAACCGAAAATACAGGGAAGAGAACACCCGGTATAGACGGAGAATTGTGGAACACTCCGGAAGCGAAGTTCTCAGTAATCAGTAAGTTAAAAGATTTAGGTTACCAAGCCAAGCCAGTAAGAAGGATCACAATTCCAAAAGGGAATGGAAAAAGGCGTCCATTGGGAATACCTACGATGTTTGACAGAGCCATGCAAGCCTTACATTTATTAGGACTTGACCCGGTTTCGGAAAGCACGGCAGACTATAACTCTTATGGATTCCGACCAGTCCGCTGCTGTGCGGATGCCATAGCCCGATGCTTTAGCCTGTTATCCAAGAGGGATTCCCCTTGTTGGATATTAGAAGCAGACATTAAAGGCTGTTTTGACAACATCAGCAAAAATTGGATGCTTGACCATATACCAACAAATAAGAAGGTACTCCAAAAATGGTTAACAGCAGGTTATGTGGATAAGGGCCAATGGTATTTATCGAAAGGAGGAACCCCTCAGGGATCAGTGATATCCCCTACGCTTGCGAATATGGTACTGGATGGGATGGAAAATTGGATTGATGAAGTCTGTGGGATAAGACACTGGGGCAAAGAGGCTCCAAAACGCAGGGTTAATAATCCATTTCAAATTCATCTGGTTCGATATGCAGACGACTTTATCATAACAAGTTCTAACCGAGCTTACCTTGAAAATAAAGTGAAACCAGCAATTGAAGCGTTTCTATCTAAGCGAGGGTTGAGGCTAAATCCAATAAAAACTTACATCTCTCATATTGACGAAGGCTTTGACTTTTTGGGTCAAAATGTACGTAAATATGAAAACAGGTTGCTGATCAAACCAAGCAAAAAGAGTGTGAAGACCTTTCTGGAGAAGATAAGCAAAGTCATTAAACAATACAACGCCTCATCCGCATCGGATTTGATCTATAAGTTATCTCCAATGATAAGGGGTTGGGCGATGTATCACCGTCATGTAGTTGCCAAGCAAACCTTTCAATATGTCGATAACCAGATATGGAAAAAGATATGGAGATGGGCAAAGCGAAGGCACTACCCAAAAAAGAACATCGGTTGGATAAAACGGAAATACTTCAAAAGACATAAAGGGATGGATTGGACGTTTTTCGGCATCACAAGCGAAGGGGAAGAATACACGCTGTTTAGAGCAGGAGAAGTGCCAATAGAAAGACACCCAAAAATTAAAGGGCATGCTAATCCTTACCTAATGTCAGATGAGCGGTATTATGAACAACGTCAAACCAACAAGATGCTAAACAAGTTTGTAGGACGGCAAATGATGCATTATCTTTACAGGAGGCAATCGGGCAAGTGTCCGGTTTGTGGCCAACAGATTACAGCAAGCACCGGATTTAATGCTCACCACATAACTCCAAAGTATCTTGGAGGAAAATGGGAAGCAAAGAATCTAAAGTTGCTGCACCCTGTGTGCCACATCCAGGTTCATCAAAATCCAATAGCTGCTGCCGCTCTATCCTAAAGACAGATAGAGTTAAGTATGCCTGAGCCGTGTACGGTGAAAGTCGTTTGCACGGTTCTTTGAGGGGAAAGGAGGGGCAACCCTCCCGACCTACTCGGCGGTGCGACGTGAAAAGTCGCTTTATAATACTGTTAAGCCATCGGAATAACAATAATTTTACATGAGTTATTCAAAGGTGGATTTAACCTGATGGGGCTTAACAATACTATTGCAAATCCAGTCTGATTCCATCAACTATTTTGTAGATATGACAAATAATCGTTACCTTTCTTGCTCAAACGTGCCTGGCACGGGTTCAACATGGGAGCGACAACTGAATTTAACTGAAAGTGGTTTGTTTTTCCTGCCTGATCCCGTAAATACCATTAGGGGAAGAATCTCTGGGTCGATAGTAAAATCGCCTGTTTTGGGCATCGTTGTTCAACTGAAATCGAATATTCCTTTGTGTTGTGTGTAATAAAAATAAATGATTACCGTCTCAAAATATGATTCTCTACAAAGTGGTATCTCTAAACGAGATCACCATTTCATCATTTGGGCAAAGCAAGCACAAGGAAAAATCAGCATTGAGAACAAAGCAATAGAGTTAGGCAACCATACCCTAATTACCATTGGTAAGAATCAATTGCTCGAATACAATACACCTCCTTTAATAAAAGGCTATATCGTATTTTTTGATGACAGCGACTTTCCCAATTCGTCCGTAGATTCGGTTTGTAGGATTGTCATTTTGTACAACCAATTCCGCATCCACAATAAAATTGCTATCCCCGACAAATCGACCACGGAATTTGAGCATTTACTCTTGTTGATGTACAAGGAAAGTGAAACCAACCCTGAACAAAAAGTAAACCCTATTCTTTCTCTTTTGCTTCAAACGTTAATGTTGAAAATGGAGCAAATCGTCCGTAGTGAATTAGTGGATAATGAAAATGAAGATGAAAACGAAGAAGCTACTGTTCTCTCTGAATTTCTACAACTGCTGGAAGCTAACTTTTCAAAATACCATAAGGTAAAGGACTATGCCAACCTAATGAACGTTCCGAGTAGAAAACTCAATGACACTATCCGATATTATTTTGGCGTCACAGCGAAAGATTTAATCAGTACAAAAGTTTATATCGAGACCGCTCGGAGATTACAATTCACCTCAGATTCCATTAAAGAAATTGCTTACCAGTCAGGCTTTAGCTCCCCTTATCACCTTTCTCATTTTTTTACAAAAATGAAAGGCATTTCTCCACAAGCCTATCGCAATTCAGTTAAAAATTAGACTGTTGCACATTTTTGTATCCTTTCTGCACATTTTGACATTTTACACCATTTGTAATGCCTCTACCTTTGCATTGTAATTAGAGCATGTCCAAATTTTAACTGCCTGAAAACCAATGTTTTACGAACCTGACTTCAAATCGCCTCGGTCACTTGCCCCGGCAAGCTCCCTCACCGATTTTTCGCCAGAACCGCAAACTCTTGATTTTCAGTTTGTTAAAATTTTAGACAAGCTCTTAAATGGAACTCAATGAATGGAAATTAATTGAAATAATCAGCCTGCTTTTAGCAAGCATAGCTTTTCTCTAAATGATAAATAACAGAAAAATGAAAGTGATAAATAAATTAGAAGAATTACCCCAAAGAAAAGGGGAACGCCCCATTACCGGAGATGCCTTGCCCCATTTGCAAATCACGGACAATTCAAGTGTTGAACTTTTTGATGATTTGGCGGAATGGCTTTTTTCTTTGGAATATATTGAAGAAAGACCAACCATAATTTCGGTTAAGGGCGCAAGAGCCGCTTGGATAAAAAATGACTACCCGAACGTGAATGAAGAAGTTTTGCAGATAGGTAGAGAGTTCACCCATATTCATCCTTTGAATATTTATGGTGGCGGCAGCCAACACCTTTCGTTAAAAAGAGAAGACGCTGAAACTGTCATAGCAAAGGGATGGGGAGAATATCACCCGATGGATAAGGTCGCTTTTCCCGACAAAAAATATGGACATATCATGGTATATGCCCCAAGAGATAAAAAGGAATTGGAGGCGGTAAAAATTATCACGGAAGTTTCTTACAAATTAGTCACCAATCAAAATTAAATATCATGTTGAATCCAATGAAATCCCGATTCTTTTCGGGAAAAAATCAAATTAGTTTGCTCGTTGCGTTTTTCCTTGTCGGAGGATTGCTTTTATTCAATTCATCTTGCACTTCTGAATGCCCTCATGCAGATTACGAAACCTTAAAAGCTGAATTACAAAAGTACAAAGATGAAGAAGCCACAGTAAAAAGAAATCTTGCTTTGATGACAAAGGCAGACGTGTCTATGAATGCCAGAGATTGGGAAGGCTTCAATTCAGTTCACACCCATGACGTTTGGGTAGCAACCCCTGATATGCCTATGCCGACCGAAACCAAAGCCGACCACTTAGCCGTAGTGCAAAGTTTCGTCAATGCTTTTCCCGACCATAAAATTGACCAGCCTTACGTCTATCTTTTTGGTAGTGGCGATAAAATATGTGCTGTTCACGAAAATGGTGGAACATTTACTGAACCTTGGATACTTCCCGGAAGCGGAGCAACAGCACAGCCTAATAACAAGAGTTTTAAAATGAGAATGGTAACGGTTGCAACGGTACGAGGGGACACACTTTCCGAAGAAATGATTATATATGATATGTCCGATATGATGCGGCAACTGGATTTGAAAGCCTCTGATTTTAAAATGCCAAATCAGTAAACAATGACTTTTAGAATAATCGTTTTTTATTGCCTCCTGATAGTATCTGGTGCTGTAAAAGCGCAAACCATACCGATTGAAATATTTGCAGGTGATGATTATTTGCAAACAAACCTCGTGTTCACAAGATCATTTTTTCAGCAAAGCAAATTTGGACTTTTGAATGTCTCTGCATTTGATGCCTATTATGAGGATGGCAAAAGAAATACTTCTGTCATGGTTACAGAAGTCAATTATTCGATTGTAAAAGGAATTGGAATTGGAGTGGGAATGACTTACAATAGTGTATCGGGTTTAGCCCCGACACTTGGAGCGAGTTATAACAACTTTGGAAAAAGACATGGGATAACTTTAGCCCCTGCGGTCTCCTTTTCCTCCAATACATCATTTCGGATAATCTTTAATCTGGCGTACAAACCAAAATTGAATGAGCATTTGAATTTATATTTATCCTCCAATAATTTGCTTACTTATAGATTTGATGGCGACCATATCAGAGGTTTTCAGAAATTAAGATTGGGGTTGGATTACAAGACTTTTCAATTTGGTTTTGGGGTCAACTTTGACCAATTTGGTGTAATGAAAATTTCCAGTAGCAATATTGGCGGCTTTGTCAGAAAGGAATTTCATTAATTTTAAAAATACTCACAACATGAAAAAAACAAAATCATTTTTTACCGAACCCACTTACTCTTATCCCTTCCTTTTTCTCATTTCACTTTTTGTTATTGGAATATCTTCTTGTTCATCCAATAACGAGGAAGTATTAAGATTACAGGAACAAGTAAAGGAATTACAGACAGAAGTTCAGAAATACAAAGATGAGGAAGCAAAAGTACAGGCAAATTTAGCTTTAATGCAAAGTGCAGACGAAGCCATGAACGCCAGAGATTGGGATAAATTCCATGAAACACATACCAAAGATGTGTATGTTAAATCTCCCGATACTGCTGACCCTACTACGAATGTAGAAGACCATTACGATGCGGTTAAAGCAATGGTTGACGCATTTCCAGACCACAAAATCACACTTCCATACAAAGCAAGGTTTGGAAGTGGCGATTGGTTATGTGCCATAATTGAGCAGGGCGGAACTTTTACCAAACCCTGGAAAATGGCAAATGGACAAGTTGTTCAGCCAACAGGCAAAGCCTATAATACTACAATGGTAACTGTAGCCAAAGTACGTGACGGACAACTTGCCGAAGAATTTATCATTTTTGATACAGGAGATATAATGAGACAGATTGGTCTCTTGAAGCATTAAAAATTCAAGAGCTGACAGGAGTTCTTAATAGGTTTTAAACAAAAAAACATTACAATGAATCATTTTAAAATATTCCTCTATTTAATTGGAGCAGGATTCGCCGCTACCATTTTTAGCTGCACTCCTTCGAATTGTGCGGACAAAGTTATGAGCACATTATAAATGACCAAGCCAGTTTTACGAAACAGGTTGGGTTGAATTTTGATTAACAATACTTAAAACTATGCACTCAGCGCAAAATAATGGGATAATTTAGTTTTTGGTCTTGTTAAGAGAAAAATATAAATACTACACACAATATTAAGTAAAGCCTAAGCAGGTGGATTTTTATTCGCCAACCAAACATCTATTTTCTATTCATAATAGGGGTTTATAGTAACCAGTATCCGTTTCGCCCTATAGAAACGGGATAAAAGCGCCAGCGATATAAGTGTCCAGATTAAGAGAAAACATTTCAGAAGTTTTTTTTTTAATGAGATTTGTATATTTTGACTTTTAAAAAGCAACCCAGCTCGTATGGAGACTGGGCTGCTGATAGCTGCGCTTTTCGCCACCCGGTAGTAAATAAATATTAACCCTGTATGGATGGAATATAGATCGCGGCAGTAAGTACATCGGCCACTAATGCAAAAAGGGATATTGGGAATAAGACATACACTTTATCATTTTGTCTCGCATTATTTTATTGAATGGGCGCTCAGCCCAAATGAAAATATAGTCTACCTAACTCACCCACCCACCTCATAAAGCCCAATCCGACGAGCAATAAACACAGTACCAAAAAAAGAAACAGCGGTGATAAAGAAAATTGCGATCAGTATACCAAAAGAATTATCTTCAAAACCTATAGAGCTTACTAAGGGGTCAATCAAGCGGTCAATTACGACGTAGAGGAGGAATGCAAGAAAAACCCGTGCTACTCGCTGCCATAATTTCCCCTTGTCTGAAGGAAATCCTGTTCGGAGGAGTAGCCCGTAGATGGCGAGTAACCCCAGGAGCCTTCCAATATCCTTTTTGTCAAGTAAATCAATAAAAGGAGCTAAAATAACGAGAGCAATTGCGAATACTGCCCATCGTAGTAGAGCTGAAATGTCTGCTCCCTTTGAGTCATCCACGTTAAGAGGGCGGACAAGAAAGGCAGCAACCACAACCGCAAAGACACCGACCACCACACCACCTAATACATCCGCGATAAAGTGCCGACCGAGATACATTCGGGACAAAGCCATGAGAGTAATCCAGCACACAGAAAACAGGAAAACACCTCTTGAGCGAAAGAAAAATGCAAACCCTAAAAAAAATGCGGTTGCGGAAGCGACATGACCGGAAGGTAGTCCGTAACTCCAATCTGTTTGAGCTTTAGCGGCTGCCATAGCCTTCGCCGATGGCAGTGTCCAAAAACTTGTAGCCCCTCCTCGGTCAATCAACAACGGCGGCCTTACATGCCCTGGTTCTACCACCCTGATATCTACATCACTCGGACGTGGAAACATCAGTCCGCTTTTAAGACCATCTACCAAAATGCCGTTGATCAGAATAACCAGAAATATAAAGAGCCCCTGTTTTAGACGGATACCAAAAATTATAACGATAAGCAAGGTGGCATATACAGGTGTATATCCCAATGATGTAATCGTTGACATTAACCAGGTCAAACCAGGTGACTCAAAAGATTGCAACCATAATACAGGCTCTACTTGAAACATTTTCTCACTCTTTTAGGGTTTAGCTGGTTTACTCGCCCTTTGCCATTTTTACAAAACGACGCAATCCAGCAAACATCAATCCTAATATTTCTTAATACTCTTTTCAAACCCAACCACCCTGGGCGGTTTTTTCCCCTTTCCCGGTTCGGTTTTATGACCCTCCGTTTCGAGAAGTGCAACCAGTTGATCTACCGACAATGGAAATTTCACATTGACCGAACCATCGGGACGAAGCACTCTCCAATAGGGCGTAATATTTGTTTTTCCCATTGCTTTTTCCTCTTCGGCTGCCAATGCAATGTATTTTAGATACACTCCGGTAGGGATGGCTGCTGTTACTTGTACCTTTTTCTCTTTGGCCAAGACTTTCCGGATGGTGTCGTTAGTCAACAGTTCTCCTACATTTGTTTGTTTGATTAGTCGCTCGATGTCTCTGGCACTTGGGATCAATACTTTGCCTTTGCCCAGTTTTTCTTCCCACTCTGGTGTGATGTCGTGAATTTTTTCTTCAAATTCATTGATTTTTTCTCTATACAATTTCTTCATCATCTTGTAGTTTTGAAAGTTGACGGTCGTCTCTTATTTCGCCGATGTGGTAGTACGCTACAATTTCTTCGATGAGATCATTTTTGAAAAAATACCATTCGCTGACTTCCAGTTTGAAATCGCCTTGTACGGCCGTATAACGAACACAAGCCCGGTTGGTGTCATACAATTCATCATGGATCGTAAATTGATAGCCCAGAAATTTATCTTTATTGGCTTCTACCAAAGCCAGGTATTCCGTCTTTCCCTGGATGGTGCCAAAGGGGCTGGTGTGCTTGAAATTGTCGGTTATCGGTAGGTCTGTAAAATCGCCGGTTTCCCATTTGTAAAACCATTGTTTAACTAAAGTTTGTTTATCCATTTTTATAAAACATTTTTACTAATCCAACAGACAAGAGTCCCAACACGGCTGCTCCTGCCAACATGGAAACCCACCACTGTAAGGAATTATCCGTACGATCTTTTGACGGAATGACAGTTCCTTTCCGAGCATGGTCATAATTGAATAATTCGGTCTTATTGCCAGCTTCGTCAACTTTGGTAATTCTGGGTCCGGCATTTCCTCCTTTGTTTTTGTACTCCAGGATGTAGGCTTCGCCAGCAAAAAAATCGATACCGGTGGGAAACCAATCACCGTCCGATTTGTAGAAGGTTGTGGTTTGTTGATTATCGAGTATTTTTATGACTCGCTGCCCGGCGGTTTCGGTTAAATAAATGTGGCCGTCACACCCTTTGGTAAGGCCGAGGATGCAGTCATTGTGTTTATCCCGGGGACGGTCTAATCGGGAGATCAGACCGGTGGCAATAGGGTTGGCATTTCCGTACTGGTCGAATTTTAACAAAATCCCATTGTCTATTCCCTTATCAGGCAGGTAAATATTTTCTTCGTCGTCCACATAAATGCTTTGCACCCAGTGGAGCGGGCGGTCACTGTGCTTGGTAATCACGCCGGATGGTGTTCTTTTCCATAGATACTCATCCGTAAAATAAATATTTCCACTGAGTGCGATCCCACAATTTCCGGTGACTTCATTCCACAATGTATCGATTCTGCCATCGGGGAGGAGGCGTATCAAAAAGGCGTTGTAATCGTTCTCACCTGTTTGTTCTACGTATTCTGCCAGCAGGTTATCGTCATTGTCCAGCATAATGTTGTGACAATGAAAATCTTTGAACAAGGCCGTCAAAACACCTTCTTTTGAAAGTTTCCAAACCGTACCGTCTCCGTGGTGGGTGAGGTCGGCAAAATAAATATTGCGATGCTTGTTCACTACGATTCCGTAAGACGGATGCCCGGTCAGGAAACCCGTTGAGAAGCAGACCAGGAATACTGCAAAGGTTATTTTTTTCATTTTCATGTCTTACCTAACTGCACCAATTGATAAACTGCACCAAATCCAAAGTTACACCATTTGGAATTACAAGCCAAAAACGGTTCCCGTATCTACTCTTTTGATGTTCCTATTTTTTCAGATAATCGTTTATCATTCTCTCCCAATCATTTAGATTTTCTTCATAGATGTTTTTAAGCATTTGTTGATTTAGTTGGTTGCCCAAATCATTCAAACCCGTAAAGCGATAAGTGATCGTAGCCTTCGTCTGCCCGTCTTCTTTTGGCTGACAATGAACAGTTATAGTCCAAAAACGGTTTTGGGTGAAAACCAAATACTCTACAAGGTAATCCTCTGGTTGGTATTTTGTAACAATCCAGATAAATTTTTCCCCTTCATGGCCGTGATCTTCTACCTTAAAAGAAGCCCCCTCTTCTATGATTTCTTCATGGGGATAGATTGGTTTCGGATTCCACCCTGGTGCCCATTTGCGTTCTTCATAGGCTCCGAATAAGGGAAAAACGACATCGGGACGCTCGTTTAGAATAATTGTTGCAGATTGGGTAATTCTTTTTGATGCAAACATTTTTTCCATTTTTGTGGCGTGGTGATTTTCCGTTATAGCCGTTGCTTTTTCCAACTGCTCATCAACAGCGGGCAGCATATTATCTTTTACCCAGACAAAGTCCGGTCGCAACTCCAATGAATGTAAAAATGCTTCTTTAGCTTTGAAAAGATCGGGGTCATCAAGATTAAAGTAGGCGTTGCCCAGCCAGGCGAAGGCCATTTCCAAGCCCCATTTTGGGAATGTAGTTTCCGAATTGTGGTATTGCTGTTTAAATAATTCGATGGCTTGCCAATAAAGGTCAATTCCTCGCTCCTTGCTTCCGCCAAATTGTTCAGGCGTGTAATAAACGTTTTGGGCTTCGGTGAGTACCAGGAGCGGGTTTTCAGGGTCAAGTGATTTGGCTTTTTGAAGCCACTTCTCTGCTTTTTCCATAAGGGCCATGCGTTGTTGGGGCTGCAAGTAGTAAAGGGCAAAGTAGCCATTCAGCCCCAAGGCATAAGCCTCTACGAAGTCTGTTTTCAAAGCGGTGGATTTTTCTAATGACTTTATGGCATCGGTCAACAATTGAATGGCGGCCGAATCTCCGGGTTGGATCTGAGTTTGTCGCAATACCGCCTGCCATTTGCCGAAAGCGATGTAATACCAGGCCAGATGAGCGAGGTTATCGTTTTTGGTGAAAACCACTAGCTGCTCAAGAGCTTTTACCAGCCCGGTACTGTCAGATTGAAAACCGGCGTCCAGCACCTGCTCGACAGCTTTTGCAAAATCACTGTTGGGAGCGGATGGAGGGGTTTGCCCGTATGTAGTCGAGGCATATATGCAGAGAGAAAGGAGAAAGAATAAATGTTTCATATCGCTGATTTTTAAGCAGCAATATTGCACAATTAAGGACACAGATTCGGCAATCTATATACAGATTGACAAAGTTGGAAGGGGAATTATGCCTTTTTTCCATTTATCTGAGCGCGATATTCGGAGGGGGTCATCCCGGTGTGTTTCTTGAAATATTTGTTGAAAGAAGTTTTATTGTTGAAACCAACCTGATGGGCGATGCTCAGCAAAGTGAATTGGTGGTTTTCAGGATTTGACAAAAGTTCTTTAGCCGCTTCAATGCGAAAACCATTGATGTATTCAAAGAAATTTTGGTTCAACCGTTCATTGATAATTTGAGATAAATGTTGTGTAGAAATATCCAGTTTTGCAGCTAGTTCCGACAACCGGATACCGGGTTTGAGGTAGAGCTTTTGTTTGTTCATCAGCTGGTTAAGTTGTTCCAGATGGTGTTGTGCTTTATCGGGAGTAAGCGTTGACTGGGCATATTTTTTTCCATTCCATTTGATCGTATCGGAGTACACTTCGGGACGCAAAAAAGCATAGTATCCAAGTGTATAAATAAAAATGGCCATAGCATAGGTAATGGTGTGATCAACAATACTATGGTAATTTACACCGATTGAAACCAGAATGTTGTACAGCAACCAAAAGCTAAAAAACAGGCCGAATCCGAGAATCAAATTTCTCAGCCACAAGAGCTGGTTCTTTTGGGGTCGGTTCATCATTTCATTACTACTGTTTTTCCTTACGTACTGATAGGCCAATATGGTATAGAATAGAGCGTGGGGAAATTGCAAATAAATAATCAAGCGCCTGAACAGAGGAGCATTTGAGGAGTTCGTCGATCCACCATAAAAAGAATGTTCGATGATGTATAGTTTTGTGTCAGCATCCAGTAAGTAATAAGGGAAGGTACTAACCAGCACCACAGCAAACGGAATAAGGTGCCACCAAAATGATCTTTCCAGATTTCGTTGGCTCCCAATTAGATATTTGGCATAGAAATACAGGAAGACTCCAATGAGATAAGAAAAGGGAAAGCTGACCAGCGAAAAATGAGGGAACACCAACAGGTGCTTTGTCCAAAAAGCGAGAATACTTAACAGACGCAAAGAGAAAACCAACAATAATAACCCCAAAAAACGATTGGCCAGTACGTTACCTCTTGGGTGAAACAAAAATACAAGCGCCAGGAAGACGCCTTGAGCGGCTCCAAGTAGCGGTATCAAATCCCAAAATCCGAAGGTGGGTTCCATAGTCTTGGAAAAGTAAGCATTATTTTAGTTTTTTCTCAAAGTGTTTTTAAGGATTTTCATTTAATAATACACCCAAAACCAAACGCCAATCCATACTAAAATTAAAATGCGAACCAGGCTTTGCAACAAATTCCCGAACCAGTTCAGCAGCCTGGGAAATTAACGCCTCCGAAATGTATATTCCGGGCGAAAACAGTTGGAAAAAGTGAAAAATTTCATTACATTTAGGAATGCAGGCTCAAAATTACATACCCGAAAAACTGTCTGATTGATGAAATCATCCCGCTTTGATGAGCAAGCTATTTCGACACAAGCAATTTTCTTGTAAAAAAACCATACCCCGTATTTATTTTCAAAATATAGTGGCCTGCTGAAATGTCGGAAGGCAAATATAAATTAATGCTATGTTGGCCCTGCAAAATGTTTCTCTTGTCTATAAACGATAATGATTTTCCGTCGATGGTTAAAAGGTCAATACTTAATTCTCCTGGCTGCTTTGCATCAAATTTTATAGTAAGATACTGAGAAGCAGGATTAGGTGATATTTTCAGAATTTTAAATTGATCGGTAATCGGGAAACTTCACTTATCTCTTCAAGGTGATCAACAACTGCGACATACATTTTTAGTCCGAATCCTTCTCTAAAGTCATTCCAGACACAATAGGTTTTATCACCGACGAGCTTTGTCTCCCAATAATCACCAAAGAAAGCCATTTGGCTAAAGTTTTGAAAATTGCTGGATAAGGTAGATACCAGGCAGGGTTCATCCCATGTGGCCCCATCATCTGTTGAAGAAGTCACATAATAGTTCCATTCAACATCTGAATCGCGCCCCATATAGGCTATCGAAATACGACCAGAGACTTCATCGACCGCTATAGAAGGAAAAAACATTTCTGTAGAACCTGCCCCTATCGTAGAGCCAAGGTCACTGGCGGCTGTCCATGTGGCACCTCCATCAGAAGAGCGATGATATTGACCGGATTCTCCATCGAGGTCCCTTACTCCATAGATCATGTGTACAGTGCCGGAAACCGGATTAGTTACCGCGTCGGGCATTGGATTGCCGCTTGAGATGATACCTTCTCCATCATATTTTACATCGGAAGCCGAAATTAAATCTGAAAAACTCTGACTTGCATTTGAACTCGTACAATGATAGATTTTATTGGAGCCTATACCACCTGAAGCATATCCTATGGTTGAACTGTGCAGCACACCTTCCTGATCAACATAAACATTTGCAAATTGCAATTGAGCAATTCCATCACTAACCGGCACGAGATCATCCAAAACGACTTCGTACGAATCAAAGGTTATCATATCGGGAGTTTTATACAACACAATGGAGCTTGATAAAGGAATATCGATAATGTGATTCTCGTTGACAAATGCAAAGACCTGAAGATAAACGGTGCCGCTATGATCTCCATTCGTTTTATCTACGGCCAGCCAGGGCTTGTCAAAAAAAGCACCTTCAAAAGTAGAAACGTCATTAAAAGCCAACAGGCGATCATATTTCTCTTCTGCTACCTGAAAGCTTACTCCGCCATCATCAGACCATGCCCAATAGGTTGCAACCAAAAAGTTGTTTGTTGCACCCAATCCTGAATACAACCACACATAATAGAGTTTACCCGTTTTGTCGAAAGCAAGTACCGGATCGGCACCACCTCTGTCCACTACCGCTATATCAACGAAGTCATTTAAGAACAAAGAATCCATTCTAAAAACGGTTCGGGTCCAGGTTTCACCAGCATCGAATGTGTGATAAATCGATTGTCGTGAATCCAAGCCAAAATGGATAAAGGAAACCACTATGTTGTCCGGGTTGGTTGGATTAACGGCTATCGTTGGTTCCGCTTCCACGATGTCTTCATCAGAAAAGGCAGTAATTTTAAATTCTGAATTACTCCTGTTAGTTATAGGAGCACCATCCGGAATTGTCGGCTTATCGCCAAACTCCCTCTCGTATTTTTTTTTCAGGTACTCTTTAGCCCGGTTCGTGCTATCATCCGGTTCCTGTCCTTTTAACTCCGTAGAAACTAAAGAAATCAGAATGATGAAAAAGAAGAAATTATAAACGCTGATTTTTAGCATGTTGTAGAAATTAGCACGTTGCAGAAATTGACTTTATTCGTTAAATTACGAAAGTTTTTTGAATAAATAAGGGAACTTCCAGGTAAATGATTGTCAAACGTATCTCCTCTGAACATCCCAATTTAAAGCATATGAGATTGTCGTGCGACTTAAAGTTTTAATAACCCATCCAAATCTAATAATTGAGGTTATAGGCCATACGGATAATGCAGGAAGCCCTTCTTATAATTTAGACTTATCTATTAAACGTGCTCAAAATGTTACTAAATACTTAATTCAAAAAGGAGTGCAAGAAAAACAACTATCTTATTCTGGGAAGGGAGATACCGCTCCCATTGAAACAAATGGTACTGCCTGGGGGAGAGAAAAAAATAGACGCGTTGAGATTAAGGTGATTAAAAGGTAGTTGCCTAATAGTATCTATATTCTCCATACAGACGGTGGTGGCAGGTGGATCCGGAAGCAGAGGATTTTTCCGGGAAATCATTCTTTGAAAGTCGCTTTTCCTGGGGAATAGCAGCCGGCCCAAAAAGTTTCCGGCTTGGGCTGGGGTCGACGTATTTTAAAGGGTGAGGAATATCGCAGCAGACCGGTTATTATTCTGTAAGTGGGAATGGTTGGTCAATCGCCTATGATAACGACCAGTCGGCAGGCGGCACATCAGATGGTGGCGATAGGTGGAGGACAGGGTCTATCAGGGCAACTGTGGGGGATTTCTCTGTTGGATTTAGAGTTTTTACGGGGGATCCGGGTGCTACAATAGCCGAAAGAGAGCTTGGTGCTAAACCTGATGAGACAGGTCAGCTGTATTATGGTAATGATGCTAATCAGTACAGAACAGGTGTATTCACTATTGGTTATAAAAACTATAGGGTGGGATTCAATTCAGCGAGAGTCAGTGCTATTCAAAATTGAACTCATCGGGTGTTTAGCGATAAACCATTCTTTAGAAACAATCTTACTACTCCTGCCGGCCTCTTCATTTCATATCAAACCTCTAACCCATATTCATTATGGTAAAGTATGGCAGGGT
Source organism: Saprospiraceae bacterium (assembly GCA_965222105.1). Classification (GTDB taxonomy): domain Bacteria; phylum Bacteroidota; class Bacteroidia; order Chitinophagales; family Saprospiraceae; genus CALGLS01. Next base: position 76,175 of record CBDCTQ010000001.1, on the reverse strand, counting down.
TTTGTTTGTAACAATAATTTTTATATATGGATGTAAAGTTCAATATAAAAAATTAGTCCATGAGCGAAGAGATTATGTGGAAGACGTAATAAAAACGGATGGGTATTTTTTCAATTTACAGTCAAGTATTAAAAGTGAAAGAGGGTTCGATGTAGATGTTTTATTTTTTTACAAAAATGGGGTATTTTATGATCCATTTGTAATTTCTATACAAGACTCTACTAATTTTGAACAAGAGTTTTTTAGTAAGTATCCTCGCTTTATTAAGGACAAAGAAATCCCATATGCCTGGGGCATTTTCTTTGCGAAAGATGGAAAACTAGTAGTTGAGCGTTGGGGCCCCGGAGCCGGTTGGGTACATCCTACATTTATAGCAAACTATACAGTCATCAATGATACCACTATCAGGTATGATTATAATAATGCTATCTATCACTTTCGCTCATACTCCCCCAAGCCAGATAGCACGAATCAGTTTATTCCGTAAGGAAAGAAATTGTGAAAAGAGAAATTAAGTAAAGCCTCTGCGTGATCAGAGGCTTTTTTATTGATAGGTCATCGAACTTTCACCTCTCAATGGTGTGCTGCTGTCATGGAGTTGCCCGCAGATGCATTACTATCCGTATGGGGTGCTTGCCTGCTATAACAACGTGTAGGTAGGAAGCACGAAGGGCCGTGGGTACCGACGGTTTCTCCTGCTGATCGTTACCAATACAATGGCATCGAACACTTGGAAGAGTTGGATTTGAATGTTAACTTAGCTATCCCGATTTTTATCGGGACTGGACCCAAGTATTGGACGGTGGTGGCAGGTGGATACTAAAGCGGAAGTTCTTTATGGAGAAACTCCATTTAGCTCGATGATAAATAATCCGGTTAGGTTTACTGATCCGGATGGTGACTTCATAGTCCCGATGCTGATAAATGGAATACGGAGTGCAGTTCAGGGTGATGGATTCGGAGCTGGTGTTGGTCAGTTTTTTGAAAATGCTGCTTTGATTGCAGGTGGTATGTTCATAGCAGATCGAAACAAATCTCAAACAGGTCAAGTATGGGAACTCATATCCAGATTTACATGGCAAAATCCTCAAACTACTCTTGGGACTTTTGTCGCTCATGTTTTTAATGGAATTGGATATGTAAATAATGTGGATATAGACATGGGCGTTACTGTTTTGGATACGGAATTTGATGGGGGGGCATTTACAATGGGACATGTGATCTCCGGGCCTCCTGGGTTCAGAGCAGATTGGAGAGATCACTTATTCGTTCATGAGTATGGTCATTATATGCAAAGTCAGAGATTAGGGTCAGCATACATCCCTTTTGTTGCTTTACCAAGCTTGACTGACTTTTATGTACACGACGAATGGGATTTATTGGGTGGAGCAGATGGACAAGATCGCCATGAAACAAGGGCTTATGAGGCTTCTGCTAGTCGGCTGGCGGCTAGATATTTTGACCGGGAGTTTGGATCGGGGGCTAACGGATATTTTGTTGGTTCACCCAATCATTTTGATCGGAATTCTTTTATCAATGATCTGACAGGGAGTCCATATCCCAATCCTAGAGGAGGTACTAACATTGGAGGGAACCCTATCAATCAACAATTCCACTGGTCGGATATAGTGTTTAATTTGTTTTGGAATGGAGGAGTTGGATTAATTGGCTTTTTTTAAAAAGAAAAATTATGAATTATCTTGGCAAATCAATTTGCTTTATGTATTGTTTCATTTTGTTTGGTTGCCCAGACCAAGCTGATCCTTTAGACTCAACTCTAAAGATTATCAACGACTCTAGTCAAAATATTGTTTATAAGATTGAGTTCAATGCAGTTGGAGATACTTCTCTCCAATCATTTTCATTTCCTTTAAGACCTGAAAATATAAACGGACGAACAATTAATGGAAATAGTCAGGTATCAATTACAGATGGATACATCAATGCATTAGAAAATAATCCTAATGTAATTTTGATGGTCTTTTTATTATCTAAAGATACAATAGAACAAGTTTCATGGGAACAAATCACAGCCGATTATTTAGTCTTGCAAAGATATGACTTAACGCTAGAAGACTTGGAGGCGAGTAACTGGACGATAACATATCCTTGAGATAAAAAAGAAAAGGCACTTGGCCATTCCTAATGCATTCTAGTTGATCGGCTAATTAAGCAATTGTCTTACGATGTGTGTCCCTGTCCTTGAGTTGCCCATTCTTGCCTCAGCAGTTATTCTAACAAGACAAATTCATGCCTTTTAAAATAATCCAGAAGGCTCCGGCCGTTACAACCAAGTCGGAATCATTGATAGTGTAACAATACAATTACATATCCTAACATAGGATATATTTTTGAATCATTTGGAACGGGGTTTATATCTGGTCTTTGGTTATCATCAACTATAAATTTCAATCAGCATTTACCGGTAATAGGCACATTTAACAGCCTGGTGGGAGCGGCAAAATCAGTTACAACAACGTTCTCTTTAATAATTGGGGGGGTAAATGCCCCTCAAGATAGAGGTGAAATATTGGGAAACACAGGCGAGATATTTTTAGGCAATTTCTACTCTGATCCTGAGAGACCGGCAGGGAGCCAGGTGCTGCAATTGGTTTCGCGCCACACTTGGGAGTCTTTGCAAACGGACTTAGGATACAATTTTGGTCAATTGCGAAACGGATTGGGAAATGTAGATAGAGTTGATTTGTATAGAGGAGTAACTTTTATTCAAAATTATGATTCAGATAATTGGGATAGATTTGGAGCAAGAGGTGTTTCATTGGGTAACTTTGTAAACACTGATCAAAATATACCTGACCCTGGGCTAGACTTATCGACAAATCCATTGTTCCAACACGAGTATGGGCATACAATTGATAGTCATATTTGGGGGCCAATTTATTTATTTGGGATAGGAATACCGAGTGTTGGCGGTGCTCAATGGACGGAAGATCGAGCGGATAATTTCTGGAATTGGTATTTCACTAGATTTCCTTTTTGATGGGAATATTCAAGAAATGTGACAAAAAATCTCATTACCTTATAGAATATTGAAAATATGAAATATAAATTCAATGTAGTCCTGATAATTTCAATAATCTACATTATGGTATATTATCAAGATTGCAAAAATCCTCCACTTTTTGATAGAGGATTAACCTTTGTAATAAAAAACCAAACAACAGACACAATCACGTGGTATATCCCACCTGCCAATAGAGCGTTATCAACAGAAAACTTACCCATTGAGCGCCCAACATTACATCGAACTACACCCCCTGGCAAAAAACATGGTGAGTTTCTTCAAACCACGAAGAACGATAATTATTTCGATGATTTACCTACAGATACACTTCACATATTTATACTCAACTATACCATATATCGAACCCAATCCTGGGACAGTATAGTCACTAACAATATAATTGTAGAACGAATAAAGATTACCGAAGATAGTTTGAAAGCAATTGATTATAATATTGTTGTTGAGTAAGGCTATCATTGGTAGTTTCATTTTTACTGCCAGGATCAGTATTGTCATGAATTGGATTTGAATGTTAAGCCTGCGATTTGTCAGCGATGATAATCTTTGTAATAAACCCTCTAATCAATGTCTTCCCTGGCACTGACTCCAAATACTCCCTCTCCTGTTCCCTTTCCAAATTCTCAATCCGGTCAGCCAATTTCAGCTCCTCCATCTTAAGCTGCAGCTCCCGTATTTTGTGCCCATCGGTTTTCGGAGGCTTCACCTTTTCCAGGGTTATAATACGCTTGAGCAACCGCTCCTTCGCGACAATATCTGATTCTACGGCGTATTCCAGCTTTAAATCGGCAAGTTCTTTTTCAACTTTCTGGTATTCGTCAGCGGCAACTCGATTTTGACTGCGCAACATTTCGATCTGGTTGCGAAGTGTTTGGATTCTCGGATTGGAAAAGGTGGTGAAAGTTTCTTTTGACATCGGCACTTCAACTTCCTGAAACCAAATTTTGTCTGGGTACTCCATTTTAAACTCCTTTCTGATTTCCTGAATATTGTTGTGGTGAACGGCAAAGCTATTTCCTACCTGACCGGTAGGTAAATTCGACTGCACTTCAATTTTTTGTATGGGAGCAGAACTGACCAAAGCATTCAAACTATCAATCGAAATATTCATAAAACTGATCTGTTCAAAATGAAGTGACTGGCCGGTATGGTCCGGAATCACTTCCCGGATGCTGTATTTGGATTTGTTGAGTTCGTGAAAACGGCCGTCTTCTAACAACATAATTTTACTATCCGTCGCCTCCAGGCAAATACCTTCCCCTCGAATTTCCTCCGTCCCTTTTCTGACGAAATATTTCACCAGCAGTGCATCATCGCTTTTGCGAAATTCGCTGGCCAGGTGTTTAGGTGTACCGAAAAAGCGGTTGTACTGTGTCCAGAAACCATTTTTGAAAAGCGGTTGTAGGAAGATGGCGGAGAGTAAGAAGAAGCTAAAGATCATCGTCTCGGTGCGGAGGTTGCCGGTACGGAAGCGCATGTCTGGATTGCCGGGGAGGACGCATGGGTTTTTCAAAAAGGATAAAACAATGGAACACCTTGCACGGTCATCATGTCTAAAATCAAGTGGCTGGAATAGCCGAGGAAATAGACTTTTGTGAATTGGGAGGAGTGTAAGAATGTACTTTCCAAATAGGCTGCTACCAGGCTTGTTCCTAACAATACTATTAACGAATGTGTAATCGTCCGATGCCCGAATCTTCGATTGATGCATCTGGAAAAAGGAAAGAAGATTTTTCCGATGATGGAGCGGGTATGGTCGATGTCGGGGAGGACAGATGCTATGATTGTTGTGGCGATGTACCAGGGGCTTGCGAGGATGTTGATGTTCATAAAGGATCCGAAGATGCCGGTGATGACGATGCCGCCGATGATGTGGTTTGGGGTGGTCATGGGGGAGGGTGTTTAGATTTTTTATTTTCGGTGAAGGCCCTCTTTCGTAACACTTTGGCATTGCCCCAAAGTGTTCAAAGGTCTAGGCAAAACAAAGGCAACCGCACGCAGGCCGGCTCCCGCACCCCCATGTTTTGCCATTCCCAACCCGCCCGAAAAGACGCACGCTATTTTGAACCTGTTTTGTAGAGGCCATGGATTCTTCGTTTTATAACTTTAGAAAAAGGTTACACAAATTTCCGCTTTCCCAGTCTAAAAATATTCCGCGCAAAAAGAGCAAACATCAGGAAAATCCCACCAATCAAACGAAAGGCCCCGGAGTCGTCGCCAATTTCGCCAGATACATAACGAAGCACCATCAGTGAAGAAAGCACAATCACCAAAAACAGGGTGACATCTAACTCTTTGTAAGCTGCCGTATGGCGATAATTCTTGACCGTTTCCAAAGATATAAAAGGCTCTTTCCGATATCGTTCGATCATCTCGATGATGAAAAGTGGATTGCCGTTGGTGTTTTCAAAAATATGATTTTTGTAAGTCTCGTAATCTTCTATACGATCCATAATGGGCTGAGACATTCGGTTGATGAGTTCGATGCTTTCTGTTCTGGAAAAGGGCTTTAGGTCGATGCGCTCGAAATTGGTGAGGAAGCTGATGTTGGTGATCTTCACTTGTCTTGCTGCACAGATGATATGGAAATGGTTTTTTAATTTTTCCAATGCACTGACACCAGAAGGCGGTACTCTGGAAACATCATCAATGAGCAAGGTGTATTCGTGTTTTTGGGTAACCTGAATGAGTAGCTCGGTTAAGCGCTTGATGGTTTCTTTGTAGATAATGGTTTCGATGCCGTTTTTAGACAGTTGTTTCTCATACATTGTTTTTGCGATGTCTTCTTTGTCGCCGGTAAACAGGTATAATAGCATTCCAGTCAATAGCTTTTTGGTACTACTGAAATCGCCGATCTTGATGATTTTACCGAGGTTGTATTGTTCCAACAAATGCGTTTTCCCAACCCCTTGTGGCCCAGTAATCAGGATGTTGATTTTCTTTTTTCCCAAATCGAATAACCGCTCGATTTCTTCTTTTCTTCCGATGTGAAATTTTGTGATGCCATTGTCGATGGGTAAGACGTGGATGGGTTTTCTTGGCACCAGTTTTCGGTAGAGTTTGGTCAACCAGGTTTCTTTGTCGATGGAGGCGATGGCGGTTTTTATTTGCTCTGCGGAGACGTGGGTATATATCTCTGTCGTGGCTATGGACTTATGACCTAACAGTTCTTTTGCGATTCGGAGTTCATTGCCGTTGTTGACGATTCTAGTGGCAAAAGTGTGGCGCAGCATGTGAGGATAAACCTGCCCATTGGATAGCTTTTTAACTTTTCGCCAGACTTGCTTGCGGCTCAAATATTTTTGCTTGGAGGATTTATTGGCTGGAAATAAGTAGGCTTCCGGATCGGAGGTTTTCAATTCCTGCCAGTAGGTACTGATGGCATCGAGTAGGCGTTGGGTCAATGGGATTTGGCGATGGTGCTTGGTTCTCCTTTTTTTGAGTGATTCTACTACGACGTAGTTTTCCATGAAGTTGAAGTGCTTGAGTTGTAGGCGGATGGCTTCGGTTACGCGGAGGCCGCAGTCTAGCATGAGGAGGAGGATGACGCGGTACTTTTTGCTTTGGCAGTTTTGGAGTAATTGATCTTGTTGCCTGGGGGTTAGGACTTTGGGGATGTGGTAGGTGGGCATGGTGCGAAAGGGTTAATCTCGCAAGGTAAAGTGGCCCTTTCTTTTTCTGTTGTTTTTATTATCCGGGTTTGTGAATGGATACGGGGTGGGGATTTGAATGGACTTTTCCCTTTTTATATATTTTGGAGATAACACTCGCCTGTTGAAGTAGGACAAAAGGACATTAGGACACCTGTCCTTTTTTTTACAAAAAAAGGTATCCTGGAAAAACAAACCCAATTATGGAGAAATATGGAAAAAATAGCAACGAATTTTGCTCAAGCTGCTCAAATGCGCATTTGAAATAAGCAAGTGTCCTTTTGTCCTTTTGTCCTTTTCGCCTGTTGAAGTAGGACAAAAGGACATTAGGACACCTGTCTTTTTTTTTACAAAAAAAGGTATCCTGGAAAAACAAACTCAGTTATGGAGAAATATGGAAAAAATAGCAACGAATTTTGCTCAAACAGTTCAAATGCGCATTTGAAATAAGCAAGTGTCCTTTTGTCCTTTTGTCCTTTTCGCCTGTTGAAGTAGGACAAAAGGACATTAGGACACCTGTCCTTTTTTTTACAAAAAAAGGTATCCTGGAAAAACAAACCCAATTATGGAGAAATATGGAAAAAATAGCAACGAATTTTGCTCAAGCTGCTCAAATGCGCATTTGAAATAAGCAAGTGTCCTTTTGTCCTTTTCGCCTATTGAAGAAGGACAAAAGGACATTAGGACACCTGTCCTTTTTTTTGCAAAAAAAGGTATCCTGTAAAAACAAACCCAATTATGGAGAAATATGGAAAAAATAGCAACAAATTTTGCTCAAGCTACTCAAATGCGCATTTGAAATAAGCAAGTGTCCTTTTGTCCTTTTGTCCTTTTCGCCTGTTGAAGTAGGACAAAAGGACATTAGGACACCTGTCCTTTTTTTTACAAAAAAAGGTATCCTGAAAAACAAAACCAATTATGGAGAAATATGGAAAAAATAGCAACAAATTTTGCTCAAACTGCTCGAATGCGTATTTGAAATAAGCAAGTGTCCTTTTGTCCTTTTGTCCTTTTCGCCTGTTGAAGTAGGACAAAAGGACATTAGGACACCTGTCCTTTTTTTTCGTACATACCATGTTTCAGTTGCTTCAAAAAGGACACTTCCAAAAACACCTTGAGGTACCGTCTCACGGTTCGATCTGTAATACCCATTGTCGTGCCTATGTCGGCCGCCTCTTTGGTACTAAAACGTGCGGGCAAAGCATGATACAGATCCTCCCGCTTGTTCAATTTTTTATTCGGTAAGGAACTTTTGACTTTTGGGCAAATGCTTGAAGAGCAACATCGCATGTTCCCGGTATACTTTCACCAATTGTATGGCCTGTAAAAAATCGTCATCCCGGCAAATAAGGTGATGGGTGGTATCGCGGGCTTCAAATTTTCGCATTGCCGTGAGGATCATCACCAGGCGAAAACAAATCACTCCCAGTCGCTTGATGGTCCCTTCTGCTTCCTTGCTAACAAAGGCGGTGGTTTCATCGTGCATTTGTCTAAAACTGTCATTCAATAGGGCCATCTGCTCATCGGTGATATCTACCTTTGTAGGATGAGATTCAAGATGCAACGCCATGGCTAACACTTCCTCTGCCAATTGTGAAAAATGGTCTTTCAATGCGGCTCTCTTATCAATGCCTGGCTCATAATCCCGCCATCCGGTGGAAGCATTGAATGCATAAGGAATGAAACGACTAAATAAACCGTCTTCTGCCGTATACAACAGGCGCAATGCCTGGTCTGGTGTGCCCGAAAGTGCAATACACAGCTTCGGTTCGCTAACCACGTAATTAGAATGTTGGGTTTTGCGATTGCTTGCGAGATGTTCATAATGAAATGCCTTGCATAAAATATCGCGGTAACTGGACCAGTCCTGCTTTAAGGCATTGTTCATGGTCGTTGCTTCTGTTTCCACCATAATGCTGCATCCTTTGGCATGTTGAAGGTCTTCCATGAGTTTGGCCGTACTCGTGTTAGCTGTTAAATACAATTTCTGGAATTGGGGTGGTGTAGGCTCTACCGGCGGTGTAGGTTGTTTATTCCGCATGAAGGCGGATACCCCTTTTTTATATTCTAACAATGCTGTATTATAGGCCCGCCGAAGCTCCTGGTTTTTTTTCAATAGATAGGCATCATAGGCCTTGCCCATTTGATAGGCATATTTCAATACGCCTTTCCCGCTTGCTGCAGGCCCCATTACAAAACAATAGAGATTGGGATGTTGTACCTCTCCTCTGTAAACGCCTGTTAAGTGAGGCATACAGCCACCTAAAATGGTGATGGCACATGTAAAAAAAACATCCTTTTCCCGGCGGTCAGTAAAGGTTTTACAACTTTCCTGTAATAGTTTGGGAAGTTGATCGTATAAGGTGTCGGGTAGGAAAGGCGATGTCTGAAATACCTCTCCAATCGTTTCGGGCCCCAATTCATCCTCCTGCGCTGCTTTATTGACCATCTTTAACCGCTTGGTATTGGCTTCCTTCCGATGATGCTTATAAGCACTCCCCATCGTTTTTTCCAACTCCGATCTGTCCATTTCAAACTGCTTCCTGGCAAAGGAAAGGGCTGCCTCCTCCGGGATGCCGATCCGATTGCAGTTGGAACCAAAGAAGTAGACAAAGTTGTTGCGATTCCCGTTTTGGTAGACATACTTTTGGCGGGTATAATCCATGCAACTCAACAATTGTTCTTCGTAATTTTCATCAGTATTAACATTGGACAATGGAAAGGCGGTAATGGTTGCTTTTTCTTTGGTATCCTCAACGATAAAGGGCATACTGTTTTCATTAAAAAACGCATCTTCGTCCCAGCTCATAAAACAGAGCCGGGTAATGTCCTTGCCGGAATGATCGATCTCCACTTGCAATTGATCTTCGTAAAAGGCAGCTACCTGTTTGAAGGCAGCTGCATGCTGTTGTACCGTCGCATTGGTTCGAACAATGATTTTATACCCCTGCCCACTTGGGCTGATAAACCCCGCCAGGGTATAGTCAATATCCTGTACCTTTCGGCAAATGCGTGCCAGCACTTCCACAGGGATCTTGTCAATGTCCAAAATTACAAAAGGACAATAATCCACTAATTTGTCCATGGTGCGACCTCCTTCAAATTTTCCGGAAACAGTAAAGGCGGGGAGTTGTTTTTTCAACGTATCTTTTTGTTGGTTGTCTCCTTCTAGTACGGTTTTTCGGATGGCCCTAATTTCCTGCTTGTAGCGATCACTGCGAATGGTCTTTATGATCTGACGCAACGGTCGCGCCCCAATGATCGTAGTAAAATTTTTGAAAATAGAAATAGTATGCATATTGTTAGTAATTGAATGGCGAAAAGGTAGCATTACGTCCATGTATTGTACATTATTACAAGAAGCGATACCCGAAAGCCAAATTGATCTTTGGCATTTTTAGACAGAGTTGGCCACCAGTTCTTTAATATAACTCCCCATTGGGCCGTTGGAAGCCCTAACCAGATATCCCTTTTCCAGTAAATCTTTCAAATAACGATTCAGCGATCTCTCCGGGATGTTGAGCCGGTTGGCAATGTGGAGAATATCCTTTCTTTGAAAACGAAGTGGCAATGCGTCGTATAAAGCCCGTTTTCGGACATTCTTAAATGGAAATAATGACCAGTGCTTGTTCGAAATCTTATTGTATACGAAGAGCGCGTGCGCTCTATACATCTTTATCAGCGTTAAAGCAATTTCAAAATCCTGGTCATTGCAATAAATGATTGGAGAAGGATTTTTCTCTTCGGCTTTCCTCAGCGCAGAAAAAATCATGGATATCCGGAAGAGTATGCCGCCCAGTTCTATGATAATAGATTTGGCCCCTGATCCACTGGATTGAATGGTGTCTTTGAACAGACCTCTGAAGACCGTATTCAGTTTTTTCCATTGTGTTTTTGTGAGATAAAAAGAAGTGGGATGTGCACTCAAAAAATGAGCGGCCTCTGTTATCTCTTTGGATGCCTGTCGGAAAAATGCAAGCAACTGCGGCATCCTTCCTTTGGGAGAAACCTCCCTCAAATCCTGGTCAGAAACATAAAACAAGAACCGGGAAAAGAGCCCGCTTTCAGCGGAGGGGACCAAGGTGTTTACCTGGCTAAGAGTACCTGATAACACAACGGATAACCTGGGTTTGTTGACTTCAATATACTGATGATCGAATTTACCGTAATACGAAATAGGTTGATGGTGAAACGCCTTGCTCATAACCATGCTGTATCCGACTTTATCTTGTCTGAGAATCTTATCCGTCGTATCGGCTTGTGCATCAAAAAGTATACCTCCATTTTTATTGTTATACAATTGTTGTATCAGCTTGTCTGAATGGGAATTGACGGGGATATACAGGGTTTGGAAGAGCGGGCAGTTCGGTTTTTTCGGAATTTCGGCTAACTTACCTCTGTAGTATTTCTTCAGCTCCGATTTATAGTATTTCATTTCTTTTTTGTGTTTACTTAGCGCGGCCTTACTTTTCGAAACGAGTTGTTGGTGATAATGCTGTCCAAGTTCCCGGGCAAAGAGCAATTCATCTTTTCCGCTGGCAGCGGGTGCAATGATGAATGTATAGAGATTGGGGAAAATCTTTCGATGATCGTATTTACCGTGTATACCGGGTAGACACCCGCTGAGTACCCCCAACGCGGCAGTCAGAAAGACATCGCGCTCTCTTTGATTCGAAAAATTATGGCAACCGTTTTTTAGTAAAGTGGGTAGTGATTCAAAAACAGAAATTGGATATTGAAATAGACTATTTGCAGATGTTTTTTTCATTTTGATTCAGATTTTAAATATAAATTAAAAGGATTTTGCTTCCAGGTTGATGTAGGCGTTTTTATCGTAAGAAAAGAGGCACAAATAATCGAGGTCTTCTCCCTGTGAAGAAAATCGTTTGATGCCGAGCACTAATTCGTAGTACTTCTTCACGGCGTTGAACACGGCTGCATGCTGCTCTTTACGCGCCCGGGTAGGAACGATGATATGAAGCCCCAATCCGGTAGCGGTTTCAAAACAGCAGAAGCAAAAAGGGTCTTGAGCTATTTGCTTTCGAACCTTGACTTTATGTTTTTCAGATAAATAAGTTATCTCCAATATTTGGTAACCGGAATAGTTGGCCATGGAAACCCTTTGGTCTTTGCTGACAAAATGACCACAAACACTAAAGAAAGGAATCGCCCTTTTTTGAATATCGAAAGAATGGCTTTGGTCATTGCTAAATAGTTTTCGGAGGTTTAATACCTCCTTCTTCATCTTCCCCCGCTGAATCTGTAGGAGGATGGACAACAATGGTTTTGATTCGATGATTTTAGTTGGACTTTTGAATAAGGTGGAGATGGACATGAACAAAAATAATTTTTAGAAGTGAAAAAATGTCATGCCGTGAAGTAATGGAATAAAAGCGTGGTGCGGTAGTTGCGCAGGGTTGCGCAACCCCCGGGTAAGTGGCTGTCTGTCAGTATATTGAGAGGTTGATTTTTTTCTATTTTTCTTTTTCTCTCTTGGCTTGAAGTGCCAAATGTTGGAATTTAGATATCCAAAAATCGACAGCATTTGGATCTGGGTTGTCAAAGGAGTTCTTGAAGCTTTTCCAACTGATGTTCTTTTGATTAGGGGTGGTAAATACCTGGCTAATCGCTTTGAATAGTGCTGTTTTTGTCCTGACCGGAAACAATCCTATATCATACAGCACCCTAAATTGATAAGCGAGTTGGGAGACAGTAAGACTGGTCTCGCATTTCTGGGAGACAGGGGGATGGCCTACGGTCTTTGGAAGTGGATGCTTCATTCGCTTTTGTAACTTTTCGATTTTCTTAATTTCCAAATCCAATAACTGATCAAAGGGTGCATCGTCGATAATCAAAAACCGAGGTCTGTGGCGGATGAAGTCAATTTTCAAATTGAATAAGTAGTCAAGTTTTGCTTCGTAAGAATCCAGTTTTTTGAGCTGTTCTCTAACCTTGTCCAGGTTGTAGCGCTGGTTGAAAAAGTTTTTGATGGTAGCGGCTAGCTTATCCTCCGTGTCAAAGCGAGTGCGACCTTTGAGTTTACGGATCAGTTGTTGCAACTCCCGGAAAAACACCTCGTCAAAAAATTGCAGGTTTACCTCAACGAGGACTTCCAACTGTCTCAGCCATTGATCGGCATCCCGCATTTGATGTAACTGATAGGTAAGAAACGGCTCCAATTCCGGAGTGGAGAGGTTCTGTATTTTATGCAGCAAACAATAACAATAATGCCTCGAAGAAAAATTCTCTGACAAAAGCATATCTGCTGAAAAAGGCATCCCCTCAGCGGTCACATCAAAAGCGCTTGTCCTCTCTGCCCGGATGTCCTTTACAGGATGCTCTTCAAAGCCAATAGGAATTATATTGTTAGGATTCATTCTCATAGTCAATAGCAGAATTGGGGTAAAATGCAACTGCAATTTTACCAGCTAAATAACGAGCTGTGTCGGTGAAGGAGATTGTTGGCCTACCACCAAATTAAAATAAAAAAATTGGTTGTGCAAGAAGAATAAATGAAAATAAGAGAGGGGTAATTGTATTTCCGTCAGTTTCGTTATTTTTCCAAAAGTCTGCGAAAATATTTTTCTGAAACGGAAAGAAAAGGCAAATTGAGGAAAGGGGCGGAATTATGCCGTATTTTTCTTGTTATAGAAGAAATTTTCGGCCATTTCATCGGCTTCTTTTTGGGTGATTTGCTTGTTCTTCTGGGTGTTGCTCTTTCTGAATAAGTTGTTCTTTTATTGTACTGTATTCCTTCATAACAAAAGAAGAGGAGCCACTCCCCTACTCTTTTTGTAAAAGGATTCAGTTAGCAAAAGCAATGGAAAGGGATTCGGATATGGTAGTTGTGCAAGGTAATGCAACCCCTAAGCAATGGGTTAAATAATGCTGGTTTGTTGTAAGAAAAAAAGTTGTTGTCACTTGGTTAAATTACCTAACCTAAAATCACCGGGCACAAGCCCTTTTTTAAAAAAATGTGCAAATTTACGAAAAAAAGTGCTTTCCCACTGTTTACCCGAAATCGCTGTTTTGACTTTTTGACATTGATAATCAGTTGGTTAAGGTGGGGGTTCGATTCCCCTAGGGGCTGCTCTCACTGCCCGTAACTGATTGATTTTCAACTGGTTGCGGGCTTTTTTATTCAATAGGTACAACATAGGTACAACATTCCGTAACGAACTCTATTTTTCCCCCAATTCCGTCTACCCACCCAATCTGTGACATAAAATTTCTTTGTTTTTCGGGGTTTTTCTGAGGAGCTTTTTTAGTCTTATGGTGGGTTGGACTTTTGTTGGGGCTGCTGATATTCAACTCTTCTCCCTCAATAGTAGCAATTTATAGAGAAGATTTTTAGGTGAGTTAAAAACCTTACAACTTCTATTTCGAGTTAAGTTCCTTTGACTCGTAAATAAGACTAGCATTTTGACATGAGTGAAGCTTGGTGTAAGTAAAAAAGGCAGCCCACGATGGACTACCTTTAAGGCAGAGTTAACAAGAAATACTAGTTTCCTACACTCACACTATGCTCTGGCAAAAAGTCAAATTCTACTTTTCCACACTGGTAGTCCTTAGTTGACGTCCTAAATGAGAAGTGTAAAATTTCTTTTTGAATCGCATCTACAATTTTTAGATTTTGAGTACTACTTAGATGGTGATCAAATTTTGTATGCCTGACATTTCCTTTTTCATCTACACAAACCTCGAAGATCATCTTTCCCACGAAATCAGATGGCCGCGTAATGATTGGCACCGCAGATGGCCGCCGATGTCTCAAACCATGCTTAAACTGTATGTGAATCTGATTACTTGTGATATGAAAATGCTGGTCTGTATTTGAAGAAGCCAGTTTCTCCAATTCTCCTGTCTCTTTATTAAAAGAATAACCTTCAGGTATGTGAAAAGATTTATGATGATCATCGACTTGGGCTTGGTGGTGTTCCTCTTGTTCGTTGTGAATTGGCAACTCATGCTGATCTATGAAAGCACCATATACCCATCCCTTAAGTTCTGTCCCATTAACATGAACGTGGTACCAAAAATCACTATAGGTATGCTTACCTATTTTAATTTTATCTTTCTCTTCTGAAATTTTGTGATCATGATGTAGAATGGTATTATGACTTAAAGTATGAATTATGTGATGATGAAGTCCTGGGCCAGCTCGTAAATATAACTTTGAACTTGTGACATGATATACCGATAAATGTTTGTGATGATTTTTTTCATTCAACCATTCTGTACATGCCTTAAATATCCATCCTATTTTATTTGAATGGTGAACTTTTACTTTTAAATATGGCTCATGATGACGAACATTTTCAATCGTTGCATGAAACTTTTCCGATGTAGTTACTCCAAGATAAGTTAAAACAGTTCCTTGAGGTAAAACATCTATTACGGAGGCATTTTTACTTCCTTCTGCCCGGAGATTGGCCCAATTGACAATGGTTTCTAAATCTGAATGTGCTACAAGGTTATTTGAGTTTTCAGTAACAGTGCCAAGCGGGATATTCACTTCAATGTTTTTGTGATAAATAAATGATGCAAAGAGTGTAATGGTGAAAAAAAAGGATATGACTATTTTAATATTGAAATTCATGACTGAAATTTTTAATGGTTAAGCGAATGAAATCTTATTTAGAATGGTCGAATAATTATTAAACGTGGAGCTTAATTATGCCACCAATTGACAAATTTTCCTATGACGAATAAGGTTCCGCCAAACAAAAGCCATTCTGAAGTGAAATTATAAACTCCAACAAGCAGAACAATAACTCCGATAAATATCAAACCTTTTCCTTTGGTGTGATTTTTTATATATAACTTTCTAGACATAGCAAAAGAGGTATTAAAAGGAATGAAACAAAGATGATAAAACTAGACTACTAGAAGTAAAGAAAGGAAGCTCTACGAAGAAGGAGGGGGTCTTATCGGAAAGTTCCGAAAATTAAATGATAGGAGACTACTAAAATGGAAATAACAGGTCATCGCGTGCAATTTTTACTGAAATTGATAAGAACAGGTGATTCTGTACTATCAATTGATTACAATACAATGATCAACATTATTTTCCTTGCACGCTCTTGCTAAATGTGAAATAGGACGATTTTTACTCTTTGAATAAGTAGTTTTTAAGTTTAATTTTCAACTCGAAATATTGTTCTTGAGAACAGTCTCTAAGTTCCTGAACCAAACTAAAAATATTATCATCAAGCAGTAAGTTTTTAAGGTAGGAAGACGTAAAGTTATTTTGAAATTCACCATTTAGGAGCCGTTCAATTTCATTTTGTGTTGAGCATGAAGACCACAGCTCAAGTTTGGCTTCAAACGATAAATCCATAGAACTGGGCTGTCCATTAAAAGATTGAATTTTGGAATAATACTCTTTTTTTTGGCGCTTTTTCCAAATTAAACTTAACTCCCATAAGAATTGATATGTAATTCCGTGATCAGAATGTTCTTGCAGTATTGGGTGAATTAGTTTCATCCCGGCAACTTCACTTACAATATCTGCTTTGTTCCTTTTATTGGAATCACCGTCATGTAGCATTAGACAAACCGAAGAGTTAAAAGTGGTAAACCTTTTAATCTCTGATTCAATAAGTTCAAGGTCCACAACACGGTCAGGAATAATTAAAACATCGATATTTCCTTGATTATCAGTAGGGCAATCAGATATGTTATCATAAACTTTTAGAAAACTAATCGCTTTTAATGTTGGAGACAGCGAAAGGCCAAATTCCTTAAGGTATTTTTCACCTTTAGCCAAGAAAGTACATATTAAAATCAGTTTAGAGTTCATCATGATTAAACCTTGCTCTTGCAGAGAATAATATTTGACATAAATGGTATTTACTCCTTTGCTCCAAAATATTTAGAGCTATATTTGAGTAATTCAGAAAAAGGATATTTTTGGGTAACTCATGGGGTTTTCCACGACCAGAAGTTATAACAATTTCTGCGTGGGAATTGATTATTGATTTAAGTTCGGAAATAAAACTTTGAATTAGTTCTCTGCTGGTTCCTACCATTCTTTCAATTATTCCCTGATGAATAACAATAAAATCAGCTGCATTTTGTAGTTCTTTTTCCTGAACCCATTTTACAAAAGCAGGCTTTTCTTTTACTCCAAAGCTTTCAGAAAACATATTGAAATCATTATGAGTTGGAACATGAATATTCAACTGCTCCAATTCCTCAAAACTAATAGGAATATCCTTTGAATTTAAGCGAGCAGATGATTCATACAACCCTTGTTGAATCCTTTCATCTATAATTAAAATATTTGTCAACGCCGATTCGATTAACTCCAGAAATAATCTTTCTTTTTTATATGTGTTTAATGAATTTATGTTTAAAAGCAATATTCCGGTTGGAGAGTTGGAATTAAATGCTTCATAGTAAGATGTGCTCGATAAGTCAATAGATGGAGAATTGTTTCCATGATGATCATAAATTATTTTAACCTTGTTTTTGTAAATGGTATCAGAATCAGAAAGAAAAACATAATTGGTAACTTTTTTATTGTCAATATAAAATGTTAAATCTATTGTTGTGGTTACTTCTTTTCTTTTTAAGAAGGTTCTCAGCCAAAATTTCCAGGTAGTCAGAATTCCTTTTTCAATATCCACATTGAACTCATTAACAATCATTCCCTGCTCCTTATAATTGTTTAAATATATCCACCTCAATGGATATATTTTTTCTTCTTCAACTTCTTCTCTATCTAAACAATCAAAAGAAATAACTATTTCATGTGTTTGTGTTTCAAAAGAGTTACCCCTCCTTTTTATTGGATTAATGATTTTTATTCCTCTGTTTATCCATTCTTGTTCATTATTCGGTCTCACAACACCTTTCGAATCTAAAAAAAGGACTTCTCTGGGTTTCTTGAGGTAAATATCAAATCCTAAAAAAGAACCTCCTTTACTCTTGTCCAAAAAATTTGTTCTGTGAACCGAAACTTTAACTGCTTTTAGAATAGCAGGACTAACATCAATATCAACATATTTTGCTGGATGTTTTTTACGTAAATAGCAGGCAGCAACTTTCATTTCCAAAATCCCCCAGCCAGCAGAGCGTATTCTATGCTTTTCTTTAATTATTGACCTGTTAATATATTCGTGATTTAGTTTCGATACTAATTCCCTGGTATCTTTGGTTATTCTAAGAATGTTGTCATAAATTCTTAGACTATAACCACGGGAACGATTATTTTTTGAATACTTAGATACTTCAACGGTTATCTTTAGTTCTCTTATCGTAGTCGGTTTTTCATGTTTTATTGAGTTCCTTATGATGTTCTCGATAATTATGAACAAAGCGTGTTCGCCTAATGTGCCGTTTGGAATTTGGACAACCACATCGTCCTTTGATGGTACTTTTGATATTTTATTAACATATTCAATTGATACTCTCTCCAAACTGGTACCGGAAATATATTTCTTGACCAATAGGGTATTCCTAAACCTCTCAAGCACTTGCATGTTAAGGTTTCTTGAAATAGAATTAACAGGTTCTGATGTTGACACATCAGCAATAAAATCCATCCTGGTTCTCAAATAAGAATTGAAATCGGCAATCTGCTCACTCGGTTTAAGTCGTTTTTTCTCAATGATTTTAGAAATAAGAGAAGGGGAAGATAATTTAGCTAAGATATGTGATCCGAAATTGTGAGACAGGTTCCTTGACATAACTGTAGAAATAGCAAATTTCATAAAGTTGGCAACCATTTCTTTTTGCTGAATCTTCAGAATAATATTAAACATATTCTTAGCAAAAGCATCTGAGATGGTATACGCTAAATCATTTATTCGTCTATCATTTTTCGAATCGGGTTTAAAAAGAAAAGTAAACATCATTCCTATAACTCCTCCTCCAGAAAATGAGATGGGAATTACAGCATGACACCATCTCTCAGATTTTCTCATTGTTAATTTATCTGCATTGTACATTTCTTTGTGCAATTCTATCCAATAATTCCAGTTTTTAATGTCCTTCTCTGAATTTATTTCTACGTTTAGTTTTTCAAGTTGATTATAAGAAAGTTTTTTAACATTGAAAATTACAGGATTAGGAAATGAGGGAAAAGCATTTTTGCCTAAATCATCATCGACTAGGATGAACTCAAATCCAGATTTTTTAGTCAAGCCCTGACTTAAAGATGGAATACTTGCCTTTGTGTCTCTTTTATTCAGATAATGAATAATCTTTTTTAATGACTTCGTGACAGATTCAAAATTTTCTTCTCCAATATTTATTAATGGTTGATAATATCCCATGTAATATTTACCCTTCATTATTCGCTCTAAAACAGAATATTTATACTGAAAAAAACACGACCATATTATCCTTGCATTGTCGATTTGAGATATCAAGTTATTTATATTACTTGCTGTTAAATTCAATTGAATTGGAATTACAGTACTAAAAGTTTCTGGAATAGTATCAGGATTTATTTTTCTGTAAAATTGTTGTTGATTTAAAATTTTCACTATCCTATACCAAAGAAAATTCTCGTTTCGATTGGAAATATTACTATAAGGGATATAGCTATCTACAAAAATAATGTCCTGCTTTTTTAAGATGTTCAATAACTTAAACTGTAATTGGTGAACTACTGTAGCTAGAATTATTGCTTTGGATTTTTCTTCATAAAATGAAAATAATTCTTTGAGAATTAGATTACTATAATTTTTTCTACGATGGGATTTTTTGATGGCCAGTTGATTAACAAATCCGAAATGCCCTATTTTCGAGATGTCCTGAATAAAAGGCCACTCATGTGTTAGAGAACTGGCAATAAACTCAATAGGAAAATCAAACGTAGATTTCAAATCTATGCTATCCAGGCAAAATGCAAAACCAATAATGTCTCCTTTGTCTTTTATAAAAAAGACTCGACCAATATTTGAATCGTGATTAATTATCTTTTCATAATCTGTTTTGTCATAGATATATCCTTCGCTTATGGGATTCTCCTGTTGACGGAAATGAGATTCTTCAAATATTTTTTGCATTTCCAATATTTCATCGGGAGTAACCTGCTTAAAACTATGAATAGAAACTTCGCCCATAATAAATTACTAACCTTTAAGGGTCGAGAGGTTTTTCAACAGCCAATCCTTTTCTTCTCTCAGTATCTTTAATTCATTTATCTCATCATGATTATCAACAGATAAAATTGAATGTGTTTTAAACCCTAACCTTTTCATTAATGAATAAAAATTATTGTCGTTTATTTTTCGTGTTTTCAAAATATCAGTTAATTGACCATAGTAAACTATGCGCATGATAAGTCTCCATCTCATGCTTCTTTC
Organism: Saprospiraceae bacterium; assembly: GCA_965222105.1. Lineage (GTDB taxonomy): Bacteria > Bacteroidota > Bacteroidia > Chitinophagales > Saprospiraceae > CALGLS01. The sequence goes on along the minus strand of CBDCTQ010000001.1, from coordinate 56,163 downwards.
CTTTTGTGGAGTAAGTCTGGGTTCTAAGTATCGGTCGATGCCTTTGGATTGCCATAAACCAATAATTATTCTGCGAGCCCTTAACTTATCATAAAACACTTCGGCATGGTCTTTATCTTTGTCTAGTATTGTGTTTAAAGAAGTCAAATGGGGAGAGGGATTTTCATCGAACTCTAATTGAGTAGAACCATTAGTATCTCCCGCAACATGACTATTTAGTATATTAAAATTTGAAACAAAAAGCAGTGCTTCTTTATTCAGCTTCTGTTCTTTCAAAATATAGTCCTTTGCTTTGCAATAATGTCTATAGTAAAAATAATATGTAGGATCTGCGAAATCTGGAAAATGTTCAAATATTTCTTTTGTATTAAGTTCTATTAGCATTTGATAAAATAAGGTAAATTCCTGAGAATTACTTTGAGAGAAAATTACTTCTTTTGAATATTGAACTTCTCTATGTAGTGCATGCATTCTCGGATGAAACACTTCATCGAATCCAGTTAACATAATCACTGCATGCTTATAACCATTTGCTATTAGCTCCCTTACTATATCATATCCTTGGTATTTGCTAAATCTTCCATCATCGTCATAAAACCTATAATCTGAAATTACTATTTTAATATCCTGATTCTCTGCTAATATTGTTGATGCTGAATCTAAGGAACTACAAGTAAGACAGTTGACACCATAGTTGAAGAGCCTTTTTTTTAATTCTAAAAGGCATTTTTCATCATCATCTATGTATAGTACTTTAATCTTCTCAATCGGGGAGTGTTTTCGCTTACTTAAATCTCTATTCTTTAACAATCTCTCCTTAATTCGATCAAGCAAAGGTGTAATGCCAATCGAACTATTACTAATGTTAATAATCTGCTCACTAATAAACTCCTTTAAAGCGGAATCAATTAATGTCGTTTTATGAGGAAACATCTTCCTTAAACTAATAAATTCTGTATCCAATACCTTTTCCAATTCTGTTTTACTTTTTACTCTAAACTCTGAGAACTTGTATTTTAATTCGTGAATAAACTCACTCAAAAAACCACGAGCATCATCATAGAGAGTTATTGTAAAGTCAGCTAACTGATAATCATTAAGAGGAGCTGGAAAGAATTCATCAAGCCTATCTTCTCTCAAATTTAATAACTCTTCAACTGATATGAGTTTTACACTGTGATCCTTAAAGTAATGGCTATATGATGTAGTATACATATTCCCACTTCTTGATATGCGCGAATCTAAGCCACTATAACTTACAATGAGAATGGGGAGGGCGCACTGAAATAATGACCTGATTTTTTTTACCAGTTGCAAGCCAAAAAGATCAGAATAGTAAATATTATTCCATTTGATTTCAGCAATTATGATTATCCCGAAAGCCTTTTTTAATTTTTTGGAATCTAATTTTCTGAAATCGTTCAAATTACTTATTACTTCAATGTTCTTTACATTGATCGAATCTTTTAAGAACAGACTTCCTTTATCACAGAAATAAAAAATAGTGGGCAAGTTCATCAGAAAAGAAAGTTGTGTGTTATTTAGTAGTTTAAACTAAAGGCAAATTGATTTATTGCCTTCCCTTTTCTATGTATGACGGAATTCTATTTGAACAAAAAAAATCCAGTTGAAATTCGTTGATCTATAAAGAACGGCAAATAGGATTGCTGCGCCCAAAGTGAATGACAAGTCAATTCTAACTTTTTTAGTGTAGGTGTAATTAAAACTTTGTGTAGTTTTCATTTTCAACTTTTGGAGTTTAATAAAAATCGAAATGGAATTAAAATTACCCAATAGTTTTTGATTTTACAAAGAGGTTGTTAAGATTTTATAATTAATATTTATTTGTAATATATTTTTTTACCCTACGTATTAAAAACAACAACTCATAAGGTGTTAATAATGTTAGTTTTATATTGTTTTAATGTAATTGAGTGCAGTTGATGGGGCTATTCAATAATTTGGACAATATTCTCATGTTTTTGAGTTTTATAATCCCATATCTTTAGTGATTTGAACACCTGATCACATTCTATGCCCACCAACTACCGAACCCCAAAACTCCTTTCTGCCAGTCAACAAGACAAACTCCTCCAAAGCTGCACTTCTAAAAAGTACAAAGTAATCATCTTACTAATGCTAGACTGCGGCCTACGGGTAACCGAAGCCATCCGACTACAACTCAAGCATTTCAACTTTATGGAAAATTATGTGATAGTAGAATCCCTCAAAAAAAGGAAGAGCAATCATCTCCGTCAAATCCCCTTAACCCAACGCCTTCTCGATGCCATCAGCACCTATTGGCAGGAATTGAAAACCACCGATGCAGAAGCATACCTATTCCCAGCCAATAAATCCTCCAAGCAAAAATATTTGAGCCGAAAACAAGTCTGGCGAAAAATCAAAAAACTATCCAATGGGCAGGTCTATCCCCACATGCTGCGTCATACCTTCGCCACCCGCATTGTCAATAACGGCAATGAGCTTCGAATAGCAAAAGAACTGTTGGGACACAAGTCCATAGCCACCACAGAAATCTACACCCACGTCTCTACAAAGCAAATCAAAACCGCCATCGCCTCCATCGACAAAGAAACTTGGCTCACCAAACTCTACCGAAAACTGGTTCCAAGAAAACCCATCCACATCTTGCCACTCAACAATAGCATCACCAAATTCCACATAGGAAGAAAAGAAGAAATCGAGCAGCTATTCGATTTGGGAAAAAAGAAAATCAACATTCTCATCACTGGACCACAAGGGGTCGGCAAAACGCATGTGTTGGAGCAATACAATCTCGGTAAAATCATCAAAATCGGAGATTTCAGCAGTACCAAAAAATTGCTCACTGGTATGCTCCTCTACCTCTTCACTGGCGACAAAGAAGACATCGCCAAAACAATGTATGAGAAACAGTTGAGTAAAAGTGGTATAGAAACTATTGTTTATAAAGAAACCATCAAACGACTAACCGAGCTACTCATCCAGGTTACTCAAAAACACGAATACACATTGCTCATTGATGATGTTTCCAGAGTACCACCTACTGGTGTCAGTGCATTGGAAAAACTCAAAAACCATTTCCATATTATCTGTGCTGCCCGACAGGTAAAGATCACCAACATCAGCTTCCTCACCAATTTTGAACGTATCGATTTAAAGCCTTTTTCCAGAACAGAAAGCATCGAACTCATCAACCGAATGTCTCAGCCCATTATGGACAGAATCGAAGATTATGAAACCTATAAAAACCACATCTTCGAAAACACCAATGGCAATCCCCTTTTCATTATTGAGATGATTGAGCGGTATCGGAAAGAGCCTTTTATTTCTTTAGAAACGGTCAAGAACTATCGCCATACGGCTGCCTATAAAGAATTGGATGTGACTTTATTTTTGGTGATTGTGCTTTCTTCACTGATGGTCCTTCGTTATGTATCTGGCGAAATTGGCGATGACTCTGGCGCCTTTCGTTTGATTGGTGGTATCTTCTTAATGTTTGCTCTTTTTGCCCGGAATATTTTCCGGCTGGGGAAACGGAAGTTTGTGTGATATTTATCTAAAGCTATAAACCCAAAACCCCATGACCACCCCAAACCACATCATCGGTGGATTCGTCATAACTGGCATCTTCGGATCCTTTATGAACCTCAATATTCTGGCAAGCCCCTGGTATATCGCCACAACAATCATCGCTTCCGTCCTTCCTGACATCGATCATACCCGCTCCATTATTGGAAAAATATTTTTACCCTTTTCCCGATACATCAATCGAAGATTTGGACATCGAACAATTACGCATTCGTTGTTGGTGCTACTAATTTCGAGTTTGGTAATGGCTTATATGGAAACAACCTTTTTCCATTCCTGTCAATTCGCTAAAGTATATTTCCTCGGATTTTCCAGCCACTTGATTTTGGATATGATGACAGTACAAGGTGTTCCACTATTCTATCCTTTTTTGAAAAATCCATGTGTATTGCCCGGCAATCCAGAAATGCGTTTTCGTACTGGCAACCTACGAACCGAGACGATGATTTTTAGCTTCTTTCTACTCTCTGCCATTTTCCTGCAACCACTTTTCAAAAATGGTTTCTGGACGCAGTACAACCGCTTCTTTGGCACACCAAAACACCTGGCCAGCGAATTTCGCAAAAGCGATGATGCATTGTTGGTAAAATACTTCGTCAAAAAAGGGACGGAGGAAATTCGAGGAGAAGGTATCTGCCTCGAAGCAACGGATAGTAAAATCATGCTCCTGGAAGACGGTCGTTTTCACGAACTCAACAAAACAAAATACAGCATCCGGGAAGTGATCCCGGAACATACTGGCCAGTCGCTTCATTTTGAACAAATCAGTTTTATGAACATTTCGGTTGATAGTTTGAATACTTTGGTCAATGCTGCTCCCATACAAAAAATTAAAGTGCAGAGTAATAATGACTTTGCTATTCACCAAAATAACATTCAGGAAATCAGAAAGGATTTTAAAATAGAGTACCCTGACAAAATCTGGTTTGAGGAAATTGAAGTGCCCGTGTCAAAAGAGGCTTTCACCCATTTCTCTAATCCAAAAATCAAAACACTCCGCAACCAAATCGAAATGCTGCAGAGCAAGAATCAAAATGCCATTTCTGAATACCAAAAAATAGAACAGGAACTTAGCAACTTAAAATCGCAATACAATTACGAAACCAACATTGTCACCAAGGAGCGTTTGCTCAAACAAATCAAAGCACTCGAAAAAGTAAAACCGCCTAAAATTGATAATCATAAAATTCATGAACTCCAACTCAAAATTGAGGAACTTCAATTGTCCGACCAAATTAAGAATCTGGAAAAGCAAAATGAGGTGGAGCAGAAGTATTTGGAGTCATTGCCTGCGAAGACCAAGGTTACGGGTTTTATAACAAGAATAATTTTATCAAGCCCACCTCAAGCCATCCGTTCCGGCCACTATCCCAAATCTACTCTCAGGTTCGCAGAGTTTGGGATAGTAGCCTCCACTCGACGCACTGGCAGCTATGGCTCCCACATATAGCTCTACTTACTAGCAGCCAGTTTGGGGCAGCGCTTCCCCAAGCCCGCCCTAAGAACAATCCAACTAAGGCATCTCCTTATAAACCACCAAAGTCTTCAATTCTTTAGCCCTTTCAATCCACAATCCGATTGCATCTACAGATGGCACTTCATACAAAACCGTCGGTGGATTTTCTTCAATAAATTTCGCTACCTTTTTCTTGAATTTATGTTTGTCCTTCAAAGACAAATAATGGATGTTCAACACGCCTTCAATATGGGCATCCTGCCCTTCATAACTGGCAGCTAACATGGCCTGAGCATCCAGGTTCGGCATATCCGTTCGCATCAAATCCAATTCTTCAACAGCTTGTGTAAGTGCCGTTACATGGATACTTGAACGAATGGACAATTGCTCCCGTTCATAAAAATGTCCGGCAGCTTGTAGTAATTCAATTGGTGTTTGAATATCTTCAATGCCAGCTTCTCGAAGTTGTTCCAGAACACACTCAAATCGGGCTTTGCGACTGACTTTGGTTTTATACTTATGGACATCAATACAAGAATTGTCGAGTTGAATCGCCAGTTCATTTTTTTCAAGCAATTGTAACTTGGATTCTTTTTGGCAGGATTGGAAAATGGTAAAAATGAATAGTACGACAAGGAAGATTGGCAGGTGAGGTTTCCTGCCGGTCGGATGGGTAGGCATAGCTTTTTGGGTTTTTGGGGTTATAAAACAGAATACAAAATCAGGATGGTAGCCTTAGAAAGAATCACATAAAATAACAGCTATTTAAAATGGATTCAACCTTCTTTCAATCTTATTGATAGGCGTTTGTAAATGAAGACATAGTCAATACGTTTTCTAATCTCCCCGACAACAACAGACAACTAAAAAATTCTCTTCTTTGAATTAATACCGTTGTGACAAAAAAGTAAAAAAAGATGTAGATATGATGAAATAGAGAATAGTGCTACTTATTCTTGGAGTAGGGATGGACTGGACTTCCCCAAAAAACATATTGCCATAAGCTCTAAAGGATAAAAACAAAATTATGGATAAAACTACACACAATAGTTCATTCGGCAAATGGCACCATTTACAACTAAAGAATGCTTCCGTTTTAGTTATTGGAATAGGCTCCCTCGGAAACGCTGTTGTTCCGTCCTTGTGTTCTATGGGTGTAGGAAATTTAATTATTGTAGATTTTGATATAGTAGAAACAGGTAATATTTTTAAATCGGGCTTATTTTCTTATAAAGATGTAGGGAAACCGAAGGTTGAAGTAGCTGCCAGGCGCATAAAAGAATGGTATCCCAATATTAATGTAATTGCTATAAGAGATAATGTGCAATGCGGCGTTGGAAAAACAACTTTTGAAAACGTTAATGTTGTAATAAGTTGTGTTGATAGTTTTTTAACCCGATTGGAGATTAATGACATTTGCGCAAGCATGGGAACTCCATGGGTCAATGGCGGCATTGATCAAGATAGAGGAGAAGTAAGCGTGTATGGCAGTGGATTCCCATGCATGAGATGTGGCTATCATAAATTGACACTTAAAGATTCGATTAATCAAGTCAGCAATGGAGAAAAAACCTTAGCAAGATCCAAAAATACCAGAAATGATTCCCCTACAACACCAATTATGGCACCCATTGTTGGTGCTTCCATGGTAGCTGAGGCACTGAAGATTATCCACGAAGAGCGGGAATTGTCATTAATGGGATATAAAATTCAAATTAATCTCCCAAAAATGGAGGTCTTAAAATATGAGGTTCCAAGAGGAAATAAAGAATGTTCTTGCAACAAAAAGTGGAATCGGGCAAGTGTAGTAAAAGTTGAGGAGATAAACCACACATTATCAGTAAATCAGGTGTTGATCTTGCTTAAAAAACGCTTTGGAGCAGACAAGATGTCTATATTATTGGATTATCCATTTGTAGCTAAGGCCAGGCTTAGAAAAAAAATAATTCCACTTATGCTGCCGAAACCTGCTATCACCGACAAGGTCTTAGAAAAAAAAGGCTTTAAGGTTGGAGATTTTGCTCTTATTGTTGAAGAATATACAATAGTTGATGATTCGTTTCCTTATAAAAAATTGAGACTCAAAGACATTGGCATTCCTTCAGCTCATATTTTTTCAATTCGGTATAACAACAATAAATTCTTAATTGAAATAAATTAAGCATTCCAAATAATTAATTTCTTATTTTAATACTACTATTATGACTAAATTAAATGAGTATGTACAGGTTTCGATTAGTATTTTACCTTCAGAAGATCAAATCGAATTGGAGCTATCTATTCAAAGTACGGGATATGAAATAAAAAACTTATTAATTGAGTCCTTTCCTAACCTGGAACCAATTGAAATTTTGCAATCCGATTTGATTTGTAAATCATTGGGGAAGTCATTAGGTGATTATTCCACTTTACAAGATTTGGGTATTGATGATACACAAGAGCTTACTTGTAGTTTTGCTATAGTACCAGCTTAAAGTATTTACATAGGATAATGACTGCAGCTTAGTTTAATTTATTCAATTCTAGATTCACTGACTGGTCACCAAAAAGAAGGTTAATTATTCCCAGACAACTCCAGACAACCATTGCTTATGTATCTTTTGGTTCAAGAAAATGACAATAAAGCGATTAACCAATTAAAAAACAGTAAAACTAGTTGCATGCATTTTTGGAATAGCAATATAAGGCTGTGCATATATCCCTTGTTAACCTTCTCTCTTTTATTATTTCCCCTCCTTCTCTTGGGGCAAACCAACTATCGTTTTCATCCCTTGAATAGTCTTAATAGTGAGATGACTCATAATGTTGTCTTTGACATGCTTCAAATCAAAGGGCTCATGGTCTTTGGTAATCAGGTAGATTTAAATGTCTATGCCGGTGGGAAAGACATGATTGCTACACTTAATCAACCAGACATAACGAAAGGATATATCACTCATTTAGAATTAGACCCACTTTCCCCAAGCCCTCGCTTTTTCGTTGGAACTCAAAATGGGGTTTCATCTATAACCTTCCAAAATGAAGAAAGTGAAAACTTTAAACCAGAAGTTATTAATAAATTTTCTGAACAGCTTTCAGATATTTATGTTTCTGAAGGTTTTTTATATATAGCCAGAGATAAGATTATTGAAAAGTATGAATTATTTAAAAATGATGAGCCAAAACTAAAATCAAGAGATACTTTGCAGTTTGAATCAAATAGGATAAGAGCACTGGCAACTATTTCTGACACATTATATCTTGGAACAGAAAAAGGGTTGTTTTATCGTAAAATTGGGAATGAAAAAAAATCATTAATCAAGAATGACCAAATTGATGATGCGAAAATAAATTGCCTTTATGTAGTTGGAGACACATTATGGATCGGGACAAAAGACAATGGAATATACACTTGTATTAATGGGATAATAGACAAATTTGATCCTACTTTTACCGATAATAGACATGAAAATTATTTCGATGAATCTTCCATTCAAACCTTTTATAAAGACTTTAATGGAACACTGTGGATTGGCACCAACCTAGGGATTTTTCAACTTACTGGTAAGGAGTTAAAAAATGAACTCAAATATATTGACCTCGATTTGGAAGAGGGGGAATTATTTAACGAGGATATTCTAAGCATATTTCAAAGTGATGATGGTGTTTTGTGGTTCGGAACATTTGGCGGGGGCGTTTACAAATTATGCCTAGATTGTAATTATAATAAGTTCACAAATAAATTTACACGAAAGGAAATTAGACATTTAGAAATATCCGATAAAAAAAATAAGGAGCTTAGAAAATTAACCAATTTAATTTGGGCAATTCACAAAGCACCTTCAAGTAATAGTTCTCAGTTTTATTTTTTAGGGACAGAAACATCAGGTTTAGTTATTTACGATTATAATTATGATTACAAATCTGAAGATCCCAGAAACCGCCAACCATACCTAGTTCCAATAAGACATCCTGCCACATTGAAACAAATTAAACGAATAAGGTCTCTAGAGGTAGTAGACGATCAGATTTTTATTGGGACTAATTACGGCGTATTAGTATCGAATATCCAGAATTATACACTTGATCAATTAAAAGATTCTATATGGTTAGCCAAAGGCGAGTTTCTTGAAGGATTTGATGAAATTAGAAAAAAAAATTCAAATCAACTAAGAACGAGTGTCATAAAAGTAATTGATGAAGAAAGAAAATTAGTAATTGGAACAGACAGTGGTGTTTATTTATACGATCTAAAAGCAAATTCAATACAATTTCATTTTTTGAAGGACGAAAAAGTTAGTTGTTTTTATGAACTTAATAATAAAATATATTTCGGCACAAAAACCGGTGTATACTACTATTCGAAGAAGGATTTTCTTAATGGGATGGAAAATAGTAAAACCCAAATTAATAACTTTGACGATTATGTGCTATCTATAAATTCCTATAAGGATACTTTATTTTTCGGCTGTCAAAACAAAGGGCTTTCCATTTTTACACCTACCTACCCACAAGGTAAATACACCTTAAATAAACAACATCAACTTACCGAAAAAGATGGGCTATATGATAAAACTGTTTACAGCATTCATGTTGCAAATAACGAAATTTATTTTAGTACAAATACGGGCCTCTATCTTTACAGAATGAACGATAAAGCATTGTTTAATTATCGAAAAAGTTATGGTGATAACTTGACAATGGATGAATTTAATCGTGGAGCCTATCATTTAGATGAAAGCAATATGCTCGTATTTTTTGGAAGTGTAGATGGTTTCCTTTCTTTTAATCCAAACTTTGAACGAATTGGTGCGAGCAATTTCACTCCCCCCATTTTATTGGTAGCAGAAAGTGGTGATAAAGAAGGTAATGTAATATTTTCTGACGTAGGTTCAAATATCGCGAGCATCCCATTTGGAAATAAAAGCTATAATATTAAAATAAAGGTTCTTGATTATAGACCAACTTCAAAATATTCATATTCCTGGGGTATTGAACATGATCAAAGTAAATTTGGCACTAATTATTCGGGAGTTTTCAGATTATTAACAAAAGGAAAAAAGAAAGATGAGAATCAAAATTCTCATGTAGAGAACGAAACACTTTTCAAACTTAAAAATGATTCAAAAAATCTTGAATTCGTGATTTATGGTTTTAACAAATCAGATCAAGAAAACATTATAAAAAATTATTCTATAATTTTAAAAGGAAAAAATATAACTATTCCGTTAGTTATTCTTAGTGTGTTTGGTTTGTTTAGTTTTGGTCTGCTTGCTAAGATATATGAAAACACAAAAAAGAGAAAACAAGAAAAGGATAGATTAAATAATGTTAGTGAAAGCATAGTTGAATCTGAAACACCTAATGATCTATTAAATGCACTCAAAAAAGAGTTTCAGAAAGAAGGAATAGAACTTTTTTTATTTGGTCTAGGACTATTTAATGACAAAACGAACAAATTGGAATTCTTAACGGATTACTATTATCAGAACTCTGATTTTGGCGATCTGGAAAAAACAGATTGGTTGATTTCGCTTGATGAAGATTATTTTTCAGTTAAATGTTTTCAGAGGGGTGAAATTATCGAAACCCCACCTGATAATTCATCGGATAGTAAAAGTCGTGTTAAGAGAAATGAAAAGCTAGGAGGCAGAGCAGGTTCATTTATTTTTTATCCCCTCAAATTCCAGAAAGAAATTGTTGGTGTTTTTACTGTTCAAAGTAAAGAAAAAAAATACTTTACTAAAAAAAGAAGATCATTTATTGATCCTATAATTCCATATATTGCCAGTTATGCGAGTAATGTTCGATTTGAAAGAATAAAGACCCACAACGAAAAACTTCAAAAGGTTACCCAAGGAATAATTAAATCTCCTGACACTTCTGGTTTGATTACACTGATCAAAAAAGAGTTAGAGGATATTGAAAAGGTATATTTATATGGCATTGGAATATTTAATGAATACACCGATGAAATAGAGTTTCTGGAAGGGGATTATTTTGAAAAAAAACCAGAAGGAGGGCTAGAAAAAGGCTCATTAGTAAGTTTTCCTATAAAAAATAAAAGAAGTCATTATTCTGTTACATGTTACGTTGAAAAAGAGCATGTCTTAATTCAAGATCTAGAAAATCCCTACGAATACAAAAAGTATGTTGATGAAGTGACTCACAAATTAGGAAGTCCTGCCCAATCTTTAATTTATGTTCCTTTAGAGTATAGAGGTAAAGTAATCGGAGTATTTACTGTTCAAAGTAAAGAAAAAAATGCATTTACTGAAAAGTTTATATATAAGATAAAAGAAGAACTACTACCATTTATATCTAGTTATGCTAGTTCCAAATTTGAGCAAAATGCCAAAGAACAAGAAAAACTATTGAAAGATAAAATTGCTCATAACAAAACACTCCACGAACGAGCACTCAGAGCCTTTGGACATGATTTCAAGCAATTAATCAATAATCGAAAATATGTTTCCAGTTTTAAGTTATCAGAACATTTTGAAGTTAAAGAGCTAGAAAAAGAAGTAAACTCAGAACAAGATGAACAATTTGGGCAATTATTGATTTCTCCTCAAACGAAAGGCATTATTGACGACTTCGTTGTTTTTCCATCTGAACCACTTGCGCATGCATTTAGTGATTTAGCATTTTTATGGACAGGGAAATATGGTAAAGAAAGCATAACCCTACCTAACGGGAATGTCCCTTCAACTTTAGGAGAGGCTATTGAAGCAACGTTTTATCTGGCAAAAAAAATCATTGCCGTAGTTGCAATTTCCTATGAAGAGCAAAGGACGTTAAGGCAGATCAAACGATGCAATGAGATTTACAATCTTATTGTTGAAAAAATATATGATACTGAAGATATATCAATTGAAAAAAGTGGTTCAGATTATAAGTTACTCTGGGATTCCGATTCTAATTTAGAGCTGTCTAGTCTTATCATGCGGTTATTATATACTATTAATATCAACACGCTCAAACATGCGGATCCCTCTTCTCCTGTTACTTATAACATAATACTTAAAGACAATGGGAATATAGTATTCGAATTTTGCAATTCTATTTGGCCGGATGATGAAATTCGCACAAATTCATCTGGAGAATCGGAAATTTTTCCATCCAATGAAATTCTTGCTGCTCAGATGGAAAGAAACCTTAAGCATTTAACTAAAGAGGATTATGCTGAAATATTAGGAATTATATTTCGGTCGCGAAGTGGTACAACGGGAATATTATTTGAAAGTTGGCATACCAGAGATATTATAAACAGTTTGCTAAGTCAATTTGAATATGGCAAATTGAAAAAGTATGAAAAAGAAACGAGAAATGGAATAGAAGTATTCGTCACTTCATTTGAATTTTCTCCTAAAATTAAACCTAATAGCAATGAATAAGCCTCTTTTAATAGTAGTAGAAGATAATCCAAGTATTGATTCCTATTCAGCAAGAAGAATTTTAGAATTCAGTCATTATTATAATATCCAACAAGAATACATGCAAAAAATTGTCAGATCAGATAAAAAATATCTTGACTTTTGTGAACAGTATTTTAAAGCATTTAAAACTAAGTTAGAACATATAAAGAGTACAAGCTTAGTCGCAATTGTAGATTTAAACCTCAATTTAGCCCAACGGGATTATTTGGAAATGATAAATACCTTTTCCCCAGAAATAATTTCTTTTTTAGAATTCTGGAAGCCCGATAAACATAAAATCAATATTTCGAATGCAGAAGGTATTGTAAAATATTTAAATGAACATAGATTGCTATCAGATTTATATAAAAGTTTAGGGGGATTATGCCTGGCGTTAACTATTTTGAAAAATAAAAATATCGACTTTGCTTTTATTGATATCGCAAGCAGTAATGATACGGATGCTAAGATTGTAGTTGACTTTTTAAAGAAGGAGTTAATCAATTTAGGGCGATCAGAAGTTAGTGCTTATATAAAAAGAAACCGAGAGGTTTGGACAATAGATACCAGAATAAAAATACTAGAAGAAAATTATAGAGAGTTTTTTAAATGGGGAGCCCCCAACTCTGATAGGTCATTTGAAAGGTTCTCAAATACCTTAAAAAAAGAAGCTATCAGGAGAGATGAAGGAATTCATATTAATTCTGATAATCCTGACACAGCTAATCATTATCAATATCTTGCCGACTATATGGATTGGGAATTGGGCGATTTAATAAGTAATCTTGAATTGAAAAAAGATGGCAGGTTTGTAACGGGACATATTGTAAATGAATGCCTGAAAGCGTTTGCTGACGCTATAGAAAAAAATCTAACTTTACTGGGCGTATTTATAATCTGTTGGGCTTATTGTAGAAAACATTTTATAACAATTGACAACACCATCCATAATAAATTTCTGGATAGCTATAAAGAAAAAATATTAATTCCTTACAAGAAGAATAAAAAAGCGGATTTTGTAACTAGTTTTTCCAGGACAAAAAATTTACTCCCCTGCAAAAATGAGCAGGACTATATAAGAACCATTCAAAGTCTAGAGGATATGTTTGAAGCGATTCTGGTAACCGAAAAAAGAGACAGATTAAATATTGATTCGATAGAACTACGAGTAGATGAAAATTCACAAAAATTTGCACTACACCTGACAAATATTGTTGATTGTTCCCGATTAATCAAAAATTTGATTCTGTATAACAAATCTTCAACAAGTGATGTCCACCCCCAAAATAGTACTTCAGGGAAAATTTTTGACTTTTACCTGAATTTTCAATGTGGATCAACATCAGATAATTACCTTCAGGACACAACGGTATATGGATCGAAGGGCGTTTTTAGAATCGAAAAGCCTGCGACATCAAATCATAGAATTAATATAATTTTTGAAATATGAACACTAAAGAAATTTTGATAATTGACGGTGATAAGCATCGCATTAAAGGGATAATAAATTCGTTCTCAACTACAGAAAGTGATTTAGACATTTATAGGTTTTATGATAATGAACTTTCTCTATATCATCAAGAAAAAGGATTCATCCAACCAGACAAAAAACCACAGAACTACTTGATGGTTTTACGACATGGAAGAAATGCCAAGTTTGAGGCATGTAACGGGGCTGTTAATATTTGTTATTCCGGTGCTGGAGGAGTAGATGAGGATATTCTAAAAGGTGAAAAAAACTTTTACCCAAAGGTAAATCATGATGGCATTAAATTGAATGACTGTAAAGAACTTTTGAATTATGCATTGAAAATAAAAGATGGAGTTAGTGCTAAGGAGCCCGAATGTATCTATCCACGTAAAGCATTAAATGAAAAAATAGTTGAGCAATACAATACGCTCGTTAATACTTTTACCTCTCCGGAACAAATTCAAGAAAATAAGACCAATGATAAAGCAAAAGGAATCCTTGTACTGTGGAATCCGTTTATTGAGATAGAGAATAAATCGAATTATTATAGGCACAATGTAATAAATAAACGAACATTTGCTCACTGTTCTTATATTGATAGCGATAAAGAAAAATTCACATTTCATGTAATCGATTCTTTTGAAGACTTGTTATCCAAAGATGATGAAATCAATAAAGAGTTTATTTTTGAAGACAAAAAGGAACTTTCGATTAATGATTTTGAAGAAATTCATATTCTCATAGAATTAAATTGGACAAAGAAAAAAGGCCGATATAGATATGCAGATTTGTTAGGACTTAATCTTGCTACAAAGCTTATCTATGATCGAGTCACCTCACCCATTATTCTCTTTTCCACATTACCCAGGCAGGAGTTCATTCAATTAAAAAACGAGGGGCATGCTGATTTGAACCTAGAAGTCTTTGATGTCCTGGGAAGCAACCTGGTGTGTTTGTGTCAGGAAAACTACGAATTTGACCTGCTCTTTCCCAAAAAATATTCTGATTATACTTTAAACGAAATGATCTATTATGGTCTGAAACCCGAAGGTCGGATTGCAAATATCCTTCATTCGTTTAGTTCTTCTCCTGAAAAAATAGAATTTTGGTTTAAACAACTTGGGCTGATCATACCGGTTGATCAATACGAAAAGCTTGCTCTCTACAAAAACCAAATAAAAGAATTAATCAATACAAAATCTGACATTGAATTTAAAGAAGAACTTCGGAGAATATATAGAGAAAAAATTATCCGACTAATACCAAATTCGGAATCTGGTATTAATGAAGTTAAAGAAAAGGTAGAAAAACCCTGGCATGTGTTGGTCGTTGAAGATCAGTTCAAGTCCATGGAAAAGACTTGCCACTTAATTGAAAAAAATGGCATTTATTGCAGCCGTGCAAAATCCTCTAACGAAGCATTAGCAATACTAAAAAAAGACAAGAATGGATTGCTCTCTAGGGAGTATAAATTAGTATATGATGAAAATGAAAGAATATTTAAAAAAATAATCAGCAAAAAGGAAAAGTTCCCAGTTAATCACATCACTGTTATTATTTGTGATATCCGGTTAGTAGATGAGGATGGTTTATGGAATGGACTCCAAGGATTTGAATTAATACATCGACTTGTTTACAATCAAAAAAATTCGAATAATCTTTCCTATTTTATTTTGACGGAAAAAGAAGAAGGACTAAGTAATATTATTCAGGGGAATACCTATATTAGAATTCACGAATTTTTAAAAACACAAATCGATGAACGGAGAGGAAAACCAGCTCTTTTTTTATCTATTTTGAAAAGAGAAGGAACGTTTATTTATGATGGAAAATTATATGATCTGGGTGTTGGAAATTGGAACAAAGCGAGGACAGGCCATTTTAAATGGCCTGTTAGAAAATATTATGAGTGGCATCGAGGAAATAACTATGCGCAAAATGAAATAATGATAAATGATAAAGCTTTAGAACTGATTAAATTGGCAGTTTTATTCAATAAAGAAAATGAAAATAAAGATCGAATTGTAGAAGAAGGAAATTTTCCAAGAAGATTAGGTCGTATGCTTGGTGATCCAGGGGAAGAAAAATCAATGGAAAACCTTTATGATAGATTGATATGCAGAAGGATTGTGATTGGCCTTTTAGGTAAGAAGTTAGAAAAGGTAAAAATCCTTTCTTTATTTAAGAATAAAGGATATTTTGGTGAAAATGTTCAAATACGAAAAGAGTTTGAAAGAGACTTTAAAAACTCTTTGTTCTTTAAGGATTTATCCTGGGAATACATATTAAAGAACATCGAATACTTATTGCCTGAAGAATCACTTTTTATCAAAAATAATTTTGTAAACCATGAAGAATTTCTAAAGCAGGAATTTTTTGATGACATGGGAGTTATCTCGAAAAGAATTCATTCAAAAGCAACCTTTAAATTACTTGATGCAATAGAATACGCCAAAGTGCAACACAACAACATACTTGATAAGGTCAGGAAGCAAGCCTATTATTTTTATACTACAGATGAATTAAAAACATACATCGAATCAGTCATTAACATAATGGATAATAGCGGTTTAGCAAGATCCAAAATAAAAGCATACAGAAGTGGAAGTAGTAAAACGCTTTACGATCAATTAAATTCTCTTTTTGAAGAATATGAAAACACTATAAATAAGCTACAAGTTAGCGATTTGCTGAAGCGATTTCTTGAGGCTTTAAGACAATAAAATCAGACCACATACCGCTCTCAATAGTCAAATCAGACAATTTCGTACAACCAGAATTATGCTATATAGCACCTTACAACATAAGTGCTATGTACCAAAACGACCAGTTGTACCAACTCTTCTGGCAATTTCTTCTGCCTTGTTTTTCTTCAATTAATAATCAAGGCGATAGGATACCATTTACAGTCTTTCCTCAAAACAATCAAGAGCAAAAATTCTTAGAAATTGTTACTTCAAATCCTCAGATAGTCCAGCAAGGAAATCAACTCTTTTTCAGCTTTCCAATGGGAGAAGGCACAGTAATAATTAAATTAAGTCAAGCCTTTTGTAAAAAAATATTCGGTTCCCCATTTACAAGATATATCAATTACGGAGGTGATGTTCCCAGCTTATTTCGAGAACTATCATTCATACCTTCAATTAAAAAAGTCATTCCCAACAAGGAACTTGTTTATGACACCTGGCTCAGTCAGAAATACTTTAAAGCTCATTTGCCAAAGGAGTTTGGAGCAGCTCTGAGAAAATTAATCTATGCTTTTTTTGACTCTGATGAATGGATAGCTCTATATGAAAAATTCATTTTTGAATATACATCAGATTTCATCGTCGAGCATCACAAAAAACTATTTCATTGGTTTACGATTTGGGCATTGGAGAACTATCCAGCCATTGCCAAGTATGCGATTTTCAAAAATATCACCCAATATTTTGAGCCATTGAGTGACTACCCATTTGAACAAGTTATCAGATTTTCACCACCCTTCATCCTATGGAATATTAAGGACCGACTTTCCTCTAAAAAAGAACGCGGTTGGACCATGCATTTAATAAAGGGCAACAATATTAGAACAGCAGAAAATCTGCCAATATCTATCTCTAAAAAAATGCGTCATCCGTTTGAGTCCGCTCCTTTGGCGTTTAACTATGAAGAGGCTTTTAACTATGCCAAGGTTGTTTCACTGGGTGGCGACGAACAACTGTCAATAATGGCAAATAGGTATTTAAAGAAATGGTCAGTTCACGAAAAATTTTGGTCCGAAGTATTGAGAATTATGATACAGAGAAATACACCTGTCGATTGGCATGACAATGAGGAAGCTATACGCTTATTAGGGTATTTACGCCATTTGAAAGATGAGAACCTCCCTATAATCTTGAAGGGTAGGACTTACCATAGTCTTTGTGGTGAAGCGGAAGATTGGCACCAGAAACGGCTATTTCTGGAACAATTAAATGAAAATGATATAAGCTGGCCTAAAACTTCAATCCCTGAGTTTTATTCAAATGACAAAAAGGGAAATGAATATCGGATTATTGAATTAAATTCATGGCATCAATTAATCCATGAAGGGAGGTATATGAAACATTGCGTGGCTGATTATCAAAGCGATTGTTTTTCTGGAGTAATATCAATTTGGAGTTTGAGAAAATATACTAACCAAAAGATATTTAGGTTGGCCACTATTGAGGTTAATTTGGGCTGTTCAACAGTTGAACAGGTAAAAGGAAAATATAATTCAGAACCGACTTTTGAAGCAATGGAGCAAATTGAAACATGGGCAGAGGAAAATGGGTTGGAGTTAATTGAAAATGATTCCGAAGAGTTTTGAGAGGGGGAAGTAGTAGCTGTTCTAACTTACCAAAAAGGCAACAGTTTAATTACTTTTCCTGGAAAACGGACTTTGTGTATAAATTGTTTGATATGTTGTGCCATCTCCTGTCACCCATTTCATCTTTGCAATGAAAAGCTGATCAAATGTGTTTGAATTTAATTTATTATAGACTATATCTGCCTCTTTTCCTATTAGTCTAAAATGCAATCGTAATTGACCATTATTTACCGGAAAAATATTAACGTTGTTGAATATTTTGACACCTTCGATTTCAAAGTCGATTTCTGCACTTGTAAGTTTTGCGAAATTAAATCGCTTATTATTACCGTAAAGTGAACGCAAATAAGATACGGTGTTAGGATAGATAGGAGGAAAAAGTTGAACAAACCCCAGCAGTTTACCATCTATATATCGAAGCTCTACTTTTTCAACTCCATCTGGTGTTTTAGAAATATTTAGTTTCTTCGGAATTAAATAAACGATACTAGATTCGTTTTCTGTTAGAATATAAGCGTCTTCCAAAGAGTAAAATTCCTTATCTGAGCTTTTGTTTTGTTCTTGGACAAGAAGACAACCCAGCACATTTTCTAATGATACATATTGGTCAGAACTTAAATTATCTTCATCTATTTTTATCCAATGAGAGTTGTATTCTGTTGAAGAACCTGGAATTTTTAAAGCGACTCTATACTTGAGTGATTTTATTTTTCCAAAAGAGGGAATAGTAATTTTCTTTGTGTATAATTGACTACCAATAAGTTCTGATACAGACAGCACATCTCCTCCTGAGTGCACAAATCCAAATTCGTCCACTATTTGATATGCTAGTGATAAGTGTTGAATTCCTTTTTTGAAAAAACCATTTTCGGATAGGGCACCTATTGAAAACGATAAAGTTGTATGAGAAGAAGGTAAGTCGTTTTTCAAATAGAATTTTAAAGCATTTTCATAATTATATTGGGCATGCCAGAGTATCTTTTTTTGACTCCCGATTTTTTCTACTTTGATTTCAAATGAGTCAGGATTTTTCATTTCTAAAGTATAGGGCTGAAGAGTTTTATTGATGGTTTTGTTGACCCATTTATTCTTCTCGTTTGAATAATATAATAGTCTTTCAATATAAATATGATGTTCTGTTTTATTAGAGAAAATAACTTTATCCTTTCCTTCTTCATGCAAAACTAAATATTCAAATGGCTGCTCTACTTCAGAAAATGCAAGATTTAAATATACTGGTATATGCTGTCCTTCTCCATAATTCACTCTGGCCACTCTCCATATACGCTCTTGCACCAAACTTTCAAGCAATATAGTGGCATCATCGTGAGATAATTTAAGATGAATTGGAAATGGTTTATCCAAAGTAGCTTTTTTCTTTTTTATATAATTTTGATTCAACCACTCTGCTGTGGAAAAAAGTTCATCAAAAGAAATGTGTTCAACTTCTGCTGAGATGGGTCTTAGGTTAATTAATTTATAACTTTCCGCTCCCAGGGGATCTGTTGCTGAATAACCTAATTCTACTAATTTTCTTTTAATTTCATCCAAATAATGGGTTGAATAAGTAGAATTTATAACGAGTTGAACATTTATATGAAAAGGGGCGACATCTTTCCTTGAATTACGTTTAATTTCCATGGAAAAATTAAGCTTTGATCTTCCGCCTTCCTTTTTCCGCTCTATTCTCAGCTCTCCCGGAATATACCAGAAGTCAGTCATCGGATTTAGCTTGTCCCGATAAATAATTGTAGTAATATTATTTAGTGTTATCTCTATTGATTCACCCTTTGAATAGGGAATCTGATCATCATTATTTTGTGCAAATAATACACAAGGATAAAATAATAGTATCCATTTTAAGAATTTCATATGCCAAAAGAATTAGATGGTGAAATACCAAACTTTAGTGATTTTTTTGTTTGAAAATCATCTGCCATGAATCAATATTTCAGGAATATCCTGTTCTCTTATTTCGATTTTATTCAGAATTTTACCAACTCTTCGATTTGATGTTTTTTTCACATATTGAGTACCCTTCCTATAGGTAGCTACTATTTCAATATAGGATAAGTTTGAATCTCTTTTATCGAAGAAATAAGATCTTTCTGGCGAGTCCTTATGTAGAACATAACGAATATCTTCTGAACCTTGTATAGGAATTCTAACCTCTATATCTACAAGGCTAGGAAATGTGGAAAAGAGGCTTTCGCAATTTAGGAGTTCGATAGAAACATGTCCAAGATGATCTTGTAACCGTACAGAAGGTAAATCGAATTCCCAATTACTATGTTCAAATGGAATGTTTTTTACTGTAAAATTGGCCGTCTTTCCATTATATATAAAATCATATGAGACTTTCGAAGCAACCTGACCTTTGATAGCATCCGTAATAGGATCATATCCATAATCAAGAAACAAAGGAAATTTTTCAACTTGCGAAAAATATTGGTTCCTGTTTAAATTAACAGTTCTTCTTTCTTGATCATTAATCCTAAAAACAAACGTAGCGTTTCCAAATAAAGGATCCTGCATTACACTATTGACCATTGGCAGTACAGCAAACTGCTGATAGGTAAAATAGCTTTTATTATAATCTATTGTGATTACATTCTGTGGACCAATACCAGAAAACTCTGCTTCTGCATAGACCGGAAATGTTTGCACGCCCTTATATTGCCAGGTAAAGGATACTTCTTTATCTATAGTCTGTTCAATATTAATACGCTGATAACCAATTCCAATGTTAATCCAGTCAAAGAATGGTTTTCTTTTAGATTTTTCATCAGGTGCAATATTTACTCCTGGGATTTTCAATTCAGTTTTGTGCATAGTCTTTAACACATAATTCTCCAACCACTTGTCGGCAAATTTTTGTAGAAATTCATGAGGGAAAATATCAGGATTTTGGTTGTCAATACTCACCTTTAAATGACCATCTTGTTCCAATTTTTCTCTTATTTTTCTTATATCTATGTTGTAACTAAAGAAGAAAAAACCACCTGATGATCTAAAATGCGATTCCACATATTTATAGACTTGTCGTTCATTTGCAGTAATTTTCACAATTGTTTCAGGAAAATTTACACGAGCTTTAGCAGAAAATTTAGCGTCGAATGCCCCAGTAAATGAATTATTATTTTTGGACTTTGACAACGTTTCCAACATTATTAATGCATCAATTTCTGAAAGTCTGAAACGAGCAGATATCCCTCCTCCTGCTTGGCTCGACACTGGTCCTCCTGAGGTGAAAGAACTTAATTTATTTCGTTCCCGGTTATTTAATACTGCTAGCTGAGGAACTTGCGCTTCTGATACAGGAAGGTGTGAAAAAGCCACAGACGCCGAACCTGGAATTAATGGTACCAAAGCAATATCGTAATTTCGATACCTGGGATATTGTTGTGCAACGTATGTTTTAAGCAATTTTATATCTTTTGTTGGCCCACTTAATTCCATCAATACATCGACTAGTCCTCCGTTCAAACTACTTGTTTCTATGTTTTGTAAATCCTCGGAAGAAACATTTAAGATTCCTCGGTAAACTACCGCATTAAATGCGGGTCTTCCTGCAATTTCTTTCAATGTGATACGAGCAGGAAAAATGTATAGTTTTTTATCACCTTCGGAATCACCATATAAAGGAACTTGTTCTCCACCAGGTAATACCACCGTCAAAATTGTTCTTAATGTGGGATTACCAGCCCATGAATATTGATTTAATAAAATAGTGATGGTTAAAAATAGAATCAATGCTTTTTTCATGTTGTTTAGTTATAACTTTATGGTTGATTTAAACAGTTTTGAACCTTTAATACTACCCTGCGATATTCTGCTTTGGACAACCTTTTTACTAAAATAAATTTATGATCAGTCCTTGTTGTATTTAAGTTCTTTTTGCATTGGCTTTTCCAATAAGATGTTTTTGAAATCATACACTCACTGACTGGTGTAAAACCATGAACAGTTATTATACACTCATTTATACGCCGACGATGTGATTCAAAAAAGTGACTTTTACTTCCCAATTCAGTAAGTACGCTGGTGAACAAAGATCGTCTAATATCCTCGTCCGCTATATCTTTTGCCTTTGATAAAAACTTATTCTCTCCTATCCCCTCAAAGTAAAAGAAAAGATCATCCTGTGATGGAGTAAATTCTTTTTTTGAGATACAATCCTTTTCAGTTCTTGACGGTTTCTGGTCATCCGGAATCCAGATGGCACCTGTGCAACATCCCGAAAAGGAATAGATCAAAAACGGTAAAAAAAACATCATCAAACATTTCATAAATCAGAAATTATGGAGAAGTTTGACACCTCCATACCCACCCTTTTCCATGGCACAAATCATGTAGCAAAAAGCCAGTACCACAACATGCAGAGCAGTTTTCCCATCTCCCATATGCAATGTTAGTATAGGGGTTATAATAAGTTTGAATAAACTCTCTACCACATCCTTTACAATTAGGGCAATCGAAATTCTTTAAATAGCCAGTCCCCTTACACTCTTTATCGGATATTTTTATTAGTCTTTCACCTGGTTCACATCTGGGCTTCTTTGAGGGGGTCATTCTAACTACTTCACACGGTAATTTACATCCTGGCAGGATTAGCAGTACAAGTAATAATAGGCCAAAATAAGTTTTCATAGCTTTAATTTTGTTTTTCATATTCCATTGAAACACTAATGGTTTCTTTCTTCAATATGAAACTATTTTCGTTGTCTGTACTTGTCTGTTCGTACCTAATATTAAAGATTCTCGCTATTCAGTTTTTGGGTTATTAGCGAAGGCTTCATTTATTTATGTTTCGTTATTCGAGTACTCTGTAATCACATTATTTATATTGAATTTATTTTTGAATTTTAATAACCTTTGCAGAATTTCTATAGTCTTATTATAAACAGAAACCTCTGAACACTTTTGGATTAATTCTTCTTTAAATTTTTCCGGGTTTTCTACCTGAGTAAAGTTTTCTTTTTCAAAAACAGATTCATATAAATATCTTTCCCGACATTCCCTTTCCAAGTCTGTATGGCTAAAAGACTTAACAATGGAACCAGTAGGCGAGGTGATGATCACACGTGGCCATTCTTTAAATCTATCGTAGTACCGTGCGAAAAAATAAGAATCAGTCTTTTTTAAATCCTCGTACTTTTTTTCAGGAAATTCGTGGCACATACTTATATAGTAGAAATCGACTTGACCATCAAAATTTCCAAAATCACTAAGTGTATTCTTAAGTTTTTGGCAAGGCCCACACCAGGGAGTAGAAAGAAGAAATACGGACACCCTACCCAACCGGGATATCTTTGAGTAGGCAATCGTTGAATCAAATACTTCTATAGTTTTCCACTGAATGGTACTATTGAATTCATCAGTATCAATACTTTTCTCAATTTGATCTACAATACTCGATGAACTCTCAATTTTAATTGATTTGCTTTTTTGACTGCAACAACTGCTTAAAACAATAAATACAACAGAAACGAAGAAGGAGAGATATTCTTTCATAACATTTTTTTTGTTGAAATAGAAAAATGAAAAGGGAATAAAAACAAAACAGACTTTATTCAATAAAAGATTTAATACGTAATTTGAAACAGGTAAAATTTAGTATTCAACTCCTATTATTTCCTCCAGATTATCATCGCATCCACAAGGACTTAAATCAAGAATATTAAGCTTACGGCCATGAAAATTTTTGTCTACACACCCACATGTACATTTTGTTTCTGTATGATACAGAAAAACACGTTTTCCATTGTTACAAAACTCTTGTTTCACATAAGTGCCTAAGCAAGTTCCCTTTTTTCTGTTTGGGCAGGAGTATTCTTTATAATGATTTGATGGCTTTCCATAACATTTGTAAGCATCACTGTTAATTACTTTATCAAATGCATAAAATGCACTGTATCCACTGGGACAAGAATCTTCGTATTTGTATGAAATCAAAACAGGATGTTCTATGAAGGATTTAGTAGATAACTCCTGGAAAAAAGTCAACAAACAAAAAGAAAAAACATAAGTCATTTTCATAGCTATATTTTTTTGGTTAGACTAAAATTCAAGCCCAATTTCAATAGAATCATCTTTTACTCCACATGGTTGTAGATAAGTAATTTTTGGAATACCTTTATGTACCCCCCCTTTACTACATTTATGCCATCCATAAAAAGCAACTTTTTCACCAGTGCATGATTTTTGAAAATATTGTCTTACATATTTTTCATGACATCGAGAGCAGGTAAATTCATGAAAATCTCCACATGGGAGGCCATGGCAATTAAATTTGTATGTGAAAATTCTTCGAAAAATCGGATGAACGATATAGAACCTTTCATCAAAACCGCGAATAACTCCATAGTTGAAACTTTGGCTTTCATTGAAGAAAAATTGACCAAATACGTTGTGATTCGCAGTTTTCAATAATACTACTGGTGTATACACTCCTTCAACCTGATAATATTGGTCAACATTATTATTATGCCGATTAACTGTATGTATGAATTTTGTTTCAAGAACATTATTCATACCTTGGCCTATTCCCCAGTCAGTTCGGTCCGGAGTCTTATGAATTGATTTTATTCGCAACGTTTTTGGAAGCGAATTCTTTTTTAGAAGTTTTTGGAATTCAGGATTATCTAAATTAAATTGGTATGGTTCAATTAAAGAAGAGAATGTTGAACTCCCGTATATAGGTAAGTTTCCAAGAACCAGTATATTTAATCCGGTGATTCTTAAAAATTTCCTTCGATTCATAGCTTTTAATTTATTTACTCCCTTAAATACAGTTTCTAATACTGATTCCGAGACTTAAATTTAATCCGAAGATAGGGTTAGCAGTATTGTCCTTAATTGTCTCTTTTAGTCTTAAATAAGCACTTAGTCACAAAATAAAATTCCTTGTCCTTCTCGAATAATGTTTTTATTCTCATCCAAGTTTACGCTAACTATTTCACCATACGGGCAAATCATATCTATTTCTTCCCTTTCAGATTTACACACAGCAATCGCTTGGGCATTAAATATAATCTTTGTCCAGGAAGGTGGCCCCTCTCTTGCGATTGAAGTCCAATGATGAAATGCATTTATAAAAGATAAGAAAGGTATTCCACCAGTTTTATCAATAATTGTGGTTGTTTTCTTTTGAGAAGATAAATAAGTAATTGCAATGGTTTCTTTTGTAGGGGAAAACAACTTTTTCAATGAGGCTGCATCAAAATCATCAATTTTAAGTTTACAATTATTGATATCCGTGAAGGCAATCTGTTCAACTGATGAAGCCTTTTTTGTTGGAAAATGATTACAGGTGTTTACAACTGAAACCAAATAGGCTGGTCGTTTAACTAAAACTAAATCCATGATTTGTCCAAAATCACGTTTGTCATTTTCAGCAAATCTAATCATTGGATATTGCTCTTCCGAATCTGACGCTTCCCCATGAGCCACAACACATATTAGCACTACATCTACAAGCGGTTTTATCGGGAGTTCATTTAGTATAGAATAACAATCTTCTGAATTAAAAGTACGATTAGAGATATAGTGCTTCCGAACCCTTGTGCCAAGTGCTTTTTGTATGTTGGTTATAACCACTTGTAATTCTGAACCTATTGCTTTGTTAATTCTGTTCAATCGCCAATCATTGACATCTAAAATATAAATGACGTGTAATGCCGGGGGGGCAATAGATCCAAAATTAGTTTGATACTCTTCTTCAATACTCGAAGAAAATAGTGTAATACTTACAATTACCTGAACGATGAATAATAAGAGTATTGATTTGTACCTCATAACTTTATTATTGAAAATTGACCTGATATTGTGGAGTTTGATCAACGCCTAATTCTTTAGCATATTGAATTGACTTTTCTCTAATGTGCTGCAGAAGTGTGTTCCAATTGTTATAGGACTTTTCTTCTGTAATGTGATTATTTAGAACTTCATCGATAGTAATCGTGAAAATTCCTCCCAAATCCATGGAAGTAAAAGCATATTGACCAGCAGTACTAGCTGTCATCATAATACTTCCCTTTGTGTCGAATATTTCAGGAGTACAAACATTAGAATTATTTTTGCTAACGTCTTTCAAATCACCATTTGACTGCAGGAAAGATGCTTCCTTGGAATTTGGCATAAAATGATTGCAACAATCTCCGATTGTTATTAGCAATTTTGGCTTTTTTGCTAAGATTAATTGGTGGACGTCAAAAAGATTCAAGAGAGTATCTTTTTTACTATTCTTTATTAGTAAAGAAGGCCAAGGGGTACCATTTCCCGTATTAATTCCATGACCAGTATAGTAAAAGACTATTATTGTGTTAGAGTCGGTTGATAAGTTAGACACAGCCTCCAATACATTATCATTATTTACATCCTGTCCACGCTTGGTGATCTTTAAAAAGTCATATTTTAGATTTTTAGAAATCTCTGAAAATAAGTTTTCAATCCGATTGAGGTTTTTATCAAAGGCATTTCCTAATGCTGGATCAGAAGTATCTCCCACCTGCAATAGAAGTAAGGATTGTGCATTAAATGAGTTTACAACAAGGATTAACAAAAACCCTATTATGGTAAGTGTTCTGGAAATCATAACTAATGATATCTTAGTACTTCAATTTCAAAATAAGGAGACTGCTCCACTTTTAATTCCTTTGCATATTTTTGAGTGAGTTCATAAGTCCTTTCTAAAACTTTTGGCCAGGTACAGTCTTCATAGTTTACCTGGATTAGTTCATCTAAAGCTTGCCGGAACGCAACAGAAAACAATCCTCCTGTATCTGGATTTCCAAAGGAATATTTCTTATATCCCGCTTCGTTACTGGCAACTTTAATAGACCCACTGGATTCTCCAAATAATGCTATATAGTTTCGCTCGTTTCCATCCAGCAATACTGAACCCTCAAAATCAAAATTCTCTGCTTCGACATTGCAGCAATCATACATGGAAATTGTTAAACGAGCACCTTTACCTTCCAATATTTTATGTACCCATTCCTGGGAAAAATTAGTATTGGACAAAACGAAACCCGGGAAATTGGCCATGCCCTGTGAAGCATTAAAGCCATGTCCAGTATAGTAAAACCAAATTACATCGTCTGGTCCACATATAATATTTTTCAAGAATGAGGCAAGAAACTCGGCACTTATATTTTGTTTTTCATAAGCATGTATTTCAATCTTTAGCCCTGACATTTTTCCAATTCGTTTTGCTTCGGATTGCATTTTTGGAAAATCGTATAAGGTACCTATATTGCCACCATTGGTTTCACCAACAATGATCATGTGGAGGGTTGGTTGATTCGAGTTTTGCTCTGTCGCTGAACTGAATGTAAATAAGAAGATTAACACAACTATATTGGTGAACTTTTTCATTATAAAAAATATAAACGTTGAGTAATTGAACAAATGATAAAAAAATGAAGAGTAGTAGAATTTAGGGTGCAGCTATAAAAGCATGCACCCTTTAAAACCCTTATCGATTCTCATCTGGATACCTAAAGTTAT
Organism: Saprospiraceae bacterium; assembly: GCA_965222105.1. Classification (GTDB taxonomy): domain Bacteria; phylum Bacteroidota; class Bacteroidia; order Chitinophagales; family Saprospiraceae; genus CALGLS01. The sequence continues at coordinate 28,405 of CBDCTQ010000001.1, read as the reverse complement.
TAATTTGTTCTATTTTAATCCTACGAGGTGTGGGATCAACCTCAAAATTTCCCTCTACAATATTGTTATCTGCAATTGGTATTTGCTCTTGATTCAATTCACCAGCAAATTGTTCAGTTAGAATTATCGTCTCGCTTACAATTTCTGACCAAGTTGCCTCATCGACTGTATTTGCTTCCCTAACAACTTTATCAACTGCGTTAATATATGCATTAGTAAATGCACTGCCGGAATCAGAATTTCCGTATGAATATTGTTGATATCCTGGAGAATTACTGGAGAATTTTAAACTTCCTCGGGCTTCTGCAAAAAGTTTCCTGTATTTATATTTGTTTGTTGTAGCATGATTATTTATTGGTATGGATCTATTTAATTGATGATTACATGCTTCGTACATTACAATTTGTAATCGAGGCCCAGTACTTTCAATTTTACTTTCTATCCAATCCATTGTAAAAATAGTTTCACTTTCACCAAAACGGAAGGCAGTAAAATTAGAACCTGGAGCATTGAAGCCATGTCCAGAGTAGTAGAAAAACACCGTGTCATCAGAGTCAATATCCAACTGATTCAAAAATTGAGAAAGTTGTTCTTCAGATATTTGATGTATTTCAAAACGATAAGCAATAATTTCCATGTCTGCTTGATTAGCAACTCCTTCCGCCCAAGTATACATATGGTCGTAATCTGCAGGAGCACCGATATTCCCTCCTCCACGTGTTTCGCAAACCTCAATAAAAATGAATCGAGGTGATGCGAAGACACTAGAGGATAGAACAGAAAGAGTTAGAAAAAGAATTGCTCTTAAAAAGATTTTTTTTGTTGTAATGGTTTTCATATTAATTTATATTTAAAAATTAGTTAATGATAAATTTTAAGCCTTTGACCAGGACGAATCACTTCATTTTCTAATTCGTTCCACCTAATAATTTCTATTACCTCGACACCATGTTGCCTAGAGATGCTCCAAAGGGTTTCATTCTCTTCAACTATATGAACAATATGGGAGTTAGGATTAGATTGGTCGCCTTGTACAACGCTTTGGTTTTCATTCTCTTGTTGGAGTTCTAACCTATTTTCCGTTGTTATATTTATTGCCAGTTCTGTAGAATCAGATGGTGAATGATAATGAAGTGAATCAGGTGATTTAAATGAACTCACCATAACATCTTTCATGTCCGGGAAAATACCGACAAAGTAGTTCTCCAAAATTACAGCGATTGGATCCATTTTTAAGATTTTGGGTATGGGATCAGAATTGTGATAGACCTTTACAATATCACATGCAAAACAAAATAGAAAGGTTGTTTGATTACTGTCTTTCAAAAACATTAATCCTACATTAGGTACAAATTCACAACTTCTGCCTGTGGGGTCCAAATCATAGCTCTCGTTTAGAACAAGTAAATTTGACAGGAATCGGTCATTTAATTCTTCTGGCATAGGATAGTTTCTTATAACTTTAAAATTGTAGAACCCAGCGGGAGAAGGGTCCATCTCCCAACCATTTAACAAATACCCCAAAACGGACGTAGGTTGGTTTATACATTCTAGTTGCTGTTCGTCGAATAAATTCTCCATATTTTCGGTAGTGTCTGCACCGGAGGTGTCTGGCGGGTTGGACTGGCATTGCATAGTAGAAATGACCAACATACAAAGCAGCGGAATAAGAAATATTCTATTCATAGCCAATTTTTTAATGAATTAATATTTGATGGTTTCAATCGTAAGATATGAACCCCACAGTTGTCCTCTATTGTCTTCCTATTGTATAAAGCAACTAAAGAGAAAAATGTATCGTACGAAAGAGTTTCATCAGTTTGTTTTTCATTTTTAAATTAATTGCCCTACTTTCGATCTGGATTTTTTAGGCTCTTAAGTTGTTCAAAAGGACCAGGGCCATCTTGTGGGAAATGTGGCCATAGGCTTCCTTCTTCAGTGATATTATTGTCAGCAATTGGAGTTTGTTCCTGGTACAACTCAGTTGCAAATTGCTCAGTCAACTTTTTAGTTTCACTAATAATTTTCTTCCAGGTTGCTTCATCAATTGTCATAGCCTCTCGGACAACTTTATCAACAGCGTTAATAAATGCATTGGTAAATGCACTTCTTGAGTCCGTATTACCGAAAGAATATTGTTGATTTTCCGGGGAATTACTGGCAAATTTCAGACTGCCCTTAGCTTTTGCAAATAACTTTCGGTACTTAAATCGAAATGGACAACAAGTAGTTCTTATTGGAAAGAAAGCATCATGTTGATAGGTACTTCCTTCGTACATTATAATCTGCAATCGAGGTCTAGTATTCCTTAATTTACGCTCTACCCAATCCATTGTATATATAGTATTTTCAATGCGAAAAGCGGGAAAATCAGAACCGGGAGTATTAAAGCTAACCCCGGAGTAATAGAAAAACACGGTGTCTTCGGATTCAACATCCAGTTGGTTCAGAAACTGAGATAGTAGCTGATCAGATAACTGATGTTTTTCAAAACGATAGCTTACGAATTCCATGTTTGCTTGATTGGCGGCACCTTCTGCGAATCTATACATATGTTCATAGTCCGCAGGAGCTCCAATATTTCCTCCTCCTATAGTTTCACATATCTGAATAAAAATAAAACGAGGGGATGCAGCAATACTAAACGAATGTATTAAAAAACAAAGGTTGAAAATGATACATAACAAAAGTTGATTAGTTGAATTAGTTTTCATGTTAATTAATTTAAAATTGTAAACGAATAAATGACAGATTAATCCTGTAGAAAACCTATGTATTTTTACGTCAATCAGGATTTTCAAGTTTACCTATGGGGTAGTCGGGAGTAATTCTTAACTCTGGAAGACTACCTTCAATTATATTGTTATCAGCATAAGGAGTTTGCTCTAAATTGGACTCTCTCGCCACTTCTTTGGTCAATGAAATGGTTTGAGTTTCAATTTTACTCCAAGCTACATTTTCTACTATTCTGGCTTCTCGAATTACTTCGTCAATAGTATTAATAAAAGCATTAGTAAATATGCTTCCATCATACCTGCTTCCATAAGAATAATTATCTAATCCAGCAGTATTACTGGTAAACTTTAAACTTCCGCTGGCTTCAGCAAATAATTTCCTGTATTTATATTTGTTGCTGCTGCTCACCACCAATGGTAGAGTAACGGTTAATTGATATTCATTTAATTGAATGTTGCATGCGTCGTATAAAACAATTTGTAAGCGGGGAGTTTTTAAACTCAATTGTTGACTTACCCAATCTAATGTATATTGAATATTCCCGATCCTGAAAGCCGGAAATTCAGATGTGCCGAGATTGAATCCATGGCCTGAATAGTAAAAGAGTACTGTATCATCAGAACCAATGTTTATTCTACTCAGTAATAAAGCAATCTGGTTTTCTGATAATTCATGTTTCTTAAATCGATACGCAATAAATTCCATATCTGCTTCATCTGCTACCCAGGAAGCCCAATCGAAAACATGTTGATAATCTTTTACGGTTCCTATACTTTCATCAGCCGTTTCACAAATTTCGATGAGAATAAATTTAGGTGTCGCAAAAGCAATAGTTCCCACAAAAAAGAAAAGGAAGAGCAAATAAAATTTTCTTAGAGATAAGTCATGTAGATATTCAGTATTCATACTATGATGTTTTTATTAAGTGAATTGCAGGCAATTTATCCGATGATGAATTGTCATAGATTGTCTTATGACTTATGATTGGGTTAATGCTAAATCCATTATTTGCTCTTTGGCATATTTTCAAATAGTTATAAAGAGGATTCTTTGTTCATTGATCACTACAAAGGAATAGTATTGAAGGTACCAGAATATTTTTCGTAAATATTACCAGAAAAAGGTTGGTAGATTTTTTGAGGACTATTTAGGGGTGAGGAGGTTTTTCTTGCCTATCTATCAGGATTTAATTCTACTAATTCCGATAGCCAAATTGCAGGACTTTTAATGCCCTTATTGGGTAACTCTAAGTCAATTGTCCTTGCAATTAATTCTGCAAAACTACGACAATCATTCACACCTATGATATAAGAATTATCATGATAAATAGAAATAACATCTACTGCAATATCGAACTGTTGGCGAGTCACAGGAAAAGTAAATGAAACATCAGCATGAGTCGATTCAGCTTGTAAACCCTCCGGATAATATCCCAATTGGAATTTCCTTTGTGGACTTTTAAAGCCAACCCAAATATGACCGGGTGAAAAATCTTCTCCAGAACCACAACCTGTGTTGGGGTGGTTTGCATAAAATGAGACGAAATATTTTTTGGTAAATATGTCGCTATTTTTACTTTGATAACCGTAAAAGGAGGTGTTAGTTGCTGCGATAAGAAGAATAATAACAAATTGAAACCCAAGGAAACTGGAAGAATGTGACTTCATAACTTAAACATTTTGAATTAAGAAACTCTAAAGCAATTATTTAAAAAATGATTTGTCTATTGTTGTCCATTTCAAATATTACAATACACAACTACTCTGTATTCCAGGGCATTCACCAATTTCGTATGCCTCTATTTTTGTTTACGTCTTTTAAGGTTCTTGAAATGAGCATCTTGTTTTCGGGGATCAATTAGTTACTATCTTTGGGCAAGAAGCAGGCTTGAAATTTCTTCTCCAAAAATTTGAAATCCTTTTTTTAAATTGTTGTATAAAACGACTAAGAGAAAAATCTCCATTTTTCAATGTTTTTTTCTTGCGTGGGTTATGCCTGGCGGTTGTTGAACATCCATTGCTGTCTATAATTTCCATTCTCCAACCTCCCTTTTTTGTCTTTATCTTTTTTGATTTGTAATATGGCGGTGTTCCACCATTAATGATAATTTTTCCTCCTTTTTTAATTTTTGCGGTAAGTTTATCGACTCCTTTTATCTCAAACATACTTTTTATCGTGCATTGATTTGTATCAATTAATTTATGGATATAAACTCCTGGATGAAGGTCTGATATAACTTTTTTATTACTAAAAAATGTTTGATTGTCTTTTGAAAGCCAAGTATGATAATAAGGAGGTACTCCCCCCTCAGGCTGGGATTCAATAATACCACTACTGTCTTTAAAACAAATTTGACTCTGACTTCCCTGTAAATTGTTAGAAAGTGGATTAGGGCCTCGAATTGTTATTGACTTTTTTGTATAACACCCTTTAGAATCTTTGATTTCAAAATCATAAGTTCCTGCTCCTAATTTGTCAAACAGCCCCGAAGATTCATTATAAATTGTATCCTTATCAAAAATGAAATCATAAGGAGGAGTTCCACCTATTGGTTTTAATTCAATAAATCCATTTTTACTATTAGCACAAGAAAGAGCGTAACCATTATAGTTTGAAGAATCAACACCTATTGTGATAAATTCATTTTTGTCAAATTCTAATTTAGTTTCTAATGATAAATCACATCCCATAGCCGTTTGAATTTGACATAAATATTGTGTTTGATTATTTTTTTCTTTTATTGTCAAAGTACGTCCACTATAACCATTTGACCATTTGTAAGATTTAAATCCTGGCGGCGCCGTCAGAGTAGCATAATTTTCGTTTTTACAATAGTCAACCTCAATATCCATCGAAGTAAAATATCCACTAATGTAGGCGTACCCAAAGTGTCCTTTTTTGTGGCAATCATAAACACTAAAATCTAAGTGAACAACTTGGCCAATATATGGTGTCAAGTCTACAGCTACTTTCGTCCATTTTTTGAACATTACTTTTCTAGCACCTTTCTCAAATCCTTTATTATTATCTCCTGCTATAACTTTCAATTCTCCACACCTTTTATCAACAACTAACCCTTTTTCGTCTTTAATGCTTAAAACAACAGCAGGTTGATCTTGAGGTTCATGCCTAGGGTCTTCAACCACTATTGCATACATCCAAATAAGGATTGGTTTGTCACCTGAGATTTTTGAAGTATAAATAGCCCTATCAACTTCAGCTCCTTTTTCGCCAGGTTTTCCAATTAACATAGATGAAGACATTTGGTCGGGAATGGTAGAAAGTGTATTTAATGTATAAGGATCGAATTCCGTTTTTTTTAAAACTTTATAGACGTCATCGGTCCCTTTTTTAATTAGTTGATAATTGTTATAAGAATATTTCACGCCTCGCCATTTTTCAGAATCTTCTACAAAAGTCCTAACCTTTTGGGCAAAAATCCAATAAGGAATTACCAAAAAAGTTGCTAACAGAATCAACGTATTAGTTTTCATATGCTCTAGATATTTAATTGTATAAAAACTCAGCAGCATGAATACCGCTGAGTATAAAATAATTCTACTATACCTAAACTTTCATAGCTTACTTGTTGTGTATGGCTCTATTAATCATTAGCTTTATCCCATATAAAGTTGATTAGATCCTAACTATTCCAATTACCTCTAAATAATAATTTAGTTTTCGATACAAATAAAATCTAGATTTACTTGTCCTGGGTTGTCTGCCCAGTATTTCATGTGCTCCATTTTGTAAAAAATTGTACACAGTATAAAGATGAAGTTGTTTATCCGATTGCCAACAAATTTCTCCCAATGTTGCTCTTAACAGACATCACTTCCAACCATTTCTGGGCATTTACAAGGTCTGGCCCTCTAATTGTGTTTTCCTTGTTAAAGTTGTTATCAAATTTTATGTTATATTCTTTTTATCACCCTCCCACTTTTGTGGCTTGCATCGGCTACCGCCGCATGCCCGGGTTTGGCTATTGCCACATTTTCAGCGCTTCTCCAAACCCATAGCACCAGCCCCTGCCGAGCGATGTCTGCCTCAAAACCTATACACAAATCTTCAGCAGCCATTGTCGCTTGCCGGCAGGGGCTGGCGCAGCTCGCTCCTCAAAAAAAAGTATTTAAGAAAGTGTTTCCCTCAACCCCGGAGTAGTACCAATAAACTCACAAAATATATGCAACTGCACCTACTTTAAATTCTCCAATCAGGTGGTACTAAAATCTCACAAAGAAAGGACGACTAAAACACCGATTAGCCTCCCTACAGAGAAAACCCGCAACATAAAAGCCCACTTAAGGTAGTGTCTGCCTATCAGCTCTAAAAGGTCGTTCGTCTGTAAGGCGCTCCACCTTGTAGAGCTGCTATTCAGCCACTGTTTTCTAAGTGTTCTTTTATTTTTGCGGTTTTCGTTTTCTCTTTCAGTCGGCTGGTCTTTTTTCTTCTTTTATCTCATCTTTTTAAAAAGCGGCGTGGCCCTGCCACAACTATTTTTGAAAGTGCGGTATTTCATTTTCTTTGTCTTTAGCCAGCTGGTCTATCCTGGCAGGCGCACCAGTTGCTACTACCTTTAGAATAGTTGCAGCTTATTTTCGTGCCTGGTTACTTTGCCATTGATTACTTCGGCCAGTAGCTTCCCGGCAGCCATTGCTTTTTTGGCTGTATCGAGTGTACCGCCGCTTTGAGTTTTGAAATAAAAAGCAATGACTTTATCAGCCTTTGCTACTATTTCCGAGTTCCGTTTTAGAGGAGCTACTTTGGCAAAGTGCTTTTTGTAATCCGGGCATATTTCTTCAAATTCCAAACCATGCTCTTTTGCATATCTGACAGCCAGTTGGTCGGCTCCTTTAGCTCCGCCACTGATGATCATTTCAGCATCGGGTGCAAGCGATTTTACTACTTGTTTCAACTCCTCATAGTCGGTGTATTTTCGACTGCCTGTAATCGCTAATTTCATTTTTAAAGATACGAAAATCGCTTGCATTTTACAAACTTTTTGTTGATTTTATTTTTACATAATTCGCTGATTTTCAGCGAAATAAGTAAAAAATAGTACAATAAATTTTTGATTTTCAACAAAATGTTTTGTATCTTTATTGTACTTTCAAAGCATTTGTATTAGTGGTGCCTGCCTACTCATTTGGTAGGTTACAAACTCCAAAAACAAGCATACATAATGAGATATTACAACCACATTGACCTGCACGAAATCGGTGAAGAAGAAGGACGTTTTATTGAACAACAGGAGGCAACTTACGAGCCGGTTTACTATTGTTGTGTTGAGAAAATTTCTCTGACTTCTTATCACATTTTTGTTGACCAACCTTTGTTTTCCAATCCCGTTTTTGAACAAGCTTTTCGCAAAGCTTATCGGGTGAGTTGGGTTAAATCACGTACTCCACATCAGTTGGTCATTCACTTGAATCAACCTGGTTATTTTACTCAAATTGTCAAACTGGATTTGCATCGCGTTTTTGACGAGGTCATGGAATCCATGCTTTGCAGGTCGCGAATCAAAGCACCTGTAATACCTTTGAAGCTACCTATGAGTAAGGCTTCATAAACAGATACTTTTCTTAACAATCTTATTTTTTTAGTTATGTCATTTTCATTCGGATGACTGAACGGTTTTCCTATGCCATAGGAAATGCTGAGGGTAAGTGAACATTCATTTTTAAAACTAAAATCAAAAAATTATGTCTTTCCAACTTGGTCAAACTTTAGCTACCTGTGCCATCAATGAAGCAATGAGAAACGCCCCATTTTATTCCTTTGTTCAAAAATCACTTCGTCGTCATCACTCGAAAGATTGGGGAGACTGCTGTACAGACGATAAGAAAATCAACGATGAATCTTTAAAGATGGGCATGCGAATATTATCGGTTTACAACATCCCTATTGATTTGCAAAATATTAATCATCAGGGCAACAATCGAATCTGGATTATCACCGAAGCCAACCGAAGTGCCACTACGATTTTATACCCAAGCGATTACTAATTTACATTTTATAACACTTTAAATACATAATTATGAAAAATCAAAATCCTCTTTTACCAAGCACCAAAACCAATTTCATAGACAAGGAATCTGGCGAATTACAAATTCGTTATCGTCCTGGATATCCGAGGTCTTATCGCTTCGACGCAAGTCGTGGGTTATTTAATGTAAACGGAGAAACCAATATTACAAAAAAGGGCGAAGCACTTACTTTTATCCCAATAGCGTACCGACTCTTCCGCGATAATATTTTGTCCTTCGGATTAAAAAAGTGGGCAGAGTTTTTCTTTGTCAATGAAGGCGGCCATTTGTGCAGCTTGCTTTTTCACGGCTATAGTGTGGAGAATTTGGAGAAATGCACCAATGATCTTTTTTATGATTCCGTAAATCTTAGCCAAGTGGTATTAACCGCAAAGCCAGTCGAAAAAGTAAAGCAAAACGGTGAAGGAAAAGGCAATAAATATTTCATCGCCGAATTTTCTTACAAAGTGCTGGAAGCTGAAAATCAGGAGGAAGTAAAACAGCTTGGCGAAGCCCTGAATATTTGGAGGGCAGAAACTTTGACCGGTGATGCTGAAGTAGAAATTTCCGTAAACTACAAACCACCTATTCAGCATTTGAATGGAATAGGAAGCATAGGGGATAAAGCATTACCCGAGAAGTCCGAAATAAAATTAGAAGAGGTATCGACTAAAAAAGCAGTCTGAATCTCATTACTCCAAAGAGGTAGGTGAACCTTGCTTCCCTACCTCTTTTTTTCAATCACCCTGCCTACCTTGACCCCAAATTATTAAGGCAGGCAGGCAAAAAAAACTCACCATGAAAGTAAAACGATTAAAACCCACCGGACGAAAACCTAAACTGGAAAACCTCTACCTCCGGGTTAGTCCAAGAATTGCTTATGTCGAAAACCCAAAAGGCAACAATTTTAAAATTTTCACTAATCTGGGAAAAGCTGCTTTGGATATGATTCACCCAAAATGGGTCAAAAAAACAGAAAGTTTCACCCAAGCTTCATTCATCAATTTCATCAACCACTATTCCAATTACGGATTCACTGCCGACGTACCAAAAAGCGAACTTCCCAAAAATGATATACGAAGAATCAAAGCCGTAAACAACAGCAAGCTAACCCGATTGCTATATCAACTCAAAGACAAAGAGCTATTGTTTCCAGCACGCTGCCTGGTGTTTGGCTCCGCTTTCCACACCATGATATTGGAGCCGAATGTTTTCAATTTACCGGACTACAATTTGCGAAATTCTGAAAAGCAAAATTTGGATGGGATGTTTAAAGCGGTGATGGATTCGGAATTACTGCATAGTCTTTTGGCAAAGTCTCAAACCGAAGTGCCGCACGTTTGGGTGGATAAACCTACTGGTCTAAAGTGTAAAGCTAAATTCGATTTGGTCGTGTCCAAAGACAACCTCATTGATTTTAAAACTACGAGTGCCCGTAGTAAAGAAGAATTTGAAATCCAGTTGCAGCAATACGACTATGACCGACAAACGGCTTTTTATCTTGATGGTTTCGATGGGATTAGCTTTATGGTTTTTGGGATTCAAAAATATCCACCCTTTAAAATCTTCCATAAGATTTATCATGTCGATTCGGACTTCGTAAAACGAGGAAGAAAAAAGTATCGTTTTCTGATGCAAAAACTGACCGAAATAAATAGTGCCGCTTTACCACGTTTAGCGAGGGCCGCATAAATGTGTTTAGTCAAAAATCCTATTCGTTTTTGCCTCAATGCTGGTAGCCAATTCCTACCAGCTTTTTTCGTGGAGGAAACTAAACGCCTTCTCTATCCGTTATATTTAAACTCCATCTTTTTGCCTTTCAAGATTTGTTAATCCAATTTCAAAAATCAGAAAGGCATTATGAAAGCACTTCTTTTTATTTCCCTTTTTTTCCTCGATAGTTTACCTCCCGAACCTCAGCTTTATGCCGCTTTGGATTCTTTTTATACGGAACAAACCAAAGCAGAACTCACCGAATTTCAATTCACCAATAAAAAACAATGGTTGAAATACTTGCCAACAGTTGGCATCTCTTATACCCTGGACGGCAAACCTCGCCCAACAGTTTCCTGGTCTTCCAGCCTCATCTATACCAGCCACCGAAACAAAGAATCCAGGCAAGCCAAACGACAAAGTATCATCCGAAAAAACGAACTAAAGCTACAAAAAGACAAACTCCGATTACATGCGCTAATTCAGCAATACTACGCTCTGCAACAAGACATCGCCTTTATGAAAAAACTACTCGAATACGATACTCAACTCTACGAAGTAAAAAAAGACCAGGCGGAACATCTCGAAATTTCACCGACCGATTTGTTAAAAGCAGAACAACAATACGAGAAAAAAAAGTATGATATTTTTCAAAAAGAAAGAGCATTGTTGGAATTGGAATGGGAAATTCTGATTCACGCTCATTTTGATAACCACTAAAATTAAATCTCATGGACGCACCAATAAAATATCTTAGCAGTAACCTCACCGAACCAGAAGCCCAACGCATTTACCAGGACTTGCAACTTCTTTTCGATGAGGATAAAGTCTATCTCCAAAAAGATGTCTGCCTCAAATCCATTGCCGATCAACTCAACACCAATACCAAGTATTTATCCCAAGTCGTCAACACTCGAACGTGCAACAATTTTCAGGTCTTTGTAAATCGCTACCGGATTCGGGAGTTTCAGGAGCGCTTGTTAAATGGCGAAGCTCGTATGCTGACCTTCTACGGACTGGCCAGAGAATGTGGCTTTAACAATCGTTCGACATTCTATCGGTCGTTTAAGGATGTTACAGGTCAGACACCGAAGGGGTATTATAGTTTGCATCTTTCAGCAGCGGCTTAATTTTTAATGATTTCCCAATGCCCTCCTCTTCGTGCGCCAACTCGCTTAATCTTATTTTCCTTTTTCAGATTGGCGACTTGCTTTTCCGTTGCCCGGATTGAAATGCCTAATTGACTTGCTATTTCACGAATGGTAATGGTATGGTCGACAGCCATAAGCTCCAATATTTTTACCGAACTTTTTACCGAACTTTTTACCGAACCTTTTACCGAACTTTTACCGACACTACTTTTAAACGTAACCTGAAAACCAGAAAATTCGTTGGTAAACACAGGCTTTGGAAGATGGAACGCCTTGCACTCATCCACAATTTTGATGGTACCCCGTCCCCAGGCTTCTATAAGCCCTGCCCGGAAGAAAGAAGTTGCAATATCAGGATTAAAGGGGACGGAAGGGTGAGGTACAAATAATTTTTTGACCGTCAATGGCTCCTGTAATTGACCAGCATTCCAGATGGTAATATGGTCGTCATATACCTTGATTTGAATCGGATTGCCAGAGCTGTAATCTTTGTGGGCTATCGCATTTATTATGGCTTCCCGCAAGGCAGTTTCCGGATACGGATACTCCTCAATTCTGCTAATTCCCTGATAGCGAATTTGTGCTTCAAGATATTTGGAGAGCAGCAAGTCCATCGTTTTTTCGACTTGCTCAAACAAATACCCATGTACTTCATCCTGAAAACGCAAATCTGTTTCTGTGCGGAAATAACCAATCTTGACATAGGCGCCTGTAAAAAATTCTTCAGGGTCTGGATGAAAAAGAAGAAGGGCAGCTCGCTTTAAATATTCCTTTTCATTCAACCGAAGTTTTTCAATCAAAGTCTTACGACTTTTCTTTAAGATGGACTTGTCCAGTCGCTTTGTTTGCGTAGCTTGTTCTTTAAAATAAGAAAAAGCCTCTTTGCTCAAATCTTTTATTGAAACATGTGGCACCGGAACACTATCCCAGTTTCTACCTTGCTTTTTAAGCAAAAACTTATTGAGAGCGGCACCTTTAAGTTCCTGCTTGGTGCTGCCACTTCGGTAATGAAATTGTCCTTTGTAATTGACAGGAAAAGGATAGGATTCGACCTCAATTGACAGCCACTCTTTGCCATTATTCGTTTGAAGATTTACATCGGTAATAATTCCCAGTACATCTCTTATTTTGTTGGGTAAATCTTCCAGCAGCTTTTGAGCATTGGCAATCCCCACTACATCACCCTTGTCATTTTTACCTATTTCAAGTACCCCTCCTTCAGCATTCGCAAAGCCACAAATCCATTTGAGATATTCATCCCTCCAGTTTAATTTCCATTCCACATTTTGATTTTCCTTCATAGTATTGCTTAGTGTTTTGATGCTGTAAAAATAGTCAATATTACGGTGTTTCCAGAGAATATTAAGAAGATGTATTTGGAAATATTATCGGACCAAAGGATTATAAACGAAAACATCCTTTATAATCTCAATGTTGTCCGAAATCAAAAACCCATTTTTCATTCTCCAACAACCACTTTATCTTGTGATAGATTGAAAGGCATCCCGATATTGGATTATCAGTTCGGGACCATTTTGAAACATTATCGAAAGGCTATCGCGGACAGGGTTCCCGGTAGCCTTTTTCCATGCTATGAGACACTTTTTCGTTTTTCTTCTTCTCCTTTTTTCCTTATCACTCCCTGCTCAGGAGCCGCTGATTTATTTCGATAAAACCAGATGTCAAAAACAAAATGTAATTCATTTTGATTTTGATGGCCAACTTCCTTATTCACTGGACATAGGAAAACTTATTCCTGTTGATATTCCAATTTCAGCAATTAACCTTTGGGAAAAAATAGATGATAGTTTTCAAAAAAGAGATTTAGTACTCGACAACAAAAACAGGATACTTATTGCTAAATCCGGATATTACATAATTACCATCCTCGACCCTGTTTACAGTCAGCTTATCGAAACATCTATTTTTCAAAAGGAGATAAGAATTGTTCAATATTTGAATTGTGTCTTGCACTATTAATTTCAACGATCCACAGTCGAAAACTCCGCCCACAATGGGTAATGGTCCGATATCCGCCATGATAATTCCTGTAAGGTCAGTCTTTGTTCTTTCAATACTTTCCCAACAAAGTCATAATTGCCTCCACGTAAATATTCCAAGTCTAATTTCGGTGTATGATTATCGCCATTGAACCAAGCAATGTGGTCGTAAAATTTAGTCTCATCAAATATAGATCGGGTCACCAACTGCATATCCGCTGGAATGTGTAAGCCCTCAGAAACAAACGTCGAATGCAATAAATCCCCTCTTGCCTCAATATTGAAATCGCCCAATGCAATAAGGTTCCGATCATAAGCATTCGTTGTCTTCGACCATTGCTTTAACCATCGGGCGATGGCTTTTAACTCTGGTATTCGCTCCTTAGCCTTCTTGCCATATAATATATGCAAAGTGACCAGCACAAAGGTTTTTTGTCCAACTCGAAAACCTACTGCATAGGGCGTTCTGGCAAACTGCTTATCCAAAGCTTCTTTATCAATCTTACGAAACTGTTCTTTTGGAACCACAAGTTCACAAGCCAATCCCGATAACTGCACACGACGGGTATCAAAAAGATAGGCCATTCGTTCGCCATTGCCATAGGATCCTTTAGTGACATCGGTCAGGATAAGCCCCCAGTTATTCCCCAACAATTTAACCATTTCCTGCAATCCCCGAATATTGGCCTTTACTTCTTGAATCGCCACCACATCAAAACGCGATATGATATTCGCCATCATTAGCACGGATTGTAAATCACGTTTTGGAGTATCCTCTTTTCTGGACAACCATTTTCTTGTCACATCTCCAAAAGCACGGATGTTCCAGGTTGCAATCAATAAATTTTTATCCAGCTTTTTGAAGGAATGCGCCGATCCAAATCTTCATTCAAAAAATCTAAGTCTTTTTGAACATACTTTGGGGGACTATCCAGAATAGAGATTTTGGTTCCATTAAAGTTTCGTTTTCTCATGTTGTTTCTATTTCTAAAAAGATAAATGTTTTCTTAAAACTGAAATGTGTCCAAAATTTGTACCACCCAGTTTCATTGCCTCCCAATGTAAAGCCATTCCCATTCATAAACCCAAACACGGCCGTTCACTATTTACTTGATTCCCATAATCAACGCTCCTATTTTTAGCCAAACAATCGCCCATGTCCTCCGCCCCAAAATCCTTTCTTTGCACTCCCTGTTCCATTCTCTGAATGGTGCAGGGAGCTTGCCTTTATACCTTATTTTTTAACCCCCTACCAAATTATAATCCCATGAAAATCAAAACCTCCGTCACTTTTATCCTTGTTATTCTACTTTCAGCCTTTTTGATTTTTGAAGCTTGCCAGAAAGAATCGTTGATTCCAGTTTTTCCAAAAATCGAGCAGCTAAAATCAAGGGATAACTCCAATGATGAGAATAACTTTAATGTCCGATTACGCGAAGTAAAAGAAAACCGTGTAGCCGATTTTGTGGCTTACCTTAAAACCAATGGAATAAATATCCAAAACGCTCAGAATTTTCTTCAAAAGTTTGATTTCAGTGATGCCCGTCAGCAACTTTCCGAGCAATTAGGGATTGATTCTTTCTGTATTCTAGTCCACCTGGAATTAGCCGACCTTCTTCAATTAGGTCTTTCCGAAATCGATGCCCAAATACTTCATTTTAGTCGATGGAATTATGCCAACCTTTTTACTGGCGAAGTGATGAACCGCAATATCCTCGCCAATGCCAATGCGGAGAAATTACTTATGGATATGTCCGGCTGGGCTGCTGGCAACAACAACCCTATTGTTGAGCAATACGAAATCGGCATCCCAGAAATTGAAAACTGGATAAACACTGCTCACCAGGCTGGTGATTGTGTGATTGTATATAGCAATGGTGATCCCACCCGATTTGAGTTCAAGCTTTCCTGTAATGAATAACTTTAATATTCTTCTTCAAAACTCCCCCTCTTTTTTCTCACCTATTAATTCCATCAACCATGAAAAATATCATTTTTAATAAGTACAGTTTAAGCCTTATCACTTTAACTGGTTTGCTATTTTTATTATTTCACAGTTGTGAAAAAAATCAGTCCATTAACCCTATTTCAAATCTTGAAAAACAATCTCCTGATCAAGATGAAGCATCCTTCGATTTTAAGATATTTTGGGAACATAATAATAGCCAGGATGAAGGACGCTTCGAACATAAAATTTATCGCAACGGAAAACATGCTGTTATTCTTAACAAACTCGGAAATGAGGACAACTATAACATAAAAAACAAAGAGGATTTATTGTGCTTTGCTGCTGAGGTTTCCAACCGCGAAGAACTGGCACATTATCTTAATACCTCTCCAAGCCTCCTGACCCAAATCATTGAAGAGGTAGATTTATTACGCTGCGGACTCGATGTTGTGACCATCCAAATCATGCAAAACATTTTCTATCGAGGCCAAAATATTCATAGCGAGGGTTTGATCGACATCGCAGCTTATTCCAACGAAAATAAATTTGAAACCAGAAGCACTCACTCCAAAATAGTGAAATACGTTTTGGAGAATTCGCTGAATTTTTCATATCACATTCCTGCAGAAGAAGACCTGTTTTTGGCACAGCAAAAAGCGCAACACTTATGTCCCATGATAAACTACGCCAACTAATTTTCATTCCATCAATTACCAAAATATAAAGCTATGAAACCTTTCCTAAAATTAGCTACCACTCTTTTCACCCTTTCACTCGTCCTCATTTTTACCAGTTGCACCAAAGATGATTTGTTACTAACTGAAAAAAATGCTGAACTAAGCACAAGTTTCAACAATTCAATTACGAGCAAACTCACTTCCTTCGCCTATTGGAAAAAATACATCGAAAAGATGGCTAGGTCTCAGGATTTCGATTATCTCGAAATATATGATCAAACAGGTAAACTACTTTATCACTGGCACGTCCTCGAACTCCGTTTCGACCTCAATGCACCACAAGCTGTTGTCTTCATCTCAGAATACAACGGCATCCCAGTTCTTTATGACGACATTTTAAAAATCACCCGAAAATCGGATAAAACTATAACCGAACAACTTCTGGTAAAAGCGGAACCATCAATTTCAAATGAGGGTAATTATAATCGAGCCATAAGCACCAACTACTGGAAAAATTATTTCAAGCGAATGGCCACCAATCAAAATTTTGATTCCCTCGAAATCCTCGATGACACCAAAAAACTGCTTTACCAATGGGATGTCCGGGAAGTGAAATTTGATTTGAGCAACCCCGATGCAGTAATGCTCACTTCCGAAAACGAGCGTGTAAAAATTCTTTACTCCGACATTCTCAACATTACTCGTGTTGCTGACGAAACCGTAACCGAAATGGTTATGGTCAAAGCAGAGTCTTCTCAGTAAACATTTTTGCCTATACGGCCTTTCTCCAGGTTCTTCATTCATTCTTCGGAATAGTTTGGAGAGCCTGTTTTTATTCACCTACCAAATTCTTTACCCATGAAATCCAATCGCTTAAATTTTCCTGAATTAATCCGCCCTAGAACTGTTATCCCAATCGTTGCCATTCTCTTGCTCGTGGGATTTTCTTTCTTTGCTTGTCATCAGGAAGAAATGCTGGCACCACAATTCCAAGCAAAAAAACTCAATAATTCTGAACGATTCGAATCCAAAATTACACCCAATGGCAAACACCTTTCAGTAATCAATAGCTTACAACAACAGGGCTACCCACAAATTCAGGTAGCAAAAGACCTACTTCAATTGACTGGCAATTGCATCACCAGAGAAGAAGTGGCAAAGAATCTAAACCTCAATGTAAGTTACCTCACTCAAATCGTCGAAGAAGTCGATTTACAACGAACAGGTATGGATATAGTCACCATTCAAATCTTACAGAACATTTTTTATAAAAACCAAAACATTCATTACCAAGGAACCATTGATGTCGGCGCCATCGCAGGATTACCCCAGCAATTTACTCCTAAAGCCGCCCACGAAAAGTTGATTAATTGGTTGGAAGATAATCCGCTTGACTTTGATTATCAGGTACCTTCTCTTGCTCAATAAAAACCTTCCTGTTATGATAACTTATCGTTGTGTTTCTGATGAAGTTTGCTTTGAGCGGAAGCTGGCGGAGAATGGGTGTTGAGAAAATACGGAATAAGTTCTTCGATGTTTTTCAAATCACTCAAAATCATAAGTTAGAGTAAGTTCAACAAATCTATCTGATTTAATGATCTGATCATATTTCTTTTTAAGTGCTTTATACTCTTTATCACTTTTCTTGACATCAGTTCTAGTAATTAAATAATGAGATAGAAGTCTGAGAATTTTTTCATTATTGGTTTTAGACTGAATGTCTTTGAAGTCGTTAATCTCAATAATATTTTTAGCTATTGCTTGCTCTTCTTCATCAAGTTGATTGTAAAATAAATCAAACCATTTTTGGGTATAGCCGAGATCTTCAAATATTTTTCTGTAAATTATATATGTTTCAGGCATGTATAAAATTTCGAAATAGCCGTCTATATCTTTGCCCCATGCTTTTTCAAAAAAACTTCTACCGGGTGGTACGATACCTCTTGTAGCATTACTAACGGATTGTATTGCACGAATAAATTTTTTATTCCAAAACTTTCCAATAAAACGCCTATGCTTTGCTTCTTCTCCAAATAATGGAATGTACTTCATTGGAAAAGAATATATATGAATATTTAGCTCCTCAGAGAGTTCTATGTTTATCTTCATCCGATTGTACAAATCTTCCGGCCGATCTTTAAAATTAAAAAGTAAATAATTTGACAGCCTATCTATTCCATATTTTGCTGCTAATCGAACGGCATTAATATATTTTTTCCTTAGTCCCCAATAATCAAAAGCAATTCTTAATGGGTATATAGGTATCTCGCTCATAAGCTTCATAATTTCCTCCGTCACATATCTAGCATCCGTTCCTTGATTAAAATCCACAACTCGTAGTTTTGGAGTTTTATCTCTATACGCTTCATAAATATCCTTTATTTTTGGATAGCATTTTATCAAATTTTGTTTTGTCGTTGTTTCTAATTCCAACAAATGATGCTTATCCAACAAATCGTAAACTTCCTGTTCGGTACTCTTTTTTTTAATTCGTTTATTTAACAACTCTTTTAATAAATGATTGCACCTATTTATATAGGCTTTGTCATTTATACCTTTTTTTAAATTTCTAATTGCAATGTCTAACTGGTTTGGTTGTATAAGTGTGGCTCCTTTATAAAAGCCCATATCCTTAATTTCCTGGATGATCTCTGGAAATTTAGGAGAAGCCAATACATTGTTATCCATTAATAGCAAGTTTTGTTGTTCACCATACAACTTTTTAATTTTATCAAACTTTTTCTTTGTAGGTATTTTTTCTTTGTAAGTTGGTTCCAATTTTGGAACTGAGCAAAAGGCACAAGTCCTTGTACACCCCTTCGTCATAAAGGTAAAGTAGGCACTACCGGTTGGATATTCGTAATTAATTTCATCAAGAATGGAATAATCTAAAGGAAGATCATCGACGATGTATTCATTGTCATCAAGCATACCAGGTTTATCCAGCAGCCCAGCGATTGGCAAAATACCTGTTTCTTCATAGACTTCCATTGTTAACAATGACGCTAATACTCCTCCCACCTTTAACTCGTGAATATTCTTAACCAGCACTTTAGCATCCTTAATGGTTTGTACTGTTACTTTCCAATAAAATGTAAAAAGTGTTGTTACATAAACTCTATCCCATTTGGGAGAGTCTTTATATTTTTTCTTTCTGAAAAAATCGGAAAAGTGCTTGAACCACAACTCTAGTAAGGGATATTTACTATTCTTTTCTGAAAATATATCAGGAACTCCTTCTAAGACTTCATTCAAATATTTACTCTGCTTAGTTTTGATATAATTTTTAATTGCCCCCCTTCTTTTCTTCCACTTAATTCGGTCATCTAGCTCAATCATTTTTGTGATACATTCTTCTGTAGTTTCATCTAAAATGAATTGCTTTATGTCACCTTTATAAAAAGTAACTTTATCTCCTAACATTTTGTGATAGGTGGCTATTTTCATTAAGCCAATAGGCGGATACTTGTTTTTATAACCTGGCTCGACTAATAAAATGTTTCTCTTTTTCTTTGGCATGTTTAATTATAGTGTTCAATAATGATTTGTTTTATTTTTTCAGCATTTTCCACATCAAGGTTAGCTTCAATAAGTTCAAAAATTTCAAATACGAGGTGTCGCTCCCTTTTACCTAGTTTTGACAATTCAGGTTTATCATATACGTTTTTGATCCGTAACTCATTTTCATCGTCAATTGCCAAATTAATGTTATTCGTTTTAAAGTCAAAAATGGTTTTAACCTCAGGATCTATATTTGATTTTTCTTTTGCCTTTTCCAAAGCTTTCATTCCTTTCATTGCCTCCTCTTTGAGTCTCTCAAGTTCTTGTCTCTTTTGACGTTCTTCGTTATTGCTTCTAAATTTCTTCGCTTCTAATTTTCCTTTCTCTTGTGTATATTTTTCTATTTTTTTGATACTACTATGGATTTCCGAAGCAGTGTGGGCTAGCTTGTATATCTTGTCAAATTCATATCTAAGTTTTTGCTCAAAAATCTGAACAACTTTGCTATCATTAAAGTAATCTCTTCTAGCATTAGGTTTAAATTCATTTTCTGGTTCAAATGAATCACCAATTACATGGACTTCACCAATAAAATGACGGTTAAACCGATCTTCTTTAAACAGGAAATTTAGTGTGTTTTCATCACCAATTTGGATATTATCTTTTCGAATCCTTATACCTCTTTCATAGTCATCTTGGTGAATGATATTGTTTAGCAAATCTGAAATACCATACCAACCAATGGCAATTAACAAATCATCATCATTGCGTAATTCTAAAAAATCAACATCTAAGATACGAACCTCTTTATTTCCGGTTTTGCTATGAATTATTGTTTTGTATGGTTTGTGAAGTGGTTTATCGTTAACATTAAGTCGAATATCATACTCCTCAATTTTAATATTTTTTTTGGTGTAAAAACGGTAGATTTTTTTCGCAAACTTAAAATCTTTCCTAAAAGGTACAGGTGCTACAATAGACAAATATTTTCTTACATTTTCTATATCTAGAAGTTTATCATTTGTAACTTTCTGTAATTTAACTTTAAAATAATGCCTGTCCACCTTTTCTTTATCTTTTTCAAGGTTGGTAACAACACTAATTACAGTAGCTGCATCTGCTATATAGGTATCATCTTCAATGAAACGCTTAAGCTGTGCTGCATTTAAAGTTACTGTACTTTTTTTATCTTCACCTTTATAAGAGGTTTCAAAAATTAATTTTTTACAATATCCCAATCCTCCCAGTCGCCCTATGCCTCTAAATCCTTTTCTTTTAGTCCTATCTTTTTGCGAATTCGCTACATCGCCTAAAAATTGCAATACATCTTCTAATCTTATCCCAGTAGCATTGTCTTCAACAATAATTTCTCTTTCTTCTTTGTCAATAATAATATTAATTTCACCATTACTTTTTCTATCTAAAATTCCCTCTTCAACAGCTACATCAATTTGATCGGCTGCATTCTGAACATATTCCCGATAAATGAACCGAGCATCTTCATACATCCCCAGAGTTAGTGTCTCTATGACGTTTTTACCTATATGTGGTTTGTAATTATCCATTTTATTTATTAAAATGTTCTTTTACCTTTGGTGGCACTTTTTCAGGGTTGTTATCATTGTATTCATCATAACCATGATATTTATTATCCTTGTGACATCGGAAAACAACAAAGACTTCATTGTCAATGTCATATCCTATATACCTCCCTCCAAATTTTTCAGGATACCTTTTGTCAAGTATTTCTTGAGGTCTATTATTGTCTTGACCATTATAACAACTCAATTGGGAAATAAATCCTAACTTATTATCTGATTGTTCCCAGGCATTCTTGTCTTTATTTGGAGATTTATCATGTTTTGGGTTATGTTCAAAAACTGGTTTAATTTTCTCAAAAAAATCGTCTAGTTCTTTATCTCTATCCGAAATGATTGTTTCATACTCTTTATCAGACTCATCTCCTCTGGTTATAAGTTTTTCTTCTCCCTCCCATAGATATTCAAAAGTAAAGTATACATTCTCAGACTCATTATCTACATGAATTTTAGAAATAAGAAATCGGATTTCTTGCTTTACTTCCTCATTAAAATAATTCCGTACTATGTTGGGAATTGAGATTAAATTCGGAATAGAATCAGATGGATATTCACATGTTTGTACCTTACTTAAAAATCGTAATGTTTGGCTTTCAAAATCTCCTCCATAATAAGGCGGTTTTCCGAAAGGAAAATTGGCCATTAGTTGATCTCTAAGATTACCACTAAGTAGTACTGGAAATTTTTCATTTTCTATTTTTGCAAAAAAATATGTTATACCATCTACTAAATGATAATAGTTATGTTGATTTGCTTGATAATCACTTTCATCCCATATTAAAGAAGATACATCTATTATAATATTATGCATTCTTTCGTCTTTTACTCGTTTGGGCTTTGACAATTGCTCTCAGTTCACTATTCGATGGCTCAATAAAATCTTCTGGGTAATAGTCTAATATCCCAAAATCATCCAATTTGATAGTTCTAAAGATATCTCCTTCAATAAAAGTAAGATTTATACGGTCGTCCATTTTATTACTATCATCCTCAGCAATCCGTCTTCTCATTCGAGTAATGAAATGACTACTATGCGTTTCAACAAGTACCTTTTTTTCTTGAAGCGTTAAACTATATAGGAAATCAAAAAGGAGACTTTGTAATTTTGGGTGCAAATGTATTTCGGGTTGCTCGACAATTAATATTCCTTTGGCTTGCATCCTCAGTCCTTCGACAACTATTGGTAGTAATTGGCTAATACCAAAACCAACATGCCGTATGTTTGTAGGAAGTCCTGTTTTGCTTACAAGTTCTATTTTATAGTTTTCTCCGATCTTATTAGCGTATAATTCATCTGCAACATCAAATATTTCACACATCCAATACTTTACAGCTTCAACCAAAGTTTCTTCCGTAGCTTTATACTTGATTGAAGCATCTGGTTCAGTCACTATTTGAAAATATTGAACGGGAGTGTTAGCATAGTTTTCAAGTATTTGGGCAACATTGTCACCAGTATGACTTACATTCTTCAGCTTTCTTTTTGAAACATATTCTTCTTGGGGTGCTTTACGATCTGGGCCTATATAGAAAACATTTTCAAAAAAAACATTAATTAATTTTTTAATCCATTCTAATTTTATAACTTTTTCTTCGGCAGTTGGATCATTGTATTTTTTAAGAGAAAGGGGATAAAAGGAAAGAAAACTGACATCTGCAATATTTATTTCATTCCATATACCAGTACCAAAGAAATTATCATTTGTTTTAACTAAATAGTTAATCTTGTCACGATTGAACTTAATAAATGGTTTTTTAATATCTCCTTCCAAATCCATTTTAATTTCAAACTCATTAATAACTATAAAATCCTCCTTAAAAATAAACTTAATGCCTATTAAAACTTCAGGATTATTATTTTTATATATATCCAAATCTGCGTATTTCAATTCCAAAATTTCCTTTTGATTGAATACAAAGGATACATTTATTGTTTTTTCTAAATCATGATTAAAAACTATATCTTTGAAATCAGTGACTTTATATAGCTCTCCGTCTAAAAATATGGGCCGGTTTGCTGAATTTAACTCAACTGTTTGTTTCAAGAGTAACAAAAGTTGTATAAAAGAAGATTTGCCTGAGCTATTAACTCCTGACAAAATTGTGAATGGACGAAGTTCAAAGTCCTTTAGCTTTTTTATGGATTTAAAATTTTCAATAGATATTTTCATTGCAACTCCTCTTTAATTTTATCCTTTAAAATATTGGCAATATCTTTTGGCAAAACTGTATCTATTACAGAAAATATTCTTGAAACCAATTTTCGATCTTTTTTACTTAGAGTAGTAATTTCATCAGTGATGAATTTCGTTTTATGATTCTTTTCAACCTTTACTTCTTCAACCTTTACCTTTTTATTACCTTCAACTACTTTGTCAAACACTTTTTTCTTTGCAGGCAAATCTGATAAAATTCTTTCCTGGGTTTTGTTTAGTTGCTCTTCAGCAACTCTTGCCTTTTCTTTTTTTGCCTCAAAAGTATTTAGGTATTTTTTTTCCTCCTCTGCATTAGTAAATCCTTTTTCCTGTTTTTCTTCTAGCTCTTTTGAAAAATCCATAAAATCATCAATCTTCTTTTTTGTATTTCGAACCTTTGAAGAGAAATGATATAGATTATGTAACTTTTCGAACAGAACTTTAAGTTGATTTTCCAATTCAAACAACACCTCATTTTCAAGAAAATAATCGCGTCTTGCATTGGGAATAAGTTCCGGACTAACAGCATGTATTTCTCCAAAAAAATACAAATTGCCTCTACTTTCTTTAAACAATTTTTCCAGACAATTTTCCAATCCAATTTGAATGTTCCCCTTCCTCAGTCTTATTCCTCTGGCAGTATTGATGATTGGTAATTGCTTTTTTAAGGAAGATATACTATACCAACCCCATGCGATTAAGTCCTTGTTTTCATCTTTAAAAGTCACCAATTCAATTTCGTGTATTTCATCAAATCTTTTTTTATTACCTTCTTCGCCTTCATAAAGGCTGGACGTATATGCTTTAAATAATTGGTTTTTATTATTTATAAAAATGAGATACTCATCTAAATTGAAGCGCAGCGATTTCGCTTTTTTGTAAATTTCTGTTTTGTAAATAAAACCTTTAGGATAAGGTACGGGCGCGACCATCGAAAGATACCCTGAAATCTTTTTTTCATTCAAAAGATGATCATTTGATACATTTTCAAGTATAACTTTAAAATATCTTTGATCTTTTGCTTCTTTTTTTATACTTAGAGATGTAACAGCATCAATAACTTCGACAGCAGTCTCTTTCTTTTTTCGATTGTTTATAATGGTCTTGAGCAGCTTTGTATCCCAAGTCAAAATAGATTTCCTGTCTTCTCCTTTATAGCTGGTCTCAAAAATTAACCTGTCACAATATCCTAATCCACCTAAACGACCAATTCCGCGAAACCCTTTGTTCTTCGCCCTGTCTTTCGTTGATCGTGCAATATTCTTTAGAATAGGTAGCACCTTTTTGGCTTCAATACCGGTAGCATTGTCATAGAATGAAATCTGACGTTGGTTTTTATCAATTGTAATTTCTATTCTTCCGTCATTTTTTGATTTCATTAATCCAACCTCAACAGCTTTATCAATTTGGTCAGCAGCATTCTGTATATATTCGCGATATATAAACCGGGCATCCTCATACATCCCCAAAGTCAATGATTCAATAACATCTTTTCCAATTATCGTTTCTACTTTAGCCATTTGGAAATTGTTTATATAATGGTCGAGGAAATTTAATATTTAGCAAAGACCGAAATACCGGGTGTTCAATTATGTATTCTCCCGGATCAAGTCTGGTCATCATATTTTTGTACACAGCAGGAACAAACCTGTAATCAGATTTAGAAATTTCAATCGCATTGGTTCTTCCATAAGCATGAGTGGCGCAATTGCCTTTTACCCTGTCATGAATGGCACTTTTAAATTGCTCCACTGAAAACAATATAATTCCCAATGATCTTCCTCTTTCCGAAATATCAATAATCTGCCGTAAGATTGGAGAATTTTTAGGAACATCTTTAGATGCGTACTTATTTAGCTCATCAATAAATATTATTATTTTTGAAGGAATATCCCCTTCTCTTCGATCTTCTTGTCCAAGCTTTAAATCATATATAGATCTGATAACATTTCCAAAAACAAAGGATTGAGTGTCCTGATCTAAACGAGCGATGTCAATTACGTGAACATCGTTCTTTTGAATCTCTGTTATAGATTCCCGCAGTCTTACTTCATTTTTTGAAGGCACTACTCTTTGTGAAAAAATGGGATGGTTTAAAGACTTACTTATTACCCTTTTAAATTTTCTCCAGCTCATTACAGATATATCTTTATCTCCTCCTTTTCTGCCTGCTTTGGTAAATTCACCGACTTTGTTTACAAATTTTGACCAACTGCTTACCTGGCCGAATCCTCCCTGATCGGTGAGTATAAAATTGACAATGGACTCCATTGTACCACTTGAATCTTCAATATTAGAAAACAATAAATCTAAATTAGGTTTATCATCTTCAAATACGTATTTGTATCGGAATGCTTTGTTTAAATCAATTTGGGATTCAATGTCATTTTTAGCACCATAGCTAAAGGTTTTCGATTCTGTTTGATCAGAAAATGGGTAAAAATATTTTACGTTTTTAAATGGCTTGGGGTCGATATTCAACATTTTTTTATATTTGGACTTCTCATTGCGGTCTAAACTTTGATTAGATTCATCTATCGCCAATAAATCTCGTCCTTTCACATTGAAAATCACAAAAGCTACTGAATCTTCTGCAAAATCATCTGGTTTATTCATGTACATATTCTGAATAGCTTTAAGCAAAAACATGGTATAAGATGTCTTGGCTGCCAAGCCTGAAATACCAGAAATATTCAAATGTGCGCCTTCTGGACCAATCAAAAATTGTGCATTAAAATGGACAGGTAGAGTTATTTTGTCTTCATCTCTGTACATCTCCATGTAGCCACAGGGCAATGGATTTTTTACCTCTTTCAATCCAAGTGCCTGAAGCACTTCATCTTGATTAACCAAGCTTACTTTACTTCCGTCCAATACAGGAGTGTATATGCTCTTATTGTTTCCTACTACTTTTGCTTTGACAAAATTCATCCCTATCCTATACATATTTGCATGGGAAGATACGTCTCCAAAATCATTTGAAATGAAATTGCTAAGATAGCTGGAAGAATCTGTGATATGTGAAATTTCTTCAATAACTCCAAACGTAATTGAACTATCAATGTGTTCCACTTTTACCACATCGAACGGGTTTAATACCCTTTGTTTATTCGTCCAAAAGAAAAACTCGTCTATTGTGGTAGGTCGTTTTTCAGTTGCAGCGATTTTACCTATTACTTTTGTCATTCAAAACAGGTTAATAAAGTGTATGTCACTCAAATATTGACTTTTTATATAATTCTCAGTTAAAAATATTGGATATAGATGTTTAGCCCATCTTTTGTCACCTCCATAGCAAACCGGGTTGCGTTCATTGATTATATTGGCACTAATTAAATCTATTTCATCAGAGTCCAATCCGTCTTCTTCTTGAGATTCCCACACTAAAATTTTCTCAATTTTCAAAACTCCATCAAAAGGGCTATCCGTAAATTGTTTTGCTCTAATCCGCAAATACCAAACACTAAACTTTACATCTGGAATCCGATCAGTTTGGTACATAAATGCGGGTGTTCTTTCATACTCTTTTAAATCCGCAATAATTCTGGAAATATCTTTAACATCATGGGATAATGCTTCGGGATTGAATGATTTTGACACACCAACTATACAATCATAATTTGATTTTATAGATGACAACTCTCTTGATTCACCACTTTTCATATACTCCAATGAACCATCCTTAATTAGGTAGGTATTTAGATTTAGTTTTTTGGCTTTAACTAATTTCAGAACAACTTCTTGCTCCAGTCTTATCATCTCATCCTGTATTTTTGCCACTCCTCGATCCTCATATTTATCATTTTCTGACGCACCGCTGCTTCCATAAGGTAAAATTTTGCTAAACTTGATGTTTTGCCTTTTCAATATTTTTTGACTGTTTAACTTTTTTAATAACCCATTGAAAAAAAGATGTTCTTTTCCAACAGAGGCTTTTGCATTCGCGTTTTCTGGAACTGTAATGATTAATGGATTTTCCAGATAATACGACTTAAAACTATGTTGGTCTTTTCTAAAACACACCGCTACTCCAACTTGCCCTGCGATTATTGGATATAGTCTTTTTCCATAAGCGATGTCATCAACCTTGTAAGTTCTCCTTGATCCATCTAAAAAATATTTAAATAAAGGATCGTCTCCCCTAATACTTTCAGCAGTACGTTTAACTGACCTGGGTTTTACCATGCTCTTATCAGTCTCTCCTTTCTTTTTTACCCTAATATCTTTCTTATCTTCATATTGAATCCTTGGTACCAGGACATCTTCTAAACAGTACTTGTAAGATTTGTAATTTTTTCCGTCTGTTTCTTTAGCGATAAAATCTAGTACTTTGTTCATATTGGGTCTATGGTCCAAATATTTGAAAGAAATATCTTATTTACTACTTCACTTCCTTCTCAAGTCTTTCTTAGCTAGAGCAATAAAATAACCTTTCATTGTTTGGCCAGATTCCTCAATTTCCTTAGATATTAGAGCGTGAAGCTCAAATGGAATATCCATGGTGAAACGAAGCGTCTTTTCCTTACTTTTTGGAGGCCGACCACGTAGTTTCTTCTTTTTTTCCGACATAACTATTTAAAAGAAATGAGAGTAAATATTTGACTGCAAAATACTGGAAAATACGGATAATAAAAATAAATGGGTGAGTATTTAAAAAGAGCTCCATATTCACGTCCCCTTTTCCCCCATTTCCACAGGAGACATAATGTCCATAACGTCGCCCCCTGGCCACCCCGGCTGAAAAAATTATTTCGCTACCCAAAGTCTGGATTCAAGAATTCCAATTTGCCAAAAGTGGCAAAATGGCAAACTTCGAGCGATTTTACGCAAAATATGGAGTGTTTCACTTTCAAAAGGCAC